>CAXBLU010000008.1:0-265569 GCA_963976815.1 uncultured Pseudomonadales bacterium | reverse complement strand
ATTCGAGAGAATTTTCGTAAGCGAAATTCGAGAGAATTTTCGCAAGCGAAATTCGGCTGCATTACACGGTCTTCCAGCGCTCTCGAAAGGCAACCACTTCACCGACAATAATGAGTGTCGGCCTGCTCAACCCTGCGGACTCCGTTAGCTCCCAAATAGTTGCAAGAGATCCCGTTACAACGGCTTGATCAGGCATTGTGCCCTTCGCAATCACCGCCACAGGCGTATCGGCGCTTCGTCCATGTTCTATCAGTCTCGCGCATATTTTTTTTAATCCGCCCAACCCCATATAAAACACAATGGTCTGATTCTTGTGGGCGAATTCTTGCCAGGCAAGTTCAACCTCACCGTCCCTGGGGTGGCCCGTAACAAACCGAACCGACTGAGAATAGTCCCTGTGGGTTAACGGAATACCAGCATAGGCCGCACAACCACTTGCAGCGGTAATTCCAGGGACAACTTCAAAGGGTATACCGGCATCAATCAGGTCCTCAATTTCTTCGCCACCTCTACCAAAAATAAACGGGTCTCCCCCTTTTAGTCGACAGACTCGGTGTCCCTCCTGGGCAAGTCGCACAAGTTTTGCGTTGATTGATTCCTGGCTAGTGCTGTCGCCGCCACCCTTTTTACCCACGTAGGACTTTTCAGCGTCGCGCCGTGCTCTGTCCAATACGGCATCGGACACCAAATTGTCGTAGAGCACAATGTCGGCCTTTTGGAGCATTTGAAGTGCTTTTAACGTTAGTAGATCTGGATCTCCTGGTCCTGCCCCGACAATATAAACCTCACCGGTTTGTGCTGTTGCTGACTCATTGAGGTATTGTTTTGCCGCATCAAACTCTCTTCTTTCAGCATGGCTAGCGCCCGGTGAATCGAGGAAGTTTTCGGTAACCCGGCGTCTGTGGTCGGCATCGGGATACTTCTCCTTGAGTTCGGGACGTTCTCTGCCGAGGAATTGAGCAAGGGATGAAAATGATTCGGGGATCAAACTCTCCAACAGGGTGCGTATTTTTCTGGTGAGCACCGGTGACGCTCCCCCTGTTGAGACAGCAGCGATGATCGGGGAGCGATCCACAATGGCGGGAAAAACCACATCGGTGAGTTGCAGATCATCAACTACATTTACCGGGATATTTTTTTCTTTTGCCTGCTCGGCTACCCGTCGATTAACCGCTTTGATATTGGTAGCTGATATCACCAGACTGATTCCGTCCAGGTCAGCGTCCTCAAACTCCCGCCGCAAACACAGGTGTCCTTCCGCGGTTAGAGCATCCGTGAGCTTATCGATAATGTTGGGGGCAACCAGGGTAATTGTGGCGCCAGCCCGGAGTAACAGGTCTACTTTTCGATAGGCGATCTCCCCGCCTCCAACAACTAAACAACGTCGCTGTTTGAGATCAAAAAAAAGCGGCAGATAATCCATGCTACGGCTGGATGACCGAGACACCATGGAGGTAGGACTGTAATACCTGAGGCACTAAAATACTGCCGTCCTTCTGTTGGTAGTTTTCAAGTACCGCAACTAACGTTCGCCCCACCGCAAGACCTGACCCATTTAACGTATTCAGTAGCTCAGGTTTACCTGTTTCAGGATTGCGCCATCTCGCCTGCATGCGTCTGGCCTGAAAGTCTCTGAAGTTACTACAGGATGAAATTTCGCGATATTTGTTCTGGCCGGGTAACCAGACTTCAAGGTCATAGGTTCTGGCAGCGGCAAACCCAAGATCACCACCACACAAATTCACAACACGATAGGGAAGCCCCAGTTTTTGCAGAATGTTTTCTGCATGCTGGGTGAGCATCTCGTGGGTTGCGTCAGCGTCTTCAGGCTTGACCATATGCACCAGTTCAACTTTTTCGAATTGATGTTGGCGGATCATGCCCCGAGTATCGCGACCGTAGCTTCCAGCTTCACTGCGGAAACAGGGTGTGTGCGCAACAAAACGCAATGGCATTTGCTCAGAAGGGACAATTTCATCCCGGACCAGATTGGTGATGGGTACTTCGGCGGTTGGAATTAGATAGTAGTCCCGGTCATCATCGAGACGAAACAGGTCCTCTTCGAATTTAGGGAGCTGTCCTGTGCCGTACAATGAATCACGATTGACGATGTAAGGTACGTAGACTTCTTCATAGCCGTGCTCTCTGGTGTGGACGTCCAACATAAATTGGATAAGTGCTCGATGCAGCAATGCCACGTCGCCCCGTAATGTAATAAAGCGCGAGCCGGTGATTTTACTGGCAAGATCAAAGCTCATCTTGTCGCCCGAGGCCATCAGATCTACATGGTCTTTAGGCTCGAAGTCATATTCGGGAATATCACCCCAAACTCGAAGTTCAATATTGTCGTCTTCGGATTTACCGGCCGGCACAATGTCATCGGGTAGATTAGGGATTGCCGCGAGAAAGTCTTGAAGTTCCTCCTGGACTATTTGTAGCTCGCCCTTTAAGCGTTCGAGTTGGTCACCCATTTCACCCACTTCGGCTAGCAAGGGCTCAATATCTTCACCTCTGGACTTAGCCTGGCCAATCGATTTAGAGCGTGTGTTGCGTTCCGATTGAAGTGCTTCGGTTTGTACTTGAACCGTTTTACGGCGTTCTTCGAGTTCAAGAAATCGATTTGTGTCTAACACAAAGCCTTTTAATTCAAGTTTTTGAGCGACACTTTCAAGATCGCTACGGATTAATTTCTGATCAAGCATAGGGGCTGGGGCGCAGTTAAAATCGGCCGCAATCTTACACCAAATCAGGCCTCGCCCGTTAGCAAGCGAGTGATAAATACACCTAACGCGACGGCACCCAGGCTGATGACAACGGATGCAAGGACATAAGTGAGGGCTTCGAGGAAACGACCGGTCTCAATTAGCGCCAGTGTTTGTAGGGAGAAAGTAGAGAAGGTCGTAAATGCACCGAGAAATCCCACCATTATGGCAGAGCGGTAAACCGTTGAAAGCTGTCCCTGCTCTACTAACAAAACAAATATAACTCCGATGGCGAGGGAGCCACTCACGTTAATCAGCAAAATGCCCCAGGGAAACTCGGTCCCGAGCCAGGTACCAATCGCTTGCCCCAAAGAAAATCGCGCAACCGCGCCAAGAGCACCGCCAACGGCTATTGCGAGTATCTCCAACACCTAGGTTTGGTCCTTATCTGATTGGTACCTCTGGAAATCGCTGCCTCGATTAGCGGCTCTCAATTTTGCGAGCTTTTCACCGATTTGTATTTCCATACCTCGGTTCACAGGTACATAGAACTCCGCATCTTCAAGTTGTTGTGGCAGGTAGTTCTCGCCTGGGACAAACCCGCCGTCATGATCGTGGGCATACTGGTAGTCGTCACCGTAGCCCATATCTTTCATCAGGGTGGTGGGTGCATTGCGGATGTGCATGGGTACCTCAAGGGAACCGGTTTCCCTGACAGCGGCCATTGCTGCTCCATGGGCTTTGTAGACTGCGTTACTCTTTGCTGCAACCGAAAGATAAACAACTGCTTGAGCCAGAGCCAGATCGCCCTCGGGGCTTCCGAGACGCTCCTGAACCTGCCAGGCATCCAAAGCAAGTGCCATCGCCCGTGGGTCAGCGTTGCCTATATCTTCACTCGCCATTCGGACCAGTCGTCGAGCGATATATAAAGGATCACAGCCACCGTCTAACATCCGGGCAAACCAGTACAAAGCGGCATCGGGGGAAGAACCTCTTACCGCTTTGTGTAGTGCTGATATTTGTTCATAGAACAGATCACCACCCTTATCGAACTGTCTAAAATCGCCACCCAAAGCTTCCTCAATGGATGCCGTTGTCAGGCAGCCGTCTTCCGCTAGATCCGCAGCGACCTCTAGAACGTTTAGTGCTCGCCTTCCATCCCCTTGAGCTGATTTTGCCAGGGTCTGTAGAACGTCATCAGCAGCGGAAAGATTCTGCCCCCCTAATCCCCGCTCTTGATCCTGTAGCGCTCTTTGCAAAAGATTAAACAATGAGTGGTTGTCGATACTTCGGAGCTTGTAAACCCTTGCCCTGGACAGCAGTGCGTTGTTGAGTTCAAAAGATGGGTTTTCGGTTGTTGCGCCAATAAACACCACGGTGCCGTCCTCGACAAACGGTAGAAAGGCATCCTGCTGGGCTTTATTGAATCTATGGACCTCATCAACAAATAGGAGCGTTTTTCTTGACCCCAGTCGTTGCTGTTCTGCTGCCTGGATCGCCGCTCGGATTTCTTTTACACCGGATAGCACCGCTGAGATTGCCTCAAAATGGACATCGCAGAGTTCTGCGATCAATCGTGCGATAGTCGTTTTTCCTACACCCGGTGGACCCCAGAGAATCATGGAGTGCAATGAAGAATGATCAATTGCCTGCCGCAGGGGTTTGCCGTCTGCAAGCAGATGTTCCTGCCCGAGGACTTCACTCAAGCAGGTGGGGCGCATTCTTGCAGCCAATGGCTGGTAAGCCGGCGGATTATTAAAAAGTGAGTGGTTAGCGGTCATCAATCAGATCGATGCCTTTCGGGATTAAAAAATCAAATTCAGAATCTGCGATCTCCGTGTTAACGGTCAACACGGATAATTTAATTTCAGTCGTTTGCCCGAGGCTGTCACGCATGACCATTGAGCTTGGGTTGGCGCCCCTAAACTTCAATACCAGGAGTTCGAATATCCCTTCGGCGGTTTGTGGTTCCAAGATAAACTGAGAGTGCGTTTTTTCATCTACCTGGGTGACGTGATAGTCCTGCAGGAAACTTTGATCAGAATTGCCGAATAACAATATGGGAACTTGTTTAACGTCCCTTTCTAAGGTTTTTACAATCACCTGCTCGAGGTCAGCATCGAAGCTGTAAAAATCTTTCCCATCAGCGATCAACAGTTGAGGAAATGGCTCAGTTGTCTCAATTCTAAAATATCCACCATTCTTAAGGGCAAGGTTTCCTCGACTGGTGTTGATGGTGTCACCATCACTGTTTAGTGTGGTTTGTTCGAATGTCGCCTGCATGCTATTTAACGACTCGAGTAGAATCGCAAGTTCCTGGGCTGGGTCCGCGTAAAGCTTTAGTGGTAGGCTAAACAGCAGGACAAGTGCAATGTTATTGAGGTGGCGCATTCGCAATCACCTCCCTTGAACCGTTAGTATTCATTTCGCTCACGATGCCTGCACTTTCCATTGCTTCTATCATCCTTGCTGCTCGGTTGTAGCCTATTCTAAGTTTCCGTTGCACTGATGATATCGACGCTCTGCCGGATTCCGTGACGTAGGCAACTGCCTGATCATATAGTTCATCTTGCTCGGGATCATTCTCGCCATCCGCTACCCCGGCATTGCCTGGCAATAATTCGTTGTCACTACGGCTATCTAGAATTGAATCGAGATAGTTTGGCTCGCCAAGTTCTTTCCAACTATCTACGACCCTATGCACTTCATCGTCATCGACAAAAGCGCCATGGACCCGCATTGGTATAGGAGAGCCGGCGGGCAAATACAACATATCGCCATGCCCCAACAATTGTTCTGCGCCGCCTTGATCGAGAATGGTTCGTGAATCGATTTTTGACGATACCTGAAATGCAATTCGAGTCGGAACGTTAGCCTTGATCAAGCCTGTAATGACATCCACTGAGGGACGTTGGGTCGCCAGAATCAGATGGATACCCGCGGCTCTGGCCTTTTGAGCAATCCGTGCGATCAGTTCTTCTACCTTTTTTCCGACAATCATCATCATGTCGGCAAACTCATCAATGATCACAACAATAAACGGTAAGGTTTCTAAATCCGGCGCTTCCTCTGGTTCAACACCATCAAAAAGCGGAGACGGTTGCCAGAGGGGATCTTTGATGGGCTCACCCGCCTTTACTGCGTCTTTTACTTTGCGGTTAAAGCCTCCGACATTTCGAACGCCCATTGCCGCCATTAAGCGATAACGGCGTTCCATTTCCGCAACACACCAGCGCAACGCGTTTGCCGCATCCTTCATATCGGTTACAACCGGCGTTAACAAATGGGGAATGCCTTCGTAGACCGCAAGCTCAAGCATTTTTGGGTCGACCATGATAAGTCGAACATCCTCGGGGGAAGCTTTGAACAGCAGCGAGATGATCATCGCGTTGAGTCCAACGGACTTACCAGACCCCGTTGTGCCCGCTACGAGCAAATGTGGCATCTTGCCAAGGTCCACAACAATTGGTTCACCGGCAATATCATGGCCAAGTGCAAGGCTGAGAGGCGAATGAGAATTTTCGTAGGCTTTGGATTCGAGTACTTCGCTTAAACGAACAATCTCTCGATCGACATTGGGTATCTCGATACCCACCACGGACTTACCGGGTATTACCTCGACAACCCTGACGCTGATAACAGCCAGTGATCTTGCAAGGTCCTTGACCAAACCAGTAATTTTGCTGACTTTAACGCCCGCGGCCGGTTGTATTTCAAATCGAGTCACAACGGGTCCGGGAAATACGGCAACGACCTCGGCATCAATATTGTAGTCCTTCAGCTTCAGTTCCAGCAGCCGGGACATGGCTTCTAAATCTTCACTGGAAAACCCCCTGGATGCATCGGTCACCGCCGCATCTAAAAGATGCAGGGCCGGTAAGCCGTCTATCGCCTTAATCTTGAATAGATTGCCCTGCTTCTCCCGTTCAACCCGGTCGCTGACAACTGGAATCTTGGGTTGAGGTTTCTCGATTTTGATCGGAACGCGACTTTGGGCCTTTTCAGCCTGCTTGACCAATGCTTCCCGGCGATACTCCGTTGACTGTTTGACCCGATCTTGCTCTTCTTTCTTGGTCTGATACTTCAATTTTTGCCGCTGGATAAAATCCGCAAGCACCAGCAGCTTGTTGCCAATCAGGTCCATCAGGGCGACCCAACGAATATCCGCAAAGACCGTGACGCCGAATAGAAAACTCGCCAGCAAAATTAATGTTGCACCCACGTAGCTAAAGGACGGTTCTAGAGCACCTGCTATTAGCTGCCCCAGGACCCCGCCACTGCCTTCTCTCAGGGCAATACCCGATTCATAGAAATGAAGAGCTGCGAGCCCCGCTGCGGCAATGAGCGCAATGAGAAAACAGACACTGCGAAAGCCAAAAATCGCCCAATCGAAGGCGAGATCCTGTTGACGTCGGGCAACCATCAACCAGGCTTGCCAGGCCAACATCACCGGAAACACCACGGATAGGTAACCAAAGACAAAAAATAGAACATCCGCAAGCCAGGCACCACTAGCGCCCACCAGATTCTGTACCTCGAGATTGGAGCCCGTATAGCTCCAACCTGGATCGCTAATATCAAAGCTCATTAAAGCCAAAATCAGATACAAACTCAGAGAAATTAGCGCAATGACAGCTCCGTCGGCCAAGCGACGCATGACATAGGCTCTCGAATTAGCTTCGGGTGCTTCTGTATTAGTGGCTCGAGCCAATTGGAATTCCCATTTTTGTGTTAAATTTCATACTTTTAGATCTTATAGCTCAAGGTTGTCATTTAACATCCTTTTGTTCTAGCGGCGGTCTATATCACCCATTAGCTCTCCTGTATGATTTGCACCTTTTTTAGCAGAGCAATTTTCTATGGCTGGACCATCACAACCATCCGTAACAGACGAGGTCTGGGACGACGACCGCGTTAAGAGCTTTCTCGCTCTAGAATCTAATGGCAAGGTTTCGCCCGACTTTCACGTGATGCTTAAAGCATACCGTGGAATGCGCCCCGATGACTTTGAACGGTTTCTCAAGTTTTACGTTGCTGACGGCCGCGATATTGACGCCAGGGACCTTAAGGGTCGAACAATCTGGGATATTATGGCAACCCATCGCCACGGCACCGAATTTATTAATGTTCGTCACAAGCTTGCTTCCTAGCCCTTACGGGGCGTGCACCTTGCTCGAAACTGAATATTTAAACATTTATTCACCTATGATGAAATCAACCTTTTGTTGATTATCTGGACAATTTGAGGGGTCTTATGGACCAACGACATCACAAGCTGATCATTCTTGGGTCTGGGCCGGCTGGTTTTTCCGCCGCTATCTATGCAGCCCGGGCGAACCTGGATCCTGTGGTTATCACGGGCATCGAGACCGGTGGCCAGTTAACGACAACAACCGATGTGGACAATTGGCCTGGAGATGTTGAAGGGCTTCAGGGGCCTGATCTGATGGTTCGGATGCAACAGCACGCTGAGCGGTTTGAGGCCGATATTGTCTATGACCACATCCATACGACGGATCTATCAGCTCGCCCCTTTCGTCTTGAGGGCGATCAGGCGATCTATACCTGTGATGCGCTCATTATCACCACAGGCGCTTCAGCCAAGTATCTGGGGCTACCATCCGAGGATGCATTTAAGGGTAAAGGTGTGAGTGCCTGTGCAACCTGTGATGGTTTTTTCTACAGGAAACAAAAAGTGGCTGTGATTGGCGGCGGTAACACCGCTTTGGAAGAAGCGCTGTATTTGTCGAACATTGCCGCTGAAGTGACCCTGGTCCACCGTAGAGACCAATTTCGCGGCGAGAAGATTCTGCGGGATAAGGTTATGGCCAAGGAAAACATTAATGTCATCTGGGACCACAATTTGCAGGAGGTTCTAGGGGACGATATGGGTGTAACCGGAATGGTCATCAGCCATAGGGATTCTGGAGAAACCCAACAGTTTGATCTTCAGGGTGTATTTATTGCGATTGGTCACGACCCCAACACCAGTATTTTTACTGACCAGCTAGAAATGAAAGGTGGCTACATCAGTATTCACAGTGGTCTGGAGGGGAATGTTACGGCAACCAGTATCCCGGGTGTATTTGCCGCGGGGGACGTTGCGGATCAGGTTTATCGGCAAGCTGTTACCTCTGCAGGATTCGGTTGTATGGCTGCCCTGGACGCTGAAAAATACCTGGATAACCTAGAAACCGCCTGATGGCCAATATCCCGTGGCTCGAGGCAGATAGTCCTTTTCCTCCCCCGGGACAAGCCCTGGAATCCCCGAACGGCCTGCTGGCCGCCGGGGGTGACTTGAGTCCAGAACGTCTACTGACTGCCTATAGCAGTGGTATTTTCCCGTGGTATGAAGCCGGCCAGCCACTTTTATGGTGGAGCCCTGATCCCCGGGCTGTGCTGCGGCCATCGGGGCTAAATGTCAGTAAGTCGCTGCTTAAAAGACTCCGTCGACATGAATTTACCGTTTACCTCAACCGGGATTTTGCGGGGGTTATTTCCGCCTGCGCAGGACCCCGCGCTTATGCTGGCGGTACCTGGATCACCGATGAGATGAATGTCGCCTACTGCGAGTTACATCAACGGGGATATGCGCATAGTATTGAGTGCTATCAGGGGGAAACTCTAGTGGGTGGATTGTACGGCGTTGGTATCGGTCCCTGGTTTTTTGGTGAGTCGATGTTCCATCACATAACCGATGCATCAAAAGTCGCCTTTGCCCATCTTGCGAGATTTGTCTTCGAACAGGGGTGCCCGATGATTGATTGCCAGATCGAAAACGACCATTTGATGAGTCTTGGTTGCGAATTAATGCCCAGGCAAGCATTCCTAAATGAACTAAACGCCACAACCAGTTGCTCCGAGGATATTCAATGGGGGCAGCAAGAATTGAACTATGATTGGCCGAGTCGAGAAATGGGATTGCAATGACATCTCTTTCGGAATTGAGGTTTTTTAAAACACCGCCCCATGATTGCAGCTATCTTCCAGATAAGCAGGCAACAACGCTATTTGTTGATCCTTCGGCCACTATCGACACCAATGTCTACACCGCGCTTTCTGCCGCTGGCTTCCGTCGCAGCGGAGAACATATCTACCGGCCCTATTGTGAAGCATGTGGCGCCTGTATTCCGGTTCGAGTCCTGGCCCAGGAATTTCACGCTGCGAGGCGACAAAAACGTAATCTTAAAGCCAATCTTGACGTTGTGGTGAAGACCCAGACGCCCTACTTCAACGAGCAATATTACGCCCTCTATGAGCGATATATTACCGAGCGACACTCAGATGGTGACATGTACCCACCTAGCAGGGAGCAATTTCAATCATTTCTGATCGATGGGCGTAAAGAGGCGGTATTTTTCGAGTTACATCTGGCAAACCAATTGGTGGGTGTGGCGGTAGTTGATCAACTTAACGATGGCTTGTCGGCAATTTATACTTTTTTTGAACCGGAACTCTCTGAGCGAGGGCTCGGCAACTTTGCAGTCCTGTGGATTATTGAAGAAACCAGACGTAGAAGCCTGCCTTTTGTTTATCTTGGCTATTGGATCAAGCAGTGCCAAAAGATGTCCTACAAAATGGATTATCAGCCGTTGGAAATGTTTATTAACAACCAATGGATCTTGATGACCAAATGATTACCAATGGCTCTTTGCTATGCCCTTTGAATTGGGGCAAAATGCACGGCTTTTACGATACCAGCGGTATTTGAGAACTGAATGGCGAAAGAAGAACAAATCCAAATGAGTGGTACGGTGGTTGATACGTTACCCAACACCATGTTCAAAGTTGAACTGGAAAACGGTCACGAAATCATCGCGCATATCTCGGGAAAAATGCGTAAGAACTACATTAAGATTCTAACTGGCGACACCGTCAAAGTAGAACTGACTCCCTATGATTTGACCAAAGGTCGAATTACTTTCCGCGAATAATCCTCACCCGTAGATCGAGCGCTCCGTAACAACTCCCTACTATTGATCAGACTATTGAGTGTTTCCGATGAGGTTCTTAGCTAGAGCCCGACAATGTCATGTCGGGCGCTTTGGTTATCGTGTAGATCTTATTGAGCTAGGCTGAAACTTCTGATTTCTCCTCAATTTCGAGAGACAGGTCTCCATCCACAACTCGAACGTGCACCACACCACCACCGTTAGAAAGTCTGCCGAAGAGGATGTCTTCCGCTAGCTCCTTTTTGATCTTGGTCTGAATCAGCCTTTGCATCGGTCTTGCACCCATGGCTTCGTCGTAGCCATTTACAGCAAGCCATTCACGGGCAGCCTCGGTCACCTCTAACACAACTTTTTTCTCATCGAGTTGAACCTGGACCTCTTCGATAAACTTATCAACCACGGTCTTGATTACTTCTGAGGTTAATGGTCCAAACTGAACCATGGCATCCAATCGGTTGCGGAATTCAGGCGTAAACATCTTCTTCAGAACTTCCATGCCGTCCGTTGAATTATCCTGTGCGACAAAACCAATTGATGATCTGCTCATTTCATGGGCGCCCGCGTTGGTAGTCATGATCAGTATTACATTTCTAAAATCCGCAGAGCGTCCATTGTTGTCGGTTAACTTACCGTGATCCATGACCTGCAATAACAAGTTAAAGACTTCAGGGTGGGCCTTTTCTACTTCATCAAGTAGCAGCACACAATGGGGATGTTTTGTCACTTCTTCGGTTAGCAACCCACCTTGATCGTAGCCAACGTATCCAGGAGGCGCCCCAATCAGACGTGAGACCGTGTGACGTTCCATATACTCAGACATGTCGAACCGAACCAATTCAACACCCATAATGCTGGCCAACTGACGACAAACTTCAGTTTTACCGACACCTGTTGGGCCGGCAAAGAGGAAAGAACCAATTGGTTTTTCACCTTCTTTAAGACCAGCTCGGGATAATTTGATTGCACTTGAAAGTGTATCGATCGCTTCGTCCTGGCCAAAAATCACCATCTTGAGGTTCTTATCCAGGTCCTTGAGAGCTTCTTTATCGGAGGTCGAAATGGTATTCGCTGGAATACGTGCAATCTTTGCCACCATCTTTTCGATGTCAATAACGTTAATTTGTTTCTTTCGCTTAGAGACAGGTTGCAATTGTTGGAACGCTCCAGCTTCGTCGATGACGTCAATCGCTTTGTCAGGCATAAATCGGTCGTTGATATACCGGTCAGCCAATTCAGATGCAACGCGTAATGCACGATCCGTATACTTCAGGTGGTGATGTTCTTCGAAGCGAGTTTTTAGCCCTTTGAGGATTTGATAGGTATCTTCAACGTTCGGTTCCGTTACATCAATTTTTTGGAATCGACGAGACAGTGCACGATCCTTGTCAAAAATACCGCGGTACTCCTGATAGGTGGTTGATCCCATACAGCGTATTTCACCGGACGCGAGCAATGGTTTCAACAAATTCGACGCATCCATCACGCCACCGGATGCCGCACCAGCTCCGATAATGGTATGAATCTCATCGATAAAAAGTATTTGGTTATCGGTCTGCTTGAGTTCAGCTAACAGATTTTTTAAACGCTTCTCAAAGTCTCCGCGATATTTTGTCCCGGCAAGTAACGCACCCAGGTCTAACGAGTAAACTGTGCTGTCGGCAATAATGTCTGGCACCTGTCCGTCGACAATCATCTTTGCCAGACCTTCCGCAATGGCGGTTTTTCCAACGCCGGACTCACCCACCAATAATGGATTGTTTTTACGCCGCCTGGAAAGCGTTTGAATCACCCGCTCCACTTCTTCTTGTCGGCCCACAAGCGGGTCAATTAAGCCTTTACGGGCCTGATCATTTAGATTGGTTGCGTAACTTTCCAGAGCGCTAGGTGCTCGTTCTTCCTCGCCTACCGCTTCCGTAGTGGGTTCAGCTGATTCGCCTTCTTCGGCACCAGTGACCTTAGGCGTGCCGTGAGCAATGTAGTTGACCACGTCGATTCGATTAATGTCCTGCTGTTTCAGTATGAAGACAGCATGGCTTTCCTGTTCACTAAATATTGCTACCAGGACACTGCCACCGGTGACTTCTTTTCTACCCGATGACTGCACATGAAAAACAGCGCGTTGGAGTACACGCTGAAAGCCTAGCGTGGGTTGAGTTTCTCGTTCTGTTTCGTTTTTGGGGATCAGCGGCGTTGTTGCATCGACAAACTCTTCCAGTTCCTGGCGAAGTTTTTCGATGTCTGCACCGCAGGCACGCAGAACGCTTGCAGCAACTGCATTATCAATCAAAGCTAGCAGCAGGTGCTCGACAGACATTAGCTCGTGTCGTTTTGCCCGTGCATCTTTGAAGGCCAGGTTAAGTGTTACTTCCAAATCTCGACTTAACATCTTTCATTTCCCGCTTAATCGGAGCCTAAGCCCCGTGAATGATCCCTACTCTACTTCGTAAGCTTATTCGTAATCTAATCCGCCGCTTCTATATCAGAAACAAGTGGATGATTGTTGTCCTGGGCATATTGGTTAACCTGAGCGCTCTTGGTTTCCGCAATGTCCCTGGTAAAAATTCCACAGGTACCACGACCGGTGGTATGCACTGCTAACATTATTTGGGTTGCCTTTTCCCGATTCAAGTTAAAGAACATTTGCAAAATTTCTACCACAAATTCCATCGGGGTATAGTCGTCATTTAAAAGGACAACCTTATACATAGAGGGTTCCTTTAATTGTGGCTTTGCCAGTTCTTCGACAACACCAATGCTACGATCTGCATCAGAGTCCCGGTCTTCTCCTGCTCTCACCTCTCGCACGTTAACTAACCTTACCTTCTTTTTATAATAGTCCAATGGCTGGGTCGCGCTTCCTAATGTTTTTGGAGGCCGGTTCCCTTTTTAGTATGTTACCGTCTACTAGATCACTCTGGCGATGGCTTTAAGCTAATTATTGCAGCAGAAATTGACGCAATAAAACACCATGTATTTAGTAGGGCTTTAAATAGACTGCCGATACCTAGGAATTGGTGCCTATTTGGCATTAATCAAGTGCCGCGTTAAAATTCACAAATCCAGTCCATTTAGATCAGGTTCGCATAAACCAGTCCTGAGTCGATCATGTGTCCCCACCTGGGCGTAAGCTTGCCCCACTGTGCAGCCGTTAGAAGATATCTTATGTCAAAATTGTTGCTCTTTAATAAACCCTACGGAGTCTTAACCCAGTTTAGAGCTCTCGAGGGCAAAATTACCCTGGCAAAATATATTGATATGCCGAACTTCTATCCAGCAGGGAGGCTAGATGAGCACTCCGAAGGTCTGCTCCTCCTGACTAATGATGGCAAGTTGCAAGCTCGTATTGCCCATCCTAAGTTTAAGCTACCTAAAACTTACTGGGTTCAGGTAGAGGGCGTACCAACAGACACCGCGATTCAGAACCTGTGTAATGGTGTCGTATTGAAAGATGGGAAAACCCGATCGGCAAAAGTGCAGCGCCTTCAAGCTGCACCACTTTCACCCAGGGTTCCGCCGATCCGAGTGCGTGAACAGATTCCAGATAGCTGGTTAGAAATTACAATATCCGAAGGTAAGAACCGCCAGGTAAGGCGAATGACTGCGGCGGTTGGCTATCCAACATTGCGGCTCTATCGGGCGTCCATTGGGCCCTGGGATATTGAGAATCTTGGGATCGGTGAAAGTCGTCTGATCGACGTCCACTTACCGAGCTAATTGGCATGGCTAAATTGCTTGCCCAATTAGCTCGGCTAAATTGCTTACCCAATTAGCTCGGCTAAATTGCTTACCCAATTAGCTTGGTAACTGAACTGATCGATTCGCCCGTCTGGAGTGCTCAGCTATTTCTGCCATGCGTTGGCGGTGTCTACATCGGACTGTCTAGTTTTCAACCACCGTTCGGAATCAGGTAAAAGTTCTTTCTTCCAGAAGGTTGCCCTGGTTTTCAGGTAGTCGATGATAAATTCGCAGGCATCAAAGGCATCACCACGATGCGGGCTAGCAACACCAACAAAGACAATTTGATCTCCTGGATAAAGATCCCCAACTCGATGAATGACCGTTGCGCCAAGGACATCCCAGCGTTCTGCGGCGTCTTGGATGATGGCGAGTATTTGAGACTCCGTCATGCCCGGGTAGTGCTCGAGGCGCAGGCACTGGACTTCACTGTCATCATTTTGATGACGCACGATACCGGTAAATGAATTAATCCCGCCGGTACCAAAAATTGATAGCCTCGCGGTTTCGGCTGTGACGTCAAAGTCTTCTACCTGGACGGCTATTTTTATATCAACGCTCAAACTAACCTCCAGTAACAGGAGGAAGGAACGCGACCTCATCCCCTGGTAGTACACAATGGTCTCGATCCACGAGGGTTTGATTCACCGCCACAAGAATATCGCTGGCCTCCAAAATGGACTGCCAGGCTGCATTTTCCTGCTGTGCAAGCTTGTTCACGATTTCGCTGACGGGTAAGCCAGCGGACATATCAGCCGGCAGCGTGAGGCTGATTTTGTCTTTACCCACCTCCTCCCGCAAACTGGCAAAGAACTGGATGTTGATGCTATTCACGCTTGCCAATCTCCCGACTTCCCACCTCGTTTTTCCTCAACACGGATGTCACCAATCATCATCGTTTTATCTACCGCTTTACACATGTCATAGATTGTTAAGCCGGCTACCGACACAGCAGTAAGGGCTTCCATTTCCACGCCGGTCTGACCGGACAATTTGCATCGCCCACGAATCAGCACCTTAGAGTTCCTGTGATCGACTTCAAACTCGACCTTGATCGAGGTGAGCATTAGCGGATGACAAAGCGGGATGAGCTCAGAACATTTTTTTGCGGCCTGAATCCCGGCTATCCGTGCCACGGCAAACACGTCACCTTTCTTATGACCACCAGAAACCACTAGTTTGAGTGTTTCAGGCAACATCGTGATGCTGCCACTTGCAATGGCTTCTCTCTCGGTGACAGCTTTGGCTGTCACGTCCACCATATTTGCGTTGCCCTCGGCATCAAGGTGGGTCAGTTTAGATTCTGTATTCATAGGTTACCGCTATTTTTGTTCTGTTAACGTAAACTGTCACAATGTCCTGGCCTCCACATATTACTGTAGCGACTGTTGTTTTCCGACAATCAGTTGCACGACAATCAGTTGCACGACCACCAGTTGCACGACAATCAGTTGCACGCGAGCATGAATTTCTTCTGGTCGAGGAACAAGATAATAATACCCGGGTGTTTAATCAGCCCGCCGGCCATCTTGAGCCCAACGAGACACTGCTGGACGCAGCTATCCGCGAAACCCTTGAAGAAACGGGTTGGCGAGTTTCATTAATCGGTCTGGTGGGTGTCTACCAGTATTACTCGGCACACAATGATACCACTTACCTGCGTTTCTGTTTCGCCGCCACACCGGAACAACAGGAACAAACGGATTTGGACCCAGACATTACTGCCGCCCATTGGCTGAGTTGGGACCAGGTTGTTTCACTACCCCATAGAAGCCCGTTGGTCATGACCTGTATGGAAGACTTTGCCACCAGCAAGCTTGTTCCGCTGGATAGAATTCAGAGCTTAATACCCGTAAGTTGATGTTTTACTTATGCTGCGTGCAAAGCCAGCTTCCCCTTGGGCTAGTGCCCGCGTAAAATGCCGGACTTTTCCGATCCCCTTCAAACATGAGTTCATCCGAGACCGTCATTGTTGGCATGTCCGGCGGCGTTGATTCTTCAGTGGCTGCCAAGCTGCTGCTGGACCAGGGCTACAGCGTCCAGGGCCTGTTCATGAAGAACTGGGAGGAAGACGATGGCACGGAATACTGCACCGCCATTGAAGATCTCGCTGATGCCCAGGCGGTTTGCGACCGATTAGGCATCACCCTCCATACCGCTAATTTCTCTGCCGAATATTGGGACAATGTATTTGATCATTTTCTGGAGGAATACAGGGCTGGGCGCACGCCTAATCCGGATATTCTTTGTAATCGAGAGATCAAGTTTAATGTATTCCGGGAGTATGCGGAGATTCTTGGGGCGGACCGAATTGCCACCGGGCACTATGTCCGCATCCAGGACAGAGGCGTCCCACAACTCCTGAAGGGGCTGGATCAGGGTAAGGACCAGACTTATTTTCTCCAGTCAGTTTCAAGTGAACAACTAAAGGGCTGTCTATTTCCCGTCGGCCATCTCGAAAAATCCGAAGTACGGCGGGTGGCCGAGGCAGCTGGGCTGCCCACCCATGCAAAAAAGGACTCCACTGGGATCTGTTTTATTGGTGAAAGACGCTTTCAGGATTTCCTTAAACAGTACATTCCAGCCAAACCGGGCGATATCCTCGATATCGAAGGCAACATAATCGGTGAGCATAATGGTGTGATGTTCTACACCCTGGGACAGCGACAGGGCCTAGGTATCGGTGGCGTGAAAGACAGCCCCGAGGCACCCTGGTACGTTGTTGAAAAGGATGTAGAGGCAAATCAACTCATTGTTGCCCAGGGTAACAATCACCCTGCTCTTTTCTCAGATATTCTGTACTGCGATCAAATTGCCTGGGTGGACGGCAATGGGCCAGGTTTGCCCGGGACTTTGCAGGCAAAAACCCGATATCGCCAACCCGATCAATCCTGCAGCATCGAGGCTTTTGAAGGCGGTTACAAAGTGCGTTTTGACGAACCTCAGCGGGCTGTAACCCCCGGTCAATGGGCCTGCTTTTACGACGGTGAAATCTGTCTAGGTGGCGGAATCATAGAGCGTACGGAGTCTCAGCGATGATCTATGAAAAAAGAGTGCTGGCTCTGGCTGGTCTGGTACAGGCTGTCCATCTGGTGATTAGCGCTGCCAAAACCGGAATGATCGCCCAGGATTCTCTTGATAAAAGCCTGAAATCAATTTTTGTCCAGAACCCCGGTTCCATCGCGGAAGTGTATGGAGGCACCTCAGACATCTCCCTCGGGCTAAACCTCCTTAAGGATATTCTGAATAATTTTAATGCTGAGTCCCATGGGGACATTGTTCGCTACAGTCTCGCTGTGATTACCCTGGAACGTGCGTTTGTCGCTCAACCCGATAAGTTGCGGGCGCTCGGCTCAGAAATTACCCGAATTGATCAATTGAGGATGCTAAACGCCGATAACGCTGGTGTTAGTGAAGAAATTGTCACTCAACTTGCAGACACCTATGAGCAGATAGTCGGCCAGGTTCAACCGAGAATCAAAATTTCCGGAAATAGGTCCCACCTGCAAAACATGGGCAATGTGAAAAGAATTCGTGCCCTGCTGCTCTCGGCACTTCGATCTGCGGTACTCTTTCATCAAGTCGGAGGTCGCCGCTGGCAGTTGTTGTTAAAACGTGGACGCTATAAAGAAGCGCTTATTAATTACATTTAATTCAATTATTTAGATAGCATAATTAAAGCAGAGTATTACTATGGATCTTTCAGAACTAACCGCGGTTTCCCCCATTGACGGTCGCTACGGAAGCAAAACCGCCGAGCTGAGGGAATATTTCAGCGAGTATGGCCTTATCTACTTTCGGGTCATGGTGGAACTGCGTTGGTTTGCTCATCTTGCCGCACACCCTGGAATTCCTGAACTCCCAGCGCTGGATAAGCAGGAGCTCAATTTTCTCGAAGCCATCCTGACTGACTTCTCTCCTGCGGATGCACAGATTGTTAAGGATTTCGAGCGGACCACGAATCACGATGTCAAAGCAGTCGAGTACTTTATCAAACAAAAGTTTAGCGAAAGCGGATTACCGGGGCTGATAGGCAAAGTAGAGTTTGTACATTTTGCCTGCACCTCAGAGGACATTAACAACCTATCCCACGGTTTAATGCTGAACCGGGGTCGTACGGAGGTGCTACTACCGTTGATGGCGACCTTAAGGGCCGAATTAAGCCGCCATGCTAAAGACTATAAAGCCGATGCCATGCTCTCCCGTACCCATGGTCAACCAGCCTCTCCGACCACAATGGGCAAGGAATTTGCCAATGTTGTGCACCGACTTGATCGGCAGATCAAATATATTACCGAAAGCCCTATCCTGGGCAAAATTAATGGCGCGGTAGGCAACTTTAATGCCCACATTTCCGCTTATCCAGAGTTGGACTGGCCGCAAATTGCCAAAGAATTTATTGAATCTCTGGGCCTGACGTTTAACCCCTACACCACTCAAATTGAGCCCCATGACTATATTGCAGAGCTGTTTGATGGGATTCAGCGGTTCAATGTGATCATTCTGGATCTGGACCGTGATATCTGGAGCTACATCTCTATTGGATATTTTAAGCAGAAGAAAGTCGCTGGAGAAACCGGTTCATCGACGATGCCCCACAAGGTCAATCCGATCGATTTTGAGAATTCTGAGGGTAACCTCGGGATTGCAAATGCAATTCTGGGCCATCTAGCGGAAAAGCTGCCGATATCCCGGTGGCAGCGGGACCTGACGGACTCCACGGTCTTACGAAATCTAGGTACAGGCCTGGGCTATAGCCTGATTGCATACCAATCAACTTTAAAGGGTCTTGGTAAGCTGGAGATCAACCGGGGAGCGCTGGCTGCCGACCTCAACCAGAGTTGGGAAGTGTTGGCAGAGCCCATTCAAACAATTATGCGTAAGTTTGATATCCTTGAGCCCTACGAGAAACTAAAAGAATTGACCCGCGGCCAGTCCCTGGATGCCGAAGCCATTAACAAAATGGTGGCCGAGCTACCCATGCCTGAGTCCGCCAAAACTCAAATGTTAGCCCTGACGCCCGGAGCCTATATAGGAAACGCCATCAAAATGGTGGATCAGCTGCTCGGTGACTAGTTGGCTGACAAACTTCAATGCCTTCCAGGCCGAAAGCTGGAGAAAGCATGCGACGTCACCTGGGAAGGTCAATATTGACCTGCTTAAGGACATCACGCTGCAAACCCTCTACGGCTTAGCGAGCGACGACAGGGTTGAATCCAGGGTTCTTGAACAGATTGACGAACACTTTAATTTGACTTTGGGTCCCTTCGAAACCGCCAATCAAGAAGCATTGGGGGCGGGTCAAATGCTGATGGTCCAGAACCTCGAATCCTTTATACCGGCAGTATCTGAGTGGCTGAGTCGTGAATTTTCATTTTTGCCTCGCTGGCGAATCGAGGATGTCATGGCGACAGCCGCAAATAAAGGGGGCAACTGCGGCGCCCACTTTGATCAGTATGATGTGTTTTTGGTCCAAATAAGGGGACATAAATCCTGGTCTCTAGACGACGGCGGGCACACTGCGTCTGAGTTATCCCAGGAGGCAGATATTCGGCTACTGGAGCAATTTGAGGCGACTCATTTCCTTCAGCAGCACCCGGGAGACGTACTCTATATCCCCCCTGGGGTTGGACATCATGGCATCGCCTCGGATGACAGCATTACCCTCTCGGTTGGAATTCGCAATCCACTCTTAAGTGAAATGGCCTCTTACATAGCGGATATGCTGATTCTTGAAGGCGGTGAAGGCGCAAGCCTCAATGACCAGCTTCTGGGTACAGAGATAGATCCCCTTGAGGTCGCCAACCTGGGCAGCACCTTATCCAGGGCACTGACTCAACCCAATATCATGAATCGGTGGTACGGCTGCTATATGACCGAACCCAGGGATCCGGAGTTGCTTCATTATCCAGAATCTGAAATCGACCCCGGGATTATTTCCAGCTGGCTAGCATCCAGAACCAGCCTGACACTTGAGCTACCCGCCAGAATTGCACTCCAGGCTGACACCCTATTTGTGAACGGCGAGGCCCTGCATCTCGGGCGAAAAGTCCCCTGGTTACTTGAGTTGCAACAGCAGCGTTCGGTCGCAGTAAACCAGCTCGGAGACGACATTGATGTGCTTATGTACTTAGCTGAGTCGGGGGCATTGGCCGGGTTTCCTCCTCTATGACCCTGGAGATTAGACAATTTGACCTCCGGGAGGCCTCCTGGGTATCGGACCGGAATGTATTGTCGAACCTTCGCCGCCTGGTGTTTATTGTCGAACAGAAAGTGCCCCAGGAAGAAGAATGGGATGGCCTGGACGAGGATGCCTGGCATTGGCTTGCGACGGATTTAGAAGGTCGGCCTATTGGCACGGCACGCTTGCTGCCATCGGGACAAATTGGCCGAATGGCGGTCCTGGCAGAGTTTAGGGGCTTGAAAGTTGGACGCGCGATGCTTGAACATGCGGTCGAGAAAGCCAGACAGCTAGGCTTTCCCAGTGTATTTTTGAATGCCCAGAGCCACGCCCTTGGCTTCTACCAAAAATCAGGCTTTGAAGCCGTGGGTGATGAGTTCGAGGAAGCCGGCATTCAGCATTTTCGAATGGAACAGGTGCTTGAACCTCTATCGGACCACGTCCAGCGTAAGCTGATTACAGGCGCTGTACCTGAAGTGGGCCTCAGGGACTACGATACAGCTGAGGTATCCTGGACCAGCGGACGAAAGTTAATTCGATCCCTGCGAAAAAGCGTCCTGGTCTCCGAACTAGGATTTGCCAGCGACTTGATTGAAGACGCTGGAGATGAATTGAACATTCATTTTCGCACTCAACTGAACAAACAAACAATTGGCGTGGTTCGACTGGATCTCGAGGGCAATATATCCCGGCTGGCGGTAGACTCTGATTTTCGAGGTCGAGGTGTAGGCCAGGCTCTGGTCGAAGCCGCAATTGCAAAAGCCCAGCGCTTTGGTTTGATGAGTGTCCAAATAGAAGCTTTTAGCGCCCTGGACGGCTTTGTGCGTCAGGCAGGTTTTGAATCAGATGGTGCGCCTTTTGATGTCCAGGGTCGCGAACACCAGCGATACTCTAAACAAATTGAATATGCAGAGCCTCTGATCCCTGAACGAATTAGCCAGCAGGGAGACCCTTACGACAGTGGCAATTCAGGGTATAAATTGGGGGAAACTGCAGCATTCTTATTGTTGCGGCGGGAAGAAGAGTTCCGGCGGATTATAATAGCCATGTGTGGCCAGGCCAGACAATCGATTCAGCTTCTGTCTCCGATGCTGGATCATAAGTTATTCGACAACGTTGAACTCTATGAGATCTTCTCTGCCCTTGCGAGGCGAAACAAATACACAAAAATTGAGATACTCCTCTACGATTCTCATCGCGTGGTGAAAAATGGCCATGCTCTGCTTGAGATCGCGAGACGGCTGCCGTCATCCATCGGGATTCGCATTGTGCATCCGGAACTGCGCCATACAAACTACGAGTTTGTTCTAGTCGATGGCGCCGGGGTCATTTATCGACAGGACTATGAGAACTATGAGGGGAGCGCAAACTTCAAGGATATTACCGAATGTAACCGCCTGCGGCGTCAGTTTCGTGCCGCATGGGAAAGTGGTTTACAGGATCCAAACCTCCGCCAAATCAAGATTTAGGCACGACGTTTACGCTTGGTGGTGGAGATCTGTCGTTTGACCATTGCTCAGCCCACTGATTCCGGCACCTACTTTAGTCTCCGACTTTAGTCCCCACTTCAGGCCCCTCTTTCAAAGAAGGGCCTTTGCCGAGACCAAAACCCCGTTATTATCGGCATATAGGTATTCGCCGGGTATAACATCAACGCCACCAATTTTAAGTATCTCTCCTCTGAGGCCAATGCCGCGTTTGGTACTTTTCATTGGGTGAATCGCCAGGGCCTGAACCCCCAATTCTAGCTGGCCAATAATATCGACATCGCGAATACAACCGTAGACAACAATGCCCCGCCAGCCATTTTCAACGGCCTTGAGTGCAAGATTGTCACCTAAAAGCCCGCAGCGCAGCGAACCACCACCGTCCACCACCAGGACCTTCCCTGCTCCAGGTTCCGCCACCGCATCGGCAACCAGAGAATTGTCCTCATGGCATTTGATGGTATCAATCTCACCACCAAACGCATCAATACCGCCAAAATTGGCAAACATGGGTTCGAGTACACGAACAAGGTCGGGGTGGTCATCGCAAAGATCAGGTAAAATGATGTCCATTTCTGGTCTCCTGGGTTGAGGTATTTTTGTCACACTGTTGCAAAAATAGCAGCGAATTTTTGACGTTTACGTCATGATGAGCTTCACTAAAAGGTAGCATCTCGTGTTTGGAGCGTCCCTTTAACATTCGAATCAAATTGTTAGCGGCAATTTTATGCCAGTCGGTGGTACTAATGATGCTGCTGTCTTCGCCAGTGGCGGCGGAAATCTATATCTATCAGGGTCCCAACGGCGAGCGTTTGATCACCGATAGACCACCTCACGCCTCCGCTGACTATGATCTTGTTGCCAAGCGAGATAGCCTTGTTGATGCAGGCCACCTTATTGCCAGTAGTTCCAACTCCGCAGCGGTGAAATTAGGCGGACCAGATACTTTTCGGGCTTATATTCATTCCGCGAGTAAGCGTTACAAGGTTGATGCGGCATTAATTGAAGCGGTCATCAAGGTTGAATCTGATTTTGACCCGAATGCGGTATCAAAAGCTGGAGCAACGGGCCTTATGCAACTCATGTACAAGACCGCGCAGCACTATAAGGTGACCAACCGGTTTAATCCTCGCCAGAATATCCATGGCGGTGTTGCCCATCTACGGGATCTGATCGATCGTTATGAAGGCGAACTGCCTTTAGTACTGGCTGCCTATAATGCAGGATCGACTGCCGTAACGCGCTACAAGGGCATTCCGCCCTTTCCCGAGACCCAGCGTTACGTGGGCAAAGTGCTCAAAGCCCACGCTGAGATACGTCGTTATCGTGACGGCAGTAGCGATTAACCCCTCTCTGAAATCGGCGTGTAGGCGCGATTATCTGGTCCGACATAGTCTGCACTAGGACGAATCAAACGATTGTTGGATCGCTGCTCCATCACATGGGCTGCCCAGCCCGTTAAACGGGACATCACAAATATAGGTGTGAATATCTTGGTCGGAATCCCCATGTAGTTATAGGCCGATGCATGGAAGAAGTCTGCATTTGGAAATAGCGCTTTTTCGTCCCACATGGTCTTGGCAACAGCCACAGAGATATCAAATAGGTTGGTGTCGCCGTTTTCCTTAGCCAATTTCTCAGACCATTCTTTGATGATGTCATTACGGGGATCGTGGGTACGGTAGATTGCATGACCAAAACCCATGATCGTGGACTTGCTCGCAAGCATGTCTTTGATACCTGAAACCGCTTCATCGGGGGTTGTGAACTTTTCGATCAGTTCCATTGCCGCCTCATTAGCGCCACCATGTAGTGGTCCACGGAGAGATCCGATTGCGCCGGTCACGCAGGAATACATATCAGAAAGTGTCGCAGCACAGACGCGAGCGGTGAAGGTGCTGGCGTTGAATTCATGTTCTGCATACAAAATCAGAGAACAGTTCATGACATCTCTGTGCACCTGTGAGGGTGATTCGCCGGTGAGCATTTTTAGGAAATGTCCGCCAATCGTTGCCTCACCGGTATTCATATCGATCTTCACACCGTCATGGCTGTAGCGATACCAGTAGCAAATAATCGCTGGCAAAGCGCCTAGCAGGCGGTCCGCAGCATCATGCTGGTCGTCAAAGCTGTTTTCCGGTTCCAGGTTACCCAGCATAGAGGCACCCGTACGCATCACGTCCATCGGATGGGTTTCTTTAGGAATCAGCTCAAGAACCGTTTTTAAGGAATCCGGCAGATCTCGCATGCCTGTGACCCGGGCCGTATAGGCTGTCAGCTGCTCCTGGGTGGGCAATTCTCCATAAAGCAACATGTAGGCAACTTCTTCAAAAGTCGCATTCGCTGCAAGGTCATCTATGCCATAGCCTCTGTAGGTAAGGCCAGAGCCTTCTTTACCTACCGTGCAGAGCGCAGTTTCACCCGCAGACTGGCCACGGAGGCCCGCGCCACCTAATTTCTTCTCAACCATATGTGTATCCTCTCAGGTTTTTATTAATTGGTGCCATCGTTGGCAAACAGTTCATCAAGTTTTTGTTCGTAATCGTGGTAGCCAAGAAATTCGTATAGCTCTACCCTGGTTTGCATCGTGTCGATCACACTTTCCTGGGTGCCCTTTTCTCTCAGGGTTTTGAAGACGTTTAACGCTGCCTTATTCATTGCTCGAAAAGCCGACAAAGGATACAGCGCCATAGAAATTCCGACAGAACCAAGCTGTTGCGTGGTATAGCCTGGAGTTGAGCCAAACTCAGTGATGTTTGCCAGAACCGGGATTGAAACGGCAGCAACAACCTGCTGGTACATCTCAAGGTCCGTCATGGCTTCTGCAAATATAGCGTCAGCGCCGGCGGCTTCAAATTCTTTGACTCGAATCAGGACTTCTTCCAAACCAACAACCGATAGCGCATCAGTTCTGGCCATAATGACAAAATCCGGGTCGGTTTTAGCATCCACTGCAGCCTTAATCCGATCGGTCATTTCTTCCCGACTGACAATCTCTTTATTCGGTCGATGGCCACAGCGCTTCTGGGCAACCTGGTCTTCAATATGAACACCTGCAGCTCCAGCTTTGATCATTTCCTTAACGGTTCTACTGATATTAAAAGCGCCGCCCCACCCAGTATCGATATCAACTAAAAGTGGTAAGGATGATGCAGAGGTGATCCTACGCACGTCTTCCAATACATCGTTGAGGGAGGTCATACCAAGGTCAGGTAGGCCGAACGAGGCGTTTGCAACCCCGGCACCCGATAGGTAAATCGCTTTGAATCCGACAGATTCCGCCATGATTGCGGAATAGGCATTGATTGTGCCTACCACCTGGAGTGGTTTTTCCGCTTGAATTGCTTCTCTGAGGTTCTTTCCGGCACTTGCCATAGTCATTCCCTGGTCATTGTTCGTCGGTCCGGAGTATATCAAATGTTCGGTTCTGAATATCTGTTTGGGTGCCTCAATAAAAGGAATCGCCGCCATCCTTTCCCGGAATAGAAGCGTTACCCAGCAGCCGCTTTATCGAACAATTGGCGCAGCTCAGAAAAGTCGTTGGTAACTGGGTATTGAGGGAATTCCTCAATAACGTTAGCCGGTGCGCGAAATAGAAAACCGGCGTCCGCCTCACCCAGCATGGAGGTATCGTTATAGGAGTCCCCTGCCGCATAAACTTTGAACTGAAGGCTATGTAGAGCTTTAACCGAGGCCCGTTTTGGGTCCTCCTGGCGTAGCTTGTAATCTATAACAGCTCCGGATTTGTCAATAATTAGCTTGTGGCAAAACAAGGTTGGGAGATTGAGCTGAGCCATAAGTGGCTTCGCAAACTCATAAAAAGTGTCTGATAAAATAATGACCTGATAACTCTCGCGCAAACTGTCTAGAAACGCTCTAGCCCCAGGCATTGGCTGGAGCCCACTAATCACCTCCTGAATATCCGCCAGCTTGAGGTTGTGTGCTGCCAGGATGTCTAAACGCTGTCGCATTAGCACGTTGTAATCGGGGATGTCGCGGGTTGTCGCTTTCAAAGATTCAATCCCGGTTTTCTCCGCGAAGGCAATCCAGATTTCAGGGACAAGGACCCCTTCGAGGTCTAGGCAAACTACGTCCATTCATGATTCCAATTTTAAGTAAAAGATGATTGTTTCACGGGAAACGAAATGGTAGCAAGACCATTACCGATGGTTATTTGTATATTGCCTAATAAGCTTTCTCAGGAATTTGGCAGTTTGATACCCTTGCGCCCTGAAACGATTCGGTAGAGTACAAAAGATGGCAGAGACAGAGCGTCCGCAAGAGGTTATTACAAAAGCCCTCGAGGCTCACGACAGAGTGACTATCTCCTTTAGCGGTGCAGAAGACGTTGTCCTGATAGATATGGCCTGTAACCTATCGGATAACGTCCATGTTTTTTCCCTCGACACCGGCCGTCTGCATCCCGAAACCTACCAGTTTATTGAACAGGTTAGAGAACACTATGGCATTGAAATTGATGTCATTAGCCCCGATGGTGCTGCGGTCGCAGAACTCGTCAAGGAAAAGGGTCTATATAGCTTTTATGAAGATGGTCATGGAGAGTGTTGTGGCGTCCGAAAAATTGATCCCTTACGACGTCATCTTGCACACTGGGATGCCTGGATTACGGGCCAACGGCGAGACCAGAGTCCAACCCGTTCAGATGTACCTCTGAGTCAGAGAGATGGTGCCTTCTCCACCGATGAGCATGAAATACAAAAATATAATCCGCTCGCAAACTGGTCGTCAGCTGATGTCTGGCGGTATATAAGAGATTACGATGTCCCTTATAATAAGCTTCACGATCGAGGTTATTTGAGTATAGGTTGTGAGCCCTGTACCCGGGCTATCCGACCGAATGAACATGAACGCGCCGGCCGATGGTGGTGGGAAGAAGCAACTAAAAAGGAATGTGGTTTACACATCATCAACGTGAGCAGCTGAGCATGCACATCACTTTTGTTAAAAAAATCCTGGCAAATGGTAGCCCCTGTCAAAAGTGCCATGATGTTGAGCAACGGCTTATCGACTCGGGTCAAATGGCAAGAATTGATGAAACCATCATCGCCGATGAAAGAGACCCGCAATCCCCAGGGGTTCTATTGGCGGCTGAAGTGAAAGCCCAACGCGCTCCCTTTTTTGTCGTGGATACCGATGAGGGGGAACGAAAGGTTTACACCGTATATTTTAAATTCGCCAAGGAAATACTCGGGAAGTCCGAATCGAAACGGGATGAGGGAAAAGAAATTCTAAACGATAATCCTGACCTGGATTTTATCTAGTTTGTTAGAACTTCTTTCCCTTTAGCGTTTCACTCGCTGATAACCGGGCAAACCCCGATTACTTAACAGGTAGCTCAATGCTATCGAACAGTTCTTCTAGCTCTGCTCGATTGGTTTTGCTGTAGGCGGCTTCAACTACCTCACGAGTTAAGTGAGGGGCAAAAAGCTCCATAAACTCATACATATAACCCCGCAGGAAGGTTCCGCGCCTGCAACCAATCATTGTCGTGCTCTGTTCAAACAGATGGCTGGCATCTATCGACACCAGATCAGAGTCGTCTTCTTCCTCAAAGGCCATCTGGGCAATAATGCCAATGCCAAGTCCTAGCCTGACGTAGGTTTTGATCACGTCGGCATCGGTTGCGGTGAACACAACTCGTGGCGCTAGACCACGATGCATAAATGCTTCATCTAGTTTTGATCGACCAGTAAAACCAAATACATAGGTGACTATTGGATACTCAGCCACATCCTCAAGGGTGATTTTGGATATCTGAGCCAAGGGGTGATTTTTCGGTACAACAATACAGCGGTTCCACCGATAGCAGGGCAACATAATCAGATCGTTAAAAAGCTCAAGACCTTCTGTTGCTATCGCAAAATCTACATTGCCATCGGCGGCTAGTTCTGAAATCTGAATGGGACTACCCTGGTGCATGTGCAATGAGACATCCGGGTAACGATCGATAAACTTCTCAATAACACCTGGAAGCGCGTAGCGAGCCTGGGTGTGTGTGGTCGCTACAGACAAGCTGCCTTTCTTTTCGTTACTAAATTCCTGGGCAACCTGCTTAATGCTTTCTACTTTACGAAGAATTTCACCCGCTTTTTCAATGATTGTCTCACCGGCCGGGGTGATGCGAGTCAGGTGCTTGCCGCTACGGGAAAACACCTCGACACCTAACTCATCTTCGAGCAGGCGGATCTGCTTACTGATACCCGGTTGGGATGTGTAAAGGCTCTGGGCTGTCGCTGACACATTGAGATCATGATGCGCGACTTCCCATATATATCTAAGTTGCTGGAGCTTCATGGCATACGATCCTCTCTTAAGAAAGATATTCGCAATCGGTCTAAAAATATGAGCAAATATTCTTTTCCAGAATAGATACTTTCCTCTAAGTTTACAACTTCAAAACCCTACTGGCCTACCCCACCTTGGACTTTCTTCTCTATATCATAGCCGGCGCAACCGTTGGCCTGGCCATTGGTATCACCGGTGTCGGCGGCGGTTCAATTATGACGCCGTTGCTCCTCGCCTTTGGATTTCCCCTCCATATCGCCGTTGGAACGGACCTCCTGTATGCCGCAATCACCAAAACCGGAGGGGTTGTTACCCACGCAGTTCAGAAGTCGGTGCGCTGGGACCTGGTCTTCTTACTTGGAATAGGCAGTTTGCCCGCCAGTGCTTTTGCCATTTACATGCTGGATAACTGGTTTGAAGCACCGGAACACTACGCAGGTATCATCTCCACGGTGTTGGGTATTACTCTAATTCTCACCTCCTTCGCCATCATATTCAGAAACTATCTGACAGAACTGGTGAGTCAAAAATTAAACTTCAACGAACAACGGGTACGTTGGGCAACCCCGGTGATGGGAGCTGTCCTGGGCTTGATTGTGACCTTGTCCTCCGTTGGCGCAGGCGCTATCGCCACGGCTCTGTTAATGGTGTTCTATCCGCTCCTGAGGGGCGTGAAGGTTGTCGGAACGGATATTGCCCATGCGGTCCCCCTCACATTGTTTGCTGGTCTGGGTCATCTCTACCTGGGAAATGTTGACTTCTTGCTACTCGGCTCACTGCTACTGGGGTCGCTACCAGCGGTTCATCTCGGTGCTAAGATCGGTAGACGTATTCCTGATCGCGTGTTGCGCCCAATACTTGCCTCAATGCTATTTAGCGTCGGTATCAAGGTTGCCTTCTTTTAATTGATTGGTAACCCCATGGAGCACATGGCCAGTGGCGACCACCTCACTAGCATGGGCACAGTGTTCTGCCTGATCATCGAAGAATACATCCGCATCGTAGGCTTTTAAGAACTCACTCTTCTTCATACCTCCTAAAAATAAAGATTCGTCGAGTCGGATATTCCAGTCCCTTAGAGTCTTGATGACCCGTTCATGGGCAGGAGCCGACCGGGCAGTGACAAGGGCGGTTCTAATTGGGCTTTGCCCCCTCGGGAACTCACTTTGCAAATCATGCAGGGCGGCTAAGAACGGTTTAAAAGGACCACCCGCCAGGGGTGTATTGGCCGCAGCGGATTCATTCTTGGCAAAGGCCGCCAGTCCTTGTTCCTGATAAATTCTTTCCGCCTCGTCAGAAAACAGTACAGCATCCCCGTCAAATGCAAACTTCAGACTGTCACCGGTGGGTAGTTTTTGGCGTTTACTCGGCAGAATACTCGCCGCAGCAGAACCATTTTGCAGCGCCTCTCTAACATCGTTTGCATTGGTTGAAAGAAAAAGATGGCAACCAAAAGGAGTCATATATCGATAAGGTGGAGCGCCACCGGTGAAGGCCGCGCGAATGATAGGGAGATCGTAATGTTGAATTGAATTGAATACCCGTAATCCTGTGTCTGCCGTATTGCGCGAGAGCAAAATGACTTCTACCGCGCCACCCCCCTCGACCAACAAATTAATATCCAGCAGTTTTCGAACCAGGCCAAAGGCATCGCCGGGGGCTAGAATCTCGGTTTCATGCTCTATCTGATGGGCGGAGTAGGCCTCAACGCCTTCCTCGCGATAGATAGCATCACCGGCGGTAAGATCGAATAGCGCGCTACTCGATATAGCTACCACCAGCTTTCTGCTGGATTCATTGCGAGACATCTGGAAAACCCCTAATCTAGTTGATCCTACGGTAATCAAACAACGAATCAGGCACAAGAAGGAAGAGAAGCAACCATGTTATTCATTACCGTCGCATTGGTGATTGCAGTTATTGTTTTTGCGGCACTGCGTATCGTATTTGCCAGTAAACCGCTGACGCTTCGAGGTTTCTTTGTTCTATACCTCGCATCACTGGTTGGAATTGCAATGGTCGTCCTTGGCTTAACCGGGCGTCTTCATTGGTTATTTGTTCTGGTTGGTACCACCCTTCCCTTTATTGGTCCAATGCTTAAGTGGGGCGGAAAACTCTGGGGTATCGGCACCATGATTAACCGGATCCGGAGTATGTTTGTACCGGGAAGACAATCCAGCGGGTCGATGACTCATTCCAAGGCGCTGGAAATCCTCGGCCTGCAGCCGGGAGCAAGTCCAGAAGAAATAAAACAGGCGCATAGAAGAATCATTCAGAAACTGCATCCGGACCAGGGTGGCACAACCTATCTAGCTGCACAGGTTAACGAAGCTAAAGACCTGCTACTTAAAAAATGAATCAGCACCTCACTAGCGATGAACCGATCAATGGCGTCAACGAGCTAAAGCGTTGGTTAAGTGACCTTGAGCTTATCATTGCGGAACAAAATCTAAGCGATGACCCCGATATCCAGTACAGGCTAAGTAAACTTGCAATTGAGGTGTCGGGCTTGGAGGTACAGTTCCCAGATCAGACATCGTCACTTAGGCGTGCCATCTTCTCATTGCATCAACATAGCGTAGTCGATCAGATATTAGAGGTCTTACAGTCCGTATTGGGTTACTACCATCTACCCGACCAACCTAAGGGACGAAATGAACCCATCATCGGTTCAGAAATAGCACACACACTAAAGCACCAGATAAGTGCCAGGCAGTTGGATCTATACGAGATCAAAAATCAGCTGGCGCTGCTTTTAAACCAGGACAATGATCTGGAGACACCTAATTAGGGAAAAGCAGGAGTTAAAAAATGACATATCGATTATACCAGATGGCAGATTCTGGTAACTGTTACAAAGTTCGGTTATTGATGTCCCAGCTGCAACTACCCCTGGAGACTGTAGAAATTGATATCACTAAAGGTGAATCCCGAACTGAAGAATTTCTGCGTATTAATCCTAATGGCAAGGTCCCAACCTTCGAGCTTGGCTCTGGTCAGTATTTGGCGGAGAGCAATGCGATACTCTGGTACATGGCCAGAGACAGCGCCTATTTACCTACTGACCCTTTTACCCAGGCGCTTGTAATGCAATGGTTTGGGTTTGAACAATATAGCCATGAACCGAATATTGCGACACCCAGGTATTGGATCAAAATCCTCGGCGCTGGTGAAAAATATGCATCCGAAATCGAGACTAAACAAGCCGCAGGCTATCAGGCGCTAAAGGTGATGGAACAACACTTAAGCCAGCAGGACTTTTTTGTTGAGCATTACTCCATTGCTGATATTGCACTGTTCGCCTATACACACGTCTGCCATGAAGGGGGTTTTGCCTTAGACAATTATCCCCACATTCGAGCCTGGATCACCAGGGTAGAAGCTCAACCCAGGTATATTGCGATTAATGATTAACTGTAAAGCTCTACTCTTTGATCTGGATGGCACACTACTCAACACTCTCGTCAGTCTAGGCAACTGTTTCAACCGTGTACTTGCTGAGGAAGGGTTTCCGACTCACCCGATCGACGCTTATCGTCATTTTATCGGCGATGGTGCTCGTCGGTGTGTTGTCAGATGTTTGCCCGAGGATATGCAAAATGAAACGATTATCGAGCGAGTATTACAGCGTCAACAAGGCGACTATCAATCAAACTGGGACAAGGATGTAACAATCTATGACGGCATAACCGAACTGGTGGCGAACTTAAAAACCCAACAGATCCCAATTGCCGTACTGTCAAATAAGGATCATCCATTTGTCCAACGTTGTATTGACCATTTTTTCCCAGAAGACACATTTGTCGCTGTTCAGGGATACAGCAAAACGATCGCCCATAAACCCGACCCCGCTGGGGCACTAAGCCTGGTCAAGCATCTCAACATGGTGCCAGGCGAGGTTGCGCTTATCGGAGATACCGCTGTTGATATAGAAACAGCCAATGCAGCTGGAATGATTGGTATAGGAGCACTCTGGGGATTTAGAGATCGTGAAGAACTGGTAAACGCGGGTGCTCACAGCGTGGTGACGACACCAGATGAAGTATTGGGCCTATTTTAAGCGAACACTATTGGCTAACAGTTCTTCAACGCTTTGAAGAAATTCTTTGCTGTCTAGAGGCTTTGGCATAAATGCCTGAATGCCGTACTGGGCAATATTGGTTTCATCCACTACATCGCTATAGCCAGTGCAGAGCATGATGGGTATGTCAGGCCGAAGGGTAATCATTTTACCCGCCAGTTGAACCCCACTTAAGCCCGGCATGGTCTGGTCAGTGACCACCATGTCAAACTCATGGGGTGCGGCGCTAAATAGATCCCATGCTTCGTGACTATCGGAAGCAACACTGACCTGGTAACCCTTTCGTTGCAGCAATTCTCTAATAAAATAGACAAGGGAAACCTCGTCGTCGATCACCAGGATATGTTTGTCCTCAAGCCGGGTTGGTTGGATATCGGTAAACGGCTTCTCGGGAGAGGCGATACCCATCGAGTCAGCGGGTTTAAGGAAGAACCTGAACTCGGTCCCATCATTCATCAATGAATCGACCTTAATGTGACCGCCCTGCCGATGCATAATGCCATGAACCATAGCGAGACCCATTCCCGAGCCATCGTGTTTGGTTGATACATAGGGTTCAAAAATACGTTCTAGCAGATCAGATGGGATACCTGTGCCGGTGTCCTCTATCGACAGCTCAACAAATTCCCCTGCAAATTCGGCGTGACAGGAATCACAATGAACGCGTTTTACGGTTCTGGGCCGACCGCGTAATTGGATGATTCCCCCGTCGGGCATGGCATCCCTTGCGTTAATACACATGTTCATCATGAGCTGTTGGAGGAATTGTCGATCGATATAGACCTCGGGAAGTCCTTCATCTATATCGATTCGAATTTCGATTGAACTGGGTAAAGACGCCCTGAGCATGCGCACTATGTCTTTTACTTCGAGCATTAGGTCGAAGTTCTGGGGTTCACTTTTATCAGATCGACTAAAGGTCAGCATTTTGGCGACGAGCTCTCGGGCCCGGCGTCCGCCCTGATAGATCTCTTGAAGATAGGTTGAAAGCTTTGCTGATGAGTCTGGGGTCTCCATCAACGCGAGCTCCGTATACCCCATGACGCTGGTGAGAATATTGTTAAAATCATGGGCGATACCACCAGCTAGTTCACCGATGGCTTCCATTTTTTGAAACCTGAGCATCTTCAGTTCGAGGGCCTGGCGGTCCTGCTTGTCGAGCACCCGGGCGGTAACGTCTTCGATGGAACCATTGAGACCGACAATATGCCCTTTAGAGGTTCTAACAGCGACCTGTCCTCGCACGCAGAACCAACGGATTGAACCCTGAGCATCCTCAAGTTGAAATTCTTCGAGAAAAAAGTCGGCCTCGCCGAGAAACAATCTCCGGCAGCCCGAAACCAGCAACCCTATTTCCTTGGGTCTTTGCCGTCGCGCATCTTCTAACTTCAAAGTTGAACCATTAAAGCCCAGCAAGGCAGCCAGCTGCGGTGCCAAAGCAAGCTCGTTTGAAAGCAGATCATAGATCCAGGATGATGGTGGCAGGATTTGGTATTCGGCGGTCTTGGATGGTTGAGCGGTGATCACAGCTCCGGACAGCAGGCCATTGTCTCGGATACCTTGAATTAGCCAGGTGTGTTTGTTGGGCACCTCAAAATAGATGAATTCGCGGCCGTTTCGGATTTGCTGAAATCTCTCGATAATCGCAGGCTCGTCCGAAAAAATCTCTTCAATATGTTTACCACGAACATCCCCAAAAACCTGTTTGACTCGATCGTTGATCCACAGACACTGGGCTGCGTCATCTAGTTCGAAGACAAGGTCATTATTTTCAGAAACAGTTTCGCCGGTTGCCTCGCTGGGTAGCTCTGAGGCAAATCTTGGCTCGTCCATAACACCCTTAAGTTGAATAGTTGTAGGCCGGCATCCCCTCTAGAACTGCTATGCCGAACGTGACGACCGGATAATCCTCCTAATGAGAATCTCATGCAAGTAGCGGATGATATCTAACCATAGTTGTAACAAGCAGCCCTGTGCTTATTTCTATCCGTTGTAAGAACGCCGCTTCTTTCCCTTGCTCCTCAAATATGCGAGTCTGCGGCAATTCTTTTTACGGAGCTCAATATGGACATCAAAAACAAGATTGCAGTGATTACAGGCGGCGCCAGTGGCATCGGCAAAGCCATGGCCGCCCGATTTATGCAAGAAGGCGCAGCCCACGTGATTATTGCGGACGTGAATCCGGCTCTGGAAGAAGTTGCTGCGGAGCTTGGGGTTACGGCAATCAAAACCGATGTTTCGAAGGAAGCTGAGGTTCAACACCTCATCAGGACCGCAGAATCTAACCATGGCCAGATTGACCTGCTTTGTAACAATGCCGGAATTGGTGTTGGTGGTGGCCCTGAAACAGCCAATGAGGACTGGCAGAGGATCTGGGAAATAAATGTCATGGCCCATATTTATGCCACCCGGGCTGCCCTGCCGGACATGCTTCGTCGTGGTGACGGCTACATCATAAACACTGCCTCCGCGGCTGGTCTCCTGACCCAGATAGGTAGCGCGCCCTATGCCGTGACAAAACATGCGGCGGTGGCCTACGCTGAATGGCTAGCGGTGACCTACGGTGATCGGGGTATTAAAGTTTCAGCCCTGTGCCCCCAGGCCGTCCGTACCGCAATGACCGCTAACACAAAAAACGGCGGTGTCGCCGGAATTGACGGGATGATGGAGCCAGAGCAGCTGTGTGATTCAGTGATGGAAACGATGAAGTCTGAAAAATTCTTGATCCTGCCCCATCCGGAAGTTTTGACCTACATGCAACGCAAAACCACCGATTATGATCGATGGATCAGCGGCATGAAGCGACTCCAAGCTCAATTTGGTCGGGATTCTATGTGACAAATATGGTTAGCAGGTCTTATAATGCCCCAGCGCCGATTTGAACATCAGCTTGCGGGCGCTTTATAAATACCGCTAAAGAGGTCAAGGGCAAAACCTACTTTAGCAAGTAGGTTTTTTTTTGCCCGGGAGAATAGTACATGCCGCTCCGAATACCAGACGGTCTACCAGCAGCACAGATACTTAAGAAGGAGAACATATTTTGTATGTCTTCCTCAGATGCTGCGCATCAGGATATTCGCCCCCTACGAATACTGCTGCTTAATCTGATGCCCAAGAAGATTGAAACCGAGATACATATTCTTCGGATGCTGGCTAATTCTCCTCTGCAAATTGACGTCGAGTTAATGCGCATTAGTGACAAACCATCAAAGAACACCCCAATTGAACACATGGAAACCTTCTATATGGACTTCGAGCAGGTCCAAAAGAATAAGTATGATGGCATGATCATTACCGGTGCTCCTCTGGGTCAGCTTGATTTTGAGGATGTATCCTTTTGGCCCCAGATGACCCGTATTCTGGATTGGACTGTCACCAATGTAACGTCAACCCTATTTCTTTGCTGGGGCGTGCAAGCTGCTATGTATCATCTCTATGAGATTAACAAACATGTGCTGCGCAAGAAGATATCAGGAGTATATCCGCACCAATTGGTTGACGCACTAGCACCGGCGGTTCGAGGTTTTGATGACGTGTTTGATGCGCCACACTCTCGCTATGCAGAAATCCGCGAGGAAGACATCATAGACCACCCGGATCTCGAACTCATTGCGTCATCGAAGATCGCGGGTGTTTATGTGTTTGAACGCAAGGACGGGCGTCAGCTATTTGTGACCGGGCATTCTGAATATGAACCCGACTGCCTGAAGGATGAATTCGAGCGAGATATCGCTGCGGGTCTTAAGCCAGAAATACCTGAAAATTACTTCCCAGACGATGACCCTTCCAAAACACCAACGGTGACCTGGAAGAGCCACGGTAATCTGCTCTTTTCAAATTGGCTTAACTACTACGTCTATCAACTATCACCCTATAACATGGATGAAATTGGTTTACGCCTGGATCACGGTTTACGGGAAGAACCTGTCTAGAACGCGAGGGCTTGAGGCGTTAAGTCATAGTCCTTGATCATGTCGACCGCATAGGTGATTTTACCCGTTATCTCTTTAGGATCGCCGTGACTTAAGTGCAAGCAAGCTTCCGCCATGTTCTCCACAGGTACCACCCGGTCTTTTGACTCTTCGGTGATCAACTTGTGATGTACCACACCAGGGGTGGCGACAAGACCCGGTGAGATCACATTGACGCCAATGTGCTTGTCATAAACCTCCGACGCGAGTCCCGTGGAAAACCTCTCCAGGGCTGATTTACACATGCCGTAGACCGTGCCTCCTCGACCCCCCGCGTCCTTCGCTGGATGAAGCGCTGCGTGGGAGGAAATATTCAATATCCAGCCCTCCTCACGCTCGATCATCCCCGGTAACACCAATTGCGACAGGTGGAACGGAGCATAAACCTGAACTTCTAACATGAGATCGAAGTGTTTTTTCTTGAACGTTGTGACCGGTGTAAAATAGGTGACGGCGGCGTTGTTAACCAGAATGTCTACCTTGCCAAATCGATCAATGGCTTCTTTGACCAAATTCTCTCGATGCTCGTGAATAGCAAGATCCGCCCTGACGCCAAGTGCATCTCCTCCCGCCGCTGTGATTCGATCAACAACGGATTGAATACTTCCGCCCAGGGCATGATCACCCTCATTTACTGTTCTGGCAGAAACTACAACTTTAGCGCCTTCCATTGCGTAACGAATCGCGAGTGCTTCTCCAATTCCGCGACTCGCGCCGGTCACAATTGCGACTTTATCCTTCAGTAAACCTGCCATACATTAATTCCCCTTTTCAGAAACACTGATTATTACCGTAGCGGCAGCGGATGCCAACAGGCAGTCTATACTTGAACAGAATAGGTGCAGAACAGAACTCGCAGATGAAGCGGCTCGATATTACCCCCGAAAAAGCCCTGGGTATTCTTAACAAGGTTCACTTTTTTGACAATTTTAGTAATTCTGAAAAGGATCTGATTACCGGATTTCACTCCCACTTCTTTCTGGCGAGCAAAGGACAAACTTTGATCTCGGAAGGTGCTGTTGACGATTCTTTTTACGTTATCCTGACTGGCAAGGTCGCTATCATCAAAAAAGATGCGCCGCGGCCAATTGCGGCACTCCACCCAGGAGACTGTTTTGGAGAAATTTCTTTTCTAACCAAGCACCGTCGTACAACCTCCGTTAAGTCTCTCGCGGATTGCATTCTATTTGAAATTGATCGGCCAACCCTCCAACATATGGATGCACCAATCCGTGAAAAGCTCAAAGACAACTTAATTGATGTGCTCGTTAACCGACTCAATCATATGAATGATCTTGTCACTCGCTTGAGCTTGAGAATCGCCTAGGTGAGCCCGGGATACTGTCCGCCATCCAGCATAATATTCTGACCAGTGACAAACCCACTGTTCACCCCGCATAAGAAAGCAGCGTAATCCCCGAATTCTTCTGGACGACCAAAACGACCCGCTGGAATATTGCGTTTGGATTTTTCTTGGAAATCTTCGATCGATACCTTCATATTCCCTGCAAACTTTTTGTGGTTAGAGCGCAATCGTTCGGTTTCAAATTGCCCAGGTAGTAGATTATTCATGGTCACATTGTGGGCAGCCACGTCTCGCGCAACTCCACCGACGTAACCCGTCAATCCCGCTCGCGCTCCGTTAGACAAACTTAATAGTGCAATGGGGGCTTTGACCATATGACTGGTCACATTCAAGATGCGGCCAAATTCTCGTTCGATCATGCCCGGTAATGATGCATTGATCAGTTCGATAGCACCGAGCATGTTAGCGTCGAGCGCTGCGATCCAATCGTCTCGTGTTAGAGAACGATAATCTCCGACCGGAGGACCTCCTGAGTTGTTCACAAGAATATCAATGTTCGAGCACTTTCCTAGCAATTGTTCGCGGCCATCCTGTGTAGCAAGATCAATCGATAGATATTCAACGGCAATGCCACTACTAGTGCTAATCTCACCTGCACAAAGTTTCAACTTTGCCTCGTCTCGGGCAACGATAAGAACCTGAACGCCTTCATGGGAAAGTGCACTGGCAATCGCTTTTCCGAGACCGGAACTACCGCCACACACCATTGCAGTTTTACCTTTAATTCCTAAATCCATAGTGCTCTCACAATTATCTAAATATTTGTTTAACCCTTAAACAGCTGGCATAACGGAGCCGTTTGAATAGAAAACAACCGGCTTAAATTTTACTGAGGAGGTCGTCGCCACCGCGTGGAATGGGGCCAAGCCCACGGATACCGAAACCACCATCATGATTTAGGATTGCCCCGGTTGATGGGACGTTATCTTCCCTTGAGGCAAAAAACACATAGGCGCCTGCGTATTCTGCTGGCGTTGGCATTTGACCAATGGGAACGAAGTCATTTGCACTAGCGGTCATTTGCGCGCCGGGAAAATTTGCATTCCCCATGCCGAGACTTTCGGGGCCCTTAAGTTGGGTAGATATTGCGCCAGGGGCAACACCATTCACACGAATGTGGGGTGCGAGCTCAAAGGCCAGTTGCTTGATCATGCCGGCTACCGCGTGTTTTGTTGCCGTATAAAGCATACCCCCACCGCTAGGCCAAAATGCTGCATTGGATGCCGTAAAGATCATAGAGCCACGGGTCTCTACCAATGGTTTAAGTGCTGCCTTTGACAACATCATGTAACCCAGTACATTAATCTCAAACAGCTCCTGAAAGGATGCCTGTAACTTATCTGCAGGCATATCAGCGAGGGTGATGTTGTAGTCCCAGATACCGGCGTTGCCAATCACGCAGTCGAGCTTGCCAAACCTGTTAATGCATTCCGTGACTATCTTGTTGTTATCATCAAACCGTCTAACGTCACCTGCTACGCAAACTATCTTGCCGCCGTATTCATTGCGGAGTGTTTCACAGCCCTCCTCTGAACGATCGAGCACCCCAATGTTCGCACCCTCAGCAATAAAGCGTTTTACGATTGCAGCACCCAGGCCCGAGGCACCCCCGGTAATTATTACTGTCTGTTTTTCGAGTCTCATATTAGAAAATGCTGCTCAGGTTTTGTGAAAGAATGACGGTCTGTTCCAAAAAAATATGCCGCCTTGCTAGTTTGAGTTCCCCATCAATGCGGCGTAATACATCCTCGCGTCGGCCAATCCAACTATCTTCTTCGCTGTTTAAGCGGGTACGATAAAGTTGGAAGTTGCACTTCACCGTAATCTCATCACCTTCCACTTTGGACACCTGCACGTTGGTAATAAGATAACGAGTTCGTGAAGGTGGGTCTTCCGCCCAAGCGCGTCCAACTGATAATCGCTTGACTCTCAGGGTCAGGGTCCCCAGGTCATCATCAAAAAAGGCCATGCCACCAGGTTTTGTAAATTCCAAATGTACTTCTTTAGCCTGTGTTGTTCGGCGAATCGGCATCCAGTAATGAATGTCTTCCGTCAACAATCCCAACCAATCGTCAAAGCGGCGGTCATCCAACAGAGCGGCTTCTTGATACAGAAACTGCTCAGCCTCAAATGATAACGTCATACGTTCTTGTATAGATAAGTCTTGATAGCCACCCATTACACATTTCCTTCCGGTGGCGTTGAGTGGTTCTCCATCAGTTCCTGCCAGGAGTCGGCTTGCATCCATTCCTTCCAGGATTGATAGGTCCAACGTTGACCATGTTCATTGACCACCGCCTCAATGCCACTTTGTCCTGAAGAATCTTTACTTACGGTGTCGTGTCCAAGTCCCATGGAAAAGTTTAAGGGTCGTTTCTTGGATTGGGTCCCCCGGGCTCCCCGTGTGGAATGGCTCCAGTTTTCACCATCGTCCTGTTCTAGAAATCCTGCGGGACCAAAAATATGATTGTGGCCGAAGATGGTCTGTTGGGCATTGGCCTCTGGTAAATCCTCCGGTAGATAGTTAAACCACCAGATTTCAGTTTCAAAAGGACCTCTTGGTATACGCAAGCACATTTGCCTTGTTTGGGTTATCCATAAATTGGGGAAGATATTGGGGTGACCATAGGATCTGAAACCGACTGGCCCAAGCATTTCGCGAACCCTGGGGTCAGTACGATGACTGGCACTCAAATCGTACCATTGTGGATCCCCTTCTCCGGAAGCCAGACGTTGGTCATATTCTGCCTGTCGCTCATGAGTTAAGCCTGGACCACCTATGCCGTGACCATACTCCCCAAGGATGACCATCTGATCGTTCGGTGCCATGGCTTCTTCCGTGACAAGGCCTACTTTAAAAGCAGTGCCGTGGGAAACTTTAACGTGATACCAGTCATATAAATTATCGACCGCAAACTTCCAATTACACTTAAGTCGATTCTTATGAATACCATCTAAGAATCGGACAGGACCATCAACCAGCATCATGTCGATTCCGAGTTTGCCCACCCAACCTAAATAGTCTGTAAGTGGTGGTGCCGCGGGATCCAGGGTGGCAAAGATAAAACCTTTATAGTTTTCAACTTTGGCCGCCGATTCTAGCCCCCACGCTGTTTTATCCAGATCACCTTTGTAAAAAGCCTCCTCATTGGGCGCCGCAATTAGTGAGCCGTCTAAATCAAAATTCCAACCGTGGTAAGAACAAAAGAAACTTTTTGTTGTACCCAATTCCGCCCGGCAAACTGTATTGCCGCGATGGGGACATGAGTTCAAGTGGACATTCACCTTTCCGGTTCGATCTCGAACCGCAATCACTGCATCTTCACCGATATAGTTGGTAAAAAAATTACCTGCATCAGGGATCTGGGAATCATGGCAAATAAAATTCCAGCCACGGCCAAAAATACGCTTTAGTTCTTCTTGATAAATCGCTTCATCAGTAAAGATACGTCTGTCTAACACGCCGGTTATGGGGTCGTAACAGGTATCAAGGTCGAGACTTAAACGGTCACTCGTAATGATGGCTTCCGACACGCTGATCTCCTTGAGTTTATTATTTTATCTATTTTTGACCGATAGCTTAGTTAAGGTTGCCTTTATGGCCCCATATGCTGGGTTTGTCATAGGTTGTCGTTTGCCAGGTATCATCATCAATCTCAATCCCGCCAAAACCATATTCGATATCGAAACCTGAAGGGGTTTTCATATAAAAACTGACCATCTTGTCATTGGTATGGCAACCGATGGAGGATGATATTGGCGTCGACTCTGCGTTCGCCCGATCTAGTCCAAAACCGACATCATCAAGCGTCGTGACCTCTAACATGATGTGATTGAGTTTTTTGGGTATTGGTACTGGCGCCAGTGCGAGGGAGTGATGACGCGCATTACAATGTAAGAACGTCAGATTAATCTGATGCCCTTCTGGGCCCATGGTGATGTGATCCGATAGCCGAAAGCCCAGGCCCTTTTGATAAAAATCAACCGCTGCCTGTTCGTCTGCAACAAACAAAACAATATGCCCCAGACCCTGATCACCCGTAATAAAGCCTTTGACATCACGGGGCGAAATAAAAGGAAGCTCAGTGCTGCGGTCGCCGCTAAACAGTTCAATACGCATACCAAAGGGATCTTCACAGCTCACCAGGGTATCAACACCTCTCGCGGCTTTCTCAACCGCGCTGGCCTCACTAACCGTGTATCCAATACCCGCTAACTGTTTAGTGATAGCTTGTATAGATTGCTGATCATTGACTTCAAATCCGGCGCAACGGATATCATCCTCACCGGTTTCTACAACTTTTATGCGCCAGATTGCTTGATCCATCTTAAGTAGCAGTGATTGATCTTTCACTTCTACGGCCAGCCCTAGTACCTCCGTGGCATAACGTTGCCAGTCGGACAGGTTTGATACACCAAGTTCAATATAAGCCAGTTCAGAAACTGAAGTGGGAGTCATCCTGTGCCCCTCATTTTTGTATTGGTTGGTAGCGACAACAGAATCATACCCAGCAAGACACTAAATCCCTATGAGCGGGTGTGCTAAAAAATTGATCAATCGTCCAGAAGCCTTAGTTTAGATTTCTTAGCCAGCGACCGGGAGAAACGTTGAATTGGCGCTTAAAAGCTCTATTAAAAGCCTCTTCAGAGCCATAGCCCGATAGGTGAGCGGCACTTTCTATTGATTGCCCATCCAGCATTTTACGCGCAGCGACCTTTAGTCGAATCGTCGCGAGGGTACGAATAGGCGAGTCTCCCACGAGCGCATGAAATCGATCGGAAAATGCAGAGCGGGACATATGAGCGATGTCTGCCAGCTGTCCGACCGTCCAGTTCCGGGCAGGATCCGCATTAATCGCCTCGATTGAAGCCATAATCCTTGGGTCACTAGGAAAGGGATCCAATTGGCCATCAATAGGATTCGTCATGCGAAAAAAGTAAAAAATAATTAGCTCTGCGGTTCGCTCCAGGGTTGGTTGGTCCGGAGGTATTTCTGGATTTGAGATTTCCTCGATGACGAGATCAATGGCAAGTAGCAGACGTTTTTGGAAAGGGTTTTTACTACTCGCCTTGAAGACATTGACGATTGGTGCAGGCTTAAGCCAGGACAGGACCTCATAGGGCTCAGCGCCGATTAACAATTCAGCAGGCATATATGAGCTATTGACGATTTCGTGGGCCATAAACCCACCCAGAGTAATCGTATCTCGAGTACCAATGGAAACCGACTCCTGGTGTTCTGATGTACCAATGACAGAACCGGATATCACATGATAGAAATAACCCGCAACCAATGCTTTGCGAACGATCCTCTCGCCAGGGGCCAGGGTAACAATCTCATATTGCACACCTTCCATACGAAAGTCGTACAGTGAATGGGGTCTTGGAGCTTTTGTCATATTGCCAATCTAACCTGCCAAAAACAGTATTGATACAAGCTGGAGCAGAATCCGATCGCTATATAAGAGAGATGAAAAAGCTTCTCTGGTGATAGGTATTTTGAGTAGGGAGAGTCTCGGATTCTGTAGGTCGAAATCCAAATCGGCGATATAGCTTGATTGCGGCGATATTATTGTCCAGGACATCAAGATTAATCTGAACAAGATTCAGTGTTCGGCCGGCGTCGAGTAAATGCTGGAGAAGTAAACTGGCGATACCCTGACGACGACAATCCGGGGCGACGTAGAGCCCTACAGTCTTTCCATAGCGGCCAATCCAACCAAGAGTAATCAACCCCTGTACTTTTCTCAGGGCCTTACTATGATCTTGTCCACCCTTTGTAAAGGCCCCGTAATGGTGGCAATTGGTCTGTTGTGCCAGCTCATTTTCTAGGAAAGTAATGCCGTACTCCTTACCCTTAGCCTGTTGCCAGACATCGAGGACCAGGGGGGCATCAGCCACGAGTAATTGCTGAATCTCCAGTTCGCTGTGGGATGTCTTGGGTTTTAGCATGGCGCTTTCTCATTCTCGTTCTCGTTCTCGTTCTCGCTCTCCTTCTCCTGGCCCCTGTAATAAACCAGATGAAGTTAATCTATTAGTCGTCGTTGGTTGTCGCTTTTGCCGTTCTCGTGAGAGGAAAAATAAGTGCAAGCCAGGCTGCGGTTGCGATAAGCGCGATGGGTAAATACAAACTGCCCATCAGCACGCCGGCTTTTTGCATTAGCACGATGCCCACTGAAGATGCCCCCTTCCCTGTTCGATATCCAAACACATCGATGATTTCTTTTGCTCTGTATCTCTCATCAAAACTCAGGGGTACGTAAAGGACTTCCTTGCTAGCTCTGAATAATGAGTAGTCAAAGGCTTTGAACAGGAAGAAGGCAACGCCCACCGTTAGAACCGAGGGTGATACGACCGCAACAGAAATCGCCGACAGATGAATGAGCGGCATCAGGATATGAATCAACCGAAGAGATACGAAGCTCATCAACAATGGTACAAGGATAAATTGAAGGACTAGAACGCTGGTATTGAGTGTTCCCCAGAAGGTGCCCTGAAAAGCCGTCTCTTCATCCTGGGAGCCAGAAAACTCCATGGATAATAGACCCTGGAATTTGAGATCCAATACCGCTGATACCACCTGGGAGATCAAGACAATAGAAAGCAGATAAGCGAGGGTTTTGTTTTCCTTAAACAGTCCCCAGCCCATCTGCCCTGATCTCACCTCACCAGGAGGTGCCTCAGGCTCACCGAAGCGTAAATAGGTAAAGTTGGAAACCAACGCTGCTGGAATAAGTGATAATGACGCGAGTAGTAACATGGTCTCGGTACCCCAACTTGTTGCGGTGATGCCGACGAGCGTGCCACCAATTGCCCCGCCTAACCCTGCTATACCGGTGATTGGTCCATTTAGTTTCTTTGCGCCGTCGGAGGTCAGGTTTGAATTGATATAGCTCCAGTACTGCTCTATGAGCAGTACGATATACAATTCTTTTAGGAGGTAGAGCACGGGCGTCACGGTCTTGTTGCCGTTTAGTACCAACAGATAACAGCCAAAGATAAGCAACGCAGAACCCAGAGATGTCACGACTAACGTCCGCCGTGGCCCAAGGGCAGTTAGAATTCGACCGTAGAGTGCAACACCAAGAAACACCACTACGGGCATGGCTGCCATCACTAGAGGGAGATTTTCTGCACCGTAGGCAGTTTTAAACAAGACCGTAGATGCTGAACGGATAAATTCATACCCGGCAAGCGTAAACATGGCAGCGGTGGCCATTAACGCGGCAATTTGAATCTGTTTTTTCACGCTGACGCCATTACTCCGGAGTGGATTCCCAATAGACTTCAAAAACATACCCTTCGGGATCGGTCGCTTTGAAACCACAATAAACAGACTCGTTTTCTAACACTACATCTAACTTGTCAGCCCAATCAACAACCTGAGCTTTTGAGGTACAACGAAACCCGAACTGCACCCTACCTGGTCGAATGAGTGGTTCGCCAATTTCAAAGACGATCACAGCACCGGCGCCCAGCACAAAGCCATTCTGAGCCTGAAAGCCAAATGTTTCTGCGTACCATTCCGCCAACCATTCGGGTTTCCTGGCGGGTAAATTAATGTGGTCCAGACGAATCTGGAAACCCGAGGTGTCAGTCATTGGGCACCCTCTGGCAGAAATGATATGAGATTTGGAATATACGGTAGTCGATGGATGCAAGCGAGCCCACACAGAGGCATTTCTCCATGAGTTTTAGCCATCCGTGGGATGAATCTTATTCCTTGGTCACTGGCTAGCAGTTCGGGTAATGTACGTCGCTTTCCTGACCTGATGGATTATGAGCAACCTATGAACAAACCGACCAATAAACCGGCGAACCCATGCTTTTCCTCCGGCCCTACCACTAAACGTCCGGGTTGGTCCCTGGCCGCTTTAGATACATCAAGCCTTGGGCGCTCTCATCGTGCCAGTGCTGAAAAGGCCAAACTAAAGGCAGTGATTGATCGAAGCAAAGCCATGCTCGGCATCCCGGAAGATTATCGATTAGGTATTGTACCGGGCTCCGATACCGGTGCATTCGAAATGGCAATGTGGACGATGCTTGGTGAGCGTGGGATAGATGTTCTCTCCTGGGAAAGTTTTGGTCAGGGTTGGCGGACCGACATTCAAAAGCAGTTAAAGCTAGAGGATCTTCGGGATATTTCTGCACCCTATGGTGAATTACCGGACCTGACCAGAGTAGATTTTGACCGCGATGTGATTTTCACTTGGAATGGCACAACATCCGGTGTACGGGTCCCTAATGCAGGTTGGATTCCAGCCGATCGCAAAGGCCTGACCTTCTGTGATGCCACTTCTGCAGTATTTGCCATGGATGTCGACTTTACCAAACTCGACGTTGTGACCTGGTCCTGGCAAAAAGTTCTCGGCGGCGAAGCTGGTCAGGGCATGATTGCGCTTTCTCCAAGAGCTGTTGCGAGATTAGAATCCTTTACCCCCAGCTGGCCGCTGCCGAAAATTTTTCGATTAACCAAAGGCGGCAAGCTCATCGAAGACATCTTTGTCGGTGCAACAATCAACACCCCTTCTATGTTGGCTGTCGAGGACCAGTTGGATGCTCTGGATTGGGCCGATTCAATTGGCGGGCTACCAGCCCTTATTCAACGTAGTGAAACGAACTTAGCCATCATAAGCGACTGGATTGAGCGCTCGAGTTGGGCAGATTTTCTCTGTGCTGACCCTGAGAACCGTTCTTCAACATCGATATGTATTGGGATAAAAGACGATTGGTTCCTGTCCCTGGACGATGACAATAAGGCTAGTTTGGTGAAGGGGATTGTTAGCGCACTGGCAAAAGAATCCGTCGGTTACGACATTGGTTCCTACCGGGATGCCCCTGCAGGTTTTCGTATATGGGGTGGTGGTACCGTCGAATCGGAAAATATTGCAGCCCTTCTACCCTGGCTTGACTGGGCCTACCATGAAGCACGTCACGCGTAGGATAATAGCTTGAAGTCGAGAGCCGGAAGCTGGTAGTTCAAGATTTAAAGTTCAAAGTGACGGGTACTGATGTACCCGTCCTTCGTCCTTCGTCCTTTGACCTAGGTTCAGATTCAGGTTCAGGTTTACAAATTAGCGATCATGTTTAACCGCTTGTTTGGCCTTTTTGTCCTTGCGCTTTTCTTTTAAGGATTTTGTGGCCTTTGTACGGTCGTTAACTTTTTGTTTGTCTTTACCTTTTGCCATTCGTTTGCACCTCAATAGTGATTTAGTTGGTTTTGTTCGCAAATCAAACGGTTTTTATCGCATTGTCAGATTCCTCCTACTTGAAGCGATCATGAAGATCGACGGGGTCAAGCCGAAACGGAGGAACTAAAGCATCTTCTGGCTGAAACTCGCCTTAATCATCAACTGTCGAGAGCACTTGTTTAGAACATTTGTCTAGAACATTTGTCTAGAACATTTGTCTAGGGTGTCTAGGGCATCTATTTGGAACAACAGATTACGATTAGGGCAGAATCTAACGGGTAACTTTAGATTAAGGCTCCGAAACGGCGCTTATCTAACTAGCTTCAACATCGAAGTACTCTCTGTGTGGGTTTCGCACTCATCATAACGCCGGAGTCTAATCGTCGCAACTAACGACATGACCGTCTCGAAGCACAGGATACTGACGATCAGGGTCCTGCTGCGGGGTTCTTGTTCCATGGGGGGAAACAACATCAGAACCATCGTGAGCATATTGAATAATATATGCCTTGCGTGTCTGCTGGGTAAGATTGGGTCCCGTTCTATGGGGTGTCAGAGATGAAAAGGCAACAATATCTCCAGGTTCCGCGGTGACTGCAACAGCATCTTCAGGGGTTTCTGCACACTGATATCCCAGGGGCGTGATCTTATGCCGGAAAGTGCCTTGCTTATGGACTTCTGGAATCACCCAGGGACAACCGTTATCCAAAGTCGCAGAGGTTAATGGAATCCAACAGGTCAAATAGTCCTGGGGCTCAACGAAGGTGTATCCGTTATCTTGATGCCAGGGAAATTCCTCTGGATTCCCAGGCTTTTTGTAGACCGCCTGATCCCAATACAGACGAGCATTTGGTCCGAGTAAGTTATGACAGAGATCCGCCAGTACTGGATGACGAGAAAAGGCTTTCAATTCCTCTGAACGTTTTACCAGGTGGGTAGAAAACGTTAACGCGTGTGCAGTTGATATTCCGAAGCTACCACCCCGCGCAAGCAATGCAGCTTCATGTTCGGCTTCTAACGGATCGATGTGTTGCTCCACACTCTGGACGATGGCCAGGGGTAAAACGCCCTTAAGCAGCAGATATCCACTAGCATTCCATTGTGACATTTGCTCGTGATTAAGCAGATCTGACACCGGAGACTTATCTCGCCAGATAAATCCAGCGCTCTGGGGATTAGGTTCTAAGTGCATGACATTTTCCAACTGAACTGAGGTTCTTTATAGTAGGTGCTCTGATTTAACACAAGAGTGTCACATGTTAGTTGTTAAGGAAATTGCCACGGGCCTGGAGTTCCCCGAGGGTCCAATAGCTATGCCCGATGGATCGGTACTTCTGGTGGAAATAAAACGAGGCACTCTATCGCGAGTGGACGCTGACGGAAATGTTTCGGTGGTCGCCGACCTCGGTGGCGGGCCCAATGGTGCAGCAATTGGTCCCGATGGTCGTTGCTACATTTGCAATAACGGTGGGTTCGAGTGGCACCAGAGCGACAACAAGTTGTACCCCGGTAACCAGCCAGAGAACTATTCGGGCGGTAGAATTGAAGCGGTTGACCTCAAAACCGGTAAGGTCGAAGTGCTATATACCAAATGTAATGGGAACCCGCTTCGCGGCCCAAACGATATTGTTTTTGATCGTGAAGGTGGTTTCTGGTTTACGGATCATGGCAAAAACAGACCACGAGATCGTGATCGAACGGGTGTTTTTTATGCTACGGCTGACGGCAAATCCATTGCTGAGGTAATTTTCCCCCTTGAAGCACCTAACGGTATTGGGCTGTCTCCCGATGAGACAAAACTCTATGTCGCTGAAACCCCTACCGGAAGACTCTGGGCTTATAACATCGACGCTCCCGGCAAACTCTCCGGTGAACGAGCAATGATGGCGCAAATGCCGGACTACCATATGTTTGATTCCCTCGCGGTTGATGGAGAAGGTAATATCTGTGTTGCGACGTTGATCAATGGCGGGATTACCATTCATAGTCCCGATGGCCAGGGCGTCAGGTTTGTACCGATGGAAGATATACTAACGACTAATATATGTTTCGGTGGACCTGATCTCAAGACGGCATATATCACTCTCTCCACAACCGGCAAGTTGGTCAGTTGTGAATGGGAAACACCTGGATTACCCCTAAACTTTCTGAATACTTAATATGACTTATAGCTTAATCAGAACATTGATCGCAGGATCTTTATTATTTCTTGCGACTCACCTATGTGCTTCGGACGACGCTCAAATACTTGACGAGGTTCACTTCTTAATTCCCGCAGGACCTGGAGGCGGTTGGGATGGAACGGCACGAGGAGTCGGTGAGGCATTAACCAAATCGAACCTTGTCACCGATGTTTCTTATGAGAACTTAAGTGGCGGTGGTGGCGGACGGGCCATAGCTAAACTTATTGAGACGGGACAGCGGCAACAGAACACGCTACTGATTAATTCAACTCCGATTGTGGTTCGATCGCTACAGAAAATATTTCCTCAGTCATTTCGAGATTTGGAACCAATAGCCAGCGTGATTGCGGATTACAGTTGTTTTGCGGTGTTAAAGGATTCCCCTATTCAGGATTTTTCTGATGCAACAAGGCGATTCAATGAGAACCCAAAGTCAATCAAAGCCTCTGGAGGTTCCGTTAGGGGCAGTACTGACCATTTTATTTTAGCCCGTGCATTTGAACTCGGCGGTGCGGAACCTCGAGCACTCACCTATGTACCCTATGACGGTGGTGGGAAAGCCATGGCGGGGTTATTGACAGGTGAAACTCAAATCCTAACAACTGGGTTGAGTGAGGCTATTGATATGGCCAGGGCTGGAGAGATTAGAATCATCGCCATCACAGCCCCGCATCGATTGCCAGAACTACCCGATACACCTACCCTAACAGAACAAGGTTACCCTCTGTCATTTGCAAACTGGCGGGGATTTTTTGCCACACCGGGACTAGCTGAAGAACAATATGCGAAGATGCGTTCTACCATCCGACAGGTTGTTGCAACCAAAGAGTTTGAAGAGATACGACGTCGCAACGGTTGGTCGTTGCTACATCACGAGGGTCAAGACTTTTATCAGTTCCTGGAACAACAGGAAACAGACATTAAAAGTTTGATGACAAAATTGGGTTTTCTGCGACCGTCATAGCAGAACCCAATAGCCAAACTCAACAAATCATCAATCTCCTCACATAGATCCATGACATGACAACAAAACCCTATCGTAAATCCGTCTGCATGAACGCATTGCTATGAAACCGGTGATAAACAATCTGCGTCTGGTCGGTGGATTCTTCTTTATTTTGAGTCTGGCTTATCTCTATACAGCCCAGGGTATTCCGCTGGACTATTGGGGTGAACAGGAGCCGTTTAACGCACGTTCCCTCCCCTATCTATTGGGTGTGGGTTGCGCCATTGTCTCACTACTGTTGGTGGTTCTACCCTCACCTGGGTTTGATTGGTCCGAGTTCCGTCAACTCAATTACCTGCCAGCGATTTTGCTGCTAGCCCTGTTAAGTCTCTATGGCCTGGTGATTAACCTGGTAGGCTTTTTTGTGGCGACCACGGTGCTTTTGGCCGCAGGCTTTTTGGTCCTGGGTGAACAACGTCCATGGCGGATTGCACTGATATCCGTTGGGGTATCAGCATCGTTTTGGCTGATTATGGACCTACTCGGTATTTATCTGAGTCCCGGTGAATTATTTCTTGAACTATTTCAGGAGTTGGGCTTGAACTGGGCTGGGTCATGATCGACGGGATACTACTCGGACTAACAACCGTACTCACACTTCATAACCTGGCACTGGTACTCGCTGGATGTGCTGCGGGTACATTCATCGGCATGTTGCCAGGACTCGGTCCCATCTCTGCGATCGCCTTGATGATCCCGGTCACCTATGGATTTAATCCTGCCAGCGGCATGATTCTCTTGGCCGGCGTTTACTACGGCGCAATTTTTGGTGGATCCACCTCCTCGATTTTGATTAACGCACCGGGCGTTGCGGGAACCGTCGCAACTGCGTTTGATGGATATCCCCTCAGCCAACAGGGAAAGGCCGGTAAAGCGCTTGCGGTTGCCGCTTACGCTTCATTTGCTGGAGGAACTATTGCGGCTATTTTTCTAGTGCTAGCGGCACCCTCGCTGGCGGAACTGTCGTTGTCGTTTCAATCAGCGGATTATTTTGTGCTTATGCTGTTAGGACTCGCATTGGTTGCAGCATTCTCCAGCAAAGGTGATTACTTAAAAGCAATCCTTATGACTATCGTCGGACTGATGTTATCTACAGTAGGCACAGATCTTTCGGCGGGTGTACAAAGATTCACATTTGGCCGCATGGATTTGATCGACGGTATCAGTTTTTTACTCCTAGCAATGGCCACCTTCGCATTGGCTGAGGCTTTTATGATGGTGTTAAAACCTGTACCGAATACCAAAACTCAAATCCCTCAATACAAAGATCTAGCCTTAACACGAGACGATGTGAGTCGGATTGTACCAAGTGTAGGCCGCTCATCTGTGTTGGGATTTTTCATTGGCACCTTGCCGGGTGCCGGGGCCACAATCGCGTCTTTCCTTGCCTATGGAATGGAGCGGAACCTGGTTAAACCTGAGGAACAAAAACAGTTCGGCAAAGGTAGTCTCGCGGGGCTAGCGGCACCGGAAGCTGCTAATAACGCTGCCTGCACCGGCAGTTTTGTGCCACTTCTGACGCTCGGAATACCAGGCTCTGGGACTACAGCAATCTTGTTAGGGGCTCTAATCGCCTACGGTGTACAGCCGGGGCCGCGGTTGTTTATTGATGCACCGGAGGTATTTTGGTCAGTTATTGTCTCCATGTATTTTGGCAATCTTATTTTGCTAATTTTAAACCTACCCCTTATTCCCCAAATTGCCCGTTTACTGTTGTTACCCCGGCCGCTTCTGGTGCCGTTAATTATGTTCTTCTCGGTGATGGGCGTGTATTTGGTGTCCTTTAATAGTTTTGATATCCAACTGATGCTGGCAATCGCCGTGGCTGCGGTGATTCTAAGGTTGATGACGTTTCCGATGGCGCCTTTGTTACTCGGTTTTATTCTTGGCGGTATGCTTGAGGATAACTTACGCCGTGCGATGACATTATCCGACGGTAGCTGGTCTTTCCTATGGGACCGCCCTCTGACCATTGTTTTGGTTGTTATCACGATTCTGGTTATTAGCAGCCCCCTGTTGCGGATGCTAGTGCCACAAAAGCAGTTGCGAGAGCCCGCCTAAATCGCTAAGGTTCATGCATTCCTTATATCAATTCTTATTTCAACCGGAGGCTAGCAGTTTTATGAATGTATTCATGACAAATATCGCTATCGCGCCGGTTCGACCTGCCTGTAATTAGTAAGATTTATCACGTCGACTCCGAGCGCATTTCCTTATCGCTCTTATTTACAAAAGGTAAAACCGTTGACGGAACTTAATGAAACTGAGCTCGCATTTCAGCAGCTATCACTACGACAACTAGGTTGGAATAACTTCTTCCAGCAACAAATCGCCATTGATGATGACAGTATTCCCGCCCGGGTGATTCGTCAGGATCTCGGCCGGTATCACTTAATGTCAGAACAGGGTCCCATGGTGGGTATTCTGCAGGGTAAAGCCAGACTTGAATCCAGCAAGGCTGACCTACCAACGGTAGGTGACTGGGTGCTTGTCCAAGCACAGGAGCACGGTGATGAATACATCATCCAATCCATGCTTGATCGAGCGACAAAATTTAGTCGCAAACAGGCGGGTGAAAAATTCTATGAACAGGTTGTGGCGGCCAATATTGATACGGTGTTTATTGTCACTGGTCTGGACGACAACTTTAATGTCCAAAGAATTGAGCGCTACCTGTTCCTGTGCAATACCAGTGGTGCCCTCCCCGTTATTGTTCTGAACAAGGCTGATGTATGTGAGGATCAGAGTCCCTTTCTTGATCAAGTACGGGAAGTTGCAGCTGGTACGCCTGTGCATGTGATCTCCGCACTAAGCGAGGATGGTATTCAATCTCTGAAGAGTTACATCTCCGAGGGAACCACCATTGCAGTTCTCGGTTCTTCCGGCGTGGGTAAATCCACTTTGATTAACTCGTTACTTGGCTATGAGCATTTTAAGACCGGTGCAGTCAGGGACACCGACAGCAAAGGGCGACATACAACAACCCATAGGGAACTATGTCCAATCCCAGGAGGCGGATTAATTATTGACACTCCTGGTATGAGAGAACTGCAAATCTGGTCAGAAGAGCAGTATCTTGCGACAACTTTTGAGGATGTTGAGGAACTGGCGGCCCACTGTAAATTCACCGACTGCAAGCATCAATCGGAGCCTGGCTGCGCGATTCAGTCCGGCATTAAAAAGGGAACCCTGTCTGAAGAACGTTGGGACAGCTATGGCAAGTACCTAAAAGAACTCGCATTTCTAGCAGAACAGCAGAGTATTAATGCAAAGCTGCAGAAGAAAGCATCAAACAAAAAATTCTCTCGGATGATTCGTAATCGTCCCGATAAACGAGACGATTAACCAGCCGCAATAAAAAAGGGGCCAATGGCCCCTTTTCTTATTGCTTACAATTTCATAATCACTATTTAGTTGGCAGAAATCATTTCTTTCAAAGCGGCCTGCCGTTGCTTTTCGGAACTGATGTATTGGATATACTGATTAGCACTCTTGCGTCTGTCTTTGTCTTTCGCAGCTAGACGGAAGGCTTTTTGAGCATCATCCCATTCTTCAAGTTGCATTAAAGAAATACCCAACCAGAATTGGACTTCTTCTATGTCCTTGATGCCGTCTTCCCGCTCTATTGCTTCACGGTACGCGGCAACCGCTTCTTTGTGTCTATCCTCATTAGACAATGCCTGGGCTAGACGATAGAAAATCTCACCGTCTTTTGCATACTCCGTGGCATTCTTCCAGGCCTCAATTGCTTGATCGTAATTCTTAGACATCGTATAAGCTGTAGCAAGAAGTCGAATATTCTTTTCATTCTGCTCAATTAGCTCAGATTTAAAGCCTTTTTCTAGAATTGAAGCGGCCTCATAAGGAACTTCAGCATTGAGTAAACGTTGGCAAAGCATCACAACTTCAGATTCTTTATCAAACATACCCTGAGTATAAGCAGCGTAGTAAGCAGAGAGAGCCTTGTCATCCCAACCTTTCTCGCCATACATGCCCGCTAGATGCATCCAGTATTGTTTCTTAGGGAACATCACAATCATGCGCTCTAGGAGTTCAATAACCTTGTCGAAGTTCTGCTTCTCGTTATAAAGCACTACCTGAATGTAAAGCCAGTTTTCCTTCATTTCCTTCTGAAGTTCAGTGGCAATCTCTTCAACCCGGATGGCGGTTCTTAAGGAGTCATCCAATCGTTCCATCTGGTAGTAAGCAGTAGCCTTAATAAACGTCACATCGGCATCCGGTGTTTCGTTCAACGCCATCCACTTATCAATAAACTCGATAGCCTTAGCGTAGTTTTCATCAGCGTAATAGAGTTGAAACAGAGCACGGGTGGCTGAAAGTTCCAGAGCCAAAGAAATTGTCCCCTGCTTCAGCACTTCCTCATACGCTTTTTTGGTACTGTTCAAATCATCCAGTGTGTAATACGCAAACGCCAGCGTATTCCATATCTGAGCTACTTCATAACCGTTCAAGCCACGGCGTGTTAACGCATCCTTTAGCATTTCCACAGCTTTTGGGGGGTTTGCAACAACTTGAGGTTTCTCCTCGCCATCCGCGACAGGAATTGAGTCGGGGTCAATGAGTAGTTGTGCTTCTGAGATAATTTTGTAGGTCCGCTCCTTCATGGGTGGAACCTTGCGTCGCTCTGCAGCTGCTGAGGCAGTGCTATAGGTGTTAACGCCGGTTGTGACCTCTATCACAAGGGGCGCCAACATGAGCAAACTCGCTATCAATATGTACTTCATATCGCTCTCCTACCCTTCTGCCAATTCAAAGACGATACGGTTTTGAACACCGGCAGTCTCAGTTGGCTCACCATCGATGACTTTAGGTTTGTACTTGAATTTCTGTGCAGCACGAATCGCAGCAGAATCAAATACACTATTAGGACTGTCAACGCAGGGGCCGGAATCTTTGGGTCGAGTCCAGGCACAATTAGCGACCACAATTGGATCAACAACAGTGCCTTGAGCAGACACGGTGAATTCGACGATGGACCAACCCTGAAGGCCCCGGGATAAAGCTCGTCGCGGGTAAACGGGCGCGACCTTAACGATTGGCAAATATTCACCGTCGCTAATACCAAATCCGCCGCCGCCAATATCAATCCCAGCATTTGCATCAAGTCCAGACATCGTAAAACCTGACTGGTCAACATTTACGTTCATGTTCTGAGGGGGTACGTCGGGTGGTGGTTGATCTGGGGGTGGTGGTTTTTTCGGTTTGCGATTCTTAGTCTGCACATCGTTTTCTTCTTTGACTCGAACAATGTCAACGATTCGACCGGCAGTATCCTCGGTGAGCGCTTTCTTGCCCCCTGAGATCAAGAATTGCATGAGATAGAACAATGCCAGTGTGACGACAACACCAACAATCATGGATAGACCTACTCTAATGACCATCTCTAACCCTCCTCCGAAGCTATTGCGACCTGGCCAATCCCGATTGCCCGGGCGGCCTCCATAATCGCTAGTACTTTCTCAACTTTGGATTCGCTGTCCGCCATAATGACCAGACCACCTTTTGGGTTCTCAGCGTGGAGACGTTCCATCCGAGGTCTGACATTTCGTACATCTACCTGCTTCTTATCGATCCAGACTTGATTGTCTGCTCCGAGCCCAACAAGTAAAGATACAGTCTTTTTAGGCGTTGCTGTAATTGCATCGGGACGATTAATCTCGATACCGGTTTCCTTAATAAAGGTTGCCGTTACGATAAAGAAAATCAGCATGATAAAGACCACATCCAACATCGGGGTCAAATCCGCGACTTTCTCTTCTTCCTGGGTAACTCTTCTTCGCATTGTTATTATCTCGACCTGCTAATCGGCCTTAAGTTTTCACTTGGCTATTGCGGTTCTACTAGTGATCCATTGTCAGCGTGTCTTCCATATAGTCAGACTCAGCCTGTACTTTAGATGTCATAAACGTATTTGCCATAACGCCAGACAGTGTTGCCACCATGCCGGACATAGTGGGAATCGTTGCCATAGAAACACCAGCGGCCATGGATCTAGCATTACCACCTGAGTACGCCATTGCTTCAAATACTGACACCATGCCGGTTACTGTGCCGAGTAGGCCCAATAATGGCAGGAGCGATATAAGGGTTTTAATAAATGACATGTTGGTCGTAAGACGCATGTTCACTTCTGAGATTAGGCGAAAGCGGATCATGTGTGCATTCCAGGAAGTCCGCTCAGCGCGACCCTCCCAGTATGCCAATGCCCTACCTACATCTTTCTTGTGCTCAGTATTGATATAAAGAGCGCGTTCAAAGATGAGCGCCCACATGACGAAGGTTGCGGCGGCGATGTACCAAAGTACATTGCCCCCTGCTTCCATAAACGTCCGTATGGCTATGATTATGTCATCCATAATCGTTATTTTTTACCTGCGTTTTCTGCGTGTTCGGCAATCAAACCGGCACTCTGCTCAGTCAAAATATGCATGACACTAGAAGAGCGGCTTTGGACAATCGAGTGCAACAGTACCGTAGGAATCGCAACACAGAGACCCAGTACAGTTGTCATCAAGGCTTGAGAGATACCACCGGCCATAGTCTTAGGGTCACCTGTACCAAACAATGTAATTGCCTGGAAGGTCAAAATCATACCAACAACCGTACCTAGTAGACCAAGTAGAGGCGCTACCATGGAGATGATCTTAATAAAGGCAATTCTGGCATTAATTGCAGGCTGCTCTTTCAAGATGGCCTCATCCAATTTCAATTGCAGTGTCTCAGGATCAACCGCCTTGTTTTCCTCATAAACCGTCAGCACTCGGCCCAGTGGGTTGCCGTTATTAGGCGTAGGATTCTTGATTTGAGACTTCACTTTGCTTGCGGTCAGGGTGAGCGTAATAAAACGTTCAATCGACAGTAACAGAGCAACCACACCAATCGCGATGATGATGTAACCCACTAAACCACCTTGATGAATTCTTTCTTCAACAGAAGGGATCTGGATTTGAAGTTCAAGTAGCTGTCCACGAGTTGGGTCAAGACCAAAAGGTACAAAACCGCCCTGGGCACCTTGAATTGCAGCGGCTGAATCTACAAAACGACCTGGAGGCTGGGCTGGTAGCTCTTTAATGACATTGTTATCAATATCATAAATCACGTATTTGCCTTCACTAACCAGGTTGTAGGCGCCAATTCGAATCACTTCCTGCTCTGCAACTTCACCGTCTAGTTTGTTTACCACGGCGTTAAAGCGGGTGATTTTGCCTGTTTCTGTCATTTCACGCTGAATCTCAAACCAGAGACGTTCAATCTCTTCTATGGTTGCGAGTTTTGAACTTTTACCCATAGATTGGGCAAATTCAGTCAGCCATTTTGATCGGCCTGGATACTCAGCGCTAACAATTGATCCTTCGAAGATACCCTGAGTATCACCACTGACCTGCTGGAGCACACCAAACAGTTCCCGAAGTGAACCAAGGCGCTTGGCCAGGATTTCTTGCAGTGACGCCAGTTCCTGTTCGTTTTTCTCAAACTGGTTCTCTAAACGTTCACTGCGTGCTTCTTCTTCACGCTGTAATCGCTGGGCATCAGACAAGGCTTTAGCCTGATTGGCTTTGTCCCGGGCAAATGCATCTTCACGCCGCTTGTTCTCGGCCTGGTTAATCAACTTGCCTTCTTTCACCATGTTTAACAGTTGAGACAGGCTAGCCGCTTGAATTTCGTTCTCTTCAGCTTGTAATGGTGCTGATGCAATCAGCCCAAATGCTGCAATTAGTATCACCAATTTTTTCATTGTTATTCTCCTGGCGCCGGTACGGGCAGCTTAACCAAATCTGCAGTCTGGGTTTTGCGAGCAATTCGTAGCGCATCTCGGATACCGCCACGGTACTCATCACCCAATATTTCCCATGTACCTGCTTTCTTGTCCCAAGCACCGCTGGTTTCACCATCGGGAGTTTGGAATACAAGTGACACACGACCCCATTTTAATATATCTACCTGACGCTCTTGGCCGTTCAGAGAGATGATATCTGTATATGCTTCAATCGTTGCACCGTAGGAATTCTCTACCTGGTAAGCCTGCATAACCTGACTAAACTTCTCGGAGACTTCCACGTCAGAACGGTCCAGCGTTTCCCTAAGGAAAGCAATTCGTTCGCTTCGTTCAGACATTAAGAAAGGAAGGTCAAGGGAAATGAAGGTCTCGAGGTTGTTGATCATTCGCTCGATAAGCGGCGTAATCTGACGATTCACAATCGTAACGTTGTCGATTGATTCGTTCAGCTCAACCATTTCAGACTCCTGATTCTTGATCAGGCGCTCCTGCTGTTGGTTGTATACGCGAAGACCATCAACGATTTTCATGACTTGCTTGTATTGAGTTAGCAAATCCTGCGTCTGGTCAGTCAGTGAATCAACTTTCAATTGCGACTTCCTGCCATCGGACGTTGTCGCCTCTCGTACCCCTAAAACTTCGTCTAGTGTTTGTGCCGACACCTGGGTGCTTATGACCGACAACATGCCAATCGCGAAAGCGACAAGCACACGCCTAATCTGATGTTCTCTCATGCTTATACCTATTAGGAATTGTTGCTCTTATTAAGTTAAAAACGGACCAGCGATTAACGTGGAGAAGTGACAATACCTCACTCACAGACTGGCCTGTAGTCGAGAACAGAATGTAGAAGCCACAGGGCTTTGTCAAGCAGCCACCAAGCAAATCAGGGATTTTTGGCAGCATCTTTAAAATCTCCCTTAACCACAGGATTATAAGTCCGTGGGTTAACCGAAAACGTTCAATTAATCAATAACCACGCAGCCATTTTAATGTTGACAAGCGTGACATTGAATCCTCTAAATGGGTCTCTAAATTTGACTTACCTGGAAGGAGTTAACGAGGTTCGAACGATTATGGGTTACAACCGCACGAGAAGATTCTGTCGTGAGATACAACTCAGCGACTCGCTTAATATCTTCGACACTCGTTTCGATAATCCGTCGCCGGATCTCCTGTCTGTGTTCAACGCTTCGACCAAATATAGCCTGATGAAAACTCTGTCTGGCTTCTCCTGCCGGTGACCCCGGGGCGTCGATACTGCTGACAATTCCGAGGATGGCCTCCTCAACCAGATCAAAGGGAATATCACTGGTTCTCACCCAGCTTATTGCCTCCTGGAACGCATCAAAGGTCTTCTCCAGGTTTGGGTCACGGTACGAGTAGAACCTAAACAGACCGTTAGCTCCATCGTGGGTGGCACCCCCACCGTACGCGCCGCCCTGTTCTCGAATCGCACGATGCAAAAAACCATTCCGGAGTACTCCACCGAGAACCGACAAAGCCACACTGTCAGGGTGGGATTCAGGCACGGTGGGAAACACCTCCGCACAAAAATTGACCTCGGTGGTTGTAATCCAGGCTTGATGCCTCGGAACCGTGAGGCCAGGTACCGATAAAACGGGGACGTCAGTCTTACTGGCTGTATTTCCCCAGACCGAAGCCAGATTGTCCAGATTGGGAAGATCCCCCTCGGTAATCAGCATTAATTCACGGTTTGCACCCCGAAGGGATTCATTTACCCCGACCAGATTGCTGAGTAGTCGGTCTAATTGCGCATCGTCATTCAGTTCTTGATCTAAACCTTTAAGCCAAACCGTTCCCGCTAGCCCATTAAGCTCATGATTGAGCGCTGGAACTGGGCGGAAATAGGCACCGGCAGCAGTCATCGCAAGGCCGTGACCATTGTTCACAATGCTGGCTTCTCTTCGAACCCGGAGTTGGTTAACAAGATCACGAATACGGTTACGTTCCTGCAGGCCCGGCGTAAAATGAGTATCTGCTAACAAACGATTCATGGCGTCCTGGTTTGAATCCAGGCTTCTGCTTGATAACACAAACTTGCCTAACAGTTCATTTGGGTCTTCGACTGCGCCTCGAATACTACTGTAACAACCAAGTCCGCCTGTCAAGCTGTGCTGCAGGTGTTGGGTTTCCAAATAGTCTCGATTACCTGAGCCTATTTCAGTCACCACTTGACTATAGATTTGCAGATGCTGGCGAAGATCGTCGGACAAATTAGGCAAATCAGCAATGAGTTGTTCGTAGACAATGCCGTTAGTCCCGGTTTTATAGTGTGTTAACGGCATGCCATTAGGTAATTCTGTCTGGCTAGACTCCGGTGAAATTCGCCTGGGACTGATATCCGAGAGCCCGACCCTGGGGAGAATATCAACGGGTTCTTGACGATTTTGCCTCGCTTCGAGGGCACGGGTCTCAGTCAACATTGATTCGATCTGGGAAGTGGAAAGCGTGGCTTTGTAATCCGCCAGGCGTTTTTCAACCACTGCATTTTTTTGTTCAATCAAGTCCCGGTCTGGATACAAGGTAAGTCGAACCCGGTGTTGATTTTCGAGTAGATAAGTCCGGATAAGACCTGGTATAAAATCGGGATCTGATATTTCACTGCGCAGTTTTTTTAGTACTGGATCAAGGTCCAACAACGCAATAGGGTCGCTGCGGTGAATGGTCGCCGCAAGACAAGAGAACATCAGTTGCAAACCATAGGGATAGCCATCACCGCCTATTTCACGGTGGCTTAACTCAATTTGATGCAAACAAGCTTCAATCCTATCCACGGCAATTCCGTTTGATTCTACGTCCCTTAAGGTTTTGAGAATCAAACTTTCGACCTTGTCTGCATCCTCTTTTTCGGCGCCTTCAAGGCCGCAGAAGAAACTCATCTCAAAATTAGTTTCCTCGAGACCACAAAGTGGCGACGGCGCTGAAGCCAGGTCTGTATTTTCTAAGGCGAGCCTCAGGGGCGATGCTGAGGTATCAAGTAGAACATCCGACAGCAGATTACATTTGATGAGCGCTTCCAGGTCCGTGTTGGGGCCTAACTTCCACCCCATGACCACGTGGCATTGTTTGCTGTCCCCATCTTCATTACCGGCAAAAGGCTGTTCGACACGCTTCGTTTCGGTCAGATCAATCTCAGGAAGTACCTCAACGCGGGCGCTTGATGCAGTAAATCTTTTTAAAGCTTTTTGTTCAAAGTTTTCCTGATGATCTACGGCGGGAATGTTGCCGAAGGTCATGAAGATGGCGTTACTCGGATGGTAATGAGTACGGTGAAAATCCGTTAATCCTTCATAGCTCAAATTCACAATCTCATCAGGATCTCCACCACTGTTAAAATGGTAGGTCGAAGTTGGAAATAGTTCTGCTTTAATTGCTTCATAAAGCTGAGATACAGCGGAACTTTGATCCCCTTTCATTTCATTGTAGACAACCCCTTTGTAAATTAGTTTAGAGCTTGGATCATCGGGCACTTCAAACTCAATGCGGTGCCCTTCCTGGGCGAAATCCATAGGCTCTAAAAGCGGGAAAAAAACCGCATCCAGGTAGATGTCTAACAAATTGTTAAAGTCTTGCAAATTTTCGCTAGCAAAGGGATAAGCTGTGTAATCACTGGCGGTAAACGCATTCATAAAGGTATTAAGCGAACGTCGAATCATCAAGAAAAACGGATCTCTGACGGGGTACTTTTCGCTCCCGCATAGGGTTGTGTGTTCTAGGATGTGAGCAACCCCAGTTGAATCCTGAGGCACGGTCCTAAACGCCACCATGAACACATTTTCTTGATGTTTGACGTCCAGATGATAATGACTGGCACCCGTTTGAGTATGGGTAAACTCCTGTACAGTAAGGTCTAAATTAGGGATGTGGTGGCTTCGGACAAAGTCGAAGGCTTTGTGGTGCATCGGCTGTGCAGTCATACGAGGTAATGACCGCCATCAAGGATAATATGTTGACCGGTAATCACGCTGTGTCCTTCGATAAAAGCAACAATGGAATCCGCAACGGTTTCAGCCGTACAGGTGAGTTGCAAAGGCGTAGCTGCTTCTAGCGAATCTTTGAATTTATGGTAATTGTCACCCATTCCCTTTTCTAACCATTCCCCCTGGATAAAACCAGGACATACAGCATTTACCCTGATTTCCGGCCCCATCACCCTTGCTAACGATTGAGTCATGGTTAGTAGTGCACCTTTAGATGCGGCGTACGCGATTGAACTACCGATGCCCCTCACGCCCGCAATTGACGCCACATTGACAACCGATGCTTCTCCACTTGCTCGAAGCGCACCTTCAGCTGCACGAACCATCTGGTATGGACCTACAACATTAACGCCGTAGATATGAAAGAAATCATCTTTTTCAAGGCCATCTAATTGATGATGTGGAACAAATTTTGTGGTCCCTGCATTGTTCACAAGCGCATCGAGACGACCAAATTTTGAGAGTGTTGCCTCAACCAGCTTTTGGCAGTCGGCGTCCTCGGCCACATTTGCCTGGCATACCAGGGCGCCTACCCCAAAAGCCTCACACTCGGCGGCCACGGATTTTGCGGCTTCCAGGCTGGAAGCGTAATTTATCGCAACATTGCAGCCCTTTGACGCGAGTAGTTTTGCAGTTGCTGCCCCCACTCCCGAGGAAGAACCCGTGACGATTGCGACCTTGTCCTTCAAATTCATCCTGCTTTCCTTCTTTTCGCCATGCTTTTTTTCATGCTTTCTGCCACGGTTTCCATCTTAGCCTTCGCTACAGTTACCGACTTTTGTTCCTTCATTTTAGGGGCCTTCCGGATGTTCCTTTTTAAAGGACACCCAATAGTCATCGATGGTTTGCTTCATCTCCCTGTGTAGAACAATCATAGAGTAGAGGTTTGGCAGGGTCATAAACGCAATCGTGATGGCGGAAATAAGCCAGACTAGCGATGTGTCCGCAACTGCAGCAACAAAAAAGCCCACCACATAGACAGCCCGGTAAGGCATCACAGATTTGACTCCCAGCAGGTAGGTCATGGCTCTGTCCCCGTAGTAGGACCAGGCCACTGCGGTACTAAATGCAAACAACACCAGGCCTATGGCAACAATATACTTTCCATAATCCCCGAGCGCGCTGCGGCTAAATGCTTCCATGGTCAGATCAACGGAATGAATAAGCGACTTTCCAGTTAACTGTACGCCCCGTTCAACACTGCCATTGCTCACCTCAACGGTTCCGGTAATTGCTTTGCCATTGCGATAAAATCGCGTGTCTTCAGCGACAGATCGATTATGTAATATTGTGAAACCACTTGAGACGGGCAGTCCATTCGCCACTTGAATGGAGCCAGTAAACGTCTCAACCGTGTCGGTATCTCCCCCCAGGCTCAGGTGTTCAAATAATGCCTGGCGTTGCTCTGGGACGTTTTCTGAATAACTACCCGCAACTATTTCGGTGTCAAATCGCTGGAAATCGTTCTCGAATTTCTCTGTCCAAACTCCAGAAGAAAGAATCACCAGCCCTGTCACAGTGCAGATAATAATCGTGTCGATAAAAGGTTCAAGAATGGACACCATCCCCTCTGAAACCGGCTCATGGGCCCGTGCCGCAGCGTGGGCAATGGGCGCACTACCCTGCCCCGCTTCATTCGAAAAGAGCCCGCGGTTAACACCTCGATTAAAAGCGTATGCAAATGTTGCCCCTAGGAAACCACCCGCTGCAGCGGATCCCGTAAAGGCATCACTGAAAACCGAAATAAATGAAGGAATCACCTGATCAGCGTTGGCAATAATGACCATCGCTGCGCCTCCGAGATAAATCACCGCCATCAAAGGCACAATCTTTTCCGCAACCTTAACGATCCGCTTAATCCCGCCGATAATGACCAGGCCTAAGAGGGTCGCCAGAACCAGCCCTGTTATCCAAACCGGAATGCCAAAGGTGGATTCGACACCATTTGCAATATTGTTACTCTGGGGAAGGTTGCCTGTACCGAATGAGCTGACAACGGTCGCAATCGCAAAAAATACCGCTAACCACTTCATATTTAGCCGTTTTTCCATGACATACATCGGGCCGCCGACAATATGGCCATTAGCGTCCTGTTCTCGATACTTATGGGACAAGGTGACTTCGACAAATTTACTGGTCATCCCTACAAATGCAGTCATCCACATCCAAAACAGTGCTGCAGGTCCACCCAGATAGATCGCTAAAGCCACACCACCAATGTTACCGGTGCCGACGGTGCCGGAAATTGCCGTGCTCAGAGCCTGGAAATGGGTCGCGTCTCCAACGTCATCCGCCCGGTCGTATTTGCCCCGAACTATTCGCCAGGCATGGGCGAAGAATCTAAATTGTGGGAACTTCAGGTAGATTGTCAAAAACAAACCTGTACCGAGAAGTAAGAAGGGAAAGTACTGAGCGGATCCAAGGAGTCCATCCAGTAGATTGAGAAAATTAGTTAAGGCTTCCAAACAGAGGGCTCCAGCATGCTAATAACGGCCTCGACCATAGCAAAACCGGCGGTTAATAGTAACCAGGGATGTCTGGTATCCACATGTCGATTGGCACCCCACCGACGCCCTCCTCGGGCTGTACGTTGAGTTTTCGGCCCGTTCTTGCGGTGACTAATAACACCAGAGCATCCAGACAATCGTCTAATTTGAGAGTTGCACGGCGATGTTGGGCCAAACAGCCCTCCAAAAACTGATCCAGCTGTGGAAAGTGGTCCTGGATCAGATCATGACGTTGGGTCTGACCATTGGTCGTCTTCTTACTGTCGGGCAGAGGTGCACCATTAAGCGTGGCAAAAGCGAGTTCAGGGTGGCACTCCCCAAGGACCATACGAGCTGTTGAGGAGTGTTGCAGGAATTGATCGACATCTCTGATTAAGGGAGTAATAAACCAGGCTTGCTTTGACAGTCCCTTGCCAATGTTTTGCCTGTTAAGGGCAGACGCGGCTATATAATCCTGGGCATAGGCCGCAGCAACACAGGGCACTGGAAATACACTACTACGGCGCGGACCCAGTAGCTTTCTAACCTGCTTTTCCAGGCCTCTGTCCTCCGATTCTTTTAACCCAATGGGTATATCAATCAGAATCCGGACGGCATCACTGTGCTCCTGCCAAAGATCAACAATAGATGAATAGATCTGACTGTGGATGCCGGTGCCAAAATCATCTTTGATACCAGTTCTAGCCTGCCATACGGCAAACCAGCCACCTTTGCAGCCGTCAACACCAACAAAATGAGCCACTAACTAGCGACGGGTTCTCGCATGGTGACAAATTCCTCCGCTGAAGTTGGATGAATACCGACCGTTGCGTCAAACACAGCTTTAGTTGCTCCCGCCTTTAGCGCTATGGCGATGCCTTGAATAATTTCACCCGCTTCAGCGCCGACCATATGCACGCCAAGCACCTTGTCGGATTGTTTATCAACAATGATTTTCATCATTGATCGTTCATCACTACCGGAGAGCGTATGTTTCATTGCTCTGAAACTTGAACGGAAAATCTCAACTTCTGCATACCGTTCTCTTGCTTCCGCTTCGGTCAATCCAACGGTTCCAATATTGGGCTGGCAAAAAACCGCAGTGGCAATTCCCTCATAGTCCATCTTTGTCGGCTGATTTAAATATTGGGTTTGGACAAAGGCCATCGCTTCCTTGATGGCAACGGGAGTCAACTGGATTTTGTCGGTTACGTCCCCAAGTGCAAAAATGTTTTCCACCGAGGTTCGAAACTCATCATCGACCAGTATTGCGCCATTCTTGCCCTGTTTTACTTCAACATTCTCAAGTCCAATGTCAGTCACATTCGGCACTCGGCCTGTGGCATACATAACCTGGTCTACTTCGAGGCTATTACCTTCCTTAAATGTGACGAGTAGTGAACCATCGGATTGTTTTTCGATTTTCTCTACATTGCTATTGAAATGTAGAGCAATATTTTTCTTAACCAACTCTTCCGCAACTACCTTTCGAACATCCTCATCAAAATTTCGGAGGAACAAAGGACCACGGTAAGAAAGGTGACTTTCAATACCCAGCCCAGCAAAGATTCCGGCAAATTCAACCGCAATATATCCGCCCCCAACAACCAGGCTACGTTTCGGTAGCCGCTCCATAAAGAATGCTTCATTTGAGGTGATAACGTGTTCACTGCCAGGGAACTCAGGTACCGACGGCCAACCACCTGTTGCGATTAAAATCTTTTCAGTGGAAATGACCTTGTCGCCTACTGATATGTGGTGCGCATCTACAATTCGAGCTCTACCATCAAAATGTGTCACGCCGGCATTATCGAGTAACCCCTGATAAATACCGTTGAGGCGGCTGATTTCAGTGTTCTTGTTTTTTAGTAGCGTTGGCCAATCAAATTCAGGACTGGCTTTACCCCAGCCGAAACCTTCAGCATGGTGGTATTCCTCATTGAAATGAGATGCATAAACGAACAATTTTTTTGGCACACAGCCAACGTTAACGCAGGTGCCACCCATATAACGATCTTCAGCGGTTGCAACCCTCGCGCCGTAGGTAGCAGCCATCCGAGCGGCACGAACTCCGCCTGAACCAACGCCCATGACAAACAGATCAAAATCGTACATCTATAAAATTCCTTACCTTAAGTTTGTTAACCTTGAACACTCATCACTTCTCAATTGCCGAGTATCCATTTGAATTTTGTTCTCACGCCGTTTCATGCCTCAAGCCTGGTCCGACAGATCAACGGCTCTGTCACTCGCGATGGTTCGTGCCTTAATCTCCAATATCAATTTTCCGGCACCTCATCCATCTTACTCAACGAACCAGTCGATTTTCCTGAGCGCAGGGACCGTTTATGGGAATCCACCTGCTTCGAATGTTTTATAGGCCTTTCAAGCGCTGACCGGTATCTCGAATGTAACCTTTCAAGCGCCGGACACTGGCAGGCATATGAGTTCGAGGGATACCGAACAATTGCCCATACTAGCAAAGACTTTAGGGTTTCCGGGGACTATCGCCGACAAACTCCAGACAACAATATCGTTCGTTGCAGTGTAGACATCAACCACCCCGACTTTGTTACAGAGGATTGGCATATTTCTCCCGCCGTCATCCTGAAAGAAATTGATGGTCCACTCCAGTATTTCGCCGCTTCCCATCCGGATAACAAGCCAGATTTTCACCTCGCCTCACAAAGAACCCTGATTCTACCGTGTGTGCGTTGACTTGCCTCTTTTGCCTCTGAATACTCTGCTCCACTAAAACGACCAGCCCTGTTGAGACAAAAGCTATGCCATTTTCATTCGGTATCGATCAGTTACTGAACGACCCAGAAAAACTAGATCATATCCGCGATAGGAAGATTGCGCTGGTTGCCCATCCGGCGTCTGTGACACGCAATATGACCCACAGTCTAGATGCGCTAATTGCTGCGGGTTGCCAGGTCATCAAGGCCTTTGGGCCCCAACACGGCATGCGGGGTGACAAGCAAGACAATATGATTGAATCCGAGGATTTCCTGGACCCTGTTCATGGCATCCCAATTCTCTCTCTTTACGGAGAACACCGCCGACCAACCCCCCAGATGTTGGCGGATATAGATCTGGTGCTGTTTGACCTTCAAGATATCGGCTGCCGCATCTACACCTATATCACCACACTAAAATACTTCCTGGAAGTGGGCGCCGAACTTGGTATTGAAATATGGGTTTTGGATAGACCAAACCCCGCAGGCCGCCCCGTCGATGGCTTACGCCTCGTGGATAGTGAGGAAAGCTTTGTCGGCTCAGATAACCTTCCGACCAGACACGGGCTAACCACCGGTGAACTAGCACAATGGTTTGTGAGTCAAAATCATCTCCAGTTACCTCTCGACGTGATTACTATGGGAGGCTACCAACCGGAGGTGGGTAAAAAAGGTTGGCCCGATGGTATTTCCTGGATCAACCCCAGCCCAAATGCTGCAAGCCTCAATATGACACGCTGTTTTCCCGGCACTGTGTTGCTAGAAGGAACTACCCTCTCTGAGGGTCGAGGTACAACAATTCCACTGGAGGTCATCGGCGCGCCGGACTTCCCCGCGAACGAAGTACTCGAACGCCTCAAACAACAAGCTCCTAACTGGTGCGAAGGTGTTTCTTTAAGGCTGTGCAACTTTGAGCCCACATTCCATAAACATGTACACGAACTCTGCTATGGCATTCAAATCCATACGGACAACGATAATTATCAGCATGAGCGTTTTGCGCCCTACCGCTTGATCGCGGGCTTGCTAAAAACCTTAAGGCAACTCAAGCCGGAATACGATTTGTGGCGACGCCATGATTATGAATACGAATTAGATCGACTGCCCATTGATGTCATCAACGGAGGACCAGCACTTCGGTTATGGGTGGATGATGCCAGCCAGTCATTCGAGGATTTTGAACATAAACTGCAACCAGAATTGCAGGGATGGCTGGCGGAACGAGCACCGTTCCTGCGCTATTAATTGCCGCTTCTAGTTGCGCTTTCGATAACCGTCACTTATGCGTGTGATTACCGAATTCCGTGCCACTTTCTCATGCTAACATCGCCTCCGAATTTCCCTGAGAGACCATCAAAATGACAAATGCATACAAAATAGCGATTCTAGCGGGTGACGCTATTGGACCTGAGATCATGACCCAGGCCGTTCGTGTATTTGATTTAATTAGCCAGCACCGTGATGTGCAATTCGAATTGATTGAGGCACCTTTTGGCGCTCAGGCCTATTTTGATCACGGCAAAGCCTTTCCCGAGGAGACCAAACTCATCTGTGACTCGGCTGACGCCATATTAAAAGGCCCGGTTGGTCTTAGTCACGAGGATAGCCAGAAAATACCTGTGGAAGAGCAAGCTGAACGCGGTGCAATCCTGCCCCTCCGCGCTCGATACAATACCTTCGCAAACTTTAGACCGATCTTCCTTAGCCGCGATATGGCGCATTTTTCACCACTGAAAAAGGAAGTGATCAAAGATGGAATCGACATTCTGTTGATTCGAGAATTAGTCGGTGGATTGTATTTTGGTGAAAAGGAACGCGGAGTTAACGAGCAGGGGAAGCGCTATGTCAAAGAGGTACTGGCCTACGACGAAGACCAGATCCGACAGGTGCTAAAGGTTGGTTTCGAACAGGCTATGCTAAGAAAGAAAGTCCTGCACAACATCCATAAAAGTAACGTGCTGATGTCGAGCGTGTTCTGGAACGAGATACTCGAAGAAGTTCGACTTGATTACCCGGAAGTTGAAGTCAAACATATGCTGGTTGATGCCGCAGCAACGGCGCTTTGTCTTAATCCTGGACAATTTGATGTCATGGTCATGGAGAATATGTTTGGTGACATACTCAGTGATCAAGGCGGCGGCATACTCGGCTCCCTGGGCTTAATGCCATCCGCTTGTATGGGCCCAGAGAAGGCTTACTATGAACCATCCCACGGGTCCGCACCGGATATCGCGGGCAAGAATATTGCGAACCCATACTCGATGATAGGCTCGGTGGCCATGATGTTGGAAATGAGCTTTAACCTGACAGCTGAATCTCAGGCCGTTTGGGACGCAATGAAGAGCGTTTTTGAATCTGGGTATTCGACCTCTGATTTGTCCAACTCCGATTCTGAAACAACAATTGTCTCGACAATAGAGTTTGGTAACCTGGTCATGGAGAAACTGGAAGCGACGTTAAAATCGCTTCCCTAGCGGACGGTTTAGAACTGGACTGCTTAGAATTGACCTGCTTAGAATTGACCTGCTTAGAACTGAACAGTGCCCACGGTGGTCGCAAATCCTGCGATCATCACCAGAATCGAAATCCAGCCCCAGCCGATAAACGCCCACATAATGAGGGGTTGTTCAAACAGATCTCCTAGAATGTTGACCACAGAGTCAACAAAGAAGAATTTTAGGACACCGAGAATGGACTTCTTCATAACAACTAACCTGAATTTCGTAAGCGCGTATTTTACCTGCATTATACATGTTGAGAAAAGGCGTAAAAGCTAGGTATTTGGCAGCTTGAGCCTGTTTTCCGCAAGAATGAATTGCTTGATCTCAACTTCTAGTGTGGCATAAACCCCGCGCATGTCGATTTCTTCATCGAATTTCATCCTTTTTGAGAACAATGTAACGGGAAATATGAAGTTCTGGGACTGGCGGTAACGCAATGCTTTGTTGGCACCCAGCTCATCTTCGTAGCTAACCCATTTCAGATTAAATTCCCGGGCTAAAATGTCGCCAAACAACACCCCAATCGACTGCCATTCGGCTACCTGAGATTTTCCCAGAACTTTTCTGTCAACAATTTGCTGTAGATGACGAAGGTCGTCTTTAGTGCCTGTAATCTTAACGATACCCAGATTTCTGTAGAGAAGATCTTTTGCCGCCCTGCGCTGGCTCGACATGATCGCCTGTTGCCCCACGGAGAGATCCTTAACTTTTACGTTGGAAGGCTGAGTTTGAAACTGATAACTCTCCATTTGTTCCGGAGTCAGCGTAATGACCGACGTATCCTCTGCTGCGGACGAGATAAACGGTAGTAAGGTGATGAGTCCAATCAATATTTGTCTAAGCAATATTTGTCCAAGCAATGTTTGTCCTACCGTTCGTTTTAGGTTGCTACTCATCTTTCTTTTCATTAGGGGCTCAATTTTCAAATTCAAGATTTCTGTTGACAGGTCGATAAACCCTATAGGCAAAGTTTTTACCATTCTGCTCCCAGGAGGTGATGGAAACGTGAATATTATACCACCCAACGCCTATCGACCGGTCCAGTCTCACCCTAGTCAACGTTTGAACCGGACCAACAGGGCTAATAAAAAGACTCCGCCTGTCCATGGGGACAGACGGCTAAGGCCAGATCGTCGGATGGGTAAACATGACTATCAGTATCCGATAGACCTTCGGGAGGGTGAGGATCGGAGGCATTCTCGACGTATCTCTATCACCACCTGATGGTGATAACATGCAAGCTCCTGAAACGAGCCCGGCACTGTTACGATCCATATGTACGATATTATCAAACAGATACACGACACTGATGGACACTTCGAACTTGCAATAACCGGTGGTGGAACGAGCGCCATTAGTCAATTGTTGGCGGTGCCCGGTGCATCTCGGAGTCTTCTTAATGCAGTTGTCCCCTACAGCGATTCGGCCCTCCGACAGTACATTGGGACAACACCTGATCAGGCCTGTAACGATCGCACAGCACGGTTGCTCGCGACCCGAGCCTTCCACAATGCACAAAATCTGTGCTCAACAAAAGTCATCGGCATAGGCGCTACTGCAGCATTACAAACCGATCGAAAACGTCGGGGAAAAGACCAAATTTTTGTCGCGGCACAAACCATGCAACATACCCAGGTCTACCACCTGGAATTGAATAAGGCTCAATCTCGTACCGAGCAAGAATTACAGTGCTCCGAATTGGTGATTCGAATAATGGCCGACAATTTAAACATACCCATTTCAACAGTACCCAAACCTTTTCTAGCACAAACGGGGAATGAATCCTGGCAAAGTTTGTTATCCGGACGGACCTTAATGACTGGAAACCAAGAATTCCAAGCGGTTCTGCCCGGCGCTTTTAATCCACCTCATCAGGGTCATTTTGATATGCGTCGTATTGCCGAACGGAAATTAGGCATACCCGTCGCGTTTGAACTCTCGGCGTTTAATGTTGATAAACCACCGTTGGACTTTATTGACCTACAGCAACGACAAACCTGGTTGGGTGAAGCTCCGGTGGTCTTTACCCGGGCAGCAACTTTTATAGAAAAATCAGCACTGTTTCCCGGAGCCACTTTTGTCGTGGGTACCGATACGCTCATTCGCATTGATGACGCAAAATATTATGGCAATTCAGAGGCTGGGCGTGCGTCGGCAATTGAAACGTTTAAGGCAAATGGACATCGCTTTCTAGTGTTCGGGCGCATGAAAGAAGATCAGTTTGTAGGTCTTGCTAATCTTCCAATTAGCGACGCCCTCAAATCGCTGTGCATCGAGGTGCCTGAGGAAGAATTCCGGCTTGATATTTCTTCGAGCGAAATTAGAGCCAATCACTCATAGGGACGAACCAACTCAACGGTTTCCGCCGCCCGACCTTCCGCCGATAGCCCCGTTGGATTTGACGTCAAGTTAATGTTGGCACACCAGTTTACGCCTGCGGTCATTTGCGTGGGTGACGGCATACTTGCTAACGAATCTTCGACGTTTGCTAATCGCTCCGGCAAGATCTGGCTCACAGCGAGCAAGGATCTGGCCTGGACAGCCAGGTCGCCAATCCGATTTCGTTGTCCCCAGGACACCAGATAATCACCGCAAAGGCTGCTGCCGGGTGCATTAGTTACTGCGATATCCCGGGAAATTCCATAGCTATGGAACATCATCGCTTCTTCAAACGCCATCGCTAAATCTTCAAACTGGGTGCTGTAGTTGTAGTAGTCATTTGCGTTGTCCGATGGAAATTCTACTGCAATATCTTCAGCGGTTAATGCTGCCTGCTCTGCTGTGGCTGGAACGTCATTGGCGTTAAATGAAACCTGAGCAAGACTGCGCATCACAGATGAGGATAACGGAAGATCATTTGCCAGTCTGGTAGAGGGCTGTGAGCTTGCCGCTAAAGAGATCGATTGTGATCGATTTATTGACGCCAGATTTCCAGGCGGAAAAAAATCGTTAGCGTGGGCAAGTTCGTGAAAAAGCAATGCCGCAGTTCTAAGACTAACGGAATCAATATCTCTGTTAAATGCGCGGATATCGGTATTGTTACTCACGTAGCGCCATAATATGGTGAAATCGAGTTTCTTTGCGAATTCGCCCCGGAAGTCCGGGTCCGAATCAATCACCGCCCTTTCCTCTTCGGTTAGCCACATTCGATCCGGATCGAGATACATCGCACCCGTTTGGCTAGTGTAGAAAGATGGACGTATATCGTAAGAAATGACAACGCCGGTTAAACCTCTCATTAACAACAGCATATCTGGCGGCATTCTTTCAAGAATTTCTCTAAAACGTGTCCCCATCCACTCATGAGAGACAATCACCCTGGACATCACGTCATCTATTGTTGGCGATGGGATTTCCATACCAATTAGAGGAACCGTGTCGAAGGTACAGGCGCCGGGTAACACCCTGACCAGGCAATTCATGAGCGGCTCTGATATAGGAGAAGGAACAACGGTTTGAATTAATGCAGTTTGAGCCCCCAGCGTTGGCTCTGGTTCGGGCGTAGTAACCTCGTTAGTAGGCGGTGGTGTAGTTGGGGCAGGAGCTGGAGCAGGAGTCGGGGCGGGAGCAGCCGATGACGACCCTCCACCGCCACCGCCGGAACAGGCGATGAGCATTAGTGTTGCACCGACTACAAGTATATTCCTCAAGCCAATATCTCTCTTTACAATCAGACTGACCCTATTGTACTGATGACACAGCAGGTGAGAAGCTTGATTTCGCCACCGGTTGGTCGATTATTGTGCAATATCAAGAATATCTAACACAAACGCGTATTCCAGCGCGTCTGTCTTGTAGCGAGCATATCGCCCACTCGCGCCACCGTGTCCCGTTGTCATATCAACGTCCAAGAGCAATTTGTTGTTATCGGTTTTGATATCCCGCAACTTTGCCACCCATTTGGCCGGTTCGTAGTACTGGACCTGGGAATCGTGTAAACCTGCGGTCACAAACATATTGGGATAGTTCTGAGGTTGCAGTTGATCATAGGGTGAATAGGACAGCATATATTCGTAGGCAGCCTGCTCTTTTGGATTGCCCCACTCTGAGAATTCACCGGTAGTCAGGGGAATACTTTCATCTAACATTGTGGTGACCACATCCACAAAGGGCACATGGGCAATTACACCAAGGTAAAGTTGCGGTGCTTCGTTTGCAATAACACCCATAAGCAATCCACCGGCTGAGCCACCAACGGCAACCACTTTATCTTTGTTTCCATAACCGGATTCAACTAGCGACTTTGTCGCGTCAATAAAATCCCAAAAGGTGTTTCTTTTTTCGAATAGCTTGCCTTGATCGTACCAATGGCGGCCCATTTCGGACCCACCTCGAACATGCACAATGGCAATAACAAAACCGCGGTCCAGCAAAGAAACAATTTTAGGTGAAAAATTCGGCTCTGAAGAATAGCCATAAGCACCGTAGGCCTTTATATATAGAGGTGCTTCCTTCAAGCTGACGATAGCTTTTTTGTAGACGATGGAGATCGGAATTATCGTTTCATCCCTTGCGGCAATTTTGACTCGCTCGGTTTGATAGCGGTCGGAAACAAATCCACCTCGAACTTCCTTTTGCTTTAATAATTTTTGTTCACCGGTGTGCATATTGTATTCAAAAATCGATTCCGGAGTGGCGAGACTGCCATAGCCATACCGTAGTTTGTTGGTATCGACTTCTGGATTCGAGTGCAACCAGGTTGTGTAAACTTGATCCTCAAAGTTGAGTAGCTTGTCCTGACCGGTCTCCCGGTTGATCACTCGGATACGAGGTAGGCCATCAAAACGTTCCTCTAAGACCAGGTAATCGTTGAAGACTTCGATATCTGAAATTAACGTGTCAGCCCGGCCGGGCACAATTTCTTGCCAGCGAGTCTTATCCCCTAACTGGTCGTCAGCAACTTTCATGACCCTAAAATTATCTGCTAGCCAGTTTGTGATCACATATAAAGTGTCTCCTACGTGGCGTACGCGATATTGATGCTCTGCCTCACGGCTTAGTACCATTGTTGGTTCGGCGGTCGGAGTTGAAGCTGAAATTAGTCGAATTTCTGAGCTATCCGTGCTCTGGCTAGAAACAACAATAAACTTCTTACTTCTCGAATTATAAACTCTGGTATAAAACCCGTGATCCTTTTCTTCGTAAATCAGTTTGTCCTGAGATTGATCTGAACCAAGTTTATGCTGATATACCTGGTACGGCAGAAGTGTTTCAAGGTCTTTTTTAACGTAAAACAACGACCTGCCATCCGCAGACCATGCAATAGAGGTAGAGACTCCCTGCAGGTTATCCGACAAAAGCTCACCGGTTTTTAAGTCTTTAATCTGAAGGGTATATATTCGACGACTTACCGAGTCCGACACATAGGCGAGCTTATCTTCAGAAAAGTTCACCGCCCAGTTTCCGACTTTAAAGTATTCGTGCTCTTTAGCTAATTCGTTTACATCCAGTAACACATCGGCTTTGTGGCTATCCGACTTTCGACGCATATAGATAGGATATTCCCCACCCTGACGGAACTCCCTGAAGTACTCGTAGTTACCACGCTTAATTGGCACCGTGCGATCATCAGCCACCAGACGTCCGGCAATCTCCTGATAAAGCGTTTCTTGCAGCTCTTCGGTATGCCGCATCATAGATTTTGTATAGCTATTTTCCGCTTCTAGATAAGCAAGCACATCGGGGTTTGTTCTTGTATCGTCCCGTAGCCAATAATATGGGTCGTTGCGCTGATCACCATGTTCAACCATGACATGGGCGCGTTGCTCTGCTACAGGTGCTGAACTCTGCTGCTGTTCATCTGCTTTTTTCGAACTACAGCCTGCGGTCAAAACAATCACAAACACAACAAACCAATTGATAACAGCGGTACGACTTCGATACATAAAGGGGTTCTGAAATGGGTTAATCATTAGCGTCCTGTAAACTTCGGTTCGCGTTTCTCAAGAAAACTCGCAACACCTTCTTTGTGATCCTCAGTTTGAAACAATACCGCAAGGGTTTGTGAAACCCAGGTGCCCATTTCTTCAAATTCCCCGTGGAAGGACCGGCGTAGACCTTCCTTTAAATACCGAACCGCAAGGGGTGGATTGGCGGCAATTCTAGTGGCGAGCTGATTCGCTGATTGAAGTAACTCATCGTGAGGTACCACTTCTTTGACCAGACCAATCTTCAGTGCCTGTTGAGCATCGATGATATCACCCGTAAACAAGAGTTCGGCGGCAACCTGTGGACCCACTATTTTTGGTAATCGGGTAAGCCCGCCAACATCACTCACCAACCCTCGTCGAACAAACATTTCTGAAAATTTTGCCCGTTCCGAGGCGATTCTGAAATCACAGAACAACGATAGGTCCATTCCCCAGCCGATTGCCGGACCGTTCACTGCCGCAATGATTGGACGATCACACTCCAAAATAGCTTTTGCCGCTGGGGTTGTTCCTGGCCTAACGGATCTCAGTCTTTCTCCTCCCGTATTACCGTCCCCTGTCATCAGCTCTTTTACGTCGTCACCGGAACAAAAGGCGGGATCAGTGCCAGTGATGATAATCACGCGGACATCAGGATTGCGTTGCAGCGCAAGAAACGCATCTTCCAATTCGCGATAAGCAAGCCGATTTAGTGCGTTCCTCGCCTCGGGACGATTTAATGTGAGGGTCGCAATATGTTGTTTGATTGTGAGCTTTAGGGTTTCTTGCTCGGACATAATGAATTCGTCACTCGTAAGTTGAGTAACGGAGTCTACCTTGACTAATTTCACCTGTCAGGCCGATTAAATCAGTGTCCTGGATGGGAATACTTTATGTCAAACGGTCTAGGCGGCGAGCGCTTGCTCCGGGGTCACAAAACTCAAATGGTGAGCTTCAGCCACATACTGATTTGTCACCTGGCCGTGATAGACATTTAAACCATTCAACAGATGAATGTTTTCTTTCAGTGCGGTGTTTACGCCCTTGTCGGCTAGCTGTAAAACATAAGGCAGGGTCGCGTTGTTTAATGCTGCCGCAGAAGTCCTGGCTACTGCACCAGGCATATTCGCTACGCAATAGTGGACAACATCGTCGAGTATATAGGTTGGGTCTGCATGGGTTGTTGCATGGGACGTTTCAAAACAGCCACCCTGGTCAATGGCAACATCCACCACCACAGTACCCGGCGTCATTCGCTTAACCATATCTTTAGTGATCAATTTTGGGGCAGAACCGCCGGGAATCAATACGGCGCCTATGATCAAATCAGCGATCATAGCCATCTCTTCTACGGCCTCATGGGTGGAATACAGGGTTTGCACCCTATTCCCAAACTGGTTGTCCAGACGACGCAATACGTCTAACGATTTGTCTATTATTGTAACTCTTGCCCCCATCCCGACAGCCATTTGTGCGGCATTTTGACCCACCACACCGCCGCCCAACACCAGCACATCGCCTTGCATCACGCCCGGCACACCGCCCAGCAAAATGCCATTCCCACCATGGGATTTCTCCATACACATCGCGCCAGCCTGAATCGACATGCGTCCTGCCACTTCTGACATGGGCGCTAGTAACGGCAATCGTCCCATCGAATCTGTGACCGTCTCATAGGCAATACAGGTCGCGCTGCTTTGCACAAGGTCCTGGGTTTGAGCTAGATCCGGAGCCAAATGCAGATAGGTGAATAGAGTTTGCTCCGGGCGCAGCATCTTGCGTTCTATAGGTTGGGGCTCTTTGACCTTAACGATCATTTCAACCCTGGCAAAAATTGCCTCAGCGGTTTCAGCAATCTCTGCCCCAACGGCTCTATATGCCTCGTCGGTATAGCCAATACCCACACCGGCATTGCTTTGCACCACAACCTGATGCCCATGGCGGATTAGCTCTCCAACTCCAGCAGGGACTAGCCCTACCCGGTACTCATGATTTTTGATTTCCGTTGGCACACCTATTTGCATCACCGTTCTCCGCTGCTTTTTGCGCTAGTATATTTCGCGTGCTGTAGTTAATCTCACTATTTATTGAGCAACATATAGTGTTTTAATGCTGTTTAGATGCTAATTAGTAATTGTAGGGCGCAAGATATGCCTGATATCCAGAGAAAAACACTAGACCGCACAGACCTGCGTATCCTTCAAGAGCTGCAGAGCAACGCCCGCCTCTCAAACACTGAGCTGGCTAAGCGCATTAACCTCAGCCCTACGCCCTGCAGCGAACGTGTAAAAATCCTAGAGCGACAGGGCTTTATTGAGTCTTACCAGGCCAGACTCAACCCAAAACTACTAAAACTAGAACTCCTGGTGTTTGTTGAGATTACGCTGCAACGGACATCTCCGGATGTTTTTGCTGAGTTTAGTCAGGCGGTCAGACAACGGCCTGAGGTTCTGGAGTGCCACCTTGTCTCGGGTAATTTTGACTATCTGATTAAAGCCCGGGTAGCGGATATGAAAGCCTATCGAGAACTGCTCGGTGAAACCTTACTTATGTTGCCTGGTGTGAGTGAATCCAGAACCTACGTGGTCATGGAAGAGGTTAAAGAAAGCCAGATATTACCGCTCTAGGGAGATCTAGAGGGATCCCAATATCATAGGCCTAGCGTGCTGGACTAAAAATAAGTATTGTATGTATATACAGTACTTTTGCTATCATATGTTATGGCCCCAACGCTCTCCTATAAAAATCTCGCCTCCAAACATCCTGATAATAGGAGCTCTGATAACAGGAGCTCTGATAACAAGCTGCCTGGCAATAAGCAGGATGCTCTCGCTGCCTTGATGAAAAATCGACATATCTGGCGTGCATCGGGCCTACGGGAACACACCAGCGGCAACGGGATTCCCACCGGGTATAAGTCTTTGGATACATTGCTGACGGATGACGGTTGGCCAAACCAGGGCTTGACGGAGGTGCTCCATGACCAACCAGGCGTCGGCGAGTTACGCCTATTAGCACCTGCACTTGCCCGCCTGAGCCAAACTCAAAACCGCTGGTTATTGTGGATTGCGCCCCCTTACATTCCTTATGCTCCAGCCCTGTCTAATGCCGGCATCGATTTAAGCCGATTACTTATTGTTAACCCGGATCACCAGGCAGATCGACTATGGGTGCTGGAAAAAGCTCTGGCATCGAACAGTTGCTCCGCCGTCATGGCCTGGCCAGGTCAACTGAATCACAAGCAATTACGTCGTTTGCAGATTGCCAGCAAGACCGGACATTGTCTGGGAATTCTCTATCGTCACAGCCGGGAAATTGATCAGCCTTCTCCTGCCGAATTGCGTCTTCGTCTATTTTCCAAAGCGGGGACATCATCGGCCCTAAGTGACCGGAGTCAACTGAACCTACAAATATTAAAACGTAAAGGCGGTTGGGCGACCGATGTCTTTCAATTAGAACTCAATGACAAGCTGAATCAATCCACTCCGGATTTTAGTGAGCTACAGGTACAGCAATGGCATCAGGGCAAACCAGATCTGATTTATATGGACCAACCGATTGAGGGGGCTGGGCATGTCTTGCAGTAATAATGGCACAGGGAAAAGATCCCCCGTCTGGCTATGTCTACATTTCCATCAGCTAGCGTTGAATATTGCCTGCCGTGATGAACAACATCTCAACCAGCCCCTGGTGGTGACTGAAAAGCAGCGGGTCTATCAGTGTAACTTTGCGGCCACCAACCTCGGTATCAAACCTGGCCATAGCATGGATACGGCGTTTACCTTAAGTGAACGGGTAACCACCACCGAGCGTAATCAGGATCGGGAAACAGCTGCGCTTAAACATTTAGCCCAGTGGGCCTATCAATTTACATCTAACGTTGCCATCAAGGGGTCAAACTGTCTCATTCTGGAAGTTGCCGGTAGCCTGACTCTATTTGGCGGCTTATCCAAACTACGGAGCAAAATTCAGCTTGGCCTGGAGGAACAGGGCTATTGCACCGACATGGCAGCCAGCTCAACACCTCAAGCAGCAATACTATTAGCTATTGCAGGTCTAATGGATAGCTCCCTGAATGCCAAAGCCGATATAGGCCCCGCCCCGGTAGAGTGTTTGCAAACCTCGAATAAGGTTGTCCTGGGATTGCAGCAAATGGGAATCCATAATCTACACCAATTGTTGGCTTTACCTATCAGCGGTCTTGCCAGGCGTTTTGATACCTATTTTATTGATTATCTACAACGTTTGACTGGCGACAAACCAGACCCCCAAACATTCATTAGCCCTGTCGCTAACTTCTATCACGATGTGACTTTTTTGCACGATGTGACCAACTTGGCATCGCTTACTTTCCCCATAAATCGTCTGTTAGGAGAATTGACAAGCTTCTTGTCGGGTCGGCAGCTCTGGGCTAATCATATGACCTGGCATATCTCTCATCGAAGTCACAGTCGACAATCATTTAGTGTTTATTTAGCAGCACCGGCTAATGACAACAAAATGTTTTTAACCCTAACCCAGCTCAAACTTGATCAAATCAAAAGTGTTAAAGAAGTCGATAATATTGCCTTAAGCGTAAACCGCTTCTTTCCCGCCGGGCAAGAATCAGCAGATCTGTTTGGTGACAATAGAAGCTCTGGGGCTCAGCACAGCGTTCAACGTGGCGTTCAACCAGAAGCCCAACGAGGTGTTCAACCCAACAGCGATCAGCAAAACCAACTACTCAATATGCTGACCGCACGCTTAGGGCCGGGTAAATGTTTTGGCTTATCTGAGGCTAACGACCATCGCCCGGAGAAGGCCTGGAAGAAGATTCGGCTTCATGAAAAGGACTATTGGGTTTCACCAAAACAGGAAGGTCTACCTCGCCCGAGCTTTTTGCTCCCCACGCCGAAAGCACTCAATGTGGTCGACAACACACCTTGCCTCGGGGGCAAACTAGCACTGGTTAAAGGCCCGGAAAGAATTGACTTTGGCTGGTGGGATCAACCGATCGATAAGCCCCTGACAAGGGACTATTACGTCGCGAGACAACGTGACGGCGGCTTATTGTGGGTGTTTAAACATCTGGATGCAGGAAGATGGTACTTGCACGGTATCTTCTCGTAGAATAGGCAGGCACAGTCATTTCTTAACAGAAGGAATACCGTAATGGATTTATCAGCACTAGAGATGGAGTCGATCACCGGAGAAAAGGTGAGCTTTGCCGAATACCGTGATCAAGCACTATTGATCGTCAACCTGGCCAGCCAGTGAGGCCTCACCCATCAGTACGCAGGTCTGCGTACCTTACAAGAGAATAACCCTAACGTCCGAGTCCTTGGCTTCCCCTGCAATCAGTTTGGTGCCCAGGAACCCGGTAGCAACGAAGAAATTCTAGCGTTCGCCACCTCAAAATATAATGTGAACTTCCCCATGTTCTCGAAAATTGAGGTTAACGGCCCCAATGCTGCACCTCTATACAGTTGGTTAAAGGCAGCAGCTCCCGATGAAGAAGGCAATGAAGATATCCCCTGGAATTTTACCAAATTCCTGGTCAGTGCCGACGGTAAAAGCGTCAAGCGATTCCATCCCAAAGTCACACCCGAGGAAATCGCGGAGACCCTTTAGGATCCCCCGACTGGACCGTCACAACCGGTGGTGTTAATTAAGGCTCACAATTATTTTTGACCGCTCCACCGTGCCACTCGAGGACAGGTTTTTTGACGGAAACCTGTTCTCGAAAAGGTTTGCTGCTCGGCATCACCTGCACGTAATAAGCACCCCACTTTCCGTCGGTAGATGTACTCCAATCAGGAAATTGAGTGTTACCGAAAGACCTGTAAGGACCATAAATATAGGCATGGGTGCCCTTACCTCCCAACTGAATAAAACGATACACCTCATTGTCAGCGGTAAGGTGGAACTCGGCGAGTTGGCGATACTTTTGATCTAGAACGCGAAAACCATTCGGCTGGATCGTCTCCAGTGTAAAACCTTGATCACCAATCGCTAGCTGATGGAACAGCGTGTAGATATCGCGATGCCAATAGAAGGTCTTCTCCTTGATCTCATCGTCAATCATGTCTCGATACTCACCTTCTCGGCCTATCCAACCACCCTCTGGAGACCATGCATAGCGAGCATTAAACCTGGGGTGTTTGATATCGCCCCAGGAGCCAGGTGACTCAAGATCATGCCAGGACTCTGAAACAATACCGTCTCCGTAATGAGGGCTTCTGGCTTTCTCCATTGTGTAGAGTGATCTCGCCTCAGCCCAGGCAGCCCGCCCACCGATTTGTTCAAGCATGGCGGCAAGTCGCCCAAGCGCAACGGAATCCCCTTTATTCAAATCATCACCGGCAAAGGTGAATTGGCTGGCGAGCAAAAGCGCCAGCAGAATTAGATGTTTCATAAATGTGACAACTGTTCAATTGAGGGAATTCTAGACAGAAGATCGTCAAGCACGGAAAAATATGCGATCTTCCGAAGCCGAAACACGGCAAATACCCATAAATGAACGATTCCAACCAATACCAAGAGCGAAAAGCCTATTTTGATAGCCTGCTGACTATCTACGGCCGTAAACCGGTCCTCGAGGCATTGCAGGACGCCGACATCACGCCATTTCGCCTACATCTTGCGGAAAGTAATAAACAGGCCGGCATTATTCAGGACATGTGCCGTCTAGCCGCAAACAAAGGTGCGGAAGTCCTCTACCACAATCGTGATGCTCTCTCTCGTATATCGAAAAACAAAAAGCAGGATCAAGGCGTGGTACTGGATATTAAGGCTCCGAGCTACCAGCACATCAGCAACCTCCAATCCAACCAACAAAAGGAGCTAATTGCTGTAGAAAATGTGACCAACCCCCAAAACCTGGGCATGATTATTAGATCGGTTGGCGCCTCACCGATGGCCGGGGTGATCATTCCGAAGCGGGGCTGTGCTCCACTCGATGCTCTGGTCATCAAGGCAAGCGCAGGAGCAATATTTAAAACCGCCATATTCTATTGTGACAACCTGGAAAAAGAGGTTTCCAACCTAAAAGGCGCGGGATATCAACTACTGGGGCTTGCGGGGCACGGCGAGACCCCACTCAATAAGCTCACAACAAAAGGGCCAGCAATATTTGTCCTGGGTAACGAGACCGAAGGGCTTTCATCCGAGCTGATTGATGCCTGTGATGGTTTGGTCCATATTCCGATGCATAATCAAGTAGAATCACTCAATGTCAGCATTGCCGCCTCTCTGGTCGCATTCCGCGGTATGTATCGCGAGTAGCTGGCATCGTGAAGTGAATTGAATTATTGTTGCGCCCTGCTATCTAACTCCTCGACTTTCCAACTAAGCCGTATCTATGACACGTATCTATTCTGTTCTGCTTCTGGCATGTGCCTTTCTTGTATCCTGTGGCGACGATGAGGGCTTTACGTCTTCTCCTATACCCTCGGGATTACTTACTGTGGTCAACGCAATTCCGGCCTCCCCGGAGCTGACGATCACCACCAACAACCTGAGTACCGGTACGCTCGCCTTTGGCGGCGTTGTTGGGGCAACAACGGTATTACCGCAGATTCCACTCGACTTCCGGGTATCGTTCTTTAACGACGGTGTCGATCAAACCGTAATACAGAGTGAACTAACTCTGGACATCGATTTTAGTCAGATTGTCGTGCTCACAGGCACAGTTGCCTCAGCCACTGCCGTATCAATCATTGAGCCACCGTTCACATACCCCGATGATTCAACGGATACCCGAATCCGGTTTATGAACGCCAGTACAAACGTCGCAAGTGCAACTCTCGTACTGACCAACCCGAACGCTTCAAACGCAACTGTGGCAATGACAAGGGGTCAACCCACGGGCTTTACGACAACCACTGCCGGCGAAGGCAATCAAATAGAGATCCGCGATTCAAGCAGCGATGCTCTACTCTGGCGCTCCGGTGATTTTGAACTCTCAGCTCGCAGTGATAGGTTGTTTATGCTCATTGACTACTTTGGCCCCGGCGGCCAGACCGTGCGAATGATCAGTATTGATGACCCTTCGGGCTTATCACCCTTTCAGAACGAAGAGCTGGTTTCCGGTATTCGATTCGTCAACCAAACAGCGGATCGCGGTCAACTCGACTTCCTCGTAGATGGCACCGTTGCCGCCAGTTTAAATTTTGGTGAGTTCAGCAACTACATCGAATTTACCCCTGGCACATACACACTCACAGTGACCCCAGCTGGCGACCCAGCCACAGAATTAAACAGTGTCGATCGCAGCTTTTTTATCGGCCAGTTCGGCACGATTCACGCTGCAACTAGTGTGGATGGCGCCTCCGTTGGCACGAGCTACTTCCTTGAAAATAGACGGCCAGTAGACACCCAGGCAATCCTTAACCTGACGAAGTTAGCCCCGGCGACTGGCAACGTGGATATGTATTTCCAAAACCCAGGTGAAGCTCTATCTGGTTTTGCAGATGTCACAGCCCTTTCTGACTTCAATTCCGGCTCATTGTTTGTACCACCAGCAACCTACGATCTGTATGTGACCGAGGAAGGTAACACCAATATTCTGCTTGGGCCCCAGCCCATAACGCTAAATTCCCGTGGGATTTATACCGTGCAAGTGACGGAATCTGCCGGTGGCGGATTGCCCATCGGGATTGCGCTATTAGATGATTTTCAGATGTGAAAAAACACCTTCTCGGTGTTTGGATCCGTGGCTTTCTCAAAGGCTAATGAGTAGTCGGTTAGTGGGTAGTAGACAATACCCTCTTCCGGCAGTGCGATAGTGCCATCAGCGATACACTTGATGGCTTTATCCATCGGGCCGCACCTGGATCCCAGTATCCGAATTTCGTCTACGACCACCCGGCTCATATCGATTTGTAATCGTCGCCCATAAGTACTTTTGGCGATTAAACAGCCCCTGGGCCGAACAGCTGCCAAGGCTAATTCAAAACCTTCAGGTTGACCGGTACAATCAATCGCAAAGTCGTAACTGTGGGCTTCTATCTCAGCAATATTTATACATCGATAAAGTTGCTGAAGCCCAGGCCGTTCAGCTCTCACACATACGGTCAACTCAGCTTGCGGTGCCAGGGCATGAATCACTCGAGCAACCATTCGTCCAAGTCGACCTGCGCCGACCAACAATACAGATCCCTTAAGTGTCACTTGTTCAAGTATTTGCAAGGCGGCGGCCAGCGGTTCCGCCTGTGCAGCCTGCCAATCACTCACGTGGTCGGGCACAGAAATCAGGTTCTTCCCAGGCACATGTACAACCTCCGCAAACGCCCCAGTAGTGCCTTTGATACCTAGTACTTTTCGTTCGGGACAGTGATGTTGTTGACCCTTTTTACACATAAAACATGTACCGCAGCCAAAGTTAATGTCAGCGACCACCCTTTGTCCCGCATCGGCTCCAGACACAACTTTGCCGACGAACTCGTGGCCGGGCACCCCGACAAAATCATAGTAGCCCCGTAGTAACTCAAGATCAGTACCACAGATACCCGCAAGACTTACCGCAACCTCAACCGTATCGTTCGGTTGTGTCGGGTCAGTCTCGCGAATCGATAATTGTTGGGATTCAATCCAGAGTGCGCGCATAGCTTCGGGTTTTGTCATTAGGAGTGTCTGGTTTATATTACCCCGATCTAATAGAGGTTCACCTTATGAATACAGAAAACTGGAAGATTCAGCGACTGTCCGGTTCTCTCGGGGCGGAAATTACCGGGGTAGATTTAACCCAGGCAACGGCAGAGATGGCAGAGGAAATTAAGACGGCACTCTGTGAACATATGGTGCTGTTCTTCCCAGGCCAAAACCTGGATACCCAGCAGCATGTTGCGCTTGGTCGGCACTTTGGCCCCCTTGAAGGGCATCCTAACCTTGCCAATGCAGTAGACGGGTTCCCAGAGATTTTTGAACTTACCGCTTCCGAAGGTGGTGTCGCGGATGAGTGGCATACGGATATCACCTTCCAGGACGAGCCCGCCTTAATGTCGATTCTAAAAATGGTGAAGTGTCCTGAAGTTGGCGGCGATACCATGTGGACCAATCTCTGTCAGGCCTATCATGAGATGTCCGAGCCGATGCAACATTTGTGTGAGGGGCTAACCGCCCTGCATGATGCCTTGCCCCACAATCGCCCAGATAAGATGGCAATCCATCCCGTCGTGCGGGTACATCCAGTCACCGGCAAAAAAGCACTTTATGTCAATGAGCATTTCACCAGGCGAATTGTGGAAGCCAATGCCACCGAAAGTGAAATGCTACTTGGCCATCTAACCAGTTGGGTTAAGAACCCGCGTTTTACGGTTCGTTATCGGTGGACCGAAGGTACTATCGCAATGTGGGATAACCGCTGCACTCAACACTTTGTCTTGAACGATTTTGCAGGAGAACGAGTGATCCAACGGGTCACGGTGATGGGAGATCAACCGGAAGGTGCTCGAGCGCCAGCATGGGAACCCTGGATACGAGAAGGAAGACTGTCTGCAACCAGTCGCCATGATCGACAGCTATTTCTCCACATGAAAGCGAAAGGTCTTGTTGTCTAAGCGCTTATAGCGCTAAACCAAAGGTTACGCCGGAGTCAGTTTCATCAATGACCTGGAAGCCAAACTTCGGATACCACGCCATTGCCCGGTTGTTACCTTTACTCACACCCAGGTGCAGCCCGGGGACTTTCTGCTGTTTTAGTTCATCAATAAACAGGCTTAACATTCTGGGACCATTTCCACGGCCCTGCGCGACGGGTAACAGATCGATGTGTAAATGAGCCGGGTATTCCTTTGCACATGCCGGTGCTTGATATCCCTGATGTATCGATCTGATCATCATCGCCTCACGGGATATGTTGCCTTTATCCGGCAACGCATACTTTTCTCTAAGTCGCGGCCACCAATTTGATTCGCAGTTTTGGGCAAACTGCTGTGAATCTCGCGTTCCAAGAATATACCCTGCCGCTGCTCCCTCTACCGTCAGTATGAAACAATGCTCGGGCTCTAACACCGCATAGGGCGCAGCAAAAAAATGCCCAAGGATCTCCTCATCGATGGTCCCTGATGCATCATCTCCGTCGGCACCTGTCAGCAGGCATATTCGATAGAGCATGTAAAGGTCACTTAAATCAAAAGGTCGTATTACATCAGCCAAGTCTCTCGATTCCTCCGCAGAAAAGATGAAATTGCATGGTAATATAAGTTCTTTGACGAACCTAGGAAGAGCTTAGTGCGCGCACCTTTGGAAGATATTACCGTAGTAGAGATTGATAGTTGGATGGCCTCACCAAGCGCTGCGGCGATCATGGCGGACATGGGGGCGCGAGTCATCAAAATCGAACCTCTTAAGGGCGATCCGATGCGAAGCAGTGGACGGCCACCAAAAATTGACGATGAGGCATTAAAGGCCTACGACTTTCAGTTTGATGTAGACAATCGCGGTAAAGAGTCCATTTGTGTTGATCTCACTAAACCAGAAGGCATAGAACTGGTTCATAAGCTCGTCGAGGGTGCGGATATCTTTCTCTGTAATTTGCTTACCCAACGACAAACGAAGTATCGGCTCGATCCCGAAACGTTACTGGCGTTAAACAAAAAATTGGTCCACGCGACCTTAACGGGTTACGGAACAACCGGCCCAGAAGCCTGGCGACCCGGATTTGACGTCACAGCGTTCTTCGGTAGATCTGGACTTTATGATTCAATGCGCGAAGGCACGGATGGAATTGTACCCATGGCCAGGCCTGCCCAGGGCGATCACACCACTGGCCTCGCCCTCTTTGGCTCAATTATGGCGGCACTACGAGTTGCTGAACGAACAGGCGAAGGACAGATTGTCGAAACCTCCCTCTACGAAGCTGCTGTTTGGAGTCAGGCAACGGATTACGCCGTGACCACCATGGATCATGCGCCAGTCCGTCAGCGATCCCGTGAAGAGCTTTTTCTCCCGACCGCTAACCGTTACCCCTGTGGCGACGGTAAATGGGTAGTGTTCAATATGCCAGAGACCCGGTATTGGCCAATGTTCTGTAAAGCCATCAACAAAGCTGAGTGGTTAGAAGACGAAAGACTTATTGATGTCCGCGCAAGATTTAGATTAATGCATGAACTAGTGCCCCTTATTGATGAAGCTCTGTCGGCTAAATCCCGAGACGAATGGGGTAAAATATTTGACGAAGCAGGCTTAATCTGGGGACCAGTATTGGCACTACACGAGGTGGCCGTGGACCCTCAGGCCGAAGCCATCAATCTGTTTCCCGCCATGAACCATGAGACACTCGGCGATTACCGGACGGTGAACATTCCGATGCGGTTTTCGAATACAGAGGTAAAACCTCGACACCGGGCCCCTACCCTCGGTGAAAATACCCGCACGGTGCTTAAGTCAGCTGGCTTCGACGAAACAAGGCTTGATCAACTTGCTAAAGATGGGGTGATCAACGACTAAATCTGCTGGAACTATTCGTAGTATCCGGTCGTAGTATCCGGTCGTAGTATCCGGTCGTAGTATCCGGGCTGTTCCTGCTACTAGGGATGCTTGTTGTATACGTGCTTTTTGTTGCATACGGAGTCGAAAGACGAAACAACGGCATAAGGTTTCCTAAAGGGGAAACCAGGCACACACGGGTAACCTGAATCTCTATATTGTCGGTGCTCTGGTCTTGCCCTGCGTCGCGAGGTGTTCTGTGTCGCAACCTACCCTGCGTCGCAACCTACCCTGAGTAACGACACTGTTGATGTTCCGCTGTTGTTCCACTTAAGTGCTGTGGATATCTTGTTACACAACCAAATTATTGGCCAAGACTCTGCCTGCGGCGAACATTTACTCCTCTCCTTCGAACGTGCTGCAGGAAAAATTTCCCGTCCGCTAAAACCGCTAGCGCTAATAATCAGCAGGGCCTAATTCCCCTGGCCAATAACCCAGTCTATAACTAAAACTTTAATCCCAAAGGTTTGGGTTCCCGCTTTGGTGTCCTGTGCAAGGTAGAGCCTCAATCCCCCCATGCCTGTGGCACGCGATATATGTAGCTTCCCAGGTGCCTTGGTTGCACGGTGCACGGTTGCACCAAAAAGTATTTTCTCTATCATGTCGAGATCCATTTGTGGCCTAACGGTTCAGCGGCATAACAATCATAAAATCAACACGTCCACTGGCACTTTCATGGCGTATAACACCGGAGTAGATAGAACAGCCAATTCGGCACACTTTATTGGGTACGCTCCAGTGGTAGATGGGTTTCTTTTTATATGGCAAGAATAGCAATTGTCGGAAGCGGTATTTCGGGATTAACCTGTGCTTACCTACTCCGTCATCAACATCAAGTTACGCTTTTTGAGGCAAACGATTATCTTGGGGGGCACACCCACACCCATGAGATCAAAATTGATCAAACCCTGGTCACCGTTGATACAGGCTTTATTGTCTACAACGACCGAACCTACCCTAATTTTATGCGTTTGCTCGCAGAGCTTGAATGTAGCGGTAACCCAACAGAAATGAGCTTTTCTGTAAAAGATGAGGCAAAGAACCTCGAATACAACGGGCACAATCTCAATACACTGTTTGCCCAGCGCCGAAACCTTATACGACCCAGTTTCTGGACCATGGTCAGAGACATTCTTCGCTTTAATGAATTAGCCAGATCTTTGCCAGAGGATGAAACATCGAGTCTTGATGAATATCTAACCAAAAACACATTTGGCAAGGCTTTTCGAACTCAATACCTTTATCCAATGGCGGCTGCAATTTGGTCTACCGGAGATAAAGCAATTGGTAGTTTTCCAGTTAGAGCACTGGTTGATTTTTTTGTTAACCACGGGTTAGTCGATCTTAAGAATAGACCCCAGTGGTATGTGGTTAACGGGGGCTCTAACCAATATATCAAAGCGATGGCACCCCATCTGCATGATGTTCGGCTCTCAACTCCCGTCCTATCCATCAAACGTGATGACCATCAGGTGACTATACAGACCGAAGGTAAACGCGAGATTTTTGATGAGGTCATCATCGCAAGCCACAGTAACGAAGCGCTGGCGATGCTTGATGCGCCGACACAGGCCGAAGCCGAAATCCTGGGTGCAATTAAATACACCAACAACACGGCCTACCTCCATACTGATCGGAGTCGACTACCGAAGCGGCAGTTGGCCTGGGCAAGTTGGAACTATCTGATCCCGGAACAAGCTGAACAGGACGCCGCTCGGTTAACTTACAACATGAATATCCTTCAACATATTCCAACAGAAACCCAGGTTCTTGTGGCCCTAAACGACACAAACATCAATCAGGATTGCGTATTAGGTACATATCAATACAGTCATCCGTTTTATGATCAAGCCACACTCGACGCACAAAAACGCCATCATGAGATATCTGCTCAGAATCGCACCTATTATTGTGGTGCCTACTGGTACTATGGTTTCCATGAGGATGGCGTGAAGAGTGCGCTGCGTATCTGTAAGCAGTTGGGGGTAGACTGGTGAAATCCTGCATTTACCGAGGTACTGTTTTCCACAAACGGTTTAGCCACGGCGAACACACCTTTCGCTACAATCTTGATTATGTATTTCTCGATCTTGATGAGATTGATGATGTATTTTCACTATCCCCTTTCTGGTCAGCAAACTCTAGGAACCTGGTAAGCTTCCAACGACAGGACTATCTACCTGGTCATCATGACAGCTTACGAGACGAGGTCCTAAGTCGCATCGAATCACTCGGGGGGCGCCCGTTTATCGGGAAAGTATTTATGCTTTCGACCCTCCGCAGCCTCGGATATTGCATGAATCCGATATCACTCTACTACTGCTTCGATGCAGATGAACTGTGCTATGTGCTCGCAGAAGTCCACAATACTCCCTGGGATGAGCGGCATCTGTATTTATTGGAAGGTCCGGATTTTGCTACGCCAACGGAGAAATCGTTCCATGTATCACCGTTCATGCCAATGGATACCACCTATCACTGGCAAATTAGTGATCCAGACCAACATTTGAGCGTAGCGATAAATGTAAGTCGTGAATCTGAACCGCTGTTTACAGCAAGCATTGGATTGAAGCGACAAGAGTTGGAAAAAGGTAATGTGACGAGATTGATTGGCGTACAGGTTCGCCAGGCCTTTCGCACGATCTCAGCCATATATATTCAAGCAGCACGGTTGTGGTTAAAGAAAGTCCCTTTCTACGGTCACCCGGATAAAAAGAAACTTCAGGAATCAAACTGATGAAAACGCTTTCCCTCAACTACTTGCCCAGTCGCGTAAAGCGAAAAGACACCTGGTTGATGAATACCATTAAAAGCAAATTCTACTCGAACATGAAGCTACTCAAGCATGGACGGGTGATATTTATCGACGGCGATCTCACTCTAAATTGTGGAGAAGACCCTTCTCCTACCGCAACCGTTGAGATCCATGACGATAGATTTTATACAACTCTAGCAGCCGGTGGAGCTGTGGGCGCTGCAGAAGCCTACATGCAAGGTTTATGGACCTGTGACCACCTTACGGATCTTATACGCATCATGCTACGCAATATGGATGTGCTTGAGGGTTTAGGCAATGCCGCGATTAAAAAGCCATTGTACAAAATGCTGCACTGGATGAATCAAGACACGGAAAGTGGCTCCAAGAAGAACATTGCAGCCCACTACGATTTAGGTAACGAGCTTTTTGAACACTTTCTTGATCCAACCATGACCTATTCCGCAGGTTTTTTTGAGAACAATGACACCACCATGGAACAAGCCTCTATCGCAAAACTAGATAGAATATGTCAGAAACTGGAACTGACTGAAGACGATCACGTTGTTGAGATTGGCAGTGGTTGGGGGTCATTCGCACTCCATGCGGCGGGTGTATATGGTTGCAGGGTCACCACAACAACCATTAGTGAGGAACAATTTAATCTCGCCAACGAAAGAATTCAGACCGCCGGACTTGAGGACAAAATTACAATTGTGAAAAAAGACTACCGGCACATGGAAGGTCAATACGACAAACTCGTGTCGATCGAAATGATTGAAGCCGTGGGCTTAAGTTATCTCGGGAGCTATTTTGAAAAATGCGCGGCTCTGCTAAAACCAACCGGAAAGATGCTCATTCAGGCGATTACAATTGCAGATCAACATTATGAGTTCTCGAAAAAAAATGTAGATTTTATTCAGCGCTATATTTTTCCTGGCGGCGCCCTACCCTCTGTGACAGCTTTGACCAACATCGCAACCGATGTGACTACTCTGCGCATGACAGCACTTGAAGATATTACTGATCACTACGCGATGACGCTTCGGGAATGGCGGCAAAAGTTTTATGCCAATGTTGATGCCATCACTCAACTGGGATACGACAATAGATTCTTACGCATGTGGGAGTATTATCTTTGCTATTGCGAAGGAGGCTTCGATGAACGCGCTATTGGGTGCGTCCAGGCCGAGTTTACCAAACCGGCATTCTGCCGCAGTTAACCAGTAGTATTAAGGGTCCCTTATGAGTGTAATTGATCTTGTTGAGCAGGGTCGTGTGCCCGATGCTTTAACACGATTCGGTATTCGTCGATTGTTGAAACAAAGACTCAGCAAAGAAAAATCTCGATACCAATCCTCAGAAACATTAACACAATTTATAGACCAGATGATCGCCAGCCCGCTCGCGATTAATACCGTTGATGCTAATTCACAGCATTATGAGGTCCCAACAGAATTCTATGATCAGGTGCTCGGCGCCCATAAAAAGTACAGCTGTTGTTATTTCGAACCGAACGTCCACAATCTTTCCACTGCGGAAGAGTCAATGCTTGCGTTAAGCTGCCAGCGTGCAGGGATAGAAGATGGCATGGATATATTAGAATTAGGCTGTGGGTGGGGCTCACTAACACTCTGGTTAGGGCGCCATTATCCAAATTCAAAGATCACTGCCGTTAGCAACTCTAATACTCAAAAGTCATATATTGATCAAACTGCAGCGGATCGTGAGATTGATAACCTCAACGTGATTACCTGTGACATGAACGATTTTGAAACCGAGCAACAGTACGACCGAGTTGTATCGATTGAGATGTTTGAACACATGCGGAACTACCAAATACTTTTCGAGCGAATTGCCGGATGGCTAAAACCTGAAGGTAAACTCTGGTTTCATATTTTTGTCCATCGCACGATGCCCTATTTCTTTCAGGATGATGGTAAGGCCGATTGGATGGCCAGACACTTTTTTACCGGCGGGTTGATGCCCAGTTGGGACCTACCACTTCAAATCCCCTCGCCCCTGATGCTCGAGAATCGATGGGCGGTTAAAGGGACTCACTATGCCAAGACCAGCCGGGCGTGGCTGAATCTCATCGATGCCAACAAAGATTCTGTTCGCAAAGTATTTGCCGAGAGTGATGACCCTACGGAAACCACTGTGTTATTTAATCGCTGGAGAATGTTCTTTATGGCCTGCGAAGAATTATTCGCTTATAACGATGGTCGAGAATGGTACGTGGGACATTATCTTTTTGGGCATAAAGAAAGCTAATTCTACCTACGCCATCCGATGAGCGGCGGTGATTAGGGGTTTAACACCCTGTTTTTAATGGGGCTATTCGCTACAATTAAGCCCAGACAACAACGGAGTTGCGACCATGCCATTTTCAATTGCTGGTCCGGCCTCTCCTGCTTTACCTTCCCTGGATGGAATTAATCGCGCAACGGACCGCATAAGCAGCGGATTACGGATCGATTATCAACAAAATGCCGCTGAAGCTGCCATCACAGGTAGATTCGATGCAGCGGCGGGTGAAAACACCGTTTCAATTCGAAACGCCATCAATCAGACCTCAGCGTTACAAAAAGCCGATCAAACCCTGGGACAGGGAACCGAAACTATTGAGCGTATTCAAGCCCTAACAGTTCAGGCGGGAAATAATGCCCTCAACAGCGCTGACCGTTTGGCCATTGATGAAGAATCAAAAGGTCTACTGGATCAGTTTGCCGAAGACCTCGCCAGGGCAAACTTCAACGGTAATTCGTTATTTACCAACAATGGTTCTGGCTCCGCAGGATTAAGGAATGAAGGCATAGATATTGAAGCGCTCTCTGCCAGGCTCGATATTCTTCGGCAAAGTAAAGACAGCATTAATGGCGATCAACTTGAAGAGTTGCAGGCAGAAGTGTCTCTGTTACGCGCCAATATTGGAGCGGAACTCAATGGTATCGAGAGCCGGGTTGAACAACTTGCCACAACCGGGCTTTCTATTGAGTCTAGTCGCAGCAGGTTATCGGATGCAGATCTCGCAACAGAAATGGTTAATCTGATTCAAGAACAAATTCAGTTTGAAGCGAGCGTTAAAGTGTTTGACCATCAACGATTAGCTGAAGAGTCGATCCTAAACCTACTCAGCTAGTCTATTGTTGTTAGCCCTTGAGTACTTTGCTTATAAACTGAAAACTAAAATCTATTTCCTCAGCCGGGACCTCAGGATGCAAGCCAGGGTTGGCATGTATCCTCTTGTCTTTTGTCGCAAAGGCATCAAACACCCTCAAATATCCCTCTCGATCAAATAGCTCGTCTTCAAGTTGCATTTGAAAAGTCACCGGGCAGTGAACTTTTGCTGCGGCGGCGAGAATTGTTTCGCCATGGGGAAAATGGTTCGACACACCAATTAGTCCGAGCGCAGTCACCTTCACATCCTTTCGAGCTGCAACGAGTGGGATGCCGTATATTGAGCCCATGGACCAACCAAAATAGGCAATACCTGCAGAATCGATTTCTTCCAGGGAGTTAACCGCCTCAATTGACTGCTGCCAATCAACCACCATGTCTTTAATACTATCTTCGCGCTGAAACTCAGGAAAGAACGCCCCCCTTGCCCCGTCACCGACCTGCCTCAAACCATGTACCGGACCATCAATCGACAGGCACGGGTAGCCCGCCTTAGAAAATCTGTTGGCAAGATCACAAATCGGCTCTTGATATCGAGTACCCGAGGCGCCGTGACCAAAACAAATCAGTGCCGCGTTAGGTGTTGGGTTAGCTGGGATCCAAACCGCACCGGTCACTCTTCGGTCGCCCTGCAGGGAAAATTCTCTGGTGGGACTGCCGATTGTGTCCTTTGCCGACTTCCATTCAATTTTCATCGATATACTCAATCATCAGCTGTTAAGGCAAATCTATGCCCGGGTACGTGTTCAATTAGATCCCACTGGTTGCCATATAAATCTTCAAATACAGCAACGGTGCCGTAGTCCGACGTTAACGGCTCCCGTACAAATTTTACGCCTAGTGAAGTGTAACGGTCATAATCCCGTTCAAAATTATCGGTACCAAGAAAGAAGCCAACTCTTCCGCCGCACTGGCGACCAATCGCTTCTACTTGAGACTTATCATCTGCTTTTGCCAGTACAATTGCTGCGCCTTTACCTGGAGAAACCACAACCCAGCGTTTTGCCTCACTAATATAGGTGTCCTCTAACAATGCGAATCCAAGAATATCCACATAGAACGCCAGGGCCCGATCGTAATCCTTTACAAGTATTGAGATTTGGAACACAGCCTGCATAGGTGCCCTTTCAATTATGAGTGGGGTTGATGATAGTGAATTTCCTTCCGGGAACCTACTGCAATTAAATGAGGCCTTTGCTTTAATGGCCAGCATCTAAGTTGACAATAAAAAGAGAATGCCATGAAAAATTTGTTTTCGATCGAAGGCAAGGTCGCCCTGGTCACAGGAGGATCTCGAGGTATTGGTGAGATGATTGCTGCGGGGTTTCTTGCCAATGGAGCGAAGGTCTATATCAGCTCCCGTAAAGCTGCTGTTTGTGATGAAACCGCAGCGAGACTAACAAAAGAATATGGCGGCGAATGTATTTCTATGCCGGCTGATCTATCCGATGTTGCCGCTATTGAAGCATTTGCAACAGATCTAGCGAGCCGTGAAGAAAAACTCGACATACTGGTGAACAACGCCGGGGTTAGCTGGGGTGCAAAACTTGAGGAATTTCCTGAAATTGGCTGGGACAAGGTGATGGATACCAATGTAAAAGGTGTCTTCTTTCTCACCCAGAAGTTGCTCCCTCTACTGAAAGCCTCAGGCACCGCAGAAGATCCAGCGCGAGTGATAAATATTGGTTCAGTAGACGGATTACAAACACCCGCCTTTGAAACCTTCTCCTACGGACCATCAAAAGCAGCTGTTCATCATCTAACCAGAGTCATGGCAGCTCATCTGACCAAAAAGCATGTGCTTTGCAACGCAATTGCCCCCGGACCATTCCCTACCTGGATGCTGAGCACCGGCGTGGGTGGCGGCGGAGACACGGATATCGATTGGTCCGCTGTGGGCAAAGGCAATCCCCGTGGTCGAGTGGGTACACCAGAGGATATTGCCGGACTTGCGATATTTCTATCTTCGAGGGCGGGTGCCTACACCGTCGGTGAAGTCATTACCTGTGATGGCGGATCAACTTATGCAACCTGATTGCTATATCAAGTGACTTGAGGGTAGGCCCACGCCAAAAAGGAGCTAAAAAGGAGCCAAAAACGAACAAAAAACAGGCAAAAAAAAGCAAGGCCGGAGCCTTGCTTTTTTGTCTACTGATACGCCCTATAGAGCAACAATATCAGCAGCTTGAGGTCCTTTTTGACCCTGGGTAATGGTGAACTCTACACGCTGACCTTCCGCCAGTGTTTTGAAACCAGAACCGCTGATGGCACTAAAATGTGCAAACACATCTGGACCACCTTCCTGGGAAATAAAACCGAATCCTTTAGATTCGTTGAACCATTTAACGGTTCCTTCTACTTTGTCAGACATAACGCTTTCCTGAAATAATTAAAATTAGCCTTAAGTGGCGTCGGCGCCGGAAAAAAATGGCTTTCTCTTAAAATAACTACAGGACGAACCATTACGAGTAACAAGACGGCAGAGCTTTTATGAGGCTTTCTTTCTAGCTGTCAAGAATTGTATAGAGGAAAAAGATGATGTCAAACGAATTTGGATGGTCAAATCTAAAGAAAGCAAGGGTTATTCGTGAATTTTTGTCACAGTCACAACACAAATCTAAAGCTAATTTACCTTCACCCATCAATATCGTTAGGGCTCATTTTTGCAGGACGATGGTGATTCGGCCGAATCCCCAGGGTAAGTGCCGCCCTGCTTTAATCTTCTTCGGCTACCGGGACAATTTCACGGCTACTATCTAGCTGCCCACGGAGCCATCTCACCAGATCATTCCACATGGAATCTATCTCACTCTTACGCGGCATAATCCCCGCGGACTTAAGTTCAACCGTGACAATCGGTCTATTTTGATCGATTCCGACGTAGTTTCCGAGAGAACCTGGATACACGCCAAGTTTCCGTAGGTAGAGGCTGCCTAGATTTTCCGGCGCGGTCGGGGGACCATCATAGTCCACCAGATGGTAAGGCGCATGCATTGAGATAATCACATCTGGATTGAAAGTCTCGATTTGATTCACAATCCATTGAGTTTCAACTTCGCTAGCTGCTGCACTACCAGGATTTCTTCTTGGGTTACGGGCGGTTTCCGTCTCCCAATATTGAATCGCATTATCGTCCCAATCCGACGTCGGAAAATTGCGATTCAGGTCAACGCCGTTGCTGTTTTGGCGTTGGGATTTTCTTTGGAGTAAACCATCGGGATTGACCGTCGGTACAATTCTCCAATGAAACAGCCCTGAATGGTATTGATCCAAAATTTTTAACCATTTGAAGACTATAGAAACCGAAGAAAACTCATCTCCATGAATGCCCCCCAAAACCAACACTTTACCTAGATTTTGACGCCCCTCAATCGGCAGGTATTCTCGGTAGGCAATAGAATTCCCTTCGGTACTGTAGCCGCTGTGAATAAGCGGCTCAGCCCGACAGTCTTCAACACTGACACTGCCTAATTTTCGACCAATCGCATCACAAAGTTTACTTACCGCCATGGTTGCTTCGATGGCTTTGGCTTCTATTTCGGCCTGGTTAGCTGCCTCCAATTGTTGTTCAGCCAGTTTTTGCTCGGGAGACAATTGAACGTCAGGTTTTGTGGCTGTTGCGGGCACCGGAGTGTCAGAAGGGGCTTTTTCCGCTGAGGGCTTTCCATCCGCTGAGGGCTTTCCATCCGCTGAGGGCTCTTTATCCGCAGAGGGCTCTTTATCTGCTGAGGGCTCTTTATTGGCTGAGGGCTCTTTATCCGCAGAGGGCTCTTTATTGGCTGAGGGCTCTTTATCTGCTGAGGGCTCTTTATCCGCTGAGGGCTCTTTATTGGCTGAGGGCTCTTTATCCGCTGAGGGCTCTGGCAAACTACTCACACAGGCGGTGAGTATTGCGAGCAAGAGCAGGGTACCGAGCGCTCGTGAATATTTAACCATTGCCTTCATAGACGATTCGCCATTGCCCATCGGATTCCAATTGCCAGAGGAGTTGTTTCCAACCGCGCCAGCGATAGTTGTCGCTTTCATAAATTTGATAGAACCGTACGGAGGCAAGATTACTTTCGCCTGGATAGGCGATCGCGCTGAGTTTCTGAATATCAACTTTAATGCGGCGCTTGCTTCGATTGACTCTGGTTTTGTATTGTTTCCAACCCGTAAGATCTCGTTTTGAGTCTGTAAAAGTTTGGCCGTAATGAAGTAGGTATGCGGGATTATCCCGGGCTTGCCAATCCAGTCTCCATTGTTCAATCGTGTCCAAAAGTTGCTGTTCCGATTCTGGAGAGTTGGTCTGCCATTCGAGTCCTGGGGACAGCACAACAAGCGTCTCTTTGCTGACAATATCGGGCTTTAGATTTACGAGCGTTTCATTGTCGATGACCACACAACCATCACTGTCGAGTCTCGGTCGACTTTCGACGCCCTTGGGCAATCCGTGGAGCCAAATACCACTACCGGTCCTTTTTTGTAGACGGTCCTGGATGTTTGGATAGTTCAATGGAAACGCACCACTGCCATACTTGTCAGCAAGGGCGGCGTCACCAAGATAACTCGTAACCTGATAAACCCCTACGGGGGTTTTCAAGTCCCCTTCCAGGGTTTTACCAAACCCAGATTTGCCGATTGAGATTGGAATAATCTGTTTGTCTCGGAACAACCCCGGTTCAGACTGCTCCAACAAATGCATTGCCCCACCTTTAAGGTCAACCCAAATGACGTTAGGAAGATCAGGGGAAATATGGATGATCCCAAGGGGTTTGCCTTCCGCTGGCGCGCCAAATGGCTGACTGCCCTGCATACCCCCCGCAATTGCGCCAAAGTATTCACCGGAGGCGGATGTCGTTAAACCAAGCCACAAAAAAACAGCTCCGATCAAACGAATTAGAGTTTTGCAAACCAACATACGGTGAAATATACGGGGAAAACAGTATGTTACGTGAAGCACACGGCTTCCGACAACACAATTATACAATCTGGGGTCAGGTTGTGGCTAAAAGCGGGAATTGTTTGGCTTTCCCACGGCTAAATTGGAAAAGCTCAATAACGCACTCCGGCTGTTATTCGCTGTATATCAGCTCAAGGCTGTTTATCCGCTCAAGGCTGTCTACCCGCTCATGGCTGTATATCCGCTCAAGGCTGTTTCGAGAGGATTTTGAACGCTAGGGTGACGTGATCGCATAGGTGGGTAAAACTTTGCAAATTGGCCGCTGTAAACGGTTCACGGCGAACGGCTCGATCAGCGTAAACCAGCCCTAATACTCGACCCTTCAGCACAACCGGGTGTGCAAAGTATTCGCTGGCACCCAGGGATAGAATCAGCGGATCCGGAGTCCCACTAAAGCCGGGCGCGTGGGAACTCTGCCAAAAGGCCTGATCTGTGATCTGCAAATATTCTAGGAATTCTCCGTTGCCCGGCAGTAACTTCTTTGCCATGGTCACATCCTTTGATTGACCCAGCATAAATTTTGCCACAAGTCCGTTAGTGCTGTGATTGGCGACGGCGAACATGACATTGTCCATCGACAACACTCTGTAAACGCCCTCGAGTACCGCCATAACGACCTTATTGAGGTCCATGTCCTCCCCTAACATATGGGTGAGTTGGCGCAGGATGGCTAACTCTAAACCGGGACCGGTATCGGTAGGCTCTGCGCGCGGGGTCTCCGATTGTTCTTCCGGCGGGATAAGCACACGGGTTTTGGGGAACCCGAAGGCCACAAGCCCTTCATTAGCCATTTTTGCCCCGGCGAAGACATACTCCCGGGCCTCTTTACCGGTCATACCTAACTGTTTTGCCAGTTGAGCTAGCTCCGTAAGAAATTGTTCAGACCGCCACCCCTGAGCTGCGGCCTCGGCAATGCCTAGTCCTTGCAGTACGGCTTGATCATCGGAGCGAGGTTGCGACCTACCCTGTAACGCCTCGTCTAGCATCACGCTTAACTGCCATTCTGATACCAACGAAGAAGTTAACTCGCTCAAGCTAAAGCCCAACACTTTTTTTTCTACGCTTGCGGCACTCAAACCCGAGCTATAACCACTGAGGAGAAGCTCACCTTTAGAAAAGGGAAAACACCAGAACATGATGGGACCTAATCGATGCAATAACGCACCGATATACACGGCTTCCAAATTATCTGATCCAACCCGCTCCGCCAGACGCTTGGCCTGGACGGCCGCATGGTAGGCGCAAATCATCTCGTGTTGGACCTTTTCTTGATTTGCGGAATCCAGCACAGAATCAATCATAGATATGGTCAGGGCCAGATTACGTACTTCTTCGAACCCCAAAATAACAATCGCATAGCTCACGGTCTCAATGGCATGGCCTGACACGTTATATTGAACGCTATTGGCTAGCCGAAGAATCCTGGCGGTCATCGCGCTGTCGTGAAGAATGACGTTAGCCAGGTCATTCGCTGAACTATCCTCTTCCCTCGATACATAAGCGAGGGAGCGAGCCGTATGGGCGAATGCGGGCATCTCTTCATGGGAGAGCCGATCTATCCAAAGCTCAAGGGGATTCTTTTTTTGTGGGTCTTGTGTCATCCCCTAAGTGTAGATCAGGCAGCGGAGATGGGGCCTAATTCAACGCGAGCGTTGCAAACACTACAAGCCCAACACCAACAGCGGCAAGTGTTTGCTTGCGCAGCCCCTTGGCGGAAACCCCAAGCCACAATCCCGATAACAGGACAAAAATCAGTCCGGCAGCTGCAAATTGCTGAAAGCGCTTGTACAGGGTCGGGCCATGTCCCTTATGGAGTTCAACAATAGATTTAATTAAGTCAGGTTCGTGTCGGGTAACACTGAGTGCTGACGAAGCCACTTTAATTTCGTAATAGGTTCTCGAAGTAGGTCTTGTGACCAGAGTGGTACCACTGGAGCGAATATATTCAAAGTCATGCTCAATACCGGCGTCCAAAAACAATGCACGGACTTCGCTTTCTAGCGTTGAACTGGTTAGGTCTATTGTTAAACCCTCCGGCACTGCAACTTTTGTCGCAACGGTTTCACCTTTTTGGTCGAACAAATAAAGGCCACCGGACACCGCAATCATCAACAGTATTGTGCAAAGAAATGATGCCATCCACAGATGTAATCTTACCCATAAGTAACGCATTAGCTTTCCTTCATCTTAAGGTTACCGAGATAGTCACGCTTGCCTATCGGAGCACCCTTCCCCCGAAGAATGTCATAGGCTGTAGTGGCATGAAAAAATACATTAGGTAGCGAGAAGGACAAGACAAAACCCTCAGCGGTAAAAGGCAGTTTGCGATCCCCCACGGAAAAGATAATTTCTTTGCCGGAGCATTGCTCGATGGTTTCTTTATCTATCGATTTTAAGTGCTCAATTGCGTCGGATATCAATCCTTCGAGGCCACCATAGTTTATGTCGTCAGGAGCTGAAGGGACACCAAAGGTACCGGAGATAAGCGCGTCTACCGCCCTGGCTGAATGGTGAACCACAGAGCCAACCTGAAACGATAACGGCAACATATCATCGCAAATGCGCGCTTCAACAAGGGTCTGAAGGTCAATATTATTTGATTCAAAGTGTTCTCTGGATTTTGCTAAAAATTTGCCAGTGGCATTTAGCTGTTGCAAATATGTGCCGATCGTCACGTCGTACAGGGGAACCGCCATTGTCTTAAGTACCTTGCTTGCTGGAAAACTGTCATTGTTCAACATTACACAGGCTGGTACCAGCGTCGCGCCTATTTTGTTTCACGGTTCATCTTGAGATGATGGCAACCTCGAATCAAAATCTAAACCGAAACCAAAACCAAAACCAAAACCAAAACCAAAACCAACACAGATAGCAACTCTATGGCGAACCGCAGCCCAGACTTAACCGTAGGTCCTGTACACACCCATCTAATATACCTCACGGGCTTTATGCTAATGGGTTTTGTTTCCGTTATGGGCGCTAATCTGATGGAGACGGTTTACGTTGGTCGTGTTGGTACAACGGAATTAGCTGCCCTGGGTTTTACTTTTCCATTAGTCATGACGCTCCAGGGCATCACAATGGGGCTCTCCATCGGCGCCTCTTCGGTTGTCGCGAGAAGTATTGGCAATGACAACTGGCCTCGAGCTAGAAAACTCATCACCCATTGTTTTGTACTGGCTTTTGTTTTTATTGTGATTGTGATTCTCTTAAGTTGGTGGAGTTTGCCCACCATATTCAAACTGTTAGGCGCCGATGCCAATATTCGCGACCTTTCGGTTTTGTATATGCGGTTATGGCTGCTCGGCCTACCCTTCTTCACCGTAGCGATGGTTGGCTCAACCATGATGAGAGCCGCCGGCGATGCCAGGACTCCAGGCTATCTGATGACAATTGGTTCTCTATTACAGGTTGTGCTCGGACCATTGTTTATTTTTGGTCTCTTTGGGTTTCCTAGACTTGAGTTAGCCGGGGCAGCCCTCGCATTTATCGTCGCCCGATTTGTCAGCCTGCTGCTTTACGGCTGGGCAATGACCCGTAGCCAGTTAATTTCTCCGGACATGAATGGTTTTTTTGGTTCCTGCAAAGATATTTTGCATGTCGGTATGCCGGCAATCGCCAGCAATCTGGTTTCCCCTATTGGTATGAGTGTCATCACAAGGCTACTGGCTGGGCATGGCGCTGTTGTTGTTGCGGGTTTTAGTGTGGCCTCTCGAATTGAAGCTATGATCATTATGATCCTATTTGCCCTTTCGATGAGTGTTGCCCCGTTTGTGGGTCAGAACTGGGGGCGACGTGCGTTTGAGCGAGTCAAACTAGCGTTAAAACTGGCAAATGGTTTTGTCCTGATCTGGGGCGCACTGGCCTATGGGTTCCTTTATTTTTCCGCTGCATTTCTAGTTTCTTTAATCAACGATGATCCGGCCGTCATTGAGGCTGCAACCTGGTACCTATTAATCGCGCCGCTGGGTGTGGGCTTTATGGGAGTCATGTCCAACAGTACGTCTGCGTTTAACGCTCTGGGCAAGCCTATGCCTCCACTCATCATTTCGATCCTACAAATGATTGTGGTTGGTATTCCTCTGGCGTTAGTCGGTGACCATTTTTACGGTTATCCAGGGATATTTGCCGGAGTTGTGACAACCGTCATCTTACTCGGAGGAGTGAGTTGGTTGTGGCTCCATCTGCAAATTGGACGCGATATTAAAATCGCTAACGCTGAAGTTGTTCAGTCACCTGCACGGGTAAGCGGTAGCCCTTCACCCGTCCATTCCGACATCGAGCCATCGTAAACTGCGACGTTTGGGTTACCCACTAGCTTATGTACGACAGCATTGACCGTTGCCGCCACCCCGCCGCCGCAATAGGTGATGATTTTTTTGTCCGGCGAAAACTCTCCCAAACGTTCCTTTAACTCTTCATTTGGTAATAGTCTTGACCAATTATCTAGGAAATTAGAACAGGGTACACAGGTGGACCCTGAAATGTGGGCTTGATCATAGGCAGACTCGGGCAGTGTATTCACGGTGCTTATCCGATCATCCCTTAATGCCGCGAGCACCTCATCCTTACCCACAAACCAATCGGACTCAATATCGATTTCAAAATTGTCAGCGGCATAAATGTTCTCTACCGTTTCGATATCACCACCGGCCGCCTGCCAGCCCGAGAGACCGCCGTTTAACACTCTGACATTTTTGAATCCTGCGTAACGAAGCACCCACCAGACCCGCGTCGCCCAGGCAAGAACTGTGGTCGCATAAACAACCACTTCACTGTCCTGGCTAATACCCAGTTCTCCAAAAGCGACCGCAAGCTCCTCAGCGGCCGGAACCATCAGCTGATAGACGCTATTTTTATCCGCTAACCGTTGCTGATCTAAGAACGCCGCACCCGGTATGTGCCCTGATAGATAACTATCCAGAGCTGATGGTTGTCCTGCTCCCTGGTTGGTCACAACAGTCGCGTCAAATATCCTAAGGTGTTTATTTCCCAACTTTGCGACGAGATCCGAAGGCTCTATAATTAGCTCACTTCTACTAATTGATTGCTTACTCATGTGACATCATTCTCATTTTTGGCCAGTGGGTTCCGAAGCAGACCAGTTTATGTGTAATATTTATGCTCAGGTAACTTGAGGATGTTAACTCGATGGACATGATTGATGAAGAATTGAATCGGCTCAAAACCCGTTTAAGTGAATTGAGCACGAGAATCATGCCGGATTTAGAAAGTAAATCTGAACAGTTGTACGCCAGAATTATGCCTATGCAACCCGGCAGCGACGAAAGAGCTAAGTTTGAGGCCGAATATACGCTATTAAGCAAAGAGCTCTCCATGCGGAGTAATGAGGCCATCAATATCCGTCGGGATATGGAAAACCTCGCATTTGAGAAAACCCTGAAGCGCTAGTTTTCTAACAGGCGCTAGTAGGTTCTTTTCTCCTCCACCTCATAAAACACTGTGATCATCCAATCCTGATACTGGTCATTCATTGCCTTCAGGTCAGAGGTCATGCTTTTAACAAAATTAGTTTCGATCGGCTGTCCTCTATTCGGCCAAATTCTGAACTTCAAACGGAGCACCTCTTTGCCGTTTGTATACACCTGCCGTCCTTCGATACTCGGTTTGGTTAATAAAATTCCCGGAAACTGTTCGTAGATTCCAAGCATTGAGGATTTTGCGATGTCAGCCATTTGGGTTTTCTGGGCTTCGTCTCCTAGCAATGTGATATCAACCAGACAACGAATATATCCCCGGGGATAGTTCACCACATTGTTGATGGTGCGATTAGGAATAAATACGACGGCACCTAGAGCATTTTCAAGCTCAACATATCGCATCGTGATTTTCCTGACTTTGCCCGTCTGGCCAGCCAGTTCCACCAGATCCCCAACATCGAGTAAATCCGAAAATATAATGGTGACCCCCATCACAACATCCTGGACGATACCCTGGGAACCAAAGGCGACGGCGAGCCCAATAACCGAAGCGCTTGCCAGATACGCCGTCAGGGACACGTTCATTTCCTGGAGAATTAGTCCAACGGCAAAAAAGTACAACGCAAATACCGATGCACTGCTTGCAAGGGTAATCACAGAGCGAACCTTTTTCTGGGTTTTAAACCGTGCCCCCGTTGTTGCGTGTTCAGCAACCCAGCGAACTAGCATCACCAGCATATGAATCAGAACGGCAAATACAATAAGCAACAGCACCCTGATCATTGGCGTCTGAGCGTTTAATAATAGAAAGTATTCACTTAACAATGGCTTGACTCATATTCGTTTAGGGGCAAGTCTGTCATCCAAAGATCATATTAGTCCACTGACTTTGCCATTCGTTTTGAGCCAGCCCGGCATGGTTTCCTTCATATATTTTATGCCAGCAGCCCAGAGTTCCGGTTTAGTCGATATTTCCGCACGCCAGAAGTTAGTAGTGCAGCGCCGGCAATAGAAAATAAACACGTCCAGGGCCAGTTCGCCTTTACCCTGACTGCCTGCTTTTTCCGTACGCTCCTCATATATTTCTGCGAGCTTTTCGATTTCTTCATAATCTAGTGAATAAGCCATCCACCCTGCGATGTCCAATGCCCGATTATCAATTGAGACCATTTGCCAATCGATCAAGACAATTTCACCGTTATCTCTGATTAACCAATTAGGTGCATTTGGATCACCGGAACACAGGACTGAATTTCTTTCTCGACGACTTAAATAGGCCTCTCTGATTTTTGTCACCTGGCCCAAAGTATCCGTTGGTAGATATTTTTCTGCAGCAATGATTTGTGCCTCGGACCAGGTATGGTCTTCCCATACTGGACTAGATTGAACCGCCTCAATTTGATGCAGTTGTGCCAATACCGCCAGGGCATCTGGGTCAAAGTTATACCTTTCTCGAGGCCACAGGTTCGGGATAAATTCCATCAGTAGCCAGGAAAAGCCTTCATGGATACCGCTGCCATAAATGATGGGTAACCATGAGACCTTTGGAAAGTACCGGGGCGCTACCCGGGTAAAAAAATCATTCTCCTGAGTACCCGGTTGTACTTTTAGGATTTGTTCCCTGTGGGGCGTTTTTAGACGGATGACAACCGCTTCACTTAATCCACCCGCCGAACGCGCTTGCTCCTCACCAAACTCTGGTTCTTTCGCCAATAGCCGCTTTATCACCTCATCATCCAGCATCGATTTTGTCATTCTCATTTTTGAGTGAAATGTGGATTCAGCCTACCTATTTGCCCCGCCCAGAGGCAATCAGACTTTTGCTATTTGCCTTTATTCCAAATCAGTACATAGATCACCTTGCGAATAATACTGTACATATATACAGTTTATTGATTGCACTCAAATTTGTCGTGCTGATGTTTCACCTTATGTTTTCATACTATGTTGTCACCTATGTCATCGCACCGCTTACACCAATCTCCACGGCCATCTTTAGGACAAAAGGGTTATGCGGAATTACACTGCCTGAGCAATTTCTCCTTCCTGCGTGGCGCATCCCATCCAGAGGAGTTGGTGAAACAGGCCAGCTTGCTTGGCTATCGAGCCATTGCCATAACCGATGAATGCTCCATGGCTGGCGTCGTAAAAGCCCACGTTGCCGCCAGAGAATGTGGGATTCAATTAGTCATTGGGGCAGAGTTTCATTTTCGAGAACCGGTCCATCTGGTGCTATTGGCACCTAGCCGAGTGGGATATGGTCAGATCTGTAATCTCATTACCATCAGCCGACGCCGGGCCACCAAGGGTGAATATGACGTTCAATTAAAAGATCTCCGCTATGGCATGGATCAGTGTTTGGCCATGTGGCTACCGAGTGGCGATAAGGAAGACATTCGTTACGGCGAGCAACTGAAAAATATCTTCGGCAGTCGACTGTGGCTTGGGGTAGAGATCTTTCCCGACGGGCACGAGATCGAACACTATCAGCGGGCCTTTCATTTAAGTGAGGCATTACAACTCAACTTAGTTGCCGCGGGTGATGTGCATATGCATCACCCGGACCGCAAGGCGCTGCTGGATGTTGTGTCAGCGGTCAGAATGGGCCAGTCCGTTCGCCTCGCTGGAAGATTGTTATTTGCCAACCGAGAAAAACATCTCCGCTCCCTGTCTATTGTTGAGAAGCTCTACCCGCAAAAGCTACTGAACGAAACATTACACATTGTAGAACTCTGTGACTTTTCGCTAGATGAACTACGTTATGAATATCCTGAGGAACTGGTACCTCCCCACCTCACCCCCACAGAATATCTGCGCCAACTCACCGAGCAAGGGGTCCACGATCGCTGGCCAGAAGGTGAAACCCCGGCGGTTCGTGCCCTGATCGAAAAGGAACTGGTACTCATCGCTGAGTTGGAATACGAATACTACTTTTTAACCGTATTCGACATTGTTCATTTTGCCCGCAGTCAGAAGATTCTCTGTCAGGGTCGGGGGTCTGCAGCTAACAGCGCCGTTTGTTATTGCCTTAAGATCACCGAGGTCGATCCCTCTCGTATGAGTCTGCTTTTCGAACGATTTATTTCCAAAGAACGAGATGAGCCGCCGGATATTGATGTGGACTTTGAACATGAACGGCGTGAAGAAGTCATTCAGTACCTTTATAAAAAATACAGCCGCGAGCGGGCTGCCATTGCCGCCACCGTGGTCACCTATAGACCTAAAAGTGCCGTGCGGGATGTGGGTAAAGCCCTCGGTATGGATCTGCAACTGGTAGATCATCTGGCCAAGTCCCTATCCTGGTGGGACAAACGTGATGAGCTGTTAGCCCGGTTTGAAGAAGCCGGTGTTAATCCCCGCAGTCCGGTTATCAACCAGTTTATGGTACTGGTAAACCAGATACTGGGATTTCCCCGACATCTGTCTCAACATGTAGGGGGCTTTGTTATTTCCCGGGGGCCCCTTTCCCATCTCGTGCCGGTGGAGAATGCAGCCATGCCGGATCGCACCATCATCCAGTGGGATAAGAACGATCTTGAGTCCCTGGGCCTACTCAAAGTTGATGTGCTTGCCCTCGGTATGCTCACGGCTATCCGCAAGAGTCTTAACATGATTAATGAATATCGAGGTTATGGTCTCGCCAACAAGAAAGGCCACCGCAAACTTGGTATTCACAATATTCCCCCGGAAGACCCCTTGACCTATCAAATGCTACAACAGGGTGACAGTGTTGGGGTTTTTCAAGTTGAATCCCGGGCACAAATGTCCATGCTACCCAGGCTTAAACCTAAATGCTTTTATGACCTTGTGATAGAAGTTGCCATTGTGCGTCCAGGACCTATTCAGGGCAATATGGTCCACCCCTATTTGAAACGCCGAAATGGCGAAGAAGCAGTTACCTATGCCAACGATGAGGTCAAAGCCGTATTAGGCCGCACCCTCGGTGTACCAATCTTTCAAGAACAGGTGATTAAACTCGCGGTGGTTGCCGCGGGGTTTACACCAGGGGAAGCCGATCAATTGCGACGCGCCATGGCAGCCTGGAAACGTAAAGGCGGGTTAGAGGTTTTCCAAAAAAAACTCGTTGATGGAATGCTGGAGCGAGGTCATGACCGGGACTTTGCCGAACGAATATTTGAGCAAATCAAAGGCTTTGGCGATTACGGCTTCCCCGAATCCCACGCCGCCAGCTTTGCCCTGCTAGTGTACTTCTCTGCCTGGATCAAGCGTCACGAGCCAGCCGCTTTTTACTGCGGTCTGTTGAATAGCCAGCCCATGGGATTCTACTCCCCGTCCCAATTGATACAGGATGCTGCGCGACATAATGTAGAAGTCAGACCCGTGGATGTACTCACGAGCGAATGGCAATGTACTCTGGAGCAACAGAACATTTCTCAGTTAGGTGAGGCCTCCCAATCAGGTGAGGCCTCTCAATCAGGTGAGGCCTCTCAACCCGCCATTCGACTTGGGTTTCAACGGATTAAAGGCTTTCGACAAGATTCAGCAGAACGCATGATTGAAGCCCGTAATATTCAACCTATTCGCAGTTTGCAGGATATTGCCAGGCGAGCAAGACTCGATAAAGGTGATATGGCGCGACTAACCGAGGGAGGTGCTTTTCGCCAATTGTCCGGGCACCGCTACCAGACCCACTGGGAGGCCAAAGGTATTTTGGATACCACTAGCAGTCGACGAACGGAATCGATGGAACTGGAGGTTGCGGAAAAACAGCAGGTCTATTTACCCCCTCCTGCAGAAACAGATGATCTACGGGCAGATTATTTGTCCCTTGGGTTAACACTGGGACGTCATCCCATGGCAATGCTCAGGGATCACGCGCCATTTACACGATTCAAAACAGCAAGTGATCTAACCCAGCTTAATCACGGTCGGTTCGTTCAGGTTGCCGGTATCGTCACAGGCCGCCAACGACCTTCCTCTGCCTCCGGTGTACTATTTCTAACCCTGGAAGACGAAACTGACAATATTAATGTGGTGATCTGGACCAGAGTTCTAGAAACCTTTCGAGCCGCCGTGGTTCAGGGAAGGCTACTCAAAATCAAGGGCGTCATGGAACGACAGGGCTCTGTGATTCATGTTATTGCTGGCCATGTAGAGGACTTAAGTCATTATCTTGAACACTTTTCACTCAAATCCAGGGATTTTCGTTAATCGCTAGACGTTAAGGTAGCGATGGCAACGGACGATGAGTATATTTTAGAAAACTAAGAAGAATGCTACCTATGCTCATTAAGGCTCACGCGATAACGCTTGTTCTGCTAATTTCCCTTTTTGTTTCGAACCAAGCTAACGGCAAGATTAAGTTGGATGGTTGGCTAGAGCTCAAGAGCGAACATTTTACACTCTATACGGACGTCGATGCTGAGGAAGCAAAAAAGCTGATTCTTGATCTCGAATTGTTACATGTCGTGGTTCTCAAGATAACCAATGCACCCCAACAGAAATTTACTGTACCAACTCATGTGTTTTTGTTTAAACGTACAGGTGACTTCCGTTCACTGAATCCATCTCGACGTTGGGCTGGATTCTTTCGACCAGGAATGGAAGTAAACTATGCCGCGCTCGCAAACAAATCGGGGCACCTGGATAGTAATGCAGTGATTTACCACGAATACGTTCATCAATTGCTTCGCAACGGCAGCAGTAATTATCCCAAATGGTATGACGAGAGTTTGGCGGAATTTTTTGCGGCGGTAAACGTTGACGACGGAAACGTAATTCTAGGGGGTGAAAGCATAAGACTCAGATCACTTCAGAATACCATCGCAAAGGTGTCCCTGGATAAAACCGTTAATCACGACGATACATGGGGTCAGAATTCCACCCTAGACTCATATATGTATGCAATATCCTGGGCCACACTCAACTACATGTATACAGGTTTTATGGCTGGGTTACCCCGCTACGGCGATAAGATCCCTGAATACCTAAGTAGGCTTAATCAAAATGAAGATCGGACTAAATCCTTCGAATTAGCCTTCGGTATATCAACGCTGCAAATGGAAAAAGACGTTTACGATTACTTTCAGCTGAAACGTCGAGGCGTGTTACGTATCCCTCTAGACCGATTCCCCCATAATACAGCTGTCAGTATAACGGCGATGACTCCGGACAAAATCCGACTCCCGCTGATTAAGCTAGTCAATCCGGGCAATCCTAAAGCGGCTCAGCAGTTGTTAGCACCGGTACTTGAAGCTGATGGGGAAAATTGGCAATACCAAATCGAACTCATTCGGTCCTGGCAATATCAGGGCGAATGGGACAAGGCACTCAAGGCTGCAAGCAGCACACTATCGGAACAGGCGCCATTAACCTATCGCCAGTACGGTAACCTATTACTGGATTACTGCTATCAGCGACAAACCACAATTCCCTGCGACAAAGAATTTTCCCAGGCAGAGATTCTGTTCAACAAGGCCCTGGCCCAACATCCTGATGATGTCGTAACCCGAGCTGGGCTTAGTAAAACCCTCTCGATGATGAATCAAAATTTACTCGATGCCAAAGAACACTCTCTAGCGGCATTGGAACGTCTGCCCTATCACCCTATGAATAACTATTGGCACGGTCACATTCTATTCCAGTTAGAGGACTATCAGGCCGCACTGCCTTACCTGGAAAAAGCGGAGAAATGGGCCCATCAAGACCTCGTAAGGTCCTATGCCCGAAAAGATATTGAGCTGATCCAAAAACGAATAGCCAAACCAAAATGACACGTTCCATTAGGAGCGATTAAGACCGATGAGGCGAAATCTGAACTTTTCTGCCTAGCTACTCAAAACGATTCTAGCATTCACCATGCCCGAGGCATCGTTACGATCAATCACTATCTGACGCACAGCAACGCCCTGTTGGCTGACACTGGCCATCCAGTCTAAAAGCAAAGCAAAGCTCACACCGTCAAACCAGACGCTGACACCGTCTGCACCCTCGGGTTGGAGTCTATTGGGCGTAATCCCAAACCGGCGAGCAGAGTTGGAAACATCGGACATCAGGTTCTGGCCCGAAATACCCGGGGCTCCGGAGGTGGCTGACCGGGCTTCACCTTCAGTTGCCTTCATATACTGCAATAAAGACTGATTCCGTTCGAAGTCACTGAGACGTTCAGAGTAAAAATCCTGCACAGGTTGCAATAGACCAAAATACAAAAAGAGCCCCAGGAAAAATAAACCAAGACCTTTAACGGCGGTTTGTTCCTGTCGTTCAAGATGATCATAGCGATTTTGTAACGCTGCTAGTTGTGGAAGATTCATTGGCATCACGATCCCCCCAACATTTTGACTTTGACACTTCCTCGAACCGCATCGTCCGACTGATTAATCGTACCGATCTCAGCCACAAGGCCCAGCTTATTCAGGGTCTCCGCAAAACTAATTAACTGTTCACTACGGCTTGCTTCCAATTGAAGCATCATGTCACCGCGACTTTGATTGTAATTCAAATTACTCAATATCAAATTTGTACCCGGGATATTTTTGGTGGTTTCAACAAACAAGGTCATAAATTCACCGGTCACACCTCCCCCACCTCGCAAATGGTTTTGCCATCGGCGTCGCATGTCTCTGACGTTTCTATCGTTTGGATAAATGCTTGCATACATTTCACGGGCTTCAGAATCCATCTGCCGAGCCTGCAAATCAAGGTAGACCGCCTGGCCCATCATAACAAACAGATGCAGGACAAATGCACAACCGGCAAGAATTGCCACAGAGCGCCAGGCGCTACCAGGCTTGACCGTACGATCTTCTACTTTGAAATTACCTTGTAAAAGATTAGTCGTCGAAGTCCCGTAGCCTCGACATAATGTCTCAAAGGCTGAGTATTCCAACTCAACCACTTCTACCGGCTCGCTGAGTTCCGCATTTAAATGACTAAGCTGCAGAGACAAGGGTTCGAGTTGAGAAGGTCGCAGTGAAATTGTCACCTGGGATTTTTTAGTATCATCAAGCATGCTGACGGTTGCCGCCAGCATCTCCGTTGATACGCACACGCCTTCATTCACTCCCGTCCGAATAAGCGCTCGATCACCATCCACCAGGATGTGACAGGAACCAGTGTACCGAACAGCTAATAAATCAGTTGTTAGCCGACTCGGTTTTAAACCGAGATCTAGCAGAAGTTTGTACCAGGCTTCCATTAGCTTTTGGTCAATTACCGCCACACCAACGGATCCAGACTCACCCTTTTGACCGATGGCAAAGTGGCAAGTTTCCACTTCCGATGCGAGCTGCTCTTCAACCATAAAGGGCACAGCCTGAAGAATTTGTCTTTGTTGTTTACTGGGAACAGTCGCTTCCGTCAGCAACACATCTTCGCCGGGAAAAAGCGCAATCAATTTGCCGCTGTAGGTCAGGTCATCGCTCAGACCTCTAAATTCCTCGACACTACCTTCGCCGCGAAATCGAACGATCCCAGAAGTCTCATCCAGTAACATCCACTCGAGGTGAGCGTCTTGCTTACCTTCTATTTCAGCCTCATGGAGGCGCAGAAATAAATTCTCAGCCATTGTCTGTCTCTTCCTGCTCTACGGCAATAAAGGGTCTGACCTTTTTGCCCTGGTCTCGATAAATTACGCGTAGGGACCCATCGGTTGAATCCCGCTGAATGATGCTAGTCAGATAGCCATAGCGATCCTGAAATCTGGCTCTGACACTCACCTGATAAAAACTGGAGTTTACACTAAGTCCACTATCAATTAACTTCGGGCCAAAGGCTGTGAGTTTAGAATCCAAATCATCAAGGGATTGGAAACCTCCGGTCTCATCCCTTTCAGCGATAATTGATTCAATGTCCCCTAGAGATATGTCTGGAACGATGCCCTTAAGTACCTGAGCTGAAGCGGTATTAACATTAATAGATACGTTTGGATCCGCAATGGCAGTCAAATAAGGTGAGATTAGATCAAACTTCTCACGATCGATGTCAAGCACCAAACGTAGCTCAGAGACGTCCACCATAAACGTATTCGCAGTGCGATAGGGACGCTCTAGACCTAGATAATCATAATCCTCAGCCCCAAGGGAAGTGACACTACTATCTTCATCAATCCAATCTATGACCCTGTCGACATAAGATTCATCTAGCCCCTGTTCACTGAGAACGCTCTTAAATCGCTCTTTCGCAACTCGCCTGCCCTCACCTTCTTTCAATAGTGAGTTCAGATTAAGCCGGCCCTGTAGATCTTCGATTAGAACCTCTACCTCTCCCTGGTCAAAATCAAAGTGTAAATCCGTGGCGGCCCAGTTCTCGCCCTTATGGTCAACGGTAGGCTCATCAACAAAATCCTGGTGAAGGATTTGCCGGGCTAACTCTTCACCCCCCAGTGCATATTGGTGAACAATGCCCTGATCGAAGAAGGTTCGAGCACGATTAATCGCAAAATGCTGATCCGTTGTCATCGAAACACCGAGTACCGTCGCGATGACCACAACCAGCAGTATCGTAATGAGTGCCACACCTTCCTGGCGCTTTATCACGAGGCTTCACCATCATCGGGATCCGGCGATTCAGAAACCTCGCTCTCATCGCTTTCATCCTGTTGGCTCGAATCGCTACTAGTGTCGTCCTCACCCGGGTTGGTACGCCCTGCCTGGGTAGGGCTGACAAAGTTAAATACTTTTCGAAGCTCGCCAAAGGACTTGGTCTGGAGGATAACTTCTGCTGCAACGGGAATCTGTAAGCCGCTCTCGCTATCGGGCCAGATATCCGTCGATTCGCCATCTTCCGTGAGCATTTGAATGCGAAAATCCTCAACGCCTGTTAGTACAATCTGAGTGATCGGCTCCGAGTCCTCAGCTCGATCAAGCACAAGCCAAAAATGCCGTTCTATTTCACCATCTTCGTTTAATTCATAGGCAACTCGCTGCAGGTTGCTGCGGGCTGAGCCGATCGGATTACTCCAGCCCGTTCGAGTAAGCTCTAAAAAATATGGTCCTGAGGCCAGCATTAAGGCAGGAATAGGCTCACCATATTCGTCCCGAATATTCCTTGGCACAGTCTGACTAATGTCTCGACCCAGTATGACAAACGCTCGACTCAGATCTGAAAAGCCCTGAATTTGTGATTTGGTTTTCTCATGGGTGTCAATGATCGTTCGAAGCATCTGGTGCGCGCCGAGTCCAATCACCGAGAAGATGGCCATCGCAACCAGCACTTCTAACAAGGTAAATCCGTTCTGGCGTTTCATCAATAACGCCCCAGAAAACCAGATAATTGAGCAACCTGATTATCCAAATCTAGCGGATTAAACACACTGACAATCACCCTGCGCATATCAGCATTTTCGGTCGCTTCATAGTCAACAACGAGTTCCCAATCTCGGCCGGCCATAGAAACACTGACGCGGTCTGATCCCGGTGATGGGTAGCTTTCGTTGGTCCGCGGTTGGCTGCGTATCTCGTTCAACTGATTCTCAGCGATCCAATAGGCAAGGCTGCGCTCCTGAATATAATTGGTTTGCTGCACGGTTTGTGTTGCATTCTTAATCAACGCAGCGGAAACAATCGCAAAAATTGCCACGGCAATCATGACTTCAAGCAGTGTGAATCCTTGTGTTGCCCTACTCCGCATCAGGGTCAACTCGCTCGATACGGGAATAGCCGTCGGAACTAAGCTTTGCCGTCCTATCCCTACCGATAAACAGGGTCAATTCGAATGGCGTTGTCTCGCCACTTGATAGCAGCATCACAGGAGGCAGACCTTCATCTTCTTCCTCGTTTAATCGAAACCCCTCACCCTCCACAGATAATTGCAATTGGATGCCTTCAGGGAGTTTGTGGAGTTCTAAAGGCCGTTGGTCATAAGCCGTCCAGGTTTGGTTTTCATCGTCGTAGACGACAAAGCTATAGCCGGAATAATCACCATTGGCTTGTCGCTCGAGCCTGAATCCAAACTCACTGGATTGCATCAAGGCTTCCTCGCGGGCTAATTCCATCACGATCTGCAGCCGCTTTACCTCTGCATCAAAATCCGCGGACCGCGTCAAACTCGGCAGGTTTGCAATCACCACTCCCGACATGATCGACACAATCAGTAGGACAACGAGTATTTCAATCAGCGTAAAGCCAGTTGCTGCTGCTCTGTTCACCTTGACCTACAAGTCCTTGGAACTGATATCCGCATCGACTCCTTCACCACCTTCTTTTCGGTCCGCGCCATAGGAATAGATATCGTAGGTTCGTTCTTCATTAAAGTAGAGGTAAGGCTCGCCCCAGGGGTCAATTGGTACTTTTTTTAGATAGGGCTCTGGTCCCCAGTTTCTGACTTCGGGAAAACCGCTCGGGGATTCAACAAGCGCTTCCAGCCCCTGCTCCGTGCTTGGATAAAAACTGTTATCCAGGCGATAAATTTCGAGTGCATTGCCGATGGCACGAATATCAGCCTGGGCTGCGGTAACTCTGGCTTCATCGGGTCTACCAATAATATTGGGTACAATCAGGGCACCTAAAATACCCAGAATCACAACCACAACCATGATTTCAATTAAGGTAAATCCGTGTTGTTTTGAGTTATCCATATCACGTCTTCTATAACTTCGCATATCACTTCCAGTTCTATATTTTACCGGTGTTAGCCAACCAGTTGATTCAGATTGATGATGGGCAAGAGGATTGCCATGACAATTACAAACACTGCTCCACCCATCAGCAGCAACATAAAGGGGCCAAAAAGACTGAGCAGTACGCCCAGCAGCAATTCAACGTCCTGCTGCATACTATTGGCCACCCGGGATAACATATCATCCAGCTGGCCACTCGATTCTCCACTTGCGATCATGTGCAACATCATCGGCGGGAAATAACCGCTTTGTTCTAATGCCACATGCAAGCTGGAGCCTTCACTGACCTTAACCGTCGCTTCCGCAACCTTCTCCTGCAGAAACGTATTGGTTAAAACTTGGCCGGCAATTCTCATTGCTTCTACCAGCGGCACACCACTGGACGAGAGAATGCTTAAGGTGCTGGCGAACTGTGCGGTGTTCATGCCCCGGCTCATTTTTGCCACAAGAGGCAGATGCAACAACCGCCGATCCCAGGAAAGTCTAATCGACGGCACCAGTAACGCACGCTGTATGCCAAAAACTAACATGACAATCGCAATGACCATCAACAAACCGTAGTCAACAACAAAGTCACTCGCGGCAATGATAAATATGGTCAGAGCCGGTAGATCCTGCCCGGTATCAGAAAACACTTTGACAATATCGGGAACAACGTAACCGAGCAGCCCCGCCAGTATCGCAACGGTCAAGAGAAACAGGATAACGGGATAAACCATCGCCTGCTGGATGCGGGATCTTGATTCCTGTTGTGACTCCGTAAAATCCGCTAGACGGTTAAGCACAAGATCCAAGTGGCCAGCAGACTCACCGGCAGATACCGTCGCCCGGTATAAGTTTGGAAAGGCCCGGGGATATTCCGCAAGACTATTGGCCAGGCTATAACCTTCCATCACCTTACCCCGCACCGCCAGCAGCATACTCTGAATCCTGGGATTTTCGCTTTGCTTTGACACCGCTAACAGTGCTTCTTCAACCGGTAGTCCAGCGGCAATTAATGTTGCTAACTGCCGGGTCACAAGCGCCAGTTCCCGAACACTCAAACGGGGTTTGAAGAGTTCCGCAAATATGTTTTGCCCGCTGCTCTTATCTTCTTTTGTAGCAGTAACCTCTAACGGTGCCATGCCCTTTTCGCGCAACATTTGTCGCACCTGACGAGAGCTATCTGCTTCAAGTACACCCTTTTCTTCTCGCCCTTTTTTATTAAGAGCAATATATTCAAACGCTGCCACGAATAATTAGTCTTTTGTTGTCACGCGAAGTAATTCATCTACCGAGGTAATCCCCGATAGCACCTTGGCAATACCGTCATCTCGAATACTCGTCGAACGATTACGTGCCTGTTGCTCCAGATCCAATTCCGATGCACCGCTGTGAATCATACGGCGTAAGTCATCATCCACTGTCACCACTTCATAAATACCCTGACGACCTCGATAACCCTCATGGGCACATTTTTCACAGCCGACAGCCCTGTGCAAGGTAGGTGGATTAGACTTGTCCAAATCCAGCAGGTCACATTCGTACTCGTCTGCGGTGTAAGCCTGACGGCACTGCTGACACAGCACTCGCAATAATCGCTGGGCAACGAGGCCGACAATACTATTGCTTAACAAATAGGGTTGAACGCCCATGTTCGCCAGTCGAGTGAGAGCCCCAATTGCAGTGTTGGTGTGAATTGTGGACAGCACCAGGTGACCGGTGAGACTCGCCTGTACCGAAATATCTGCAGTTTCGTAGTCCCGGATTTCACCGACCATAACCACATCGGGGTCCTGGCGAAGGATCGCCCTCAGGCCCTTGGCAAAAGTCATATCAGCTTTGCTATTGACCTGGGTTTGGCCAATGCCCTCAACATCGTATTCAATTGGGTCTTCGACGGTCAGAATGTTACGAGACCGGTCATTTAACTTATCCAGACAGGCATACAAGGTAGTGGACTTACCGGAACCCGTTGGACCGGTAACCAGGATAATGCCATGGGGTTTTTTCACGAGTTCCTGCATCGCCTTCAGATCACCGGTGCTCATGCCCATATTGATCAAATCACGACGCCCCTCCTGCTTATCAAGCAGACGCATCACCACCCGCTCGCCATTGCTGGCTGGAATGGTCGAGACCCGGACATCTACTTCTTTACCACCGACCCGAACAGAAATTCGACCATCCTGGGGTAAACGTTTTTCCGCAATATCAAGTTTCGCCATGACCTTGATTCGAGAAACCAAAAGCGGCGCTAAAGCCCGCCTCGGACTCACAACTTCTCGGAGAACACCGTCAACGCGGAATCTCACTACTAATCTGGTTTCGTAGGTCTCGACGTGAATATCAGAAGCATCTACCTTCACAGCCTCAGTCAGGAGGCTGTTAATCAGTTTGATGATTGGCGCGTCGTCTTCCTGCTCGAGCAGGTCACTACTGTCCGGCAAAGCATCCACGATGCTGCCCAGGTCCATTTCTTCCCCAAGACCTTCAATCATCTGCATGGCTTCACCGGAGTCGTTTTGATAGGTCGTCGACAAATGGCGGTCAAAGGTCGGCAGATCCACTTCTTTGGGCTGAATAGTTCGACCGGCAAACCGTCTTACCTCCGCGAGTACCCTCGGTGTAATGCCCGTTTTGTACAGAACATCAACGGCCTGGCCCGTCTCAGCCGGCAGCATTAGGACGCCATGCCTTTTTGCAAAGCTAAAGGGTAGCCTCCGATTGGCAACGATCTCAGTCATAGTTTTATCCAACTTAAGAAAACAATGTTATCTCATTGTTTTTAAACGCAAATATAGCTTTGGGATGTGCATCCCATATTGCACACGTATTCAGTGCGTTGTGGCGGCGTATTGTCGCATTAGGTTAGACCAGTTGCTACCTGACATAAATAAGCTCTTCTCAAATCCTGCCATCACATTTATCATAACAATGATCAATGCTATTTTTGGCATGCAATTAAATGGGGTGATCATTCACCGAAGTAATTATGAAGCTAAGCGATATAGACCTAAACTTATTCGTCGTGTTCGACGCCATTTATACCGAGGGTAATTTAACCCGGGCTGGCGAAATTATAGGCATTACGCAGCCAGCAGTATCGAACTCCCTTTCTCGATTGCGAAATCTATTTAACGATCCTATGTTTGTTCGAACCGCGGACGGCATGGTGCCGACGCCGGTTTCCCAGAATATTGTGGGATCGGTCCGCCAGGCCCTTGGTTTGATTCGGTCCAGCGTCCAGGAGAGTGAGACTTTTGACCCTCTGGCATCGGATAAGCGGTTCCGAATCAGTATGTCTGACCTCTCCCAGTCCATTTTGTTGCCCTATGTTTTCGGTAGGCTTAAAAGAGAATCGCCCCAGATTGCTATAGATTGTTATCACACCCATCGTCGGGATATGAATATCGAACTGGCCTCTGGAAATCTTGATCTGGCCATCGACATCCCACTAACGCCGGACACCCAGATTAAGCACGCGCCTCTGTTTACCCACCCCCAGGTTTGTGTGGTGAGAAATAACCATTCTATTGTGCAGGATAGAGATACTCTGGATATTGCCACCTATCTTGAACTGCAGCACATCCACATTTCCAGCCGCCGAGGCGGTCTTGGGCATACGGACCTCGCCCTTGGTAAAATGGGTAAGAGAAGGCATATTGCCTTAAGAACACAGCACTATCTCGCTGTTGCTGAACTCGTCTCGAGAACGGATCTCGCACTTACCATACCCAGAGTATTTGCCGATTTCCTCGCCACAAGACTGCCCGTTAGACATTACAATTTGCCATTTGAGGTTCCACCCCTGGAAACACACCTTTATTGGCACGAAAGTACAGATCGTGATCGTGCCAACAAATGGATGCGCGATATGTTGTTGGAGATGCCAAATAAGGTGTCCTGGGGTTCAGCCCCGCAAAACTAAGGTAAGCCATGAATTTTGTAGGAAGTCATATCCTCTCGGTTTCACAGTTTGACCGGGAGGATATCGAACAGGTTTTTCGGGTTGCAGATCAAATGGACCCCTATGCTCGTCGCCAACGGGTGACCCGGGTTCTCGAAGGGGCAATTCTCGGCAGTATGTTTTTCGAACCCAGTACCCGAACCAGAGTAAGTTTCGGCTGTGCTTTTAATCTTCTAGGCGGTGAAGTTCGAGAAACGACTGAAGTGAAAGCGTCCTCTATTGCCAAGGGTGAGAGCTTCTACGACACCGCTCGGGTTTTATCGGGCTACAGTGACGTTATTGTGATGCGTCACCAACTAGAGGGTTCCGTCTCTGAATTTGCTGATGCTTCGAGAGTGCCCGTGTTAAATGGCGGTGATGGCGCTAACGAACACCCCAGTCAGGCATTGTTAGACCTCTACACAATCCGTAAGGAATTGGATTCACAAAATAAAAGTATCGATAATCTACGTATCGCTTTGATCGGTGACCTACGCTATGGGCGTGCGGTTCACAGCCTCTGCAAACTTCTAAGTCTGTATAAAAATCTACATTTTTCACTCGTCTCACCCCCCGAGTTATCGCTACCGGAAGAATATTTGGAGCAAATTCGAAGTGCTGGTCACGAGGTACATATCTCGGACAATTTGCAATCGGGCATTGGTGCAGCGGATATCCTATACGTGACTCGCACACAGGAAGAACGTTTCCCGGACCCTACTGAAGCTGAAAAATACAAAGGACTGTTTAGGCTTAACCAATCGGTTTACACGGAATATTGTGAACCTAATACCGTCATCATGCATCCATTACCACGGGACTCAAGAGCCAATGCAAGCGAGCTAGATACCGATCTCAATGACAATCCAAACCTGGCAATATTTCGTCAGACCGACAACGGCGTTCTGATCCGTATGGCGCTATTTGCCCTGATACTTGATGTCACAAAAGAAATTGATAAGCATTCCCGCCCGGTCAATTGGTATACCGCAAAACGATTCTAGCGTTAACATATATGTCACAACCCACACAGTCGTCCCCAGGAGCAAACTCATGATTTACGACAGTATTCTAGACACCATTGGAAATACTCCGGTGGTTAAGATCAATCGGCTTGGCCCAGACAATCAAAATATTTACGCAAAACTTGAGGCATTCAATCCCCTCGCTTCTGTCAAAGATCGTCTGGCGATCGCCATTATTGAAGATGCTGAACGAAGTGGTGCTCTCAAACCTGGACAAACCGTAGTAGAAGCCACATCGGGCAATACCGGTATAGCCCTTGCCATGGTTTGCGCCGCAAAAGGCTACCCTTTTGTCGCCACCATGGCAGAGTCGTTCTCAATAGAAAGACGAAAGATCATGAAGGCCATGGGTGCCAAAGTGATCCTGACCCCGGCGGCAGAACGCGGATCCGGCATGGTCAACAAAGCCATTGAATTAGCGGACAAATATGGCTGGTTCAAAGCCGATCAGTTTCAGAACCCGGCGAATCCAGAATATCACCGCAATACCACTGGGCCAGAAATTCTCAGGGATTTTGCGGGCAAAAATTTGGACTACTATGTGAGCGGCTGGGGTACTGGCGGCACGATCACGGGTGTAGGCGAAGTGATTAAGGTTGCCCGACCCAACACCAAAATTGTCGGCGCTGAGCCCGTAAACGCAGCACTACTAAGTGGCAAAGAATGGGCCCCACACAAAATCCAGGGTTGGACTCCGGATTTTATACCCGGTGTATTGAACAAGGATATTATCGATCAAATTGTTCAAATCCCAGACGATGGTGCCATTCAAACCGCCCAGGCACTCGCATCCCAGGAAGGAATTTTCTGTGGTATCTCAGGAGGTGGCACCATGTGGGCGGCGTTAGAACTTGCCAAGAGTGCACCCGCGGGCAGCACTATTCTGGCGATGATCCCGGATACCGGCGAACGTTATCTCAGCACACCCTTGTTCGAGAACATCACTGAAGATTCCGATGACAAATGGTTGGAGAGTTTATAAATGCCAAACCTGTTGATAGCGGATACAGCCGTTAAGCGGCTAGAAGCCGAACTAGAACCCTTGCTAGAGAGCATTAATCTTTATCAAATGCACGGGGGTGGCAAAATTACCTTTAATGGGAATTCCGTTGAACCCGCTGATGCTGATATTCACTACGGCTGGTTTGGCCGGGATGTCATGTTCAGTGAATACAGTCGAGATTATGCTGTCCATCTGCTCAAATCCCCTAACCTCAAATGGGTCCAATCCGCCTCAGCGGGACTCGATAACCCCTTTTTTGCCAAGCTCGCAGGCAAAGGTATCCGCCTGACCAATAGCGATGCACAAGCACCTGCAATTGCAGAATATGTTGTCGCGTCGGTACTTGAACGCTATCAGGGTTTTGTTGAGCGCCGGGAACATCAAACCAATCACAATTGGCAAGATACAAATTTTCGAGAAATTTACAATTCGAACTGGTTGATCATTGGGCATGGCAATATTGGTAGCAGAGTAGGCATTCGTGCCAAAGCATTTGAGGCTAATGTCACAGGGGTTAAACGTTCGAAGGTTGAAGCTCCTGGCGCAGATAAGATCATCAGCTATGCGGACATTCTGGAATCCTTGCCGAATCAAGACGTTGTGGTATTGGCCTGTGCGCTAACGGATGATACCCGTGACCTGGTTAACGAATCGTTTCTTGCCGCCATGAAGCGCGATGCAGTCCTCGTCAACATTGGTCGTGGCGATCTGGTTGATGAAACGGCGCTGTTAAAGACCCTCGATGCCGAGCAAATCGATTACGCCATTCTTGATGTTTTTAGAACTGAACCCCTACCCACGGAAAGTCAGTTTTGGGATCACCCCAGGGTGTTGGTCACACCCCATTCATCTAACCGGGGTAGCGGTACCAACGAACGCGGAGATCAATTGTTCCTGCACAATTTGACAGCATTGGTTAAGGGAGAGTCACTCATCAACGAGGTTAATGTCGCTGAGTTGGTTAGTTAACAACCAGAATTGATCGATTATTGGCCAAACCTAACATTAGCGCTACGCCGCACTTGCTGACCTGAAATTGGTTCGTTAGGCTATTGGAAAATAGTGGCGGCGACTCTAGATGGACTACTCTACCGAGATACCTTTCGAGTTCCATGGTGACGGCAAAGATTACTTTCGTATCTGGGTTGTTAATCTGTTTTTGAGCGTAATTAGCCTGGGAATCTACAGCGCCTGGGCAAAAGTTCGCAACAATCGATACCTGTATAGCCACCTACACCTCGATGGAAGCTGTTTTGAATATATCGCGAACCCAAAACAGATTCTGATTGGCAGAGTAATCGCTGTGGTATTGCTATCCATCAGCGTGATCGGCTCAGAACTATTCCCTCTTGTTGGACTTTGGTTGCTGCTACCCACGGCACTAATTCTCCCCTGGATGATTCTAAAATCGCTGCAATTTCGCGCAAGAAATAGTGTTTACCGCAATATCCGGTTTGGCTTTCATGCTAACTATTTTGAAGCGCTGTTAGTGATTGTGGTGTACCCCATCCTAGCGGTTGTTAGTATCGGCCTATTATCTGGATTTGCGATCCAACGGTTCTATAACTTTGTGGTTGGCCACAGTAGCTATGGGAACACTCAGTTTGAATTTCAATCCAGCATCGGCGAGTTCTATGGGTTTGTCTTCTCTGTCATCTTTGCAACTCTTGGAATGGCCATCCTGATTGGTCTAATTGCTGCCGGGGCGCAATTTGGTTTAATGAGCCTGGATGTACCAAAACAATATTTTGGCCTTGTCATTGGCGCTATGGGAATGGTGGTCTATATCTGGCAATTCGCATACATCAAGGTCAAGCTAACCAATTTGATGTATAGCGGCGTAACAATACCCGCCTGGTATACCTTTACTACCAGTCTTAAAACCTGGGATTTATTCAAAATTTACCTAGTGAATACGATTCTTATCCTACTCTCGCTCGGTTTATATATTCCCTTTGCACGCATAAAAGTCATGCAATACAGGGTGTCATCGTTACGATTTGTGACCACACAAAGTCTTGATGAATTTACCTTCAAAAACGATCCCAATGTCTCTGCCATTGGCCAGGAAGTTGGTGAGATGTTCGACTTTGGGATTAGCCTATGAACATGGTAACAGGAGACTACTTCTCGGGACTCGAATCTCGCCGACTAACCTGTCAGCTAGTGTGGTCAGCGGAACAGATCAGGTTGGTAGTAGATGAAAAAGAAACGCCGATAAAAATGGCTGATCTAAATATTAGTAGTCGACTCGATCGCGTACCCCGCAGTATTCGTTTTCCAGACGGCTCACAAATGTTGACCGATAACAATCAGGCGATAGATGAGCTTCAAAAGTTACACGGCGACGAAGGCCGAGCCACCCTCGCCCATCGCCTTGAATCCTATATCCCGCTAGTGATCTTCAGCTGGGTCGCAATAGTTGGCATCGCTGCATGGCTTTATGTCTATGCCGTCCCCGTGCTCGCAGAGTCCGCAGTGGCCCTGGCACCTGCGGCATGGAAAGCCGATATCGGTTCAGATATTTTTGATCAGTTAATCAAGAATCGCTATTTTATTGACCCTGAAATCACAGGCGAACAATCCTCTAGGATTGATCAACTAGAGATGTCCCTCTTGAATGTGACACCGGTTGAATCTAACGTGATCGTTGAGTTTATGGACAGCCCCATTTTTGGAGCCAATGCGATTGCGCTACCCGGCGATAAAATCATCATGACCATGGATCTGATTGAGCTTGCTGAAAACGATGAGCAACTTATTGCCATTTATTTGCATGAGTTGGGACATGTCCATCATCACCATGCCCTGCGCATGGCGTTACAACGATCCTTGTTAGCGCTGCTGCTTGTCATCACAACCGGCGACGTGGCCACCGGAACGGACCTTGCCGTAACCGTACCGACCATGCTGTTGAGCTTGAGCTATTCCCGGCAATTTGAAGAACAGGCTGATGACTTTGCCATCGAGCGATTGATTCAATATGGTATTTCAACACAGCACTTTGCGACTATTATGGACAAGCTCGCCGCCCGGGGAGAAGGTTCAAATTGGATGATTAATGCAGAATACCTTTCGACCCATCCAGCTCCCGAGGACAGAGTAGCCAAATTCAGGGCTGCTGATTCTAAGTAAATTTTAGGCAAAAAAAAGGCGCTGTGAGCAGCGCCTTTTCACTTCTGTATCCGGCTTAACCGAGCAGCGCATCCAATTCAGGAACAGCTGTAAACAGATCAGCAACAAGTCCGTAGTCCGCCACCTGGAATATTGGTGCGTCTTCATCTTTGTTGATTGCAACAATCACTTTACTGTCTTTCATACCAGCTAGATGCTGGATGGCACCACTGATTCCAACAGCAATGTAAAGGTCTGGAGCAACAATCTTACCGGTCTGGCCTACCTGCATGTCGTTGGGCACAAAACCCGCATCAACCGCAGCACGGGAGGCACCAATTGCGGCACCGAGCTTATCAGCAACGGATTCAAGAATTTTGAAGTTCTCTCCATTTTGCATACCGCGACCACCGGAAATGATAACGCTAGCGGCGGTGAGTTCAGGACGATCCAACTTCACAATATCAGCCTTAACCCAGCTCGAAATGCCTGCATCCTTAACGATGTCGAGGGCTTCAATGGTTGCACTACCGCCCTCTGCGGAAACAGCATCGAACGCCGTACCACGCACGCTGATGACTTTAATGCTATCGGTGGATTGAACCGTTGCGATGGCATTACCTGCGTATATAGGGCGCTCGAATGTGTCCTCGCTCACGACACCACTAATGTCAGAGATCTGAGCAACATCTAACAACGCAGCTGCTCGAGGTAAGAAGTTTTTACCTTCTGATGTTGTGGGTGACATAATGTGAGTGTAGTTTTTGCCAATTTCAACAATCAACTCAGCAATGTTTTCCGCTAGTTGATGTCCGTAGGCGGCATTATCAGCAACCAAAACCTTGCTGATGCCACCAATTTTAGCTGCTGATTCGCCAGCAGCGCTACAACCTTCACCGGCAACCAGTATTTCGATGTCTCCACCGATTGCCTGGGCCGCAGCGATTGTGACTAACGTAGGTTGCCCAATGCTGTTGTTATCATGGTCTGCAATTACGAGAATAGTCATTAGATCACCTTCGCTTCGTTTTTCAGTTTATCAAACAGCTCTTCAACTGTTTCTACGATGATGCCGGCCTTTCGTTCGGCTGGTGGCGTAACCTTCAGAGTTTTAACCCGTGGGGCAACATCAACACCAAGATCTTCCGGGGTGTACACATCTACTGGCTTCTTCTTGGCCTTCATAATATTAGGCAAAGAAGCGTAACGAGGTTCGTTTAATCGAAGGTCAGTGGTGACAACCGCTGGTAGTTTCACGGTAATCGTTTCTAAACCACCATCAATTTCACGGGTAACAGTAGCTGAATCATCACCAAGCTCTACTTCCGATGCGAATGTTGCTTGAGGATAACCGGTGAGTGCCGCTAGCATTTGACCTGTCTGGCTGTTATCGCCATCAATCGCCTGCTTACCGGTGATAATGAGCTGTGGTTGCTCCTTATCAACAACCGCTTTTAATGCCTTAGCAATGCCTAGCGGTTGCATATTTTCTTCGTCGGTCTCCACCAGGATACCGCGGTCCGCACCGAGCGCCAGGGCAGTACGTATTTGTTCCTGGCAGGCACTTGTGCCAACAGAGACAACGACTACTTCTTCAACCTTACCGGCTTCTTTCAGGCGTACGGCCTCTTCAATGGCAATCTCGTCGAATGGATTGACGGACATTTTGACGTTATTTAGATCGACGCCGCTGTTATCGGCTAGAACGCGAACACTCACGTTGTAGTCCACAACACGCTTGACAGTTACAAGAACCTTCATGTAATCCTCTGCTCGTGTGATAAATAAAAGGGCCCACTGGCTAATGGAATTTTTTCCATCAGCTGTATGACTACAATTCGTACTTTAGTCACTAGCCTAAGCCATTAACCTGAGCTTCTAACTTACGCCATTAACTTAAGTACAAACCACGTCATCTATTGGGAATAGCTGTTTTGCGCCTAACCGCCGCAAACGAGGAGCGTATTCTGCCGTTTTACACTATGCTGGTCAACAGGTTTGTGCGCTGCCGCAGACTGCTAAATACATGATTATCAATAACTTATAGATATCACTGATATAAATAATAGAGGATTGCGGTCTCACGATACATTTCCTTTAGAACCCTAGTTTCACTACAATACCGCCCCATCATTAATGCGGTAGCATCAAACCTAGCAGCTACCTAGTCAGGAGTAAGATTGTGGAACGAGAATCGATGGAGTTTGACCTTGTTATCGTCGGCGGTGGACCCGCTGGGCTATCGGCTGCGATTAAGTTCGCCCAGCTAGCTGTCGAAACCGGAGAAGAGTTAACGGTCTGCCTGGTAGAAAAAGGTTCAGAGATCGGTGCTCACATACTGTCCGGAGCCGTTGTAGAGCCCAGGGCTTTAGATGAGTTGTTTCCCACCTGGAAGGAAATGGGCGCGCCCCTGAATAACCCTGTTACCGAAGACGACGTTTATTATCTCGTCGACGAAAAACAAGGCATGCGGCTACCTGGCCTATTAGTACCTAAAGCACTTCACAATCCAGGCAATCATGCCACCAGTCTGGCAAATCTATGCCGCTGGTTGGGCCAGCAAGCGGAAGAACTCGGTGTGAATATCTTCCCCGGTTTTGCTGCAAGTGAAGTCCTTTATAACGATGACGGTTCTATCAAAGGCGTAGCGACGGGAGATATGGGCGTCGGCGCCGACGGCGAGCATAAGTCGACCTATGCTGCCGGTTACGAGCTTCACGCTAAATACACGATGTTTGCTGAAGGTTGCCGCGGCCATCTTGGCAAACAGTTAATGGAAAAATTTAATCTTCGAGCCGAAGCCGATACACAGCACTATGGTATCGGCTTTAAAGAAGTATGGGATATAGACCCTGCCCTGCACGTACCCGGCAAGGTTGTTCATACTGTCGGTTGGCCCCTCGGACATTTCCCCGGCCAGGCGCTCGGTGGTTCATATCTTTATCACCTGGAAAATAATCAGGTCACCCTTGGGCTGATTGTTGACCTGGGTTACCAAAACCCTCACCTTAGCCCCTTTGATGAATTTCAAAAGTTTAAGCAACATAAAATTATTCGCCAGTATCTCGAAGGCGGCAAACGCGTTGCCTATGGTGCGCGTGCTGTTGTTAAGGGTGGACTGGCGGCACTGCCAAAATTAACAATGCCCGGCGGCATGTTGATTGGTGATGATGCTGGGTTCCTCAACAACCTTAAGCAAAAAGGCACCCATACAGCGATGAAGTCCGGCATGTTAGCCGCAGAAGCGACATTTGAGGCGATCAAAAACGGCGCAACCGGTGGTGACGAGATTACTGGGTACCCGGAAGCCTATGAAAAGTCTTGGCTCTTTGATGAACTCTACACGGCGCGAAACACAACGGGTTGGCTACACAAATTTGGCCTATTTTTGGGCTCGGCGGCTACCTGGGTTGATCAGTATATTTTCCAGGGCAAATTGCCATTCACCCTAAAGGATTCCAAGCCCGACCACGCAGCATTAAAACTCGCAAGCAAGTGTGAAAAGCCAGAGTATCCAAAGCCAGATGGTGTATTAACCTTCGACAAGCTTTCATCGGTATTCATTACCAACACCTTCCATGAAGAAGACCAGCCGTGCCATCTACAACTTAAAGATGCCAATATTCCCATTCATTCGAACCTGCCTTTGTACGATGAGCCCGCTCAGCGTTACTGCCCTGCCGGCGTTTATGAGGTCATTGAAGAAGAAGGTAAGCAGCGTTTTCAGATAAATGCGCAGAACTGTATTCACTGCAAAACCTGCGACATCAAAGATCCAGCCCAGAATATTAACTGGGTAGTGCCGGAAGGCACCGGTGGCCCTAACTACGGCAACATGTAGGATTCAATTAACGGGAAAAACACACCCTGGCTCCAGATACCTAGCCAGGGTGTACCTTCCAGCCGATGCTCAACGAGTAGCTCAGCAAGTTGATAGTAAACGTTTCGATTAAGCCTCGCCTCCAAGCCATCCCGAACCATCACATACACAGCGGGTTCTTCACCGTCTAAACCAATAGCCCTTAAAGCGTGTTCAGGACCAAGGGTGATACATTCACTCATGTTGGTCGTCAACTGAATCGACTGCCTGATTCCCTCACCCGAATTCTCGAGCAGCAATACCTGAAATGGCACATCCACGACCCGGATGCGGCACTTCTCCACCGGTGTGACGAGATAATAATCGCCCTCTTCGAGCCTGAGCACCGAGGCAAAAAGATGGACAAGCCGCGGTCTCTCTATAGGAGTGCCCAGATAAAACCATGTGCCATCCTCCTGAATCTCCATCTCAATGTCTTTGACATTCTCTGGATTCCACAGATGAATCGGGGGTTTACCCTTGTTCTTGACCTTCGCTAGCTCGGCCATTAATGAATATGGCGCCTGGCTCATAAATTTACTCCAAAAGTTCTGCGGATACCTGCCGATATCTAATAGGCAAGCCTGCGTCTAGATAAGGAAGTTTACACCCTTGCGATCGTCTACGAGACAATCACTACTCCGAGCGCCGAAGCTCATGCCCGTCATATTGCAACCCTCTGCAATGATGTTGTTCGGCATTACAATTGTCGCAATTAGCGGCGCGGTAGTCTTAATGGACGCGGTGGCAGATACCACAACCCTGCTGGCTTTCTGTGCCCTCATTTGTTGCATTGGGTTACTGCTCAAAATCAATGCGACCCTGCTGGACCAAAAAAGTGAAGTCCTCCATTTTGAAGAAACGCTCGAAGCAATCACCGATATCTATTGGCAGTGGGATCTAGAAACAGGCGAGTTTGAGTACAACGGCATTATGGCTGAACTCCTCGGCTACGAAGACAGAAAACCCTCCGATGGATTCTGGAAAGAAATTATCCATCCAGTGGATAGACCGCTACAGAAGTACCATCTCCTACGTCATCTGGAAGACGAAACAATTCCCTACTACTGTGAATATCGTTTTATGGATCGCAACCATGAATACCAGTGGTTTGCGGGCCGCGGAAGGGTTGTTAGACGGGGCCAGAATCAACAACCGCTGCTTATGGTGGGTAGCGTTGAGCATATACAACCCCGCAAAGACATGGAGCAAAGCCTTATCCATGCGCATAAGATGGAAGCTCTTGGCCAACTAACCGGCGGCATTGCCCACGATTTCAATAATATTCTCGGCACCGTTCTCGGTTACGCAGAATTGTCCATGGAATCTGGCTCACCGAAAAAAATGCAGGAATATGCCGATCATATCCACCAGGCGGGAAGTCGCGCTCGTAATGTAGTTCGACAACTGCTCGATTTTAGCCGGAGCTCCCGGGGAGACGTTGAGTCAGTAGACCTAAAGCACGAGATTGAAGACTCAATCTTGATGGTTCGATCGACAATGCCTTCAACCATCGAAATTAGGCATGATTGGACTGATATGACTGCCCTCGCCCGTTTGGACCCAAATCAACTGCAACGGGTACTACTCAACCTTTGTATTAACGCACGGGATGCGATGGCTGGCACGGGCACCATGACAATCAAGTTAGAACGTGTCTCAGGCGATCAACTTCGGTGCGCTTCCTGCCAACAAGAATTCACCGGCTCATATCACGTACTCACGGTTTCTGACACGGGAGCTGGCATCAAGGCTCACCATCAAAACAAGCTATTCGAGCCATTTTTTACCACTAAAGCCTTCGGTGAGGGTACGGGGATGGGCTTATCCGTTGTCCATGGAATTGTTCATGAAGCCGGGGGGCATATTGGGATCTCAAGCGAACTGGGCGTTGGATCAGAAGTGAAGTTGTACTTGCCGGAAATGAATCAGCCACAAACAAGGTCAAAGCGTAATGACCCTGAAATGTCACCGCCTGACCAAATTAAACTGGCTCAATGATTTGAGATAAGCATCCAGCGGTGGCCAAATTAACTTCCTGCTGTTGGTAGTAAAAATACTCCCCCGGGTATCTAACTTAAGATGGTCAACCAGTGCTTCGCCCTGGCTGGCATAGATGTAGATATCCATTCGAGCTTCACCGAGATTGAACTCACCGGGTAACACCTCCTCCTTGAGTACCTTGTCTATCCCATCCTGCTCCAAATAGGTATGCACGTGGGGATAGACAACAAAATCCATGCCTGCGTACCGGGCACTCACTAACGCTTGCTCGAGAGATTCCAGATGAGTCCCCTGCCGAACATGGGGATAATACCGATAAAAAACATTTACAATTTCACCCACTAGCAGTTCATCCTGATAACCGGACACAGGTTGGGCGACATATATTCGAGAATTAACGTCGATGGCCCAGTTGCTGTCGCGCCTGGTTTTCTGCTGAGAGATTAAGCCGGTCCAACTCGCATAGGGTCGAAGGCTGTTATTGCCGTAACCATTAACGGCTGTATTGACCGTACTGCACGCGGTTGCGGAAATTAGAGTAACAAAGAGTATGAATGCGTTCCGTGCGTTCATAGGGTTGGGCTCCAGAATTCTTGAACCCTTTGAGTATAGACGCTTAACCGCCGATGAATTTCATCACGGTGGTTTCACCTTGAAAGGCTAGCTTTTTATCCCCGAGCGCACTGAGCAATATCTTTTGTAATTTTGGTAATGCCAGATGTGCAGGTTTATCTAATAGGTCACCAATAAATTGGCTTTTGCTACTGCTCAAGCAACCATACAGGTTCCCGTCCGAGGACAACCTTAAGCGGGTGCAGGAACGACAGAAAGGTTCACTCTCATTGGCTATGATGCCAAACACACCTCTGTTTGGGATCTCAAACCGTACCGCGGTGGAATCATAGGGCGCATCGGTGCGGGCAAACTCGTACTTCTCGCTGATTAAATCGAGCAAAGATTCCATCGACAGAAAGTCCTGTTGAAACCCGTTACTGCCCAGCAAGTGACCCATTTGCATTAGCTCGATATAACGAAGCTCAATACCTCGATCAAGGCAATAATCCAGTAATGGGACAATCTGGGCCGCATTCTGGCTACGAAGCGGGACCATATTCACCTTAAGTTTAATGCCAGCATCAAGCATGGCTTCCATTCCGGCCAGGACGGTTTCAAGATCGCCGCCCCTCGCAATAGCCTTGAATTGCTGAGGATCAAGGGTATCGAGGCTGACATTCAGGCGTTTGATACCCGACTTGATAATGACATCACGCTTTTTAAGCAGAAGTTGGCCATTGGTTGTCAGGCTGATATCCCGAAGCGGCAACTTCATCACTCCGATCAGGAAATCATCAAATTTGGGTGTGACCAATGGCTCGCCCCCTGTAATCCTGACCTTTTCAATTCCAGCGGCCTGTTGAAGTAGTGCTACTCCCTTTAGCAGGTCTGTCGCAGGCAGTTCGCTCTTGGCTTTCATCAACCGCTTGCCGTCTGGCACGCAATAGGTACAGGCGTAGTTACAGGCAGCCGTTAGGCTTACACGAAGGTTCTTAAATTGGCGACCAAGTCGATCAACTATCATTTGAGAATTATTGCACGGCTACTGGTCCCATAGAAACCTAACTTCGGCCTATAATGAGGTCAGCACATCAGTATTGTTGTAAAAATGGGTTTTTTCGACATCTTCTCTAAGCCAACCGTTAAATGGCTTAATTATCAGAAATCTGCCCGGGCGATGCAGCTCAGTGATTTCGAGCGCATCAAATATGAATTGCGGCCCTGTGATGTCTTGCTGGTAGAGGGTCGAACCCGGGTGAGTGATGTGATTCGCTGGATCACTAATAGCCCCTGGACCCACGCCGCCCTGTATGTGGGCCGTCTCAACGATATTGTAGACCCCGACCTACGCAAAATTGTTCAACATCACTACCAGGGCGACCGCGACGACAGACTCATCATCGAAAGCTTACTCGGCTTTGGCACCGTGGTGAACAACCTGGACAACTACCATGCAGATCATCTACGAATATGCCGTCCGTCGAGGCTCGGCATGAAAGATGCTCAACAGGTTATACGGTATGCAATCAGTCGGCTCGGGATTGACTATGACGTTCGACAGATTTTTGATCTCGCCAGATTTATGTTTCCGTGGTTTCTATTACCTCGACGCTGGCGCTCCACACTCTTTCAACAAAACCCAGGCAAGTCGACGCGAACGGTCTGTTCAACAATGATTGCGGAGGCTTTTGCATTTGTGCAATTCCCGATACTGCCTCTGGTCAAACAGACGGACGATGAAAAGGTCCAACTATTTCGGCGTAACCCCCGTTTATGCGTGCCAAGCGACTTCGACTATTCACCTTATTTCAAGATCATCAAGTATCCCTTTGTCGACATAGATCATCGCAATGACCCCCACCTACTACCCTGGCATACATCGGGTGATCTCGATAGGAATGAAGTGGATTTGTACTTACAGGGTGAACTCTCGCCGAGTGAAGCGGATGTTGATGCTGCGATTCAAGAAGCAATCGCCGGAACCGAGGTGACCGACGCAATCCCTAAAAACACGCCTGAAAATGAACCAGAAAGCGCAATATCACCTGAAGCTAGTGAAATCGAAGAACTGCCGGCTGAACAGAATCTACTTAAAGCAAAGAGCGAAGCAAAAAGTGACGTGAAAGGTGTTGGAAAAGGTGATGGCGACACGCTATCCAACCCCAGAATTCACTAAAATCGCACAACAACAAATAAGTGATATTTCTAAAAGTTCTGATAGGTCACTAGCAAGGATATCGTAACCCGCTATATTTAATTCAGTTGCTTAAGGTTTTACGCCCCCATCGTAAATACCTTGAGCTTAGGGTCGAAACTCCGCGATGCTGAAAGGCATTATGTGTTACTCCTAATGGTAATTAGCCCGGCTTTTTAGTCGGGTTTTTTTTGCCCATCGCCTGCATATTGCGTTTTACTTGCACAACTTAATCATGTGCCAACTTGTCACACAGGTTTTTTACAAAGTCATTTAGCCAAAATACCTTATTAGAGCCCTTAATCAGTACCGTATCGCCGGAACGAAAGGTATTCACCAGTGCTTCAAGGTCAATCTCATTTGCATGCTGGTAATGCGCATCACCAGGATCGTTAGCAAAGCCATTGCCGACGGTAATAACCTGATCGAGGTGAGTAAATTGCTGTGCAATATCATGGTGATACTTAACTGCCGATTCACCTAGTTCCATAATCTCGCCTAGAATGGCAATCTTGCGCCCCGGCTTTGATTGAAGCGCTGAGATTGCATAGCCCATGCTAACTGGGTTTGCGTTATAACTGTCATCGATGATAGTTACTCCCGCCAATACCGTCTCATCCCCCCGCCCGTTGGGGACTGAAATCCCGGATAGCGCTGTCGCAACCCTTTCGAGGTCAGCATCTAATTGATTTGCTACCGCAAGAACAGCCAAGGACGTCAGGACTCGATGCTCTCCAGCTATACCCAGTAGATACTCAACCGGTTTCCCTTGAATTTCTGCATTAACAAACCAACCGTCCCGTTGAATCTTATACTGACCACGAGCATCCGCTTTGTCCGACAAACCAAATGTTATTTCCCTGTCATCACCGCTAGCCAGATGCTCCGGTAAAATGCAGCAACCGTCTTCTACTAACCCATCTGCAATTGCACGCTTCTCATCCTCAAGGGCTGCCAACGAAGTAAAGTTGCCAATGTGGGCTGGCAGCACATTTAGTAGGACTGCGATATGGGGTTTAACCAATTGGCTTAAGGGTGATATTTCACCGCTGTGGTTAGTCCCGATTTCGAAAATACCCACTTCACTCTCCCGCGGCATGCGGCTTAATGACAGCGGAACTCCCCAGTGATTGTTCAAACTACCAATCGACCCATGGAGATTAAACTGACTACCGAGCACCTGCATTAGCCAGGATCGCATAGTGGTTTTGCCTGCACTCCCGGTGATTGCAACAATTTTTCCATTATTGCGCAGCCTTCCGGCGCGGCCGAGGGCCCAGAGACCATCAAGAGTGTCCTGAACCTGGATGTAGGGAAATGATTCAGGAGTCTGCGGGCTGGTGGAATAGTTAAGGTCGGACAACATTATTGCGCTTGCGCCACCGGAAATTGCTGACTTGATAAAGTTATGCCCGTCCCTGGGATTTTCGACACTGGTGTGAAATCGTGGGCCTGGATCACCGGAGAGCGCGACAAATAGATCGCCGATTTGGGCCTGGCGGGAGTCAATGCAAATACCGTTTATATCAGGACCGTCCGGCCCAGAACATTGCCCCAACTGTGATAATTCTGACCAGGTCCAAAGTGCCATTTAGGGTCTCCGCGCCGCAACGTCCGCCGCAATCAGTTCGTGCGACATCCTATAGGCATCTTCTCGGCCCTCGTAATATCCGCTTTTGAGTAGTTGGATGGTGTATCCATTTTCTTCATAAAATTTGACAGCTCCAGCATTCTGGCTCCGAACTTCTAAGGTCAGATAGTTGAGGGCCGCAACCCGGGCGCTCTCTTCTAGCCATTCAATAAGTTGTCGGCCGATGCCTTGACGACGAAAACGAAGTTGGGTTGCCAGCAGATTAATATGGCCGTGTAACTGGTGGAATTCCATTGCAGCAAAACCCGCCAGTTCACCGGAGCCGGTTCTCGCCACAATAACTGAACTGTCTTTATCCCGAATTAGACCGAGGATTCTGGAGGGCTTCCAGCGCCAATTAAGTCCGTACTCAATAGCGGTTCTGGAAAGATCAGCAAGCTCAATACAATCCACCGGTAACGCAAGCGTAACCTCAATATTTGATTTTGCCTGATTGGGACGTTGTGCCATCTATCGCTAGCCAACCGAACCTGATACATCGTGACCCTCTGCGTCCAACGTTTCTGCTCGCTCTCGCAAAATATATTTTTGCACTTTACCCGTAGATGTCTTGGTCAATTCTCCAAATACAATTGTCTTAGGCACTTTGAAACGCGCCAGTTCTGCTCGACAATAGTCAATCACCTCAGCTTCGGACAGTTGCTCCCCTGGTTTTAAAGTGACAAATGCACAGGGATGCTCACCCCATTTTGCGTCGGATTTTGCTACCACAGCAGCCTCAAGAATCTTGGGGTGCTTGAACAGCACATCTTCGACCTCAATGCTGGATATATTCTCACCACCACTAATAATCACATCTTTAGATCGGTCTTTAATCTGGATATACCCATCGGGGTGACAGACGGCAATGTCTCCGGAATGGAACCATCCACCTTTAAATGCTGCAGCTGTGGTTTTTGGATTCTTCAGGTAGCCTTTCATGACAATATTGCCACGCATAAAAACTTCCCCCTGGGTCTCACCATCCCAGGGAACCGGTGCAAGACTATCGGGGTCCGCCACCATCATGTCCCCGGCGAGGGTAGAGACAATACCCTGGCGGGACTTCAAACTGGCCTGCTCTTCCGCCGACAACCCATCCCAGGCTGATCGCCAGGCTGAAACCACCATCGGCCCATAGGTTTCGGTCAACCCATAAACCTGGGTCACATCAAACCCTAGCGCTTCTATCCCCTGAATGACTGCCGCCGGTGGCGCTGCTCCGGCGGTCATCACGGAAACCTTATGTTCTATGCCCGCCTTCATTGCTGCTGGCGCATTTAGTAGCGTATTTAACACCACGGGCGCACCACAAAAATGTGACACCTTATGTCCTTTTATTGCTAAAAACACAGCCTCTTCTCGAACTTGCCGTAAACAAACATTGACGCCGACCACAGCTGCAAGCGTCCAGGGAAAACACCAACCATTACAATGGAACATCGGTAAGGTCCACAGGTAAACCGGATGCAATCCCATTCCCCAGGTCAGTGCATTGTTAGCAGCATTTAGATAAGCCCCTCGATGGTGATAGACCACACCCTTTGGGTCCCCGGTTGTACCCGAGGTGTAGTTCAATGAAATCGCTGACCACTCGTCACTGGGCAAATTCCAGGAGAAATCGGCGGATCCTTCAGCGAGGAGTTCATCGTATGTCAAACTACCGATACGCTCACCACCCTCGAAGCTGTCATCCTCAATATCCACCACTAGGATCTCTTGCTCCGGCGCCTCGAGCTTAAGAATTGAAAGCGACTCTTTCAGCACTTCTGAGAACTCGCGATCCGCAAAAAGCACTTTTGCCTCGGCATGCTGCAGGATAAAAGCGACGGTTTTAGCATCCAGTCGGGTGTTAATTGCATTTAATACTGCCCCGACCATCGGAATGGAAAAGTGTGACTCGAACATTTCAGGTATGTTCGGCAACATAACCGCAACCGTGTCCCCTTCCCCTACCCCATGCTTGACAAGCGCACTGGCAATTCTTGAAGCACGCTGATAGGTTGATCGCCAACTATAATGACGATCACCATGAACCGTCGCGGTGAAGTCCGGGTACAATAGTGCCGCGCGACGAAAGAATGACAGAGGAGAAAGCGATTCAAAATTCGCATCATTTCTGTCCAGGTTCGTCTCAAAAATACCGCCCATACCCCAGAATCCTTCAAAAAAATTATCGAATCAAAGGTAACATTTTGCAGCCGAATACAAAAAGCGCTTTATGACAGCAAATATCGAGTACGTCGTTTTTGATCTCGGGGGAGTACTCATTGAACTGGATGGACCGCCGGTTTCTACCCTGGACAGTAACCTAAGTGAACAGCAGGTCTGGCAACAGTGGCTAGATTCAACAGCAGTACGAAGGTTTGAATCCGGAGCCTGCTCACCGGTCGAATTTGCTCAATCCCTGATCGATGAATTTTGCCTCAACCAAACCCCCGAAACCTTTCTGCAATACTTCGAAATGTGGCCAAAGGGTGTGTATCCCGGCGCCGACCAGTTGTTAATTACGTTGGGGCAAAGGGTCCGTCTCGCCTGCCTGTCTAATACCAACCAACTCCATTGGAAACGATTTAGTACGACGAACGGTCTATTCGAGCACTTTGATCAGGTTTTTGCGTCATTTCAAACTGGGCATATGAAACCCGACAGCAAGGCGTTTGAGCACGCCCTCTCAGAACTTGATGTAGGGGCAGGCGAAATCCTATTTCTGGACGATAACATTGCAAATATTGAATCCGCCCGTGCAACGGGGATGTGTGCTGAACTGACCCGCGGTCCTATCGAGGCAGCCTTACACCTAAAACGCTATGGATTGCTGTGATAGCATGAACGACTTGATATCGAGGAAAAGCTCTCAATGATTCGACGGATATTCTCCGGCCTTTGGCAGGCCATTACGGTGACCAAAAATGCACTTGGCAACATTATATTTTTGCTATTGCTTGTCCTGATCCTGACCGGAATATTTTCCGGAGAAACCCAAACATTCCCAGAGAGTTCAGCCTTGGTCATCGATCCGAGCGGCACCATTGTTGAACAAAAACAGATCATAGATCCCGTCGCCCGACTTTTGTTGGGAGATAACAACGACCAGACGGAAACTGCGCTACATGACATAACCGATGCAATAGAGGCTGCCGCGAAGGACAACCGCGTCACTGCACTCGTGCTCCGACTCGATCACCTACAGGGCGCAGGTCTCAGCAAACTCGAAGATATTGGCCGCAGCATTACAGAATTCAAAAGCACTGGAAAACCAGTTTTTGCCTTCGGCAGTGGCTACTCTCAAAGCCAATACTATCTCGCCAGCATGGCGGATAAGATTTATCTTGATGACTCCAGTTATCCGGTTTTTGGCGGGGTTTTCTTACCGGGCTTCGGCGCATATCCAATCTACTACAAATCAGCATTAGACAAGCTCAACATCCAATTTAATGTCTACAAGGTTGGCACCTACAAAGGCGCAGTAGAACCTTATATGCGAGACGACATGTCCGACGCCTCAAAACTCGCTAATCTCGCTTGGTTAGACGCGCTTTGGGCGAATTATCGGACCCACATTACTGAACACAGAGCCATAAGCGAAACAAACTTCGATACCTTCACAAACGAATATGACCAACTCCTTGCCGGTACGAATGGCGATGGTAACCTACTCGCGGTGCAACAGGGTCTTGTCGACGACCTACTTAATCTCCAGGAGTGGCAAGACCTGGTGGGAGATATTGTCGGTAAGGAAGATGAGACTTTTAACCAGGTGAATTTCCGGGATTACTTAGAGGTAATTCGTCCCCCAATTCCCGTTCTCAACCCAACGTCTAACAAGATTGCCATTGTCACCGCCAGCGGCACCATATTAAATGGTGAACAGCCTCCCGGCGATATTGGCAGCACAACCACAGTTGAAATGATTGACCGGGCTCGAATGGATCAATCGGTGAAAGCAATTGTACTTCGAGTAGATAGCCCCGGCGGAAGTGCCACAGCAGCAGAAGAAATTCGTCAGGCCCTTGTCCATGTGCAAAAAGATGGCAAACCAGTAGTTGTCTCTATGGGTAGCTATGCAGCTTCCGGCGGTTATTGGATATCTGCCTCCTCGAATAAAATTTTTGCTAATGCTAATACCTTGACAGGTTCTATTGGGACATTCTTAACCTTTCCATCGGTTAAAACTGCGGCGAACAACCTCGGCGTACATTCTGATGGAGTTGGCACAACTAAACTCAGCAACCTACTGAATCCACTCGAGGACGTACCGACAGCACTAGATAACATCCTCCAACAATCTATTAATAACACCTATCGAAGATTCATTTCACTTGTTGCTGACGGTCGCGACATGAGTCTAGAGCAGGCAGACACCGTGGCTCAAGGCCGGGTATGGGCCGCACAGGATGCATTGGATCATGGCCTAATCGATGCGATTGGGTCTATGGACGACGCAATCGATTCCGCTGCACTCCTCGCTGATGTCGGTAGTTACGACATTTGGCATGTACAACCACCGCTCTCTTTTCGGGATCAAATACTTGAAAGGATCGCAAATTCGAGTGTCAACACCATGCATGATCTCGTCGGCTCAAGTACTTTCGGACTGGGCGCTTCCAGGCTTTTTAGCCTCCTGAAAACTGAAGCCCAAACTCTGATTGATATGAGTCAACAACCTGGGGTTTACGTTCAATGCCTGGACTGCCAACTCTCACTATAAGCGTCCCGACGCCGCGAGCTGAGCAAAAACACCGTTTTACAAGCCATTTTGGTCTGTAAAGACAGCGCTATTTGTTCAGCTTAAGTTCAGTAGACCAGGGTTAAAGTAACTTCTAACGTCAACTACCCTGCGTCCAAAATGAAAAAGCGAATCACCGCACTTATGATCTGTTCTTTTGTTGGAACTGGTCTCAGCACGAGCGCTGCACAGGCTGAAACATCAAGCGCTGAAGCGAATCATACAATCGTGAGCGAACCTGAAAAGGTTTATGTGGAAAGCAATCAAGGAAGCTATCGCGGTACAAGTAGCAGCACCTATCGAAGCACTCGAAGCGATGAATACTGTTTCTTCAACGAAGAGCATCAACACATTCATTGTTACGACGAGGACCCAGAGAGCCTTGATGATCGAGTTGTTATTGTTGAGAACCGGACTAGCCGCACTACTAGCCGCACAACCAGACGGCACCACGACCCCATTGCAACTGGTATAGGGGTTGGTATTGCAATTGGTCTACCTATCCTCGTACACCATGGGCTTCATGATCGACATTTTTATCAAAGTCGATTCCACTATCGTAGCAATTATCGTAATCAGTACCGTAGCGATCGTCACCGAAACAAACACTATCGAAATGACCGATCTCGTCACAGCTCAAAACGAAACAGGCATTAACCGACAAGTCACTAGCCTGCCGTGACCTGCCAGAACTCCGTTAGTAATTGTTGTAGATGGTGTTGATGTCTGGCTTGCTGAACCTGCCAATGCCCGGGAAATAATTGACGATAGGTTGAATCGTTAAAGCGATGATCTATTAGGCAAACGATGCCCCGATCAGACTCTGAACGAATGACTCGACCCGCGGTTTGCAACACCTTATTCATCCCGGGATATTGATAGGCGAACTCAAAGCCCTTTCCTGAGGGCTCAAAATAGTCTCGGATGGTGTTACGTTCGGTGCCAATCTGAGGCAAGCCTACCCCTACAACAATTGCGCCGATTAAGCGGGTGCCCTTTAGATCTACGCCTTCCCCAAAAATACCTCCCATAACAGCAAAACCTAATATTGGCGTTTCCGTTTCATCAAACTCAGCTAAAAATTGAGTCCGTTCCCCGTCATTCATACTAGCTGCTTGACTCACGGTATCAACGCTAGGATGACGTTCGCGAAACTTCTCTAAGACCATCTGTAAATAGGCATGGGAGGGAAAAAAAACAAGGTAATTCCCTCTCCTTGCTTCGACAATCAATGCCAGGGTATCCGCTAGATCATACAAAGAACCTGTGCGGTTATTGTATGTCGTCGACAGAAAACTGGTTGTGAACACGCCGAGGTTATTGGCGTTAAACGGAGATGGTATCTGATACCACAGACTATTTTCGTTAAGGCCCATTAGCGTTTTGAAATACTCCTGGGGATTGAGTGTGGCAGAAAAGCAGACGCTGGCTGACATCCTACCAAAACCCGCCGCTAATCCTTTTGCTGGATTAACACAAAACAATTTCAGCACCGTTCGACCCCGGGATTTATCAACAAGATAGGCATAGTCCTGGTCAGCTTCTTCAGCGACCCTCGAAAAACGGAGCACGTCAAAATAAAGCTGTAACAATTCCGGGTTCCCCTGTTGTTCATCCAACCATACTTCGGCTACCTCTATAAATCGCCGAAGACTTCGGTACAAACCTTCCGGAAAACTGCTGAACTGCGCAGCTTGCTCAACCGGACGAACCACTTCCAACATTTGTCGATTAACCGCATTCAGAGCCTTTTTTAATTTTGGATCGAGACCGCCGACTGATCGCTTAATAGCTAATATGTCTTCTTTACATAGGCTTGCGGAAAACATATCTCGGCCACGGTCAACCAGATTGTGAGATTCATCCATGAGCAAACCGAAAGTTCCAGGTTCATCAAAATGACGCCTTAGATACACTGTTGGGTCAAACACGTAGTTGTAATCACCAATAATGACATCGGCGATATCCGTAAGATCAAGTGAAAGTTCAAAAGGACAAACGCTATGGTCCCGCGCAAGTGACTCAATCCTGTCGCGATCAAATCTACCTGTATCTTCCATTGCCGCTTCGAGTACCCGTGGCAATTTATCGTAGTAGCCTTTTGCATATTCACAATAATCTGGATCGCAGGGTACGCCAGGATTAAAACAAATCTTTTCTTTTGCGGTCAGAGTCACATCACGGATCTTTAAGCCATTATTGCGAAGATCCTGTATCGCTGTAGCCGCCATCTGTTGACCCGATGTTTTAGCAGACAGATAAAACAAACGTTGATAATCCATTTCTCTGAGCGCTTTGATTGCCGGAAACAAACTCCCTATTGTCTTACCAATGCCCGTTGGTGCCTGCATAACCAGTTGCTGTTTTGCTTGCATCGCACGGTACACGGACACCGCCATGTCCCTTTGGCCGAGCCTAAATTCGCCATACGGAAGCGCCATGGCTTCGATACTTGGATCACGGACCCGTTGCCAATCAAGCATTCTTTGGACAAAGTTTGCGTAACGATCGACCAACCGACGATATTCAATCCCAAGCGATTCCATACTCCAGATATCATCAAAACAATATTCCTTTGATTCATCCAAATTAAAATATGTTAAGCGGATTGTTACCTCCCTTACATCATGCAATTGACCGAGTAAGAAGCCATAGACCTTCGCCTGGGCCCAATGCACTTTTTTGATGGGGTCCGGTAACTTTTGAACATCCACTCGCAGAGTTTTGATTTCTTCGACAATAAATGCCGTCGGATCGGGATAGTAGCCATCAGCACGTCCACCAATATGCAACTCAAACTCAGGATAGTGAACAATATCCGCAACTGACTGTTCAGCGACGTAGCCCTCTCCGCGTGTCTTTTGCAGCTTCTGGTGGCCTCGTATGCCATCAACGGCGTTGCTTCTGGATGAAAAGCGGAAGTGGATATCACCGGATTGTTCAGCCCGTTGTACCAGAGACTTAACACTAACTTTTACTGGCTCGATCACAATTGCCACGTCACATTGAGCACTCGAGCGTGAATTCCATGGGTGGCAAAAAACCGGAGCCATCGTTTCTGATTGTCCTGCAACGTGTCGCCCGGCCCTTTTACCTCCACCAGCTCATAGCCAGACTTCACAGGAAATACAACCAGATCTGGAAAGCCGCTTCTATTGGCTTTTAGATCTCTCATCAACCTGATGAAAATCGCACGAATTTTTTCGATAGGCATACGAGCCAAACTCATCGAGATGAGTTCCGGTGTCAGGGTTCTCCACATAACAAAATGGTTAGCAACACCAGTTTTGTGACGATAGGTATCAAGTATCCGATGTTCAACTCGAGATACTGATCCCATTTCAGATAAGCGCTGCTCTATCAATCGTTGACGACTTCGAAAAAACTGATCGGTAAACAAGTCTGTAGGGCCACGCTGAAACGGATTAAAGAATACGCCGCGAACAGGGACAAAAATTATGTCCCAGAAGTACAGGCCAAATAAGCCTGGGAGTAGACCATTCTCGACGTGTAACGCAACTCCTCCAGCCTGGGAGAGGGACTTTGCCACGGTGGTTTCTACTCTTTCACCTTCAACCTGAGCCAGACAGATATTTTCAACTGGAAATAAATTTTCCTCGCGGTCAGGCAAACGAGCGGCATCAAGCCCAAACTTTTTGCATAGTCTTGCACCAAAATTCACGGCAAACTCGTGCTCTGCCTCGGATTGTGCCGAAGACACTATGGTTTCGCATGTCTTGAGCGCCAGTTCTGGCTCACCGCGACCCGCAAGTAATCTTGTTAAGCGCTCCCTTGCCGGAGTCAGATTAGATTTATGGTACAGCGCTAAAGCCAAATTCGTCTCGCTCTCGCGCTCCAACTGCCTGGCGACCCGGTTAAATATTTTGCTGTAGCGACGAGATAACTGAGGATCATCTGATTCAATCCCAAGTAGATACTCCCGCGTAAATTGGCCTAAATTGATATCCGGTGTTTCGATTGCACTATGGGCCAGTTCCTGAAATCCATAAGCTTCAAGCATCCCATCAACAACTGATCGTTGATCAAAGTATCGGCCGGTTGCATCCAATGGATACTGCTCAAACGGACTAACACCTAGATCCCGTAAAACAAATTCAGTCAAATCCTGATAAAGATTGCCAAAAAACAAAAGCTTAAACACTTTGAGTGTTTCACCATGCGCTGGCTCAACCAGATCAAATGGAAGTCGCGCCTGAATCACGTCAAGTTCATAATCCTGATCGACAGCCTCACATAACTCCGCCTTTCGAGAAGATCTTGCCGCTACTTCAAAATTTGCTATCACCTCTGGTTTTGTCGCCAGGTTCAGCCAGGCTTGAGCATCGTGAAGGTGATTCCGTGAGACAAACCCCCGCTCTACTAGTCCATCAAGGGCGAGGTCCAAATTGTCGATCTCATCATATCTGAGCTTGTCGGTGCGAAAGTACGGACCTTTACGACTAATCAATCGGACAAATAGACGTTGTTCCGCCAGGGAGAGATCTGAGAACTCAGCGCAAAACCTATCCTCAGTGCTATTCAGTAAGTCACTGTAATGGTTTTGAACGAACTCAGTAAAATATAAGAAATTATCAAGGTAGTAGCCTGTCGGAAGGTCATCAACCATGAAAATTGTGCGACTCTCAAATCCAATTGAGAGAGAATAATAACTGTATCTTTATACAGTCTCAATCACACTGTCAGAATAACCCACTCCAGGCAAAATGCCTGGAGAACCCCTGTGCAGCTAAACCTAGGGCACTCGCGAGAAGTGATGGACAGTTCCAGTGATTGGATCGGTCTGAATCATTTCACCCGCTGAGGTAAAGGACACCATCCTGACCTGCTTACCGCCCTGTGCATAGGTCAGCTCATCGCCGGCTATCTCATAGGCAATTGGGGAATTAGAACCAGACTGCACCGTATCCAGGTCATAGGTGACCACCATAGGGAACTTACCGACGGTCGTCTGCCAACTACCCAATATGGCTTCCGCAGGCCTGGGTCCCATCGCGGTACAACCCTGGAGCAGCAGCACTGCGCAGATGAGTGTAAATAGGGATTTAGTCAATGTCTGTACCATATGGTGCGCCTCCTGAAGCTCCCATATTACCTCTCGGAAGGGTTACCTGCTACAGGTGCTATGCGATAATCTACAAGCAACTGGAGACAGCAATGACCATAGAAAACGAAGACGATCTTAAGCATCTGCGCGCCATAAGCCGAATTGTCTATGAAACAATGATCTTGATGGGCAAACAGCTCGAAGTCGGGATGACCACAAAAGAACTGGATCTGATCGGCCAGCAGAATCTCGATAAGTATGGGGCGCGATCCGCCCCGATGGTGACCTATGACTTCCCAGGTTACACCTGCATCAGCATCAATGAAGAAGCCGCCCACGGTATTCCTGGAGATCGCCGAATAATGGCAGGAGATGTTGTTAACATTGATGTTTCCGCTGAGCTAAACGGTTATTTTGGCGACACAGGTAGCACATTCTTAGTTCCTCCGGTTGATCCCAAAATGGAATACCTGTGTCAATCTACCCGAAAAGCTCTACGCCGAGCGATGGCCGCGGCCAAGGCAGGTGCACGCATCAATCAAATTGGTCGAGCAATAGAAAAGACAGCCCGTCAAAGCGGCTTTGTTACATTAAAGGACCTTGGCAGCCATGGAATTGGACGAAGCCTTCACGACGAGCCTCAGTTTATTCCAAACTTCCACGACACCTCAGATCATCGGGTATTAAAAGAAGGCCAGGTCATCACAATTGAACCATTCCTTTCGACGGGTGCTGAACAAACCCACACCGAAGACGATGGCTGGACCTTAACAACAGGGTTAGGCAATTTTTCTGCTCAATATGAGTACACAATGGTCATTACCAAAAACAAACCGATTGTGCTGACCACACTCTAAATATAACGCAGCAATATAAAAATGTGGGGCATCAAAGCCCCACAAATTTAACCTCGCTAACACTGACAACTCACCAACTAGCCTTCGGTCGCTGGAATTTCAGGCACTTTGGTAAGAAGACTAACTGCCCTTAGCAGTGGCAAAAGCACCAGACCACACACTATTGCCACAATGCCTCCTAGTACTGCCAACGCCACGGTCATACCTTGCCAATCAATCAAAAATCCAATCATTGGCCCGGTGACAATATAAATCCCTCTGAACATAAAAGAGACAATGGAGTTAGCCGTCGCCCGGAAACTACTTGGGGTTCTCTTGTTTAAAGCATCGGACAGAATCACTTGATTCAAGCCACGACTGACAAAAAAAGCAAAGCTCAATCCGATACCAACCAAGCCACCAACGCCAGCCATACCGAGGTAACCAACAATGGGCAGTATTCCCATACTCGCTAAAAGAATACCGGGCCCAAATCGTCGTTCTAGAGGCACACAAAGTTTGCTCGCCGCAGCAATTACAAAACTTTGCGCCGCCCACAGTAATCCGAAATACGAGATTGGAATGCCCTGCTCCTGCCAATAAGGTTGCAGCATCCACACCACATAAAATGTCGCCAGACCGAACAGTGTTGTATTGAGGCAAATCAACCGCAACAAATCATCACCAAAGTACAAAAATCTAACAACACCCTTTAAGTTAACCATAGCCTGATTACTTTGCATTTTTTGGTATGGGGGTTCCGTGAGAAAAAACACCAGCAACAACGGTCCCCAGGCAAAAATGGCATTCGCAATCACCACCGCATCAAAGGAATAGACCACAAGGAAACCACCCAACAATGCCGCGGAGCCCTCAGCAACGGATTTCACGAACCGCATATTAGCGATGCCGCGGGTTTTCTCTTCAGGTCCATGCTCTAACGCTTCCTGAGTGTCGTAGAGCATAGAGAGATCGGCTCCCGAGAAAAGGCTAATCGCAACTGCAACTAGTCCTTCAAACACCATCAGGCCGAGGAAGCTCTCTGTAAAACACAACCAGGTAAAACCTGCAGCGTGAAAAACACTACCTATGATTAATGCCGTTTTTCTGCCCAGGACGTCGGCAATATATCCAGATGGTACTTCACAGAGCACCACAATCAAGGCGAAGAAAGCCTGCAAATAATAAACATCCGCCACACTCAGTCCCCGTGACTGAAAGAACGGCACCATGACTGGAATGATCACCAGCGCCAGCCAAAAAAACATAAACAGATAAAGGATTGGTATATTTCTTTTTAATTTCTTTTCCATAGCTACTACTCAATGCCAGGTTTACTACCGCCAAAAAAAAAGCCCCGGGTGTTTTGCACCAGGGGCTTTTTTAAAAATCGAATTGACTCTAACCCTAATGCAAATTATGACTCCACGCGCAATCAATACACGCCAGTACAACGGTCGTTTTCACGAGCGCGGTCTGATGCATTGAAAGCATGCGATTGTTGGAGGGGGTCAAATTCATTTTGGTTACTAGTCTTAGTGTTTAATTTAAGGCTCTATTAAAAGGTTCTAACTTAAAAGTTCTAACTTAAAAGTGTTAACTACGCTCTTTCTAGCGTGAATAACCTTCAAATTGATAACGCTTCGGCCAATTGAAGTCGCGCATACTACTCGCAAATTCCGGGATGTCAAATTGCGATAGCAAATTAGCTATCGAGCGCGATGGTTTTACGTTGATTCCAATACAGGCGGAACGCATAACCAGTCACAGGAATAATAAGAAAGGACAGAATAAAAAAATAATCTGACTCTGAATGTGACGCATTGACGCCAAGATAAGCATGTAAAGCCGCCAGGATTGAATTGGAAATGACCATTGCGATCAAAAATCGACTGAATGAATAACGATGGAAGCCCGCCGCGAGGACGCTCATTTCGGCCAGAATTGGCACGCCACGAAACGCAATCATTAATAAGAAACCGTAGTTAGCAAGGTCATAGGACACCTGACGGAATTCATCGTCCGCAAAATAACGATGAAAAAATGTATGGCGAAAAAGATGTCCAACAGCAAAGCCAAGCAAACTCCCCAGCATCAATCCTGTAAAGGTACTCAGAAATCCAAGCTGCCAACCCAAAAGTAATCCACTGCCTGTACCGACCACGCTGGAGGGAACCGGCAGAAACACATCCAGGGTAAGCAGCGTCACAACCATCCCGGCAATTTCGAGATTCCCCGCTTCAAGCAAATACTGCGTGGTAAATTCGTGGATCGCCTCATCCCATAATAAGAACGGGATAATCACCATCAGAAGAAAAACCAAGTGAATGGCATAAATAACACGTTGCTTGTTGTTCCAGCTAAACATGTAGGAGGTAGGATCCCCTTGCTAATTATTGCTAATTAAACCGAGCAAATTTTGTCTCGGACTCGCTAAATATCTGTCGCCACCTGCCTGAGTGAAAGCGATATACCAACATCCCTGCCTTGACAATATAGTCTCCAATCAGCGCAGCAAATATCCATACCACGGAGAAACCGAACCATGCGAATAGTGCGGCTAACCCAACGCGGACACCAATAAGCCCCGCCATCGTAGTGACTAATGGGAACCGCGTGTCCCCTGCTCCCCGCAAACACCCCCCCAGGCTAAATTCGATGGCCATCAATGGTTGGGCAATGCCGAGTATATAAATAAATATAACTGTAAGGCGAACAACCTCATCGTCATCGATCAGAAATCTTGCAATCGGTTCTGCAAAAATAAAAATACCCACGCTCAATAGCGTCATGCTTCCAATCGCGTATCCCGTTGCTTTCCAGCCCTGCTGAGTTGCTCCGTCTGGATCCCCCGCTCCCAGGTGCTGCCCAACCAAAGTTGCACCGGCAATCGAAAAACCAAAACCGACCACAAAGGACAAGGACAAAATTTGTACACCGATGCCATAGGCGGCAAAAGGTGCAGTGCCATAAAACGCAACTAACCAGAGGAAGGCAATAAAACCTCCCTGGAATACCACCTGTTCAATCCCCGCTGGATAACCGATGTCGACCAACTGGCGGATTCGGCGTTGGCTCATTGAGCCTTTACCACCCACAGCAACTTTAAGTTTACCGCCATACCACAGCATCAACAGAATACCTGCCCCGATCATAAACGAGATGCCATTTGCCAGTGCCGCGCCGGCAACCCCGAAGGCTGGAACCCCGAACTCACCAAATACCAATACATATAACAAAATCACATTGACTATATTTGTCAGCACGCCGATCCACAGAGGTGTGCGAGTATCCCCCGCTGCTCTAAGCGCCGCGGAAAGCACCATATTTATCGCAAAGGCGATGTTAAACAGACTGAGATAGCGAATAAACTCACCAGCCTCATGGGTGGTTGCCGCATCAAGCCCAAACACCCCTGCGATATTTTCCGCGAAGAAAAAGCAGGGAATTGTCAGCGCAATTGCCACGCCATTGCCAATCCACAATGAAACGCTGGTCACCCTGGCAGCCTCCGCATAATCTTTTGCGCCCCAGGAACGGGCAACCATGGCCGTTGTCCCTGCAGAAACCGCCATCAATATGGCTTGTAGTGCAAAGAAGATCCTGTGACCCGTCGTGACTGACGCCACCGCAGAGGCGCCTAGACTACCAATCATCTTGATACTGACGATGCCGATAATGGCAAAAAGCAGATTGCTCAGTATCGCCGGCCAGGCGAGTTCCCATATACTGAGTTGTGGTTTTTCCTGAACGGTACTGTCCGTTGTTGGTTGTGCAGAATCTGTCAAAATCGAGTGCCCGAGAGAATGCCCGGCCGCAGGGGCAGACATCAAAGATGGTAAGGGGGAAAGCGGCGCTAAATTACACGAGATGGCGCTGCGGGTCAAAGTCAGGTTAGTAAATCTAACCGCTGAATTGCTATTAGAAAGAGTAGATATTAATGGCCAAGAAACAAGGCATCATTATAGGCGCGGGACACAACGGTCTAGTGGCGGCCTGTTACCTTGCCAAGGCAGGGCATCGCATCACCATCCTAGAAGCCCGAAGCATTGTGGGTGGTGCGGCGGTGACCGAAGAGTTTTATCCGGGTTTTAGAAACTCTACTGCAAGTTACACCGTTAGTCTGCTCCACCCAACGGTCATCTCTGATCTAAACCTTGAAGCCCAGGGTCTGGAAATCCTTGAACGACCCGTCAGCAATTTTTTACCCCTGCCAGACGGGAATCATTTAGCTCTATATCCGGACCTCAATAAAACCGTAGGGGAGTTTGCGAAATTTTCCGATCGAGATGCAAAAGCACTGCCCCGCTACTACGCGGATCTAGAAGCAATAGTGCCACTTATTCGCTGGGTTATGTTACAGACACCACCGGCAACAGTATCCGGAGGTATCGGCGATCTGTTCAAAGCCATCCAACTATCCAGACAGTTCTCGGCACTCACAGCTTCTCAGAAACGAAGACTCTTAAAGTTGTTTACCGTGAGTGCAGATGAATACCTATCTGAATATTTTGAATCTGATCCGATCAAGGCCGTATTCGGCTTTGACGCCGTTGTGGGGCACTTTGATAGCCCCTATGCACCGGGATCAGCCTACGTGCTTTTACATCATGTGGTCGGTGGCGTGCACGGTAAGTCAGGCACCTGGGGCCATGCACGGGGGGGAATGGGGGCAATTACCCAGGCTATGGCACGGGAGGCAGAATCACTGGGTGTTGTTATCAAGACCGATAGCCCGGTGGATCAGGTCCAGGTGCAAAATATGACTGCTATGGGTGTGGTCACGGCGGAGGGAGAAGTAATCCCTGCAGATTTTGTGGTCGCCAACGTAAATCCCCGACTTCTGCATGAAAAGCTGCTTTCCGCGGAACATGTTGCCCCTGAAACCCTGGCTCATTTTCAGCACTACAAAAACCAAAGTGGTACTTTTCGGCTCAATGTTGCCCTGGATCAGCTGCCCACCTTTCGATCACAGCCAGACCCGTCTGTACTTAAAGGCGGCATTATTATGGCGCCAAATCTGGAGTACATGGAAAAAGCTTATCAGGATGCCCGACAACAGGGGTTTTCATCGGAACCTATTGTTGAGATGCTTATCCCCAGTCTGGTAGACGATAGTCTCGCGCCCATGGGTAAACATGTGGCGAGCCTTTTCTGTCAGCATTTTGATCCAACCCTTCGTGAAGACTGGGATCAACACAAAGATTCAGCCATAGAGGCCATATTCTCCGTCGTGGAGCGTGAAGCACCTGGCTTCCGGGCCCTCATTTTGTCCGTTCAGAGCCACTCACCCTGGGATTTGGAGCAAAAATTTGGTCTCAGTGGCGGAGATATATTCCATGGCAGACTTAGCCTGGATCAGCTGTTTAGCGCCCGGCCCATGCTGGGAATGGGTCAATATAGGACAGAAATTGCTGAGCTATACCTTTGTGGCGCAGGTTCCCACCCAGGAGGGGGCGTTAGCGGAATTCCCGGTATGAATGCCGCCCGCGAAATAAACCGCCGTCTGTAGCTTATGGCTTTACGCCTTCCTAGAACCCTCATCTATACTGTAGCTTTGGAGAAATAGAACTGAAGGTTGCCTGATATTTTGCCCAAGACTGTTCATGAGACTATGTCTGATAGTATGCCAAAGCGTAAGGCCGATACCCTGCCTGAGATATTGATTGCGGATGATTCTCAATCTAATCGGCTTACCCTCGCCGCGCTGGCTAGCGACCTTGCGGCAGATGTTCTGCTAGCAACCAGCGGGCTCGAAGCAATCCGAATCGCCACCGAAAAGAAACCGGCACTCATCCTACTCGATGCTGATATGCCAGATATGGATGGCTACCAGGTAATCAATCAGCTTTCCGGTAATGGTGAAACCCTGAACATTCCGATTATCCTTATGGAAACCAATTTTTCGCCAAGAAAAGCGGGACTCCATGGCAGCTCGATTTGGCCAACGGAAATTCTCTACAAACCGATTAACCACCACCAGTTAATACAAAAAGTTGAGGCCATTCTCAAGCTTGACCAGGTTCGACGAGACATCGTGACAATCCGAGAGTTCGAAGACGAGATGGGCGACAAGGGCGAAGAAGGAGTTGTTGCAATAGATTCCAATGGTCGCGTCGGATACTGCAACCCACAAATGATCAAAATATTGAGGTCTCGCTACAGCGAAGTGATTGGAACTGGGCTCGAAACTATATTCGAAAAAGATTTTCACAATACAACCCCAACCTGGAATCAGCACACAGTCGCGCAGGCCCTGGCCAACAACAAAACGGTGCAGGTCAAAAAGGCGGTACTCTGGACCAACGATGGCGGCAAGGTCACGACCACTTTTGTCGCCGTTCCTCTACTAGGTCATCCCAAATTAAAAGGCCTTCTGGTTTTTAAGGACATCTCTCGAAGATCAAGAAGTGACGAACAGATCACATCCCTCACGACCCACGACCTGTTAACAGGGCTTGCGAACCGATTCAAATTTGAAGAGGTCTTGAGTGGGCTAATTGACCTCTACAAAGCCAAAACCAATGTTCTGATCTCTCGAAAACGCTCTGCTCCCTGTGCCGTTCTATATGTGGGTCTCGACCATTTCTCACACATCAACACCGGTCTCGGTCATAACGCCGGAGACAAATTGCTACAGGGGGTTGCCCACCGGCTTAAGAATTGTATTTCTGAGCTAGATATTGCGGCACGCCTCGGGGGTGACGAGTTTACGATTGCCCTGACCCACATGTTCGATGCAACCGACGCCAGTAAGATGGCACAAAAAATTCTGCGCAGTTTTGACGAACCGTTCTTAATTGACGGGAATGAGATTTATTCCAGCGCCTGCATCGGCATTGCCACCTATCCAGAATGTGGTGATACCTCCAGCGATCTACTCACTAATAGCAGCACTGCAATGCAGAGCGCCAAGTTATTAGGAACCGGTGAAGTGCAGTTTTTTACTGATTCGCTTAACGAGAATTACCTAGACAAGATTGGTCTGGAAAGTGGCTTACGGGATGCCCTCGCCGCCAATGATCTTGAGGTGAGCTTTTCTCCGTTTTACACCGCAAATAGGGAAGAGATCACTGGCTACTATGCAGCTCTGGTTTGGCCCCATGCCACTAAAGGGCTGCAGGACACGTCCAAGGTTTTGGACGGACTAGAGCAGGCGCAGCTCCAAACTAAATTCACCTATAAAATTCTTAAGGAAGGCTGTGCGCAATTTGTTGCCTGGCAAAAGGAATGTCTGTCTCGAGATGATCTAACCCTGGTCATCCCCTTCCCTGGCTTTCATCTGATTAACACAAACTTCATTGGCAGTTTACGCAGCGCACTCACGACTTCCGGGATCAAGCCGCAACAGTTAGTGCTAGAAGTTGCAGAAACCAAAGCGGACTTCACCTTGAGAGAGTTCCTACCGTTAGCAGACGAGATATCAGCCCTTGGTGTGAAGTTGTCGTTAAATTTATTTACCTCACCCCGTACGCCACTAACTCATCTATTTCAGTTGAACCTGGATCTCATCCGAATCGACATTAGAAACCTTGATAGCATTACCGAGAATCCGAAAAGTGCAATTTTTCTCAAGAGCATTGTCAGCATGGCCCATGATTTAGGAATCGAAGTCACAGCGGATGGCATAACAAATCAAAAGGAAGCATCACTGACAGCATCACTTGGCGTAAATAGTGTCATGGGTAAGCTATTCGAGACGGCTCAGGATACGGACCATTTAAACCATCCCAAGCAAAACCGGAGTCAATCGTCTACGAACCGGTAACCGACGCCGCGAATGGTTTGGATCATTTCACCGAGATTACCCAGCTTTTTTCGTACCGAGCGAATATGCACATCGATATTTCGGTCAACAACAACAACGCCCTCACCCACAACACGATTCAACAATTGCTCCCGGGAATAAGCCCGCCCCGGCTGGGAAGCCAATTGGTGTAGCAGCTTAAACTCCGTGGCGGTCAGTCTGACCAGTTCTCCAGATGCTCGTACTTCATGGCGGCTTGGATCAATAACCAGATCTTTGGCAACAATACGATCTTTTTTCTGTTCGTCTTGAAGGGGGCCACGGCGCAGAACGGCTTTTACCCGGGCAAGCATTTCCCGGGGACTAAATGGTTTGGCAATGTAGTCGTCGGCACCTAAACCAAGGCCGATTACAACATCGGACTCTTCACCCTTTGCAGACACAATAATAATCGGGGTCGCTCGGGTCAGTGGGTCAGATTTAATTTGCTGACAAACCGTCAACCCATCCATGCCTGGAAGCATCAGGTCCAGCAATACCAGAGCAGGTGACTGGTTACGAACGAGTTCTAGTCCTTCGTCTCCTCGGGTTGTAGAAGACACTTGATAGCCTTCTCGCTGCAGGTTGTAGCACATCACCTCAACGATATCAGGCTCATCTTCGATGACCACTATCTTGGATCGACCCATAACTTACTCTACCTGTGATTTTCACCTAACGAAGTAGGCGCAAAGATTAGGACCGCAAGGTAAAAATTCGATAAAGACACAATTAAAGTTCTTAACCGCGTCTTAACATTCTAACTGTCTGCCATCTTTTGGAACACAAGAACTGCATTGGTACCGCCAAAACCAAAACTATTCGACATCACGGTACGAATACCAGCGTTGTCTATCCTACTTCGGACTATAGGTGCGTCTCCGATCAGGGGATCAACCTCATCGAGGTTGGCCGATTCACAGATAAAATCATTTTCAAGCATCAATAATGAATAGATCGCCTCATGAACTCCCGCCGCACCAAGGGAATGCCCTGATAAAGATTTGGTGGAGCTAATGGGTGGGATATCCGTACCAAACACAGAACGAATAGCATTAATTTCGGGAATATCCCCAGCCGGCGTACTCGTCCCATGGGCGTTTATATAGTCAATTGGCCCATCAACGGTCGCGCGAGCCATTTCCATCGCCCTTTTACCGCCCTCCCCTGATGGCGCCACCATATCGTGACCATCGGAGGTTGCGCCGTAGCCAACCAGCTCGGCATAAATTTTTGCGCCCCGGGCTTTGGCGTGTTCAAGTTCTTCAACGACCACAAAGCCACCGCCACCAGAAATAACAAAACCATCACGATCTTTGTCGTAGGCCCGTGAAGCCGTCGCCGGATTGTCATTTCGAGCAGAAGACAGTGCGCCCATCGCATCAAAAAGTGAGGACATCGACCAATGTTCTTCTTCACCACCACCGGCGAACACAACATCCTGCTTACCTAATTGAATCAATTCTGCCGCATGTCCAATACAGTGGGCGCTGGTCGAGCAGGCAGAGGTAATTGAGTAGTTCACGCCTTTGATCTTGAATGCAGTAGCCAGGCAAGCAGAAACCGTTGAACTCATAGTCCGGGTCACCCGATATGGTCCGACGCGCTTGATACCCTTCTCTCTTAAGAGGTCAGCTGCTTCAATAAGGTTGCTGGACGATGCACCGCCAGAACCCGCAACAATACCGGATCGGACATTCGATACCTGATCTTCACTGAGCCCAGAATCCTCAATTGCTTCAACCATCGAGATGTAGGAGAAAGCAGAAGCATCACCCATAAATCGACGCAATTTACGATCGATGTGCGCTTCTATGTCGACTTCAATGCTACCAGCAACATGGGACCGGAGCCCCATTTCCTTGTAGGCCTCTTGAAACTTGATACCAGATCGAGTTTCTATCAGGGAGTCGAGTGTTTCAATTTTGTTGTTGCCGAGGGGCGAGACCAACCCCATCCCGGTTATCACTGCCCGTTTCATAAGGTCACCTAAAAATCATCTAATGAAGTAAAGAGTCCTACTTTGACATCTTCGGCTACGTAGATCTGCTTACCATCTGCAAGTACCCTTGCGTCTGCGATCCCCAGTACCGTATTACCCTGGCGTACCCGGGTGATGTCGATGTCGTATGTTACTTTGCCCGTTGTCGGCAAGACCTGACCCCGAAACGCGACCTTGCCACAACCTAGTGCGCGGCCAGCGCCATAGTTGCCTTTCCAGGCCAAATAAAATCCAACCAATTGCCACAGTGCATCAAGTCCTAGACAACCAGGCATCACTGGATCATCAATAAAATGACATTTGAAAAACCACAAATCTGGATTGATATCTAACTCAGCTTCAATCTTACCCTTGCCATTTTTCCCGCCTGTTTCATTGATTTCGGTAATCCGATCGATCATCAGCATTTCATCGATTGGCAGATGGGCACGACCAGGACCAAACAAAGTGCCGTAGCCGCATGCCAGTAACTCATCACGACTAAAACTGTGTTTATCCACCAGGGACCGATCAAGCTCAGGAATAATTTTTTCGTTGCTCATAGGCACTTATACTACTTTTTTGTAAGCACGTTCTTTCACGGAAAAATCATGAACGATTCAAACGCCTATATCTACCGACAATGCCTTTGGTCAATATATACGTGGGTCGTTCAATTTTTCCCAATACCGGAGTCCGGAACGCACTGGGGTGTCGACAGGATACATTTACCTGTCATTGCAATTGGCGAAATTATATCATTGCCCCTCGAAAATAATACACAACAGCAGGGTTAATTAGGAACGATTCGCAAATTTGCCTTTGCTTTGATTCGACCATTATGCTACTCGGAAAATGTTGTTGCGCAACATTTTGCAGCCCGAATTTACCGTTAGATATTGCGACACTGTAATTTTGTTGGAGTACAGCAGGAGAAACTGTAGTTGGAATTAGCACCGCCAAACTCCCAGTTAAATGCCTGGAACTCAACCCAATAATTCAATGTCATACTCAAGCAGTACAACAATAATTAGTAAGGCACTCACATGATACATATTGACCCGCAAGCTGTAGTCCACGAGACCGCAGTAATAGGCGAAAACTCAAGCATAGGCCCATTCTGTACCATCGGCGCCCACGTCCAAATTGGTGAGAATAGTCGGCTGCGATCCCATGTCGTGGTTGAGGCTCACACCTCCATCGGTAAAGATTGCGATATTTTCCCATTTGTCACCATCGGTATTCAGTCTCAGGACACTAAATACGTACCTGACACCGTGACCTACACCAGAATTGGGGATCGAAACGTCATTCGAGAATTTGTCAGTATTCACAGCGGTACTGAAGAAGGCTCCGCAACTATCGTCGGCAACGACTGCAATTTGCTCGCTCATTCTCATGTTGCACACAATTGTACCGTGGGTAATCACGTTGTGATGTCTCACGCAGCAACCCTGGGCGGCCATGTTGTGATTGGCGACCACGCTAATATTGGCGGGCTTTCGGCAATCCACCAATTCTGTCATATCGGCCTTGCCTCTATGGTTGGTGGCATGTCCCGGGTGATTCAGGATGTCCTGCCCTTCACAATTGCAGAGGGTTTCCCAGCCCATATGCGAGTCATCAACAAAGTTGGGATGGAGCGTGCGGGCTTTGTCGCCGAGGACGTGGCCGAAGTACGCAAGGCTTTCCGTATTTTATTTATGCGGGAAATGCGTCTTGAAGAAGCGGTCAAACAAGCTAAAGCAGAATTTCCAAATTCCTCTAATGTCCAGGCAATGCTAGACGCTATTGATGGTTCTCAGCGAGGATTAGCTCGACCGGATTCCGCGATGTTCGAGATCAACGTTAGCGAATAATTGTCAACCACCACCTGATTTGTATATGGTGCGGCTTTCAAGTCTGACGCGAGAGAAATATGTTTAAAGCTGTACTCTGGGATTTTGGTGGAGTTCTTACAACCAGTCCGTTCGAAGCGTTTAATCGCTTTGAATCTGAAAATGGATTGCCTAAAGACTTTATTCGAGGCATTAATGCCGTCAATCCAGAAACCAATGCCTGGGCAAAATTCGAAAGTAACGAAGTTGATGTTGCTACCTTCGACGAGTTATTTGCGGTTGAGTCTCTCGCTAAGGGATATGAAGTTAGAGGCCAGGATGTATTGGCACTCTTGTCTGGCGATGTTCGACCTGAAATGGTTAAAGCCCTAAAAATCATCAAATCAAAAATGCCTGTCGGCTGCATCACCAATAACGTCAAAACCGGCAAAGGACCGGGCATGGCCAGCAATTCAGAGCGTGCAGCCGCTGTTGCTGAAGTAATGGAGCTGTTCGACGTTGTCATTGAATCAAGCAAGTTGGGTATCCGAAAGCCAAACCCACAAATTTATAAAGTAGCCTGTGAGGCAATGAAAATCTCACCCGGGGATGCAATTTTCCTCGATGACCTGGGCATTAACTTAAAACCTGCAAAAGCCTTAGGCATGACCACAATCAAAGTATTGGGTGCAGCAGCGGCGATTGAGGAATTAGAAGGCCACCTGGGAATTACCCTCAAATGAAAGTGCTTTTAACCGGTGGCGCCGGATACATCGGCAGCCACACTGCGGTCGAGCTACTCAACAATGGCTACGAAGTAGTTGTTGTCGACAATCTATCTAACAGCTCCGTGAAGGCGATACATAGAGTAGAACGGTTAACCAATCGAAACATACAATTTTACGAAAAAGACATACTCGATGGAGCAGGTCTTAGTCAGATTTTCGAAAAAGAAAATGTCGACGCTGTCATCCACTTTGCGGGTCTAAAGGCAGTCGGCGAGTCCGTTTCTAACCCTCTAAATTATTACCATGTGAACATTAATGGGGCGATCTCGTTATTTCGCGTTATGCAGCAACACCAGGTTAAGCATCTGGTATTCAGCTCGTCAGCAACAGTTTACGGTGAGCCTAATGAGATTCCGATCACAGAGGCAAGCCCCGTTATTGATGCGGCAAATCCCTATGGGCGAACCAAACTTATTATCGAGAAAATTCTCGAAGATGTTTGCCAGGCAGATCCTCAGTTGAACGTTGCCCGGCTTAGATACTTTAACCCCGCTGGCGCCCATGAATCAGGAGAAATAGGTGAAGACCCAACCGGAATCCCAAACAATCTTTTACCTTACGTCAGTCAGGTAGCGGTGGGAAAACGAGAGCAGCTGACCGTAAATGGTAACGATTACCCTACCCCTGACGGCACCTGCATTCGCGACTATATCCATGTGGTGGACCTCGCAAAAGGGCATCTTGCAGCGCTTAATCGACTAAAACAATCTCCGGGGCTCGTGACATATAATCTGGGTACCGGACAGGGCTACTCAGTCCTGGATATCATTCAGGCTTTCGAAAACGCAAATGACTTGAAGCTGCCCTATGTAATGGGACCAAGACGTGCCGGGGATATACCAACTAGCTTTACTGATCCTGGCAAAGCATTGGCTGAACTTAAATGGCAAGCGGAGAAGACCATTATTGATATTTGCCGCGATTCTTGGAATTGGCAGCAAAAAAACCCCGATGGCTACGGGACGGACTAGAGCAGGCCAGCTGCCGGTGCGGTATTGACAGAAAAGATCCTCGGTACTCTGCCGGTTTCAGCAAAAAACGCTCGACTAACAACCTGGTTGTGCCTGTTCACTTGACTCTTTTCTACTAGCGCTAGAGCACAACCGCCAAATCCTGCACCAGTCATTCTAGCCCCAATTGTACCCGGCTGCTCTCTACTTAGATTCACAATACAATTAAGCGCGTCACCGGTGACCTCATAATCAGCGTGCAAAGAATCATGACTGGCATTCATCAAACCACCAAAGACTTCAAACTGCTGACTTTCCAGAGCCCGGCTAGCTTGAACCACCCGGGCGTTTTCAGTCACAACATGCCTCAGGCGCCTTTGCAGGTTTGCTTTATCTAACATTAAAAGGGCCCGGGTTAGGTCGGGAACCTCAATATCGCAAAGATTGTTTAGCCTAAAAGCATCCTGAAGCTGGTCAACTATCTCGCTAATTTCAAGCACACGTTCGTTGTACTTTGAACCAGCCAGGGTGCGCTCGTGTTGGGTATCCATAACCTGCAGCGAATAGTCACCAAAATCTGGGGTTACTGGAGTAAAAGAAAGGTCGGAACAGTTAAGCACTATCACACCGCCAAGGGCGACGGCGGCCTGGTCCATAATCCCACAATTGACGCCAACAAAATTGTGTTCAACTTTTTGACAGAGCCGGGCCAGATCCAGCTTAGCCGGAATATCAACAACTCGGACTCCAGCCGCCCAGAGCAACACATGACTCACTAGAATAGAAAAGGACGCGGAACTGCTAAGGCCACCAGCACCGATATCATCCGCGACGTAGATGTCGACACCAGTTAGAGCATCCTGGGTTATCGATTGGTCGTGGCTTGAATCCGATAGCAACTCACTGACAACCCCAACTACAAAATCACTCCAATGCCCAATTGAACGACCAGCCTGTAGTGGAATCTCTCGGCCCTCGTTGAATCTTTCCGAGTAAATTCTGACAACACCGTCTCCATTCTTTGCAGCCACCGCCCGGGTACCGCGATTGATTGCCATGGGCATAACGAGACCGCCGCAATAATCAATATGCTCACCAATTAGATTAACCCGTCCCGGCGAGAAAAATTCGGCGTCCCCTGTCTTTAGAAACTTTTGACTAAAATTCTCAGCGACAGACGTCATAACCTTAATCCAAAACGATATCTGGTTTGACTCACATAGGGCTGGTCCGGTGTCACCAGCGGCGCACGAAAGCCCGCTTGATTACATGCATTAGGAAAATGTTGTGTTTCAAGGCATAGAGCCCTATACGGAACTGGCAAATGATTCCCAGAATAAAGTTGCAGCGCCGGTGCGTCAGTGACTAACTGAAGCGTCACATTGCTTAAGGGCGAATATAATTCAGCAGCGGCACCGCCGGCCTGCTCCCCCCTATCCAGAACAAAACTATGATCATAGCCATGGCCAATTCTTAACTGGGGGTGGCTACCCTGGAGGTCCTTGCCGACTAGCTTGGCCTCGCTAAAATCAAAGGGAGTGTCCGAACAGGATAATATTTCACCGGTCGGAATAAGGCTGTCATCAACGGGCAAATACTGACTCCCACGAATGACAAGTTCATGCTCTAGAATTGAACCGCTATCATCGAGGCAAAAATATGAATGATTGGTCATATCAAAATAGGTCGGGCGATCTGTGGATGCTGCATAATTAAAGACCAGGTCTTTATCGACCAGACCAACATCCACCGTTGCTCTGACGTTACCGGGGTAGCCGCCCTCACCGTGCATCGAGTTCGTTTCGAAGGTGATTCCACGTTGAGTCAGCCTCGGTTGCCAACAACGATTATGAAAACCATTAAATCCGCCGTGCAGTTGATGTGGCGGTTCATTGGCCTCTAGCTGGTATCGCTCACCTTCAAGGGTGAACTGTGCATTATTGACTCGATTGGTGGTGCGACCGATTACAGCGCCGGAATATGTTGCATCCGTTTCATACTCCGGCAAAGACCACTGTCCCATCACCAGCTGTTGTTGTGAAGGTTTAAAAATCACGGAGAGGACGCGACAACCGTAGTTGCTAATAGACAATTCGAGGTATTCGTTTTCCAGCCGGAAGTACTCCACAACTTCTCCGCTGCGCAAAACTCCAAACTCAGACCGGCTTATTTCTAATGTCATGTTGGCCGCGCCATCCGCTCGCTAAACATCTTTCCGTAATTCAGCCACCGGCGACAAAATGCAGGAAGTGAATCTCACTGTCATCGGCCACTGCTTCTAGGAGCGGATCAACTATTATCACGCCATCAATCGCAACCGCCATTTCAGTCAACAAGCTGCGATCAAGTTGTGGATATTGCTCACACAGCGCTGATATCAAAGTGCGGTAATTAGTTGCTTGAATCGAAGTGCTGGGTTCTCCAGTAAACTGCTGCAGCTCACTGGAGAACATGACGATCGCCATTGCCTGGGCCTATCTTTGAGTACTATCTTTGCGCTCTGTCTTTGCGCTCGATCGTTAAACGCTATCTCTAACTGCTATCTCTAACCGCTATCTCTTAATGCCACCTGAATACACAGCCTGTGACTATTGCCCTAGGCGTTATCCTGGATCAGTTTTAATACCCGTGGCGGAGAGCAAGGCAGCTCGGTCACGGGTATTCCAATTGAGTTACTTACGGCTGAGCCGACTGCAGCCAATGGTGGAATAATGCCTGACTCACCTACGCCCCTGACCCCAAATGGATGGAAGGCATTGGATACCTCTACAATAATGGCATCAATCATAGGAAGATCCGATGCTAGAGGGATTCTGTAATCCAGAAATCCCGCGTTCTCGAGCAGGCCTTCTTTGCTGTAGATGTATTCTTCGTTCAGCGCCCAACCAATCCCTTGAACCGCACCACCTTGAAGCTGACCTTCAACATAACTCGGGTGAATCGCCTTACCTGCGTCCTGAGCGGCCGTATACTTAACCACATCAACCTTGCCGGTTTCCTTATCCACTTCGACATCACAGAGGTGTACAGCAAAGCTAGGGCCTGCACCCCGGGCGTTAATATTGCCGCGCCCAGAAATCTGACCTCCGGTGCGATCTGCACCTTTGCATATCTCCTTAGCTGTTAACCGATCCTCACCAGCAGTGTTAATCGCAACACCATCAGACCATTCAACCTGCTCAGCCGTGACGTTCCAAACAGCAGCTGCACGTTCCTTCAACTGCCTGATCACATCCTGGGCAGCTTCAATAACGGCCATACCCGTAGCAAAGGTTGTCCGACTTCCGCCGGTACCGGCACTAAAAGCCACGTTTTCTGTGTCAGCGATAATCGGTTTAAAGTTTTCCGCCGGCATACCCATTGTTTCTGCTGCCATGAGCTGCATCGACGCACGGGAACCACCAATATCCGGCGAACCTTCTACGATGGTCCCGGTTCCGTCAGGGTTCATATTCAGATTAACGCTGGACTGGCCACCGACATTGAACCAGAAACCAGCAGCCACACCTCGACCTTGATTCTCTTTCAGGGCAGATTTGTAGTGATCAGAATCGCGAATAGCTTCTAAACATTCAACTAACCCAACCCTTTTGAGCTTGGGGCCGTAAATCGTCTGGGTCCCTTCCTGGGCAGCATTTTTTAGTCGCAACTCAATCGGGTCCATACCAATTTTTGCAGCAATTTCGTTCACTACCATTTCAGCTGCAAACTCTGCTTGTGGAGCACCAGGTGCTCTATAAGCCGCTACCTTGGGCTTGTTAACAACTACATCAAATCCTTCAACAAAAACATTTTCAAGGTTATAGGGTGTAAACGCAGTCATACAACCCATCATGACAGGAGAACCCTTAAAGGCTCCGGCTTCGTAATGAAATCGGCCCTGCATGGCCGTGATGGTGCCATCGTTTTTTGCACCAACTTTGACCCACAAACGAGAAGCAGAACCGGGTCCAGAGGCTTTAAACACCTCGTCTCGATCCATTACCATTTTGACAGGACGCCCTGACTTTCTAGAGAGAATGAGTGATACAGGTTCGTGATAAACGGTGGTCTTGCCACCGAAGCCACCGCCAATTTCACTGGCAATCACTTTCAACTGACTAAGGTTCATTTTTAGCAACGCTGCGGTGCTAGCCCGAACGTCAAAGTGACCCTGAGTACAGCACCAGATCATAGATTGGCCATTCTCGTCATACCGCCCTAAACAAGCATGGGGCTCGATATAACCCTGATGAACCGTCGGCGTGTAAAATTCACGCTCAACAACAACATCTGCCGCAGCAAACCCGGCTTCCACATCACCTAACTTAAACTCGTGACGCGTTGCGATGTTAGATGGGGTTGTTGGTTTTTCTGGCAAACCTTCGGTGAACATATTGTCATGTAGCACCGCGGCCCCATCAGCTATGGCATCGCGGATATCCATTACCGGACTTAGCACTTCGTATTCAATTTTAATGAGGTCTATCGCCTGATCTGCAATTGCCTCGGTTCTTGCGGCAACCGCCAGAATTGCATGACCGTGGTATAGCACCTTGTCTTTAGCAAAGATATTCTGACCCAAATCCACCAGGTTAGAACTCCCTTCCCCGGCCTCAATTGAAATGTTGGCAACTGCTGGCAAATCAGCGTGAGAGGCAATTGCAAACACACCATCCAATGCTTCAGCAGCCGAGGTGTCGATATTTTTTATAATCGCGTGTGCATGGGGACTTCGAAGCGTTCGACCCCAGATCATGCCTGGCAAGCTCATATCCGCGCCATAGTTTGCCCGGCCTGTCACCTTGTCGAATCCATCGGGCCGGATACTGCGGGTACCAATGTACTTATAATCCTGTGCTTCACTCATGGTTTAAGCATCTCCTCGAAGGGTTTCTGCGGAATCCATTACCGCTCGAATGATCTTGTCGTAGCCAGTACAGCGGCACAAATTGCCGGCGAGATAGTAACGTGCTTCTTCTTCCGTTGGTTTGGGGTTTTCCGTCAGTAATGCCTGGGTTGAAACCACAAGCCCCGGTGTGCAAATGCCACATTGGAGGGCGGCGTGTTCGAGGAACTTCTCCTGAATGACGTGTAGTTGATCTTTATTGGAAACGCCTTCAATTGTTCCAACCTGGGCGCCTTCAGCTTCAACCCCAAGAACAAGGCAAGAACAGACCAACTTTCCGTTGACGGTGACTGAGCACGCGCCACAGTCTCCGGATCCACACCCCTCCTTTGTGCCCGTCATATTCAATTGATTTCTCAGCACATCTAACAGGGTATCCTGTGGCTCGCAAAGAAACTCCATGACTTCACCGTTCACGGTGCTATTAACGTGTACTTTTGCCATGCTCTACTTCTCCTTTGCTCTGGAAGCGGCAATAGTTGCCGCCCGCTTCACTAATACGCCCACGACCTGACGTCGATAATCTGCTGTACCGCGTCGATCAGAGATGGGTTTTGATGCGTCCGACGCTGCAGCTGCTGCGGCCTTCAGGGCTGATTCATCTAGTTTGGTCCCAATCAGTGCAGCAGCGGCTTCTGGTACCAGCAACGCGGTGACCGCAACAGCTCCAATTGCTACCCTGGCTGCTGTGCAAGTTCCTGTATCGTCCAACGTGACGCTGACTCCTGCACCGGCAACCGCAATGTCCATTTCTGTTCTCGGAATGAATCGCAAATAGGCGTCTGAGGTGCCTGCTTTAGGTTTAGCAATTTTAATTGCAACCAAGAGCTCATCTTTCGACATGCAATTTTTACCAACACCCGTCACAAAATCTTCCACCGCAACGGTTCGTTCACCTTTCGAGCCAGCAATCACGCATTGGGCACCGTTCACAATCAAGGCGGGAATTGTATCGGCGGCGGGAGAGGCATTACATAGATTGCCACCGACACTGCATCGGCCTTGAACCTGAGTTGATCCGATTAGATACGCAGCTTCCACAAGACCAGGAAAAACCTGCTTAATGTCATTTCGGGCAGTAAATTCAGAGCAACTCATTGAAGGACCCAGAGTTAAACCAGAGTCATCCAGAGTTGCAGTCATCATTGAATCAATTTTCTTAATATCAATAACGGCAACTGAATTAGCCTGGGGCTTGGTCTGAATGATCAAATCGGTTCCACCGGCTAAAATCCGGGTAGCCATTTTGGCATTAGCAAGGAGACTCACCGCCTCCTCAATACTTCCTGCCACTTTATAATCAACTACTGCCATGCATGTCGCTCCCAATGTTTATTCGCCAAGCCTGAGGCGTTCAATTTTGTATATATAGCACGGCTCTAGTCAGGCAACCAAGGCTGCCGGGGAAAAAACCAAATACAGCTTCGAATTTTGTTCAAATCTACCGATTAGAAGAAGTATCGCCATCCTGCACCAAAAAATGCACCTAGTAATAAAATGACCGTTGGTACAAAAGAAAGCAGCATGCCAACAGACCGGGTCCCCGGTTCTTTGGTATAGGCAATGCTATAGATCATGCGGCCAATTAAAAATACACCCCCTAAACCCGCCGCGACAAGATCGTGCACGTAAAACGCGAACGCCCAGAGCGCAGGCAAGAAAACGACCAATTGTTCCAGCGTGTTGTAGTGAATTCGATAAGCACGTTCGAAATGCTCATTACCGGTTGTCGCCGGCGCTGCAATTCCATATTTACCCCGGGCGGCACCTACTTTACCGCCAAAGTACATAAACTCCAGTAACGCTAACATGGTAACCATTGTGACCAAAGCCATCTCATTTCCCCCATAAAATTCATCGCCAGCTTAACATACACACTCGACGACGATTGCTTAAATGGATGCGCCTCCTGTAGATTCCTGCATCAGTTAAACTGAAAAATGTCGCATCACACCAAATGCTGAAGAGTTACCTCTATCGAATCATCATCACCTTAACGGGTCACTTGCCCCTGTGGGTACTTCGTGCTCTTGGGCATCTGATTGGCACGGTGCTGAGGCTAAGCCGATCCCGTATGTGGTTAGTCACACTGGAGAATATTGATCGCTGCTACCCGGGTTTGGACCACCGCAGACAATATTTACTCGCGAAAGAGAGTTTGCAGGAAACCGGTAAAACCATCACTGAAACCACCTACGCCTGGAGCCAAAATGTCGATACGGTGATGGGCCTTATCCATTCGGTTGATGGCCAGGCTGAAGTTGAGACTGCGCTTGCTGAAAACAAAGGTGTCATTTTTGTCATACCTCATTTGGGTAACTGGGAAATTATCAACCACTTTCTAGGCCGAAACTATGGCCTGACGCATATGTATCAACCGAATCGAATTCAACCACTCGAAGCATTTATCCAACAGCAACGAAATAGAACGGGCACACGTTTTGTACCGACAAACTCAAGCGGTATTCGGTCTCAGCTCAAAACACTAAAAGCGGGCGGTTGTATCGGCGTCATGCCAGATCAGGAACCATTGATTCACACCGGCCAATTTGCCCCATTTTTCGGCATTGATGCCCTCACAAACGAATTAGTGGTTGGGTTCTCCAGGGGTGGTGCAAAAATGTTTGTTGCCGTCTGCGAAAGAACCAGTTCTGGATTCGGGATACGCTTCGATCAAATTGATCCAGACCATATAAGTCAGACCGCCACTTCTCTTAGTGCGGTCAATCGCGGAATTGAAGATGCGGTTAGGCGAAAACCGGCCCAGTACCTATGGTCGTACAAACGTTTTCGAACCCGCCCTGCGGGTAATCTCGACTTCTACAATTTTGACAAGCATCCACTCCGGACCCTGTTTGAACGGCTAATTCTCAAGTTCTATTTGCTTTTGTTTCGATACTTACCAACCGTGGTTATTCGCCCCCTAAGCAGCTTGTTGGCCAGGCTGCCATTCCTCGCAGCAAAAAGGCGGAAAGTTAGCAAAATTAATTTAGGTCAATGCGGGCAGAATCCAGAGTTGCTGGATCCCTCCATGGCCAGGCTATTTCAGTCTGCTCTGGAAGCCCCGTACATCTGGCGTACCAATTCAAGCTTCATCAGCAGGTTAGCGCCTATAATTGGCAACATCAGGCCGAACACGGGCACAATTGTCCTGACACCGCCCCTGGGGAGTCGCGAGGCACTGCTGAAATACCTTGGCAACGAGTTTTTTGTAACCGAGTACTATCATCCAAACACCATTAATTCCCTGGATGAAGTGATCCGAATGGCTCGTCACTCCCAGGGAATTCAGCTTGTGGAACACGATGATCTGGGTCGTGCACATTTGGTTTACCGGCTGAGTCGAGGGCACGTTGTCACCTTATGCCCAGATCAGCAGCCACGCTTGAGAGGCGGAATTTTTGTTCCGTTTTTTGGCATTTCAGCCCTAACCACAAAAATCCTCCCTGAGCTGTTGCGGGAAACCGGGGCAGATCTAGTCATCGGGTCTGCACAATGGCAGGGCAAAAAATACCAGATATCCCTTGAACGCGTTGAATATGACCCCGGTTCAACGGATGAGGAATTACTCCTGGCCATCAATCGCCAACTGGAGACTACTATAAATCAAGATCCGCAATCCTATCGATGGTCGGATAAGCGCTTTAATATTCAGCCCCTTGGGCGTCCCAAAATTTACCGCTGAGGGTAATAGCCAAACATCAATCAAACCAATTCAACTACCCTCTACAACTGGTCTGGTGTAGTTTTAATTCAGGTGAATCAGGCGCCTGCTAACGATTGGCAAACTCAACCGAGCTGATGCGAGCTTTAACGGGGAGTCACCCGTGACCACAATTTATGCTGAAACAAACTTGCCAACAATCCATGGCAATTTTCGCCTACGTGCCTACCGCTTTTCCAAAACAGTCGAACCTCTGGCCATGCTGAGTGGCTATATCAATCGTGAACACGCCGTTGCTGTTCGGATTCACTCGTCGTGCCTGACGTCTGAGGTGCTTGGTTCCTGCAAATGTGATTGTAAACAACAGTTAGACGCCAGCCTGGCTTATATCCAGCAACACACGGGGGTTGTGATTTATTTACAACAGGAAGGTCGAGGAATTGGGCTTGGGGATAAGGTCCGGGTTTATGCGCTGCAGGAACATGGCTACGATACGATCGAAGCTAATGAGATGCTGGGCTTGCCCATAGATGCCCGGCAATATGATGATGCCGTCGCAATTCTCAAGGATCTAGGCATAACTCGAGTAAATTTACTCACCAATAATCCTGAGAAGATCAGCGCCCTCCAAAGCGCTGGTATCGAAGTGGTCGAGAGGACATCAATTACGACGGTAATCGACCCCCTGGCTGCATCCTATATGGAGACCAAAAAGGCTAGAATGGGGCATCTTTTGTAAATGACGACAGATCTATGGCTGACTCGAGTAAATCTGACCTATATTCGGCGCATCTTAAGGAAGTGACAGAACACTACCTGGCTGCCGCCGGGGCCACGGGTAAATCAGGTGTGGTAATCGCCTCCGGTTCATTAAAGACCGCATTCCTTGATGATCACACCTATCCATTTAAAGTAAATCCGCATTTCAAATCTCTGGTTCCAGTTACCGATGTGCCCGATAGTTTTGTCCTGCTACGGGAAGGCGAAAAGCCTCAATTACTGTTCCATCAACCCGAAGACTACTGGCACATGACTCCGGAAACACCATCGGGTTATTGGGTGGAGCATTGGGACATTACACCGATTACCCATCCGAATGACGCCCACAACCACCTCGGCGATAGTGGTTCCCTCAGCTATATCGGCGAAGAAACCGAGATTGCAGAAAACTGGTCCATCGCTGACTACAATAATCCCGACATCTTAAATCCGGTCCACTACCAACGGGCCTACAAAACCGACTATGAAATAGCCTGTTTGGAAGAAGCCAATCGACTCGCAGCACTTGGCCATAACGCAGCGAAAAGTGCCTTCGAGCAAGGGCTTTCAGAATTTGAAATCCAGCAAAGTTATCTTGCGGCAATTGCCCATAGGGAAAAGGAGACGCCCTACTCCAATATTGTTGCCTTGAATGAACATTGCGCGGTATTACATTACCAATTTTACGAACACACCCGATTCAAAACACCTGAACTAAAGTCAATGTTGATTGACGCCGGCGCTAACTACCATGGTTATGCTGCAGACGTGACACGAACCTATTCTGCGCAAGCAGGACTCTTTCAAGACCTGATTGAGGCGATGGATGAAGCACAGCTCGCCATTATCGGAGATATCACCATTGGATTGGACTATGGGCAGTTACATGAAAAAATGCACTGGCGCCTGGCGGATATTCTGCAGCAATTCAAAATTGTCAATTTGGCTCCCGAGCCAATGGTCGAAACCAACCTTACTTTCTCGTTCCTACCCCACGGTCTCGGCCACTTTTTAGGATTACAAACCCACGATGTCGGCGGCTTTCAACAATCAGCAAAGGGCGACACAAAGGCCGCGCCTGACAAATATCCCGCCTTGAGGCTAACCCGACCGATCGAAAACCGACAGGTGTTCACCATCGAACCTGGGCTCTACTTTATCCCGATGTTGCTCAAGCAGTTACGCGCATCGGAACACGCCACCAGTGTCGCCTGGGACAAAATAGACACTCTGCTGCCATTTGGTGGAATTCGGATTGAAGACAATATTGTCATGGTCAACGATCAGACTGTTAACTTGACCAGGGAGGCATTTGCAAAACGATGAGTCTAACGTTGCAACGTATTTTTGGAGACCCGGACCTAAACGGACCCGCACCACTTCAGCTCAAGCTCTCTCCCGATGGAAAATTTGTCAGCTACCTGAAGGCACCGGAGGATAATTTTGAACAACTAGATCTCTGGGTTTATAACATAGAGTCGGGACAGCACGAGCAATTGGTCGATTCTAATCAGCTAACGACCCAACGAGTGCTTTCGGATGCCGAGAAGGCACGACGGGAGCGACTCCGAATTACCCAGTCGGGTATTGTGGAGTACTACTGGTCTCCGGCGGGAGATTCGATCCTCTTTCCAATTGAAGGCAACCTGTTTCTATTTCGACTGAATCACGAAAACCCACTAACCCAATTGACGGATGATTCAACCTTTGAAACAGATATTCGATTTTCCCCTGACGGTCTCTGGATTGCATTTGTCAGAGAACAGAACCTGTATATCTTGAACTTGACGGACTTGAAAACCAGACAACTCACAACCGAGGGTGGTGGGTTGGTGAGTTGTGGCCTGGCTGAATTTATTGCCCAGGAAGAAATGCACCGCTATAGCGGTTATTGGTGGTCGCCGGACAGTAGCCGAATCGCATACACAAAAGTAGACGAGTCGCCGGTAGAGGTTTCCCAGCGCTATGAAATTGATGCTGACCATTTTGGTGTTTTTGACCAACGATACCCATTTGCTGGGAAAACTAACGCCGCAGTCAAAATTGGCGTGATCACCTTAGCTTCCGGCACAACAGACTGGCTCGATACCAAGATCGAGACCGAAACCTATCTAACGAGAGTCAACTGGTTTCTAGATAGTCTGCACTTAGCCGTTCAACGCCAATCCCGGGACCAACAAAAACTCGAACTACTGCGTTTTAACACTGCCTCCTTGGCCACCGAAGTGCTGATAACTGAAACGAGTAAGAGTTGGATCAACATTAACGACAATTTTCACGCCCTTGAAGGTGGCCAGTTTATCTGGGGCTCCGAACGTAGCGGTTTTAACCACCTGTACCTCTACGAACAGGACGGCCAACTTTTACAACAACTAACCGGGGGGAATTGGGTAGTTTCTGACGTTAAAGCCGTCACCAGGGACACTATCTTTATTGACGGATTTAAAGATTCACCCCTGGAGCGACATCTGTACGCAATTGATAGAACTACATCAGATCCAACTGCGATAAAGCGAATTACACCGGCGGGTTCCACCCATCAAGTGAGTCTCAATGCCAGGGGGACATTTTATGTTGATCGTTTTAGTTCTGCCCTTGAGCCAACCGCGGTAAACCTTTGTCGGACTGGCGGAGAAATTATCGAAAGTTTGGTGAAAAACTCGCTAAATGCTCAGCACCCATTTCACCCCTATCTAGGTGAACGGGGCAAGGTAAGCTTTGGCACACGCAAAGCGGAGGATGGCCAGACATTGCACTACAGGGTCATTGCACCTGCTTCAAACAAACTTGAGGTTAATGGCAAGTCTCCCGTCATTTTAACCGTTTATGGCGGACCTGGCGTGCAGCGGGTAAGCAATGAATGGATACCACCCTGGCATCATTACATGGCGTCCCAGGGCTATGGGTTATTGCAGTTGGACAACCGCGGGACAACCAATCGAGGCACCGCATTTGAATCGCCCATCTACGGTAAAATGGGCGACGTAGAAGTTACAGATCAGTTGGCAGGGATCGACGATCTGGCAAGTCATAACTGGGCTGATATGAACCGTTTGGGAGTCTTTGGGCATAGTTACGGCGGCTACATGACGTTAATGCTGATGATGAAGAGCAACCGCTTTAAAGCGGGTGTAAGCGTCGCCCCGGTCACCGATTGGGCGCTTTATGATACCCACTACACCGAAAGGTACCTTGGCCACCCCGCAGACAATTCTACCGGCTATCACGATAGTGCGGTTTTTCCATACACAGCATCGCTGTCCGGAAAACTGCTCATTATCCATGGCATGGCTGATGACAATGTATTGTTCTCCAACAGTACAAAGCTCTATAAGGCGCTCCAGGATCAAAACGCCGACTTCGACATCATGAATTATCCCGGCGCCAAACATGGCCTTTCCGGCAGACGAGTTAACATTCATCGCTATTCACTGATGGATCGCTTCTTTGCTCAACATGTCGCACAAATCCCAAAACCAGAATGAGAATGAGAACCGGATTGAGAACCACAATGAGTGCAAAATGACGACAGAAATGAAACCAATTACAAAAACACGACGCGCCCTGCCCTCCGATGGGAAAATCATCGCTAGATTTAATCAGGCCATGGCACTTGAGACGGAAAATAAGGTACTACCCGATGAGCAAATCTTAGGTGGTGTTACTGCTCAGCTGGAAAATCCCGAACACGGTTACTACATTGTCGTTGAAGATCCAGAACACGGGGTTGTTGGCTGTCTCGGCATCACATTTGAGTGGAGTGACTGGAGAAACGGCCAGTTCCTCTGGATACAAAGCGTCTACATCGCACCAGAATATCGTCGTCGGGGTGCATTTCGCGCTATGTACGAACACGTCATCGCGGGGGCTAAACAGGATCCGCAGGTTTGCGGTGTCAGATTGTACGTGGAAGCGGAAAACGATAACGCCCGATCAACCTACCTTAATCTCGGTATGACAAAAACCCACTACGACCTGCTTGAAATCGAAGTGTAGAAAGTCTCCTAAACTGTCATACTAGCGACTTTATCTAGAGCTGCAGGAATGTATGGATCTTAAGAACTACACACCACCCGCAGGTGCCTACGACGAAATTCTAACTGACAAGAATCGGGCCCGGCCTGAACTCAGCCAGTTGGTTAACTTCCTAAAGAAGAACAGCCATAAACAGCTTTCTGCGCGGGCCAGTGCTGCCGAACTCCTCATCCGCACCATGGGCATCACGTTTACAGTTTACAGCGAAGGCCAGAACATCGACAGAGAATGGCCCTTCGATATTATTCCCCGGGTCATCCGCGAAAGAGAATGGCGGAAGGTTGAAGAAGGTCTGAAGCAACGTTTGCGCGCCCTCAACTTGTTTATTACCGATGTCTACAATGATGAAAAGATCATCAAGGACAAAATTATCCCCCGCTCTCTGCTAGCCTCCTCCAAGGACTACAGAAAAGAGTGTCGCGGAATGCGCCCGCTACATGATACCTGGGCACACATTTGCGGCTCCGATCTAATCCGCGGTGGTGACGGCACGATGTACGTCCTGGAAGACAATTTGCGGGTACCCTCAGGTGTGTCCTACATGCTGGAAAACCGTAATATCAGCAAACGGATTTTGCCCGAGTTGTTTGAACAGCATTCGATTCTGCCTATGGATGACTACCCAACTCAGCTGTTTGATACGCTGTGCTCAATTTCTCCCAGGCCTTTAGACTATCCAGAGGTTGTCGTTCTAACACCGGGCGTTTTTAACTCTGCCTATTTTGAGCATTCCTTCTTAGCCCAGCGCATGGGTGCAGAATTGGTAGAAGGCTCTGACCTTGTTGTTGCGGATGATGACTGTGTCTACATGAAAACGGTCGAAGGCTTATCCAGAGTTGATGTCATATATCGCCGCATCGACGATCTATTTCTTGATCCAGAGGTTTTTCGCAAGGATTCAGCGCTGGGTGTTCCCGGGCTTTTTCGTGCCTGGAAAGCAGGCAATGTCGCCCTTGCTAATGCGCCAGGTGCTGGTGTTGCAGATGACAAGGTGGTTTATACCCATGTCCCTGAAATGATTCGTTACTATCTAGGTGAAGAGCCAATCCTGGAGAACGTGCCGAGTTTTAATCTCGAAGACAAAAAACAGCAGCAACATGTGCTCGGTAACCTCGAAAACCTGGTTGTAAAACCCGCAAACGAATCCGGCGGCTATGGCATGTATATCGGTCCCCGGGAATCAAAGAGCAGGACCGCCGAAATGAAGCGCCAGATTAAATCCAACCCGCGAAACTATATTGCTCAACCTATCATCAACTTATCGACTGTACCGACCCTTTGCGAAAATGCCATTGAGGCGCGTCATGTGGATCTTCGGCCATTTATACTACAGGGTAGTCGTAGCTACGTAACAGCGGGCGGACTGACACGAGTTGCACTTGTTAGAGGTTCGTTGGTTGTTAATTCATCTCAAGGTGGCGGCAGCAAAGACACCTGGATTCTCGCAGAAAATAGTTGAGGCACTTATGTTATCGAGAGTAGCAGAACGAATGTATTGGATGGGTCGCTATCTTGAACGGACAGAAAACACAGCCCGTTTGATCAGCGTGAATACCAATCTTGTTATGGATATGCCAAAGGTAAAACACATTTGGAACAGCTTGTTGCAGATCACAAGCTCCGAATTACGCTTTCAGGAACGGTTTACCAAAATAGACGAACGCAACGTCGTCAAGTTCTTGCTCGACGATGAGTTTAATTCCATACGCGCCAGTATCCGACTCACCAGAGAAAATGCTCGTACGACACGGGAAATATTACCCAATGATGCCTGGGTGCTGATCAATGAACTCGATCTGTTTATCAAGAACAACAAGGACCAGGGTATTAAACGGGAAGGTAGACATAAATTTTTACAGGACATTACTGCTATTTGTCACCAGTTGACCGGTGCACTGGCAAGCAGTATGAGCGTCGATACCGCCTACAACTTCATCGAACTTGGACGCAAGCTAGAACGGGCTGACATGACCACCCGCATTGTCGACGTGGGTTGTCTGAGTCTGATTAACCCGGAAATGGAAGGCATCAACGAGTATGAAGACATCCTCTGGATGAACGTCCTGCGTTCACTTGCGGGCTATCAAATGTATCGGCAGCATGTTCAGGATCGGGTCAATGGCGAGGACGTTGTAGATTTCCTTATTACCAATCAGAACTTCCCCAGGGCCGTATCTCACTGTCTCCAAAAGGCTAGCGATAGCTGTCAATCATTACCGAGGAACGAAAATACCCTCAGGGTGATTAGTCAGGCGCAGCGACATTTGGCCCACAACGACGTGATTAAGCTACTCAACACCTCGCAGCTGCACGGTTATATCGATGAGATTCAACTAGACCTGGCGAATATCCACGACGAACTCGGTAAGACCTGGTTTTTACACGATCTCAGTATTGCTGAGTCGTCGGGATCACAAAAGCGGCTCGAGTTTACTGACTAGGGACTCAACTTCTTTAGGACTATTGTAGTGCGCCATAGAGAAACGGATTACGCCTCGCGCGGGATCCAGATCTAACTGCTCAAGCAGCCTGGGCGCGTAGTAATGGCCGGATGACACCAGGATATTCTGGTCGCATAGAATATGGGCTAGATCTTCAGGTTCATCATTGGCCGGTGAAAAAGCAATCACGGGACAGCGCCATTCATCAGCCTTGCTGCTCCCAATCAAACGAGCGCCCTGTGCATTCGCCAAATAATCTAATAACGGCGCAATCAATTTCCGTTCATGCTCACGCCAGAGATCTGAGACGAATTCTGCCGCGTCTCTTTCCGAATTAACGGGCCCGCCATGGTGGGCAGAGAGCGTTTCAATGTAATCAAGGGTACCGTTACTCGCTGCGATCTGCGCGTGATCCGGCCCGGCAGGTACAAGCCGCTCGTTTACATCTAACGTCTCTTTAAAATAGTGTCCCTGGCGGGGTAGCTGATCTAACACCGGTTCCCGCACCACCATAACGCCAAGATGAACGGAATAGACCTTGTAGAGTGAGAACACATAAATATCAGCACCGAGTGCCGCAACGTCAGGCAGCGCATGGGGCGCATAAGAAACACCGTCAACCAGGGTCATAGCCCCGACAGATTTTGCCATCGCGACTATTTTTAACGCATCGTTCTTCTGCCCAACAATATTCGACGCATGGGGAAAACACACCAGCCTGGTTGTCGGGCCTAAGATCTTCGAGAGTTCATCCGGATCAAGCAAACCGCTCTGAGGATCTGCGGCCCACACCCGCACCGTTGCGCCGGCGGCTTTTGCCGCGCGAGACATCGCGCCTATATTGGATTCGTGATCCTGATTGGTGATCACAATCTCATCCCCTTCAGCCAATAATTCGCGAATGGCCTGGGCAAGTACGTAGATGTTTTGTGTTGTTGATGGACCAAAGCCAAGTTCATTGGGTTTCACGCCCAGGGCACTGGCCCATCGCCTTTTTGCAGTCTGCATTTTCTCCATGCCAACCTGACTGGCCGTAAACCCATTACCGGGTTGCAGCTTATTTTGCTGGTAAAACTCAGTTAGCGCCTCGATGGTTTCCTGGCAAGGCAGTGAACCGGCTGCAGAATCAAAGAAGCACCCACTCAATATTGAATTTTGAAACGCAGGAAAGTGTTGTCGAACAAAACCTAGATCAAGCTCTGACATTAAGCACTATCATCCTCGGCTTTATCAGCCGCAGCACGAACCACTTTACTGTTGTTGTCCCAGTTTGCGCTCCAGGCAATCGGAGGCATATTGGCAAATGCTTCTTTAAGGCGCTGGTCCCAACTTTCACGAATCTGCTTTAGATATTCACTGCTTTCTTCGAAACGGTAGTGTCGAGTGATCTGCAAGCTGTCCTTATGGTAGATCAGCACTTCGATGGGAGGGCCAACCGTCAGATTACTGCGCATGGTGGAATCCATCGATACCAGACCGCAAAGCACTGATGTTTCCAAGCTTGATCCTAGTGTGATGATGCGATCCAAAATAGGTTTACCGTACTTGCTCTCACCGATTTGCAAATAGGGTGTATCTGAGGAGGTTGTGATGTGGTTGCCCTGGGGGTACACAAGGTAGGCTTTAGGGGTGCGTTTCAGAATCTGACCCCCGACGATAAAGCTGGCCTCAAAAGCTTTGCCACTTTCACTTCGATGCTTATCTTGCTCAGCGTGACTCACCTCACCAATATAATCGGCAGCCTCTTCCATATCGGAAACGGTCATCAGATTGACAGATTTTTCCTGTCGGATATCTTTCTTCAGTCGCGCTACCACAGCCTGGGTGGTGGCTAAATTACCCGCTGACAGCAACACAATTTGGCGTTTGTCGTCTTCACCAAACATATGCATTTTTGAATAGGTGCTGACATTGTCGACACCGGCATTGGTACGGGAATCCGAAATAAAACAAAGCCCATCGTCAATAGCGATGGCAAGGCAATACGTCATGGAGGGTCGCTTCTAGTTTAAGGTGCTGTTAACGATATGATTGAATTTCTAATTTGAATTATTGGAGCTATAAATACAGGCCCGGCGCTAAAAACGCGCCACATTTTTTTGACTATTCTTCCACTACTCTTCAACTACTACTCAACTACCATTCAACTACATAGTGGCGGTAGCATTTGAGGAGCCAATGCTTCCGGCAAGATACGTTTCGATTTTATCTTTGGCGATGTTATCGGGGTCACTAAACTGAATCCCGACACCCGGTGTGTGAGGACTTTTGACACCCTTCTTCGCAATCCAAACGACCTTGCCTGCAACGGGTATCTTCTCTGATTCGTCCATTAGGTTCAGAAGAATAAAAACGTCATCGCCGATGTCGTACTCAGTTCGGTTAGCGATAAACAAACCGCCATTTTTCACGAACGGCATATAGTAATTGTGCAAGACCACCTTGTCCTTAATGGTCAAGGCAATCATTGTCTTCTTGGCGCCGCCTCTGGCCAGCTTACCCATTTATGCATCTCGCCTTAAATCTGTGCCTGATTCTGCCCTATGGTTTGTTAATCTACAAGCCATAGCTCTGGCTATCTAGGTTTTGGCAATCCAGCATCAAAAGCTCTAGAAGCAACGTTTTATTTGGGTTTTGACTGCCCCGTAGGCGTCGAAAATCGGTTTGGAGGCGACTCACCGCAGCGAGGGCCTGAACACTAGTCAGATTTTCTGCGATTTCGGCAATTTGGGGTCTCAAATCACTATTTTGAATTGCCTCCTCACCCGCCTGGAGGCCGTGTCTGGCCACGTCTGCAAACATGGTCATGCCCAGTAAAATGACCTCCTCCGGGTCAATTTTTGCTAAGGACTCCACAAGACTCACCACATCATCGGTACCGTTTAGCAGGTCACACCAGGCGCTGCTAATCTGTTTCCGGCGGGTCAAAAATGATTCATCGGCGTTTTCAATTGCCTCAAGGGGTGAACCATCACCTAATTTCAAGAGCAGTTCCCAATCCAACTGCTTAGTGTCCTGCTGCATGAGCCATTCGATGGCAACAGTTCTGGGTGGCACAGGGATTTGGACAATCTGGGATCGACTCCGAATTGTCGCAAGAAGTTGCGCAGGATCATCGGAAACCAATATCAAATGCGTATTCTGAGGCGGTTCTTCCATGGCTTTCAGTAAAGCATTGGCAGAATTACGATTCATAGCATGGGCTGGGGAAAGCACAGCAATCTTCAACCCACCCATTTGTGCAGTCTGGTTGACCCAATCTGTTAGTTGACGAACCTGTTCAATCTTAATTTGTCGGGAGTCTTCCTCGGGTTGAATCAATTTAAAGTCCGGATGACTTCCAGCCCCAAGCAAATGACAGGTTTTACAGACCCCACAACTACTCCCTTCAACACAGAGCAATTGTTTAACCAGCGCCAGGGCGAGATCCAACTTACCTAGTCCCTGCTGGCCGGCGAACAACAGTGCGTGGGGTAATCGGTCGCGACGTTGCCTGTCCGTCAGATCCTCAAATATGCCTGCTAACCAGGGGTAAATCATGCTCGCCATTCCACCAGAGACTTTTGCAACGCTGCTTCAATAGCAATTTGAACACTCTCAAGCGATTGTCCGGCATCAATCACAAAAATACGATCGGGGTTGTCGGCCGCTCGAGTCAAAAAAGTAGCACGAACCCTTTCGAAGAAGCTTGCTGACTCTCGCTCAAATCGATCTAATTCTCCGCGTAAACTTGCACGCTCAAGCCCAATTTCAATCGGGAGATCTAAGAGAATAGTCACGTCGGGTTGATATTCTTTTAATGCCACTGAGTCAATTTGTTGTATAAGCTGAAGAGACATGCCCCGTCCTCCACCTTGATAAGCATAGGTTGAATCCGTAAACCGATCGCAGATCACCCAATCCCCACGCTCCAATGCAGGTTCTATTAGTGACTCAACATGTTGCGCACGTGCAGCAAACACCAACATCAGCTCGGCAATATCAGTCATGTCTCCATTATTTTTATCGAGCAGAAGATCACGTATTTTTTCGGCTACCGGAGTCCCACCGGGTTCCCGTGTGGTAATAAAAGAGATGCCTTTTGAGGTGAGAAGTGACTGTAAGAATGCTAAATTTGTGGTCTTGCCGACGCCTTCCACGCCCTCTATTGAAATAAAACAACCACGTTTATTCATGAAAAGCTCAATTGGTTTCTACAGGGGGAGCACTACGGTATTTTTCTACCCTACCAGCTTTTTGAAAGCGGCTCACTGCCGCATTATGCTCCTGCAAGCTGGTTGAAAAATAGCTTCGACCATCACCCTGGGCGACAAAGTATAGGTAGGGGCTGGCCTGGGGTTGAACCGCAGCCTGAATGGATGCGCGGCCCGGATTACAAATCGGTCCGGCGGGAAGTCCCCTGTGAACATAAGTATTGTAGGGATGCACCGCACCCAAGTGACTTCTTTTTAGATCACCGTCAAAGTCTTCTAAGCCGTAGATCACTGTGGGGTCAGACTGGAGTTTCATACCCCTTCGGAGGCGGTTATTAAACACACTAGCGATGATGGCGCGGTCTGGGCCGTAACCCGTTTCTTTCTCTATGAGAGATGCCAGGATAAGCGCCTCTTCTGCAGATGCTACCTCGGCAGTATTGCTCCGAAGCTGCCACAATTCTGTTAACTCAGATTCCATCTTACGTCGTGCTCGCTTGATCACATCAAATGCACTATCCGCCCGGGTATAGGCATAGGTGTCAGGGTACAAACGGCCTTCCCATGCAGCCAGGTCAGTTATCATCTCAACCATCTCCGCCGGGTTATCGCGCCTGAGAAACGGAGTCTGGGCAAGAAGTTTCAACCACTGGGCGGTTGTCCAACCTTCGGGGAATGTGACAGTCCTTTGTATGACGTCACCGGACCTGAGCAAAAACAACAATTCAGCCGGGGTCATGCCTGGCTCAATTTTGTATTCACCTACCTTTATATGGCCGGCTGTTGCGCTCAGGCGACCGTAAAGTCGAAATAAAAAGGCGGGATGTGGCAGCCAATCCGATGCTGACAGCTTTGTCGCGAGACTACTGATGCCCTCACCTTTATCCACAATCAGATATTCGGTTTCTGAGATATTCAGCGGCTGCGTAAATATCTGAGTCATAAAAAGGGTGCTGCTACCTATCAACAACGAGGCAACAATCAGTATATTCCTCATCAATCCACGCGTTTGAAAATCAACGTGCCATTTGTCCCACCAAAACCAAAGGAGTTAGACAGGGCTGCATTGATGGTCATTTCCCGAGCGGTATGGGGAACATAATCGAGGTCACAACCCTCTCCTGGATTATCAAGATTGATGGTTGGAGGTGCAATTCCGCGCTGGACCGCCAAGGCGGTAATGACCGCTTCCACGGAACCCGACGCGCCGAGTAGATGACCAATCATAGATTTAGTTGAACTCACGGCCACATCCATCGCTTTTGCACCCAGCAGAGACTTAACTGCCTGGGTCTCGGCGACATCCCCAAGGGGGGTCGATGTACCGTGGGCATTAATATAATCTAACTCTGATGCATCCATTTCCGCATCGTTCAGGGCATTCTGCATGGACATGCGCGCACCGGAGCCATTCTCAGATGGCGACGTCATATGGCTTGCATCCGCGCTCATGCCAAATCCAACAATCTCACAGTAAATTTTTGCGCCGCGCCGCTTTGCCGCTTCATATTCCTCCAGGACAATCACCGCAGAGCCATCACTTAGTACAAAACCATCGCGATCACGATCCCAGGGGCGACTTGCTAATTCGGGTTCGTCATTTCGGGTAGAGAGCGCCTTCATTGCAGCAAAACCGGCCATGGTGGTTGGCGAGGTCGATTTTTCTGCACCACCCGCAAGCATCGCGTCGGCATCACCCGCTGCAATCATGCGAGCTGCAAAGCCAATGTTGTGTGTGCCCGTTGTACATGCGGTGGTAATGGCAATGTTGGGGCCCTGGAGCCCATACATAATCGACAAATGTCCTGCGACCATATTGATAATGCAGGAAGGAACAAAAAATGGCGTAACTTTACCGGGTCCCCGATTAACGACAATGTCATGGCAGGTCTCAATGGTGACAATTCCACCAATACCCGAGCCCACGGCGACGCCAATTCGATGACGATTTTCATCTGTCACTTCAAGGCCAGAATCTTGCATCGCCTGGATACCGGTCACCAGACCATACTGAATAAAACCGTCCATTCGCCGCGCTTCTTTCGGTGAAAGGTATTCCGACATATCGAAGTCAGGCACTGCCCCACCAAAGCGGACGGGAAAGCCTTCGGTATCAAAAACTGAAATAGGCCTGATACCACTTTTGCCAGCGGTAAGACCATCCCAACTGGATTCGAGTGACGCACCAAGGGGTGTCATCATCCCCATTCCGGTTATCACAACTCTACGATTTTTCACTGAAGCCCCCTGCACCAACGATAGTATAATGGCGCAATATTCTCTTTATGATGGTGTACATTCTAATCACACCCTTTAGAAGTGCGGTTTAGTTGTACTTTTTACAAGTACTTGCTTAACGTACTAATACCGAGTGTACAAACACAAAGGCCGCATTTGCGAAACGCAAATGCGGCCTTTGGAGAATATCTCATTCGATCAGGTATGAGCTTCGATGTACTTGATAGCTTCCGTCACGGTTGTAATCTTCTCTGCTTCCTCATCGGGAATTTCAGTTTCAAATTCCTCTTCCAGAGCCATGACGAGTTCTACGGTGTCGAGTGAATCGGCGCCCAGATCTTCGACAAAAGAAGCTTCAATTGTGACTTCTTCTTCTTTTACGCCTAACTGTTCACAGACCAGTTTTCTAACTCGTTCTTCTATTGTGCTCATGTTGTTCATTACTCCTGAGGATGCAGTCTAAGCTGCGCTATTTTAATGAAATGCCAGCAACCCTATCAAGTATTTTATGCCCTTGACTCTGGCGGTATATTGAGGGTTAAAACATTCGAGGCCATTCAGCCACGATTAGGACATGTACATGCCCCCATTGATGTGAATGGTTTCGCCGGTAATATAACCAGCTGTATCACTTGCTAAGAACGCTACCAGGGACGCGACCTCCGATGCTTCTCCGAGCCTACCTAGTGGCACCCGGGTCAACAATGCAGCCTGTTGTTCTTCCGGCAGTTCGTTTGTCATATCGGTACTAATAAAGCCTGGTGCAATCGAATTAACCGTAATGTTTCTTGATCCCAATTCTGCAGCAAGTGCTCTACCGTAGCCTTCCATACCCGCTTTTGCGGCAGCGTAGTTACTTTGCCCTGGATTACCCATACTTCCCACGACAGAGCTGATATTGATAATTCTGCCCCAGCGAGCCTTGGTCATTCCACGCAAACAGCCCTTTGCAACCTTAAAGACAGAACTAAGATTGGTATTGATCACATCATCCCACTCCGCTTCTTTCATACGCAGCGCAATGTTGTCTTTTGTGATGCCCGCATTGTTAACGAGTATTGTCGGTGCATCTAGATCTTTTATTGCCGCAAAGAATGCATCAATCGATTCACTTTGTGAGACATCAAGCACTTCACCACGCCCCTGACTGAGCGCGGCGGAAATCCCAGCAGCACCTTCCGCAGTGGTTGCCGTTCCGACAACGTAGTGCCCTGCAGCCACGAGACTCTCGGCTATTGCTTTGCCGATACCTCGAGATGCGCCAGTAACAATTGCGACCCGGCTATCCATACAAACTACCCCAATGTCTCTAATGTCGTGGTCAAAGACTCCAACGAGTTAATACTAAGCCCTTGGATAGACTTATCAATACGTTTAGTCAAGCCACTCAATACCTTGCCCGGGCCACATTCTACAACAGTCGTGACATCATCTGCTGCTAAACGCTGTATCGTTTCTGTCCAGAGTACTGCACTAAACATTTGCGCAACTAAATTTGATCGAATCTCATCGACGTTCGAGTGATAACCGGCATCGACATTTTGTAGAACTTGAATTTCAGGGCTATTGAACGTCACCCCTGCAAGGGCTTCAGCCATTTTATCTGCGGCGGGCCTCATGAGTGCGCTATGAAAGGGCGCGCTTACCGCTAGAGGCATCGCTCGCTTTGCACCAGCATCTTTTAGGGCTTCAATTGCACGTTCGAGTGCAGCATTACTGCCAGCAATCACTACCTGACCTGGGGCGTTGTAGTTGGCCGCCTGAACGAGTTCTTCACCATGAGAGGCTTTAGCACACAGTTCTCGAACAATATCGTCTTCGAGACCCAGAACCGCAGCCATACCACCTTGACCAAGTGGCACCGCGGTTTGCATAAACTGACCACGTTGTTGAACAAGTTTGATGGCATCTGCAAAGCCAATAACACCAGCGGCAACTAGAGCTGAATACTCTCCAAGACTATGACCGGCAACCACATCAGGTTTTACCGCCCCAAGAGACTGCGCGACGCGCCAGATAGCAATAGAGGCAGCAAGCAGTGCGGGTTGTGTAAATTCAGTTTGATTTAACTTATCTTCAGGACCCGACTGAGCCAATTGCCAGAGATCGTAGCCAAGTGCGGCGGATGCTTCTTCGAAAGTTGCCTCAATTAGGCTGTGTTCACCCGCAAGGTCAGCCAACATGCCAACAGCCTGTGAACCCTGACCGGGAAATACGTAGGCCAGTTTCCCCATGGAACTCCCCTTTCTTATGTTGTTTTCTGTCAGAAAAAAAGCAGCACCCCGAAAGGTGCTGCTTATTTTATTCTTTTATTCAAGCCGAAGTTAGTCGTCTTGTGTATGGACAACCTTTTTACCACGGTAAAAACCATCAGCACTGACGTGGTGACGACGATGGGTTTCCCCGGTGGTGGTTTCTTCAGAGAGGGTAGGTCCCTTCAAAGAATCATGGGCACGACGTAGACCGCGACGTGATCGGGTAACCTTACTTTTTTGAACGGCCATTGCTAGCTCCTGTTAATTCGTCTTTCAATTCCGCGAGACCCGCAAAGGGTTTGTATGTCTCACCGGAAGGGCTCACTTCCTGATTGTCTTCTTCAGCAGCCTTATAATCCTCGACTTTGCAGTCGGCATTGTCATGCCTGGCTACCATTGGTAGCGAAAGAATCAGCTCATCTTCGAGTAGATCGACGGGAGAAATGAGATCCTCTGGACTCACAATACCATCAATATCCTCTTCTAGATCAAATAGCGCTTCCGCAGTATTCACAATGACATGGTTCAAGCGCGCTGATAACTTGTAGTCAACCGGTGCCAGACAATTCTGGCACGTAAGGCTCACGATGACAGATGCGTCACCTACTACCAACGATGCTTGTTTTCTTGCCTTGCGAAATGCAAGTGTAGCGCTAACCTCCCCTTCCGGCTCTAAAAGTGAATCCGTCAACCGACTGAAGTCACGAAGTTGAAGAGTTCCTTCAAGTTTACGCTTCTCTGTCGCCAGTTTTCTGTGATTTACTCGCGCTGGGAGGGGGCCTGAAAACATAAGGGGCGCATCTTAGGCATCCAGCCCGTCCCTGTCAAAACAAAATTGCTCGATAAAACTAAAAAACTCACATTAATTCAGTAGGATATCTTCAATGGGGAGCCCAAACACTCCGATCGTGCTCGCTTCCACATCGGTCTACCGAAAGGCGCTGATGGAAAAGCTCGGCGTAGACTTTAAGCAACTGGACCCAGAGTTCGAAGAAACGTCTATTCCAGAGGAAATACCTGTCGATCGTGCGGTCCGGTTGGCTCTGGGCAAATCGAACGCCGCAGGCCAAATACTGTTGGCCTCCGGGGCAGACTACAGCACAGTGGTCATTGGTTCAGATCAAGTCGCCCACTGTGGGGATCAGATCCTGTCTAAACCTGGGTCCTACGCAAATGCCTTCGAGCAACTGAAGATCAGTTCAGGTCAATGGGTCACCTACTCTACCGCGGTCTGTGTAACGAGCCCCGATGGCGGGATTATGGAAGCATTTAATGAAGACTATCGACTTAAATTTCGCACCCTTTCAGACCAGATGATCCATCACTATCTGGAGCTAGAGCAACCCTTTGATTGCGCAGGCAGCATTAAGGCCGAGGCTCACGGCATTCTGCTCATTGAGGACAGCCATGGCAAAGATATCAACACACTATACGGCCTGCCGTTAATGCAGTTGGTGACCGTACTTAAACAGATCGGCGCTCTATCGCCCTAACCGATACGAGGTAAAACATTAACATAGCTACTTAACTATCTGTATTTAAAAGCTTAATAGCTTCTTTGAACTGCTTATCCAAAGGCGCCTCTACCACCACCCTGTCGAATTTATCAATCGCTGGAATCACCAACCTGCTGGCGTGGAGCATCAACCTGCGTCCACCCATACCGCGTTGACGGTCCGCGTCTTCATCCCCATATTTAGTATCACCAACAATAGGGTAACCCGTAGCAGTACAGTGGACTCGAATCTGATGGGTTCGCCCGGTAATGGGGCGAGCAGCCACTAGAGACAAATGCTGGGATTGTTCTAGCACCTCAAATTCCGTTAGGGATGCCTTGCCATCAGCCTGAACACGGCTAATCCTCTCGCCACTCGCCAGGTCATTCTTACTTAAAGGTAGATTGACGTGTTGCTTGCGAGCCGGCCATCGCCCGTGAACCACACACAAATAGTGTTTTTCTAATTCATCTTTATTATGAAGAAGCTTTTGTAAGCCTTTGAGGTAACTGGACTTTTTTGAGATCATTAAGCATCCTGAAGTGTCTCTATCGAGGCGGTGTACAAGCTCTAGAAACCGTTCCGTCGGACGAAGTTGTCGCATCCCCTCGATCACCCCAATGCTAATCCCACTCCCGCCGTGCACCGCTATCCCAGACGGTTTGTTGAGCACAATCAAACGCTCATTTTCAAACAGTATGGCGTCCGAGAGGCGCTGCAGGACGCCCTGGCTCGCCACCGCCGGCACATCACTAGACATGCGAATAGGAGGTATTCTCACCTGATCCTCAAGCGTTAGCCTGCTATCGGCCTTCACTCGCTTTCCATTGACTCGCACCTCACCTTTCCTGATGCACCGATATATTCTAGATTTCGGTACGCCTTTCATGGTTTTTAACAGGAAGTTGTCAACTCGCTGGCCCTCGGAACTTTCGTCAATTGAGACAATCTTGACCCTTGGCTCTGTATTAGTTTCATTCATGTAAAGCGGCTATCCTGCAATGCTTTGATCGAGCTGTAATTGTTGCTATGATGCCTTGGCACACGGGTCTGGCCGGTTCCACAAGAACCCAGCCCGATGACTCGCCCTAAACTTCCGGCAACTACAAAAATTGTTTGAAGCAGGAATATCAAGGGTCATATGCGTGCACTGTTGAGTACGATCACCACCGGAGACATATTAGATCCGGGGGAAGATTAAGTAGATTATCTCACAGATGAATTTTGGGTTTAGCGGTTTGCACTGTTTTCTTTTCAGACATGTTCTAACAGAACTTTTCTAACAGAGCTTTTCTAACAGAACTTTGCAATTAAACCGCTGAACATTTTTAACCGCGATCAAATGAACGCGACGGGTAAGCCAAATCAGTTTGTTGTTGGCACAGTTTTACGTTTTAGAGCGATCAGTTTTACGCTGCCTGCTTTGATTAAATTGAGTGGTACTTTTCAATCTCCCACGTCATCCGGGATACCACAACTCCACGTAAGCGTGCGTCAACCATAAAATTTACGAAACCCAACGAAAGTAAGGAGTCGTTGAGGCATTTAGCACCAGTTCTCCCTGTTAATAGATTAATAGAGCACTGGGATTAAACACCGATAGATTTGGCGATACCACTTCGCGACTACGATCGCAAAACTTAAGTGATATCGTAATGAAAAGAATGTTAATTAACGCAACTCACACTGAAGAGTTGCGAGTTGCCATGGTAGATGGGCAACAACTCTATGACCTGGACATCGAAAGTCGAGCCCGGGAACAAAAGAAATCCAATATCTATAAGGCTCGAATTACTCGAGTTGAACCTAGCCTCGAAGCCGCTTTTGTCGACTTCGGTGCTAACCGCCATGGATTCCTCCCCCTAAAAGAAATTTCCCGAGAATACTTCTCGGTTGCACCTTCCAAAATTAAAGGCCGCGTCAATATTGCTGATGTCGTCAAGGAAGGAACTGAAATAATTATTCAGGTCGAAAAAGAAGAACGAGGCAATAAAGGTGCCGCGTTAACAACTTTTTGCAGCCTTGCGGGTCGATACCTGGTGCTGATGCCTAACAACCCCCGAGCCGGTGGTATTTCTCGCCGCATCGAAGGCGAAGAACGTGACGAATTGAAATCTGCACTCTCGGAGCTAGAGATCCCAAAAGACATGGGGGTCATTATCCGCACCGCTGGGATCGGACGTACTACCCAGGAACTCCAATGGGACCTCGATTACCTGGTACAGATATCTAAAGCAATCTCAGAAGCAGCAGCCAAAAAGTCAGCTCCGTTCCTTATCTATCAAGAAAGCGATGTGATTATCCGTGCAATTCGAGATTATCTGCGAGATGACATTGGCGAAATTCTGGTGGATACCGACGAAGCTTACCAACAGGCAGAACAGTTTGTTGATCAGGTCATGCCACAATTTAAGAGTCGCTTAAAGAAGTACGACAGCGATGTGCCACTCTTTAACCGTTACCAAATTGAAGGGCAAATCGAAACCGCATTCCAGCGAGAAGTGAGATTACCTTCCGGTGGTTCAATTGTAATTGATCCAACCGAAGCGCTAGTTTCTATTGATATCAACTCCTCTAGAGCCACCCGTGGTTCCCATATTGAAGACACCGCAGTTAATACCAATCTGGAAGCGGCGGACGAAATTTGCCGGCAGCTCCGTCTAAGAGACATGGGCGGACTGGTTGTTATCGACTTTATTGACATGAACGCACAGAAGAATCAGCGCGCCGTCGAAAACCGTATGCGAGATGCCCTGCAAATCGATAGAGCACGAGTTCAGGTTGGCCGTATCAGTAAGTTCGGTCTACTGGAGATGTCCCGACAACGACTGCGCCCGTCACTGGGAGAAACAAGCGGCATTGTCTGTCCACGTTGTAGCGGTACCGGCAGCATCCGGGATATTGAGTCTTCAGCCCTTGGTGTGATGCGACTGATTGAAGAAGAAGCACTAAAAGATACCAGCAGCGAAATTCGTGCTTTTGTCCCCATTTCCGTTGGTTCTTTTATGCTAAACGAAAAGAGATCTGACCTCAGTGCTCTCGAAACTCGCAATGACGTACGAGTTGTTGTTGTACCTTCAGCCGATATGGAAACGCCCCACTTCCGGGTTGAACGAATTCGAACCGGTGATGAAGATACGGTTGCCGCAAGCTACGAAATTACTCAGGAAGAGGAAGCAGAAACCCTCGCACCTCAAGCTGCACGCCCTACCCCAGTAGAAGTCGCCGCAGTCAAAGCGATAACTGCTCAAGCGCCTGCAACTGCCCCAGAGGTTCCTAAAGCCAAGCCTGAGACAAAAGAACCTGCAAAGCCTGGCTTAATCTCACGCCTGTTAAGCAGCCTATTTGCTGCGGAAGAGGAAGTAGAAGAAGAAAAACCTGCGCCGAAGCCAAAATCCTCCGGCCAGAACCGTAATCGCGGCAACAATCGCAACCGAAATCGGGGTAGAGGCAACAATCAAAACCGTTCCTCTGAACGTAACCAGGAAGAACAATCACCTAAGGACGATTCAGCACGAACTAAATCTGATCGCAATCAGTCGGACCGTAACCAGTCGAATAATGACGAAAACAAACGCCGTAGACGTCCAAAGGCAACTGAGTCCGAAGTTGAAACAGAAACGACAAAACCTCAACGCAGTCGAAATGATAATGCCACTGAAGGTGATGATGACGACAAGCGCAATCAAGGTACCCGTCGTCGAGGTGGCCAGCGCCGAAGAAGTCAAAACCGCAACACCGAGAAAAAGCAAGAGAGTGAACAGGTGGAAGCTAAATCAGAACAGACACCTGAAGTTGCAAAGGAATCTGTCTCCGAGCCAGGTAAAGTAGGCGAAACTCGTATCAATCGTGAATCTCCGACTAAAACCCAATCTCAAAAAGATGCTCAAGGTGAGGCTTCGAAAGTGAGCGAAGATGTCGCAACAAAAGCTGTAAAAGAAGATGTTGTGGAGCAGGTAGTGGAGCAGGTTGAAGCGCAAGCTCCAGAAACAGCCCCAGTGGAAGTTGAAGAGAAAGTCACGGCAGCAGCTGTTACTTCTGAAAAGGTTGAAGCGGAAGCGGCACCCGTTGAAGCTGTAACACCTACGCCAGAGCCTACACCAGCGGAAGTGCAGACGACGGCAACGACCCACCCTTCTGTTTGGGGTCGAGCGAGTAATGACCCAAGACTTCAACCAGCATCACCGGTCACTGGGCCAGTGCTGCAAATCGTTGAAGCCGCGGCACCTGTAGAAGCGTTAGTTGCTGGACCACGTTCAATTGATACTGACCACCCTAGCACCTGGGGCCGGTCAAGCAACGATCCTCGTGGTGTTGTGACAGAAGGCGCAATAGAAACGGCCTCCGCTAACGAAGAAACAAGTGATCTCGAGTCCGAATCACCAGTTGGTCGATCGGAACAAGGTTAATCCGGATAGATTCTCGGTTCGATATCCAAACTGATATCGAATCGAGAGTGGATGCTTTGCTTGACCTTGTCTGCAAGGCCCAGCACATCCGCAAAACTTGCTTTGCCATCGTTTTGAATGACCAGAGAATGCTGGTCAGAAATCGCCGCACCACCCACCCTTAGGCCCTTTAGGCCCGCACTTTCGATAAGGTAAGCCGCGGATAGCTTGAAGCCACCAGCTGCTTGTTTATGCATCGGCATCTGGGGGTCTGCTAATCGTAAAGCTGCTGCTAAATCTTCTTCCACCCATGGATTCTTGAAAAAACTACCCACGTTACCCACGTTTTTTGGGTCAGGTAACTTGCCTCGCCTAATTGAGCACACCGCTTCGCTTACGGACTGTGCCGACAAAGGAAGTTTATTGGCATCCATAAAATTGGAAATGCCGGCGTATTCCAGTCGAGGCTGAAACTCGGATTCAAGCTTTAACACCACCGATGTGATGACGGCACGATCCCGGAGTTCAGCTTTAAATACGCTATGTCGGTAGCCAAAGCCGCAATCGGATCTGGCCAAGGTGACGGATTCTCCGGTATCAATCATATGCGCATTTACTTCGACAGCCACCTCAGAGAATTCAATGCCGTAGGCGCCAATATTCTGAATCGGCGCGGCTCCAACCTGGCCAGGAATTAACGACAAATTCTCAAGTCCAAACAACTCCTGGTTAAGTGTTGTTGTGACTAACTGATGCCAGTTCAGCCCCGCTCCGACCTGAACACGTTGACCGTCAATATCAAGGCTCTCAATCCCCATGTGGATACACAGTCCTGGTATTGAATGACGAAGCACAAGATTACTGCCACCGCCTAACACCCATATCGCGAGCTTCTTATCCTTCGCAAACCCGAACGCCTCTTCTAGCTGTTCAGTGCTATCAACAGCAACAAAATATTCAGCAGTCGCATCAAGGCCAAACGTGTTCAGCGCTTTCAGATTGGTATTTTGCTGAACCAAAATCTCCATTTATTTGCCCTTTAATGATCCTCAGAGTATATCTCAATGCTATAACCGAACAGGACACCACGGTATAATTACCAATATCATTTAAACCACAAAGTAGAGAATAAGTATGGAACTAAAAGATAAAGTTGCCTTTATTACTGGCGGTGCGTCGGGTCTAGGTCTTGAAACAGCAAAACATTTTATCAGTCAGGGCGCCAAGGTTTGTGTCTTTGACCTGAATGAGGAGAATGCCGAGAAAGCTGCAAAAGAACTCGGTGAAAATGCAACTTTCGCAGCGGGTGACGTTGCTGAAGAGGAAGCAGTTCAAGCCGCAATTCAAAAGACTCTTGATACCTTTGGTGCGATCCACATCAACGTCAACAGTGCCGGTATTGGCGCTGCGGCTCGAACCCTCGGCAAAGACGGTCCAATGCCCCTCAAGACATTCGAATTTGTGATTCGCGTCAATCTAATTGGCACCTTCAACACATTGCGTCTATGTGCTGCAGCAATGGCTAAAAATGAGCCAGTGACAGAAGATGGCGAACGGGGCGTAATTGTTAATGTTGCTTCCGTTGCAGCCTTTGATGGTCAAATCGGACAAGCAGCCTACAGCGCTAGTAAAGGTGGTGTGGCAGGTATGACATTACCTATTGCGCGTGATTTATCCCGTCAAGGTATTCGAATCGCCACTATCGCACCGGGCATCTTCGAAACACCAATGATGAAATTTGCACCACCCCAGGTTCGTGAACCACTCATTGAAATGACACAATTTCCGAAGCGTCTAGGTAATCCTACGGAGTTTGCCCAGACCGCTGCATTCATCGTGACATGTAACTACATCAATGGTGAAACCATCCGTCTGGACAGCGGGATTCGAATGCAGCCTAAGTAAGACTGCTAACGACCTTCTAGTACCGCCAGCGTTCGCTCAAGATCGCTGGCGGTATCAATCCCGGGCGGGATTATCTCAATAGAATCCGCCACACTAATTCGTACGCCCCGTGCCATCATTCGTAGTTGCTCCAGCTTCTCAAGCATTTCTAATTGTCCTGGAGGCCAAGCAACAAACTCGTTCAGCAATGAAACCCGATATCCATATATACCAATATGACGCCTGGCGTTTTGTGAGACCTGCTGGGGCGAACTGTCTCTATCCCATGGGATTGGCGCGCGACTAAAATACAAGGCGTCGCCGTTGTCATCGGTGACAACTTTAACAATGTTGGGGTCTAAAAAATCCTTCAAACTTTCGATGGGCTCTGCAAGCGTGGTCATCGGCGCTGCTGACTCTACAAGCAGTTCCGCCACCTGATTAATCACGCCAGGTGGAATCAAAGGTTCATCACCCTGTACATTTACAATTCGTTGATCCGGGTTTAATCCAAGCTGGCTGGCAACTTCTTGAACACGATCGGTACCCGACACATGATCACCCCGTGTCATACAACAATCTCCGCCGAAACTGGCAACCGCGTCGGCAATTCTCTGGTCATCGGTGGCGACCACAACTCTGGTTGCCTGACTTTTACTTGCCTGCTCGTACACCCTTTCGATCATTGATTTGCCACAAAGATCAATCAGAGGCTTACCTGGCAGCCTCTGTGAGGCATAGCGAGCCGGGATGACAACCGTAAAATTGCTCAAGCCCCTAGTTTCTCATCAGTTGTGAGCTGTCTTGCTTCGCTGTCTAACATGATGGGAATATCATCTTGAATCGGATAAGCCAGACCATCTGCCTTACACCAGAGTTCAAGATCATCCTTTTTGTATGCCAATTTCCCCTTACACAGGGGACAAACCAATATTGCTAATAGCTTTCCGTCTACAGTCACACTGTCCTCGCTGATTTCAATTTGAGTTGCTGATCTTCCGCATTCTGTTTTGCACTTATCTTCTCTAATACTTTCGGTAAAAATGCGGCGTCAGGAGCAACCGAGACATCAACATACCAGAAGTTAAGATGGATTTGATCCGTACCCAATTGGCGACACTTGACTGCATCTTTTTCAGTCATAATGACCGGCAAGCTATCGCCAAAAGTAAGATCTGTCAGTTTGAAGCGATGATGGTCGTCGAACCGATGTTCGATGACTTCATAACCTAGCTGCCTTAAGGTTTCGAAGAAACGTTCCGGGTGACCAATTCCAGCCACACCGTGTATTGTTGTACTGTCCGGATCACCTTTTGACAAACTACTTTCTGACAATCTCTCGAGACTATTCACCTCAACACCCATTCGAAGAAACGAAACGGGCAACTCGAGTTCAGCTTCCCCGTTCACGACAACCATATCAACTTCTGCAAGCCGAGAAGGCGGTTCTCGCAACGGACCCGCTGGCAGACATAACCCATTGCCTAAACCTCGGATCGCATCAACTACAGCTATCTCTATCGTTCTACCTAACGCGTAATGTTGTAAACCATCATCTGAAATAACAACGTCACAGTCGAACTCTTCTAACAAGTGCTTTACGGCGCTACAACGATCTGGATCAACCACTACAGGGCAGTCTGTTTTTCGGGCCAACATGACCGCCTCATCACCTGCCTCAGCAGCATCAGAATAACTATTTACCACTAATGGATAGTGGTGGCTCTTGCCCCCATAGCCGCGGCTTACAATCCCAGGTCGATAACCTTTATCTTCAAGTTGTTCGGTAAGCCAGGCAACCAGTGGTGTCTTACCCGTCCCACCGACCGATATGTTGCCGACAACAATCACGGGCACAGGTGCTTGCCATGGGACAGCTCTTTTTCGACGAACCCTGGCCAGGGTAGAAAACACCCAAGATAGAGGTGACAACAATCGCGTCCAACTTGCTTTCCTGTACCAGCCTGCCACAAGTGGATTAAAATCGTCTGCGAGCCAACCCACACCCCGATCAGGCTGGACCGTTATTGGCTTAAAGTCACTTTCCGCCTTGGCTGGACGTCGGCTACTAGAGCTCTGATTTTGCAGGTTGTGCAATCCTGAATAATGCGTACCGTTGAGTAGTTCCTGATGAGTACCCTGCTCTACCAGCCGCCCCTTATCTATAACTAAAATTCTGTCCGCTTTCTCGATGGTAGACAGACGGTGGGCAATGATAATGGTGGTTCGTCCAGCGGAAACCGCCTCCAGGGCAGACTGGATATAACGTTCAGATTCTGAATCCAAAGCAGATGTAGCCTCATCCAAAATCAGAATCGGTGCGTCTTTTAAAAATGCTCTGGCAATAGCAAGACGCTGCCTCTGCCCGCCAGACAAGAGAACACCATCATCGCCAACGATGGTGTTTAGACCGTCTGCTAATTCGTTAATAAATCCCCAGGCGTAGGCTTTTTCCGCTGCAATCTGAATCTTTTTATTGTCTTCCCCATGCAAAGAGCCATAGGCAATATTTCTCGCCACGGTGTCATTAAACAATGTGACGTCCTGTGTCACGATTGCCATTTGCTCCCTTAGATTACTCAGCTTAATCTCGTCTATTGGCACATCATCTAGAAGAATTTGCCCCTCCTGGGGAGCATAGAATCTGGGTATCAAGCTTGCGAGCGTGCTTTTACCACTACCGGACTTCCCAACCAGTGCAATGGTCTCCCCGGGTTCAGCAACAAAACTAATATTGTGAATTACCGGTTCTTGTTCATCGTAGGAAAAACTCACAGCCCGAAACTCTAACTTTCCTTTCACATTGGTCAGCCGCCTGGTGCCCTCGTCCTTCTCTATCTCTTCATCGAATAGGCCGAATATATCTTCGGCTGCTGCGAGTCCTCGCTGAATGGTAGAATTGATTTCAGATAGCTGGCGAATCGGTTTTGCCAACAAGCCACCGGTGCCGATAAACGCCACGACATCACCCGAGCTCATATTGGCAAGTAGCACAGGGTCAAGGGCGAGCCAGACGAGACCGGCTAATGCCCCTGATACCACAAGCTGCACGGTCGGCGTCGCAATGGATGAAGTAATCACCATCTTCATAGATTGGCGGCGATTGTTGTTACTTACCTTTAAGAATCTCCCCCTTTCGTAATCAAGACCACCAAAGGTCCGAACTTCTCGATAGCCTTGAACCGCCTCGGATGCCACGTGGGTTACGTCACCCATAGAATCCTGAATTCGCTCGCTAATACGGCGAAAACGCTTACCCGCAAAATTCACCAACAACGCAATAAAGGGAGCCACGCCGATAAAAATGAGAGTTAGCTTCCAATTGAGGTAAAACAAGTAGCTCATGTAGCCGATAACGGTAAAGCCTTCTCGGATCAACACCCGAACAGCATCGGTTGCTGCACCGGTAACCTGGGTCACATGGAAAGTCACCTTAGCCACTAGATGACCCATGGTGTTCTTATCGTAGAAGCGACTTGGCAACAGCAGTAGGCGGTCAAATAGCTCCACCCGCAATCCGTGCACAAGATTTGTGCCGACATAGGTAATGAAATAATTACCGATGAATGTCCCAATACCCCTTCCGAAGACAATCAAGACGATTGCAATCGGTATGATCGTTCGGTTCAAAGCCCCGTCTCCACCAAACATTTCCCGTATATAGGGAGCCGCCTGGGTTTCTGCAAGCGGGTCGTTGCCCCCGAGGGAATCGACGATATATCCGATAAGCTGAAGGAAAGAAACATTGGCTATCGAATAGATAATAAAGCCAACAATACTCAGTAGAAACGCGCCCCAATAGGGTGTCACGTAACGGAGCAGTCTCCCGTAGATTTGTATATCCGTTTGGCTTTTAACCTTCGCCATCGCCAGCATCTCGCGTGGTAATGCTCAAATGAACAAAACCGAGTTGGCCCGCTGCATCCATGGCTGTCACGACTGCCTGATGTGGGGTAGCAGAGTCAGCAGTAATCACCATTGGAATTGTCGTATCACCTTCAGAGACTTTTTCTATTGCGCGCTTAAGCGTGGCGAGCTGATTATTCACGAGGGAGACCTCGTTGACTGCATAATCGCCGTTGCGGGTCACGGTTACCTCGACCACTTTTTCAGCAACCCGCGCAGGATCGCCACTGGCTTCCGGCAGATCAATCGACAACTCTGTGTTCTTATTAAAAGTGGTCGACACCATAAAAAAAATCAATAGCAGGAAAACCACATCAATCAGAGGCGTTAAATTAACCTCAACTTCTGCTCTGGTTCGTCTTGCAAACTTCATAGGGTGTTCACGGAGATACGACCTGGGAAATATCGGACTTAGTCCGATCTGGACGGTCCGCATTTAGTACTTCTACTAGCTTGAGCGCTTCCTGCTCCATGCTAATGACCAGTTCATCCACCTTCCGTTGAAAGAACCGATAGAAAAATAAGCTTGGAATCGCGACGGTGAGTCCCGCTGCGGTTGTGATAAGTGCTTCTGATATCCCGCCAGCTAAAACCGCTGCATTGCCGGTACCCTCTAGACGAATCGCAGTGAACACCTTGATCATGCCAATAACCGTACCAAGCAGCCCAAGCAGCGGCGTAATTGCGGCAACGGTGCCCAGGGTATTTAGGTATCTCTCCATCTCGTGCACGACCTGATTCGCGATCTCCTCGATCGACTCTTTCATCTGTTCGCGGCCACGTCGATGGTTGGCTATCCCAGCTGCGAGAATCTGCCCCAGGGGTGATCCAGCCCTGAGTTCTCGCAGCTTTTTATTGTCCATTTCATTGTTCTTGATCCAGTTCCAAACCTGGGCCAAAAGATTTTTCGGAACAATTTGAGTAGATCTCAGGGTCCAGAATCGTTCGACGCAAATGGCCGCAGAAATGACCGAGCAAAGCAGTATGGGGATCATCAACCACCCACCGGCCTGTACCAATTCGAACACTAAGATAGCTCCTGGAAAAATTTTACCAACTGTAGCACAAAATGGCGGAAAATCGCCGCTGGAAATTGGACGATAAGCGGAGTTTTTCTAGCAAAATCAGCTCGTTCCGAAGATTCTCTGTAGGAAAGAATTCAAGAACCGACCCCCTGGATCGAGACTCCGTCTGACCTCGCAAAACCGATCAAATCCTGGCAATCGACTGCTCAGTTCAGAATAGGCATGGGTGTGAACCTTGCCCCAGTGTGGGCGCCCATCGTAGCGGCGAAATAGATCTTCAACATCGAGAAAAAACGCCACATGATCCCGGCGATTACTCTCATGGGCGGAAATGGTCACGGACTCGCGACCCTTTGCTGAACTTAACAGGCTTTCGTCTGCCGCAAGGGTCCGGTATTCCACGGGCCAAACAACGTCAGGATACCTGGTCTGCATCAATGACCGTAGCTCCATAAAGCAGGCCCAACCAGATTCATAGGGCACCGAGAACTCTATCTCATTGAACTCAAACTCCCTCGCGGAAGGAATAATTTCATGGGCCGGGCCCACCGGACAGTCCCCTTCCCGATAAGATGCTTCAACGGGATTTAAGGTTTTCATTTCACACACATCTTTGGCAGGATTCCAGAAAAACTCAAAATGGCGATTATCCTCGATGAGTTGTTCTAACTCTGCGCCGCATTCCTCCACACTCGCAACCCAATTACGTTCAATTAAATGGTAAGCAGGCATAAGATTAAGCGTAACCTGGGTGACCACCCCAAGGGTTCCCATACTCACCTGAGCGGCGGAGAATAGATCTCCATCCTCCGCATCCAGATGCACGACATCTCCATTGGCTTGCATCAAGCGGAGGGACGCGACCTGATTAGAGAGATTCTGCAATCCTCGGCCGGTTCCGTGCGTACCCGTACCGATAGCACCCGCAATAGACTGACGGTCGATATCCCCCATATTGATCATCGACAAACCCTCCTGCCAAAGCACAGGTCCAATTTCGTGTAGCTTGGTCCCTGCCCACATAGTTACCTGGCGGTTATCTGCATCAACCTCTATCACACCCTTCATCTGATCCAGGGATACCAGAATGTCATCGGTCCAAAAAGGTACAAATGAGTGGGCCGATCCTATTGCTCTAACAATCAATGATTCACTCTGGGCATGGTTCAAGAGGCTAGCAATTTCAGCTTCCGACTCCGGCAAAGCAAGCTGACGGGCTGAATGTTGTTGGCTACCTGACCAGTTTTTCCAATCAATCATCTAAGCTTTTCCTTTCTAGTAGTAGAATTTTTGGGTGGAATTTTTGGGTGGAATATTTGCATCCGATGTTTTGACGGTGCGACTAAAAAGATCCTTCAACCGGAGAATTCAGACAACAAGCGCCGCCAGGGACCAATCCAGCACTTTTATATTGTCTCCCTGAGTTGGCGCATGCTCGCCCCTGGTTGCAAAAACTTCAACCTGCAGCTTCAGGACAGCGGCGCCATCAGTTGGCGTACGGTCTATAACCGTAAAGGCAGATTCCAAAATATCCTGCTCAAATACCGGCGCAACATGATCACAGTGATACCATCCCAATAAGGTCACAAGCCCTGGAATTTCTCTAGACAACTGGGACGCCGCCATGGAAATGGTGTGCCCGCCATAAACCAATCGCTTGCCATAAACACTGCGCTGGGCATCTGTGTGGGTCATTGCCAAATTCTGCGTCAGACGAACCAACTCAGGGGCGAGGCTAACGGTGTCCCGGGCTTCAATTTTTATTTTTTCACCAGATGTAAAACCATCTGGTTCGCTCTTAAGCGCGTCAAATTGCCACTTTGGAATTGATGCCATTAGGTCAACCTGGCTAATCTCTGAGGGCATCATGTCAAAATCGTCCTCATGACCTGTCTCTGCCGCCGGATCTCTGCAGGGGATCATCGGGCAGCGCCAAAACAATAGAACTGTCTCGCCACGCTGATTGGTTGTATGAATTTCTAGCGCAACCATCCCGCTAGCCGGCCTACCTGCTTTATTTTTGTTTTGCCGTAACGCAACTACTCTGGTGGTTGTCGTAATTGTATCCCCAACAAATACAGGTTGGCGCAAAATTAGACCACGATAGAACAAATTACCCATGACTCTCTGGGAGGGAATTGTTGTTTGGCCTATCGCCAGATTACAAACCAGCGAGGGATTTACCAGGGCTCGTTTCGAACCGGTGACTGCTTCACTAAGCACGTGATCCAGCGGCAGCCGGAGCCTGTCGCCAAAAATTGCTTGATGAACGGCGGTCATACCTTCAGTGATTGTTACGGCGGGCACATTCGAAAAATCATCTCCGACGCTAAAATCCTCGAACCAGGGGATCACTGGGATCGTCCCCTCGCGCTAATTGGCCAAATTTCACTGACAACACCGTCTCGATGGGGGTAATAGTAGTCAAACAAATTTACGGTTGGATCACAGTGGGGCGTGATAATGGCTAAGCGATCCCCTAGTTTAATTTCCCTGGACGGATTATTGAGTTGGACAATCCCATGCTCATCGCCGCCAAAGTGGTAGACAACCCCTTCTATATCGCGAAACTCGGGGTGGCTCGTGTCCGTTGCGAGACATTTAATCCCCGCATCCATTGTGATCAATCGAGACTGGGGTTGACTGATCGCAGTAGCCAATACAAACAGCGACGGCGCAAAATCCGTAAATGCCTCGTCATTATCCTGGCCGCCAATATCACGGTATTCAACATCCATAAACGCATAAGAACCCGCCTGTATATCTGTTAGAACACCAAGCCCTGGCTCCATGTCAAAGGTGCCGGTTCCGCCTCCTGAGAATATATTGACCTCAATCCCATGGGCTTCAATCATGTCTCGGGTCTCAACGCCTTTCTGTAGTAAATGCTCGTATTTACTTTTGCGCGCCTCAAATCCCTGCACATGCATACAGTTGCCAATGTACATCTGAAGCCCATCAAACTGCAGACGCGGACAATTCTTATCAATATGATCAGCAAGAAGCAGCGCTTTTTCACCGGGTTCAACGCCGGTTCTACCCATACCAGGATCCAGATCAACCAGGACCCGAACGTCCTGTTTTGCCGCAAGATCATTAAGCCGAATAGCGCCTTCGATGTGATCCACGACAATCTGCAATCCTTCAATCTTGTCGTTCAACGCAATAACCCGCTTCAATTTATCGTCGGTGACAACGGGAGAAGTAATCAATATATCGTCGATACCAGCGGCCGCCATGACCTCAGCTTCACTTACGGTTGCGCAACAGATGCCAATAGCACCCAATTCAATTTGACGTCTGGCAATAATCGGTGACTTGTGCATTTTGGTATGACATCGCAATCCCAGACCATGCTGATTTACATGGGATTGCATCTTCTCTAAATTGCCTTCGAACACATCTAAATCGATTATCAAGGCTGGTGTTGGCAAATCGTCAATGGATGCCGGTTGTTCTAGTTGGATGGGGTCGAGATTAAGATTGGCGACGGTTGAGGCGATAAACTGATTGATATTGACCGCTTGGGTTGTTGCTTTTGTCATGGGGCTCTACACCGAATTAAATGCAGGTAGAGTCTACCTCAATCGCAATCGTTATTGGTGCAGTCTGGATCTTTCTCAACCTGAAGTGTGACGTGGTGAATGCTAAAATGGTCTGCCATATCCCTGCCGATACTGGCGTAACTTTCCTCTGAATCCCACAGGGTGTTGTCCGGCATGACCAGGTGAGCGGTCAGGCAGTTTTCTTTGGTGCTCATCCCCCAAATATGAAGATCATGTACCTCAGTGACGCCATTTATCTCAAGCAGATAGTCTTTTACCTTCTGCAGATCAACGTTATGGGGAACCGCATCTAAAATCAGATTCACAGAATCCCGCAGCAAACCCCAGGTTCCACCTAGGATCACGGCGACAATAATCAAACCCATCACGGGATCAATCCACATCAAACCGGTGAAATAAATAATAATCGCAGCAATCACCACCCCCACCGAGATCAATGCGTCATAGGCAAGATGAAGATAAGCACCCCGAAGATTCAGATCCTCCTTGCTACCCTTCATAAACAGCATTGCTGTTCCTGCGTTGACCGCAATGCCAATGGTCGCGACAACCATCACGGGAATTGCTGCAACATCGGTTGGCAAAAAGAGCTTTTCGAGAGATTCATAGGCAATAAACCCAGCCGCAAGCACTAGAACCAGCGCATTGACGAGGGCTGCTAATATGGTCGTTTTCTTATATCCGTAACTATACGCATCGCTACTTTTTCGGGTGGCCAGGAACGCAGCACCCCAGGCTAGAAGCAGCCCGAGAACATCGGATAGATTATGCCCAGCATCCGCCAACAAGCTCATGGAGGACGTCAGGTAGCCATAAACGGCTTCAACAATGGTAAAGGCAAGGTTTGCCCCCACCGCAATTACAAAACTCAAATTGACATTATTGAACTCTGCTGGGACATGGCTGTGCCCTCCATGGGAGTGTCCTCCATGAGAGTGTCCTCCGTGGGAGTGTCCGGGGCTGTGGTGATCGTGGCTGTGATTGTGATCAGGCATACAAGCAGACTAAAGGCTGAAGCAGGATGAAGGTCAAGCCGCTATTGTAGCAATTTGATCGCGCACATACTGTCCTATTGCCAAACTCGCCGTAAGTCCCGGAGACTCGATTCCAAATAACTGAACATAGCCTTCTATACCGTGTGTTTCAGGGCCTTCAATACTGAAATCCCGGGGCGACTCGCCCCGAACAGATAGTTTTGGCCTGATACCCGCATATCCTGGGGACAACTTTGCTGCATCCAGACCAGGAAAGTAGCGCCGGATTGCATCAACGTATGCTTCCGGTACCGTAGTTGGTACGGAGTAATCTTCATTGGCAATATACTCAGTATCCGGGCCAAATTTTACCTGGCCACCAAGATCGAGGGTTGCGTGAATTCCAAGCCCCACGCTGTTTCGCTCGGGCACCGGGTAGATTAATCGCTGAAACGGGCTCCGCCCTTGATAGCTGAAGTACACGCCCCGACATAGATGGAGTTCTGGAATTAAATACTCCCTCGGTAGAAATTCAGTTTTATGGGCTAATTTCTGTGCCGATAGGCCCGTTGAGTTTATGATTCGATCAGCTGCTATTTGATAAACCTCACCTTCAATGCGGCAGGTAATTTCAAAACCAGAAGCCCCTTGAGCTATCGCTTCTACCTCAGCACGAACCGCAATCTGGCCGCCTCTATTGGCAACATCCCCGGCGAGACTATTCATAAAGTCATGGGCACTAACAATGCCCGTTGAGGGTGACAACAATCCTGCGGCGCCTTTAACCGCTGGTTCCAGTTCAGATATTTGTTTGGCTGAGGTGTGCTGAAGGTCTGTTACCCCACTTTCAAGCGCTCTGTTTCGAATCGCCTCGAGTTGAGATTCGTCCTCCTCCCCATTTGCGACAATCAGCTTGCCGACCCTGCGGTGGGGAATGTTCCGTTTCGAACAATATTGGTAAAGCATTCGATTGCCCGCTACACAAAGGCGAGCCTTTAGGGATTCTGGTGCATAATAGATGCCCGCATGAATCACTTCACTATTGCGGCTACTGATGCCCATGCCAATCTCATTACCCTTCTCGAGCAACAATACCCCATCACCATCAGCGGCAATACGGGCGGCGATGGCGAGCCCAACCACACCGCCACCAATAACAATTGTCTCAACTTTATCCATAACGCGATTATGCCGTAGGTAATCAACACATTGGTATCCGGTTCAGAGCAGAAATTTGATAACCTTATACTTCCAACAACGCAGCTAACGCGCTTAACTTTTAACCTCCACAACATTTCGGCCTCAAGGGCTGCAATCACTTTTATTATTTTTATCAATATTTTCTATAACTGCAGGATGAACGTGACTCTCAAAGCCAAGGCAAAAGAAGAAACCCAACGTCTACTCATTCTAAGCGGATTTGTTGACCTTGGGCTTGGCATCATAAAAATTCTGGCGGGCATTTTTGCCAACTCCTATGCCCTGGTCGTAGATGGCATTCATAGTCTTTCCGATCTGATTACAGACATTATGGTCTGGGCCTTTAACGCTGTGGGCAGCCAGGCACCGGACGAAGATCACCCCTATGGACACGCACGATTCGAAACCTTTGGCACTTTTTTCCTAGGGGTTCTACTGATGCTGGTCGGCGCTTATATTGTTTATGAGTCTAGTGAACGCATGCTTGACCTGGATTCTTATCAAATACCCGAATGGCCTGCGCTACTGGTCGCAGCACTATCAATTGTGACAAAAGAATGGTTATTTCGGATTACCCTGGATACCGGCAAGCGACAGGGTTCTAGATTGCTGCAGGCCAACGCCTGGCATCACCGAACCGATTCACTTTCCTCGGTTATTGTCCTGATCGGCATAGGCGGCGCACTGCTGGGCATCAGTTGGATAGAACTAGTGGCAGCAATCGGCGTTGCGGTCATGGTCGCCATCATTGGCTGGGATTTGATCAAAACCAGTGTCTCAGAGCTCGTTGATACAGCCCTTTCAGAATCCTATGTAGAAGCCATCAAAGTCAGCACGGAAGATGTCGAAGGCGTGAGAAAGGCCCACAGCATTCGAACCAGACGTATGGGAAGTGACGCAATTGTGGAAGTACATTTACAGGTCAACCCAGCTATTAGCGTTTCAGAAGGCCACCATATCGGGGAATGGGTTAGCCGAAAACTCGAACAGCAGTTTCAAGAGGTGAATGACGTGATCATTCATATTGATGCTGAAGATGATGCCATTGAAGAAGCCCGGGAAAGTGCTGACCTGCCTCCGCTTCGGAAAATAATCCGCGCTGATCTTTACGAAACATGGCGTGATCAGCTTGATCAAAGCAACATCATAAAAATGGATCTGCACTACCTGAACAATCAGGTGGATGTGGAATTGTACTTAAAAAAAGGTTCGCCGGCGGTGACTTCTGGGGAATTAAAGAAAACCGCCAGCGAATTTGCCTGGCTCGGCGAGATACTTGTCTGGTACGAACCTTAAAAAGCGAGAGAAAACTGGCGATCATTTGCAGCGGACTGTTGAATTGCCTGGGCTGAAAACAAATCATCAACCCCCACAAGTCGACCCGTATTTTGTTCCGTTGCGTGATCATGATAACGCCGGGACGCTCTAACCCCTGGTTGCTGGCAATCAGGTTCATTAATCATCAGCAACAGATGCTGGCAGACCGTATGCCCAATCTTCACCTTGTGCTGAGAGTGCTTAGAACGCCGCATTTGTTTTGCCGCGCGCATTGCCAGCTGTGAATGATCCTTCGCTAAAGGCTTCTGCTGAAAACTGTGGAACACATCAGTAGAGCGTGAGTTGTCCATTGATCATTCTCCCTATTCTCGTTCACCGATTCGAGGCTCACTTCTCAGCTACTGCTCGGACCGACAACTACTGTACGAATGAACAGTATCACTACACTGTTTTTATGTACAGTAGTTTTTGTAAAAAATCACTATTAGCTCCTAAACACCAGTGTATCGCCTTCTCTTTCGCCACGAATCGGTTTACCTCGGCTAACTTCACCCGCAAGTATTTGCTTCGCGAGGGGATCTTCCACGTAACGCTGAAGCGCACGCTTTAGGGGCCGTGCCCCGAAAACAGGGTCATAACCAACATCAACAAGGAAATCGATGGCGTCATCGCTCAACTGTAAACAAAGATCTGAGTCTTTTAGCCTCGCCTGCAGTATTTCTAATTGAATTCGAGCGACACCTAAAATCTGCTCTTTTTCGAGTGGCCGGAATACCACCGCATCGTCTATCCGATTGAGAAACTCAGGTCGGAAATGTTGTGAAACGACTCCCATAACCGCTTCCTTCATTTCGTCGTAATTCGCATTCCCCGCCAGGGTCTGAATCAGATCCGAACCGAGATTAGATGTCATCACCAGTACGGTGTTCTTGAAATCTACTGTACGTCCGTGGCCATCCGTCAGTCGGCCGTCGTCGAGTACTTGGAGAAGAATGTTAAATACATCACCATGAGCTTTCTCAATCTCATCCAGAAGAATCACCGAGTAAGGCTTACGCCGCACAAGCTCCGTTAGGTATCCACCCTCTTCGTAACCTACATAGCCGGGAGGCGCGCCGATGAGTCGGGCAACTGAATGTTTTTCCATAAATTCAGACATATCAATCCGGATTAAAGATTCCTCTGTATCAAAAAGAAATCTCGCAAGCGCTTTACACAACTCTGTCTTACCGACACCCGTTGGCCCGAGGAACAAAAAGGAACCATTGGGGCGATTGGGGTCAGAAATACCGGCCTTTGAACGTCGAACCGCATTTGAGACTGCGGATACCGCTTCATCCTGGCCAATCACCTGTCTGTGTAATTCTGCTTCAAGTTCAAGCAATTTGGCTTTCTCGCCTTCAAGCATTTTGGAAATCGGAATACCTGTCCATTTAGAAACAACTTCCGCGATCTCTTCTTCCGTCACACGGTTCCGCAACAATTTCATATCCAACATTTCTGCATGGGCTGCCAGATCCAACTTCTTTTCAAGACCGGGAATATCGCCATACTGCAGCTCTGACATTCTTGTTAGATCCCCAGCTCGACGGGCAACTTCTAGAGCTGCACGCGCTTGCTCCAATTCTTCTTTGATATGCTGAGTACCACTTAAAGCAGCTTTCTCGGTAATCCAGACTTCATCAAGGTCTGCATATTCCTTTTCCAGCGTACCAATTGTTTCCTCCAGAGTAATAAGCCGGGCCTTAGTTGCCTCATCGGTTTCTTTTTTCAATGCTTCACGTTCAATTTTGAGCTGAATCAAGCGGCGTTCGAGGCGGTCCATTTCTTCCGGCTTAGAGTCAATTTCCATTCGGATCAAGCTTGCGGCTTCATCAATTAGATCAATGGCCTTATCCGGTAGTTGTCGATCCGCAATATAACGATGGGACAGTTTTGCAGCCGCAATAATCGCTGGATCGGTAATGTCGACCCCATGATGTATTTCGTAGCGTTCTTTTAGTCCCCGCAAAATGGCAATTGTATCTTCGACGGTTGGCTCGTTTACTTGAACCTTCTGAAACCGGCGTTCCAAAGCCGCGTCGGACTCCAGGTGAGTTCGATACTCATCTAGCGTGGTTGCACCGACACAATGTAATTCGCCTCGAGCGAGCGCGGGCTTCAACATATTGCCAGCATCCATCGCGCCTTCTGCTTTACCAGCACCCACCATGGTGTGCAGCTCATCTATAAACAGGATGACGTTACCCTCTTCTTTAGAGAGTTCGTTCAATACCGCCTTTAACCGCTCTTCGAATTCACCACGGAATTTTGCTCCAGCAATCAGGGAACCCATGTCCAAGGAGAGTATTTTTTTGTTTCGAAGGCCTTCAGGTACTTCACCATTAATGATCCGTTGGGCTAGACCTTCTACTATGGCTGTTTTACCCACTCCAGGCTCACCGATGAGAACCGGATTGTTTTTGGTTCTTCTTTGTAAAACTTGAATTGTGCGGCGTATTTCATCATCGCGACCAATAACCGGGTCGAGACGACCCTGCTCCGCTTGTTCAGTCAGGTTTACGGTATATTTATCAAGCGCCTGGCGAGTGTCTTCTGAATTGGCTTCATTCACCTTTTCTCCGCCACGGTACTGGTTAATTGCCCGGGCCAGGGACTCTTTTTGGATCCCAAATTTCTCGAACAGCTTGCCGATATCTCCCCGGTCCTCGGCCGCCGCAAGCAAAACCAATTCACTGGAAATAAATTGATCACCTCGCTGCTGGGCAAACTTATCAACCAGATTAAATAATCGGCCGAGCTCTGGAGATAGTTGAATATCTCCATAGTTATCTTTAACCCTGGGCAGCTTGTCGAAAATTTCCGTCAATCCCGCTTTGAATGCAGCCGTATCGACGCCCATCTGGCTCAGCAACGGTTTGGTTGACCCACCTTGCTGATCCAACAATGCTAATAGCAGGTGAGCTGGCGCCACATAATTGTGGTCCTGACCGACGGCAAGGGATTGAGCATCCGCTACCGCGGACTGTAACTTGCTGGTAAAGCGATCGATTCGCATTTTGAAACTTCCAGATAAACGACTAGTGTAGGTATAGTGGGGTTAATAGGTCGTGATTCAAGAACCGGGGCGGAAATTCCCCTGGCCTCATTATTTGCTTTGTGCACACAGCTGTGGCAATTTCACGCCCTTTTCCGCCATCCTGAATAGAAAGTGTAGATCCCTTTTAATGCACCATAAATCAAAATTATATTTGCCCCGCCTGACGTTGGATGTATCCAATGCTGTTTCCTCAGGGGCCCTATTACCTTGATCCAATCATTGCTTTTCTTGCTGGGTATGCAATTTGTGCTGTTTCCCGATGTTGAAACAGATCCCTCCCCTTATCCGGGTGATTCCGTCGACGATGCGGTTGTCTGGTATGACGCCGAGGCCCCCGAGCAATCCCTGATAATCGCCACCCTCAAAGCAAGCAACCAACGCCCCGTATTGCCGACCGGCATTCTGACCTATGACCTACAGGGTAATCAGAAACAGGTGTTGATGGGTGGGACTCCCAACAATATAGACCTACGACCTGGATTTCCCTTTGAAGAGGAGCGCGCGCCATTGATCGTCGCCAGTCACTGGTACAGTGGAAAAGTAGGTTTGTACCAGATGGGTGCCGACAGGATGCTGCGACAACTTAATCTCTTCGAATCTGGGGTGGAGAAGCTCCGGGGAATTTGCATGGGCAAACTGAAGGATAAATTTTACTATTTTGCCGTGGGTAGCACAGGCACGATAGAACGTTATCGAATCGCCAGCGTGAATCAGGTTGTGCTCGAAGATCGATGGCAATTAGAAAGCGAAGCCGAGGGCTGCGTGGTTGATGAGCCCGGCAATCGTGTTTACATCGCTGAAGAAAATACCGGCATCTGGTATATACCGCTCAGCTCAACCCCTAAAATCAAATCAGAACCAGAGCTTTTAGATAAGGTCAGCTTTTTTAGGCCCCTCGCCAGGGGAATCGAGGGCCTGGCGATTCTGGAGGATACCGGCAAGCGCTACCTCGTCGCATCGGTGCAGGAGAAAAGTCGATTTGCCATTTATGATCTTGCGACGGACCAATATATCGCAACCTTCCGGATCAATGCCGGCAATGAAATTGATGGGGTTTCTAAAACTGACGGCGTTGAAATTTTCAACAAACCTCTTGGCCCACAATTTCCCCAGGGAGTAATGGTTGTCCATGACGACAACAACGAACCCAAACTAAACCAGAATTTTAAGTATGTTTCCCTTGAAGCACTGCGGAACATGCTTAAAGAGGCTCCACAGTGACAGAGAAGGTTTACATAACGCCCGGTGGCGCTCGTGTGCTGCGCGATGAACTCAATCACATCTGGAAGGTCAAGCGACCGGAAATTACCAGTAAAGTGTCTGCAGCGGCAGCGCTCGGTGATCGCTCAGAAAATGCAGATTATATTTATGGCAAAAAAGCCCTGCGAGAAATTGATAAGCGGATCCGGTACCTGACAAAGCAGTTGGATAACCTCGAGATTGTTGATCGAATTCCCGATGACCAAAACCGGGTTTTTTTTGGTGCCTGGATTACCCTTCTGAACGACGCCAATGAAGAGAAAACTGTGCGAATAGTGGGTGCAGACGAATTCGACCTGAACAAAGGCTGGATCAGTCTCCACTCACCCATGGCGAAAGCCCTGTTAGGTAAACGCCTGGACGACGAGGTCACGATCGAAACTCCCGGCGGCAAAGAACAATACGAATTGGTGAAGATAACTTACGGTGACCCATCATGACCTTTGAGCGGGACAATATTTCCAGAATGGCTGGATATAGCTATGGAGAACAACCCGACGACGAATCGGTGATTAAGCTTAATACTAATGAAAACCCCTACCCCTGCAGCCCTGATGTCCAGCAAGCATTAACAACCATAAGCACAGATTCGCTGCGCAGATATCCACCAGCACTGGCCAATAACTTCAGAACAGCTGCTGCTGAATTACATGGTGTAAAGGTCGAAAACATCATCGCGACCAGAGGTGGTGATGAACTACTCCGCTTACTTTTCAGCACCTTCGCAAATCCCGGTGATGTGATTGCCATGACGGAGCCGACCTACTCGCTTTATCCTGTCCTCGCACAAATCCAGGATGCCCGGGTGCTCGGGCTGCCGCTCGCCGATGATTGGTCATTGCCGGGTGACTTTGCAGATGCAGCCAATAATGCCAGGGCCAAAATGACGTTTGTCGTGAACCCCCACGCGCCTAGCGGCAAGCTCATTCCTTCAGATGAAATTCGCCAGCTCGCGGCTAATTTAGATTCCATCCTTTTGGTCGATGAAGCCTACGTTGATTTTATTGATCCAGCACACCACTACAACTGCCTTGATCTCGTTTCAGACCATGAAAACGTAATATTTCTACGCTCACTCAGCAAAGGGTATGGCCTCGCTGGACTGCGCTTCGGCTACGGTATTGGCCACGCTAGTCTGATAGAACCGATGCTGACAAAAACCAGAGACAGCTACAATATTGACGCCATTAGCCAACAGTTAGCATCAGCCGCGTTAATCGACCAAGAATATGCACGGAATACCTGGGAAATGGTTCGCACTTCAAGGGCAAGTTTATCGATATCCCTTGAGGAGAGAGGCTTCAAAAGTGTCGACAGTGAATCCAATTTTTTACTCGCGACGGTGCCAGGGTCAGCTTCTGCCCAGGCACTCTACGAAGGCTTGAAAGAACTCAACATCTTAGTTCGCTTCTTTAACGTTTCAGGCCTGGACGACAAATTACGCATAACCGTGGGTACGGAACAGGAGAACGCCGCACTGTTAAAAGCCGTGGACAAACTTCTGGGTGATCTTCCGCTGCGCTAGAAATTTATTGCACTCGAATGCCGGGCGTCTTTCCGCTAAGGTGATTAGACTTCTCACACAAAACTTCTCGTGAAACTTCACATAAGACTTCACATAGAATAATGCCATGATCGACGCAAGAATCGACGACAAATCGCACACTGGGCAAATCATTCTAAAACCCAACGCATCCTTTAGTTGGGCAGCCAATCTTTATCTACTCTACTCCCTCATGGGAATCTCTCTTGCCATCGGCATTGGCTTCGCCACTATGGGCGCATGGATGATACTGCCCTACTCTGTGCTTGAACTCTCCACCCTGGCGGTTTGCATTTATGTTTGCGTCAAAAATTGTAATCGCCAGGAGGTCATTACAGTACATGAACATGAAGTCAGAGTTGAAAAAGGCATACGAACGCCAAGCGAAACCTGGAACTTTCATCGACTCTGGGCAAAGTTCCTCGTTAAACCGGCGAAACATCCCTGGGAAGGGCAAACCGTCAGTATTGCATCCCATGGCAAAGAACTAGAACTCGGTAGTTTTTTGAGTCGACGGGACAAGCTTCAATTGATTGCCTGTTTAAAAAGGGTCGTACCACCCACCAGCTAGCTGCGGGGTTCTCGAATCAATCCTTCCTGGGCAACCGAAGCTATCAGACTACCATCTACAGTAAACATCTTGCCTCGATTGAAGCCCCGCGCGCCTCCAGCGGTTGGACTATCCAGCGCGAATAGGACCCACTCATCGGCGCGAAAACTTCTATGGAACCACATCACGTGATCCAAACTGGCACTTTGCAGACCGGTAAAAAATGACTGTCCATGGGGCAATGCGCAGGTCGACAGAAGCCCCATGTCCGAAGCGTAAGCCAGTATACATTGATGAATTGCAGGGTCATCAGGTAGCGATTGTTTCGACTTAAACCAAATGTGTTGTATGGGTTCACCTGGCACCGGTTTAGCAAAACTAATTGGCTCCACCCGGCGCATTTCAATTGGCCTATTCTGCCGCATGGCTTTCATTCTTGCTTCAAGCTCAGGGTTGCCGGACAAATTTTCTGACAACAGATCATCCTCGTTGTAGCAATCCTCGGGCGGAGGAACATCAGGCATTCTATCCTGGTGGGAAAGGCCCGTTTCATCAACTTGAAAAGACGCCGCCATGCTAAAAATGGCTTCACCTTTCTGAATTGCAACAATTCGCCTTGTCGCAAAACTCTTTCCATCACGAATTCGGTCGACCTCGTAGATGATAGGAACTTGAGGATCACCGGGCCGTAAAAAATAGCCATGCAACGAATGGCAAGGACGCTCACTAACGGTTCGCAATGCCGCGATTAACGCCTGGCCTAATACCTGCCCACCGAAGACACGGGGACCACCCCCAGTGGTGCTGTGACCTCGAAACAAATTGATATCCAATTGTTCCAAATCAAGTTGATCTACTAGCGAGTCGAGGACCGTCAATTCAGTTCCTTGTTAAGTGTTTGCCAAAGGATTATTAAAATCGCCGCGAATCATACCAGAATCGATGTTCATCACGACGGGCTTCTCTTATATCCACAACCCCACTTTTGAGGAATCGGAACGTCAACGCCCCCGTGTCTGCGACGTTAAACTGACGAATGCCGCGATTGCGATACCGCCGGACAATCACCTCGTCCGGGTGTTGAAATCGATTTTGGTAGCCCGCTGAATGGACTGTCCATTTTGGAGCAAGTCGATTGATAAACATCGGCGTTGAAGAACTCGCACTACCGTGGTGCGGTGAGATCAAAAAATCCACTGCACCTAGCCCCGAATGAATGAGGGATTGTTCACCATCTGCTTCGATGTCGCCCGGGAGCAATACCCGGGTCGTGGGATCTTCAATAAGCAGCACGCACGAAAGGTCATTCCTGTTCTTTAAATGATCTGATGCCCCTGGCGTTAACAGGCTTACTTTCAGATCTTGAAATTGCCATTGCCGAGGGAAATGACAACCCAGGCCCAGATCCTGAGAGACCGTTTCGAGCACCGGCAACCCCGCCCTAACAGATAACGAGCCCCCCGCGTGATCATTGTCCCCATGACTGATGACCATCAAATCAACTTCAGACACACCGAGACGCCTCAATGCGGGAAGCACAATTCGTGCGCCGGCATCAAATCGCCCCACGGCAGGACCAGCATCGTACAAAATGGTTGTTGTCTCATTACTGATAATTACACTTAAGCCCTGACCAACATCCAAGACATCCACCCTAAATGCCTCTTCTCTGCGGGAAACTTCCGGCAGCGTGAACAGTGGTAAACACAAAATTAACCCCATCCATCTCGGCATCGAACGTTTTGGGGAAAGCAAAACAATGGCTGCCAGCACAGCCAGGAAAAGCGGCCAAGAAGTGCTCGCGGGCTCGTAAAGTACCCAATTGAGATCCGCTAGGACCTCAAGAAACCAAAGTAGCCACTCGAGACTTAGGGTTATGAGCCTAATAAGCGTGACGGACAGCAACTCTATTGCGGCTATATCCGATAACAGCAACAGGATCGTTTCGACCAACATCATCGGCACTACCAACAAAGTGACAACCGGCACCGCCACGAGGTTTGCTAATACTGACAACAATGAGACCTTAAAAACCCAACAGAGCAAAAATGGAAACGTTGCTGTTAATGCTATCCACTGGGTTCTAAGCAACGCGACTAGCCAGGATTGCATGTGCCAATTGATACCCGCAAACCCGCCTAACAACCCAGCAACAGCGGTAAAAGAAAGCCAAAAACCTGCACTGAGAGGTGCAAAGGGATTCATCAATAAAACGCCGGTCAACGCCAGCACCAGTGCGCGCCAAACTGAAGGTTCTCGCTGCCCAGTTATCACCAACAAGCCAATTGAACTCATGACCAACGCTCTTTGGGCAGGTAGCCCAAAACCCGCCAAAAGTGAGTAACCAGTGGTACCCAGAATAGTGACAATCACGGCCACTCGGCGCGATGATATTCGCCGACTTAGCCAGAATAACAAGCCCATGACAAAACTGACGTGTAAACCCGAGATGATCATTAGATGGTTCGTCCCGGTTGCGGACAATGTGTTCCATACTTCCGGAGTCAGCTGGCTACTCTCCCCCAGTAGCAACGCAAGTAGCATGCCCTGTGCCGGTGATTCAGCTGTGCCACCCCGTACAATATGATCCCTGACAAGTGAGCCCAGGGACTGTCTGATTTGCTGGTATCGATCCAGAACGCCAGAACTGGACAACTTTTGGTTGCGCTGTTTCTCCAGCACATACCCCGAGCCGTGAATCCCCTGACTGAGCAACCAGCCTTCGTAGTCGAACAAACCAAAATTCACCGACCCCCTGGGTCGGCTTAGGCGAACGCTCAATCTCCAATTGTCTCCCGCCTGGGGAGGAAAATCCTCGTACCAGACTAACGCCACTTTTCGACCCTTTAGCTGACCTTCAGAAATGATAAACTGAAATTTCCAACCTCTAGCGCTTTCAATCGGCAAGTTACTCACCTGTCCCACTATAATAAGTGGCATGCCTTCTAGCGCCGGTGGAATCCTTTGCTCCAGCCAAACACCGGCAAGCTGCATGCTATACAGGAGACCAAGACACAAGCCGGCCAGGGGACGAGTGATACGCCTGAATGCCGCAACAAAGACACCGACTAAGAGCAATAAAGGTGCGCTGCCGGTTGGCAACGCAGGAAGTTGGCACGTAAGGATCACGCCCAGCGAAAACAAGACTAGAGTGAAGTACATCACAATAGAATATATGTACCATAGTACCCCCAGCCCATTTGTGGGCTTAACGCCCGGTCACATGTAAGTGTCGGCTGGCAATTCAAATTACATTGGGCATAATGCTCGCGGCTTTCGAGGCTTAATCAGGAATATTCGACAATGTGGTTCCAGAAATACCTGCCCACAAGGGAGCAGCTAAAAAATACCCGTGCGCTGCAATTCCTGAGTCATATCATTGTTGAGCCAAATTTGTGGCACTTCAATCGTCACTCGGTCTCGTTCGCAACCCTGATTGGTATGTTCTGCTGTTTTTTACCGATTCCATTTCAAATGATTCCCTGCGTTCTGCTTGTCGCGTGGGTCAGATGTAACCTGCCTTTGGCCGTCGGTATTGTCTGGATTAGCAATCCCATCACCATGCCTCCAATGATGTACTTCTGCTATAGGGTCGGCACGACAATTCTCGGCGAACCCAATCGCGTTAAGAATGTTCAGGTTTCCCTTGAGTGGTTTGCGGATCAGGTTGCCGTGGTTTGGCAACCATTGCTACTAGGATGCCTGCTAACGGGTACCGTATTGGGTGTCTTCGGTTTTGTTGCGGTGCGCGTCTATTGGAGATGGAAGGTCGCCAGAAATTGGTCACTTCGAAGACTACGCAAAAAGCTAAGCGCTAACAGTCCCTAGTAAACTACTCAGCCCGGAGCGCAACCGCCGGATCAACTTTAGCTGCTCGTAATGCAGGATAAAGTGTTGATGCCAGCGTGATGAGAAGCGAAATAGCGCCAATTACAACAACATCTACTAACCGAACATCTGAGGGGACTCGATCGAAATAGGTGCCCGCTAGCATTCTTCCTCCAAGTAGATTCTCCACAAAGCCCACAATCTCAGTCACGTGATAAGCCAGTGGTAAGCCCAATGCCAACCCCAGGGTGATCCCTAGTAGACCAATTAAAGCGCCCTGAACAACAAACACAGTGGTTACCTCGTGTTTTCCAAGCCCCATTGTCCTGAGCACTGCAATTTCAGCCTGTTTTTCCTTTACCATCATGCTTAAGCCTGACACGGTATTGAACGCTGCAATCATCACGATCAAAGTCAACAACAAAAACATCATCATCTTCTCCATGCGAACGGTCTCAAAGAAGTCACCAAATTCGTCATACCAGGTTGAAACAGCAGTTCCATCAGACTGGGCCAAATAAGCGTTCACGGAGAAAATATCCTTTAGCGTAACCCGACTTTGCTTACTGGTGTCGCCAGTGATTCGTTGCAAGTCATCTATGTGCATTAACACAAGACCGTAATCTAATTCAGAGTTCAGCTGAAAAGTCCCCGCTACTGAGATTTGAGATACTCGCGGCACAACCGTTTCCCCATTCGACGATGGCACAGGAATTAGCAGGGTTCCATGACTCCCTGACCAGAGTCCAAATCGCGCTGCTAACGCGCTACCGAGTATGATCTGGTTACGACCTGGAACCAGCTCCGTGACCTCACCTTGCTGCATGTGTTGGGGAATAATGGAAACACTAGATTCTAATTGAGGATCAATGCCATACACTGAAACTAACCGACTCTCACCTGCGGAAAGTAGCATCGCTTCATACTTTAAAAAAGGTGCTGAACCTTGAACCAGTGGGTGCGGCTTCACTTCACCATCTACTACCAGATGAGGCACAGCTCCCAAAATGCGATATTTCAGCTGGCTGTCAAAACCATTCATCACTGACACAACCACCACAAGCGCAATCACACCCAGCATTAGCCCAAAAATTGATGCCCGCGTGATAAACGAGAGAAAGGCACTGCTTTTCTTTCCCATGGAAAAACGCAGCCCAATAAGAAATGCCGTGTTCATGCCTCTAACTTTCCGTTATGTAATCTCAAGGTTCGATCTAATCGCTTCGCCAATTCGATGTTATGGGTCACTACCACAAAACTGGTCCCAAGCTCTTCGCTCAAACTCACCATTAACCCGTCCACCTCAGCTGCTGAAGTTTCATCTAAATTTCCCGTTGGTTCATCAGCGAGCACACAAACTGGATTTCCAACCAGTGCTCTAGCAATCGCAACCCGTTGCCGTTCTCCACCGGACAGTTCTGCAGGGCGATGTAATAAACGGGCGGACATACTCACCCTACTCAACATTTCTCTAGCCCGGGCAAGGGCCTGTGATTTAGCAACGCCTCGAATCAACAAGGGCATCGCCACATTTTCCTCAGCGTTGAATTCCGCAAGCAAATGGTGGAACTGATAAACAAAGCCCAGAGACTCGTTTCTGAGTTTGCACTGGGCACCATCGGACAAGCCATAGATCGATCGCCCACCGATCAATACATCGCCGGAGTCCGGTTGATCGAGCCCGCCAACCAGGTGTAACAAAGTACTCTTACCACTTCCCGACAATCCTACAATCGCCACCCTTTCCGCGGCTGCCACCGTAAGATCCAGATCTGCCAGCACTGTTAATTTGTTCTCGCCTTCTCGATAGGACTTAACGAGCCCCTTCACCTGTATCACGGGACTACTCATAACGAAGTGCCTCAGCGGGTAGCGTTTTGCCAGCGACAAATGCTGGATAAAGGGTGGCAAGAAAACAGATGAACAACGACACGAGTCCAATCAGCACTAGATCCTCAACCAATATTTGGGAAGGCAAATAATGGATAAAATATTCATCCATAAGGCCAAGCCCAAGGGTGCGATCAACCCACTGATACAGGGTTGTAATATAAGTTGCGGTAAGGCTACCGATGATTAAGCCAACGGCGATCCCGCCTGCGCCAATCAGCAAACCCTGATAGAGAAATATTTGAAGTATTTCCCGCCCGGAAGCCCCCATGGTCCTGAGAATCGCAATATCAGCTCGTTTATCGTTTACGATCAGTACCAGATTGGAGACGATGTTAAACGCAGCCACAGCTACCAGCATGAGTAGCAATAGAAACAACGTTGTCTTCTGGGTTTGAATTGCATCGTACAGGTTTCCATGACGGCGTAGCCAACTGGTGCCGTACCAATCCTGACGGGGCAAACTCGAGGCTATTTCTCGCATAATCCGCGGCGCATCAAAAAGGTCAGCAACCGCAATTCTGATTGAAGAGACACCTCGTTTGCGTCCCAGCCGCAGCGCGTCATCAATATGAATGTAGAGTTGTGTTTTGTCAGCGTCACTGCCAACGCGAAATATCCCGCCGACCTCAAACCTCCGCATTCGAGGCTGAGCGCCAGCCAAAGTCATTTGAGCTTCAGGCAGTACAAGAGTCACATTCTGACCAACTCCCACACCGAGTTTCCGTGCAAGACTGTCACCCAGCAACAGACAAAATTCTCCACTCTTTAACGACGTAAATTCGCCTTCAATCATATAGTCAGGAATGCGCGAAACTTTCACCTCATGGACCGGTGAGATTCCGGCTAGCTGAATACCTGCCACCACACCATTTGCAACCACAAGCGCGTTACCTTCCTGGATAGGTGCGGTTCCAATCACCTCGGGATGCTGCTCAATCTGGGCGGCTGTCTCGGACCAGTTCTCAAAGGGTTGGTCCGCAGCCAACACGCCGTGGGCTAGCACACTCAACACACGTTCCCTTAACTCCCGCTCAAAACCATTCATGATCGAAAGCACGATCACCAGTACCGCAACACCCAATACGAGCCCCGTGACTGAAATCGCCGTCATGGAGGACACCAACCCATCACCGGATCTGGATTTTGCGTATCTAAGGGCTGTCAGCCCGGGCCAATGTGTCACGAATTATCCTGCGTTCTATTCACTGAGGTGTCCATTAAGCTAAACTTGAGGATAAACCCCAGTACGCAACCGTCCATGGATCGCGATAAAAGAGACTACTACCGACTCGACGATACTATCTTGATTGAGTTTCGGCATATTACGCAAGGCGATGCCGAAAATGCCGCTGCTAGTGATTTTTTCACATCTGACCCCAACTTTCATTTGCTGCGGGACATTTACGAGCTTCAGTTGGAATCCCGTGAAATGCTGCGGACGCTAAACCAGCAGAGTCGTCAATTAGGTAACTTCCTTGCGAATCTCGACAAGCGAGTAGAAATCTTGGCCCGAAGTGTACTCCTGCAAGGAACCGATCGAGATGGTTTATTGGACTGCCAGGCGGAAATAAGTGAAGGCGGCTTATCGTTTCTCAGTGAGAGTCTGATTGAGGTAGGACAATTCCTCGCACTGCGCTTACTGTTTCAACCTTCATGCCTTGGTCTTGCTTGCTTCGCCGAGGTCAGGCACTGTCAGCTAGAGCAAGACGAGTACCGCATCGGCGTCCGTTTTAGTCAATCGGACTATCGAACCCAGCGGCTCATCAGCCGTCATATCATTAGCAGACAAGCAGAAGAACGGCGTTCCCGATTACAACGGGGAAGTTAACTCCCAACAAGGACCACACATGATAGTCATACTAAATTCCGGGATTGAAAAAGGCTCTGACGCCTATCAGAAAACACTCGGTTACCTGGAACAGTTGCCGGATATCCAGGTGCGCACCCACGAGATTCAGGGCCAAGAAAAAAGACTGACGGAGATCTATCTGCTCGGGGATACAAAACGCCTGGATCAAGGCGTTATTGAAGCGCTCGATGGTGTGGAACGGGTCATCAGAATTTCACAGGAGTATCGAATCCTAGGTCGTCATTCGGATGAGCAACGGGTTTCAGGATTTAGCTACAACGGCGTGCAGTTCACCCAGGAAAACTGCCACATTTTTGCAGGCTTGTGTGCCGTTGATGTCCCAGAGCATGTCGAAATTATGATGAAAGCTCTAAAGTCCCACGGCCAGGTCTGCACCCGGATGGGGGCTTACAAACCCAGAACCAACCCCTACTCATTCCAGGGCCATGGTAAGGACTGCTTGCCCTGGGTTTTTGAACTTGCGGGTAAGTACGATATTAAAGTCATCGCCATGGAAGTCACCCACGAATCTCATATTGATGAGATTAATGAAGCATTAGAGGCAACGGGAAATCCAACCGGCGTAATGCTGCAAATTGGCACTCGAAACACACAAAACTTTGAACTGTTAAAGGCTGTCGGCCGACAAAAAAAACTGCCTGTGTTATTCAAACGAGGCTATGGCGTTAGTCTTAACGAGTCCCTGAATGCTGCTGAATACCTGGCCAGCGAAGGCACATCGAATGTCGTTTTTTGTTTGCGAGGCATGAAGAGTGAAGGTGGGCTACCTCACCGAAATATGGTGGATTTTGGCCAGGTTCCCGTGGTGAAACGACTAACGCGGATGCCCGTTTGTGTTGATCCGTCCCATTCCGTTGGCACCCGTGAATGTTCATCTGACGATATTCTGGATGTCGCCCATGCTGCGTCCCAGGGCCTTGTTGCTGGAGCAAACATGGTATTGGTGGATTTTCATCCGGAACCAACCAAAGCCCTTGTAGATGGACCTCAAGCACTGTTAATGGACGAGCTTTCCAGATTTCTAGATGATATGCAGGCAAGTCATGAGTTTTATCTCCAGCGGAAGAAAATTTGGCAGGGCTAAGCCCCTGCCGCGGCATCCTTCGGCGCATCCCTTCGATTTTGCACCTGGCCTTTGATGCTCAGCGCCGCAACACGGTAGGCTTCTGCCAGCGTTGGAAAATTGAAGATTTGCTCGACAAATCGGTCCACCGGGATGCCTTCGCTCATCGCCATTTGGCCTATATGGATGAGTTCCGATGCGCCCTCACCGACTATATGTACCCCCAACAACTCAACTCCGTCCGGATCCGCAATCATTTTTAACATACCGTTGAGTGTTCCTGTGATCAGGCCCCTGGCAATCTCTGTAAATTCCGCATAACCCACTACAACATCACCATGTGTTACACGGGCCTGGGCTTCCGTTAATCCCACTGCCGACAGCTCGGGTATTGCGTAAATACCGACGGGAATCATGTTGCTTAAACTGTCCTGTTTGATACCGAGCGCATGACAAGCGGCACGGCGCCCCTGTTCCATCGAACTTGACGCTAATGATGGCGGCCCGATGACATCACCAATGGCGTATATATTCGGGATATTGGTTTGGCAGTAGTCATTCACCTGGACGAGATTGATGTCATTGATTTGAACACCCACCTGAGCCAAATTTAGCCCCTTAACATTGGATACCCGTCCCTGGGCAACCAACATCTTTTCTGCGGTTAGTTGCACACCATCGGCAAGGTTCAGCACAACCTCAGAGTAACCATCAAAGGAGGCGGACTCGATTTTCTGGTTACCGAGGAATTTCCCACCGGAGGCTTCAAATTCAGCCACGAAACGCGGTGGCAGGTCCTCATCTAGGAAACCAAGGGGATTTGGAAATCGATCGACCAGGGTTACTTCGCATCCAAGCCCGGCAAAAACGGATGCGTATTCGCACGCAATGACACCTCCACCTAACACCAGCATGCTGGCCGGCAGGTAGTTCATGGATAAGATCGAGTCACTGTCGAGAATATGTTCGTGGTCTATCGAAATATTTTCAGGCAGCCTCGGCAGGGAACCCGTCGCAATAAATATGGTGTCGGCGATCACTTTTTGAACCTTGCCGCCAGGGCTGACAATATTTACGCTGTGGCGATCGATAAATGAAGTCCGACCATGGAGACAAGTGATGTGGTTACGAGATAGTTGCGCCGAAATGTAATTATCGTGTGCGTTGATCACTCGCTCTACGTTTTGCATCAGCGGTGCTAATTCCGTTGGTCGAACGGTTTCTAACAATTTGTGCGCATTCTTGTAGCGCAATGCGGACTCACGGAGCGCTTTTGAAGGAATTGTACCTTTATGGACACACATCCCTCCGACATTGGCTTCTGATTCAACGAGACACACTCGCTTACCCGACTTCGCTCCCTGGATCGCCGCTTTTTGGCCCGCGGGTCCACTGCCGATCACCAAAAAATCAACCTTGATCACTTTATCCTCCAATGGTCTCAACCCAATCTTGAATTGAGTCAGTAGCCTGTCTCAAAGACTCCACATCTTCCGGATAAAAATTTAGTCTTAAAAGCAGGTCCTCAGACAAGCCCTCTAAGCCCTGGGTGCAAATTTGTCGCGCTGCCTGTACGTTTAATGTAATTTCGCGATGCACGTTATCTGGCTCATCATGCTGATGGTGGATAATCACTTCACTCACTGCAGGGGGTAGTTGCCAGAGCGCGGCAAGCAGTGCGCCAGCCCGAACGTAATAACCCTCGGCAAAATCGATCAATGAAGGTTCGTCCATGGCAAAATCTGCCACGGCCTGGATAACAATGGGTTTACCCATGTCACAGAGCATTCCAGCCAGGAAACTGGTTTCAACATTGGTCCGACGCATTTTGGCAATTTGTCTCGACCAGGCTGCACAAAACAAAGCTTGCCGCCACAGGTGTCGAAGTAGGTTTTTGTAACCCGGCGCCTCAAAAAGATCGCTGTTTAAACTGGTGGCCAGAGCTATTTCGCCAATTGTGACAATTCCGAGCCTAGTAATCGCCTGCTGGAGGGACACAAAAGGCGTAACAGGCCGGTATATAGGCGAATTGGCGACCCGCATGACATGCCCGGCAAGTGCCATATCGCCCTGTATCAAGTTCGCCAGCTGTTGAGCATCAACCTCTTCCGAGGTTGAAAGGGAAATCACATTAGCGGCAACTTCTGGTAATAGAGGTAACGTGATCTCTCTTCGATCTAGCTGATCTTCAAAAATTAATCTGATCTGGTCATCTTTGGCCAAACTCGACATGACAGATTCCTGGTCCACAAATTCATCCCATAACTATAGACCAGCAACGGAAAGCTGCTTTGCAGGTCAGATAATGTGGAGGAATTGAGGTCTTAGAAAGATATTCGCGTTCGGATCCGCTTCGGTCTGTTTGGCCATCTCATTCTGGCTACATATGTCTAGCCAAGGTTCGGCCAGGGAGACTCAATTAATGAGCGTTTATTTGATCGAGCTCGCTGCTTAGAAAATGTTTCAGCCGAGGAGTTTAAAGGATCGTCAGGTCAAATTGATTAGGAAGCGTCGAAAAACGACCCACGTGCCGGGGCCGGGGCTAGATCATTGGATTCGCACTTGCTGGTATCGCCGCCGCATAACTCACAGGCACCGCCTCCAGCCAGATTGTTCAAACCACCGCAGGTCCCTGCTATCGGTGCTCGCCCGTGCAGTACGCCAACCGCCATCGCAATCACGATGGTGACCATGATGAGAAACGCTAAGACAAATTCAATCATATTGGGCCGTCCTCTCTGTCGAACATCTTCCTATCAAAGATCTTCCTATCGAAGGCCTACCTGTCGAAGGTCTACCTGTCGAACATCTTCCTGTGAAACTCTCTCCTAGTGAGCGGCCATATATTCATCAAAAGCCGCACTAGATTGGGTTGTAAACTCTGAACCGCTCCTTAGTATAACGAATACTGGCAGGTTTTGCCGCCTTGCGAGTTCCATTCCAGATTCTGCACCCATCACATCAATGGCCGTCGCATAACCATCAGCAAGCGCCGCTGTCTCCGCCAGAACCGTCACCGAGACCACATTATGGGTGATTGGGTATCCGGTGGTGGGGTCAATGGTATGGGAGTAACGAACACCATCTACTTCAAAGTAATTCCGATAGTCCCCACTGGTCGCCATGGCCATGTTATCCAGGGGAATGGAGGTAAGTGCGGACCTTGTGTTCGCTTCAGGCCGTTCAATACCAATGCGCCAACTGGTCCCAGTTTGGTTTCTCCCGGCTGCTCTCAATTCACCGCCGACTTCCACCAGATAGTTGTTTGCCCCTGCGGCACTGACCAACCGGGCCAGTTCATCTACAGCGTAGCCCTTTGCAATTGCAGAAAAGTCGAGCTCAACCGGATGAGTTTTTCGAATCTGTCCCCGCTCCAAATTGATCTTTTCTAATCCCAATATCGCCCGGGCCGCTGCAATGTCCGATTCCGCCGGCACAGCGGTCGTTGTCGGATCCGGCCCAAACCCCCATAACCTCACTAATGGACCCACTGTAATATCAAATTTGCCTGCACTTTGCTGGTATAACAGCCTCGCTACCTCCAGCATAGCCTGGTTCTCAGACGAGATTGGCATCCCCGCTCCCACGGCCAAACGATTAATTCGAGAGATCTCAGAGTTCGGCAGATAAGTGGACATCAGATCATTGATCTCCACTAATCGCTGTGCAATTTTGTTACTCAAGGCATCTTGATCTACCTTGTCCACAATCTTCACACTATAGGTGGTGCCCATCGTGTTGCCGTTGATAACAATCGGCTCCACAGGACCACAGGCCACCAGCACAGGAGTGATTACAAAAAGCCAGATCAATATTGGTTTCATCAGTGTTTCCAAAAGCTGCTGTTTCGCTATTCGGGGATTGTTCCATTCGGAAGCTGTGCCATTCGGGGTTTGCACCATTCGGTAGTAGCCCCATAAGCTGGTAGTGGATTGTGAAGGATCAAATAGATCGAGACAACAAACGGCCGCTAGCGCAAATTCCGAAGGACACAACCTGAGGGGGCTATTTTAATCGAATTCATCGAATTAATTTCCAATCACTATCGGTTTAAGCGATACCCCCACTCTGGACATATTCAGGACTCCAGTAAACTCTGGTCATGAACTCAGAAGTGTATGCCAGACCTAACCGCAGAACCCGTGGCCAGAGGCGGCAAGGGCTAATAGAACGAAGAAGAAAAAACATCTGGGTCTCCACTTGCCAGCGCCGCGGGGATCTTGATCGCCGCAACAGAACGGATCGCCGTCCAGGTCACGCTTTCCAATCACTTAAAACCATCAAACCAATCGCCCACCGATTTTTAAACCTGAGTACCGAGAGCACAAAGGGTCAACTGATTAACATATCCATCTAAGCTGGCTTTACTCCATCCTCAGCCGCGCATACCATAATCGTTCCTCCAAGATCGCGAAAATACCATGACGGCCATTAAGATGAACGCGCCTCGAATCTCCCTGGCCCGACTCCCTACCCCCTTACAACCCCTGACACGATTTTGCGAGAAGCATAGCCTTCCACCGATCTGGATTAAACGGGACGACCTAACGGACGCCGCTGCAAGTGGCAATAAGTTGCGAAAACTCGAATTTTCAGTTGCCGAGGCACTAAAACAAGGCGCCACAGCGTTGATTACCTGTGGCGGACTACAATCCAATCACTGCAGAGCAACTGCAATTGTGGCAGCCTCACTTGGACTTAAATGCCATCTATTACTGCGGGGCGAACCTACCGACGATCATGACGGCAATCTCCTCTTGGATCATCTGGTGGGCGCCGACATTACTTATATGCCTGGCCGCGGTTACAACCAAAATTTGCCGGCTGAAATCGAAAGAGTGACCAGAGAATATGCTAAAAACGGCGATCAAGCTTTTGTTATTCCCATTGGTGCAAGTGACGAAATTGGCCTGTGGGGCTATCTCGCTGCCTGTGAAGAATTGAAAAATGATTTTTCCGAGTGCCAGATCAGTCCGGACTATATTGTGTCTGCGACAGGTTCCGGAGGGACCGCCGGTGGACTCATATTGGGTAACAATGTATTCGACCTGGGAGCGGAGGTTATATCGTTTAACGTGTGTGACGATAAAGCTCACTTCATTAACAAAATTACTGAAGATTACATTGCGTGGCAGGATAGATACGACCAACCGGCCTTTGCGCTCGACTTACCCATCAATATCGTTGAAGGCTACGTGGGACCTGGCTATGGCATCGCGGGTCCAGAAATCTATGGGACCATTTCAGATCTTGCCAAAACAGAAGGCATCATTTTGGACCCTGTTTACACGGGGAAAGCATTCCATGGCCTCGTTACAGAACTCAAACAGGGACGGCTTAAATCGAACAACCAAATTGTCTTTATCCACACCGGTGGTATCTTCGGGATTTTTCCCCATCGCAGTCATTTTTGACAACGCTATCGCCCACGGGCGATCTGTGATTGAATTCGCTTTTTGCTAAATCAGTTTTGCCCATGTTGCGTTTGTTGTTAGCCGTTATTATTGTATTACCCCTTCTAAGCAGTTGTGGCCTTGCCAGTCGTTTTTTCACAACCGATGAATGTGAAGGAGACACCTGCGAGGCCCCGGTTCTCCTTGATAACTCTGTCACTGAGAAGAAATGGTTTTGTTATGGCAATCAACAGGACGAACAGTGGGATTGCCTAAATCAAAAGGCCCCGGAAAAAGTTTCAGCAATTTCCGCTAAACCCCAGGCTCCCAGGCAGATAGAAACACCAATTGAAGCACCAATAGCAGCGCCGGTTGTGGCAGCAGAACCCGTTCCAGAACTGCCCCGTGTTCAACTTCCAAATCCTGGCCAATTAGATAATCAGCTTCTGGAATTGCCTGCTGACCACTATGCCGTGCAGTTGATTGCCCTTAGAAACCTCGACGGGGTGCTTGAGTATGCAGGTTTGAACGGCATTCAATCTCCCAAATTTGTCAAAATCAAAAATGACGACACCGATTGGTATGTTCTGCTATTGGATGTCTACCCCGATCGCGCCCAGGCCGAAGCAGCAAAAGAAGACTGGGAAACGGCAAAAGTACTGAGAGTACAACCCTGGATTCGGCAACTCGGACCACTACAGGAAGCCATTCTGGCGGCACAGGGTTAACCGATGGGTCTTTCAGTCCTGTCCCGACTACCCGGGGTAGATCAACTACTGGAAGCCTCTCGTTCCCTTGTATCTGAATATGGCAAAACCCTGGTGGTTGACGCAATACGCGCAGAACTCGAATCAATCCGAACCCAGATTAAAGCAGCGCAGATAGACAGCCCACCGGGCCAAAGCCAAATTCTGGCCTCGATAGGCCAGCGACTCATCCAAAGCCACACAAACTCTCTCATTCCGGTGCTCAATCTCACCGGAACTATTCTGCATACCAACCTCGGCCGGGCCAGACTGCCCACCCTCGCGATACAGGCTATGGGTCTAGTTGGCGAGCAGTACAGCAACCTCGAATACGACCTTGCATCCGGCGCTCGAGGTGACCGGGATAGTCATATTGAATCGCTGCTACGGGACATCACCGGGGCGGAAGCTGCCACGGTTGTGAACAATAATGCCGCTGCGGTTTTACTTTCCTTAAGTGCCCTCGCCGCCGGCAGGGAGGTCCCAGTATCTAGAGGTGAACTGGTTGAAATCGGCGGATCATTTCGCATTCCGGAAATCATGTCCCAATCAGGCTGTACCCTGGTAGAAATTGGCGCTACCAATCGCACTCACGCTCGGGATTATGAGAACGCAATATCAACACAGACAGCTCTGCTGATGAAGGTCCACACGAGCAACTACGAAATTAATGGTTTTACCCACAGCGTGTCGGATGAGGATGTGGGTAAGATTGCCCATCAACATCATTTACCCTTTATGACCGATCTGGGTAGTGGCACGTTGATCGACCTTCGACGTTGGAACCTTCCCTATGAAACTACCGTCCAGGATTCAATTAAAGCCGGAGCAGACATTGTCACATTTAGCGGAGACAAATTGTTGGGCGGTCCCCAATGCGGCATTATTGTTGGGAAAAAAGATCTGATTGAGCGCATTAAAGCCCACCAGCTTAAAAGAGCACTGCGGATTGATAAAATGACCCTGGCGGCACTTACCGAAGTGCTGAAACTTTACCTTGATCCTGATCAGCTGACCCGAAGCATTCCCACCCTAAGGGACCTGACCCGAACAGCAGAAGATATTAAAATCGCAGCCGACAATTTCTGTCATAAAGTACAGATCGACGGCTTTCAAATTGAACCATGTGAAACCCAGAGCCAAATTGGTAGCGGCGCCCTTCCCAGCCACACAATCCCAAGTTTTGGAATTGCAATCACCCCCTTAAATGGAAAAGACAAAACGCTCACCGCAATCGAACTGGCATTTCGATCTCTCCCGACACCCGTACTAGGCCGCATCCACAACGGCCAACTCATTTTTGATTTTCGCTGCTTGGATGATCCAGCACCTTTGCTCAACCAGATAGCGTTACTCAAGTTGTGATATTTGCAACGGCAGGTCATGTCGACCACGGCAAAACAAGTCTGGTAAAAGTGCTAACCGGAGTAGACACAGATCGCCTCGCTGAAGAGAAGGCTCGGGGCTTAACGATTGACCTTGGCTTCGCCTATATACACAAAGACCAGCAAAGCATTGGATTTGTTGACGTTCCTGGCCACGCAAAATTTATCAGCAACATGCTTGCTGGTGTTGCTGCGATCGACCATGCGATTCTCGTCATAGCGGCCGATGATGGACCCATGCCACAAACGATAGAACACATCGCTATTCTGGAGTTATTGGGCATCCAATCCGCGACCGTTGTTTTGACCAAGATTGATCGGGTTGAGCCTGAAGCACTTAGCCAAAGCCGCCGATCGATTGCTGAACTCATTTCAACATCACGCTATAAAGATGCGCCAACTTTTGAAGTTAGTAGCATTGAAGGTACTGGAGTAGACGCGCTAAAACAGCACCTCTGGTTGTTGAATTCAAATCGCATAGCATCCAATCAACAACACTTTCGTCTGGCGATTGATCGTAAATTTAATGTCAAGGGCAGTGGTCTGGTCGTGACGGGCTCTGTATTCTCCGGCACAGTTGACGTCAATGATGAATTACGTCTGATGCCCTCGAACTTAAAAGTTCGAGTTCGAGCATTACACCGACAGGACGAAGACGCCGCCCATGCAACAACTGGAGATCGCTGTGCACTTAATTTGACCGGTGATATCGACGTTGAACGAGTTACCCGAGGTCAGTGGGTAACAAGTCATCCGGACCTACCGGTTTCGACTCGTCTCGATGTTCAGCTGCACCTGCTTTCCACCGAACATGTCCCGCTGAAAACTGGCTTGCCCGTGCATATACACCTGGGTGCTCAACACACAACCGGGAGAATTTTTTTGCTGTCTCAAAGGCAATTAGAACCCGGAGATTCAGCCCTTTGCCAAATCGTCAGTGAAACACCCCTCAGCGCCTGCTACCAGGATCGATTTGTTATTCGCGATCAGTCGGCGAGCCGTACGCTAGCGGGCGGTTGGGTGGTTAACCCCTATTCCGTTAAACGAGGTCGAAGTAAACCCGATCGATTAGCCCTACTCAACCAGATGCTCCTGCAGGACCCGGTTGCGCATATAGATCAACTGGTCAAAACAGCAAGGGAAGGAATTGATTTAACCCAGCTGAAGCACGGTCTGAACCAACTACATCTTGAGACCAGCTACCTCGTGGATGAATCAGGCTTAAGTCATCATCCGGATCACCTCCAACAACGCCAGCAAGAAATGCTGCACGCACTCGAAAAGTCGAGTCTTAGCCAAAAAGATTTAAGACTTACCCTCGGCGTCAAAGACAGTTTACTGAAACTCCTCATAGCAGAATGTATTAAGGTCAAAAAAGTAGAAATAGATGGTACGCAGGTTGCCCTTGCGGGTCAGGGTCCCGGCTTGTCTAAACCTGCCGCAACCCTGTGGTTGAAGGTGGAAGCCATCTTAGCAAAGGAACCGCTGCAACCCCCTGTGATTCATGAGCTAGCCAAACAAGTGAATTTGCCACCTGCAGCCCTCGAGAAGTTGTTAGGGGAGTGTTTAAAGTTAGGACTGTTATTCCGGCCGGTTAAGAACCGTTATTTTCTGCCTGAAGCCCTCCAGGAATTACGCGCTCTCGCCGCAACAGTTGCAAAAACTGAAGGCGGAGAGTTTACGGTTATTCAATTTCGCGACAAGTCTAAGATCGGACGTAATCTATGCATTGAGCTACTCGAATTTCTGGATAGCAAAGGATTTACTAAACGGTTAGGTGACAAACGTATCATTCAAGACATCAACAGGTAATTGTATGAAAGACTTCACCGGTAAGGTTGCTGCAATCACCGGTGCGGGCTCAGGTATGGGTCGCGCACTGGCAATGTCCTTAGCAAATCAAGGCTGTCATGTCGCCATTTCCGACGTCGACACAGACAACCTTCATGAGACGGAAGCTCTCATACACGCTGAAGCTCTCATCCAGACTAAAGTAAAGGTCACCTGCCACACGATCGATGTATCCAATAAATTAGATGTGAAGAATTTTGCCAGCGCCGTGCAACAGCAGCACGGCAAGGTGAATATGATCTTCAACAATGCCGGTGTATCAGTGACCGATACGGTTGAACACATGTCCATTGATGATTTTGAGTGGCTGATGAATATCAACTTCTGGGGTGTTGTTTATGGTACCCGTGCATTTCTACCCTTCCTGCGGGAACAACCGGAAGCCCATATCATCAATACATCCTCTATTTTCGGCACAATCGCCCTACCCTCACAGTCGGCCTACAATGCCTCAAAGTTTGCTGTGAGGGGCTTTACCTATGCGTTGCGGCAGGAACTAGCAGATAGCAACATTGGCGTCAGTTGTGTCCAGCCAGGTGGCGTGAAAACCAATATTGTGAAGAACTCCCGGTTTGTCCCAAGTGACAACGCATCACCTACCAAAGAAGAATTTGTGCAAAAATTTGAGAGCCTTGCGGGACTCACCTCAGAACAAGCAGCGGAGCAAATATTAAAAGGTGTTAGAAAGAATAAGGCGCAAATTCTGGTCGGCAAGGATGCAAAATTTATTGCCCTACTCGAAAGATTATTTCCAATTGGCTATCAGAAGATCACCGGCCGGCTAGACAAGGGCTAGCTCAGGCACCGAGACGATGCAGATGGACGTCGATTAACCATCGAGATATGGCAACCGGTCCAGGTATATTGGGCAGGTCCGAGTGATGAAACCAGTCCGCCTCAGAAATTTCATCCTCCTGAAGCACAAGCTCCCCTGACTCATACTCCGCCAGAAATCCTAGCATCAGTGAATTTGGGAAGGGCCAGGGCTGGCTGCCCATATATTCAAGATTACCGACCCTGACGCCGACTTCTTCGAACACTTCTCGGCGCACGGTTTCCTCTATCGATTCTCCAGGTTCCACAAATCCCGCTAGAGTGCTGAACATGCCCTCCGGAAATCGATGATTCCGTGCCAGCAACATTTCATCACCTCGATAAACCAACGTGATAATCGACGGAGATAATCGAGGATAGTAAAAAGCTTTACACTCTGCGCAGACCATCGCGCGGTCTTTCTCGTGGACCGTTGTGGGTGCACCGCATTGTCCGCAATATTGATGGGAGCGAAACCAATCGAGCACTTGAACAGCACGACCTGCTAGAGAAAACATAAAGTGATCAGTCTTGCCAAAGAGGCTTCGTAGTCCAGCAAAAGGTCCCCCTTCTGCAACTTCAACTGCGTGACAATGGGTACCGGCGATCTGGCCCAGATAGTGTGACTGAACAACATCCTGTTCTGGCAATTTTGTTAAGGGTTGCCAATTCCCTTTGTCGTCAATGGACTGATAAATTTCAGAGCCACAAAAAACAAAATACCAACCTTCTTCGGTGGCTGGAGGTTGTACCGAAGGCACAAACTCCAGGTTAGGCTCTGGCCAAACAAACATCACTCAAGCTCCATCTGACGCCAGACACTTCCACCGGAAGCTCCATCCAGCTTATCGAGTCTAGCTTCATGTCGAGCTAGCTCATCAATTGAAGCAGGAATGACTTTTAGTGGGGGCCGATTAGCGTCCAGAGTCCGCACAACTGAGGTCGACTGGATATCTTTGCTCGCTTCTTCACCCATCAAACCTAGTGACACCTGGCCACCGGTCATTAACAGATAAACATCAGCCAGAATCTCAGCATCCAACAACGCACCATGCAAATCTCGTTGGGAGTTATCGACCCCATAGCGCTTACACAAAGCGTCCAGATTATTTTTCTGACCTGGATGCTTTTGCCTTGCCGCATCCAGACTATCAAAAATCGAACAATAGTCCTCGATGCGTCCATGGGAGCCTTTGAGCAAACTCATCTCATAATTCAGGAATCCAACATCAAAAGGTGCGTTGTGAATGACGAGTTGCGCACCTTTGACGAATTCTAGAAATGGTTGCCAGACTTCTTTGAAGACGGGCTTATCCCGAAGTGATTCGCGACTAATCCCGTGGACTTCCTGGGCGCCCTCATCAATGTCACGTTCTGGGTTGATGTACTGGTGAAAATGTTTATGTGTTAACTTACGGTCAATCAGTTCTACGCAACCTATTTCTATCACCCGATGCCCGAGTTCTACTTCAAGTCCGGTCGTCTCCGTATCTAAAACTATTTGTCGCATGTGTCTTCCATAGTCCGGTCGTCTATCTGCGGTACGCCAATGCGTCCGTCACATAATTTTGTCGGCTTTTGCTGCGCCGTTTTACCCTTATTCTTCCGGTGGAAAATCACGGGTGGTTAGACCACGGCCCGCCGCCGGCCTCGCGGGCGGCACCACCGATAAGCGACCAAAGGCAGGCGTTCGTTGCCAGACTGGCCTGACCTTAATCATTGAACCCACTTGTTTTCGAGCGACAATAATATATATGCCTCCGAATGGTAAATTTGCGTTACGACTCAGGCCCTGGGAGAAATCAGGTAATTTTGAGGTAGACCGAAGCGTCGGCCAACCGTATAAACAGTACTGGGCGCGATCTATTTTGAAATTCAATAAATTCAGCCAATCCATTAACTTGCCCGGTGGAATAAATTTTCCAGTCCAGGGCGCTTTATTGCGGAGACGCCCCACTGGTTGGCACGCGCCCCACAAACTCAGTGGATTAAACCCGACAATCACCAATTGACCCATCGGCAGTGCAATCCTGGAGACTTCCCTCAGGAGTTTTTGCGGATCATGATGAAATTCGAGCAGATGATGAAGCAAGACCACATCAATACTGTCTTCCGAGAAAGGCAATTCGGTTGCATCGGCCGACATAGAGTCGCCCGTCAGGAGTTTATTCTCCACACCTTCAGTTAATTTCAATTTGTGCTGAATAACGCTGCTGGAGAACAACGGGGCTTGTTGAGGACTCAGCTGTAGCAAATGATAGCCAAAGAAGCCCGGTAACAGCTGTTCCAGCACTCTCTCTTCACTTGCCAGGACCTGCTGCCCTAGTGGCGTTGCAAACCAATCTTTAACATCTTGCATAATCTGTGAACGGGCTATTAGTAGTCTGCAATCCTTGCCATTATACTAAGACATAACTCGCAGTCGGCCCTGAAGTTCCTATGGCATTACCTTTTAAGTTTAGCACCATTCTATTAGCAGTTGTCATGATTACTGGTTGTCAGATGCCCGGACTATTGACCGATCTGGGCACCCGAGATACCACTGACGATGAAGCAGCGGATGGACCTGATCTGACCAAGCTGGTGAGCGAAGAAATTGTCATAGCCGCAGCAATGCCGATCACAGACGATGGCCAGGACGACCTGATCGAACGTGACGGCGACCCCCTGCCGCTAGAACAGGACGAACCGGAAGCCCTGCCTGATGACATCTGGGAACGAATTCGGCAGGGATTTGCCCTTGACCACCATATCGATGAACAAAGAGTACAGTCAGAGCTAAATTGGTATATCCGCCATCCTGACTATCTCGATCGTGTCGCCACCAGGGCAACACGTTACATGTATCACATTGTCAGCCAAATCGAGTCCAGGGGTCTACCCATGGAATTGGCACTGTTACCCATCGTCGAGAGCGCCTTCGACCCCTTTGCTTACTCCCATGGCCGCGCTTCAGGTTTGTGGCAATTTATCCCTTCGACCGGCCGACTCTATGGCCTGAAAATTGACCAGTGGTATGACGGGCGTCGAGACGTGCCAGCGGCCACCAATGCAGCGTTAAATTACCTCTCGGATTCCCATAAGTCCTTGAATAACGATTGGCTGTTGTCGCTGGCGGCCTATAACTCAGGCGAAGGTAATGTTCGATTTTCGATGCGAAAAAACACCCGTGCAGGTAAGCCTATCGACTTCTTTTCCCTTGGTTTGCTCCGGGAAACCAGAGCTTACGTACCCCGTCTCCTGGCGATCAGCGCACTGATTGCTGATCCCGAAAAATATGGCATCACATTAAAGCCAATACCCAACCAGCCCTACTTCGAACAAATGGAAATTGAATCCCAAATGGATTTAGCCATCGCGGCAGATCTGGCGGATATTTCTATCGAGGAGCTGTACCTGTTGAACCCTGCCTATAACAAGTGGGCAACCCACCCAAAAGGTCCACACAAGCTACTCGTACCCGCCGGTAATGCGGAGCACTTCCGCAGCGCTCTGGCTGCATTGCCCGCAAACGAAAGACTCCGCTGGAGATCCCACAAGATCAAGCCAGGCGAGAGTCTCGGCGTTATTGCAGATCGCTACCAGTCTAGTGTTGCGACGATTCGTGAAGCCAACAATATACGCGGCAATACCATTATTGCTGGTCAGGAGTTACTGGTACCCATGGCGGCCGCTAACAAGGGAAATTATGAGCTGAGTGAGGGTGAACGTCTTAAGGCTACCCATGAAGTGGCAAAGCGTAAAACCGGTGTCGAACCCGTAAAGTACACCGTAAAGTCCGGCGATAACCTCTGGGATCTATCGAGAAAGTTTTCGGTTTCAACCCGGGTGTTAGCAAAATGGAACGGGATGGCACCTACCGATACCCTTTATCCTGGAAGAGAACTGCTAATCTTCGGCGGCAAAGAAACCCAATTGGCGGCACTACCTGATTCAAGGGGTGTGATTCGAAAAGTGAATTATCGGGTTAGACGTGGAGAATCCCTGTCGAAGATCGCAACCAAGTTCAACACCTCGGTGAGTCAAATCAAGAAATGGAATAATAAGGTTGGGTCACAAAAATATATTCAACCAGGCGATCGCCTGACAATATACGTTGATGTGACCCAAACTCGATAGCGATTACTGACGGGAAACTCTACTGATTTCCCGTAAATGTTCAGCCAACTCCTGGTAATCAGAAGCGCCTTCACGGGTTGCGAGCACTCTTGCCAGACTGCCTAGATTACTCACGTCCACGTCTTCTGGAGCTTTGTTCTGAACATTTGTCACACTCACAACCGCCGCATCTCCATTGGATAACAAAGCATAACCCACAGATTTGTTTCCTTCCGTTGGCCGCGCTAAAGAAAACGCCTCGCGATTAATCTCAGCATCAATTTCCCGCTCACTGCGGCTTGCTTTAGACACCACTGTCCATTGCAACCCATACTGGTCGGCAACATAGCGAGTTATAGAACCATCCTCTAACATGGCAACCATCGCCTTTGCCTGTTCAGCAGCGAGGCTTGTCGCCTTCTCTCTGCGTAATGTTTGTACAACTTCTTCACGCACAACCTCTAATGGTTTTAATTCGCTAGGCTGGTATTCATTCACTCTGACCACAAGGTGGTGATTTGGTGTGATTTCGATGAGCGAGCTGTTGTTTCCATCCTGGAGCACATCTGGTCCAAAGGCTGCGTTAAGGACCGCAGGATTAGCTGCCATTCCTTCTTCAGTAGATCTCGTCACTAGCCCAGTAGACTTAAGTTCTAACCCAAGCTCCTCTGAAGGCTCTTGTAGATCGGTGGCTTCAAAGGAGATCTCACTCAACTTTGAGGATAGATCGACGAACATTTCTTCTGCCCCAACAGCTCTATACTCAGCTTCTACTCGATCTCTAACCTCAGCAAAAACCGGTTCTTTTGCTTCTTCTAGATCCAATAATTTGATGATGTGATATCCAAATTCCGTCAGCACAGGTTTAGACATTTGATTCAATGCGAGGTTGTTACCGACTTCCTCGAACTCCTCTACAAACGTACCACGATCGTTAAACCCAAGGTCACCGCCTATTTCTGCAGAGCCAGGGTCATCTGAATGGGCTTTGGCTAGTTCTGCAAAGTCTGCGCCATCAATAATTTGTTGGTAAACTTGATCAACTTCTTGCTTGGCGGTTTCTGCTGGAACCTCATCACTCACCTCAATAAGAATATGCGCAAGTCTTCTGCGCTCTGGTTCCGCATAAATTGCCTGTGTGTCGGCGAAAAACTCCAGCAACGCTTGTTCTGTGACTTCGACATCAGCAAGCAGGTCGGCTCGCTTAATCTCGATATAGCCGATATCAACGAGTTCTTCAGTCATATATAGGCTGGGGTTACTCTGATAAAAAATTTCAACCTCGGCATCGTCAACCTGAACTTCGTCAAGTAAATCATCAACTACAACTCGCAGATAAGCGACGTCCCGGGTTTGTTGCGACAAGCTTGTGGCCCGCTTCGCTTCAGCTTCTGTCATAAATGCAGTTGCCTGCACCGCTGTACCCAGTTGACCGAGCATTTTGTCTTTGCGCATTTCGTCTCGATAACCCGTTGGCGTAAAGCCTGCAGAGTTAAGCACTAGCTGAAACTGATCAGGATTATATTGGCCATCAATCTGAAAAACCGGTGTCGCAATAATCTCAGCGTCGAGCCTCGAATTACCGTAGGCCATGCCCAGATCATCAGCCGCAACCGTGAGCAGTTTTCGGTTGATTAAGTTCTCGAGTACGTCTGCTCGAAGTTGATCTTCATCGATGACGGATGGATCTGGATTTCTAGAGAGCAAAACGCGTCGGCTTCTTTCCACCTGGAGTTCCATTTCCTGTTGGGTGATATCTTCACCATTAACCGTCGCTACCTTAGGAGTTGGCGCAAGAAAGGTCGTGATTGACCCCATCCCAAATAGTGCAAAAACGATCACTATGAGACCCACAATGACTTTGGCGACCACACCATCGGAGTTGTCACGCATTGTTTGGATTGACATTTTTAACCTCGACTGACATCCGGCTGACCAAACTCGCCTACCGGGCACACCGCAAATTGAATTTAAGTGACTTAGAGTGAAACGAAAAATGGCGCATCGGAATGCGCCATTTCAGGAATCGAATTTTACCGTTTGTTAAAAATTTAGCAAACAGTGATTACTAGGTATTTACTGCGTCTTTCAGAGCTTTACCAGCTTTAAAAGCAGGAACCTTAGCCGCAGAAATCTGAATCTCAGCACCGGTCTGAGGATTACGACCAGTTCGCGCCGCTCGATCACGGACGTTAAACGTACCAAAACCTACCAGTACGACGGAATCGCCTTTTTTTAATGCATCTGTGACAGAGTCGATCATCGAGTCAAGAGCCCGTCCAGCAGCCGCCTTTGTGATGTCGGCTGATGCCGCTATATTTTCAATCAATTCTTGTTTGTTCACTCTAAACCCCTTCTGGTCAATGTAATTAAATCGGCCCGATTATTCAGGCTCTTGGGAAAAAACTTTTTGGCTTTATGCCCTGCCCGTCAGGGCAGTCGGTGTAGATAGATAAGGTGTCCGACTAGCACAACAACTTATACCAACTGCGCAAAATGACTGTCAAGAGCTGAGGCCCTAATGTGCAGATATTCTGCGGTCTCCGTCGGTTTCACCTGCTTCTGGTTCTTTTGTTGTTGCTTTTTTCGGCTCATCCGGTAGGGGTTCTGGCATCCTTTGTAGTGCAAACTCCAGAACCTCGTCGATCCATTTCACCGGGTGGATAATCAGTTCACCTTTAATATTGTCAGGAATCTCCTTCAAATCTCGCTGGTTCTCGTCCGGTATCAAGACAACTTTGATCCCGCCTCGGTGTGCAGCAAGTAGTTTCTCCTTTAATCCACCAATAGGCAAGACCTGACCCCTAAGAGTAATCTCTCCGGTCATGGCAACATCGGATCGGGCTGGGATGCCCGTTAATACAGAAACAAACGCTGTACACATACCAATACCTGCACTCGGGCCATCCTTAGGTGTCGCACCCTCCGGCATGTGGATGTGTAAATCATAATTCTCATGAAAGTCCTCACGGATCCCCAGTACCTGGGCACGGCTCCTAACGACGGTCATGGCCGCCTGAATAGATTCTTGCATGACATCACCGAGGGACCCGGTTTTTATGATATTCCCTTTACCACGGACAGCAACGGCTTCAATCGTCAGCAGTTCTCCGCCCACACTAGTGACAGCAAGCCCGGTTACCTGTCCGACCTGGTCATTATCTTCCGCTCGCCCATAGGAGTACTTACGCACGCCGGAATAGTCTTCCAACAACTCACCTGTTATCTCGAGGGTTTTGTCCTCCGACTTGTCGTCTTTAACACGCAGGGCACTTTCTTTCACAACCTTTCGGCATAACTTTGCAAGCTCACGTTCTAGCCCTCGAACGCCAGCCTCGCGGGTGTAGTAGCGAATCAAATCCTTTATCGCCGGCGAGCCAACTGCTATCTCATTGTCTTTCACGCCGTTATTCTTAATCTGTTTCGGTAATAAATAGCGTTCTGCAATGTTAAGTTTTTCTTCCTCGGTGTAGCCAGGAATTCGGATGATTTCCATTCGATCCAATAATGGACCTGGAATATTCATTGAATTAGACGTACAAATGAACATGACCTCGGACAGATCGTAATCAACTTCCATGTAGTGGTCGTTGAAAGAATTATTCTGCTCTGGATCAAGCACTTCCAATAACGCAGATGCTGGATCACCTCTATGGTCCTGACCCATTTTGTCGATTTCATCCAACAAAAAGAGCGGGTTCTTCACGCCGGACTTTGACAGTTTCTGAATTATCTTGCCTGGCATCGAACCAATATAGGTACGTCGATGTCCGCGAATCTCCGCCTCATCCCGAACGCCGCCTACCGCCATTCGAATAAACTTACGATTGGTCGCCCGGGCAATCGACTCGCCTAGTGACGTCTTACCAACACCGGGTGGACCGACCAGGCATAGCACCGGCCCCTTGATCTTTTTAACGCGTTTCTGGACCGCCAAATACTCAAGTATTCGCTCTTTAACCTCTTCTAGACCGTAGTGGTCGGATTCAAGCACCTCTTTTGCAGCAAGAATATCGGTTCGAACCTTAGAGCGTTTTTTCCAGGGTACGCCGAGCATCCAGTCAATATAGCTCCGAACCACGGTGGCTTCAGCTGACATGGGCGACATCATCTTGAGCTTATTTATCTCAGATGCCGTTTTTTCCTTCGCTTCTTTTGGCATTCCAGCGGTTTCTAGCCGTTTCTGGATGTCTTCAATTTCGTTGGGTACATCGTCAAGGTCGCCCAGTTCCTTCTGGATAGCCTTCATTTGCTCGTTCAGATAATACTCACGCTGACTCTTTTCCATCTGCTTCTTAACGCGGCCACGTATGCGCTTTTCGACGTTAAACAAATCAATTTCTGACTCAAGCAATTTCATCATATGCTCGATACGGTCATCGAGGCTTGTCATTTCGAGGATTTGCTGTTTCTCGTCAAGTTTCAAATTCATTTGAGCGGCAATCGTGTCAACCAATCGACTCGGCTCATCGACACTAGCGAGGGACGTCATCACTTCTGGTGGTACTTTCTTACTCAACTGTACGTACTGATCAAACGCAGACATTAAAGACCTCACCAGGGCCTCAGATTCGCTAGCACTGACCTGCTCTTCCTCGATCACCTCAATGTCACCGATAAAAAAGTCGTCACTGTCCTCGAGACGAGTCACCTTTGCCCGACTGCCGCCCTCAACGAGTATTTTGACGGTTTTATCGGGAAGACGAATTAACTGCAGAATGGTCGCTAAAGTACCGAATTGATAGAGATCATCAGCGCCGGGCAGTTCATTCTCCGGGTCTTTTTTTGCGACCAGTAGAACTTTCTTGTCTTTGTCGTTTTTTTGGGCAAAATCAAGTGCCCGGATCGACTTCTCGGTACCAATAAAAAGCGGTTGCACCCCATGGGGATAAACCACCATATCCCGTAGGGTAACAATAGGTACATTGAGCAAGCTGGTCATAGATTCTCCTGCAGCGTTACCGGGCAGTAGTGCCCAGTAACAGTGTCTGACAACGCGTCGCACCGATAATTCGGTCCCACGGCTTAAGATTAGTCATATTACAAATAAAAGGGGGCCAAGAGGCCCCCTTTTATGACTATTCATCTGAAAGTTACCTATTCAGGCAGCGCTTTCGGTTGATCGTTGTTCTCATAGATCAACAGAGGTTCGGATGTGCCATTAATCACGTTTTCGTCAATAACAACCTTAGTGACACTGTCCTCGGAGGGAATATCGTACATAATCTCAAGCAATACATTTTCAAGAATAGAACGTAAACCTCGGGCACCGGTTTTGCGTTCCATTGCTTTTGCTGCAATAGCCTGGAGTGCGTCCTCTCTAAAATCAATCTCAACGTCTTCCATCTCAAATAGCTTCGAATACTGCTTCGTATAAGCATTTTTTGGTTCTTTGAGGATTCGGACAAGTGCTTCAGTATCAAGTTCGTCCAACGTCGCAATGACCGGCAGACGACCAACAAATTCGGGAATAAGGCCGTAACGAACGAGATCATCGGGTTCAACTTCACGCAGGGTGTCGCCGAGATTCTTCTTATTCGCTTCTGTTTCAACGGCGGCGCCAAATCCAATGCCGCTTTTAGAAGAACGATCCTGAATCACTTTATCGAGTCCGGCAAATGCGCCGCCACAGATAAAGAGGATGTTAGAGGTGTCTACCTGTAAGAATTCCTGTTGAGGATGCTTTCTGCCACCTTGAGGTGGTACAGATGCAACGGTTCCTTCAATCAGTTTAAGCAAAGCCTGCTGAACGCCTTCCCCGGAAACATCACGGGTAATGGATGGGTTATCAGACTTGCGTGAAATCTTGTCGATCTCATCTATGTAGACAATACCAACCTGGGCTTTGTCTACATCGTAATCACATTTTTGGAGCAATTTCTGAATGATATTTTCAACGTCTTCACCGACATAACCCGCTTCGGTCAAAGTCGTAGCATCAGCGATGGTGAAAGGTACATCAAGCAATCGAGCGAGGGTTTCTGCAAGCAATGTTTTACCCACACCGGTTGGACCCACAAGCAGAATGTTGCTTTTTTGTAGCTCAACATCGTCTTTGCGACCGGCATAGTTCAAACGCTTGTAGTGGTTATAAACTGCAACGGATAGAACCTTCTTTGCCCAGTCCTGGCCAATGACGTACTCGTCTAGAATCTCCTTAATTTCTTGAGGAGTTGGGAGTTTTTTCTTCTCTCCCTCTTCAGTACTTTCCTGAAGCTCTTCACGAATAATATCGTTGCAAAGCTCTACGCATTCATCACAAACATAGACAGAAGGGCCCGCAATTAACTTGCGAACTTCATGCTGGCTCTTACCGCAAAAATTACAGTGCAGTAACTTGCCGTCACCGTTTCCGTCGTGCTCATCAGACATCTTTCACCTCACAATTCTAAACCGGTCGAGTACAAACCCGACTTCTAACCACCGCTAGCCTTCTCCAGACAATGTCGAGAAAGCCACTGCAGCTCAATGAATACTATCTAAAACCTCACTAAATGAGAACTCGCAAATCGTTACGAGCTTATAGCGAGCTCTCACGCTGACTTTATACTGAAGCCAGGGGTGTGCGAGCCTCTTGTACCTTATCAACAATACCGTAATCAGCAGATTCCTGTGCCGTCATAAACCGATCTCGCTCGGTATCCGACGCAATTTGATCTACCGTCTGCCCAGTGTGTTGAGCAAGAATCTCATTCAATCGAGTTCGAAGGTAAAGAATTTCTTTCGCTTGAATTTCAATATCCGACGCTTGGCCCTGGGAACCGCCACTGGGCTGGTGAATCATGACCCGGCTATTTGGCAGGCAAAAACGCTTACCTTTGGTACCACCAGCGAGGAGGAAGGCACCCATGCTGGCTGCTTGACCGATGCAGGTCGTGGACACATCACAGTTTATAATTTGCATTGTGTCGTAAATCGCAAGCCCAGCGGTGACAGAACCACCTGGAGAATTTATGTACAGGGAAATATCTTTATCGGCATTTTCAGATTCTGCAAACAACAATTGAGCCACGACAAGATTCGCGACATGATCATCAATTGGGCCTACCACAAATATAATTCGCTCTTTGAGCAAACGGGAGTAGATATCGTAGGATCGCTCGCCCCGCGCAGTCTGCTCTAGCACCATTGGAATCATACCCAAACTCTGGGTGACTGGGCGGTCGGTATCTCCGATTTTGTAACTCATACAAACCTCTTTAATTTTGGGTAGGACGGCATTCGCCGCGTATGACTCTAATATTGCGTCAATGGGGCCAAGTTTCAATGGGTACGGAGAAATTTACGCCGAAAAGCCCAATCGGGATGATTGGGCTGGCAAAAAACACACTTAATCAGCGGAAGGTTCTTCGCTCGCTTCCTCTACAGGAGCAGGTGCAGCGGGCTTGATCGCTTCTTCATAGGATTGCTCCACATCCGACACCTTTGCTCCAGCAACAATCAGATCAATCACTTGATCTTCTAAGACAAGATTCTGAATCTGTGCTAGCTGCTGTTGATCATTATAGTAGTAGTTGATCACCTGCTCAGGATCCTCGTAAGAACTAGCCATGTCATGAATCATGGTCTTGACTCGATCGTCGTCAACCTTCACTTCGTGCTGCTCTACAATTGAATTGACCAACAACCCCAGGGAAACGCGTTTTTCAGCCTGACTGATAAACATTTCTGAAGGCAGCATACTGGTGTCGATGTTCATTTGGCCGCCAAACTGTTGAATAGCCTCTTGCTTTAGACGTTCAATTTCTTGATCTATAAGTGCTTTAGGCAGTGAAATTTCATTCACTTTCTGTAGCCCATCTAAGGCCTGGTTCTTAACCTTGCTCTTGGTCGCAGCACCGAGCTCTTTCTCCATGTTGGCAGAAACCTCATTGCGAAACGCGTCCATACCGCCTTCTTTAACGCCAAATTGCTCAAAGAACGCATCGTTTAGCTCAGGCTTGCTTGACTCGCTGACCTTGTTAACTTTTATCGCAAAGACTGCGGCTTTCCCTTTCAGATCCTCAGCCTGATAATCTTCAGGGAATGTCACGGATACGTCTTTGCTGTCTCCGGCTTTCATACCCTTGATGCCTTCTTCAAACCCAGGAATCATGCTTCCGGAACCGATCACAACATCACTACCTTCGGCTTTTCCACCGTCGAATAATTCACCGTCGACCGTACCTTCGAAGTCTATATTGACCTGATCATCGGTATCGCAGGCTCGCTCTACTTCGACAAATTCTGCACGCTGGGTTTGCAGCGTTTCAATCATCTTGTCGACGTCGGCGGGTGTTACCTTTGCCACGGGCCGTTCAATTTCGATTCCCTCAAAGCCTAACAGTTGAATTTCAGGGAAGACTTCAAACACAGCCGTAAATTCTAGATCCTGGCCTGCCTCTATCTTGACATCTTCAATCTGGGGCATACCGGCTGGAGAGACTGATTCTTGCTGGACTGCGGCGGCGAAAGAGCTCTGCATAATCTCTGAGCCAACTTCCTGACGAATACCATCACCAAAACGACGCTTTACTTCTCGTAGCGGTACCTTTCCTGGTCGGAATCCCTTGATCTTTACTTGCTGGGCAGTTTGCTTCAGCTTTTCCGCGACCTTGGTTTCCAATTCCTCGCCTGGAACAGAAATGCGCATGCGCCGTTCGAGTCCCGAAGTCGTTTCAAGGGTAACTTGCATAGTGGTATTTACCTTTACAGTACCGGTGCGCTATTTATTAGCTACGCCGGGAAGAGATGTGGTGCGAAAGGAGAGACTTGAACTCTCACATCTTACGATACTGGTACCTAAAACCAGCGCGTCTACCAATTCCGCCACTTTCGCACATTAACCTTTGCTCCCCGCAGCCCCTGAGGTGACACTCGTTGGGACGGGGGTAAATTCTAGTCAATATCAATTAAATAACTGATTTTGAAGGCGGGCGATTATAGACATGGCCAAAGCCAACAGCAACCCATTATCGCGATTGGGTGATAACTAGTGAAAGAAACACACGGAATGTTAAGAAATATTAATTTGACGTAAAGATAGGGTTAACATAGATTAAATCCATCAAATTTATTTAGTAGAAATAACGACTTACAGCGACGGATGAGGCAAAGAAAAATGAACAAAATAAACAAAATGATGATTGCAGCACTTTTCTCCACAATGGCGAGCTTTTCCTTTGCCGATGCTAGTACCGATGCTGATCAAAAGATAGACCGCTACTCGCAACTTTGTCTGGCAGTTCTGAAATCCGAGCAGGAGTTTGTTCAAACCGCCCGCTCGCTCGGTATCACCAAAAATGAGCGAGATCGCCTCGTTTGCAACGATATGAACCTGGATCAATTTGCGAGCACCTTTCGGCTAACGGACCAAAATACCATCGCAACCGTCCAATAGAGGCCATTTCAGCCGAGGCTGGAGCTTATCCAGCCTCTTCCGCTTGCTCCACTCTTCTCTCTCAATCTCACCACTTCACTCTACACGCTTCCGCCACACTCTCCTCAACAACCCCTTCTAGACCCTTCCATAAAGCGAATGTAAAGATTTGTTAAGTGCCTGTTAATTCGGGTGCTCTGCTCTATTCAATGCACAATCTGGCCCTTAGAATCTCACCAACTCGACCAATTGCCGGAACAACCATTGAAATCAGTACTGCTTGTCACCTTAATTCTTAGCGCTGTGGCGCTTACTGCAGCGTCTCAAAGCAGCGAAATGGAAATTAATATCGCCGGCACAGCAAGCGAACAGGCGGCAACAGTGTCTGGCTACAACGCCGGAAGACTCGAAGACCACTACGGCAACCCAGACAACTTTATCCAGTACATCATCCGCGTTCCTCCTATACACGCTTAGTCCTTCCCCTGTACTAAGGGCACGCAACAGATCTTGGTCTTTCGACTAATTCTTTAAATTTCACTACATCCGCTAAATAATCTGGATCCAATTCCGCGGCCTCAACCACGGCACTGATCACGTGCTTGACCCATCCAGGCAAATCCGGCTGGAGTCGATAGTAGATCCAATTAGCTTCCCGCCGATCCGTGACTAATCCGGCACTCCGCAGGCTCGCCAGCGCTTTTGACGCAGTTGGTTGAGCAACCTCAAGCGCATCCACCAGTTCACAAACACAGATCTCATCAAAACGAGACAACAGGTATACACAGCGCAGTCGGACATCATTACTGAGTACGGAAAACAATTTTTTCTTTTCTATATGCACAATATGGAATATTCTATTAGTGGAATATAGATCCTACTGCCTAAAACCCAGACAAGCAAAGAGAAATCATGAAGCTACTGTTCCTCTGTACCCACAACGCCTGCCGCAGCATTCTCTGCGAGGCCATCTTTAATCAACTTGGCAACGGCACACTTCAAGCGAAAAGTGCCGGAAGCGCTCCCGCAAATGATGTGCATCCGCTGACGTTGCAGAATCTACAAGCCGCGGGCTACAAAACCGAAGGGTTAAGTAGTAAGCACTCTGACGCATTGGCGGACTTTTCTCCCGACGCAGTAATTACCGTCTGTGATAGTGCGGCAAAAGAAAGCTGCCCCGTCTACTTTGGTCCTGCGGTAAAGGCTCACTGGGGACTACCGGACGCTTCAAAAATGACGGGATCCGAGCAAGAGATTGAAGAAGTATTCCAGGCCCTAATTAGTCGAATTGAATCGCTAGCCAATCAATTCCTGGCGGCAAAAATCAACTTCACGGGACCAAACATCACACTTAAAAATGAACTCAACCGGATAGGAGAAATTAATAATGGGGCTATTTGAACGATATTTATCTGTTTGGGTGGGGCTCTGCATAGTTGCAGGCGTACTTATGGGTAACTTGATGCCTCGGTTCTTCGAACTAGTCGCGGCGCTAGAATATGCCCACGTCAATCTCGTCGTCGCTGTCCTCATCTGGATCATGATCTACCCGATGATGATCCAAATAGACTTCTCCGCCCTGAAGGATGTGGGCAGGAAACCAAAAGGTCTCGTCCTGACCCTGGTTGTGAACTGGCTGATCAAACCCTTCACTATGGCGGCCCTCGGCTGGCTGTTTTTTAAGGTTATATTTGCCGATTGGGTAGATCCCCAGTCTGCCAGCGAATATATCGCAGGGATGATCTTACTGGGCGTTGCACCCTGCACCGCTATGGTTTTTGTCTGGAGCCAGCTCACCAAGGGCGACCCAAACTATACCCTGGTCCAGGTCTCGGTTAACGACATCATCATGATCTTTGCCTTTGCACCACTGGCTGCATTCCTACTTGGCGTTAGTGACATTGTTGTGCCCTGGAATACCCTTCTGCTTTCCGTCGTGCTCTACGTTCTACTACCCCTATTAGCAGGCGCCTTTACCAGGCATCTGCTAGAAAACAATTCTTCATCCGACACCCAACAACTGGATGACTTTGTGAATCAACTAAAACCCTGGTCAATTGTTGGACTGTTGGCCACGGTGATCTTGCTGTTCGGCTTTCAAGCAGAAAAAATCATCCAGCAGCCTCAAACTATTATATTAATCGCCATTCCCCTATTGCTGCAGACCTACGGAATCTTTGCGATTGCCTATGGTGCAGCGGTCGCTATGAAATTACCGCACAATATTGCCGGACCCGCCTGCATGATTGGTACGTCTAACTTTTTTGAGTTAGCGGTAGCCGTCGCAATTTCTTTATTCGGCTTAAATTCTGGCGCAGCCTTAGCCACAGTAGTAGGCGTACTCGTTGAAGTACCCGTGATGTTATCACTGGTTGCAATAGTGAACCGCACCCATGGGTGGTTTGAGCCCGGCAAAAGCTAATCGGAAAAATGCGCACTTGAGTGGGTGAAGACAAAACCCTAACGGGATCTTGGGTCACGGCACGACCCGAAATGCCCACTCAAGCGGAGTAAATCAAAGCCGCGAGCTTCCCTCTCGAGACCCTCGATCGCTATGCAGTTGCATGGCCAGGACATTGGTTGACTTCAATCGTGGCGTGCACAATGTTTAACGAATGCGGTAGCCTCTCTCGGTAGCTATCGCTGCTGCCTGGCTCATCGCTCACAATCGCAATTTCTGCTGCGAAGATCCCATGACCAATGCTCCACAGATGCAAGTCAGTGACCCGATCCAATGAATCTTTCTCGATTGCATCGACAACCCTGGCAAGCGCTTTGTTATCAACCTGCTTATCCAATAAAACCGATGCGCATTCCTTGATCAGGCTTAAGGACCAACGGGCCACGAGTATCGCTCCAACAATCCCCATCATTGGGTCAAGCCATCCAGCACCCAGTAACTTCCCTGCGAGCAGGGCAAAAATAGCCAACAGAGAAGTGAGTGCATCTGCCACGACATGTAAATAGGCTGCTTTTAGATTGTGGTCATGGCTGTGGTGATCTTGGCTATGTGTGTGGCCATGATGTTCGTGCGGAGTTGACGCAAGGATCCACGCACTAGCCGCGTTGACGATGAGTCCTACAACCGCAACGATTAGCGCCTGATCAAAGGCAATTGGATTAGGTGAGATTAGCCTGTCGATACTCTCCGTCGCCATAACCAACGCGAAGCCCAGTAACAACACCGCGCTACCAAACCCGGCTAGACTGTTTATTTTACCGACACCAAACGCAAAGCTATGTTGCGCCGCCAGTCTTCTCGAGATGACATAGGCGAAGACTGCAATACCCAATGCCACGGCATGAGATCCCATATGTAAACCGTCAGCCAGCAGTGCCATCGAACCGAAAATGACGCCACTAAATATCTCAACGACCATCATAATCGCCGTTATCACAACGATGATTAACGTCCTGGTCTCTCCAGCTCGTTTCTTATCCTGACCAAAGACGTGATCATGTTTCCATTCGTTTAACTTACTCGTATGCATTTCTTCTCCAAACTCCCTGCAAATTTAATTTTTTACAAACACGCGACTGGAATCCTTCCGCTTAACTTTAGGCCGCGCGCCAGCGATGTCTAAACCTATTGAATAGATTGCCAGGTATTCATGTACTCGCATTACGCGACTTCAACCCATGAACCAACCTGTACAGTGCAGGCAATACAACGAGCGTCAACAGAGTAGACGAAACAATACCTCCGATCACAACTGTTGCCAGGGGTCTCTGCACTTCAGCACCTGCCCCTAAATTGAAGGCCATGGGCACAAAACCCAGGCTCGCCACCAGCGCAGTCATCAACACAGGACGAAGCCGGGAAGTCGCACCGCGTACAATAGCCTCGAGCAACTCAGCCCCCTGATGTCGAAGTTGTCTAATGAAGGAAATCATTACTACCCCATTCAGTACGGCAACTCCCGACAATGCGATAAACCCGACGAGGGCAGAGATTGAAATAGGCATGTCTCTCAGAAAGAGCGCCAGCACACCACCTGTCAATGCAAGCGGAACGCCACTGAACACAATGAGTGAGTCTTTCAGAGATCCAAAGGCTAGATAAAGCAATCCTAGTATGAGGAGCAAAGTTAGCGGTACAACGATGGAGAGACGCTGACTCGCAGATTGCAGTTGCTCGAAGGTGCCGCCGTACTCAAGCCAATATCCCGAAGGTAGCATCAAATCACGATTCATTTTTTCCTGGGTTTCGCTAATAAAACCGCCCAGATCACGCCCAGAGACGTTTGCGGTCACCACAACGTTTCGCTTTCCATCTCGTCGATTTATCTGATTCGGGCCCTCTATCAATTTAATATCAGCGACCTCCCGCAATGGAACAAAGTCTAACTCCGAGTCCCCAGAATGTGGGATAAACAAAGGTAGAGTGCTTAATGACTCCACCGTTCGCATGGAATCATCCATCCGAACATAAATCCCGAACCTCCTATCTCCCTCATAGATCAAGCCAGACTGGATGCCGCCTATTGCAACTTGCGCAGCCGCTTGAAGGTCTTCAACACTAAGACCCAGCAGCGCAAGGTGATCACGTTGTGGTTCGACGCTAATCATTGGCAAACCTTTCACCTGTTCCACGCGCACATCCTTCGCACCAGGAACTTCGGTTAAAAGTTTTTCAATTTGATCGCCTATTTTGGCTAGTTGTTCAAGATTGTCTCCGTAAACTCGAACGGCTACATCTGTACGAACACCCGCGATGAGTTCGTTAAACCGCATCTCTATGGGTTGAGTAAACTCATACTTGTTACCCGGCAACGCTTCCACCACTTGTCTTAGCTCGTCAATGAACTGCAATTTTGCTTTAGATGGATCTGGCCAGAGATTTCTCGGCTTAAGCATGACAAAGGTGTCTGCAACGTTTGGGGGCATTGGGTCAGTTGCTATTTCTGGCGTACCAATTTTTGAAAACACCAGTGAAACCTCAGGTAGCGAGCTGATTTCAGATTCTAGTAGCATCTGCATGTCTACGGACTGGGTGAGTCCAGTACCTGGAATTCTCAATGCATGTAGCGCAATATCATGCTCATCCAGCTGCGGTAAAAATTCCGTGCCCATTCGGCTAGCTTGAAACAAACTAAAAGTAACAAGCACTGCTGCTCCCACAATGGCAAATATGGGCCTAGCCAGAGCCATCCGTAATGTGGGCTGATAGAGTTTCTTCGCGGATTTCATCAAAATATTTTCTGACTCGCTTACCTTGCCCGTGACAAAAATCGCGACAGCAGCGGGGACAAAAGTCACTGAGAAAATAAGTGCACCTAAAAGCGCAGCGACAACTGTAAAAGCCATCGGATGAAACATCTTGCCCTCGACGCCACTCAGTGCAAACAAGGGCAGATAAACCAACATAATGATGAGAACGCCGAATACCGCAGGGCTAAACACTTCTTTGGTACTTTCCGCTACAACCATCAGACGCTCATCGAGATTCAGGACGCGATTGAGTTCTCGCTGTTTGCCCGATAGCCGACTGAGGGCGTTTTCTACAACGATCACGGCACCGTCGACGATAAGACCAAAATCTATGGCGCCGAGGCTCATGAGATTTCCTGACATGCGATTCACAGACAATCCAGTGATCGCGAACAGCATGCTGAGCGGGATAATGAATGCAGTAATAAGGGCTGCTCGAAAATTTCCTAGAAGAGCAAACAAGACAACAATGACTAATGCTGCACCCTCGAACAGATTTTTTTGCACCGTCGCGATGGTTTTATCCACGAGTGTTGTTCGGTTGTAAGCTGGCACCGCCTCCACGCCGGTTGGAAGCGAACGGTTTACGATCTCAAGCTCAGCAGCAACATCGTTCGCGACGACGCGGCTATTTTCACCAAGCAGCATAAAGGCCGTTCCCAACACTGTCTCTTTACCGTTTAGAGTGGCGGCGCCGGTCCGAAGCTCCTTTCCGTAGGAGACCGTTGCGACATCACCAACTCTGACTGGCGCGTCATCTCGTTTGGCAATGATCACATTTTCGATATCCATTAAATTGGAAAGTTGACCTGGTGAGCGAATCAGCCACTGTTCACCTCGCCGCTCAATATAGCCAAGCCCTGCGTTGAGATTATTTTTCTTCAGTGCAGTAACGATATCGGCGATATCAACTTTGAAAGCGAGTAACTTCCCAGTGACCGGCGAGACCTGATATTGACGCTCGTAACCACCAATACTGTTGATCTCTGTGATACCCGGCACCTTGACGAGCTGCGGTCGTATAATCCAGTCCTGAATCGTTCGAAGGTCCTCGGGGTTATACTCCGTTCCATCTTCTTTAAGCGCTCCGTCCTTTGCTCTAACAAGATAAGTAAACACTTCACCCAGTCCGCTTGCGATTGGGCCAAGTGTGGGTTCGACAGTTGCAGGCAGTTCACTCCTTATGCTCTGCAACCGTTCTGCTATAAGTTGTCTTGCCCAATAAATGTCGGTGCCCTCATCAAACACAATGGTGACCTGGGAGAGACCGTAGCGCGACAACGAGCGGCTGTAGTCAAGACTCGGAAGTCCAGCCATCGCGTTTTCTATCGGGTAGGTAATTCTCTGCTCCACCTCTAAAGGAGAAAAGCCGATTGCTTCTGAGTTGATCTGAACCTGGACGTTGGTGATGTCAGGGACAGCATCTATCGGTAGCTTGAAGGCGCTATACAGGCCTAAACAGGCGATCAGGAACGCGAGGACAAGGACAATCCATCGGCGTTCCACCGCAAAATTTACGATTAAATTTAGCATCAGCAGACCCCTAGTGATCGTGGCTCGCGCCGTCTTTCAGAACGTCCGCCTTAAGAAGAAAGCTGTTCTCAATCACGTACTCTGTGCCTCGTTTCAGCCCGCCAAGAACTTCTACATAAGTACCATCTCCTCTGCCACGCTCTATCATCCTGACTTCAAACTGGTTACCAAACTTTGCGAAAACCACCTCCATGCCACGAAACAGCTGTATCGCTTCTTCACGCACGGCTAACGCCACTTCAGGAGAGTCAACGGTGATATTCGCCAACACATGCATGCCAGGCCGCCACTGCCCACCCGGGTTATCGATCTCGGCCCTTGCCCTGGCGATGTGACCACCGGTCATAACGGGTGCGATGTACGTCAATTCCCCGGTCGAGCGCTCGTGATCATGGAGGTCGCTCACGACAACCTTTTGACTTAACTCCAAATTTTCAATCGACTCTGGGAAAGCCGACATTTCGATCCAAACCCGCGACAAATCGACAACTTCGAGTAAAGGTGTCAGGTCCGCTGTGTCTCCTACATTTTTATAGATTTTGGTGACTTCACCCTCAGCCGGGCTTTTAAGCTCGTACTCCTGCGCTGTTGCCCTATTGAATAGCGTGGCCAGCAGTTGGCCTTTCGTTACTCTGTCCCCGATCGAAACTTCAATGGAACGGACAAGACCCGCATAAGGTGCTGCAACCCGGTACTGTCGGTTAGTCGGGACCGCTACAATCCCAAAGAGTTGTTCTGTTAGCGTTAGGTTCCGATTGCCTGCTGGTTCTGTTGTTAATCCAGATAGTCCTATCAGCCTGTCAGTAAGCTTTGCTCTACCTTCATGGCTTTCGTATTCCCAATCAAATCGCTTGGCTTGATACTCGGCCTCGATTCGCACGTCATAAGAATGAGGTTCTCTGACAATAGTCTGTCCTACCAGGTAATCCGATTCCGGCAAAAAAGTCATTTTGTCCGTCTCACCACCCAGGCGTTTTAGGTAAGCCGTGGCACTAATTTCGGAGGGTTGAATCAATTCACCGTCACGGGAATAGGAGTACAACCGCATTTCTGGCGGTATACCTGATTCGAAAATGGTCACCTCGATAGAGAGTCCATCATGTTCTAGCAACCTGCCACCATTTGGTCCTTCGTTCGCTGGCACCTGACCCTCCTCTGCACTCGAGGAGGTCCCTGTCAAAAACAGGGCGAAGCCCACGCTGATTAAGCAATTTTTTTGTATTTTCACTTTAATTCTCCTTCAAACAGATCACCGGAAAGATTGCCTAAGCTCTCTTCAAGTAAAATGTACTGCGTAAAATATTCGGCGTGTCTGTTGAGTAACCGTGTCTCCATATCAAACAAAGTTTCCTGTGCGTCTAGCCACTGCAGTAGCGTGTATTGCCCCGTTTGGTAACCAGACTCAACCTCGGTCACGAGTTGTTGGGATTTTGGCAACAGGCTTGTTCGGATTCGCTCAGCATCCTCGTAGTGAATTTTGAGAGAAAAATAGGTAGCTTGTAGGTTCGCGTTTGCACCCTGATGGAACTGGGCTGCTTCAACGCTAGCGAGTTCCACGTCTGAACGTGCTGACTCAATAAAGCCCTGGTTGGGAATTCTGAGATTGATGGGGAGCGAAAAATCAAGCACCAGTGCCTGCTCTGACGTTTCTTCTATGTGGCGAACACCAGCAGCTACTTGAAAATCTCGCGTTGAATCTGCTCTAACAGACTCCAGCCGGGCTAGCTGCGTTTCTAACCTCGCTCTAGCCCGGCTCAGAACCGGAGAGTTGGAAACTAATTCCCTCAAAGCAGATAAGCTGGGCAAGGCAGGCAAATGAGATATATCGCCAGCTACCGGCCCATCCGGTAGTTGTGTTTCATTCCAGAAAGCTGCCAGCGAGTGCCTTGCTAACTTGATCCGGTCCCGGATATTCGCATGGTTCGACTCGGTAGAAGCAAATTGAAGCTCTACTCTGGAGACATCAGCTTGTCCCACCGCACCAATAGCTGCTCGCTTACGAATAACGTCAAGCGCCTTCGACTGTGCAATCAGACGCTCGTTGAGTAATGTGTTCCGATACTGAAGTAATAGAACATCTAAATAGAGTAAGGTCGCTTCTGACAATAGCTCAATGCGCGTTACATCTGTGGCTGTCTCAAACTCTTTAACAGCCCTACTCGCGAACCGCGTTCGCTTTTCCCGTTTTTCTCCACGCTCAATGAGCTGACTCAGCGATAAGGTGTACTCTCCACGTTCCACTCCGCCAAAGTCACCGGTACCGAGCAGGTTCTCCGCAGCAACCGTTAGTTCTGGATTGGGTTTAAGTGAGGCCTGTAAGACAGACCCTTCGAGAGCACCAACTTTATGTTTCGCAGCTACAAGCGTGGGATGCTTTTCGAGTACCTGCTGATGTACCCACTTGAGAGTTAACTCAGTTTCAGCGTAAGTGATGCCGCAGTAGCCAAAACATAATCCTGCAAGTGCGACGCGTCCATAGAATCGAGCAGACTCTACGACCCATTTTGATCGAAATTCCATATATGACTTCCTTCTGACTCAGGCGGAGGCGCTGGTCAGTGAACGATTAACGATAGTGTGTCGAAGTAAGGAAGTACTAGGCGTTGGGTGGAGGTACAGGAGGTCCAAAGGAAATAGATATCGACCTTTTTGCACAGGGCGTTGAGTCCACGGACTTCAAATTGAGTAAAGAGATGCCCGCGGCTTCGCTTGTTGCAAAGGCGCAATAATGAACATGATCTGAGGGGTCATGTTCAAGGTCATGCTGAAAATCCGATTGAAAATCCTGTTGAAGATCCTGTTGAAGATCCTGTTGAACGTCCTGTGCCGAATCGAATGAATGACTTGCATGGTCACTGAGGTGAAGATGAACGCTTCCGTGATTGCCTGCTTCATGGGCATCAACCGAGGCAACCGCCATCGTCACGCTTGTCATTAGCATGATTACTGCAAGTAGGATTGATAGTGAACTATTAGACATAACGGATCAAAGCGTGCTGAACGGCCATTGTAGTCTTCTCGCCGTTAAGTGCAATAATTTCTAGTAAGCCCGTATTCTGCTTTGTCCCTTTTTAGTCACTAAACTCTTTAAAAGCAACTGGACTCTGAAGTCGCTTCAAGGTTTACTATTTACTTATGGCAAAATTCTCCCGATGGATCGTTTGTTCGCTCACCCTTGTACTCGCACTGCAGGCACCTCTTGCATGGGCGATGAACTGTGACGATCACGCGAACCGCGATGCAGAGATAATCCCGCCGATGACCATGACCGCTGACTGTCATGAAAAGATGGAAAAATCCTCGAAGCCCAGCATCAAACAATCGAAAGACTGCTGTGAAGGCGATTGCCCCTGCCCTATTGCCAGTTCGACTTTTGTACCCGTCTCAACCGACTCACTGATTAAAATATTGGCCTCTCAGTTCCCGGGTAGCCAAATCACTTTGCTCCCATTTCAAATCTCACAGGTACCAACACCACCTCCAAATTTCCAGGTTTAGCAGGTCAGTTGCGCGCGAAATTCGCGCACGTACTTCTTAGAACCTAATGGAGCTGGTCATGGACCAAAAATTTTGTACCTTTCACGGCACTTCGTGCCTGATTTTTAGCTGGGCACTTTTGCTCACGCCAACGGCTTTTGCCGATTTCACAATTCGCGATGCAGTACAGAACGCGATCGATCACGATCCCTGGCTCGATCGAAGTCGCGCCAGCGAATCTGCACTTCGATACGAAGCCAAAGCCGCGGGGCAACTCCCAGATCCGAAATTGACGCTGGCGATCGCCAACTTGCCAACTGACTCATTTTCGTTCTCGCAGGAACCAATGACACAGGTTCAAGTCGGAATCACTCAAGCATTTCCAGCTGGCAAATCACTTTCCCTGAGACAAGAACGACTCCAACAACTTGGACATTCTGAGAAGCTAGAGCAGCTAGCCCGGAAGGCTCTGATCGAACATGAAGTCAATAGACTATGGGTCGACATAGCGCGCGCCGAAGAATCCATTACGATTATCGAATCAAGCAGACGATTTTTTGAACAACTGCTGCAGGTGACCGAGGCGCGTTACAACAGCGCGACAAGACGGACACGCCAACAGGATATCATTCGAGCACAGCTTGAGGTCAGCCGACTTGAAGACCGGCTGTTGCAACTCAAGGAAGACCGTGACCGGGGCATCAACCAATTGGGCCGTTGGGTAGAGTTCGGTTTACTGACAAGCGACCATAAGTTTCCGCTACCCATGATCAACGCACGTCAAATAGCTGATTCGGTGTTGGGTCATCCAGACATTCTTGCGCTTGATCAACAGGTTGAAGCGGCTCGCACTGAACTCGAACTTTCGCGCCAATCAACCAAACCTGGTTGGAGCGTAAATTCAAGTTATGGGCACCGCGATGAGGACTTTAACGGCCGAGCACTGCCTGATTTTTTCAGCGTTGGTGTGACTGTCCAACTCCCATTTTTCCGGAAGAACCGACAAAACAAGGAAATTGCAGCTGCCGCTGAGCGCGTCGTCGAACGTGAAGCTGATCGATTTCTCCGCGTCCGAGAACTCGATGCTCAACATCAAGAAGCGAGGACAACAATCGAGCGTTTGACCGAGCAGATTCAGCTCTATGAACAGTCGTTGCTTCCTCAGTCCGCGGCACTATCACGAGCAACTCTAGCCGCATACCAATCCGACGAGGGTGATTTCACCGATGTCACTCGCGCCTACATCACCGAACTTGATACCCGCGTTCAAGCAGTCGGCCTACAGGCAGAACGTCAACGAAAAATCACCACGCTCAATTATCTGAATGCCACCGCGGCAGTTTCACCGGAGAAATAAATGAAAACAGTTATTACTGCTTTGTCGACCTTTCTTGCAGGCATCACTGTTGCCTACTTCCTTTTACCCCATGGCACCTCTGATACCGCAGACTCTTCACCCAACGATACCACTGAGCCGCTTTACTGGGTTGCACCAATGGACTCGAGCTATCGTCGAGACGGGCCCGGGAAATCCCCTATGGGAATGGACCTGGTGCCCGTCTATCCGAGCGACACCAGCGATGCCGGACAGGTTCGGATATCCCCCGCTGTCGAGAATAATCTGGGTGTTCAAACCGGTCTCGTACGTCTTGGCAGCCTTACCGAGCAGATCAAAACCGTGGGCCATATCGACTATGACGAAAATGGTCTCCATGGTGTGCACCCTCGTGTTGAAGGCTGGTTGACGCGCCTCTACGTTAAAACAAAAGGCGAATCAGTCGCAGTAGGTGACGATCTCTACGATTTGTATTCGCCGCAGTTGGTCAATGCACAGGAGGAATATCTAACGGCTTACGCGAACGGTAACCAGGCGCTGATCGAGTCCGCCAGGCAGCGATTGCACGCTTTCAACGTGCCAGCCGATGTGATTGAAATGATCGAAAAAAGTCAGACTGTTACGCAGTCTGTGACGTTCAGTGCTCCGCACAGCGGCATCATACGAAAAATCGAAGTTGCAGAGGGTGCCTTTGTCAGCCCCGGATCTCAACTGATGACAATCGCTGATCTCTCTAGTGTCTGGTTGACGGCGGAGATATTTGAAACTGATATCGCCAGAGTTGAGCCCGGCGATGAAATGATGTTCAGCACCCCCGTTGCACCCGGCGTGGTTCAACGAACCAGTATTGACTTTGTTTATCCCATGCTCGAAGCCGTGACCCGTACGCTTCAGGTGCGCGCGACGGTTAAAAACGAGGCAGGTTTGCTCAGGCCGAATATGTTTACCGACATGACGATTCCGCTCAAGTCACCCCGCGAGACCCTGCTCGTACCAAAGTCAGCCGTGATTCGCACCGAGGACCAGAATCGCGTTGTACTCGCTTCCGCTGACGGCACCTACAAGTCTGTCGCGGTGACGGTTGGTCGAACCGGCGACAAAGACACAGAAATTCTAGAGGGTCTGCAACAGGGAGATGAAGTGGTCACGGCCGCGCAATTCCTCATCGACTCAGAGTCGAGCAAGGCCTCCGATTTCCAGCGTATGTTGATCACATCTCCCCATTTAAGAGATCACAGTCATGATTAGTGAAATTATACGGTGGTCAATCTCGAATCGATTATTGGTTCTGATCGCAATGGCAATTCTAGTCGTTGCCTCATTTGTTGTGCTGCCCAAAACAGCAATTGATGCCATCCCTGATCTTTCTGACGTCCAGGTCATCGTCAAGACATCCTATCCAGGACAAGCACCCCAAGTTGTTCAGGACCAGGTCACCTACCCTCTGACGACGGCTCTGATGTCAGTACCGGGCGCGACAACTGTGCGCGGCTTCTCATTTTTTGGAGACTCTTATGTCTATGTCCTTTTTGATGATGATACCGACCTCTATTGGGCGCGCAGTCGAGTCCTGGAGTACTTGAACCAGGCCGCATCAAATCTGCCAGAAGGGGTTGAACCACAGCTGGGTCCGGATGCAACCGGCGTTGGTTGGATTTACATCTACGCGCTTGTCGATCGCTCGAATCAGCGTGATCTGAGTGAATTGCGATCAATTCAGGATTGGTTTTTGCGATTTGAGCTTCAGGCAGTTGAAGGTGTGTCTGAAGTAGCAACGGTTGGGGGAATGGTCAGGCAATACCAGGTCGAAGTTGACCCAGAACGACTTCGGGCATACGGCATCCCGCTTTCCCATATTCGGACGGCGATAGAACGAGGCAACCAGGAAACAGGGGCGTCTGTGATTGAGCTTGCCGAAGCGGAGTATATGATCAGGGCGACCGGCTACATCGACAGTGTCAGCTCTTTGCTGGACATACCCCTCGGCACTACCCAACAAGGCGTTCCACTGCTCCTGCGACATGTGGCAATGATCGATACTGGGCCACAAATGCGCCGTGGTATCGCTGAATTTGGCGGCGAAGGTGAAACCGTGGGTGGCATCGTGGTGATGCGCTACGGAGAAAACGCCCAGCAAACTATCAATGCCGTCAAATCCCGTCTCGGAGAATTGAAAACGAGCTTGCCGGAGGGCGTTGAGCTAGTACCAGTTTATGACCGCAGTAGGCTCATTGGACGCGCCGTTGATAACCTCGTCCAGAAGCTGATTGAGGAAATCCTTGTGGTAAGCCTGATCGCAACGGTATTCCTTTTGCATTTTCGCTCTTCGCTGGTGATTGTCATCACGCTACCGATTGGGGTTGCCTCGGCAATCATGATCATGAACCTGCAGGGCATGAACGCCAACATCATGTCACTTGGAGGGATTGCCATTGCTATTGGGGCTATGGTCGATGGCGCAATTGTGATGATTGAAAATCTACACAAGCGGCTTGAGGGACAAAAAATCGATGAATCGACGCGCTGGGAAATTGTTGCGCAGGCAGCGGAACGCGTTGGCCCGGGACTCTTTTTCAGCCTGCTGATCATCACTATCAGCTTTATGCCAGTGTTTGCACTGGAGGCTCAAGAAGGTCGGATGTTCTCACCTTTGGCACTGACCAAGACATACGCCATGGGCGCCGCGGCTATCCTGACGATCACGCTTGTACCTGTATTGATGGGTTACTTCGTTCGCGGTCGTATCAAGCGGGAATTAGACAACCCAGCCAATCGAGTTTTGATTGCGGTCTACGAGCCCGCCCTTCGCGTTGTGCTTCACTTTCCAAAAGCGAGTTTGAGTATCGTTTTTGTGGTTACTTTGTTGACGCTCTACCCTTTATCCAAGCTTGGTACCGAATTTATGCCGCCGCTCGATGAGGGTGACCTGATGTACATGCCAACAACATATCCAGGCGTTTCGATCGGCGAGGCCCGTCAAATCCTGCAGCAGACCGACAAGCTGATTGCGACTGTTCCGGAGGTAGAAACCGTGTTTGGTAAGATTGGGCGTGCTGAATCCGCCACCGACCCGGCACCACTGACCATGATCGAAACATTCATTCAACTGAAGCCAAAAGATGAGTGGAGACAAGGCGTCACCACCGAGAGTCTACGGCGAGAATTCAACCAGTTGGTGAGCTTCCCTGGCTTATCTAACGCGTGGGTGATGCCAATTAAGACTCGAATTGACATGCTTGCGACGGGCATCAAGACCCCGGTAGGCGTAAAGGTTGCAGGACCAGACCTCGCTGAAATCGAACGCATTGGTAAAGATCTGGAGAGAATCATAGAGAATATCCCCGGCACCACCTCCGTCTACTCGGAACGCGTTTTCGGCGGTCGTTATATCGATATCGATATCAATCGCGTCGCTGCGGCCCGCCACGGTTTGAATATCAAAGACGTGCAGGATGTCATCAGCACCGCCATTGGTGGCGTCAATGTTGCAATGAGCGTCGAAGGACTGGAACGCTATCCGATCAACGTCCGTTATCCCCAGCAGTATCGCGATTCAGTTGATCGAATCGAGCGACTCCCCATCGTTACACCGGCCGGTCACCGAATTGCCCTGGGCGACGTTGCTTCACTCAAGGTTACCGATGGACCAGCGGCAATCAAAAGCGAAAATGCACGGATCAATGGCTGGACATTTATTGACATCGATGGCGTCGATGTCGGGACTTATGTGCAACAGGCTCAACAGGTTGTTGCCGAAGCACTTGAATTGCCACCTGGATTCTCGATCAGCTGGTCGGGACAATTTGAGTATATACAACGAGCCGAGGCCCGGCTCCAGCTCCTCGCACCGGTGACCCTGCTTGTTATTATCTTTCTGTTGTATGCGGCCTTCCGCAGCTATCAAGAAGTCGCAATTATTCTGATGACGCTACCGCTTAGCGCCGTTGGCGGCGTTTGGCTTCTCTATCTGCTCGATTACAACCTGTCAGTTGCAGTCGGAGTCGGCTTCATTGCGCTGGCCGGCGTAGCCGTTGAAATTGGCGTTATCGTGTTGGTTTATCTGAACAATGCCCTCGAAGACGCTCAAAAGAGTTCACAGCCACTTACGGGCGATGCGTTGGTAGAAGCCATTGTCGATGGTGCCGCTCGTCGAATTCGACCAGTCACCATGACCGTTATCGCGACAATTTTTGGTCTTGTACCTCTGATGGTTGGCACAGGTACTGGATCTGAAGTCATGACAAGAATGGCTGCACCAATGGTCGGAGGAATGGTGACGGCCTTTGTCCTGACGATGCTGGTTTTACCCGCTATCTATTTGATGTGGAAGCAACGGACATAGTTAACCGAGTTTAGATGCTCGGACTGAATCAGTGTCTAAAGTGGCCATCGGTGACACGCTGAAGCATCTTGTAATATGGGGCTAATATGGGGCTACCCTGGCGCGGTGGCCACTTCCCTGCCCCTCCGAGGGACAGTAAAACTGCTGTATATTAGTAATAGAAACTAAGGTATGGCGTGAGCGACGGGGTTTGCGCGCACGGCTAGTGGGGCACGCCTAGTAGGGTATGACTAGTGGGGTATGGCTAGAGTGACCAGCCCTTTGGCTCTCGGTAATTGCTAACGCAATCACCTGACGCGACCACCGATAATCAAACTTGGATGAAATCTGCCTGGAAGATACCCTCTCGGTGAATCGCTTTTGTGATGAGATATCACAAAAACGAATAACCTGTCGGGTTTCAATTTTCGCTATGCGAAATTTGAAATGGGGTGAGCGACGGGGTTTGAACCCGCGACCACCGGAATCACAATCCGGAGCTCTACCAACTGAGCTACGCCCACCATATCGAAAAACAACGGGAATCCGATGTTTCGAAGCGCGCAGATTATATTCAAAGGTCACGGGGATTAACAGCAACAATTGAACGAAGGTGGCTAACCACCCTTAGATTGCATCTTCTCAAGCATGGCTTTCATCTGCTCGTGCATCAAGTTAACCGCCTGCAGCGGTCGAATCATGACTTTAAACTCAGTGATCTTGCCTGCCTCATTAAAGCTGATGATATCGACGCCGTTGATATATTTTCCCTCGATCTCCGTTTCAAACTCGAGCACAGCGACGTTATCCGAGTAAACTTCTTTCACATACTTAAAAGCCGAGGCTGACTTACCCGGTGCTTTTTTGTTATCACCCTCACTAAAAGTACTTCCAGCCGCCTGCAGATACATCTTGGTTAATGCTTTCCCTTTCTGTGGGCTAAATACGATCGGTGAAAGGAACACACAGTCATCATCCAGAAGCTCATCTAGCCCTCCTTCCAATTCGCCTTTCATATGCTGGTGCCATCGCTCTAAATTTGCTGCTGTCATCTACATTGCTCAGTCCGTTATATTAACGTCAGTATAAAGCGATTGGCGAAGACTAGAAACGGATGGAGCGAGCATGAAGGTCTACATTAGTGTCGATATGGAGGGTATTTCTGGATTGGTTCGGTGGATGGATGTAGCAACTCAAGGCATCGATTTTGAGTTAAACCGTTCACTCATGACCTTAGATGCCAACGCGGCAATCGAGGGTGCATTCGCCGCAGGTGCAACGGAAGTCGTCGTAGAAGAAAACCACGGAGTACAGGATCTTTGTGTCTTGAAGATGGATGAGATTGATCCCCGCTGTACGGTTATTCGAGGTGCCGGACGACCGGGTGCGTCCACTATGGTTGGTCTGGATGAAGTAACTGGTGTTGTCCTACTGGTCGGCCACCATGCCCGCGCGGGTTCTTTTCCTGGATTAATGGCCCACACTATATCGGGTGGTTGGTTTAAACGTGTACGGTTACACGGCAAAGACATTGGCGAACCAGACATGTTTGCCATTCGCGCTGGTGAACTTGGCGTACCAGTAGGCATGGTCAGCGGAGATCAAGTTGTCGCTGCACAGGTGCTTGAAATCTGTCCCTTAGCGGAAACCGCCATTTTAAAACACGCCTACGCCAAACAATCAGCGAACTGCATACCACCGGCACGCGCTAGACCGATGATTCAAGCCGCTGCGTCAGCTGCGGTTCGGAAAGCTATAAACGGAGAACTCAGTTTGTATCAATCTGTGCCGACTCCCTACGAGTTCGAAGTAGAATTGACAAAAGACATGCCTGCGACGATGGAGGAAAATTTGCAACAACTCTCAGAATTTGAAATTCTCAACAATCGATTGGTGCGAGTTTCAGCGCCTGACATGTCGCTTGGGTTCCGCCGGGTTGCCTATCTTGGGTATGCAGAACAAGCCGGCACCACACGTTACTAACAAGTGCCTATTGCGATGACATCCACCTCCAACCAACTTGATGAATTAGCAACCCAGGGCGTGACAATTCTGCACCGGGTCTTTACGGATAAAGACCTGGCCCCAATCATTGAAGACATTGAAATCTGGATTAATCAACGAGCGAAGACTCTGCACGAACGAGGTAAAATTGCGCACTTGCACGAAGGTGAACCCTTCGAGCGGCGCTATGCCAATCTCTTTAGTCAATCAAAAAGTATGTCGAAGGGGCTTGATGTGATGTACATGTTGAGCCCGGGTATTTTTGAATTCTTACTCGACAATCCGCTGCTGGACATACTTGAAGCAGTGCTCGGCCCTGACATTTCCTGCAATCCTATTCAGCATCTAAGAGCTAAACCCCCAACAAAATTAGAAGGGGGTAATGAGCCAAGCTTTCATAATGTACCCTGGCATCAAGATGCCGGCGTTATGATGGCTGAAGCTGACGGCTCAAATATTCTGACCTGCTGGATTCCCCTGGTTGATGTCACGGACTCAATGGGACCAATGAGGGCAATACCTAACTGTATTGGTAAGGGTTACCTCCCACATATTGAAGCAGCCGAAACCATGATTGATCCACCTGTAGGGGAAGAACTGCTCACTGCTCAGTCACCGATCAAGCTGACCTGCAAAAAGGGTGACGTGGTCTTAATGAATCGCTTTACGCCCCATTCCTCCACTCCGAACAATTCAGACATCTGTCGTTGGTCTTTGGATCTACGCTACCAGACCACAGGCCACCACACGGGACGTACCGCACATCCAGCTTTCCAGGTCAGAAGCGCAGAACAAGAAGTATTCGAAACCTATGCGAATTGGAAGTCACGGTGGGAAGACGCCTTCAAAAACCCCCACGGGTTCGCCGGGCATAGAATTCATCAGCGCCAGGTAAAAAAGAGTGTCTGGAGGTTTGAGTGAGGGATTGGATAGAAGGCCGGTACATAATCCAGTGTTTATGCGGGCTAGAGGTCCAATTCAGGTAATATAGATGAGACGTTTTAGATACCCAAAACCACTGTATATTACCTTTTTACGATACTTCTCCAGACAGAATCTCCCAAACCTTCTTGTAACCTTGTCCGGACATCGATCCACTGGAGCTTGCGATAAGATTCCATTCCTCTCTGGGTAGCTCTTTCAAGAATTCTCGCGCATGTCCAATCGATAAAGATGAGGTGTCGTCGGGAAACTTTGACTCATAAAGACTCCCCAGTGCTGTCGAAACACTACGTGGCACACTATTCATTCTCATTAACACTGCTGATTCACTGTTGACTCCATGGTAGATCATCGCTGGTAAAGCATTTAAATCCCTAACTTGCCTCTCCGAAAGTTTCTCGAAATCTAAACCAGCCATTCTGCTTAATGCTGAAACACCCCACGTACCATTATTTGCAATAGTTCTGTAAATCGCCTTACAGGTTTCGGACAAAGCTTTCGTTAAATCAAAATCACCATCAGAGCTCGCGAAATACTCAACTGCAATTTGTTCGACTGTTTTCCCGTTTACCCAGTCGCTTGTGATTTGAGACAGTCTTACCCCATCTCCTGATTGTCCGGCCAGATCAGCGAGATCTGACTTCAGTTGAGGTACTTTTAGCATGACGCCATATAGGTCAGCTATTCGGCCGTTCGCGCCAAATAAACTTTCAGGTGTCCAATCATTTTCTCCTATCGGCTGCTCAAGAGAGCCCATACCGATAATTGCATCTCTAACGCCTTCAGCCGAAAAGCCAGTAGAATCAGCCAATTCGGCCATCCCAGCAGGCATGCCCGATAGTTTCCTAGCATAAGCCTGGGTCGCAGTAAGCAGCGCATCAGCTTTCGCTCGGTGTTCCGGATTATTCCTAAGCACTGAGTATCCTAACGTTTGCCGAAGCAACTGATCCGTATCAGCCAAAACCGCTTCCAAGTCCTTTTTTTGCGCCCAGAGATGAGTCACGTAACAGCGAAAGTCTTCCCACTGATCCTGCCACAAAAGCGACTCAAGATTAGCCAAATCTCCTTTATCGGCCAAATCTTCCAATAGCGTAACCAACCGAGAAACCAGAGCTCCCGAAGCTTGATTAACGTATTCAACGACACTTGCAGGATCAGTGCCTTCAGCGATTCCTACGACTCCGACGGTATCGTGATCCAGACGGCCAGCTCTACCAGCTAAATTCCAGAACTCTCTAGTGCCCATTTCTTCAGATTGGCGGCCAGATGGGACAAACCTAGAGGAGAGGAAAATCGAAGAAACTGGAAAATTAATTCCTTGCGCGATCGTCGACGTCGCACATAAGACCTTGATCTCTCCTGATTCAACAAGCCATTCCATCAGACCGCGAACTTCATCGGACAAGCCTGCGTGATGTACACCAACCCTTTTGCCAAGTAGTTCAATTAATTCAAACTCGCGACTTATCTCAGAGGACAAGAATTCCTGGACCAACCTAATATCCGGCGACAATTCTGCAGGCTCATCAAGTGAACGTGCAACTTCTCGTGCCATGCTCCAAACAGTGTTCGTATTGTTCGCTACAGCAATACTTGTTCCACGAGAGGACATCACCTTGGCCATTGCTGCACATTGAAGTCCCTGGCTCTTTTGTTTGTCTTTAATCAAGACTCTGCTCTTCGCGAAGTCTAGCGGTTTGACGCCACCAACCTGATGCGTGCCTCTGATCGCCATCGAACGTTGTGTGTCAGTCAGAATCGTAAATTTGAGATGCCAACCAGCAGGTTCGCTGTTATCAGCTTCTGCTCGAAAAACACCAACAACCCTCTCATTCGGCTTCCAAGGCGTTGTTCCGAGGCTAATAGACTGTCCAGCATTTGCGTCTTGAGCCAACCAACCAGCAATCGCTGCTGTATCTGGCACAAAAGGCATCAACAATAAAAAGTTAGCTTGGGAATAATCTCTTTTAACTGTGGCCAGTAAAAGTTCTGTCCGTAGTCCTCGCCCCTCGTTTTCAATATTGTGTGCTTCATCCATTACAACTAACGCTAAAGGTCGAGAAACCTTTTGGTTCCGAATAATCAAAGACAATTTTTCAGGTGTGGTTACCAACACATCGAACGCAGATTCGTCTGAAAGTATTTTCTCCTCGAAGGAATCAAGTTCTATCGCCGAAGACAACTGCTCGATTCGTATACCAACCGGCTCAAAGTCTTTTCTAAGCCTTCGTGAAATCTGCGCAGTAAGTGCACGGGTAGGTGCTACATAAGCAACCCATCCACGTTCCTCTCCGAATTGGTTAAGCGCCTGAAGTATGCGGAACTCGGCCAGCAATGTTTTACCGCCTGAGGTGGGCAAATCAATGACAATGGCAGTTTTGGCCTGGTCAAGTAACCCTTGCTCTGCCAATGCGGTTCGTTGAGGCGGTAAAAGCTCAAACATAGATTGAGCGCTGCGAGTTGTTAAATTTCGTACAAACTCGCTCGTTTTGGAACTAACAGCTCGCGTCGCAAACCAAAGTGAATTGGTTATCATCACTCGTGCGGCAGCATGTAACCAACGAATAATCATTTCAAGCTGATTGTCGCCAGAAACAGCAGCAGCGGTATACGCAGCTTCCATGTGCTTATCCAGTTCTGGGAAAGGAGAAGCAGGCTGACCTTCTAAGATGTAGATCGCAATAATCTCAGAAGCCTTTGCCCAGTGATAGAGGGCAGCTAATCTAAGCGCCAGCGAGCGAGCCTGAGGTCCTGCATTTCCTTCCAAAAGTGAGGATTCATAAATTCCTTGTTCGGATCTCAAGATGGACACATAACCGCCAACCCGATTTAGATCATCCCATCCATTCTTTCTGAATATTCCAATCCAGCAATCAAACAACTGAATAAGCAAGCGCTTATCCCAACCAGCACTATCGCCGCTACCGAGGGCAGTGCTGAGACTATCAGAATTTTCATTGAACCAACGGCTTAAATCCGTCCATCTATCTCCGCAATACGCAGTTGCACACAGCTGGAGAACCGCTAGTATCCTTTGCAGATCATCATCAGGTAGCTCTTGTAACCTCCGAATTTCAAAGGCTGATGAACAAGCTGAGACGGTTTGCACGCGTAATTCTCGATTCGAACCTTCCGGCCTACTTAACTCGTCTAGACCGTCTATCGCCATCAACTCATAGGCCACTGCTACCCTTTCGAGTAGTTCTATTTGATTTTCATCGTGAACATAATCAAAAGCGATTTGCTTCCCTAAGGAACGCATGGCCAGTGTTTCATTAACTATTCGAGATGCTTCTGCAAGCCGACTCTGTCCTATTGCCTCAAGTGCCCAATGCCCATTAGACAAACTTTTCAGCTCACTCATCTTCATTCTCCATAGAGGTAGCCGACAGCATCTGACTCAGCCTTGGAATACAATCGTTCGGCAAATAAATTGCCAGAAGCTCCACTTTCATCAGCGCGGGACAACTTTCTCCGAGTTTTTCGACACGAACTCTAAGATCGTCCTGATCTGGATCAACGTCCCTTACCATTACGCCGTAGACTTGTAGATCGTTTTTATCATTGAGGTATCGTGTACAAGATTCTTTAAACTTTTCGAGCCAAGATGGTTTGGCTGCCGCTCTGTGAGCCAAGTACTTGAGAAGGTCATCTCGAATCTTTTCGTTTTGCTGTAAATCTTCTAGTTGTTGTTTCAAGCCACCTGCACCATACATAGCACCGGGCGGATACTTTTCTTCAGAAGAAGTTTTTACCTCACCATACGCGAAACAACTACCAACATCATCGGAACCAAACCCTACCAGATCAGCACCAGGCAAACTGGACCCACTCTTCCGCTCGTCTCTTCCATCCGGCCATGGAAACATACACCCTCTATGATGAACTAAATAAGCTTCTGCTATTGCCTCGCCCACACGCCAAGGCTCAACGTCAGTATCGCTTTCTATGACGACTCTAAGTTCTTCAAAATTGAACTCCGTATCTGGCAGCGAAGATAGAACTGACTCAATCTGCTCAATGCCCACAGAATCACCAACCAAATCGCGTACAGGGCCCGCTATCGAGTCTTCAAACTCTGAATCGTCAAGTATCACGCCAGTACCCACCACTGGCGGGACTCCAAGCTGATAAACGCTTGATCCTGCAGTGGTCGTCATTTGACGTTCCTATTTAAAAATTGAATAAGCAAGTTTTTGCTCTGAGAGGGTGGCACCGTAAACGGACTCAACTGCTTAAAAAACAGACAGTTACTAGCACATTCTTTGCTACCTTACTATCAACAATATCGTGCAGGGGGTCAAGACAAGAATCCGGGGCGGATAGCTGCAAGTTGACTACACCTAAACCACCTGGATATTACCTTTTGTATTACCTTTTCGGGCTTTTGGGGTCAGGTATTGACTGTAGAGAGGCATTTTTTACTGGTACGCCCGACAGGAATCGAACCTGTAACCCTCGGCTTAGAAGGCCGATGCTCTATCCGATTGAGCTACGGGCGCATTGAAGTTACAGCTTTTAAAAATTGGTCGGGGTAGAGAGATTCGAACTCCCGACATCCTGCTCCCAAAGCAGGCGC
>CAXBLU010000007.1:0-287360 GCA_963976815.1 uncultured Pseudomonadales bacterium | reverse complement strand
AGCACAGCATTCATAATGCTGGGGTCGGTGGTTCAAGTCCACCCGTAGCTACCAGCAAAATCAATGCGATAGAGCCGAATTACTCGGGAGTATTAGATTTGATTGTCCTGTTAAGTCCTCTATAAGTCCAATTCCTTCATGAAATTAGGCGTCCCACCTCACAAAGTTTGGTTCACTCTTGAAGAAATTGCTTCCAGATGGGAGGTGCTCCCTGAGATTGTCCACCAATACGTTTGGAGTGCTCGACTTCTGCGTTATGCAATAGAGTTTGATGTTGGCTTTCCTAGTGCCGATGGATTTCTAATTGGTGAAGACGCAGAAAATTTGGAGAACCCGATAAAATTTGGAATTGGGGAATACCTGTTTCTAAACGTCGCGTTCTTGAGGGATTCTCAAGGGAAGCGACTCGCAGGCAAAACGAAGCTGGAGTTTGTAGAAAATTTCAATGGTGATTTGATGCAGTTAGTTCCACTCAATGACCCGCAAATTGAGAATTCGGCATTCGAAGTCCAAATAACTGAGCTTAAGGTTCCGCTGGTCGAAGTTGAAAGATTTGAAAAGGTATTCCCTTCGATCAAAACCACATTCCCACTTCATTCTACTGCGCTTTTAGAAGTTCTAACCAAAACGATTGATGAGTTTTGGACTGAAGGTTCGGCTCAGGGGCCTCAGAAAAAGGAGGTTGTAGTGACTTGGTTGCTTGAGAACTTCGCGGAATCACACGAGCTATCTCGTAGTATGGCAATTGCAATCGATACAATCAGCAGGCCACAATCGCACAAAAAGAAGAACCCACGCTAGAGAGCATCTCGGTTTTCAGTGGCCGTCGCACGCTAACGGATACAAGCGCCCTTTCTCTGCGAATCCTTATGATTAAACGCTGGTAAAAGTCATGGGTTCGACCCAAAGCACATACCCCTAGAACCCATTGAAGGGATCATTTGCATTAACAAGTTGGCAGACTCTCTTTTTTTAAAGACGGGGTCTATCAATGAAATTACAGGTAAGTGATGGTGAAACTAAAGCCCAAGTTGATCACCTTCTATCCGAGAAGCAAGCGGCGCTAATCGTTGGTTGTTCACCGGCTTCACTCAAGCAGTCTAGACATAGCGGAGTGTTGTTTGGTGTACCGGCTCCACCGTTTCTCAAAATGGGAAGAAGCGCAAGATACAGAGTTTCATCGTTACTTCATTTCGTTATGCAATTTACTGAATATAGAAATACTTCCGAAATAAACGACGAAACCCGCTAGCCGACCAAAGCAAAGCGGGTTCCAACTCTCAAACTTATTCAGGGCCTGAGATATGTGTAATTATGTTCCGGTTGGTGATTTGATTCAATCACATCCCGATCAATGTCCAAAGTATCAATCTTGTAACGCCAACATATGTCCACTTGATACAGAATGTTTACATCGAGTTCACCTTCCTGGTGAGACAGTTTGCTATTTCCTTTTGGAGGCTCAAAAGGTAAATGCCAAACACCACTTTCAGGGGTGTATGGAGCTTAAAATCTACTGGGCTACATGTGTGCTTGCTGAACCCCTAAAATGCATCTATGCACCCCTTAAAAAACAGCTTGGGAGGGCTGGACGCACGCCTTCAAGGATGAGGGTGAAGGAAGATGGGTGATATAAAAATAATTGGCAGCACTCCACCATCGATTGAGCCTGGGGAATATACGGCGGTCTATGTTTTCCATGAGACGAGTAAAGCTGCTTTTGGTGGCAAACCAAAAGTCTATCTTACATTTAGACTTATAGATCCTGGTGTCTTTGGCGTTGAGCTCTTCGCAGCATTCAATGTTAGGGAAATTACGGGTAAACCGAAGCGATACGGCGGGTTTGGGTTGTCTCGCCGTCAAGAGCTGACGTATCAGCTCGCGAAAGTGCTTCCGGAATTTCGCCTCGATCGCCCAACTTTGAAGCCATTGGTTCATAAGACGCTAAAAGTGGCTGTGCGAACGGTAGTCAAAGACTATAAGCAAAGATCTTTGCCCCTGCAGCTTCAATACTCAGTAATAGATCGAATGATCTGCATAACAAGTTGAGGTCCAATTCGACATTTGTGTTGAACGATTGACCTTTGTCCCTTAACCAGTAACCCATTACCTGAGACCTATTACCTACCTAGTCACCATGAATGATCTGCTCCGCATGGTTCTTAGAGCTGCTGTTGGTAAATTTGGGCGCTTGGATTGGTAGACGCCTGAATCAGTGCATCTGAAATTCTACCGCCGGAGCTTTGGCTCCGGTTTCAAGTCAGGTTGCGGACAAACTAAGCTCCTAATTTCTTTAGACCTAATTTGACTTGATCTTCTGAGCTGGATGCAGAGGAAACACCTGCATGTTGTTACAAAAGGCTTTACAGTATCAATTGGTATCCAATCGTACATGGAGGTTTGGGTGAAGGTGCGGTCCGGTCCTGACGGCATACATTTTTTTGATCGAGCTAGTGGCTTGAACGTTTTGCTCGATGAGCAAATCCCTCCGCGACTCGAATGGAGCGTTGCGCCTAGACAAGTTTCAATTGCACTTCTAAATGCTTGTGACCTCGCTTGCTCACATTGCTATGCACCTAAATCGGGGGCGATTCTTAGCACCTCAGATGTTAAAAACTGGATGTCTGAACTGGATCGATCTGGTTGTTTCGGTGTGGGTTTTGGCGGTGGTGAGCCAACGCTACATCCTGGCATTGAGGAAATTTGTTTGTTTGGACAAACCGAAACTAGTCTTGCTATGACGATGACTACTCATGGTCATCATTTGACTGCGGAGCTAATTTCTTCCTTATCACGTTCGTTGAATTTCATCCGATTGAGCATGGATGGGGTACGCTCGACTTATGAAGTTGTTAGGCGGCGCTCTTTTGATGCTTTCACTGAGCGAGTGAAAGCAGTTAGTGAGATGTTACCGTTTGGAATCAACTTCGTCGTCAATCAAACCACCATTGGCGATATTGAGGAGGCGGTATCGTTTGGGGAGAAAATGGGCGCTAGCGAATTTCTTTTATTGCCAGAAGTTTCGTTTGGGCGGGGCTCGAAAATTGACCCCAACACTCTTTGTAAGATAAAAGATTGGGTAAAACAATACAAAGGCACGATGTCGCTAGCAGTCAGCTCAAATTTTGCAGAAGAGTTTTCTTGTGAATTGCCGCTCGCCAAAGAGTCAGCCAGTGAGGCTTACGCTCACATTGATGCCGATGCGCGCCTAAAGTCGAATTCCTTCGAAACTGAAGGGGTGAGGATTGGGGATGGAGGGGTCATTGCGGCACTTAGAGCTATGAATAGTCGTATAGAGGCATTTAACGTATGAAAGTATGGAGAAGCTACGGGTCCGAGCACTCGATGAACCTAGTTATGATTGGCAGGTTCCAGAAAGAAGCGGATGCTCGGGAAACCAAAGACTTATTAGATAAGCTCTTTGATAAGCTTCCGGAAATGGTTGATTTTGATGTTAATCGGGATCGCTATTCTGATGATGTATTGGAGTTTCTCAATGCTATAAACCTATTTGCTCTTACGCCTACTGAACTTGTTCAGTTTCGATACGACATATCAGTTGAGCTTCTCTCTGATGAGATCAGAGTTACAACGGATGAAGATGATGTTTCTGGGATTATCAAAGTCATGCTTCAGAAGGGAGCAAAGATTGAGGTTTTTTCTGCACACGACTATCCAGAAGGCAAGTAGGCATATGAATGTTAGACTGGTCTAATTTCAAGCAGCTTGCCGGTGCTGACACTGAGAATTTTGAAAAGTTGTGTCGCAGCATTGTACGTAGGAGGTACGGAGCGTACGGGTCGTTAACGGAACGGAAGCATCAACCTGGTGTTGAGTATTTCATAACTTTGAATCAAGATTTTTTTGAGCTTGGAAAAGACGGTCAAAAAGTTGGATGGCAATGCAAGTGGTTTGACCTCACCACTGCAAAAAGTCTTACCGCAAGTTCAAAAAAGCAAATTCTCAAATCGCTCGATAGTACGGTGAAACATGTCTCCGGGCTTGATCGTTGGATACTTTGGACACCATTTACGCTCTCTAAGAAGGATCAAACCTGGTTTGGACTGCTAAAGCAGAAGTACCCGTTCCAATTGGATCTCTGGACCCATGCAGACGTAGACACCTTTCTAGCGGGCTCGGCTGCAGAGTTGCGATCAACCTATTTTGGTGAATTGATTCTGAGCCCTCAGTTTTTGGCTAAACAACATCGGATATCAACAGCGCCGATTTCCAAGCGTTGGATCCCTGAGGTTCACCAAGAAATCTCTATTGAAAAGGATTTAAGGAGATACCTTGGCGAACCTGTTGCTGTCGAAGAAGTAGTTTCTGCCTGTGAGCAATTAGCGAAAATCTCTAGCGAGATCGAAATCGGTTGTGCTGGGAAGGATTACGTGGAATGGGCGGTAGATATCAACGAATTGATAAGTCATTGCAATACCTGTGTTGGATTCAAACCTTTCTTTAACGGCGCGCTGACTGTTGATGACATGGGCGGAGTTCAGACGATGTTGAGCGAAACTCAGGCTGTTGATTCAAGTTCCTTTAACTTTTTAAGGCAAGTTCGTAGACGAAATCTACCAATGTCGATGGCCATCACTAACTGCATGGCTTATCTGCAAGATATACGGCTCCAACTCGAGGAAATTCTTGGATACCTATCAATGCCTCTTGTGGCAGTTCTCGCGGATGCGGGGGGCGGTAAGACACAGCTGGCAGCTGAGATTACAGCTGAGAAAGAAGGTCGCCATGCAGGGATATTTTTGCACGGGAGAGATCTCAAAAAAAATGGTGGTTTGGATGACCTAGCTAAAAAGATTGTGCTGGATGGACATCCCATGCCTAGCTTCCAAGCCCTAATTTCCTCCGTCGATGCAGCCGCCTATCGAAGCGGGTGCAGGTTACCCGTGGTAATAGATGGCTTAAACGAAGCACAAGATCCAAGGGATTGGAGGCTCGCTCTAGCTTCGGTGCAGGAGTTACTTCTCGATTATCCTAATGTGCTTCTTATTTTGACGCTGAGAGATGGGGATAAAGAAAGCAATACTCGTTATAGCAATCAACAGACGAGAGAAAATTTTGCGGAAATGGCGCTGCCAGAATCCTGCAAGGTCCTTGAGTGTGATGGATTCAAGGGATTGACGGTCGATGCGGTTCGAGCATATTTCTCGCATTATAAAATTAGAGCTGATTTAGCTCAGTTTCCACTAGACTTTTTCAATCACCCTCTGAACTTAAGAATTTACTGCGAAGTCATAAATCGGAGTGCGAGTGACTGGGTGACGGTCACCGAATTTCCTGCTTCGATTAGTAGCTTATTTGAGAAGCAGCTTGATCATGCGGCTACTAGAATATCCGAGTTAAACAGTGGTCTCGATTCGTATTCCGCGGAAGAGGTCCGTCGGGGAATCTATCGACTTGGCTTAATGCTTTGGAATTCGAAAGAAAGGAGTGTTCTCGAGTCTGACTTTCTCAAATATTTGAATGGTGCTGGAGGTGAATGGCAGACTAATTTGGTGAACTTGCTTTCTCAAGAGGGCATCCTTTTTAGAAATCCGACAAACGAGCCTGGTGAGTACTCTATTACCCCTGTGTTCGATATGCTTGGTGGTTACATGATTGCAAACAGTTTGCTGATATCGTCTGCAGTCGATGAGAAGCATGCTTTGGCGCATTCGCCAGAAAACATAAAGTTGCTGTTTGGAGCGAATGGGGCAAGTCACCCACTTGCTCAAGATATTATTAAGTCGTTGATAGCAATAATGCCATCAAGAACTCAAAAGCAATTTTGGATGGTGGTGCCGAGTGCGTTCACTGACTCGATCGTCGCTTTATCAACGCTTATCGATTCGTCTCACTTCTGCGACTCTACGTTAAGCGCCTATAGAGCTTATTTGGTAAAGCGTGGCTTAGATCGGCAAGCATTGGCCCAGTTAAGACGAATTCGGGCATCCAGTGGTCATCCTTTGAATGCCGCGTTTCTCGATCGCGTTTTGCGAACATTAGATGTTGCATCCAGAGATCTCACTTGGACTGAATACCTGCGGGCCAATGAGGATGACATTCTGAAAGAGCTGTCTGCTCTCTCGAGTGGGTGGACTGATTCTGAGTTTATGTCAACGGATGGTAATCGCCTCCGTGCGACATGGGTCAGTTGGATGTTGAGTTCAACTTGCGTTGGTATCCGTAGCCGGGCGACCTATGCCCTGTTTTGCTTTGGCCAGAAAGACCCAGAGCATCTTCTTGGATTAACAGCTCGATCCCTGACGATAAATGATCCCTATGTACCTGAGCGCCTATTGGCTGCTTCTTACGGTGCACTACTTACTCTACCCAAAGCGGAGTTGCAGTCTTCTGAGGCTGTGAAAGTGTTTGTTGAGCAATTGTATATCGACATTTTCTCGCCATCGGCAACCTGCCCATCTACGCATGCTCTTTTACGCGGGTATGCGAGTTGTCTGATTCAATTGGTCGCGAAGTTATCGCCAAGCCTGTTCACCAAATCACAATTGAGAAACGCTTTGCCGCCATTTCCGTCTTTGGTTCGGCGAAACTGGGGTGCGGTCAAGAATGAAAAGCCCAGAACAGGAGTAAGCCAGACACTTCACATGGATTTCGAAAACTACACGATTGGGAGGTTGGTTCCCGGCCGATCTAACTATGATTATGATCACCCTGATTATATAGCTGCCAAGGAGCAGATCCTTTGGCGAATTGAAAATTTGGGCTGGACTGAAGATCGTTTCTCAAAGATCGATGGAAGTATTCTCACGGCGCGTCGGTATGCTCCGCACATGGGAAAAATGGATCGTTACGGCAAAAAGTATTCGTGGATCGCATATTATGAGCTTGCGGGAGAATATGTGGATAAGGGTTTGATACAGGTCGAGAATGACAGGTTCGATGCCGATATTGATCCTACATTCCCTTCCCAAGACTCAATCGAAGATAGCTTTCATTCAGATTATTTGGGCGTCACCGATATGCCTACGGCGGATTGGATTACTCAGATAGATATTCCTGAGCTAGCAACCGTTTTGGAGATCGAACCGATCAATGGAGAATTAGGATCGTGGGTAGCTCTGTCAGTTTATATCTCCGAAGAATCAAGAAGTTCCAACAGGAATTTTTACGTCCAGGCACAAGCTGTTCTAATTGAAAAGGAATCATTAAACAATCTGGTTGAATCTGAAAAACTAAGTAAAGTTGAAAAACTTGGTTGGATTGATAAGGTCGAAACTCGACAAGTGTTTGCCGGAGAACTGAATCCCCATGTGGATAAAAGCCCAAGCTCTGAGGCTGTGCTAGAGGTTTGGACAGGAAGAACCGAAACAAGAATAAGAACAATACCAGTGGTCGAACACAAGCAATCAGAAGATGGATCCCTCTCTATTGTGATCCACGAAGGTGAAGAGCAGGAGATAACGACCCCTATTGCAGATGAGCTATCGGTGATTATGCCAATAGCAATATATTCACCGATTTCCGACGGTGCTGATATAGATCGTAGTTCGAGCAATATTCTCACAGCTGACGTACTAAAGGTCCTTGACCTCCACGTTGATTCGGAGAGCCTGGGAGTATTTGACCGTGAAAACCTATTGGTCACCAACAGCCAAAAAACTAAAGGGTATGGCTACTTCAATAGCAGGGACATTTATTACATGCGTCGTGAACATTTGCTGGAGTACTGTGATCGTAAGGGCTTGGGAATGATTTGGCTGGTTAGAGGGGAGCGTCGCTACGCTGATATGGACATTGTTGAGACTGATGACGCTTGGCAGGATGGCCACAAGACATTTGATGCATTTATCGAGTTCTTGAATACCTAGAAATTTGAGCGTGGGCTCAGACTCGGCCCTCACAAGTTAGAACTTAAGAAGTGATGTCCTGCGCAAGGACAGTAAAGTGATGGCTGTTTAATATTTAACCAAACGTTAGTCCTAGTGCTTTTCTTTTTGCTTACTTCTGATGACATAAGGAAACCCGGTTATGAATTCGAGGGATATATTGACAACTTCCCTCCAGGAAGCAAATCAGATGATTTCGTTGAGAAGGTTTTTAGAGATCGAAAAAGAATCCGTGTTAATTTGTAAAGGAATGCTCCTCAGTCGACTTCATAGGTGACCTTAGAGGCCCTGCTGCTTTCTGCAGCGCAGTTCTTGTATATGGAAGTTTCTTGTATCAAAGTCAGTCCAAGCTGCAGGATCACGAGTCCACTTAACTTGACTTAACTATTTTGTTTGCATTCCAAGCTGATTCACCGGGTGGACTGGTTACTTTGGCCTGTAAGCTGGCAACTAAGAGACCCTCCATTGAGCTTCTTGATTCGAGTGGCGGTCACAATAACCGCAAGGCTGGTGCAGCCTCTACATGCCCTTGGTTCGCTGCTAAAGGGTGGTACTCCGCTGCTGGGGAGTCATTCAAATGATTTTGTATCGGCTGAATCGTCCCGACTTTCCACTCGCCTCCCCCGCTTGCTTTCATCCAGCCAAATGAATAGATCAATTGATTCAATACCAGTTTTGACGTGTCCCTCAGCGTATTGCTTGTAGATTGGGACTAACACAGACACTTTGCCTAACGACAAGTATATGCCGATTAAAACCGTTGAACATTGCTACTCTGAACGACAACTACCCCTATAATCTTCTTTTGCTACTCTGAGTCACAACTACCCCCATAAGAATACCGATTAGAATTGGGGCGAAAGGAATTGTCGCGATACTTAATAAAAACAACCCCAAGGCTCTGAAGAAACTGTCTTGCGAAAACACTTCATACGCAAACGCCAACACGGCACCAAAATATATGAACATAGTAAATAGCCATATTCCACCTAATACGTCACCCATGATCTTTCTCCTTTAGCAAGACGAATTGACTTCGAGTAAACAATGTTGAGAGGTGTCGATTCACCACATAAAAGATCTAATTGATTCAATGCGATTCTCGACCTGATCGCCTACGGCATCAATGAAGCTTAATCCTGACCATTTCTCGATAGTATCGACATTCACTAGGTATCGCTCTAATTCGGCATTTGTAAAATTGCCACTCGAAGCAATGGTAGGGTATAGAACACTAGCTTACTATTTTTTCAACTGCGCTGGCCTTATGTTCCGGCGCAAGGTGGGCATATTTCTCTGTCATCTGGATGGTTGAGTGGCCCATCAATTCTTTGACTGTATATAAATCGACCTTAGCCATTACTAGCTTACTGGCGAAGCTGTGCCGTAAATCGTGAAACCGGAAATCTTCAAGTCCTGCGTGGCTTCTCAGTCCTTCCCACGACTTCTTGATGTTGTTGAACCTTTTGCCTGATCTCGGGCTGGGAAAAACATAGTCAGCGTTCGACTGCTTGTTCCAATCTTGGAGGGTCTGCAAAGCTTGCGAGTTAAGCTGTACGTGGCGAGTTTGGCCTGATTTTGCGGTCGTACCTTCAACTATAAGTTCCTTCTTTTTAAAGTCCACATCCGTCCATAAAAGGTTGAATACTTCTCCGCGACGTAATCCTGTATTCAGCGCGAGTAGTACCATGGGTTTCAGATAGTCGGCAAATACGCTATCAATAGACTTCATCTTTTTGTAATCACGAGTCTCCCGCCACTCATTGCCTGAATCTCTAGCGCGACGCAGTTTGGCTTCTCTGTCGTCTAGTGCAGCTCTTAACCGGCGCTCTTCTTCGTTTGACAGGTATCTGATTCGCGAGGAGGAATCGAGTTTAATGGGTTTGATTTCTTGCAGAGGATTTGACTGGATTACCTTCCATTCGACGGCTTTATTTAGGACGGCTTTCAGAGTAGTTACTCTTCGATTGATTGTGGAAGGTTTGAGGCCCGATTTAGTTAATTTTGATCTTAACTTCTGAACGTCCCACGCTGTGATTTCTACTAATTGTTTCGGGAATAAGTCTTTAAAGCTGGATTCGAGCAAGGTCAGCGTCTCCTGACCTCGTTTTTGGTGAGCCAAAGCCCAACCTTTGTACTTATGGTCGATAAACCCCGTGAGCGTTTCGTATTCACTTTGTTTCTTCTTTGTCCTAGCAGACTTCTTCGCCTGATGCGGGTCGCCGCCCATAACTATTTTTGCTGCAGCTTCTTCCGCAGCATCCCTGGCTACGATGGCTGTTATCGTTGGGTGTGATCCTATTCTGTAACGTTTTCTGGTTCCGTCTGATACTCGGTAAGCGAAGTAATACGATACGGCGCCCGTTGGTTGTACGCGAGCGAGAAACCCCTTTAAAGCTGTATCGGCAACTTCATAGGGTTTATCTGATGGCTTTAGGTTTTTTACGAGCGATACTGAGATTTTGGCCTTCATGCTTAAGTCCACTGTAAGTCCAAATGAGATATACTTCAGTTTACGTCTGGATACCACATTGTACAATTACAGAGTGCCACAAAGTGCTTTTTATATAGGGGATATCATGGTAACTGAGTAGTGGATGGTTAGCTGTTGGTAAATGGAGGTATATAGGAATTAGAGGGTGGAAACGCATTCATAATGCTGGGGTCGGTGGTTCAAGTCCACCCGTAGCTACCAAGTTCGTGGCTTTGCCCAAAGGGCAAAACATGGGCTCTACCCACTTAACGGGGGATGGGCATTCATTACACTCTGTTTATTATTCCTGACCAACCGCAGTGAGTTAACACTCTTAGCCGGTAATTTTCAAAGTTTCTAAAGCCGTATGCTCGGCGACTCATCATTTCCATCTTCGTATGGAACCCCTCGGTGATACCATTTGATTTACTAAACCGCCACATTCCAATAATGCCTTCTAGCCATGAAGTGAGTGTGTTCGCGAGACCGCGTAGCGGACTTTCTTTGAGTTGTTCTAAGAGCCGCAGAAGTTTGGGAAGCTCACGTTTCGCTTTCTTCTTAGTCGTGGTCTTTAGTAGCAATAAACGATTAAGTCTTTGTTTGGCCTGATACAGCACCTCGAGCACCGGGTACTCACTTAAGTATCGCCCGAGGTTGATGCGCTGATCATTCGACAAACGCCACTCATGCCGGCGCATCAAACTCAGTAATCCGCGGTTCTTTCTGCCGATCTCATCATGCTGTTGCCAGGCCTTCAAAAAGTGCTGGTTGACGAGCCGAATCACATGAAACCGGTCCGTCACAATCTTCGCATTCGGAAAGTACTTTCTCGCTATGCTGCGATAGGTCTCGGAGAGGTCCATCACAATCACCTGGACCTGTTCTCGACCTCGCAAACGCTTTAGATAGCGCCTTAAACTGAGTTCTGACCTACCTGGTACCACATCAAAGACCTTGTGACTTTTAAGATCCACAAGCGTGGTGGCGTAGCCACGTTTACGAGTAAAAAAGTGTTCATCAATGCCCAAAACTCGAGGGCATTGTCGGTCTGACATCTCCAGGAGTTTTTGCTTTAGAAAGCCCTGATACCAACGTTCAACTGTTGCTGGACTCGAATCATGCGTTTGACTCAGCTTACGTTGACTGACGCCGCCTTAATGCGCTTCAAAGACTTCTAACCGAAATGCCTCAGTGGATCGGTACCGGGGCCTTATGCCCTGGAAACGGTGACGAAAGTATTTTCCGCAATCTGGGCAATAATACTTCGGCGTTTTGAGAAACAAAGTCAGCAGTTGATTACCTTGTCTTGTGTGCTTCAAGGTCCGTCGGTAGGTCGCTTTAATCTTGAGCCTCGAGCCACCACAGTGAAAACAATCCGGTCGACTCTTTGGCCTCGCATAGACCTTAATATCTCCCTGGCGATCAACAGAATCGACCTCGAGCTCTCTTACGTCTAAAATAGACGCTTGCGTGGGACATCGGTGTTACCTCCATTAAACGATCTTCGTAAAATCAGTTTAATGAATGCCGGTGTTCCCTGTTAATAATGTAGAGCCAACATTGGTGTCACCATTATCCGGCACGTCTTCATTTTCGATACAACCACCAGGAAATACCTACATACCACCAAAGGTTATCTTTTCGTTCTTTCGTAGCCTGAGGGTTTTCACAGATGAGCCTTTCTCGCGTAGCAGGATAACTGTCGCAGCGGGAATGGGCTCAGAAATCTCCTCGATCGGCATCAGATTACTCCAGTTCAATAATGTAAGCTTGCTTACTTTCTTTCATTGTGCAATAAATTGTTGCTTTAATATAGTTGCTTTGACATAGAGGCGAGAACGATCATGCAATACGATATCAAAATTACCGGCGGCACGATTCTTGACGGCAGCGGAAGTAAGGGGTACTCAGGTGATGTAGGCATCAAAGACGGTAAAATTGTTGCCCTGGGTAGGGTGCTAGGCGATGCTGCAAAAACAATTGATGCTGAAGGTAAATATGTGACACCAGGTTTTGTGGATATACACACTCACTATGATGCGCAGATTTTGTGGGACAAAATGCTCACTATCTCTCCCTGGCATGGTGTCACAACAGTGGTTATGGGCAATTGCGGATTTGGTATCGCGCCAACTCGCCCGGCTCATCGTCTGCTGATTGCGGAGACGCTGGAGAGTGTTGAGGGCATGAGTATCAAAGCCCTGAAGGCTGGTTTGGGTGAAGACTGGGGGTTCGAGAGCTTCCCGGAATATCTTGATGCAATTGAAAATAGTGGCTCTGCTATTAATGTGGCAGTGCTGCTAGGTCACACGCCCCTTCGCGTGTACGTTATGGGTGAGGATGCAGCAGAACGGGAAGCAACCACGGAGGAGATCGCCGAGATGCGCAGCCTGGTTTCAGAGGCTATTGAAGCCGGTGCTATTGGTTTTGCGACGTCCAAGGCTCGAACTCATATTGGATATCGTGGCAAGCCTGTTCCCAGCCGATTGGCAAGCCATGAAGAACTCAAAGAATTGACTGGTGCACTGGGTGAAGCCCAAAAAGGTGTGATCCAGGCAACCATCGGCCAGGGTTTGTCTTATAAGGAATTTGCTGAAATTGAACGAGATACGGGTCGCCGAATTAGCTGGACGGCATTACTTGCAGGTGTCCAAACCGAAGGGCCGGGATCGTACAAAGAACAACTGGCAAAGTCAGAGGCTCTGATTGCTGCAGGGCATGATGTTGTGCCTCAGGTAACTTGCCGACCACTTAATTTTGAATTTAATTTCAAAGCACCTTTTTTGTTTGAAAGTGCCAGGATTTTTCAGGAAGTATCGCAATCTGATTTTGAAGGTCGCAAGAAGTTGTACGCTGATCCGGAATTCCGGGAGAAGTTCAAACAAATGCTGGAAAAACCTGGAAATGCGCTGACTGGCGGCTTCCCAAAGTCAATCGTCTCGAATAGCAGTGTCGATAGTATTAATGAACGAGTGCTGTCTGAAATTGCTGCAGAGCAGAAAAAGCATATTGTTGATGTTGCGCTCGACTTGTCCCTTGTGGACGAATTGGAAGTTCGTTTCCGTATGCCGGTGGCAAATGATAATGAAGATCACGTACAGGAATTGTTAGATCATCCCGCCACGGTACTTGGACTTTCAGATGCCGGTGCGCATGCAAGCCAGTTGTGTGATGCCTGTTTTTCTACTCATTTACTCGGTCACTGGGTTCGGGAAAAAGGAACAATTCCGATAGAGCGGGCGATTAGAATGTTGACCTCCAGGCCGGCAGAAGTCTTCGGTATTACTGACAGGGGGACGCTGGCGGAAGGGAGGCCTGCTGATGTCGTCGTGTTTGATCTTGAGAATGTTGGCGCGAGTACCCTGGAACGGATCTACGATTTACCTTCAAATGAAGACCGGCTAATCTCAGAGGCATCTGGTATTGATGCAGTTATCGTAAATGGCGTGATGCTACGGGAAAACAACGTAGATCAGATTAATCCTGTGAAGGATGCTTTACCGGGACGATTACTACGCAATGGTTCTGCGAGCTGACTAATCGTAATCTTGTCTAGCTACAACTTTGATTGATTTCAACGAGGGTCACCTACAATGAAAATAGTTATTATACCTGGTCTGACACTACCGAAAGTTCCTGATGCGCACTTACAGAGAATTAAGGAAATTGTTGGGCCCGATGGCGAGGTCATCGTGACTCAATTCAAAGAAGCCATGCCTCATATTGTAGATGCTGATGTCATTCTTGGTATTATCAACAAGGAAATGTTGCAAAAAGCCAAAAAGCTTCACTGGGTGCACGCGGTCGCTTCAGGTGTTGATATGTTTATGTTTCCTGAATTTATTGCCAGCGATATCATCCTCACAGGAGAAAAGGGATTGGTCGGTGAACACCTTGCAGACCATGGTATGGGGTTGCTCCTGATGTTGACTAGACAACTTGCCACAGCACTGAGGTATGGTCCTGAGGGCTGGAATCATCGTGCCGAGATGCGTGCACATGAAGTCGAGCTCACAGGATTAACGATGGGCCTGGTAGGGTACGGAGGCACAGGAAAAGCTATGGCCAAACGTGCTGTCGCCTTCGGTATGAAATGTATTGCAGTGGACCACAGTCCTATGCCTGGAAATGATGAAGTTGATGTGGTCTGGTCGAAGGACCGCCTGGATGATTTATTAGCCAACGCTGATGTTGTAAATATAGGTTGCCCTCTGACGCCTGATACGAGCAATATGTTTAATAGCGAAACGTTTGAGAAAATGAAATCTTCTGCGTTCCTGGTTAACGTTACCCGTGGCGAAATAGTGGAGGAGCAGGCACTGGTCCATGCACTACAAAGTGGTCAGATACGTGGGGCAGCCCTTGATGTCGTACCGCAAGAACCGCTTCCTGCAGATCATCCCTTATGGCAGATGCCGAATGTCGTCATGACGCCGCATACGGCTGGTGCCAGCCAGTTCCGTGGTTTGCGGAACCTGGATCGATTTATTGTGAATTTACAAAGTATGATTGATGGTAAGGAATTAGCTGGACTGGTGGATAAGGACCTTGGATTTTAGTCTGTGTCAGGCTGTGGAACCGAACATGTAGAGTTCAGGAGAATCTCGCGCACCCGTCTCCTCAGGCCTCCTTCTCGAGTAATATGGTTACGGTTTCTTTAAAGTTATAGGATATAACTTCGAGTATTTTTTAAGCTCAGTAAGCTCTTGATCAGAAATTCCTACTTCTATTTCCTTCGTTGTTCCAGAGGTTGAAGTTTCTATTTCTGCCTTCAGGTGTTCGCATTTGTTAGGCCGGTAGATTCTGCTGGAGCGACGGTCAGTCTTGTCGGTTTCTCTTCTTATCCAGTCTGATTGTTTAAGGTTATCAATGTCCTTACCGATAGAGATTTCACTTCTTGTCATTAATCTTGTGAGTTCAGTTTGCGTCCAGCAATCCTGCTGAAAGAGCTGTACCCAGATGTCCCATTGTGTTGAAGTCAGATTGTATCTGGACAACGCCTTGTCCAGGAAGGCTTTGTGAAGCGAAGAGAGCTGATTAATCGGCGTGAGAATATTTGATTCGGATGCACCTCAGATTTTGTGAAAAACGGACTCCATATTTCCGCCTTCAATCTGTTCCAATAGTCTTATCGTAGGGTTTTACAATCCAAAACGTCGTCATGCGAACAATGGAAACTTGTCGTCAACGACGTATGAGGATAACTACTTTGGGAAGCTTGGGAGTGTCTAGAGAACTGGGGGCGATTCAGAAGGCTATTTTTTATGGAGCGGACATATCCCCTAACTTCTCTAGCATGCTGTCTACTTCACTGTGCTTCAACGGTAATAAATCGAAAAGTTCCAGAAAGCGGAGTCCTTCAACCGCCAATAATACCGTGAGGGCCACATCGGGTTCTGTTGCCTCTGCTCGTACTTCATCAAAGTGTTTCTTTAAGGCAACTTTGGCGGGTTCAAGCAACTCAGGGTCCTCGGCTGAAGCGGCAAGCAGTGCTCTTTGCTGCAATTTCTCTGAGGGTGTTCGTTCTTTCATTGCTTGAATTGCAGCAGAAAGCCGTATATTTGGTGAGCCTTTCCGGCCTGCAATCTTGGCTTCAATATTTTGGGAAAATTGAGCAAGAACTTCAATGATCATAGCCTGTATTAATTCACGCTTGGTCGCGAAATGATAAAGCAGGCCGCCTTTGGATATGCCAGCAGATGCTGCCACCCTGTTCAGGGTGAGGTGTCCTGCACCCACCTCATTGACCACCTCTGTCGCGGCGATGAGTAAGCGGTCTCTTGCTGGCGAAGTCGATGTCAAAGTGCGCTCCATTTTGTTGTTAATTGCGAGTGTCCCAGATTCAGCAGATTTTGCAAGTGCCTCTAGGTTTCCATGCAAACAGCAACGCACTATTGTGACTTTCTATGCAGACAAGTTGCGCTATTTCTTATTCGCTATCTGTAGAGTACGTTACTTCACCATCATTACTGACGAGACACATTGCTTTAATACTTTCGCCGGCGATCTTAAGCTTCATATTGACTTCGATGTGGTGGCCGCGTTGGTAGGTTTTCTTGAGTTTTGATTTTTGGAGGTCATCTTTGTAGAGTTCAGCAATGTGTGCCTTGCAGGCTGTTAAAGCAGCGTTTTTATTGCCAGCGCTCGCAGGGGCCGATGTAATGCCCAGTGCAAGCAACGCGATGAGTACATAGAGTGACTTTGTCTTCATTTCGATAATTCTCCAATGTCGTTAAAGGTTTCGATGCTACTGTTTTAAGTTTTAGCTTTGTAACTGTGCAGTCCAGACGGTACAGTAACAAAGAATTGAGTTTAATGGAAATGCTAAATGCCTTTTCGATTCGTAACATAGCACCTGAATTATATTTGTAATGCATAAAACAGTAATGCAATATACATTATTGACTGTTGGTGAGAATGTGGCTAGTTTTTAAGTGTCACGTCGACATGTGAAATTGTTCATACATTAAAAAATCTAGACACTAGGAGTACTCCAATGTCTGCTGCACCTATAGCGCCCAGTGAGATTATCGACCCGAATTATTACCAGCAAAATGGATATCCCTATAAGTATTGGGATGAGTTACGGAAAAATGCACCCATAGCATACTGCGAGCACAAGAACCTGGTGCCTTTTTATGCGGTTACCCGCTACCAGGATATTATTGATGTTTCAAAACAACCGATGCTATTCGAAAACGCACCGTTACTTGTTTTGCAACCCCAAAGCGCGGCGGAGGGTCAGGAGATGAGACTGCGAACCCTGCTGAATATGGACCCACCAGATCATCGCACTTACCGTAAGCTAATGAGTAAATATTTCACAAAAAATCGATTGAACGCGAGCCAGACCACGCTTGATGATGTAGCAAACAAGATTCTTGATAAGATTGAGGATAAGGGAGATATAGATTTTGTGACAGAAGTCTCGATGACCCTTCCGCTCGCTGTCATCGCCGAATTGCTTGGGTTGCCTGCTGATGATCGTGATCAGTTTTTTAAGTGGACTAACGAGGTCATTGGCTCGCTTGACCCTGATTTCGCACGTGAAGATGGCACCGAGGGCACTGAGCTGGCAATGAAAGCCCTTGAAGAGGTGTTCGAGTACTGTACTAAATTTGTAGAAGATAGAAGAAAGTCTCCTAAGGATGATTTAACCAGTGTGCTGGCTAATGCAAAGGTAGAAGGGAATTATCTGGAACCTCTGGAATTATTGAGTTACATGTTTTTGCTAATTGCAGCTGGTAATGAGACGACCAGAAATGCAACCACCGGTGGTATGCTCGCCCTTTTAGAACACCCGGAGCAAATGGATATTGCTCTAAAAAACCCAGATGTACTCAACAGCGCTGTAGAAGAAATGGTTCGCTGGACCTCACCAGTTATCCATTTCTGCAGGACACCAAATAAGGATGTAAAATTGCATGGTGTTGATATAAGTGCAGGAGAGCATCTTGTTTTATTCTATCCTTCGGCAAATCGTGATGAGAATATATTCACCGACCCCTATCGGTTTGATGTTTTACGAGACCCAAATCCCCAACTTGGATTTGGTATTGGGGAACATCTCTGTCTTGGTGCTCATCTTGCAAGACTTGAGTTACGTGCTGTATTTCGTGGCTTGTTTAACCGCATCGAGCATGTTGAGCTTAAGGGTGACCCTTCAAGGCTAAAATCCTCGCTAATTGGCGGAATAAAACACCTTCCGATGCAGATGAATTTGGCCGCTGCCTAAGATTAATTTGGTCTAGATACAGGAATAGCCTGCATGAAAATTAAAGTAGATCGTGACTTGTGTGAATCGAACGAACTCTGTGTCAGCAGTTGCCCTCAGGTTTTTAAAATGGACGAAAACGATGAACTTGTAGTTCTCATTGAAAACCCGGATGAATCGCTGAGGCATGATCTGATTGCAGCGGTCAATATTTGCCCCCGATTAGCGTTAAGTATTGAGGATTAGAAAATGAGTATGCTACCTAGTAAATCTTTCGCGATGGTTCAGACTGGTCCCCGGAAATTGGAACCACGGGATATTGACATACCAGAGATCGACGACGATTCGGCGATTTTAGAACTGGAAGCCTGTGGTATCTGTGGTAGTGATCTCGAGCAATATGAAGGTGCGATTAAAGTGCCTATGCCTATTATCCCAGGACATGAACCACTTGGGAAAATTGTAAAAATTGGCGATAAGGCAGCCAGACGATGGGGTGTTGAGGTAGGAGACAGAGTTGCTGTGGAAACCATGATTTCCTGCAGATTCTGCAGCTGCTGTCTTGGTGGTCGTTATCATCTTTGTGATAGCAGGCAGATGTATTCGTATATACCCGTGTCGGAATCCCCCAGTCTATGGGGAGGGTATGCCCAATACATGTATCTACACCCCAATACCATCATGCATAAGGTTGATCCGGCCCTGCCACCTGAGATCGCAGTTATTTTTAATCCGCTAGGTGCTGGATTTCGTTGGGGAGTTGAGATACCCGAAACCAAGCCGGGTGATAGTGTCGTTATTCTCGGGCCGGGTCAGCGCGGAATATCCTGTGTTATCGCCTGTAGGGAAGTGGGCGCGGGAACAATAATCGTCACAGGCTTGGCGGCTGATGCTAAAAAATTCGAAGTAGCGAAATTCTACGGCGCGGATCACACTATCAATGTCGAAGAAGAAGATTCTGTAAAACGTGTGAAGGAATTAACCAATGGTGGTGCAGATGTCGTGATCGATGTCAGTGCTTATGCTACTCAACCAGTAAGAGACGCGTTGGACATGGTTCGGCCGGGTGGCACGATTGTTCTGGCTGGTGTTAAAGGTATGAAATCAGTGGATAATTTCATTTCGGATCTGATTGTATTGAAAGAGATCAATATTCGTGGAGCGATTGGCGTGACTTCAACAGGATATAAGAGCGCCATTAACCTGATTGAATCGGGTCGTGTAAATTTCCAAAAAATGCATACCCATGAATTTGATCTGTCGGATGCTGATCTTGCTATTCGCACACTAGGCAGGGAAGTTGAGGGTGAAGGTTCAATCCACTCTTGCCTGATACCGCCAAAATAGCCTGTAGGTTCCATCTCCGCTAAAAACCCCATTGTTTCATCGACACTTCCAAAAATAGCTAATGAGAGACTACCAAAATGGCCGAAATAAAAAAAAGAGACATTCCTCACAATGAAGATATTGCCAAAAATTTCATGAAGAACAAGGGTGGAGCAGGTGGGCTTCACGATTTTCTTGGCTTCAAGATTGTTGAATCAACTCCAGGTGTCATGCGTGGTCAGGTGGAAGTAAGACCTGAGCTACTCACGCCATTCGGTAATATGCATGGAGGTGTTCTTTCTGCCTTTTGTGATCATATGCTGGGTTGTGTTTGTTACCCTGCAATGAAAGCCGGCCAGTGGGCGGCGACTACAGAATTTAAAATCAACCTAACTGCCCCCGTATCCAAAGGTATCCTAGATGCTACCGCTAGCATTATCAGTCTAGGTAGAACACAGGCCGTTATTCGTATTGATGTCATGAATGAAGGTCGGTTCGCAGCAGTAGCGCAAGGGACTGTTACCATTAGGGACCCACGTTAAATGCGGTTGGTAGATCAGCTGTTGTTTCAGCCTAAAACTGAATCTCTTAGAAGGTATCTTTCATGAATTCCCTGGAAGAAGATGGTGGTATGAAAAGCCCACACGGGCAGATCCTCAACCTTGAGTATATTGATAATGAGGAAGGTTTGGGTCAGGTAAAGATGCCATACGCGGATATTCTGGTTGGTGACCCTGACACGGGTGTCCCTCATGGTGGTGTTATTACAACCATGTTGGATACCGCCTCGGGCATGGCAGTTAAGGCCAAAATAGAAGAGATGGAGAATATGGCTATCGCGACTCTGGACCTTCGAATCGATTATATGCAACCAGCCCTACCCGGTGCTGATTTGTTCGCTCAAGCAGAATGTTACAAGACCACCAAGAATGTCGCTTTCGTTAAAGGTGTAGCCTGGCAGAGTGATATCAATAATCCGATAGCGATGTCAGTCGGTACATTTATGATCGGAACAATGAATATACCCCGCAAATGAAATTATTATCAGAGCTTCACGAGGCAGGGGAGGGTAAGAACCTCTCATTGTTGTTGTCAAGAATCCCTTACACCAAATTTCTGGGAATCAATGTGAGAATGGCGGGTTCGCTACTGATCACAGAACTACCATTCCATGAGAAATTGATCGGTAATCCAACTCTCCCTGCTATCCATGGAGGGGTGCTTGGTGCATTTCTGGAAGTCACTGCCGTTTTACAAATTTTGCATGACTCATCATCGCAGAGGTTACCGAAGACAATTGATATTTCAATGGATTACTTGAGATCAGCAAGGCCGATGGACGTCTTCGGGCGTGCCATTGTAACCAGGCAGGGGCGAAGGGTAGCGAATGTGCGCTGCGAAATATGGCAAGACGATGTCAATAAACCAATAGCCTTGTCCCATGGTCATTTTCTCCTTAAGGAGGATTCGTAGCCTACAAAGCTACTGCTTTTAGGGTAACTCGCACAGTCGATTGTTGCCTGCTGCAACACCGTTCGTTTGAGTTAATCTGCATTTTATAGGGAGGTTTTTCCTTATATGTATACTATGATACAGTATGCTTCATTATAACAATTTAAATTAATTGGATTGAAATGACACTTAACAGTAAAGCCTTCATTGCTGGCATATTTGAGCATCCTCTGAGGCTCGCACCCGAAAAATCTTTACCTCAACTTCATGCTGAAGTGGCTAAAGGGGCGCTTGACGATGCGGGCCTGTCCTTTAGTGATGTCGATGGCTACTTCTGTGCTGGTGACGCGCCTGGTATGGGTGCAATAAATATGGCCGAATATCTCGGCTTGGATTTGCGCTATACAGATTCCACGGAGACAGGTGGTTCCTCCCCCGTAGTTCATGTGGGGCATGCTGTTGCTGCTATTGCCGCTGGAAAATGTAACGTAGCCCTCATAACCTTGGCCGGGAAACCCCGGTCATCAGGTCAGGCGACAGGTACAGCCCCAAGAACAATGGGTTCATCGATACCGGAATCGGGATTTGAAGCACCCTATGGTCCGACCACTTCTAATATGTATGGTATGGCCGCAATGCGGCACATGCATGAGTATGGTACCACTAGTGAACAATTAGCCTGGGTGAAAGTGGCAGCCTCGACCCATGCTCAATATAACCCGAATGCTTTATTGCAGGATGTAGTTACGGTAGAAGATGTCGTCAATTCTCCAATGATTTCTGATCCTTTGCACCGCTTGGATTGCTGTGTGATTACTGACGGTGGTGGTGCAGTTGTTATTGTCAGTCCTGAAATCGCAAAGACTTTGAACCGAACTCAGGTGAAAATATTGGGCCATGGAGAAGCGCCTAAACATCTAAATGGCGGGCTTATCGACCTTACCTACACCGGTGCGAAGTGGTCAGGACCATTGGCATTTGATGAGGCCGGTATAACCCCAGCAGACATTGATTACGCCTCAATTTATGACTCCTTCACCATTACAGTTCTCGAGACTATAGAGGATCTGGGGTTCTGTGATAAAGGCGAGGGTGGCAAGTTTGTAATGGATGGCAATCTTATTTCCGGTGTTGGGAAACTGCCTTTTAATACTGATGGTGGTGGCCTATGTAACAATCATCCGGCGAACCGTGGTGGGGTAACAAAAATCATTGAAGCAGTACGCCAACTGAGGGGCGAAGCCCATGAAAAAGTCCAGGTTCCTAATTGTCAATTGGTGCTTGCCCATGGTACTGGCGGATCTATTGGTACTCGAATGGGAAGTGCTACATTAATCCTAGGAGGTGAAGACGCATGAGTGAAGCCATGAAAGTACCTGTTCCGATTATCAATGAGGAGACAAAGCCTTTCTGGGAGGCAACCATCCTGAAGAAATTTCTGATTAAGTACTGCAAGGATTGTGATCGACACCACTTCTATCCCAGGTCAAAGTGCCCACATTGCCACAGTCTAGACACTCGATGGGTAGAGGCAAGCGGGAAAGGTGTAATTTATACTCACAGCACCCTGCGCAGGGCAAAAGTGCCATTCACATTAGCTTATGTGACGCTTGATGAAGGTGTGAGCGTGCTCACTAACATCATTGATTGTGATCCAGATTCGCTTTCCATTGGCCAACAGGTAGAAGTTGTATTCCGGGATAATGGCCAGGGAAGCGCAATGCCTTACTTTACTCCGATGGAGTAATTTGGAGAGATATTAGGGGTGGCGGAATCAAAACTCGATTCAGAGATCAAAAATTGCATACTGAAATTGAATTTGAGGAATGAATAATGGAATTTGATCTAATGACGGGTGGCTTGACTTGGAAAACAAGTGCGAAGCTCGCAACTCAGCTAGATGCGGTAGGGTTTTCCGGTATGCTTTTCACCGAGGCAGGGCAAGTACCCTGGATGATGATTGCGGCAGCCGCATCGGCGGCACCGAAACTGTCTTTTAGCACGGGAATTGCCGTTGCATTTCCACGCAGTCCAATGATCTCAGCCCAGATTGCATGGGAGATGGCACTCAATACTGAGGGTCGGTTTCGGCTGGGCTTAGGTAGTCAGGTTAAAGGGCATGTGATCCGACGATACAGCGCTGTGTTTGATAAACCGGCTCCACAAATGAGAGATTATGTTGCTGCATTTAAAGCCTGTATACGTGCTTTCCGTGGCGAAGAACAACTTTCACATGAAGGCCCATACTACAAACTTAGCCTCTTACCTGCGATGTGGTCACCACCCCGTCATCATTTTGAAGACGTAAAGATAGATATATCTGCGGTGGGTCCGTATATGTGTAAAGTGGCTGGAGAGCTCTGTGATGGTCTGCATGTGCACCCAATGCATTCCATGGCTTATATTGAAAACCGCCTTTTACCTGCGGTTAGAGAAGGGGCAGAGAAAGCTGGTCGGAGTGCCAAAGACATTGATCTGATCATCCCTGTCTTCGCCATTCCGGGAGATTCAGAAGAAGAACGACAAATGATGCTGCAGCGAGCGAAAACCCAAATCGCCTTTTACGGATCCACGCCGAATTATGCATTCCAGTTTGATGATCTTGGTTATGAGGGCACCACAGAAAAACTAGGGGCATTGATGCGCAACGGTGATATGCAGGGTATGGCAGACACTATCACCGATGAGATGCTTTCTCAATTTGCTGTAGTCGCCAAATGGGAAGATATGGCAGACGCTCTAAAGAATCGCTATGAAGGCGTGGCGACTCGTGTTGTGACTTATCTTGCCGCAGAGGACATCAAGCACCACCCAGAGAATATTATGAAATGGGGTGAAATTGCCCGGGCAGTGCGAGCATAAGAAAATTAGGCCGGTGGTCAGTAGACCTGTAAACCTGATGCTTGAATGCGATGTCGTGTCAGTCTTTCCTGAGAGTTTCGCAATATCAGAGATGTAATCATCGGTAAACCTGTTTGGGTTATCTCGCCTCTAATTCCGTGCGTAATGATTGGATAAAATTGCCGAGAGAGTTTCTCTGATGCCTTCCTAGGGCTCTCTTTGCAGGGCCCGTGACTTGGCCTGTTCCAATTCCTACCAGAATAGCTCGGCCGAACTGGTAGGTACTGGTGCGAAGCAATGAAATCAAGCCAAAATTAAATATGCTACAAGTATATGAGGCTAAAATACCAAATGCAGTCTAGAACTGAGTTGAAATTCTAACAATCACTAACCCCGTAAAGAAGGGTAGTGTCTGATTGTTTGTCATAAACAGTTCTTCTTTAGGTACTTTTTTGCGACCACGAATAATGAATGTTAGCAGAATGGCACCCAATAGCTAAGTAAGGCCGGTTACTATTTGCCAAGTCAAAATATTCAATCCTACAAAATTAATTAACCCTATAGCAATGAAGCTGATGAAGGCATTGTCAAAAATCACATGACCCTTGAATAGGCGACATCTATTCGGCAATTAGCAGATCTGCTGTTAACCTTGGCACCTCCATCGGTACTAAATGCCCGCAATCAATAGAGGCAAACTCCCCTTGGGGGCACAATCGGGCCAATTCCCTATACAGTATTTCCGGAAAGTGCCCACCTGAAGCATGGACAATAGTGATTGGACAACTGATGGCGCTGGCTCGATCAAATATATTTAGGTCTCCGGTCTGATCAAAAATCGCTGCTTCTACTTCGGGCGGGCAGCAGAGTTCAACTGATCCGTCTAGCTGGTCCTTGAAACTATAGATCGAATGCGTCTTTATCCCTGGAGGCGAACATTGGTTTGCTCTGCCACTCTTGCGCTGCGACCGATCTTGAAGGCCATACTGCGCGACGTCGCCTGGCCAGGTCGCCAATGCCAGAACCTGGACTGGTCCATGCCGCAGGAAATTTCAATCCGAGTCGTTTAATGGTTTCTGTATTTGGCAACACCGGTGGGTCTAACATCACGACCCGTCCAAATAACTTTGGTTGCTCTGATGCGGCAGCAGCCGTGATGATGCCACCCAGCGAACTGCCAGCGGCAAGCGCGATCTGCTTATCTCCTTTAACCGACAAAATTTCTCTAGTGAGCGCCAACATGTCATCAACTAGATTTTGCCATTGATAGCCAAACGGGGCCAAGGGAGTTGATGAGCCGCCATGCCCACGGAAATCAAATGCGATGACGTGGTAGTGGTGTAGTAAATGCTGCGCAACCGGTGACCAGGTCGCGGCACAGAAACCATTGGCATGTGAAAGTAGCGCCAGTGGCTTATCGTTTTCCCACTCGAAACCGGTCAGGTTTATTTCTCTTGTTATGCGCCAGGATTTTGATTTTGGTTGAACCTTGGGTTTCATAATAGTCTTAGACATGGTGTTGAATTATTGTATGCTACCTGACAAATAAAAAGTTGAAAAAATATATTTTTTGGTGTGTTGAATTGTGGGAAATTTTTGGATCATAGTGATCCGAGGCCCTTCACGATCACGATTTAGATCAAATGATAATAATGGGAGAAAGGTATGGAGACTTGGAAGATTGGCAATGTCACGATCACCCGGGTGGTGGATGTACTGCAAGACATCAATCTGACGATGCTAATTCCCGAAGCTACACCAGATAATCTTGAGCCTATGTCAGGCTGGCTGAAACCCCACTTTATCAATGAGGATGGCACCATTCCTTTAAGTATTCATACTTTCTTAGTGGAGTCAGAAGGCGTGAAAATACTCGTTGATACCTGTATCGGCAATAATAAGCCACGGCCACTTCCGGACTGGAACCTGCGCCAGGGTCAGTTCCTCGAACAGCTTGAAGAAGCAGGTGCAAAACGTGAATCTGTCGATGTCGTTTTATGCACCCATCTGCATGTGGATCATGTCGGCTGGAATACGGTGCTTGAGAATGATCGCTGGGTGCCAACTTTTGCTAATGCCAGGTATTTGATTGGAAAAAAAGAGTGGGAATACTGGAAAAACGAAGATGATCCCTTTGGTGCAGAAGCTAAGCAGGATTCAATTTTGCCGGTTATAGAATCTGGATTGGTTGATTTTGTTGACTCGAGTCATGAGATAACTTCAGAGGTAAGTTTAATACCTACCCCTGGTCATACCCCTGGCCATGTCAGCGTGAAGATCGAATCAGAAGGCCAGAGGGCTGTGATAACAGGTGACCTTTTTCATCATCCGGTCCAGTTTTCACGACCTAAATGGAAGGATATCGCAGACGTCCAGTCGGAAATCGCAGAGGTCAGTCGTGAAGCATTTATGGATCAATATAGTGAAAACACGCTGGTGCTGGGTACTCATTTTGCAGCCCCAACTGCGGGCCGTATCGTCAAGGATGGAGGTGTATATCGCTTTCAGGTATAGCTAGGTACAAGTTGTCTGTCTTGTTGTAAATATGTAAGCATGTTTACATTATAGTGAACAAAATGCACAATCGTCACCGGGGTACACTTTTTGTATAGGAATTCAGATGAATGAAGAACAGAAATTAAAACTTGCAAGAGCTATTACAGATGCGCTACCAGCGCCTGAAGAGATTCGCGATGACTGGGGAAAATTTATTATTGATACAGTTTTGCCCGAAGGCGTCTGGTCACGTGATGGGTTATCTCAAAGAGATCGTAGTTTAATCACGGTAGCTGCGTTGACCGCACTCTACCGGCCGAATGAGTTACGGCTTCATATCGGTAAGGCCCTCGATAACGGTCTCAATAAAAGCGAAATCAGCGAGATCATCATGCATATGGCGATTTACGGCGGTTTTCCCGTGGCAGTTGAAGGAATGCATATTGCGACTGAAGTCTTCTCAGAAAAGTCTGAGAGTGCCTAGCCCCAAAACAGATTGATTGGCGCAAAATCTGGTGACTAATGTTCAATAGAAAAGAGGCAGCGAATAATTTGAGAACTCCAGGGAAACCGCTTGAGGGCCTACAAGTACTGGACTTTTCTACTGTTTACGCGGGTCCTATTTGTGCGCGTATGCTGGCTGATTGTGGTGCTGAGGTCGTCAAGGTCGAAACACCGGGTATGGGTGACATCACCCGTGGCTTTAAAGGAGTTAGTCGAATCTATGCGCATTTCAACGCCGGAAAGTCGAGTATTGCGATTGACCTAAAAACCGATTCTGGTCAGGGTATCGCACGACAACTTATGTCAACAGTTGATGTAGTTGTTGAGAATTATCGTCCGGGTGTCATGGAAAAATTTGGTCTTGACTACCAGTCTGTAAAAAATGAGTTTCCCAGCCTCGTATATTGTTCTATGTCGGGGTTTGGTCAAACTGGGCCATTTGTGGATCGAGCAGCCTATGCCCCCATTGCCCAGGCTTCAAGCGGCTTTGATCGTGCGCACATGGCCTGCCAAAGTGACGTCCAGGATCGTCCGCATAATAGTGGCATTATGGTGGCAGATATTCTGACTGGGGCATACGCGTTTGGTGCAATCCAGACAGCGCTCCTTGGCCGAGCCAAGCATGGGCATGGTGAACACATTGATGTCACTATGCTCGAATCAATGCTGACTCTGATTCCACCTCAGCTACAAAATGCTCAGTTAAGTAATCCAGCAGCAGCACGTAGCTACTGTCCTGTAAGCGTTAAGGACGGTTTCGTTATGGTTTGTATTATCTCTGGCAAAAACCTCCAGGGTTTGTGTAAAGCGATGGGTCGCCCTGAGTTATTGGAAGACGAGAGGTTTGAGCAGACCAATAGAGCCAGAAATCCACAGCTGCTGGTCGCTGAGATTGAGAATTGGTCTACATCACTTACCGCACAAGAGTGCGAAGAACGTCTTAATTCCTGTGGCGTCCCCTGTAGCATTTACAATTCGCCGGCTGATATGTTTGATCACCCACAAACGAAAGCACGGGGTACTTTTACGGAAATATTAGACGATGACGGTGCATTTTTAATCCAGAATCTTCCCTTTCAGTTTACGGGGGTAAATCTTGCTTCTTCAGACCTTGTTGCAATGTTGGGTCAACATACTGATGAAGTATTAGCTAAACGCTTAGGTCTGGCTGAGAAACAAATAGTTGAATTGAGAAAAGTGGGTGTGGTTGCGTAGTAAACGTTAGCTCAACCACCGATGAATTAACTGAGAGCGTAAAATGGTTCAAGCTAGTAGTAAAAAGGATCTCAGATTTGTCATTATAGGTGGCGGTATGGCCGGTATCCTGAGTGCGATTAAACTTCAGCAGGCAGGTTTGAACAATTTTACCCTATATGAGAAAGGGGAGAAGTTTGGTGGAACTTGGAGGGAGAACACTTATCCGGGAATTGCCTGTGATGTGCCCTCCCACCTGTACAGCTACTCCTTTGCGCCCAATCCAAACTGGAGCCATGTCTGTTCACCAGGGCAAGAAATTTTAGAGTATTTTGAAACAGTCGCCAACCAATACGGTTTGCTAGAGTCCACGAAATTTCGTACAGAAATTACCAAGATGGAGTTCAGCGAAGGACAATGGCATCTAGAAACCGATCGGGGAGAGTCAGATGTGGCACATTTTGTCATCGCGGCCAGTGGTGTGCTGCATCACCCTTCTTATCCTGACATTGCAGGTTTAGATGAGTTCGAGGGAACCATGTTTCACAGTGCACGTTGGGATCACAGCATTGAGTTGGAGGGGAAACGTGTTGGGGTCATTGGGAGTGGCTCGACTGCTATTCAAATTGTCGGTGCTCTGGCGGGTAAAACCCGGAAGCTGACCCAGTTCCAGCGTACTCCTCAGTGGATAATGCCACAGGATAATTTCGCCTTTAGTGATGATGATAAACAAAACTTCCGTGATGATCCTGAAGCGCTTCCAGCTTTACGTAAAAAACTTGCAGCGGTGACAGAAGGTGGTTTTTCTGCTGCCGTTGTTGGAGAAAACCCGGAGGCATTGATTCAAATAGGAAAATTGTGTCGCGAAAACCTTGAAAGCAGTGTGCTCGATAGGAAACTGAGGGGGAAATTACAGCCGAGCTATCAGGTCGCTTGCAAACGCTTGATCATCTCTCCCAACTATTATCCGGCAATCCAGCATCCGGATGCGGAGCTGGTGACAGAAAGTATCAAGAGTCTTGAAACTACCGGTGTTCGAACACTGGATGGGAAGTTGCATGAGATAGACGTGCTGGTGTTGGCCACAGGATTTCAGGTGGATAAATTTCTCCGGCCAACAGAGGTCGTTGGCCGAGACGGGATTACATTGGAAGAAGCCTGGAAAGCCAGGCCATCAGCCTATCTTTCAGTGATGGTTCCTGAGTTTCCAAATCTGGTTTTGCTTAATGGACCGAACGGTCCCGTTGGCAACTTTTCGTTAATTGATGTGGCAGAGCTACAGGTAGATTATTTTATGCAGTTGGTAGATCTTGTTCGCAACAACAGCTGCACGGAGTTTTCTGCAACAGCAGAGTCAGCAACACGAGTGGAAGCGGAACGCGTGGAAGCGACAAAAAATACTGTATGGGTCTCCGGTTGCAACAGCTGGTATCTGGATGACAGAGGCATTCCGGCGGCCTGGCCATGGGGGATGCAACGGTTCAGGGATGTAATGAGCAAACCAGCGCTGGATGATTTCGAACTAGTCCTCGCGGCTGGGAATTCATGAGAATGCAGCGCACAAAAACCAAGGTGGTTTTCAAATACTTATTATAGGAGAGTGAAATGAGTGAATTTGAAGGAAAAGTTGTTGTGATAACGGGTGCTGGCGGCGGATTGGGGAAATCTCACGCCCTAGAATTTGCCAGGCGTGGCGCCAAGGTCGTGGTTAATGATCTTGGTGGCAGCGTGGATGGCTCGGGAGAAGGCGACGCGGCAGATATTGTCGTCGCAGAAATAAAGGCGGCGGGTGGTGAGGCCATTGCTAATAAGGCTTCTGTATCAGATAGGGCTGGTGCAAAAAGTATTGTCATGGACGCCGTGGATGCCTATGGAACAATTGATATTTTGGTAAACAACGCTGGGATACTGAGAGACAAGTCATTTAAAAACATGACGCTGGATGAGTGGGATCTGGTGATGAATGTGCATATCAATGGCACGGCGTATGTCACACACGCGGCCTGGCCCATTATGTATGCTCAGAATTATGGCCGCATTGTATGCACTTCTTCCGGGTCAGGTCTGTGGGGTAATTTTGGCCAGGCTAACTATGCTTCTGCAAAAATGGCAATGGTTGGTTTGATGAATGTCCTATCGCTTGAGGGCGCGAGCCACAATATAAAAATCAATTGTCTGGGGCCGGCAGCAATCACAAGAATGACAGCGAATCTACCGGGCCGACCTCCAATGGATGCAGACAACCCTCCTGCGACGAGTGCGCCGTCCCTTATTACACCTGCAGTTCTATATATGTGTTGTACGGATGCGCCGAGTGGGAAAATATTCGAAGCTGCCGGTGGGCGTTATTCTACCGCTGCCATGTATGGTAATGAGGGCGCAAACCTGGGGGTGGACGCTACCTATGAAAGCTTTGTGGAAAATCTCGATGAGATAACAGATATGGCCGGGTCAGAAGATGGGGTCGCGAGGCGAAAACGTCAGCGAGCGGTATAGCTTCTATCGATATGCAGGAAGAGCCGTGTTAATGGTTCTTCTTTCGGGCAGTCAGACACTTTTACAATTGAGGTGAGTCGGGTGACAAATAATTTCGATAGTCTAGAGGAATCCGCCGCTAAAGGGATGATAGTGGCATTTCATGCCAACCAGAATCCTGAACGTCTGGCTATTCAGTCTGAGCAAGGTTCGCGAACATACAAGCAGCTCAACAGCAGGATTAACCAAATTGCCAGAAGCCTGATGAAACTGGGTTTGCATAAAGGTGATGCTGTATCGTTGATGTGTACTAACAGACCCGAATTCGCGGAAGTATTGATGGCTTGCCATCGGTCTGGCCTTCGAGTCACACCCATTAACTGGCACCTGACTGCGGTAGAGATAAGTTACATTGTTAATGATTCAGAATCAGTAGCGTTATTTGGAGATGTTCGTTTTGAAGAAAATATCGAAAAGATACTACGAGCCTGTGAGAGTGTAAAAATCAGTGTGTCTATTGGGGGGTATGTAAAAGGCTGCGCGTTGCTTGATGATTTGATAGCTGGTGAGTCCACAGCAAATATCGAGAACCCAATGTTAGGCCAGCAAATGTTGTATACGTCAGGTACTACTGGGTCCCCGAAAGGAGTTTATCGTGAACCGATATCGAACGTTTCCGGTGTTTCTTTGATTGCGGCGGCTGCTGGATATGATCCCGAGACAGATACTGCACTATGTACCGGACCTCTTTATCATGCTGCGCCTCTGTCATTGGATCTGACTGCAGCACTCAATGCTGGAATTGGTATTTATCTAATGGACAAATGGGAGCCGGAAGAGACACTTCGACTGATCCATGATAAAAAAATAACACAGAGCCATATGGTTCCAACGATGTTTCATCGTCTGCTTGCCTTACCGGCAGAGATTCGCAGCAAATATGATGTTTCATCCATGAAATTCCTCATTCACGGCGCAGCTCCATGCCCGGTCCATGTAAAGGAAGAAATGTTTGAATGGTTTGGCCCCATAATATTTGAATATTATGGGGCTACAGAGGGAACTGGAACGCTAATTGACCCCAAATCGTGGCTCAGCAAAAAAGGGTCGGTTGGTCTTGCACCTCCTGGTCTACTAATTGTTGATGGGGAAAATGACAAGGAATTGCCGCCAGGGGAAGTGGGTCTCATTTGGCTTCCAGTACCAGAACAAGGGCGGTTTGAGTACTTTAAAGCAGAAGAAAAAACCGAAAGTGCCTATCGTAACGGCACACACTTTTCTATGCATGATGTTGGCTACGTGGATAAAGATGGCTATCTGTTTATGTCTGATCGTCGTAATGATCTGATTTTAAGTGGTGGTGTGAATGTATATCCGGCAGAGGTGGATGCCTGCCTGTTAAAGCACCCTGATGTCGGCGATGTATGCACCATTGGTATTCCCAGCGAAGCCTGGGGTGAGACGGTTATGTCTGTGGTGGAATTGAAGAAGGGAGTTGGTGCATCCGAGGCGCTTAAGGAGTCCTTGATTGAGCACTGTGCTGAAAATATTGCGAAGTTTAAATGTCCACGAGACATAGAATTTGAGCAGGAGCTGCCACGAACCGAAGCAGGGAAAATTCAGAGGTTTAAAGTGCGAAATTTGTATGTTCCGAATTCAGAGTAGCCCATGGCTTTTGATAAGCAAGTAATGCGCTGGACTACTTCAATAGTTGACAGCTTTGTTTACAACTCCTATTGTCGTCTATTGTAAGTATACTTACCAAACAGCTGCTCTGAATCAGGAGCTCTGAATTTGTCTTTTTTTAGATGTATAAGCCCTGCGGTATTGATGAGATGCGATTTTTAATTAATAAAGGATAAATCATGAAAGCAGCAGTTTTTCACGGCCCTAATATTCCGATGACGATAGAAGACGTACAATTGGATGGGCTTAAACCCAGAGAAATTCGTGTTAAAACAGAGTTTGCGGGTATTTGTCATAGTGACCTGCATTTCGTCGAAGGAATATTTCCATTTCGTGCACCCGCCGTACTCGGTCATGAATCGGCTGGTATTGTTCTGGAAGTAGGTTCAGAGGTTGAGTATGTAAAACCAGGTGACCATGTTATTACCTGTCTCTCAGTATTCTGTGGCTACTGTAATCATTGTTTGTCGGGTTTTCCCAACCGCTGTGGTGGCCGTGCCACGGCGCGCAAGAAGGGAGAGAAGTCACGTCTCTCTATGAATGGTGAACCGGTTGCCCAGTTTGCACATCTTTCTTCCTATGCCGAGGAGCTGTTGGTCCATGAGAATGCCGTGGTAAAAATCAAAAAAGAAATGCCGCTTGATCGTGCGGCACTGATCGGTTGTGGTGTAACCACAGGTGTTGGTGCTGCGTTACGTACGGCAAATGTCGAGGCTGGTTCAACTGTTGCAGTGATTGGTTGTGGTGGTATTGGTCTCAGTGCCATTAATGGTGCGGCAATTGCCGGTGCAGGACGAATCATTGCTATAGATCGACTTGACTCAAAGCTTGAACTCGCCAAGGAATTCGGTGCGACTGATGTCATTAACGCAAGTAATGGTGATTCTGTCGAACAGGTAAAAGATCTAACTCGTGGTGGAGTTGATTATTCATTTGAGGCCATTGGCCTTAAGCAGACGAGCGAAGATGCATGGAATATGTTGGCCACAGGTGGTACTGCGACTGTCATAGGGATGGTCCCTGCTGGCCAGAAAATTGAAATACCCGGTATGGATCTGCTTCAGGAGAAGAAACTTCAAGGGTCCATGATGGGTTCGAATCGGTTCCGAATAGATATGCCAAGATATGTAGACTTCTATTTATCGGGTAAGTTGAAGCTCGACCCACTTATCTCAAGTCGAATTCCGTTGTCAGAAATCAATGCCGGTATGGAAGCCTTGAAGACCGGTGAAGTTGCTCGACAGGTCATTACCTTCTAGGGAACGTCTGATTAGTAGGGGTTTTCATGAGCAGAGTTGACGGTAAGGTTGCTATTGTTTCCGGTGGTGCTCGCGGCATTGGTGGTGAGACTGCAAGGTTGTTAGCCTTGAATGGGGCGCAGGTAATCGTTGCCGATTTGCTTGAGGAAGAGGGTCTGGCCAATGCCCAGGCTATCTGTGACGAAGGGGGGGATGCGATCTATGTGAATCTGGATGTCACCAAAAGTCAAAGCTGGAAAGACGCAGTTGAAGTCGCAAAACGAGAATTTGGCGGGATTGATATCCTAGTAAACAATGCCGGAGTATATATTTCGAAATCTATCTTTGATACGACCCAGGAAGATTTTGAGAAGCTGGTGAGCGTTAACCTTGAGGGGGTTTTTCTTGGTACAAAGATTTGTGCACCGGAGCTGATACGCAGAGCCAAAGACGCAATAGTCGGCAGTGCAATTGTAAATCTTTCATCAGCAGCCGGTTTAGTGGGTTCTCGTAATGCTCCAGTCTACTCTATGACTAAAGGAGGAGTCCGGTTGCTGACTAAGTCAACGGCGTTAGAATTTGCGCGTAAGGGCGTTCGTTGTAACTCTGTACATCCGGGATTGGTGGATACGCCAATGGGAGGGATGGTCCTCAATTCCAGAGGAGAGGAAGGTAATAATGAAGTCCGTGTCGCAATGGTGAATGCGCATCCTATGGGTCGTATTGGAGAACCTAAAGATATTGCTGCCAGCATCATTTTTCTTGCCTCTGATGATGCGGCGTTTATTACTGGAGCCGAACTCGCTGTTGATGGAGGAGTAACGGCTGTTTAAACAAATATTGGTTAGCAGATCGAGGCGATAAGCGGCTGCTATCTATTGGGAATACCTAAATTCCGAGTCTTTAGTCCGTAATTATGGAAAGATACAAGTGTTTACTTACTAATTGGCTATAGCTAGCCATAGCTGATTTTTACTATGGATTTTTGGAGGAAATAGCAATGAGCGAAGCAGTGATGGATGATAGCGATCTAGCGATCATGGATTTGAGAGATTCCATGTTGGGTAGAGACCCCGCGACAATACCGTTAGATGAAATAGATGTGGCCCAGCCTGCATTATTTGAAGCTGATGCCTATTGGCCGTTTATGGATCGTCTGCGTAAAGATGATCCTGTGCACTATTGTAAGGATTCGCAGTTTGGACCTTATTGGTCTGTGACAAAATTCCATGACATTATGGAAGTCGAGGGTAATCCTAAGGTTTATTCTTCTGCCGAGGGAATTAGTATCGCTCCGGTTAATACAGGGGCGTTGCCTGTAGAGATGTTCATTGCCATGGACGACCCAAAGCATAGCGGTCAGCGAAAGACAGTACAGGGTGTAGTAGCACCACGAAATCTTGCAAATTTGGAACCGCTAATTACAGAGAGGGTTGGAAAAATACTCGACGCTCTACCCATTGGCGAGACATTTAACTGGGTTGACAAGGTTTCGATAGAATTGACAACGCAGATGTTGGCGACGCTATTTGATTTTCCATTCGAAGATCGTCGTAAGTTGACCTTCTGGTCTGATGTTGCGACGACCCAGCCAGGACCGAACGGGCTAGTTAAGACAGTAGAGGAAAGGCGGGATGTGCTAATGGACTGCCTAGCCTCATTTACAGAATTGTGGAACGAACGTGTTAATGAACCGCCACGTGGAGACCTGATATCAATGTTGGCACATGGCGAAGCCACACGTAACATGCAGCCATATGAATTTCTGGGTAATTTGATGCTGCTCATCATTGGCGGTAATGACACCACGAGAAATTCGATTTCAGGTGGTGTGTTAGCGTTGAACGAGAATCCAGCAGAGTACCAGAAGTTGCGGGACGACCACAGTTTGATCACAAATATGGTGCCAGAGATCATTCGTTGGCAGACGCCATTGACTTCGATGCGAAGAACAGTAACTGAGGACACAGTGCTTGGTGGTAAAAAGCTCAAAAAAGGAGACAAGGTTATTATGTGGTATGTCTCTGGTAACCGTGATGAAGAGGTTATAGACAAACCTTATGAATTCATTATCAATAGAGTCCGTCCTCGTCACCATCTTTCTTTCGGTTTCGGTGTGCATCGATGCATGGGTAATCGTCTTGCAGAGATGCAGTTGCGTGTTCTCTGGCAAGGAATCATGGATCGATTTGAGTTTGTTGAGGTTGTGGGTGAGCCAGTTCGAAGTTTCTCTACCTTGATTAAGGGTTTCACAGAACTTCCGGTGAAGCTACATCCAAAAAAAGCCTAGGCTGCGTAATTTGAGCTAGATGGGTTAATTTTCTGCTGATGCCAGAGTTTAGGAATAGTCGCTGGATATAGTGTTCAGCGACTATTTTTATTCGTTAGTTTCCTTTGGCTTAGCCATGAAAGATTTCAGCGTTATAGCTTATAGCAAGAAGCTTCGGTTAGATGCTTAGCTTCCGGGAGCTTTTCCATCAGGCGGCCAGGATTCAATTCCATCTTCTAGCGGGATATTCAGACTCTGTAGTAACTGAGAGAATAGTCCCCAGTTTCCAATTGCCAGGACTAACTCCACACGCTCTGCTTCCGATTCAACATATTTGCAACACTCTCGCCATGCCGCATCTGAGATAGATCCTTGTTGGAGCACATCGTCTGTAGCTTGCAGAATAGCTTTATCTTCCTTATTGAGTACATCGGAGTTTCTCCAGTCTCGAACTGCGAGTATGTCAGCTTCCGGAATATCCAATTGCGTCGCTACGCGCCAGTGTTGGGTCCACTCATAGACTGCCCCTGTTGCCCAACCTATCCTCATAATGAGAAGTTCGCGCAGGCGGGGATTTAGCTTGTTGTCTGTATATAATAGAGATAACAACAAATCACATACGCGTTTAGCCAATGCTGGGTGTTGCAACAGTACACGGAATACTGAAAGGTTGGCCATTTGCTCGCTTATTCCCACCTCATCAGCCCGGGATTTAGCCTCCTCAATAGACAGTAATGGAACTCTTGCATCACTCATATATCCTCCTTTTTTATCGCTCACAGTTTGCTGGCTCTATAATGTATACACGATTACTAAATTGAGATAATGTAACTCGTATGGTGGGCTTGATGCAAGCTGTAGCACATGCTGGTGCCTAGAATACGTTGTCGAAAATTGACAGGAGTGATAAACATTGAATTTTGAATTTTCCGAAGAGCAAAATTTACTTCGAGAACAAGCGCGGGGGTTTTTACAAGCCAATTGTTCGCTAAAAGTTGTTCGTGAGACGCTAGAAAATGAAGGCGCCTTTAACAAGGATCTGTGGACGAAAATGGCTGAGATGGGTTGGACATCAACTGTCATTCCGGAGGAATTTGGTGGTCTGGGGCTGAGCTATATCGAACTTTCAGTTATCGCAGAAGAACTTGGTCGGGCACTCGCACCGTTGCCGTTTTCATCCTCGGTCTATCTTGCCTCAGAAGCGATCCTTAATTATGGCTCGCAATCTCAAAAAGAAACTTGGTTGCCTAAATTGGCTACCGGCGAAGTCATTGGTACCTTCGCGTTGGCAGAATCAAGAGGTCGCTTAACCCCTTCCGGAATGAAAATGACAAGCGGCGATTCTGTTTCCGGATCAAAAATAGCTGTCCCTGATGGCGACATTGCTGATTTTGCGATTGTTGTCGGTAAGTCTAATTCAGGAGATGGTGCAAGCCTTTCGATCGTTGACCTAAACCAGGAAGCTGTCCAGCGGAATAAGATCAAAACGCTTGACCCTGGTCGATCTCATGCAGATCTGACTTTTTTGAATGCGAAGGCAGAGCTGATGGGTGAAGAAGGGGCTGGTTGGGCGGCGACCCAGGACATTCTGAATCGGGCAGCGATACTATTTGCGTGGGAGCAAACGGGTGGATCAGAGGCTGCACTTGAAATGGCAAAAGAATATGCTCTGGGCCGGTTTGCCTTTGGCAGAGCCATAGCAAGTTACCAGGCTATTAAGCATAAGCTTGCTAATGTTTATGTTAAAAACACCCTGGCTAAATCCAATTGCTACTATGGTGCTTGGGCACTTGATACAGATGCTCCTGATTTGCCTGTTGCAGCAGCGGCGGCCAGGGTCGCCGGGATTCAGGCTTATTATTTTGCCTCTAAGGAGAATATACAAACTCACGGCGGTATGGGTTTCACCTGGGAGTTTGATTGCCAGTTCCACTATCGTCGGGCAAAAATGTTATCCGTGAATATTGGCAGTGAAGCACATTGGCAGGACAAACTTATATCCGGAATTGAACAGCAGACTGCTGCGGGGGAGAATTAGAATGGATTTTAATGACACAGCAGAAGAAACAAAATTCAGAGAAGAAGCCGCAGCGTGGTTAAGATCTAATGTTCCAACAGCGGAGGAGCTAAAGGGGGTTGATGCCATGGGGCAGGCAAAACTCTGGCAGAAAAGGAAAGCGGATGCCGGTTGGGCTTGTTTACGTTGGCCAAAAGAATTCGGCGGGCGAGCTGCTACAGCTATTGAACAAGTTATCTGGGGTCAGGAGGAAGCGAAGGTCGATCCGCCTAATACGGGTGTTTTTATGATTGGCCAAGGTATGGGCGGGCCTACGATGATGGCCTGGGCTACAGAAGAACTGCAGAAAAGATATCTTCCGAAAATGGCCAGTGGTGAAGAAATCTGGTGTCAGTTATTCAGTGAGCCTGCTGGGGGCTCAGACCTTGCTGCACTTAGAACCAAGGCGGTACGTGATGGAGATGACTGGTTAATTAACGGGCAGAAAATATGGACTTCTGGCGCGCAGTATTCAGACTACGGCATAATAGTTCTTCGCACAGACCCTAATGTCCCCAAACACCAGGGCTTGAGTTATTTTTTTGTTGACATGAAGTCAGAAGGTATTGAAATTAAACCCATCAAGCAGATGTCGGGTGCATCGGGTTTCAATGAAGTTTATTTTACTGATGTTCGTGTATCCGATGCGCAACGACTCGGCGAAGTAGGTCAGGGTTGGCAAGTAGCGTTAACCACCCTGATGAACGAACGCGCAACTATCGGTGGTGGGCGTAGTGGTGCAGGATTTAAGACTGCAATGAAACTGGCATCAGAGGTTTATATTGATGATGAACCGGCGATAAAAAATCAAGGTGTCAGGGCAAAGCTGGCGAATTGGTACGTTCAGGAAGCAGGGCTAAAATATACTGGTTTAAGATCGCTAACAGCATTATCAAGAGGTGAAATACCAGGTCCGGAAAACAGCATTGGTAAATTGGTTGGTGCACCGAAAACCCAGGATCTTGCCTCTTTCGCCATAGATTTAATGGAGCAGGCAGGCGTTGCCTGGACACCGGGTCTTGAAGATGATGAAAATTTATTCCAGTCAGCTTATATGGATATACCAGGCATGAGAATAGCCGGTGGCACCGACGAGATTATGGCTAATATTATTGCCGAGAGAGTACTGGGTCTTCCGCAGGAACCCCGAATGGACAAAGGGATACCTTTTTCGGAGGTCCCAACTTCGAATTGATGGTGTAGGCGGAGAGGCCAGCGAGCAGCATTTTCACTCATTCGGTCGTTTGCGATTCTAGTCAACCCCGGTGAATAATACGGTAAATCGTAGAACCACTCGCGACTGGTTCACCGGCTGAAGAAAAAATGTCTACATCTGAGTGGATTATGCTTCCACTTCCGCCGGTAGCTCTGGCCCTGACGATGACATCCCGCTTAATCGCAGGTGCAAATATTTTTATCTTTGTATTGACTGTTGAACCGAACAAGCCCCGTCTACCCAGTTCTGTCGTCATCCACGCCGCAAGAGATCCCGAATGATCCACCGCCGAGAGGAGAGCACCACCCGCGAGTCCGCCGTCTTCTCCTATTGAGGGATCTTTCCATGGCAATAGGAACTCTGCAAAACCATATCCACCACTATTGAACTTCCAGTTAATCTGGGACATGTACGGCATACGGCCATCCATTTTTGATAATATGCTGAGGTTCTTCTGCACGATATCATCGTCAGGCTTTGACAGATTACCAATCCCTGGAAAAGTTCTGCCGAGTTTCATGGCAGCCCCCAGTTTATTAGTTGGTGCCGCCGGGGTGGGCTCTGGTGTAGTCAGGTTATAGATATGATTTGCCGAAGCGAGTAGTTTACCGTCACCATTTACTACGCGGATGATTGTGTAGACGATCTCCTTGCCTTTGCGTAGTACTTCAGCTTCACCAAATATGTCTTCACCCAATGCGCCTGCAATATAGCTGACGTCACAGGCAAGTAACTGTCCGGAGACCCCTTCTCTCTCTTCTGATGACCAGGCTGCAAGAGACCCTGCCGCATCCAGTGTGGCTGCGATAGCCCCTCCATGTAGAGCTGTGGCTGCTGTGGTATTCGCTATGTCATAGGGTAAACGTATTCGAACCCGTCCGTCATTACTGGACTCTAGTTCAAAGCCGACTTTAGTCCAGAACGGTGAGTTTTGAAGTCTTCTCGTCAGTACACCATTGGCACTATCACTCATTTATAAAGGTACCTTGTTAGAAAAGTTGCTGTTCAAGCTAAATAAAAGACCAGTCTATGTCTACTAATCGCTTGTAATTAAGAAGCCCAGACAATTTCCCGCTATCAAATTGACTTTAGTATCTATGCTTATAGTATACTCTAGTGCCTAATAACACGACTCGTGAATAAGTGCATGCCCCTATCTGTGGGCCTAAACAAGATGATTGGAATATGAACAAATTTCGGGAAGAAGTTCGAGCCTGGCTGATAACTAATTGCCCCGATTCTGCCAGAGGCAAGGGTGAACCCGTCACCGTGGGTAGTAAGCTGCCAATAAAAGATCCTTTGCTTTTGGAGTGGCGCCATAAGCTAGGCGAAAAAGGATGGACGATCCCGACCTGGCCCAGGGAATATGGTGGTGGTGGTCTAACGCCTGAGGAGTGCAATGTTCTGATCGAGGAACTTCAACTAATTGAGGCCAGGTTACCCCTGGTAGGACAGGGTGTTTCGATGGTAGGCCCAACGCTGCTTGAATTTGGTACCGAAGAGCAGAAGTTGCGCCATATTCCGAGAATTGCCATGGGTGATGTGCAGTGGTGCCAGGGTTATTCGGAACCGGGGGCTGGTTCCGATCTCGCGAGCTTACAGACCCGAGCGACAGATCAAGGTGATTACTTCGAGATCAATGGTCAAAAGACATGGACCTCTGGTGCGCAGTTTGCAGACTGGATATTTATGCTGGTGAGGACGGACACTGATGTACCTAAACATGAAGGCATCAGTTTTATGTTGGTGGATATGAATCAGGCAGGGATAAAAGTTAAACCTATGCCCTTGATTTCTGGCACTTCAGCTTTCTGCGATACTTTTTTTGACAACGCGAGGGCGGAGAGAGCTGATTTGATAGGGCAACTTAATAATGGTTGGGGTATTGGCAAGCGGCTTCTTCAATATGAAAGATCAGGTCATGGTGGATTAACAGCCTCCAATGCCAGGCGGGCAATGCCGGAACCTGATCTGGTTGCAACGGCAAAACAGTATCTAGGCGTTGAGGCTGATGGCAAAATCAACGACGCAGCGAGCCGTGATCAGGTTATCCGTTTCCAGATGAATGCCAGAAGTTTTAAATCGACACAGAGACGGGCGCGAGCAGAGAATGCATCCGGTCAGGCGATGGGAGATGTGACTTCTATTTTCAAGTTGTACGGTTCTTTCTTAACCCGTGATAGCGCTGATCTCCAGTGCGCGCTAATGGGGTCGCAGGGTTATGGTTGGGAGGGTGACGGCTTTAGTAAGACTGAACTGGAATGGACACGGAATTTTCTCAGCTTCCGCGCGAACACCATTTATGGTGGTACCAGTGAGATCCAGGCGAATATAATTGCCAAACGAGTATTGGGCTTGCCAGAATAGGAAACTGACTGAATGAAATGCGCGTATGAGGGCTTTAATGGCATCAATTTGGTTGCTGATGAATTTGGCGATCGGGAAAATGCAGAGAAATTTGTCTTGTTTGCTCACGGCGGTGGTCAGACTCGCCATGCCTGGCAATCCTCTGCAAAGTTGTTGGCAGCTAGAGGAATGTATGCCTTGTCGTTGGATCTACGTGGTCATGGTGAAAGTGACTGGGCAACGGATGGTGATTATTCCATTGAATCCTTTGCTCATGATCTGGTTAAGGTTGCGGCAACCTTACCAAAGCCGCCGGTTCTGGTGGGTGCATCTTTAGGGGGTATTTCCGGGATGATAGCCACTGGAGAGCTAAAAAAGGATGGCTTTGAAGCATTGGTCCTGGTTGATATAGCACCTAAGATGGATGAAGAAGGGGTTAGTAGGATCGTGTCATTTATGGGGCAGGACCTCGAAAATGGTTTTGAATCACTCGAGGCTGCAGCGCAATCAATTGCTAACTATTTGCCTCACAGAAAACAGCCAAAAAACCTGTCTGGGCTGAAAAAAAACCTACGATTAGGAGAAGATGGACGATATCGCTGGCACTGGGACCCTCGGTTCATGACCGGAACTTCTCGGCCATCAGCGAGTAAAGATCCAGACAGATTAAATAGTGCGCTGAGGTCTGCTCTGATCCCTTTGCTACTCATCCGTGGAAAGATGAGTGAACTGGTTACCGAAGAGGCAGTGGAAGATTTTCGCAGAACCGTCCCCCATGCGAAGTACGCTGATGTGTCAGATGCTGGTCATATGGTGGCGGGGGATAATAATGAGGTATTTACACAGGCGCTTATTGAATTTCTTGATGCGATGTAATCCAACCGCTTCCCTCTTTTACATATTCAACCTTAGCCTTGCCCTGCCAATGCCGTTAGGTTAGATATTATGCCATGTGCCTCGACGACAATACCCTGTACCAGTTGAGCCGCAGGTTTAATATCATGGATTAATCCGGAGGTTTGTCCTGCCGGGCACGAACCATTTTCCATGTCACCATTCTCGCGACCGGCGACAGACGCCTTTTCGCCTACGTGGTGGAGCTGACCCGGGAAAGGTCGCACTTCTTCTGGATGGGCGTCCCAATAATCAGTGAAATCATTTTTAATCAGCCTGCAAGTTTTACCGCTGTGCCCGAGTGTAACTACGGTACCAGTATTGTCGATGTCGATTATTTTTTGTTTGTAATTTGCGTGGGCATAAGATTCCTCCGTGGCAATGAATCGGGTCCCCATCCAGATACCCTGGGCACCCATGGCAAGCGCCATCACGAGACCACGGCCATCTGCAAAACCACCAGCTGCGAGCAGCGGCAAATCAGTTGCATCGACTATTGAGGGGATCAGGACTGCGGTACCTATTTTACCCACATGGCCTCCACCTTCCTGACCGGATGCAATTAAACCATCCACTCCACCTTCGGCCGCTTTTGTTGCGTGCTTGGCGGCACCAATGACTGACATGACAAAAATCCCTTTCGCATGGGCTGCATCCACAATAGCGCGGGAGGGGATACCCAGTCCCGAGATTATAACGGGTACTTCGGCTTCTATGGCAACCGCAGCCATGCGTTCAATATGCGCATCATGCTTATTATCTTGTTGCCCGGGTCGACCGAACAGGATATTGACGCCAAAAGGGCGGCTGGTAATTGCACGTAATGCAGTGATTTCTTCTTTCAGCACTTCTGGGGTCATGTATCCTGAGCCGATACAACCTAGGCCGCCGGCAGACGAAACGGCGGCTGCAAGCTCATGACGGGCAACGTAACCCATACCTGCTTGAAATATCGGGTAGTCGATTCCCAGTTGGGTACATAGCGGTGTGCGAAGTGCACTTGGTTGGGTCCTGGAATTATTAGCTGTATCTTCGGCAATGACCACAAAATTCTCCTTGTCTGGTTATCAAGTTAAGTACTGTAAGGGTAGTGACAACATGTATCTAAGAGAGTTGACGACATTTGTAAATGTACTTACTATCCCAGAGAACGAGTTTGCTACTTTCTGCAACTGTATTCAAATTTGAGTTTAACTGGAGAAACTATGGGCCCCCTTTCATCACTTAAAATTCTGGAGTTCGCGGGTATTGGCCCAGGGCCGATGTGCGCCATGTTGTTGTCTGATATGGGTGCCGAGGTGATCAGAATTGATCGTATGGTGAAAGCTGATCTTGGCCTGAAAAGAGACCCTAAGAAAGACGTAATGAACCGTGGTCGTCGCTCGATTGCTGTGGACTTGAAGCGTCCTGAAGGTGTGGAGTTGGTTCTAAAAATGATCGAACAGGCAGATGCTATTACCGAGGGTTTTCGCCCTGGTGTGATGGAAAGGCTCGGTCTCGGACCTGCGGTTTGTATGACTCGTAACAAAAAACTTGTGTATGGTCGCATGACAGGTTGGGGGCAGTATGGACCTTTATCTCAGGCAGCAGGTCATGATATTAACTATATTTCTCTCACTGGTGCCTTGAACGCCGTTGGCCGTGAAGGCGAGGTGCCTGTACATCCATTAAATCTGGTTGGTGATTTTGGGGGCGGCGCGCTCTATTTGGCCATGGGTGTGTTGGCGGCCATTATTGAGGCGAAAAGTTCGGGCAGGGGACAAATTGTCGACTGCGCCATGACAGATGGTTCGGCTTCCTTGATGTCCATGTTCTATGGTATGAAAAGCATGGGCGGTTGGTCAGAAGAACGTGGTACCAATGCGATTGATACGGGTTCGCACTATTACAATGTCTATGAAACAGCGGATGGAAAGTATATTTCAATAGGTTCCATCGAACCTAAGTTTTATCAGGAGATGCTTGAAAAAACAGGCCTCGTAGATGATGACACCTTGGCAGATCAACAGGATCGAGATAATTGGCCCGATATGAAAGCTCGGTTTTCCGAAATATTTAAAACCAAGAGCCGTGATCAGTGGTGTCAGATAATGGAAGGCAGCGATGTCTGTTTTGCTCCGGTACTCAACATGCAGGAGAGTATTGATCACCCCCATAACATCGCCAGAGAAACTTTTGTAGAGGTCGGAGGCGTTGTTCAACCTGCGCCCGCACCACGTTTTAGTGTTACTCCATCAGAGATTTCGAAACCACCTTCAGCAGCCGGCGAAGATACAGATAGGGTCCTTAAGGACTGGGGCTTTAATGAAGAGGAAGTTGCCTCTCTCCAGGGGAATAATGTTGTTACTCAGAACTAATAGACAATTAGATAAAAAAAGTACTATAGCGAGGAAATTGTATGCGTCTAACTGCACCCAGAATGAACCCACTGCCCGAATCCGAGTGGTCTGAAGAACAGCAGGAACTTGCAGCACCCCTTAAAGACCAATATGGGTTTGTGTTTAATGTCATGACAACACTCATGCGTAATATGCCTCTGCTTACCAAATGGAATCATTTGGCTGGGCACCTAATGGTGACCTCAAGTCTGGAACCAAGATTAAGAGAGATGGTTATCATGCGGGTGGGTCTATTAACGGATTGTGAGTATGAATGGGGTCAACATGTGCTAATGAGCGCGAGCGCCGGTTTGACACCAGATGACCATAGCCGGATTAAGCTTGGTGCAATTGCCCCAGGTTGGTCTGAGGTTGAGATGGCTGTTTTACTTGTCGCTGATGAATTAGTCAGGGATACCATGATCTCGGATGAGACCTGGGGCCAGGTTAGCGAGCACCTGAACGACCAGCAACTAACCGATCTGATTTTCACAATCGGGCAGTACAACATGCTGGCCATGGCGCTAAACAGCCTCGGAGTTCAGCGAGAAACGGGAGTGCCTGGTTTTATGGGTTAGTTTTCTATAAATTCTACCTTTGCTTGCGACAAAACAATTTCTCCGTTCTGGTTTTCACCCTGTACCAGTGCCACACCCGGTCCGGTTTTCCAGATTTTTGTAATCACGTTGTCTTTAAACTCAACCCTCTGGGCAAATCTGCCCGCAAAAGATTTCAGCCGGGAAGGGTCGCTTTCGCAGAGACTCGATAATACAGCTCTGCCGATAAAACCGTAGGTGCACAGTCCATGAGCGAAGGGTTTTTCGTAACCCGCTTTTTGGGCAAATGCGGGGTCAATATGTAATGGTACCCTATCCCCACTGAGGCGATAGATTGCGCCCTGGTCTTCACGAATCAGGTCTGTTATTTCGTGATCAGGGGCTCGCTCTGGTGGTTGATTGACTGCGCTGGTTGAGGGCCCACGTTCTCCACCAAACCCACCACCACCGATCAAAAATAAGGTGGAGTGGGTGGAGAATAGTAAACCCTCATCGTCGGAGCAATCTGCGGTGACGCCAATAACCGCGGCTTTACCTTCTCCCTTGTCCCAAATTTCGGAGATTCGGCCTTGTAAGGTGAATTCCCCTGATGGCGGAATAGGTCGGTTGAGTATTATCCCTTGTTCGCCGTGAAGCATCCTTGCGATTGGCAATTTTACATGCTTGTTGATACTACCCATGGCTTTCATCCCGGGGATTACGGCGTAAGTAGGCAATACAAGTGGACCGTGTCCTTCGTATAAAAAATCGAGCTCTGTATCCGTTTTACAACCAACACCAAGTGCGTAGAGCATTACATCTCTGTCGGTCCATGAAACGGTTGTGGGTTCGAATTCTGTGCCTACAAGATTGGCTGATAGTCCATCACTCATCTCTAATTTTCTCTATTTATTAGTGGATATGTTATATTTTCTTTAAAAAGTCCCAGCCATTTTGATCTAACCTGACGAGAGGTTCGCGAGGTAGTCCGAGCCCTCGCTCGCTGATCACGTTTTTTTGGATTTGTGAGGTACCACCACCGATGATACCCATAAACGAACCCAGGTATTGTCTCATCCAATCTTTTCGGCGCTGATAGATACTGCCGTCATAAAGTGTTCCAAATTCACCCATTACATCAACCGCAAGAGAGTAAATCTCATGAGCAAGATAGGTCGCGGATAGTTTCACTATCAATGCCTCTACTCCGAAACCTTCTTTGTTAATTTCATTTGATAACAATCGTAGCCCGTGGTACTTATTTGCCAGTGATCGTCCTTGCAGCTTGAGTAACCTATCTCGATAAATCGGCATGTCGATGGCGCGCACGCCAGAGATTGTCTCGTCACGCATTAGGTCCGCTACACCTCGAATGCCCGTGGCTGACATTCCTGGGTTACCGAGCATACCCCGTTCATATTTAAGGGTGGTATTGGCTACCCGCCATCCCTCACCACGCTGGCCTACGATATTTGTAATAGGAATAGTTACATCGGTGAGAAACATTTCATTAAAAAAGGCTTCTCCAGTCATAGTGACCAGTGGTTTTACATCGAGCCCCTCGGAATCCATCGGCATCAGCAGATAGCTGATGCCGTGATGTTTCGGTGCTTCCGGTTCGGTTCGTACAAGAATGAAACACATATCTGCAAATTGTGCAGAACTGGTCCAGATCTTCTGCCCATTGATCACAAAATTATTGCCGTCAACGACAGCTTTGGTTTTAAGGCTGGCCAGATCACTGCCAGAACCAGGCTCGGAATAACCCTGTGCCCAGATCATTTCACCGTTGATGGTGGGTTTGATGTATTTTAATTTCTGCTCCTCAGTGCCAACTTCAAGCAGGGTAGGTACTAACATTGAGATGCCCTGATTCTGGATACCGGCGCGTGTACTGGTGGCGACAAATTCTTCCTGGATTATCAAACTTTTGACAATATCAGGCTCTCCACCGAAGCCGCCGTACTCCTTAGGGATAGTTCGTGCAGTGTAGCCTGCTTCGATCAATTTGCCTTGCCAGTCCACCGCCTCTGCTGAAGGGCGGTGCTCTCCCATTCTCATCGCACCAGATTGAGTTTTCTTGCCTTCGGTTTCACAAAAATGACGGACTTCAGCGCGGAATTCGTCATACTCAGGTCCATAGTTTAATTCCATAATGACTCTCCCTATGCTGCGGTAATCGCGTCTGGCGCCCAACCCTGGGCAGCAGCAGCGATGTGTCGTTGTAATTCCGGACCGCCGAGTAACTGGCGATTTACTTCAATTCGTTTAAACCAGAAGTGTAGTCCCAGTAGATCCGTGAAACCCATGCCGCCATGAAGCTCTGTCGTGGCTCGGCTGATGTTCTTGGCCACTTCAGAGACGTGTGCTTTTGAATGGCAGGCTAATAAAGTGACCTCGTCTTCAACCTCATCGAATGCGTAAGCGGCATACCAGACCAGCGAGCGGCAGGGCTCAAGGTCAGTGACCATCTCGGCAAGAATGTGTTTGATTGACTGGAAAGAACCGATAGGCCTGTCGAACTGGAATCGTTCTCGGCTGTAGGCTAGTGCCTTTTTGAACATGGCCTCAGCTGCGCCTAGTGAATCTGCCGCTATACTGATGCGAGCTGCATTGAGAACTATTTCTATTGCCTCAGTGGAAGAACCCTGGGCACCCAACACTTCACAAGGCGTATCGTTAAGTTTGACAACCGCAAAATCACGAGTCTTATCGACTGTAGAGAGGGCTTCTATGGCCACACCCTCCGCCATGCTATCCACGAGTATAAAGGTGCCTGGGGATGCCAGAATCAGCTTGTCTGCATGCTGGCCACCGATGACAAACATTGAAGTGCCGGTTACTTTTCCAGCTTTCACTTCGAGGCTGGAATTTTCCCGATTGGCGACTACATCTGTCAGTCCGACGCCGTAGATCACCTTCCCACTTACGATTTCCGGGAGTAGTTTATCTTTTTGTGCATCGGTTGCGGCATGTTGAATTGCAAGTGGTGCCAGAACGGCGTTAGTGAGATACGAAACAGGTGCAATATGATTGCCGAGCATTTCAGAGACAACCTCAGAATGCAGCATGCTCAGCCCTGCCCCTCCATACTCTTCGGGAATAAGGATTGTGTGTGTACCTTGATCCAGCAAGCCAGACCAGATTTTCTGGTTGTGGTGAATTGATTCATCACAGGATTGTCTGAGTACATCCATGGTCAAATTGGTGTCGAGATATTTGTTGAGCATGTCGCCCAGCATCTTCTGTTCATCCGATAGTCCAAATCTCATAGTGGAGCCCGTCGCTTTAGTTTACTGGTAGATATAGTATGCTAGCATACATTATATATGCAAACAGGCGATTGTCGAGATGGTATTATTTTGGATAGCCTATCAGCGGCAACTATATTTAAGCTAGACGGAATTTATGATTTTACCCCACTACGAAGTTCACAAAGGTGATGGGCCACCGCTGCTCATGGTGCATGGAATTCTCTCGTCAAGAGCACAGTGGTTGCCGAATCTGAATGTTTTGAGGTCGGTTTCAACACCGATTGTGCTTGAGTTATTTGGCCATGGGAGATCACCATCGCCGGTAGATCACAAGCTTTACCATCCGGATTATTATATTGAAGCGTTTGAGGAGATTAGATGTCGGCTTGGTGTCGTCAGGTGGCATGTGATGGGGTATTCCCTTGGGGCAGGACTAACAATTCGTTATTGCCTTGAAAAACCCGAAACCATTATCTCCCAGATGTTTACTAATTCAACTTCGGCCTTTGCTAAATCAGAAGCGACAAAAAAAGTGCGGGATAAGGGCAATGAGATAATTTCGCAATATGAGTCAGGGGGAAGGAAGGCGATAGAGTCTATTCCCGTTCACCCCAAAAATGCTAAGAGAATACCTGCTGAAATTAAAACTGTACTATTGCAAGATTGCGAATTACTAAATCCAATGGGGGTGGCACGGACGATAGTACATACAAATGGGAATTCTTCCATCCGGGATATTGCACACGAGAATTCGGTACCAGCTCTTTTGTTGTGTGGCGTAAAAGAAAAACGATTTACTGAATTCAGAAATTTCGCTGTGGAACAGATGACTTGTCTTGAGGTTGTTGATCTACCTGCTGGCCATGCTGTCAATATTGAAGCTTCAACAGAATTCAATAAAGCTGTGATTGATTTTCTAACCGATGATGGGAAACCTAACCAACTTCATGCAGGCGACAGCGAGTAAAGTATGTTTAGAGAATCTTGTACAATTGTTCATTGCTAACCTGTCCTCTCGCTGTTTCGGTGAGGTATTGAACCTCAGGCGTTTATCAAATCCAGATTGAGAACGAGGTAGCTGGTTATCCCATGAGATAATTACGCAGAAGTTCGTCAGAGCAAACAGACAGAAATCACGCGGGACAAAGTTCATGAACTGGGGTTTTCTCGTACGTTAACACCAAGCCACAAGAGGGTTTGAGGCAAGCCTCTCGACATAGATGGTGTGAGTTGCACGACTGGGTCTTGCAGAAAAGGGTTTGACCTTAATTTGTTGACCGGAGAGTTTCTTTGGGAGTACGAAGTGGCAGGAAAATCAATTTCCGGGTTGGTGGAAATGAGTCGTAATCTGGGTCTATGACAAGGTTGCCCATACAAGGTTGCCCATTTGGCGAGTTTGATGATGAATCCTACTTAGTTTGAGAATCCAAGATTGTTATCTTGTCACTCTTGGTATTTGATATCAGCTGGCTGTTAAGCAGATGAAGGGAACACCTACTTTGTCGCCCGCCACTTTAAGGGCCTGCACCAATGAGGCAGGATAGGACACGCGGCCAGTTGAAAGACGGGCGTCCATTGCTTGCTGTTCTATTTCACCCGGCAGGAAAACCTTTTGGCCAGGCAAGACATCTTCTTCACCTGCAGCCCTAATCTGGAGAACCATTTCTTCGATATCATCGAAATATTCATCCAGGTCTCTGAACGCGCCAGGGTCCATGAGTTGGAAGAATTGTCCACGATGACCGATTGCCACATTGCTCGAGTGGGCAGAGCCTGACAAAATACCTGCCAGAATGTTAGACGCAGTCGCAAGACCGATTCCTTTATAGCCACCAATTGCTGGAATGATTCCTTTCAGTGCAAGTTCTGGATCCACCGTCGGTTTACCTTCGGTGTTCAAGAAACCCCAGCTTTCGGGGATTTCCCTTCCTTCGGATCGTGCACGGAGCACTTTACCTAGTGCCACTGGTGTCATCGCCATATCGAGAACGATCGGTGGTTGGTCGCGTCTTGGGAAGGTCCATACAATGGGATTGTTGCCAAATAATCGGCGGCGGCTGCCAAATGGTGCCAGTGTCGGGACACTGGTAGTCGCACCATGACAAATAAACCCCGCCTTGGCCGCATGGTAAGGATAGTTTGCGCCACAACCCCAATCGTTAGAGTTGCGAATGACTCCGGTAACCATGCCCGAGACTTTGGCAACCTTGATGAGGTGTTCCATAAATCGAGTGACGACAAGTTGGCCCAGGCCATGGTTTCCATCAGCCACGACAATAGCGGGCGATTCCTTAATGATTTTCATTTGTGCACGTGGATCTGTGGAGCCGTCATTGAACCAGTTGATGTACCAGCTGACTCGCTGAAAACCATGAGTATCGACGCCTCGTAGGTCTGACCAGAGCTGGTTGTCCACCACTGTCGAAGCATCGGCTTCATTCATCCCTGCAGCCTCATAGACCGCGATCCCCCACTGCCTCAAGTCATCTATTCTGAATTCAGCGGTGTGTGCCGCTTCACTTCCTGATGGTTTTTCGTCAGGGATTCCGGAGGGTATTTTGTCATTCATAAAAGTATTGAATTCAATATTAGCTGTTGATAACCGGGAGCTTGCTGGTATCGATATTGTAGAGGTCTATCGCGTTCTGAAAACATAACTGTTCGACCTCATTTTCCGGTATACCTTTCATAATCTTATCGAGTATTGGTATTGAATTAGGCCAGATAGAATCGTGATGTGGATAATCATTACCCCAGGCAAGATTCTTCAATCCTATTTCGTGTCGGGTACGTGCACCGATCTCATCATCCTCAAAGGTAATAGTGAAGTTGCGCTGGAAGTACTCACTCGGTTTCATGGTCAGGTAGTCAACAGCATGTTTTGGTGTCCTGTAGTAAGCATGATCAAGGCGATGCAAAATGTGCGCTAACCACCCTGTCTCAAATTCCGCAATGACCAGTTTTAATCGTGGAAAACGCTCGATTACACCGCCACAAATGAGGTCAATCATTGTATTCACAATAGTGCCATGAGCGAGGGTATAACCTTTAATAGTTGATCCAGGCGCACCCCAATGTGGAGGAAGCCCGCCATCCAGAGAAGTTCCGACGAAGATGTGCATGGTTAACGGCAGACCCAATTCCTCGGCAGTTGCCCAGAAGGGATCATAGTCAGGATGGTTATAGGGACGGTCTGGTGATATATGAGCCGGTATCATAAATCCACGAACACCTCTAAGTGCAGCGCGTTTCATTTCTGCGATAGCTGCGTCAACATCAGGAACAGGTAAACATCCTATCCCGATCAAGCGCTCTGGCGCGATAGAGCAATAGTCAACGCACCAGTCATTATGAGATTCGAAAGTTGCCTTGAGTACCTCCGTATCGGGGATCATCCAAGTAAACATATTAAGACTAGGGTACATTACCTCGCCGCAGATGCCATCCTGAATTTGTTCCTCAAGGCGAATCCGGGGATTAAGCACTCCAGGATTAAAACCTTCATAACCTTGGTCAATTAGCTTGTGGGTGGCAGGATCATCCAGACTGTGTCCGGCGATACCTAACCTGCCGACAGGGATTTTCATACCGTTCGGCATGACTAACCAATCGCCTGGTTTACCCTCTATATTTGAAATGATCCTTGGTGCGCGGTCTCCAAAGTGTTTGTCTAGTACGTCAAAAACCTCTCGGGCCTCGACGAAGTGTGAATCGCATGAGTAGTAACGCATAGCAATGCCTTTATGTGAGTGAATAATGCGCTGAGATTAATCCCAAGTTGTTGTTTAGTAGTTTGTTGTGGAAATCGTTTAAGTTAAGGCGCAATGGAAAGTTTCTCCTGAACGCCATGCTTTTCAATTAGGCTCGAAATAAGACCACTGGCTTTGGCTTCATCAACAAATTGGCTCAACCACGCCAATGCCTCAGGGTTTCCCTTGTTTACTCCTACAGCTTGTTGTACCGAGGCGAATTTGCCATCGAGAACCCGTGCGCCTGGTAACTCTTTGACCAAGGTAAGTAGATGCGGGAGCAAACCTGCGTAGGCATCCATCTTTTCGTCAGCAAATTGGTTGAAAGCTTGTTTGATTCCCGTAGGCCTTAAATCTGCACTCTTGATATTATTTTCTAGCCACAACCCGTAAGCGCTACCGGCTGCGAATGAAATACGTTTTCCGGGTTGATCTACCTCATCAATTGACTGGATTGTGGAGCCAGCAGGTACCAGATAGGTTGACTCGATTTCCACATAAGGCGCAGTGAAATCCATTCTTTTAGTACGTTGTGGTTCTGCACCGATGTTGCCAATATCCCAGAGTCCTTTACCTGCCGAATCTGAAATTTCTTTTGGCGTTTTAAAGGGGATGAATCTAATCGGTACTCCCAGTGCATCTGCAATTGCTTTCGCAAGATCTGGTGATAGGCCCAGCGGTTCACCACTATCAGTTTTCCCGACTACCAATAGAAAATTCGACATGTTGATTGCGGCGCGCAGCTCACCGGTTGGCGTGAGTTGTGCAATAATTTCGTGGCTAATTCCAGTCATGGTGCGGTTTCTCGTGAAATAGATTAGCTTAAGGAAAAACCAGCATAGCCACTGTTAGCTTCATTTTCGCAATGCTCTCTGTATGCTGGTGCCCCCCCTGCATAAACCTGGAAGGTGCGCTTTTGTTTCTCTGGAACATTCGAATTGACGCCTGAAAGCCACGAGTTGACCTTCATGAAAGGTGACATTTCTCCGACAGCAAGCACTTCCTCGGTCCAGGTTTTCTCTGACTCTGGTTTTGGTTCCACAAGCGTGAGGTCGTTGGCACGCATATGTTCCAATAAGTTGGTCACCCAATCAACATTCTGTTCAATGCATCTTGGTATGTTGCAAAGGGTGGCGGCGTTGTGTGGTCCAACCAGCGTAAACATGTTGGGGAAGTCTGTGCTTTGTATCCCGAGGTATGTGAGGGGACCATCCGCCCATTTGTCTTTAAGTTTTTTATTGTCTTTTCCGGTGATATCAATGCGATTGAGAGAGCCTGTGACAGGATCGAAGCCGGTGGCGTAAATGATGTAGTCAAAACTAAAATCCTCTTCGCTGGTTTTAAGACCGTTCGGTGTAATCTCTTCAATTGGTGTTTCCCTGATATCAACAAGGCGTACATTGTCCCTGTTGTAGGCTTCATAGTAGTTGGTTTCAAGTGGTACGCGTTTCGTACCAAAGCCGTGATCGGTGGGAATTAATTTTTCTGCGATTTTTGGATCATTCACCCTCGAGCGGATTTTATTGGCAACAAACTCAGTCCTTGACTGGTTCGCTTCTTCTGTCATTTGGGTATCGTAAAAACTGGCGACCCAGATGCCAAATCCTTTGTCCGCATAAAGTTTTTCATAAAGCGCATCACGTTCTTCAGTCGTAACTTCAAATACACTTCGCATGTCGGGAGAATGAATAAAACAGCCATGAGATTCGCTGCATTTCCTGAATATCTCAGGGTAGCTGGCTTTGATTTCTTTTTGTTCCTCAGGGGTGATGACATCGTTATTCAAAGGCGCACACCAATTGGGATTACGTTGAAATACTGTCAGGTGTTCAGCCATCAGTGCCATCTCTTGTATGACCTGCACACCTGTTGCGCCGGTACCAATCACTGCCACTCGTTTGCCACTGAAATCGATTGATTCTTTTGGCCATCTAGCCGTATGCCAGGAACCACCTTTAAAACTATCCATTCCACTATAGTTTGGCATGGTGTGGGCAGAAAGCGGCCCAACAGCGGTGATTAGAAATGGCGCGGAAGCTTTTATGCCGTTGTCTGTTTTAATATCCCACCGATTATTGTTTTCGTCAAATCTGGCAGATTCAATTCGGCTGTTAAACTCCATGTTCTCGCGCAAAGCGAATTTATCAGAGACGAAGTTCAGGTATTTCTCGGTCTCTGGCTGCCTCGAAAAATGTTCACTCCACTCCCATTCATCCAGCAATTCCTCTGAGAATGAATATCCGTAGCTATAACTCTCTGAATCGAATTTGCACCCAGGGTAGCGATTCCAGTACCACGTGCCGCCGACTCCTGAGCCCGTTTCAAAGACTCGCACAGATAGACCAGCCTGGCGGAGCTTGTAGAGTTGGTACATACCAGCCATACCTGCACCGATGATGATGGCATCATACCTCTGTGTATCAGCATCGATTGAAGAAGAAGTCGGGTCATTTTTAGTCATGGTATTCTCGTTATAGGCCTGTGTTTTGTGAATTGTATTATGGTATGCCGGTTTCGTGGTCGTTTATCCAGATGATTTTTGCTGCGCGGCTGGTTACTTCCAGTTAAACATGTAATCATATTTACAATAATTTGCAATACCTATTTTTCTAAGCCAATAGCGAGCCTACTTCCATTGATCGGTTGAGCACGTCGACGAAGAAACATCATTCATGAGGTTCTAAACAGAGAGTTTAATTTGCTGGTATCTTGTCGAAGAGATATTTTGCATAAGACCAATTTGTAATGAAGGAGACTTACGATGAACTACGACGATATTCTATACGAAGAACGAAATGGGGCAGCGTGGATTACCATCAACCGCCCAGATGTTTATAACGCATTTCGTGGAACAACCTGTGAAGAGTTGATCAAAGCTTTTAATAAGGCGGGTTACGATCCAAATATTGGTGTCATCGTATTTGCTGGTGCTGGTGACAAGGCATTTTGTACGGGTGGTGATCAATCAGCTCATGATGGAAATTATGATGGTCGTGGTCTGATCGGGCTGCCGGTTGAAGATCTGCATGCAGCGATAAGGGATGTGCCCAAACCTGTTATTGCCAGGGTCCAGGGTTATGCCATTGGTGGAGGTAATGTCTTCGCCACCATTTGTGATATGACGATCTGTTCTGAAAGTGCAGTATTTGGTCAGGTTGGGCCAAAAATGGGTTCTGTCGATCCTGGTTATGGTACTGCTTACCTTGCTCGCTGTGTTGGTGAAAAGAAGGCTCGAGAAATATGGTATTTGTGCCGGCGTTATTCTGGGCAGGAAGCAGTCGATATGGGGCTTGCCAATATTTGCGTCGCCGATGATCAGCTTGATGCTGAGATAAAGAAGTGGTGCGATGAAATAATGGAAAAAAGCCCGACAGCATTGATGATTGCTAAACGTAGTTTTAATGCAGATAGTGAACATATCCGTGGTATCGGTAATCAGGGATTTGTTTCCCTGAAAATGTACTATGACTCTGATGAATCAAGAGAAGGAGTCGAGGCGCTGGCTGAAAAGCGTAAGCCGGACTTCCGAAAGTTTGCGAAGTAAATCTGCGTTGATCTAGGAATAACTAATGGATTTTTCATTCACGCAGGAACAGAATCTTTTTCAGGAAACCATCAAGCGCTTTGGTGCGAAAGAACTCGCGCCATACTATCAGCAGCGAGAGCAAGAGCAAATTATCGATAAAGCGCTGTGCTTGCAAATGGGTGCTCTTGGAATGATTGGTCCTGAGTTGCCGGAGAAGTTTGGCGGCCTTGGACTCGATAGTGTCACTGCTGGCATAGCAGTAGAGGAAGTTGCGAGAGCTGACTTCAATGTATCGTACATACAGCTTCTCGGCTCACTCCTGGGGACGTTGATTGCGCAACATGCCGCTGAAGAAGTCGCTGGGCGTATCGTTGATGGCATTTGTGCGGGAAGGACTATTGTTGCTCTAGGACTCACTGAGCCGGGTGGAGGTTCAGATGCTGCTCACCTGAACCTCCGAGCGACAAAAAAAGGCAGTGACTATATTTTGCACGGCGAAAAAACGTCTATTTCTCTGGCAGATCAAGCGACTGATATAGTTGTATTTGCGCGTACCGGGGAGTTGAATGGTGCAGGTGGAATATCTGCTTTTTTAGTGCCTATGGATTCAGTGGGCATAAGCGCCTCTCGTTTCGATGATCTTGGTTCCGCTGCAGTAGGTCGTGGCTCGGTTTTCTTTGATGAAGTTGTTGTCTCTGAAGAAGCCTTAATTGGTGCTGAAAATCAGGGTTTCCGCGTCGTGATGCGTGGCTTTGACTACAGTCGGGCACTGATTGGTCTGCAATGCGTTGCTTGCGCAGAGGCTTCCATCGCTGAGTCTTGGGAATACGTTAAGGAACGTGAGGCATTCGGCGGGCCAATCGGGCGGTTCCAAGGTGTGAGTGAGCCCTTGGCGGAGGCGGAAACCCTGCTCTACGCGGCGAAGCTGCTTTGCTACAAAACCTTGTGGCTAAGAGACCAGGGAGAACCACATACCTCAGAGGCTGCCATGTGTAAATGGTGGGCACCTCGTGTCGCTTTTGACGCTATTCATACTGCGCTGCTGCTACATGGGCATTATGGATATAGTCGTGAATTGCCTCATCAACAGCGGTTGCGAGATGTGCTGGGGTTACAAATTGGCGATGGTACTCAGCAGGTACAAAAGATGATTATTGCTAGAGAGAAAATTGGTCGAATAGCAGTGCCCTATTGAAGATCAATGCAAAGAAATATAAATGCTAGGTAAGAAAGGGCAAGGCAACAGTTGTATCTAGTGTAGAAATGGAGAATAGAATATGGATCTGGATCTTGCCAATAAATCGGTCATCGTAACTGGCGGTGCGTCTAATATTGGCAGGGCTATTAGCCTTGGTTTTGCTCGCGAGGGTGCCAATATTACCATTGCTGAACTTGATCAGGAGTTGGCGGAAAAAGTAGCCGATGAGGCCCTTAAATTAGGCGCTGCAGGGGTTCAAGTTGTCAAGACAGACGTTACAGATATGGCACAAGTGCAGTCGATGGTGGGCCAAGCTGTGAACAAGTTTGGGGGTGTAGATGTTCTTGTTAATAATGTCGGCTGGGATGAACTGATGTTTTTCACACAGACAACACCTGAGTTCTGGGAAAAAATCATCAAGATCAATTTTGTTGGTATGTTGAACTGCACCTATACGGTACTGGAACATATGGTGAAGTCAGGTGGTGCGATTGTGTCGATTAGTTCTGACGCGAGCCGACAAGGAGAGGTACGTGAAGCTGTTTATGGCGGTATGAAAGCTGGCATCAACAGTTTTATGAAAACTATCGCCAAGGAGAATGGCCGATATGGTGTTCGATGTAATGTTGTTTGCCCAGGCGTAACAATTCCTAATGAAAGTGAGGAAGTCAGTGATGGCAGTATGTGGGCAGACCGTACCGCCATGTTCACGAAAGAACAATTTGAGAAAATAGCTGCTACCTTGCCCCTCAAGAAACTCGGCAGGCCAGCTGACCTCGCGAATGCTGTGTTGTTTATGTCCTCGAATGCAGTGGCAGGGCATGTGACGGGACAGGTACTAAGCGTGAGCGGTGGCTACAGCATGATTGGTTGACATCTGGGGTGTGTCACCAGATTCGAAGCAGCATTTTTGATAAAAGTGAGCAATCGTTCTTCTAATTGCAATTTTGGGGTGATTCCAGATGAATGAATCGGTTATTTACCATTCCAGAGATAGGGTTTCCCTACTTACACTGAATCGTCCGGAAAAGTTCAATTGTATTTCCCGGTCTCTATTAGAAGGTATCGAGTCTGGGATTAAACGAGCAGAACAAGATACAAGCATACGAGCGATTGTTATTAATGCTTCCGGCAAGCACTTTTGTACGGGTGCAGATCTTATCGAGGTGAAAGAGCATAGCAAATCCCGAGAATCACTTGATCAATTTATCGGCTATGGTCACTCCGTTATGCGAAAAATCGAATCAACATCTCTGCCTGTCATTGCCGAAATCAACGGATACTGCCTTGCCGGTGGTCTGGAATTGATGATGTGTGCGGATGTGGTTTTCGCCGAAAAGGAAGCCAGAATCGGTTGTCAACATTCGCAATATGGTCTAGTGCCAGGGTGGGGTGGCACGCAGAGACTGCCCAGAATAGTTGGAATGAGAAGAGCCCTTGATTTAATGTATTCTGCACGTTGGCTGACGGCAAAGGAGGCCGAAGAATGGGGTCTGGTGAATCACGTAGTTCCGTCAGCGACATTGGGTTCATCCGCATATGAGTACGCTAGAACGCTTACGCTAAAAAATCCGGAAGGTCTCGCCGCAATGAAACAATTAACCAGGCAAGGTGCTGATTTGTCTCTGCAAGATGCGTTAAAGCTGGAGCAGAATCTCGCGGTACCGGCCTTAAGTAGTGACAATGTCGCAGAGGGGCTAAACGCATTTCATGAAAAGCGAGCACCCCATTTTAGGTAGAATACTGAATAATGAAAGCGCTAAATGCTATTCAGCCACAGAGAGCTAAGGGGGCAGGCAGTGGATCAAAAATTACAAGTTGAGATTGCAGAACGATTGTTTGCGCTGAAAGATACCAAGCAGACAGACCTTGCTGAAGCCGTCTACAAACAACCTGTGTTGGACTACTTCTCCCAGGAAGTCAGTGAAAGGGAGAGGGCACTCTTTTTCCGACAGTATCCCCTGTTGATTTGCCTGAGTTGTGAGATGCCGAAACCTGGTGATTACCATTGCGATGACTTTTCTGGAGTCCCAGTCATCGTTGTCAGAAGAAAAGATGGGAGCGTTGCGGCTTATCTCAATATCTGCCGTCACCGTGGCGCCCGGCTTGCCTGCGACAATGGCAGCGGCCTTCGACAACTGCGTTGTCCCTATCATTCTTGGAGATACGCTGCTGATAGTGGGAATCTTGTTTCAATCCCGTTTGATGAGGGTTTCGCTGAACTGGATAAGAAAGAGTTTGGCCTGCACCAATTACCGGTTGTAGAGTATGGCGGTCTAATCTTCGTCAAGCCGACTCAAGGAGACCCCATTGAGCCATCTGGATTTCTGGCGGGGTTTGAATCGGATCTCATCTCCTATGGGATAGAAAACTACCATCATTTTGAGACTCGTGTTCTCGAAGCCAAGGTTAACTGGAAATTAGTGGTCGATACTTTTTTAGAAACGTATCATCTAAATAGCCTGCACCGCGAAACGGTGGCGCCAATACTTCACAATAATTTGAGTGTATTTACTGCGCAGGGAAATCACTTGAGGATGGTGGCTGCGAGAAAAACATTGGATGAGCTGAGGGATATTCCAGAACATGAGTGGGATCTGATTCAGCATTCAGCAATTATCTATGTATTATTTCCAAACACCGTTTTTATCATGCAAGGTGATCATTTGGAAACATGGCGAGTTTATCCGGGTGAGTCGCCTAATGAATCACGGATGCATGTATCACTCTACACACCCGAAGCCGCTTCAACAGAATCTGCTAGTCAATACTGGGCTAAGAACATGGACTTGTTAATGGCGACAGTTCTCAAGGAAGACTTCCCTCTGGCGATGAACATCCAGAAGGATTTTCCTACTAGCGAAAGTGATATGGTATTTGGTCGAAATGAGCCGGCACTTCAGTATTATCACCGAAAATTGAAAGCAAAGCTTAGCTCTTAAGTGTCCTTTTAAGCTTATCTCCACCGAGTTGCCCCGCCGATTCTGGGTCGGGTGCCAGTGCTGGTGATTGCTGGCGTGATTGGTTCAACACTGTTAACTTCTGTAGTGGTACTTGTTATTGATTTTCACCAATGATTAAAGAGGAGGTTTGCATCTTAATCGAATTGATTTTTGTTATGTGAGCGATGAAAGGCATCGAAGGGTTTTGATTCACTCGCATTGTCAGGCATCAACATCGCACTACCTATATTTAAGCTGGCTCCTCCATCTACCCTGAATATCTGGCCGGTGATGAACGCAGCAGCAGGGCTTAACAGGAAGCTAACCATTGCACTGACTTCTGCTTCGGTACCAACACGCCCCATAGGGGTCATCTCGGGGAAGTGTTCAATCGCTCTGAGCATTCTCTCGTCGGTGTAGGTGCCGAACCCACTCGAGGCAATATATCCTGGTGCTACTGCATTGACCCGAATATTGAACTCAGCCCATTCAAGTGCTGCCGTCTTTGTCAGGTTATGTACACCTGCACGTGCCGCCCCGGTGTGCCCCATTAATGGAACACCACCTTTATCGTTGGCCGTGATGTTAACAATATTGCCACCCCTGCTACGCAGGCTGTGATCGAATGTAGCTTTTGATACATTAAAGGTGCTTACCAGATTGTTGCGGATGACAGCTTCGAATCCGTTGGCTGACATTTCACTTAGCAGGGCCGGGAATTGTCCGCCGGCACAATTAACAAGCGCATCGACCGGTTCAGATTTCCCGATGGCATCTTCTACTTGACTGGATTCCCGAACATCGCAGGTCGCAATTTGCGCGGTTCCGCCATCCTCTATTATCTCTTTTTTAACCTTGGCCAGTTTTGATTCTGTGCGTCCCAGCAATAACAGGTCAGCACCCAGGCTAGCCAGTTCATGCGCGATACAACGACCAATTCCCGAGCCACTCCCGGTGACAATAATTCTCGTACCGCTAAAGAGATCACTGGTGAATATGGATTGATATGGCATAATTTTCTAATTCTTTTTCATTTCACTGCTTGCAGCCAGACGCACTGGTTCATAAACAATGAGCTCTTGACCATTCTGGTTCAAAATACGGTTTTTTGTTTTGATGACTCCACGATCGGGGGATTTTGATGTTGGCCTGCTTTCCAGGACTTCAACTTCCACGTGAATGGTGTCGCCAACGAAAGTGGGGCATCTAACTTGAAAGGACATCTCAAGGAAGGCAAGCCCGGTGTGTTGCAGTGTACTTTGTACTAACAACCCCTCGGCGAAACAATAAACCAGAGCTCCTGGTACGAGCCTGCCGCCGCTGGGGGCGTGTTCTTTAGCATATTCTGCATCGGTAAATAATACTTCCAACATGCCAGTAGCGTTAATAAAATTCACAAGGTCAGTTTCTGTGACTGTTCTGGAAATGGTCTTAAATCTGTCACCCACCTTTAGCTCGTCCCACCCAAGTCCCAAGCCTACAGTCCGAAGTTCACTCATTCGTTATTTCCCTTTTGTCTACCAGTCATTTTCAATGCCCGAATTGTGTACCTATGGAGATGGGGGATGCCCGGCGCGGATACCTATCTGCCTTTAAACGATGGTGTCCTACGTTCGGCTGTCGCGGTAATACCTTCCTTGATATCTTCGATTTTGAATAGCCAATTTTGTTCGCTAAGCTCTCTGTCAGTGGCTGCTTTCACAGCGTCGGGTAGTCCTGCACGAAGAGTTTCACGAACCGAGACAACTGCGAGTGGTGCACTCATTGCCAGTTCTTTTGCGAATGCGTGCGCCTCTTCGAGTAAATTTTCTCTGGGTACCAAACGATCAATCAGACCCATTTTCAAGGCTTCGATGCCTTTTACTCTGCGACCTGTATAAAACATATCATACGCATGTTGCTGGCCGATGAGGTTCGGCAGTGTGTAGGTCAGGCCAAATCCCGGATGAAAACATAATCGCGTGAAGTTAGCTGCAAATCTTGCTTCAGGACAAGCGACTCGAAAGTCGGGAACCAGGGTTAACCCCAGGCCACCGCCGATTGCGGCACCATTTACTGCCGCAACAATTGGCTTTTTGCTAGAGAACATTCTAACGGCTTGATTGTATATGTGTCCTTTTCCTTTTTTTGTAAGCCCCTTTGCAGTTGGGTTTCCGCTCTGAAAATTTCCACCAGCGGAAAAGGCGCTGCCGTTGGAAGTTAACAACAAGGCCCGACAATTCTCTTCCCGGTCTAGTTCTTCAAAGCAATCAGCGAGCGAACTGAGCATTTCTATATCAAAAATAATTCAGTTCACCATTGTCCATCTCAATCGTCGCAATATAATCGCTGTCGAGTGTGACATTAAGAGGGCTATATCCACCAAATTTTGACATTGAATAAATCCCTTTAGTCACAAACGCGCTAACTTTCTGCTAAATGCTTGCCGATAATATTGCGTTGTATCTGGTTGGTACCTTCAATGATTTGCAGTACCTTGGCATCACGAAAATATTGTTCAATTCGATTCCCTGTGGAAACGCCGGCACTACCAAATAATTGAAAGGCATCGGTCGCTACTTTCATGGCTGTATCGGTCGCATAACATTTTGCCATGGCTGCAACTGGTGCCAATGCTTTCCCCGAGAGACCATTGTCAACAGCGGCAGCAGCTTTGTAGACCAGCAATCTTGATGCTTCAGTTTGCATCGCCATATCAGCCAGCATCCAGCGCACACCTTGAAAATCTCCAACTGATTGGCCAAAAGCCTGCCTTTGTTTCACGAAATCAAGTGCTAAATCCAGTGCACCCTGGGCAAGGCCTACTCCCCGGGCACCGATTATTGGTCTGCTCTTGCTAAAGGCCTCCATGATGAGTTGGAATCCTTTGCCTTCAGCACCCAGCATGAGTTCATTCGGCACGAAGCAATCATCAAAATACAACGGTGATGAGGGTACCCCTCTTGAGCCCATCTTGTTCTCCGAGGGTCCGATGGTAAATCCCTTCGATCCTTTTTCGACAATAAACACGCTGATGCCACCGTGTCGTTTCGATGGATCTGTTTTCGCCGCGACGACGACAAAATCGGCGATAGCAGAGTTGGTTGAAAAGATCTTGCTACCATTGAGCAGATAACCGCCATCGCATGGTTCAGCCTTTGTCGAAACACCAGCGACATCAGAACCCCCGCTTGCTTCAGTAACTGCGATTGCCGAGCGCAACTCGCCACTGGCAAGCCCTGGCAAAAATAGATCTTTTTGTTCCTGTGACCCACCGGCGAGAATCGCTCCGAAAGGTACCCATTGGACAATCAGAAGATAGGCCGTGTTGTAACAAATTCTTCCTAGTTCCTCTACTGCAATGCAGGATGTGAGGACACTGTCTGCGCCACCATATTCTTCAGGAAATGGTAGTGCGAACAATTGCAATTTTTGTAGTTCATCGAACATATCCTGTGGATATTCAGCCGCTGCGTCAATTTGCTGTGCGCGCGGTGCGACTACATCTCTGGCAAATTTCCTGATGGTATCTTGAACTAGTCTTTGTTCTTCGGTGAGGTCGAACAGGTTTGTAAACGCTTGCATCAACGGCCTCTACTTGCCCGTGAAATTGGGTGTTCTTCGATCTGCCGTAGCAAGAACACCTTCTTTGGCGTCATCTGTTTTGAACAGCCAATTTTGTTCCGATAATTCCCGGTCAGTTGCTTCTTTCACTTTTTCTGGCAATCCTGCGCGTAAGGTTTCGCGCACCGAAACGACAGCCAATGGTGCGCTGATTGCTAATTCCTTTGCGAGTGCATGTGCCTCGCTGATCAACTGATCTTTGGCTACAAGGCGATCAACAAGACCCATCGACATGGCTTCTTCTCCTTTCACCCTGCGCCCTGTGTAGAACATGTCATAGGCATGCTGTTGGCCGATTAATTTAGGTAACGTGTAGGACAAACCAAACCCAGGGTGGATACCTAGCCGGGTAAAATTTGCTGAGAACCTGGCTTCAGGACAAGCAACACGAAAATCGGCGACAATAGTGAGGCCAAGCCCACCACCAATAGCCGCACCATTGATGGCTGCTACTATTGGCTTCTTGTTGGAAAATAACCGAACGGCTTCGTCATAAAGGTGACCCCTTCCGGTTTTACCTAACCCTTTGGGTGTAGAACTTCCGCTCTGAAAATGAGCACCAGCAGAAAATGCTCGGCCTGTTGATGTGAGCAAGATGGAACGACAGGCAGGTTCCTTATCAAGATCCTCAAAACAATCCGCCAGTGAAGCCAGCATCTCCAGATCAAAGTGATTCAACTCGCCATTGTCCATTTCTACAGTGGCGACGTAATCATCATCAATGGTGACATTGACCGAGATGTATTCACCAAAAATTTGCATTTAAATTTTCTCCTTGGAACTATTTTCGGATTGCTTTGTTTATTGTGGTATGCAGGTGGTGGTTGAAACACCAATGGCTAAAAGTCTATCGCCACACCAGCTCTCAATTCTTGTTGTGGCCTGGCCTCGTTGTAGATTAACTAGCTCACATCGTGCTTCAACGTGTTTGCTAGCTTGTGATTCAGGGGAAAATCGCAGGGTTAAATCGGGATTGGGGATCCCAGCTCGGCCTTTCACGACCCTTCCAACCGGTGGGCCTACGGATATATCAGATACGACGCAGGCCGCTTCCTGTGCTGTATCTAAATCATCCCAGGGAATGGTGATACGGGTGGTTGAGCTGTGTAGCTGATGACAGGAGGTTGGTTTGAAGGAATCAATCAGAGGTACTTTGAAGTCTGGTGGATGGGCCCAATCTTTAGCTTCGGTTTCATCGAAATGAGGCTGTTCTTTATCTATATTCTCGGAAATGTGACTGGCGAGTTGATCTGCTGCAGCGACAGTGACCCCGACTCTGGTACATAACTTCCCGTTAGGTCCGATAATATCAACGCTATAGACACTCAGTGTTCGCCCTTCATTGAGGGCGCTGATTTCCACTTTCACTTTCCCTGGTGGGCATCCGCGGATAAATCGGGCATCAACCGAAGTCGGGCATCGCAGTGATGATTCCTGTTTTGCCACATGTACAGCGACAGCAGCGAGTACCCCTCCATTTGTACCGCCAAATGCGCCATTGAATTCTTTGCCTAAGTCAAATGACCAGATACCTGATTCAATTTTTGAACCAGAATACATCTCAAGAAAATTCATGAAATAGTACTCTTAAAAAAATGTAAGTATAGTTACATTCTGGAGTAATAATTACAAGAAGTGAGGTGATGGCACTGGCTAGGGCTAGCCGGTGAGTAATTTTGGTTGCTGAGCGGGCTTATGGTAGTCGACAAAGAATAAATGTATCGTAGTTTACGACGTATGTGAATGCTCAATGTAGTAGAAAAGGAAAACCTAGTATGGGTAGAGTAGAAGGGAAAGTTGCCATAGTAACTGGTGGAGCAAGAGGGCAGGGTGCTGCGGAGGCCAGGTTGCTGGTGCAAGAAGGTGCCAGGGTCATGATCACTGATCTCCTGGATGAAGAAGGTGAAGCACTCGCCGTAGAGCTTGGAGAAAATGCCAGCTACGTACACCATGATGTTTGTAGTGAAGAAGATTGGAATGCCGTCGTCGAAGCGACAGAGCAAATTTTTGGGCCCGTGCAAATACTGATCAATAATGCTGGAATTCTGAAGTTAAACCAACTTATTGATACGCCGCTTGAAGAATACATGCAGGTTATCAACGTCAATCAGGTCGGTGTTTTTCTCGGGATGAAAACTGTCGCTGGATCGATGAAAGAAGCGGGTGGCGGATCTATGATCAATATTTCCTCCATTGATGGGTTGGTGGGTATGACCTTTGCAACCTCCTATGTTGCCAGCAAATTTGCGGTTAGGGGCATGACCAAAGTCGCTGCTCTTGAGCTTGGGCAGTATGGAATAAGGGTTAACTCGATCCACCCCGGTGGGGTCAATACCAAGATGGTGACTGACCTTGGTCTGGGAAATGATTCGAACGAGGGCAACATATTTACGCGGGTTCCACTCGGTAGAATGGGAGAACCAGAAGATATTGCAAAGTTGGCTCTGTTTCTGGCTTCAGAAGACAGCAGCTATTGCAGCGGTGGTGAGTTTCTCATTGATGGTGGTTTAATCGCCGGGATTGGTGTCACTCCTGCGTAAATCAGGAGTGGGAATCACGATCGTTTGATATACTAGGACGTGCCCAGGGTTTTTATAGCAAACTCGGTTACAGTTTTGTAGTCAGCCTTCCCGTTTGCGGCGCGGAGGGGGGCTTCTGCTACCAGTATGCGTTTTGGGATTTTATAAGCGGACAGGTGTTCGCGCACATGTTCTCGAAGTTCATGCTCATCCAAAGAGGCGCCATCTACGAGTTTAACGACTCCAGTTACTGCCTGTCCCCACTTCTCATCAGCCAGGCCGACAACTAACGAGTCCTCAACATTCGGATGAGTCTTTAATATTTCTTCAACCTCTTCCGGATAGATTTTTTCCCCACCGCTATTGATACAAACAGATCCGCGGCCCAATAACGTCAATGTGCCATCTGTTTCGACCGTGCACCAGTCACCAGGGATTGAATACCGGACCCCGTTTATTATTGGGAAGGTCTGTGCTGATTTTTCTGGATCCTTGTAATAACCAACAGGGATTGGGCCACTGCGTGCTATGAAGCCCGGTTTATCACTACCTGGTGCAACCTCTTTATGGTCTTCAGTGAAAACCTTGCAGGCGGGGCCAATCTGAAACTTGGCAGGTTTGGAAGAACCTTCTTTGCTAGTTCTGGATACACCGAAACCAATCGCCTCTGATGCACCGAATGAATCCAGTAGCACCATCTCAGTGTTGTGTTCCAACAGCCCATTTTTTACATCGGGGCTCCACATGACGCCCGATGAGATTATTCCCATCATGCTGCTGATATCGTAACTATTGGGGTTTTCGTTGAGTTCCTTGAGCAAAGGCTTGGCGAATGCATCACCAACTATAGCCATGTTAGTGACTCGATATCGGTCAATTGCTTTCCAGAGTGCCTGGGTATCCAGGCTATGCTCTGGAACTGTTACGACACACCCGCCGGAGTTCAATGTGCTGAGAGCAGAAAGCATCGCGGTCCCATGCATCAGGGGGCAGGCAGCCATTAATCTTGGCCTAAAGGGTGCCTTTGCTATTCTGTCAGCATGTTCTTCGACTGTTGCAGGTGCTGCCTGGTCAGGATCCAGAGGTGATGCACCAGCACCACCTGCTGCCCAGATTGCCTCGTGTTCCCACATCACTCCTTTGGGCATGCCAGTTGTGCCACCGGTATAGATAAACAGAAGATCATCACCACGACGTTCCATGTTGAGATCTGAATCGTCACCTTCGACTATGATCGAGTTAAATGAGAGTGCATAGTCGGCAACCGTTAGACCAGGTTCGTCATATGGAGGGACCTCAATCCAGGTTTTTACACCGGGTAAACGGTCTCGCAGTTTGGTCGCCTGCTCCCTGAATTCACTGCTGAACACGACTGCTTCTGCATCAGAGTTTTCAAGGATGTAATGAAGTTCGTCATCCAGATAACGGAAGTTAACGTTTACGTGGACGAATCTGCCTTTGAAAGATGCAACCATAGTCTCAACATAGGCTGGGCCGTTACGCATATAATGGGCGACTTTTGAATCAGGTTTTAAACCGCTTTCCTGCAAGTGCATTTGTTCGACGCATGAATGCGGGCCAACTGATGGCGATACCTTCTGAACCATCGGGGCCTGAGTGGATTAATGCTGGTTGATCCTCATTACTTATTGCACCTATTGCGGTGTAAATATCTCCATAGTTCCAGGCCATCTTTGAATAGTCTCCCAGTGGTTGATCGTTTATTAAACAATTATTTTATTTAACGAACGTGAATACTGGTAATACGAATTCATCGTTCAGCGGTTTGAAGGTCACTTCAACCTCTTTATCCAGCGCCATTTCTTCAGCTTTGACCCCAGACATATGGCTGACCATACGAACGCCCTCAGGAAAATCAACAATAATTGATATCGACGGGACGTCAAAAGATTTGTGAAATACCTGGTGCGTAACGGTCCATGAATAGATGGTTCCTTTGCCGGTTACTGGTGCCCATTCATATTCGAAAGAACCGCATTTGTAGCACATGTACCGTGGTAAATGACGAAAGGTGTTGCAGTCAGTGCAGCGCTGGAATCTTAGTACGCTATCCTGGCAGCTACTCCAGAATTCAGCATTGATGGGATCGACGGGTTTAGGTGGTGGTAGTTCGTTCATTGTCTAATTCCTCAGTATAGCGATGCTGCCATCGCCGAGATCGCCCCACCCGGTAACAGCACATATCTCTGCATCAGGTACCTGGCGTTCGCCACATTCTCCTCTTAGCTGGCGAGTTGCTTCAACCACATGATTCAGTCCCCAGACATGAGCTTCTGCCAGCAATCCTCCGTGGGTGTTCAATGGATATTTACCGCCAAGTTGGATATTGCCATCCTTGACAAAGTCATAGATGGCCCCACGTTCAGCAAACCCCATGGCTTCAAGTTGTAGCAAGACCACGTAGGTGAAGCAGTCATACACTTCCAGAAAATCGACATCAGTCGGTTTAATTCCCGCCATCGAAAATGCTCTTTCTGCTGCATAGGATAAGCCTATTCTGAACGGGTCCTCTCGTGAAGCAATATCATCGGCGGGATAGGGATGGCCCTCGGCTGCCCCCATGATGTAAACGGGCTTGTTAGGTAAGTCTTTTGCCTTCTCCGCGGTCGTAATGACCACTGCGCAGGCTCCATCTGTTTCCAGGCAACAATCGTTCAAACGAAAAGGCTCAGAAATCCAGCGGCTATCGAGGTAGGTTTCCATATCCAGGGGCCGATCCCTGAAGAATGCTTTCTCGTTCATACTCGCGTGATGTCTACATGCCAGGGCAATCTCACCCATGGCTTCATCGGGTACGCCATATAGTTGCTTGTGTCGAGTCGCAAGCCAAGCATACATCTGCACAGGTAACATCACGCCATTTGGTATATAAAAATCTCGCATGGTGTTGGCAAGAGTAGTCATACCCATTTTGCGGGCTGGCGGCCTGCCAGGTTTTGGCCTCAGAGCTGAGTAACCGTTCCAGCCGAGAACCACCACAATTGTTTCGGCAACCCCGGCGGCGATTGCGACGGCTGCATTCTGGATTGCAGTAGTCGGGCTAGCCCCACCCATATGAACGGTAGATGCGTAACGTAACACCGGAATACCAAGATTAGCCGCGAGTTCTTCAGAAGTGGTGTAAATCGGTGGGGGACAAAGCCCGTCTACATCTGTGGGTTTTAACCCGGCCTCACGAATAGCATCTCTGGCGGCATGGAGCATCAGGTCTACAGCCGTTCTTTCTGTCCCTTTCATATACTCAGTTTCAGCAATACCGACTATCGCGGCCTTATTTGAAAAATTCATAGTTCTCCTATCGGATGGTTGCTTCGTTTCGTTGGTTTGTATCAGTTCGCCCTGAGTGAGTAGAACTCACAATAATGGTTAGTTTGACTCCAAGCCCTTTACGAATTGTCCAATTCGCGCTATTGCTCGATATCCATCTGATATCAGAGGTGAAAATTGCTGGAACACATGGACCATATCGGGCCACTCTTCATGCGTCACGTTGACTCCGGCCTGAATGGCTGTTGTGGCAAGACGGCGTGCATCGTCGAGCAGAGTTTCAGCAGTACCTACCTGTATAAGCAGTGGAGGCAAACCCTCAAGGTCACCATAAATAGGGGCGGCAAGAGGGTCTCTGGGATTGGCGCCATTTAAGTAAATGGCTGCCATACCTTGAAGTGAGTCTTTTTGTACCATGGGATCTACGCTGGCTTTGGATATCATGGTTTCGCCAATGGCTTCCATGTCGACCCATGGGCTCAGGCAAATTCCTGCCTCAGGAAGTTCGATATCGAGTTGCTTAAGTTTCAGCATCGTCGCAATCGTCAAGCCACCCCCAGCACTGTCTCCGGCAATGATGATGTCTTTTGCCGAGTGGCCCTTGGTCAGTAACCATTGATATGCTGTCACGGCATCTTCGAGTGCAGCGGGGAAGGGGTGTTCTGGTGCCAATCTATAGTCCACGGCAAGAACCTTGCGCCCGGTTGCACGTGAAATATCTGCTACCAGAGGTCTATGAGTTGTTAGCGAACCGATTACATATCCACCACCATGCAAATACATAATTAGCTTGTCGTTTACAGCGCCGGCTTGGGTCCAAGCTGAGTTGATTCCATTCGAATCAACCTCTTCGAAAGTACAATCATCGGCGAGTGGAAATGCACCGCCAATCGCCTCGTAACCCTCTCGTTGCTCCTCAAGGGTAGGGTCATCACTGCGATCACGGCTTTCCAGCATCTGTCTGAATAGGTTGACTTCTTCTTTGCTCACCAATCCTCCGGTAGTTGAATATTATCGTTATGTGGAAAATGAAAGTAGTGGCTTAACTTCATTAGTAAATCTTGTTAGCTGTTCTTTTCGATCCGCCATCGGTCCAACCAGATCGAGAACAAAATGCCGAACACCGGCTTCATAGTAGCCAGACATGACCTCTGCAACATCGGCAGGTTTTCCAAGGGCGCTATATTTCTTTGCCGGTCGTGAGAAATCCATTGCATACCGCTGGCTGAGATATTTGGTAGCAACCTTGTGTGCTGTCTCGTGGTCATCATCTATTCGGATAAACAAAAGATGACCTGTGCCGAAATTTTGATCACGTCCATAACGTTCAGATTCTTGTTCGATTATTTTCAGTGAGTCCGAAAACATGGCTGCATTCACGGCATAGGAAATAAAGCCATCGCCAATTCGAGCGGCTCGTTTTAGGGCTGCTTCTGCTCGACCACCACACCATATTGGTGGGCCATTCTTCGTGGGTGGTGTAGGCAACATCCGAATATTTTCAAACTGGTAAAATTTACTGGAATAAGATACTTCCTCATCCTTCCACAATGCCTTTAGTGCCGGAATCGCGGCGGATAACCTGGCCCCACGTTCATGTACATTTACGCCACAGGCCGCATATTCGTTGGGAAATTCTCCGCCAATTCCAACGCCAAAAATCACTCTGTTACCACCGGTCATGTGATCCAGAGTTGCAACCTGCTTGGCAACGACGGTGGGGTTTCGCAGAGGTAGCAGGAAAACACCGGTGCCGAGAATCAATCGAGTTGAAAAAGCAGATGCCATGGCCAACTGCAGCAGGGAATCCAGAATCGGCACAGGGAATGCGACATGGTCACCAACCCAGAGAGAATCAAAGCCAAGTAGCTCTGCAAGTTCGACGGTTGCTTTGGCTTCTCTAGGATTTGGGAACCCGCCAATAAATCCGTATTGTACGGTGTCCTGAAGTATCATTATTCACTACCAGAATTTAGGCTTCAGATAACTATACTTAAATAGTAAGTAAACATACAATATGCCTACATAACTATTTTGGATAGAAATATCGTGATCGATTTCGATAAGACGCCAGTATTGGTTGGAGGAGGCCAGTTCACTGAACACTGTGACGTGCCTGAATATGCAAGCTCGATTATTGCGCTCATGAGGTATGCAGTAGAGAAGACTCTAGCCAGTGCCGGGTTATCTCAGTTGCCTGACGACCTAAACGATTTGATCGTTGTAAATAGTGTCGGAACCACCGTCAAAAATCCTCCTGCCGCACTTGCCCGGCACATGGGCATAAATAAAGCCAGATTGCAGATGACGGTAACGGGTGGCAACACACCGCAGATGCTGGTGAACCATGCCTGCCAGGAAATCGCGGAGGGTCGATCAGAATCTGTTCTGTTGGTGGGTGCTGAAGCGCTGGATTCTGTTGAGCGTGCAAGGAAGAAAGGAGTTCACCTGAATTGGGATGATGGAGAAAAAGGAGAGCCGACTTTATTTTCAGTTGATCATAAGCCAGTCACAGACTACGAGGCACAGTATGGTTTGTATTTACCGAGTACAACTTACCCCCTGATAGAGAATGCGCTTCGTCATCACTATGGTCGTAGTATTGCTGATCATCAGAAGAAGCTAGGAGAATTGTTTAGCCGGTTTAGCCAGGTTGCCGCCAAGAATCCTTATGCGTGGTTTCCGACTGAGCGCACTAGCGACGAGATTGCAACCGCAACAAGCGACAATCGATATATCGGCTTTCCTTATACTAAATACATGAATGCGATTCTCCGTGTTAATCAATCGGCTGCCGTGCTTATTATGTCGGTGTCAAAAGCGAAGGCACTTGGAATAGAGAGCGACAAGTATGTGTACCTTCATGGCGCTGCTGATGTTAACGATATATGGAATGTGACTGAGCGTCCCGAACTGCACCGTTCGCCGGCTATTGAACTGGCGACTAAAACTGCATTTTCTCAGTCGGGAAAGACTATTGATGATATGAAGTATTTGGATTTGTACAGTTGTTTCCCGTCGGTGGTACAAATTGCTCGGGATGCACTGGGCCTGGAAGAAAATGATGACCGTTCTTTAACTGTGACGGGAGGACTTCCCTATTTTGGTGGTCCGGGTAATAACTATGTTATGCACTCCATCGCTACGATGATTGCTCGATTACGCGAGGATCGAGGTGCTTTTGGGTTGGTGTCAGGAAACGGTTGGTACGTCACTAAACATTCTTTTGGTATTTATTCCTCGTCACCACCTGATGAGCCATTTGTTCGAACCAAAGCGCTAAAATTACAGAAAGAGATCGATTCTATAGGGAGAGTCGAAGTGGAGACTCATCCATCGGGTAAGGCTCACGTAGAAACTTATACTGTACTTTATGATAGAGACAATCAGCCTGAATCTGCAATCATTATCGGCAGGTTACCCAACCAGAGGCGGTTTATTGCCAATGTACCAGATAGTGCTAAGTTGACGGAAGAGTTTGTCAGCCAGGATCCCATTGGTATGAACGGTTCGGTGAAGCAGGCAGGTGGCAGGAATATTTTTTACCCAGAGTGATATGTAGGTATCAATCTGAAGATTCTTTCAATAGCTCGATGCCTGTTCCGTGCATATTCTCCAAACTGGTAATAAGTTGCTTTATCTGGTGTTTGCTTAGATTAGAGGTCATGTCTTTCAACACGATGTCACCAATATCTTGCATTGAAGGTAGTAGCTTCTTGGCCTTAGCGGTGCAGTAGACCTTTTTGACCCTCCTGTCGATATTATCTGGCTTTCTAAGCAATAGTTTTTTCTTCTCTAACCGATCAATGATACCAGTTACTGCCATGCGACCGACGCCAAGTGCCTCGGACAGGTCAATCTGGGTGATACCAGGTGTGCGGGAGACATGGCCGATTGCGCGCCATTGCGATCGGGTTAGGTCCGCGTGTTTCATTCGGGAATCCCAAACTTGCGAAATCATTTTTGAAAGATCGTTGAGCAGAAACCCGAGCTTAGGACCTAGGTGTCTATCGTGGCCGTCTGAGTCTCTTCCTGTTTTTTTCGCGGTGACTACTTTGCCTGGGATTGATTTTTTTGAGGCCATCGATGTACAAACCTTTGATGCTGCGATTATTATAAAAAAGTAGTATCTATTATTAACGTTGGTTAGTCCATGCTGTGTTCAATATAGACTGAATATCCGACAAATTTATGATAGTAACTTACAGTAAGCTGCTACCAAGGATTTCTCTTGCAATGATATGGCGTTGTACTTCGCTGGGTCCTTCGCCGATTCGCCTGATGCGCATTTCCCTGTACCACCTTTCAAACGGGAAGTCCTTCGTTACACCGTATCCGCCATGTATCTGGAGTGAGCGATCGACAACTCTGCTAGCTGCCTCAGTTGCGACTAGCTTCGCCATCGCTGCTTCCTTACGGAACGGCATTCCCTGATCGACCCTGTCTGCCGCCTCCAGGGTTATCCAGGAAGATTGCTTAATATCAATCTCGTTATCTACCAGCATCCATTGAATGGCCTGCCGGGATGATAAAGGTGCGCCAAAGGTCTCCCTTATCTTTGAGTATTCGACTGCCATTTCGTGAGCTTTGATTGCAACACCAATGCATCCTGCTGAATAGGGAATCCGCTGTCGGTTCAGTCGGTCACTTGCAATAGCAAACCCTTTATTGGCCGCACCCAGAATATTGGCATTGGGTACTCGCATATTTTCAAATTGCAGTTCTGTTGCGTATTTAGCAGATCGAAGTGTATGTACGACCCTTCTGACGTGGAATCCTGGTGTATCGGTGTCAACAATGAAGCAGGTGACACCCCCCCTACCTTTTTCCGGAGAAGTGCGAGCAAACAGTAATCCGAAATCTGCCTTGTCTGCACCGGAGATAAATATTTTTGAGCCGTCTATAACCCAATCGTCACCATCACGTACAGCTCTGGTCTGGATTGCTCTTGCAGGGTCCGAGCCGCCTGAGGGCTCAGTGAGCCCAAAGAAACCCTTTTTCTCGCCACGCAAGGTTGGGAATAGGTAACGTTCTTTTTGGTCTTCATTAGCTTCAAAAAGCTGAGCAAGACCTGCGCCGCCAAAAACACCATAACAAGGAGAGTAAAGACCGGCGCGATGTTTGGACATTTCGATGGCTATCAGGGTGCGGGTTACCATGTCCAATTCGGGACCACCAAACTCAACAGGAATATCCAGACCGTAAAGGCCCATCTCCTTTATTTTGGCGACAAGTCTTAGCTTATCTTCTTCAGGCAATTCGTCGGCATCGGCATCCAGAGTTAACTCCAGTGGCAATATTTCTTGTGAGACAAACTTCCGAACCATCGAAATAATTAGATCTTGCTCTTGTGTTAATTGTAAGTGCATGTTTACTTTCCCATGGGTGATAGTTTGCCAAGTTTCGCTGTGTCTGATTCGCTGTTCAGAGTTGGGTAACACCCAAAATCTGCATGGTGAAGCATTAATAGTTCTTGAAAACGGGTGCTGTATGCAGAGGTGACCTCTATACGGAAAAAGGCTGCATCCTTGAGGTGCTTGGTTATTTCGCCACGAAGTCCAAACTGGCTTCGAGAACCTGCGCTACCTATATAAATGACTTCTTTGTTCTCGTTCCCCAATTGGAATACTCCAAGTTCACCTTTCAGCTGGCCGGCGGATTGGGGGTTCAATGGTACCCACTGTTTACTCAGGCGTAGTGACATTAGCGGGCAGTCTCCTTTTAAATGGCAAATTGAAACGACGATTGTATACTACATTACAGTAATAGACTGCGCATGGACTTTTTTAGACTAACGGAGGTGGCTCCTGACCTGCGCACTATAAGAGGAATGTGACATTGTCCTGTGGTTCATCAATACCAAGCAGGATCACTTTTTTCTTCTGAATCAGAAACTCGGAATTTGCTTCTCTTAAGCTATATTCTGATCTCCCTGCATGAATATTCTGCTGGTGCCCACGTAATTCGGTCACCAGAAAATTTGCAGTTACATCAATCGTGGAATCTTGTTGCGATACCAATACATTGCTCACAGACCGAATGGCTCGAGACTTGGGTGACTGCGCAAAGGCTTTGCCATCAGTCAATCTCTTTATATGTTGTTCCAGCATCGAGCGGTCACAATAGAGGATGGATATATGCTTGCTCGGGTCAAGATCTTCACGATTTGAGGGAATCCAGTAATTGCATTCCTGGTCAAACAGGTCCAACCAACCCTGATAATTGTTATCGTCCATGAGCCGGGCTTCCTGGTATAGGAAAGACTCGACTCGTTGAATAAATTCTCCGTCGTTGTTTTTAGTCATTGTCTTGCATTACCTTCAGCCAGTGTTGCCACATGGCTCGCTGGGATGTTTCATCAGTGACCTGACCTCTAACCGTACCGTCTGGTAATTGTTCTTCTCGATGCAGGCCTCGTTGAAAGATCAGCCAGGGATCCATCGTACATTGAACACCTTCCTGCACCCGATTGAACATTTCGATATCGTCATGTATGCCGCCGCCATGAGGGCTGTAAAATTGCTCAAATTGTCGAATTCTCATGGTGTTCAGTTCGTCTGGAACGTCTTTCAGAAGGGCGGGAGCGAGCTCAACCTCGGTTCGGTCAGGTCTGATCGGTCGTATGGTTCGTACTTGTTGACCGAGTACAACAAGGTTAGGAAATACATTCATGTGGGTACCACCGACAATGATGACATCTTCGGCGCGTTCCTGGCCGTGGGCAGCAACCATGTCATCATAATATTTACGACCCCAGGATGTACTCTTCAAGCCCTGAAGGCGTGCATCTTTTCTTTGACTTACATGATTGTACGCCGCGTAGTCAATATGAGTGTTTCCCTGCCCGAGAGCACGCACGCCTGCGATTGAATCACCATTGAACGTATCAATTTTCGCCCCGGTCATGCGGGTAATAGTTTTAAAGAAAGACTGGTGTGTGAAGTTCGGGTGGTAGCCGTCGATGGAATTCTCCATCTGTAGTTTCCAGCTACCGTTGTAAACCAGCTTGGCTGAGCCGGCCTGGACCAAAACTTCGCCGCATGGCGATAGATCACAAAAGTAGTCAATCTGATCCATTGTGGGTTTGCCGAGGCTTTGTTGCAATGAGATTTTTGGCTCTGGGATACTGGCAAAGATGAAGCCTCGGTAGAACTCCAGTCTGGCTGGTTTGGAAAGTGCCAGTTGGGATTTATCCAGATTGTCGTAGCCGTCTTCATATGGAATACCGGTCAGAGTTCCGTCAAGATCATATGTCCAGCCATGATATTCACAGCGAAATCGATTGGCGTTGCCGCAATCTTCCTGGCAAACCGTTGCAGCTCGATGTCTGCAGCGATTGAACAGGACTTGAAGCTTATTTTGTCTGTCTCGACATAGAATGATTGGTTGTGTGCCGATTGTGGATCGTTTGAAATCTCCGGGGTTCGGTATTTCACTTTCATGACCGACATAAACCCAGCCTTTAGAGTAGATCCGTTGTAGCTCGTCGTTAAATATGTCGGGATCTGTGTAGACAGAACCATGAACGGCGTCCGGCCGAACTAAATCATCATAACTTATCGATTGCCGCATAATTATCCCCTAGGCTAATTTCTTACAATAATGGTTGTTCAATGCTGATGTTCAGTTATTAAATCTAATTCGCCAGTTTAATCTGTATTTTCATTGTTATGTAATAGCATATATTATCAGTAGGTATACGAAAATTACTAATTCTGTGTGTGACCATGTGCGTACGCATGGAAACCATGATCTGCTCTGTTATACATGGTATTCGTCACAGGCTATTGATACTAAATATTTTAAGAGGAACGTGGAATGCAAACTGAACTATGTAAAAAGCTGGGCGTTGATTTCCCCATTTTCGCTTTTACCCATTGCCGAGATGTAGTGGCGGCGGTAACTAATGCTGGAGGCGTAGGTGTATTAGGTGCAGTTGGATTTACTCCGGAGCAACTTGAGGTGGAACTCGAGTGGATTGATGAGCGTGTCGGTGATCGACCCTATGGGGTTGACGTTATTATCCCAAATAAGTATCAGGATCAGAACGAAAAAGATCCGGAAAAACTACAGGCGCTAATTGCCTCTGCTATTCCACAGGGTCATAGGGACTTTGCGAGAGAGTTGCTTGATGCCCATGGTGTGCCTCCTCTGCCTGAAGATAAAAGAGTGGGTGATCGCTTGTCGATGACCGAGGCGACTTCCGCGCCGTTGGTTGATGTTGCCTTAAGACATGAGAATGTCAGATTAATTGCCAATGCGCTTGGAACACCACCACCGGAAATTATTAAGCAGATACAGGATTCGGGGCGGATGGTCGGCGCATTGTGCGGTACGGCCAGACATGCTCTTAAACATGCAGAGGCAGGTTTGGACTTTGTTGTCGCGCAGGGTGGTGAAGGTGGCGGCCATACTGGTGAGATTGGCAGTTCAGTATTGTGGCCGGAAGTTGTGGATGTTGTTGGCAGCGTTCCGGTTATCGCTGCCGGAGGGGTTGGCTCTGGCCGCCAGATGTACTCTGCTCTGGCAAGTGGTGCTCAAGGTGTCTGGTGTGGTTCTATCTGGCTTACTGTCGCGGAAGCGAACAGTTCGCCCATTGAGAAGGAGTTACTATTAGAAGCAGGAAGTTCCGACACCGTGCGGTCCAAAAGTGTCACGGGCAAGTTGGTGAGGATGCTCCGTAATGCATGGACCGATTCCTGGGACTCGGGTAATAATCCCCGGTCGTTGGCTGCACCCTTGCAAATGATGGCGGTTGGCGAGGCGCTGGTTAGAATGAGAAGACATCCAGAGAAGGCACGTGAACTAGCATTTGTCCCTGTTGGGCAGATTGTTGGCCGAATGAATTCAACTGTTGGTGCGAAAGACCTGCTGATGAGTATTGTGGAGGAGTATCTCGATACTCACGAGCGAATGAACGCTATGATGCCTTCAATTGATTAGAGAAATATAAAACCGACCAGATGTAGGGCGTACAGTCGGCGCAACCGGTTTTTCAGGAGATTGATATGTCTAAATTCGACTTAGTAATTCGTGGTGGTACTGTCATAGATGGGTCTGGCTCAGCAGCGGTCGCTGCTGATGTGGCTGTTCGTGCTGGTCAGATAGTGGAGGTGGGTGAAGTAGAAGGCTTGGGTAAGCAGGAATTGAGTGCGGCGGGTGCGCTGGTGACACCGGGGTTTGTTGATATACATACTCACTATGATGGTCAGGCTACTTGGTCTAACAGGATGTCACCGTCAAACAATCATGGTGTTACTACTGTTGTGATGGGGAATTGTGGAGTCGGGTTTGCCCCTTGCAGGACAACTGATCATGAATTGTTGATTGAGTTGATGGAAGGCGTCGAGGATATACCTGGTGCGGCATTGCATGAAGGCCTGCCATGGGATTGGGAGAGCTTTCCGGAATATATGGATTATCTGGATCAAAGAGAATTTGATATGGATATCGGTGCTCAATTACCCCATGGTGCCTTGAGAGTCTTCGTGATGGGCCAGCGTGGTGCTGATCTGGCGCCAGCGACTGCGGATGATGTGGCTCAAATGCGTAAGTTAACAAGAGAAGCTATCAATGCTGGCGCGTTAGGTTTCTCCAGCTCTCGTACCTTGAATCATCGAAGTAGCAATGGATCGCCCACGCCGTCGCTAGATGCGACGCTCGAGGAATTGTTAGGTATTTCACTGGGTTTAAAGGATGCAGGTGATGGCGTTATTGAAATGATTTCGGACTTCAAGGATTTAAATGAAGAATTTTCTAACCTTGAAGTCATGATGCGAGAAAGTGGTCGGCCAATGTCAATATCCGTGGCCCAGGGGCTTAATCCACAAGGATGGCTTGAACTGATGGGTAAGGTTGATATGGCTAATGCTGCCGGGATGAAAATGCGTGGCCAGGTTGCTCCCCGAGGCATAGGTGTTTTAATGGGCTTCACGACAACCTTGAATCCCTTTTCCACTCGGGCGAGCTTCGTCGAAATTGCTCATTTACCACTCCCCGATATGTTAAGTGCGCTGCGAGATCCTTCCAGGAAAGCAAGAATATTGTCGGAAGAACCGGCACCCAGATTCAAGCGTTTGTTTGCGATGATGGCGGGAGGGCGCAAGCTCTGGGACCTCGGAGACCCGCCAAATTATGAGCCATCGCCGGAAGACAGCATCTATTCGAGATCTAAGGCGATGGGACAGGATGCCTGGAGCTATGCCTATGATTTGCTGATAGAGAAAGACGGTACCGTTATTTTATATACCCCCTTTGCTAACTACGCGGAAAATAATCTCGACTGTTGCCGCGAAATGATCCTTCATGATCATACTGTTATGGGGCTCGGTGATGGTGGCGCTCACGTGGGTACTATTTGTGATGCGAGCTTCACGACAACCATGCTTGCCCATTGGGGCAGGGATCGGAAGCGAGGGGGTCTTATCGATCTTCCGACACTTGTCAGGTGCCAGACCCATGATACGGCAAGGGCTATGGGTCTTGGAGATCGAGGACTTCTTGTGTCGGGTAAAAGAGCTGACATAAACATTATTGATTTTGAAAACCTGAAGGTCCGCTCACCGGAGATGGTTTATGACCTGCCCAACGGCTCACCTCGCGTACAACAAAAAGCAGACGGTTATATTGCTACTATTGTTAAGGGACAGGTGACTTATCGAAATGGAGAGGCCACGGAATCGCTACCTGGTAGACTCATACGTGGGTCTCGATAGTAAACAAAAATTAGTTTCACCGGTGTGTATTAATGAGTGTAACTGTGGATAAACCCATTATCGCCATTACGCAAGGTGACCCTTGTGGTGTCGGGCCTGAGGTTGTAGCTAAAGCACTAGCGACAGGTGAACCGACCCGGGCATGTCGCCCTGTCATTATTGGTAGCATTGAGTCAATGCAGCAGGGAATTGAGATAGCATCTGCAAACCTTAGTTTGCGGCGTATTGAAGCAATTGAGGAGGCGCAGGCTACAGAGGGTGTGATAGATATACTGGATACCAATGTGCTGGATGCTGCAGACATATCGCTCGGAGCAGCCAGTGAAAAGTGCGGTCAAGCTAATGGTGCATGGCTGGTACAAGCCGCAGAACTGGCGCAGTCTGGAAGAGCTAAGGCCAGTGTGATGGCACCGGTAAATGGTGAGGTGCTGAAATTGGGTCCAGATGCAGGTCAGGTCTTCGGCTCAGACCCAACCCAAAAATACCTTACCTTGCTGTCTGGTCCTCTGCGGATCGTCCATGTGTTTGATCATGTGATGCTAGAAGACGTCTGTCGTAAACTAACGAGCGAACTGGTTCTCGCAGCTATTCACAAGACAAATGAAGTGCTTATCAATTTTGGCATTCATTCACCCCGCATTGGGGTGGCGGGTTTAAATCCCCATGCCCATGGCCCTCAGGAAACCAGTGCCATAATCCCTGGTGTTAAAGCAGCGCAGGCTGAGGGAATCATCGTGACCGGTCCGATCTCTCCAGACACGGTATTTAGGCAGGGTATCGAAGGCCGGTACGATGTTATTATTGCCATGTTTCATGATCAGGGACACATCGCTATTAAGACCTGGGGCTTTGTCGGCAATTGTGCGATGTTCATGGGTGCGCCCTATTTGTTCTTAAGTGTCGGCCACGGAACTGCCTACGATATAGTCGGCAAGGGTATTGCTAGCCATGAGATGATGCTTGCTGCAATTTTACAGGCAGCAAGCCTTGCCGCGGGTCAGGGATTTCTCGACTGAATTAGCAGGTGCTGCAACACGATTGAATCGATGTCCAGCTTTGAGGGTTTCTAATTGCTCAGATTCCTGGGGACATCACGAAAAGGTCGACCGGTATCAGTGCGTGGTTCCTTGGGTAAGCCGAGTACCCGTTCAGAAATAATATTTCGTTGGATCTCGTCTGTTCCGCCGGCGATTGATACCGCGGGTACCGAAAGGAGTATTTCCGCAATGATGCCTTTTTCGGGCCCATCTTCGCCTTTCAACATTGAATCCGCGCCAGAGATCAGTGTATGAACCCGAGATGCTGCCCGTGCAACATGACTTGCGGCAAGTTTGCCAAGAGAACCTTCAGGTCCCTGGGGTCTCCCGAGCATTTGCGCTTCTCTTGCACGACGTGCTGTCCACTGGCTGGCTTTGTGCAAGGTCAAGGTTTTTGCAAGTTCCTGCCGCACGACGGAATTATTGAATGTGTCGGTTTTCTTCGCGCGCTCAACCATAAGGTCCGCTCGTCCAGCGCGCTGCGGATACCAGGTATAAGGCTCCATGACGATCCTGGTTTCTGCTTCCAGTTCTTTAAATATACTGCCTTTACCACGCGTGCTGTTACCGACCTGACGCATCCCATCAGCTGACCGGCGCTCATGCGCCAGGGTTGTCATTGCAACCTGCCACCCCTGATTGAGAGTACCCACCAACATATCTGCCGGAATTGATGCGTCGGTCATGAATACTTCATTGAACGACGCGTGACCATTCATTTGTCTGAGAGGCCGAACTTCAACACCAGGCTGATCTATTTCGATAATGAAATACGACAACCCCAGATGCTTGGATACATCCCAGTTTGTACGTGCCAGCAGCAAACCATACTGTGCATGGTGCGCACTCGTGGTCCACACTTTCTGTCCATTGATTATCCAGCAATCTCCATCCTGGACAGCTCGTGTCGTTAAACCGGCCAGGTCAGATCCACTGCCAGGTTCACTGAACAGCTGGCACCAATTATCTTCACCTGTGAGGATTCTGCGCAGGTATGTTTTATTTTGACTCTCTGAACCATGTTCCAGAAGGGTTGCGGCGGCAAGCATCCGGACGCCCGATTGCGCGACGCCAACCGCACCATGATTTCTAATCTCCTCCTGAACAACCTGAACGAGATTAATTGGCAGGTCACGCCCATACCAATCTTTGGACCAGCCAGGGACTCCCCAGCCAGAGTCTGCCAGCAGTGAACGCCATTCCAGTAAGTTCAAATCCGGGTCCCAGTTCTCAGTTAACCAGGAGCTAACCTCTTCACGTACAGCTTGTTCTGTTAACTCGTTCATCCTAACTGGCCACCTTTTCTGAGCTTTTCATTTCCTGTTCTGCTTCTATGAGAAGAAGTTCACGATGTAGTTCCGGTCCACCAAAAAAAACTTCAGAACTTTTTGCGCGCTTAAAGTATAAATGGGTGTCGTTCTCCCAGGTGAAGCCGATGCCCCCGTGTATCTGGATGGTCTCTGCAGCAACATGCATGAAGGTATCTGAGGCGAGCGCTTTTGCAAGGGAAGCAGCAGAAGCGAGATCGCTGGAATTTTCGGCAGCCGCTTCCGCTGCGTAATAGGCTGCGGATTTTACCAGTTCAACTTCGAGCAGGAGATCTGCACACTTATGTTTCGTTACCTGGAAAGAACCGATTGTCCGACCAAACTGGACTCTTAACTTTGCATAGTCGAGAGCGCTCTCCAATAGTCTCTGTGCACCACCCACCATTTCATTCGCCAGTGCCACATAGCAGAGAATGAGTGTTTGATTGAGCGCTTCGCCCTCATTTCCAACTTCACCCAAAGGTTTTGCAATTACATCATTAAACTCCAGAATGGATAGTTTACGGGTTTCATCGATGGTATCGAGTAATCGCATTTCCAGGTCCTGTGCAGATTTATCGACGACAAAGAAGGAAATTCCACTAGTGCCGGTAGTTCCTGGTGTGCGCGCAACGACGACGATGTAGTCTGCTATTTGGGCGTCTACGACGAAGCTTTTCACGCCTTTGAGTACATAAGTGTTGTCTTTTTTGGTTGCGGTCATATTGATCCCAGAAGCATCCCATAGGCCTTCGGGTTCTGCGATTGCCAGCGCGGATATTTTATCGCCGGCTGCAAGGTCTGGTAGCAATGCCTGTTTTTCATCTTCGTCTCCAGCCTGAAGTATTGCCTGAGTCGCGAGTACCGAGGACCCGAAAAATGGCGCGCACAAGAGGCACCGCCCCATCTCTTCCAGTGCGATACATAGTTCGATTGGCCCAAAACCCTGGCCACCATATTCTTCAGGTATATGCAGACCCTGCAGTCCAAGTGATGCTGCCAGTGCCTGCCATACATCATTGTCATAGCCTTGCTCCGTTTCCATCAACCGTCTGACTTCACTCGCACTTGAATTAGCCTCCATAAATCTTCGGACAAATTCTCGAAATTGCTGTTGCTCATCGGTAAAACTGAACTTCATGCGTGTTCCTTTGTTATGTGTGCAGGTAACTGAAGGGTGAAACCATGCATCAGATGGTTCTGAAGATTAGCCGTTTTAATGTAAGCTTGCTTACTAATGAGTATTGTGCAATAAATCATCGTTGCGGGACAAGGTATATCGATACTCATAACACATATAGTTGTGTTGATGTAGAACCGAAAAATCAGGAGGTAGAAGGTGATACCGAAAGGAATTATTTCAGCAGATGGGCACGTTTGCGAACCACCTAACTGTTACGTGGACTTTATTGACCCAAAGTACAGGGATGATGCGCCGAGGATCGTTGAACAGGATGATGGCACGGAAGCATTTGTCATCAAGGGAATGAAGAAGCCCATTGGCCTGGGTTTTATTGATGGTGCAGGGTTTGGTGTCCGTGAGCGAATCGGTCGTGCTAAGAAAATCCGATTTTCCGACGTAAGGGAAGCGTCCTACCGCGGACATGCGCGCGTTCCTTTCATGGACCAGGATGGCCTTGCTGCTGAAATTATTTACGCGTCAGTCGGTATGGGTTTGTGTATGAACAAGGATCCACTGTACAAGGATGCCTGCATGAAAGCATACAACCGCTGGTTACAGACGATGTGCGGTGAAGAACCGACAAGGATTTTTGGTCTCGCTCAAACGGCAATTTTAAGTGTGGACAGCGCCATCGAGGACTTCAAATTAGCCAAGGAAATGGGGATGGTCGGCATGATGATGCCGGGAGATCCTGTCTATGAGGATTATGACCACGCAGATTACGATGTATTGTGGGAGTGCGCTACAGATCTTGATTTGCCTATCAGCTTCCACATTCTAACGGGGAGAGCCGGAAGTCTGCACACCAAACCCAGAGGTCATGCAATTAACAACTTTCTTGGCATTATCCGTGCTATTCAAGATATCGTCGGTTTGATGGTTTTGGGTGGCGTATTTGAGCGCCATCCAAAATTGAAGTTGGTTGTTGCTGAAAGTGATGTAGGCTGGTTGCCACATTATATGTGCCGAATGGATCACGCAGCGAAGCTACACGCGCAGGATGGCATTATCAGAGGACTGTCAAAACTACCCAGCGAATATATCAAGACAAATGTATGGGGAACGTTCCAGGATGATGTCAGTGCATACCATTCTCTTTACATGGTGGATTACCAACATCTGCTATGGGCGAGCGACTTTCCTCATTCAGATTCCACATGGCCGAGATCTCAGGAACTGATTAAAGACCAGACAGGACACCTGACGGAAGAGCAACGCCAGGCGATTTTTCGTGACAACACGGCTACGCTGTTTAACTTACCTGCGGGCAACGAATCCTGGCGAATGTAATAAAATAGAACGAAGTAACGGCCATAATAACTCATGGCAGGACCTTGAATATGAGCACTAAACCTCGAATTTCCAAAGAACTGACCACTCTGAGTTACATCGGTTTAGCCTGCGAAGACCTGGACAGCATGCAAAAACTCATGGGAGAAGTGCTGGGGACGTCTGTAGAACGAATTGATACAGGGATCATTGTTCGACTCGATGAACAGAAAATTCGGATAAAAATTGAGCAGGGTGAGCAGAATGATATTCAGTATGCAGGGTTTGGAGTAACTAACGAAACAGATCTGGATTCGGTAAAAGCCAGGTTGGAAGAATTGGGTTATCCGGTTGAGGTTGCTGACACTGAGGTTGCTGGGGAACATGGATTACTCGGGCTGATCATGACTGTGGACCCAGACGGGTTGGCGATCCACGTTGGGCACGGTACCAGTTTGCTTCCAGAGAAACCCTTTGTATCAGAAACCGGTGCAAATTTCGTGACCGGTGACCAGGGTCTGGGACACATCGTGCTCACGGTGAAATCAATGGACGAAGCACGACGATTCTACGAACAGGGCTTGGGTTTTAAGGTGTCAGATTTTGTGTCCTTGGGTGCAGGGGATCAAACGATTGAACTCACCTTCCTGCATTGTAATCCGAGGCACCATACTCTGGCCCTGGCACCAATACCCCTACCTGTACGCTTACTGCACTTTATGCTGGAGGTTGATAGATTGGATGATGTGGGGCTGGCATTAAGCAGGGCGAAGGATGCTGGTTACACCATTGCGAGAGGACTAGGTCGGCATACTAATGATCACATGGTGAGTTTTTATGTGAAGTCACCCAGTGGGTTCGATATTGAATATGGATACGGTGCACGCACGGTTAGCGAAAACTGGACGGTTGCACATTATCATGCGGCCAGCGTATGGGGGCATGAAAGTATTGGCTAACAGGCTCTATCTGGCACTGCACCGCGTCTTGATTAAGCAAATACAAATACACTAAGGGGTTAAAAGAGAATGTCGCATTTGATATATGAAAAACGTGATGGCATCGCCTATTTGACGATGAATCGACCCGAGAGAAGAAATGCCCTCAGCCCACAGATGATAGTGGAGATGACGGATGCATGGCGAGATTTTCGGGATGACAGGGAGGCGAGAGTTGCCGTATTGACGGGTACGGGTGACAAGGCATTCTGCTCGGGCGCAGATTTAGGGTTGTTGATTCCTCTGTTGTCACGTGCCCGTGAGCCAGAGAATGAATATGATGAAGCGTTGCTGAAGGATCGATCCTTGATGCAAACGGCATTGCTAAGGGATTTCGAATTGTATAAGCCCGTTATCGCGGCAGTAAACGGATTTGCGCTGGCGGGTGGTATGGAAATATTACAAGCGACAGATCTTCGGATATCTTCGCCGAACAGCGAATTTGGTCTGTCTGAAGTGATGAGAGGGATCATCCCTGCTGGTGGTTCGTTGGTGCGGCTCGCGAGACAAATCCCCTACTGTAAAGCAATGGAAGTCCTGTTGGTTGGGGACCGGATGAGTGCCAATGAAGCGCTCCGGATAGGGTTGATCAATGAGGTGGTGCCAGCCGATGAGCTGATGGCCAGGGCAACGAAGATTGGTGAGCGGGTTGCCGAGAATGGTCCGCTGGCTGTCGCGGCATGTAAAGAAGCGGTTATTAGAACGAGCGGCCTACCTATGCAGGATGCCTTTTTAATAGAAAATGAAATTGCAGGGAGGGTGATGCGTAGTAAGGACGCCAGAGAAGGACCTCTTGCTTTCATGGAAAAGCGAAAAGCGAAGTTCACCGGGGAGTAGGCTTCTCGGGCGAAGTTAATGGGGCCAGCATATCATAATAGAGCATTCCACTATGGTGCCTGTTCTGCTATGTTCTATTAATGTAAGTATACATACAAATAAAATCGACTCATCTACTTTTGTTTTTCAGGAGAAGAAACTATGTCATTTGCAGCAATTTCAGCAGATTCGCACATCACGGAGCCACCTGATTGTTACACGAAATATATCGAACCCAAATATCGAGATATCGCCCCTTTCATGAAGTATAAAGAAGGGCTGGGTGATATTTATATTATCAATGGGATGGAAAATCCCATTCCCATGGGGCTTGTTGCAGCAGCGGGTTTGGATCCGAAAGAACTGAAAACAGGGGGGGCCAGGTTTAAGGATCTATGGAAGAGTGGCTGGAATTCCAAATACAGGATTGCTGATCAGGATAAGGACGGTGTGATTGCGGAGATACTCTACCCCACTGTGGGTATGGTTATGTGCAACCATCCTGATTTTGACTACAAGCGCGCCTGTATGAAAGCCTATAATCGCTGGTTGCTTGACTATTGTGATGAAGATCGCGCCCGATTAATACCGTTGGCGCAGATTGCTATGGGGTCTATAAAACAAGGTATTTCTGACCTAAAAGAAATTAAATCACAGGGCTTCGCCGGAGTCATGATGCCTGGTAATCCTGCGGAACTGGATTACGACGATCCTGCCTATGATGCCTTCTGGCAACTGGCGATAGAATTAGAGTTACCCCTGTCGTTCCACATTCTTACCAGTAACGCTGATGGGTTAAGTGGAAAAGTGCGCGGTCCGAAGATCAACGCATTTCAAACAATCATCCGTGGCTGTCAAGATGTTATGGGGATGCTGATTTTTTCCGGTGTTTTTGAGCGTAACCCGGATCTTAAAATTTGTTGTGTTGAAGCGGACGCAGGTTGGGTGCCACATTACATGTATCGAATGGATCACGCGTACAAGCATCACCGTTTCTGGATGAAAGGGCAGGAGTTGGAAAAGCTCCCGAGTGAATATTTCAAAGAAAATATATACATTACATTCCAGGATGATTGGGTGGCATTCAAAATGGTTGACATGCTTAATTCAACGCGTTTGATGTGGGCGAATGATTTTCCTCATTCAGATGCAACCTGGCCCAGGTCTCAGGACATGCTGGCAGAGCATACGGCTGATCTTACGGGCCAGCAAAAGCAGGATATCCTTCACGATAATGTGGCTAAGCTATACAAACTTTCTGTATAGCTTTCTGTCCACTCCTGCTCCAGCCCGTCGCTGATAGAGTGGATTTATATGCGAGGCGCTACGATTATATTGATCGTAGCTTTATTTATGGAGTTTACGTTCTGTGACCTCAGAAAATGTCATTGAGTACGATGTTTTAGTCGTCGGCGCCGGCTTTGGTGGCCTATACCAACTCTATAGATTGAGGCAGCAGGGATTTTCAGTAAGGCTGCTCGAAGTAGGTTCAGATCTTGGTGGTATCTGGCACTGGAACTGCTACCCCGGTGCCAGAGTTGACTCCCATGTCCCAGTTTACGAATACTCAATGGAAGAGCTGTGGCAGGACTGGAATTGGACTGAACGCTTCCCCGCCTGGGATGAATTACGCCGCTACTTTAAGTATGTTGATGAAAAACTGGATCTGAGTCGGGACATTGCATTCAATACGCGAGTAACTGGCGCTGAGTTTGATGAAGACAGTAATCGATGGATGATTGAAGGTAATGGTGAACTGCTAGCCCAGGCACATGTTGTGGTTCTTTGTACAGGCTTTGCGGCAAAGCACTTCACCCCTGATTATGAAGGGATGGCGGACTATCAGGGTATTTGTCACCATACAGGATTGTGGCCTCAGGAAGGGCTCAGTCTTAAAGGGAAAAAAGTAGCCGTCATTGGCACTGGCGCGAGTGGTGTTCAGGTTGCGCAGGAAGCTGCAGCAGTGGCAGATCAACTCACTGTGTTTCAACGAACGCCTATTTTGGCTTTGGCCATGCAGCAGCAAAAGCTGGATGTTGAAACACAGACAAAACAGAAGGTCGGCTATCCAGATATTTTTAAAAAGCGCAGGGAGACATTTGGTGGATTGGACATAAGTTCAAGCGATAAGTCTGCGCTGGAAGTTTCTGCCGAGGAGCGTCTGGCAGTCTATGAAGACTGTTGGGCCAAGGGCGGTTTCAATTTCTGGTCGGGAACCTTCTCTGATATTTTGTCGAATGAAGAAGCAAATCTCACCGCGTATCAATTCTGGCGCGATAAGACCAGAGCTCGAATCAAAGACCCTCGGCTGGCGGAAAAATTGGCACCCACTGATCCTCCGCATCCTTTCGGGGTCAAACGCCCTTCACTGGAGCAGAATTACTATGATATCTTCAATCAGGACAATGTTGCTCTTGTAGATTTAAAAGAAGATCCTATCGAGCGGATGACAGCAAAGGGAATAAATACAGCCAATAGTGAGTATGAGTTCGACATTATTGTAATGGCGACCGGGTTTGACGCAGTCACTGGAGGATTGACGCAGATTGATCTTCGAGGAACAGAAGACGAGACCCTAAAAGAGAAGTGGTCTCAAGGTGTCAGGACTCATCTTGGCATGGCCAGCCACGGCTTTCCGAACCTGCTTTTTCTGTACGGGCCGCAGAGCCCATCAGGGTTTTGTAACGGTCCGACCTGCGCGGAAATGCAAGGTGATTGGATAGTCGATTTGATCTCAGCGATGCGTACACGTGGAGTTCAGCGCTTTGAAGCTACAACTGATGCAGAACATACCTGGAACGGACATATGGAAGAACTGGCAGCGATGACCTTGTTTCCAAAAGCAGATTCCTGGTATATGGGTGCCAATATTCCAGGCAAACCACGGCAACTTCTCAATTATCCTGGGGGTACACCGCTATACTTTGAGATGTGTAGTCGTAGCTCAGACAATGATTATGAGGGTTTTTTGCTCGGTTAGGACCCTTGATGCAAGGATGAGTTTTCCGTCATGCTTATTCAGGAGTGATTGATACGTGAATACCATGTTCCCCTTCAACTTCGTTGCCCAGCACACGGAGCGCGAGATCAGCGTCAACCAACGGAAAGCAGTGAGTATCCATTAGAATACCTTCCTGGAGTTTCTGTCCACCGAATGCAGAGCTTTATTTTGGAATTTATCAAGGCAATAGATTGAATTTCCACGAGAATAGAGAATGAGGTGTACATGCGAAGCAAACGAATGGGAATGTTTCAGCTAAACCTAAAGGATCGTCAATCTCATGTAGAACTTTTTCAAGACTTCGTAAGACTTGGAATGCAGGCGTTAGATCTTGAAAGAAGTCGAATCGGGTCTGAAAGTAGATTAGGTTTGCCGGAATCACGGAACAAACTCAGCGACCTATTACAACTGGAAGAGTAAGTACGGCGGAATGGAGGCATCTGACGTGAAGTGTCTGAAAGCATCGGAAGAAGAATACAACATTTTCGTTCGTAGCCGGTCGCCGCGATAAATCCATCCAATATTTTTGTCATTTGAACCCAAGTTGCTTCGTGATACCGAGCTCTAACACTTTTTAGCAACTCTCTTCTGGACGTAAGACTCATCGAACTCATCATCCTAAGCTCCTCATCTCATTCACAGGTAGTGTGATATTAAGTGAGGCAACGATAGCTAGACAGTATCCTTTTTAGTGAGTCAATGCACCAAGGACGCGTTTGCCAAGTTTGACACTGAAACGAAACAGTGGCTCCGCTTCGCAGTAGATAACGCATTTCAAAAGCTACGACCGAATTATTCCTATCAAGCAACATTCAAAAACACCACGCAAAAAGTCGAACAAGCGCGTTTTAGCTGCCTAGAAAATTTTTGAGGCAAGCCTCAGAATACTATCTGAGGTGGTTCTCATTTCTGTTCCGTGGCCCGGTAAGACATTGGTAATCTCGAGCTTGGACAAAATTTTCAATGAACTTTCTAGTTGTTTACGATTGCTGTAGATCGAAGGCAGGATGAGTTCTCCCCTTGGTTTGCTCGCCAAAATCGTATCACCTGTGATTAAGCTACCAGTGGCCCCATGAAAGTAGCAAACACTATCCCAAGAATGCCCCGGGGTATGAATCAACACCCATTCTGCTTGCCCCGGAAGGGTCTCTCGGTTTTTTAGGCGAGTGTGCTCAGGAATTTTGTCTGACAGCTCATATTTTTCTTCGCTGGAATTTTCATAGCGCTGTTTTCTGCTCCTCGAAAAGTACATATCCCAGGCACGACGTCTGGTTCCTTCGATCATCGCTGTTCTTACCCGCATCAACGAACCCGCAGGATCTCGTCTGAATTTGAGAGCAGATTTGTTGGAAGCCCAGGGAATTATTACCCTCGCATCAGCAAGAGCAGCTAGCTGACTTACGCCACCTATATGATCTGGATCGTCGTGCGTGGCGCAGACCAGACTGATATCGTTGATGCAACGACCCAGTGTTTGTGTGATGAAGGAAAGTACGGCCGAATGGCAATTTTTAGCAACGTCAAAAACGACCAGCTCAGTTCCATGATCTGCGACGTAGGAATTGGCCAGTTTTGTTTTTACCTGATAAATCTTCATCTTATTCCCCTAGTGCCTCGTGTTAGCACTTAGAGAGCGTATCATCCTTGCCGATAGCTCATCTGTCTCGCCGGGTGGCAGCAACACGTCGAACCTGCCTGTGTCATTTTGCAACGAAAAATAGTCAAGTAAAAAATGGTGGAGCGAATTGATTGCACGTACTTCAGCGCGCAATGCAACTGCTTGGGCATCAAGAAGGTCGAGTATGGTGACGACACCTTTCTCATAAGAGTCAGATACCAGATCAAGATTTTGGTTAGAGGCTTGCGCCGCTTCCCGAGAGAACTCGATGCTCGACCATGTGGCCAGTGATCTGGCGCTGCTGCGTCTAATATTGGCTCTAACGGCTGCAACGGCCTCATCGTAGCGCGTCTGTAGTTGAACATACCGAATTCGTTCTTCTCTTATTTGACTACTGTTTTTGCCGCCACGATAAATCGGCAGCTCGGCTGAAATCGTCCCCGACCATTCAAAATTGTCAGTGGCGCCACCAAAACGAGCATCTGAACCCGGAAACTCAAAATCCAATTCTTGGGTGCCACTCCCCTGTTCAGAAAGGTATTTAGTAGCATTCAAGCCTAACTTGATCGACGGAATTGTAGTCCCCCGCTTTATTGCCAGTAAAGTCCGCTGCTGGGCTTCTTTTTCTTTGGCTAGTCTGCCAAGCGTCGGCGAATAGCGCAGCGCTTCAGTTGACCAAAAATCGATAAATTCAGGTTGTTCCAAAGCCGCTACAAACGTCTGCCGAAATGCAGCGACGGAAAGAAGAAGTGATGGGTCATCCAGGCTCGGGGGTTCTAGTTCGATTGCGTCATCGATGGGTAAATTCATCAGCTGGTACAACTGAATAATAGTTTCTTTTCTTGCAGCACGCGCATTGGCCAAATTGATGTTGCCGCTGGCAAGTTGGGTCTGCCAACGAAGAACTTCCGTTAAATCTGCCACGCCGAGTTGCAGCCGCACTTCCGCCCTGACGAGATTTTTTCTTGTTAAATCCAGATCATTTTCGATTACCTTTTCAAGCGCGTCCTGATTAACGGCCGATAGAAAGACTTGAAGGGTCCTATATATTACACGAAGAACTTCCTCATCTCGCTGCTGGTTGGAGGCCTCTTGTAAGATCTTTTGGATGACGTATTGGGCCCTTTCCGGTTCTGAGTAAATAACTTGTTCGATACTCAGATTTAGACTGGAACGAAACTCGGGCGCACGTCCGTTGCTGGCAGAAGCTCGATCTTCGTCTATGGCGCTCTGTGCAAAGCGACTCACCACCTGTGGCAGCAAAGCCGAACGTGCCTGAGTAACCCTGGTATTCGCTATCTGCACGGACAAGTCGCTGATCACGAATTGCAGGTTATTCTCAAGCACGTTTCTGATCGCTTCTTGAACGGACAAGGAATAGCGTAGTGGCGTCGAACTTTGAGTGAGCTTGGGTGCACTGGCGGGTTCAGAAACTTGATCTGGGGATTTAGCCAATACTCCGATTTCCTGCGGGCTTTCACCTAATAAAGTAACGTCATCGACCCAGTCGAAACTCTCTTCAGGAATTTTCCCCAACCACCAAAAATCGAGTCTCTCTTTGTGGAGATTAGCCGCCAATGCTTCTGTGCCAGGACCAGCCATCACACGATAGACCCTTTTGCCATTGATGGCGAAATATGCGATTTGTGGCTTGATGCCTAATTTTGAATCAACGAATTCTCTAAATCGCTGAGCATTTTCCAGCTCACCATAACTACCCAAAACAAGGTACTGATCTGCAGCACTACTTGGATTTGCAATCATCAGCAAAAAAAGGAAAACGACAAAATTATTCCGACGAAGCCTATTCATTGGCAAATTCAAGGTTTGCTAAGATCTTGGAGAGCGTTTTCTTAAACGCCACCAACTCATCTGAACTGATGCCATTTTCTATTGTGTTGTTGAGTCGTGTTAATGGCGTAACCAGATCACCTTTGGTCTCGTCGATTTTATCGGTAAGATAAATTTTGTTGACCCGTCTGTCCTTTTCGTCTGCAACGCGCTCTATCCATCCTCGACGTTCGAGCGAGTCTAGACTTTTTCCCACCGAAGATTTGCTTCTCGTCAACAACGCTGCGATTTCCGTTTGCGTTCTTCCGCCCTCTATATCGAGCTGCCTAAGAATTAGCCATTGCGTAGACGTTAGCTCGTGTTGCTTGACGTCGCGGTTGAAGAGGACACGCGTTAAAAGCGCTACCTGGCTAAGCACCACTGGAATGTTTTGCTCAAGCGCATTACGGGTCTGCTCATCTAGGTGCTCGGTGTTCTCCATTTTTGCGCTCAATCATGGTTTGATGGAACTAATAGTATCGCAGGATACTATCCTATAATATACCACGCCATTATAAGCGGTTGAGTGATCGTGATGAGAGTTATAACGAATTCAGCCGTGATGGCTATTATGTTTACTATTTCGGTAAACGCTTACTCGGCGAGCCAAGAGGTATTCCTCGTTAAGCCGAGTCGAGTGGAAATTAGCGAGCCAATTTTTGTCACCGGCAATGTTTTGGCTTACAAAACGACGAACGTAACCCCAATGATCAGTGGCCTTATCGAGGCTGTTCACGTTCGAGTGGGTGATCGCGTACTGAAAGGCGCACCTTTACTGACGATTCGACAAAAAGACATCAAATTACAGGTTACCAAGCTAGAGCATTCATTAACTCTCGCGCAGGCAGAGTTGCAAAATGTAAAAAAAGACTTACGAACAAACATCGACCTATTTGCTAGAAAAGCGGTCTCTGAGGAAGTGCTGGACAATATCAAGACCAAAAAACTGGTAGCTGAGGCGCAACTTGGTATCGCAAATGCCAACCTGATGGAGGCGCGCCAACGCCTTGAAGACACGGTGAGCTATGCACCTTACAACGGGGTTATCACTGAACGGAATGCTGATGAAGGGTCTTATTTTCAAGCAATGAGTGCTTCCTCCCGACCGGTGCTACAAATACAACAAATCGACATCGTGGTGGCCGCCGTTTTAGTACCAGAACGACACCTCAGAAAAATCGCACTGGGTACTAAAGCATCCATCTACATTGATAGCCTAGACAAAAAATTTGATTCCGAAATTCACCTGATCAATGACCGGATCGATCTCGCCACTCGAGGTATCGATGTACGTATGGGCATTCCTAACCCTGACTACGAAATTAAAACCGGGGTGTTTTGCAGAGTGGAATTAACACCGCCACCAAGAAAGGTACTGACTGTAGATTCAGAATCATTCATCCGAGGTGAGGATAGTTTTGTCTTCGTGGTGCAGAACGGTCTGGCGGAAAAAAGAGCAGTCAGGCTCAAGAACTTGGCAGGCGGAAAATATGAAGTCCTGACCGGACTGGATCAAAATTCGTGGATTCTTGCGGGACCAGACCTATACCTCATTACGCCGGGCACTAAGGTCGATGACAATATCAGACGCAAGACGGTACAGCGTTAGGAGCTTCTTATGTGGTTAGTGCGTACCTCAATCAGCCGTCCAGTTATGGCGATAATGTTAATTGCCTCCCTAATGATGTTGGGCTACATATCGCTTGGTCGCCTCGGTGTTGATCTCTTCCCAAAAATAGAATTCCCCTATGTGGTAGTCCAAACGACCCTAGAGGGAGCTTCGCCTGAAGTCATAGAGACCGAGGTCACAGATCCCCTCGAAGAAGAAATAAATTCAACGGCGGGCATCGAATCCCTCACGTCAATTAGTAAAGAAGGCTATTCACAGGTGCGCGTCGAATTCAATCTTGACGCAGATCCCGATGTTAAGTCCCAAGAGGTTCGAAACAAGGTGGACCAGGCACTTCGCCAAATGCCTACTGATGCCGAACTACCAACAGTACAAAAAATGGATCCCGATGCAGACCCGGTAATAACAGTGATGGTCTCGGGCGATCTTCCTATAGGCGCACTAACGGAATACGCAGATAAGGTCCTCAAAGAGCGATTACAACGTATCGCGGGTGTTGGCGGAGTGCAGATTGTTGGTGGGCGCCTCCGAGAGATAAGAATTTGGCTGGACAGTTACAAGCTTCGAGCTTACGGCGTCACCGTTCAGCAGGTAATTGATAGCATACAGAAACAACACGCAGAAATTCCAGGCGGGCGTTTAGAAACCCAGGGCGGTCGCCGGGAGTTGACGGTAAAAACCAAAGGTGAAATTACCGATTTCGAGAAATTTGGCGATATTGTCGTAAGCCAACGTGCACTTGGCCCCGTTTTTGTTCGAGACGTGGCGAGAATTGAAGATGGACTAGAAGACGAACGCAGTTACGCTGAGTTAAATGGCGGCCGGGGCGTCGCGCTCGAAATAAGGCGGCAATCCGGCAAAAACACCGTTGAGGTGGTAAACAATATCAATGACGCACTCGCCGAACTGCGCACGTCCGCTCCTGCTGGGGTTGAGATTGTGACGGCCAAAGACGTGGCTAGATTCGTTGAAAGCTCTATCGCTGATGTGAAAGTTGATCTGTCGCTGGCCATCGTATTGGTCGTCATTGTGACAATGGTTTTCTTAATGAATGCACGTGCAACCGTGATCGTCGCCACGGCGATTCCGAGTGCATTATTGTCTACTTTTTTTGCCTTCTACCTTCTCGATTTCACCGTCAATATGCTGACTATGATGGCGTTGTCGGTCGCGATCGGACTGTTAGTAGATGACGCAATTGTTGTGCTGGAGTCAATATACAGCCAGATGGAGGATGGTGTAGCACCGATGGAGGCCGCGTTTAAGGGCACAGAAAAAGTGTTTGGTGCAGTCATCGCGGGAACGCTTTCTATCATGGCAGTCTTCGTCCCCATTGCGTTTATGGAAGGAATTGTTGGCCGGTTCTTCTATCAATATGGATTAACAATTGTTTTTTCCGTCGGTATTTCCTTACTCGTGTCTCTAACTTTAACGCCAATGCTGTGTTCACGAATGCTTAGCGTTCAGAAACCAACTGGGCTATTTCGCATTATTAATATCGGACATCAACATTTGGAGTCCGGATATGCCTGGTTATTGAACAAGTCGCTTCACAGAATTTGGCTAGTTTTCACAATCGCGTTTTTAGCGATTTATATGGGCGTGCAATTTGCGCGTCAGGTCCCACTGGCATTTTCAGCAAAAACGGATCGTTCGGAATTCACGGCGTCTATCGAACTGCCGCTGGGAACAGGCGTAGCTGAAACGAAAGAGATTGGGCGACGGGTTGCCGCGCAAATTAGCCGTGTTGAATTTGTTGAGCTTGTGTTCATGTCGATAGGTTCCGGCGCCGATTCACAGCCTAACAAAGTCAATTTTTACATTGGCATTCTGCATAAATCTAAAAGGGACAAGAATTTTCAGCTGGTGATGGACGAGATTCGGGAGATGTTAAAAACTGAAGTTCCCGAAGCCAGGTCATCTCAAATGGCGGAGATATCCTGGGTAAGTGCAGGTTCTGGAGGCGCATTTAGCAATGATATTTACGTGATTGTCCAGGGCAGTGAACTGGATACCTTAGAATCGATTACTGCAGAAATTACTAACCGAATGAAGAAAGGGTCCTTCAGGGATATCAGCACAAGCTACGAAGCTGGCAAACCTGAGCTCCATGTTGAAATTGATCGTGAACGCGCAGCGGACCTGGGTGTTTCGGTTCGTGATGTCGCTAATGTCGTGCGCGCGTCGGTAGGCGGTATGGATGTGACCAGTTTCCAAGAGAAAGGAACTCGCTATGACGTCCGGCTTCGATTGGAAGAAGGCAACCGCGACCAAGTCGAAAAGCTCGATCTAATTCAGGTCACCTCCGGCGATGGTCAACTTATTGATCTCGCGAGTATTGTCAGTTTCAACTTAGCACAAGGCCCCCTTCAAATTGATAGGCTAAATCGGGCAAGGCAAATTGGTGTTTTTGCTAACGCTCCGCCTCAAGTTGCAGTAGGCACAGTCAAAGCTGAAATGGATGAGATACTGAGCACAACAGAATTTCCAGATGGGTATTCATTTAAATATGAAGGTCAATCGGAACAGATTATGAAGTCCGCGCAAGCAATCGGCTTTGCCTTTGTGCTCGCAATCGTCGCTTTGTATATAATATTGTCGAGTCAATTCAACAGCTTTGGCCAGCCATTGGTCATTATGGTAACTGCGCCACTTTCTTTTGTTGGTGCCTTTGCATTGCTGTACTTCTTGGATGGTGAGCTATCGCTGTTCGCGCAAATAGGACTCATCGCGCTGATGGGGCTCGTCATGAAAAACGGCATCCTAATTGTTGATTTTGCGAACCAGAATTTAGCAAAAGGACTCCCCGTCCGAGAAGCCATCGAGGATGCTGCAAGAGAAAGGTTGCGACCTGTTCTTATGACCGCTTGCTCAACAATTTTTGGAATGCTACCAGTCGCTTTTTCCACTTCGGACGGTGCCGAGTTTAGAACAGCGCTCGGCATGATTATTATCGGGGGTATGACCTCTTCCACCTTTCTGACTCTGCTTGTGGTCCCTGCGGCCTACATCCAGTATCACAAAATTTTAGGATTACCAGGGTTCGTGATATCCAGTATTTCTAAGCAGCCGCCTCAGCCGCACACAGGAGATTCATAATTAGTCGCGAATTTACAGGCTTCAATGGCCTTACCTTGAAATCTGATTGCTTCGGAGATCCTGGTTCCAAACAATGTATTCTGCTGGCGCACGGGGGCGGTCAAACTCGCCATGCATGGCAGTCAACTGCCAAACAAGTGGCTGCTCAGGGTCACTATGCGGTAGCTCTTGACCTGCGAGGTCATGGCGATAGCGATTGGGCGCCTGATGGCGACTACTCCATCGACGCGTTCGCGAATGATCTGCTATTAGTCAGCGTTCAACTTTCCAGCAGGCCGATTCTCATTGGTGCTTCGCTGGGCGGCATCGCGGCAATGATCGCGGCAGGAGAAATCGATCAAACAGCATTTTCAGCGGTCATATTCGTCGACATTACACCGACAATGGAACCGGCTGGAGTCGAAAAGGTCGCTACCGCTGGCACTGGGATCCAGCATTTATTCAGGGCACCATGCGTCCATCTGCCAGTCGCGATCCAAGCCGATTATGTGAAGCCGTCAAAGCGATCAAGGTACGACAATTGCTGATCCGAGGGAAGATGAGCGAACTCGTTTCTGAAAACGATGTGAGTGAATATCTGAACCTAGTACCTCATGCAGGTTATATCGATGTGTCTGATGCAGGGCATATGATCGCGGGTGACAGTAATGAGGTCTTCACGCAGGCAGTTCTTGATTTCATTCAATCGACACTAGTTCCACAATAGCGGAGTAGAATCGCCATACTAATGGTACTGAAAAATTAACTTACCGACATTGGTAGAATCGGCGTATGAACACTTCCAAACGCCATCGATTCCTTCAAGCTATCATCAGCTATGCAGTCTGGCTTTACTATCGCTTCAATCTAAGTTATCAGGATATCGAGGATCTACTTGCTGAGCGTGGTGATACTGTCAGTTACGAATCTATGAGGCTTTGGTGTATCAAATTCGGGTCGAAAAATTCCAGACGATTGAGGCGAAAGCATAGAGGGTTTGGTGGTACATTCAACATCGACAAAGTTTTTGTGAAAATCGATTTCAAATCAGTCAGGCAGGCTCAAAGATTCACTAGTGTGCATGCTGCTATTAATATCCTGTTTAACTTAGGAAGGCATTTGATTCGCGCTGAGCATTATAGAGATCTCAGGATCACTGCGTTCAACGAATGGAGGAGGGCAGTGGCTTGAGGTTAGCGGCCGGATATAATTGGTTTGGAGGAGTTAACTTGTCAGAACCTGCCAGTTGTACGCTGGTTCCAGCCTTACGTGACGCGACTTTTGATGCGACTTTCATATGCTCTTCTGTGCCTATTGGTGCCCAGTTGTCATTGCCTGGACAAGCCAGATCAATAAAATCAATGAGTTACAGACGTTGGTGTTTCTCATTCGAGCATTCATAATGCTGGGGTCGGTGGTTCAAGTCCACCCGTAGCTACCAAATTCGTGGCTTTCGCCACGGCGAAAACATGAAGGCTCCACCCACAGTGGGTCACAACTCGAGTTTAAACGCTTCTCTGACACCTGCCTCTGCCAGCGCTATCTCCGCTTCAGTCATCCAATCAAAATGACTGGATTTCTTGGCCTTTGAGAGGTGTCCTGCATTTTGATGGACGACTCGGATAAATAAACTTAGATCATGTCTTGGCCAATCGAGGAAGGTGTTCAATGATTTCTGGGCGCGGTCAAAGCCAACCAGAAAATCGATTTCTTCGTGCAGGTCTTTCTCAATGGCTTGCAACAATGCCCAACATAAAAACTCGGTCTGTTCTGTTGCATCAAAATAACTGAAATAGATTGGATCGTTTCCGGTGGCGATTGCATCCGGGAGTCCGGGTGAGTAAGTGGTTTTTTCTCTCACTGGTTTCGAGAAATTCTCGAGAACGGTAATGTACCGCTTTAAGTTTGCCAGTATGACGGCAGACACCGGCAATACAATTCCTCGCGGGGTGAAGCCTGCATTGGTCAGCACTTCATGTATCAAGTATCGGTGGATGCGGCCATTCCCATCCATAAATGGGTGTATGAACACGAACCCAAAAGCAATCGTAGCGGCGAATATTAAAGGGTCCAGGGGTGAGGCTGTTCCCTTATCATCATCGTTAGATTGAATGTTGGTGCGTGCTTTCTCTGCAGTATCTAGTAGGCCCTGCATAAGGTTAGGAATGTCCTCGGGGCGTGGTGGAACGAAGTTCACCTTCTGTCTATACCCCAGATCATCACCAAGCCAGTTTTGCTGACTCCTCCAACCAAATTCATGAAAGCGGGTGTCGACCACTGCGTTTTGCAACTCTGCGAGTCGTTCCTCCGTCAAGGGACGACTTGTGTCAGCCTGGCGTAGGAGGTCGGCAAAACGTTGTGCACGGTCTGGTGATGGTTGTTCGCGTTCCAACTCGAAAGAAGATTGTGTCTCTTTGAGGTATAAGAAAGCCGCAGCTCGCTGGAGTAGGTCTTTGTCATATTGGGTGAGCTTGAGTTTGGTTTGCTGTCTAAGGTCTTTGTGTCGAATTTCCTCTAAAAAATCTGTTCGTCGAACTAGTGGGCAAAATTGATGTGTGCCCGGTAGGTTATTGTTGACCCGGAATCTGGATGTCCTATCGGTCGTTATGAAGCCATATTGGATATCTGAATCTAGCGCGTCGACATAACGTGCCTTTGATGGCACTGGGCTCTTAATGGGCATTTCTTCATCCATGAGCCATTCATAGAAGAAGCACGCGCGTCTGGCGTAAACCGAGCCAGGGCTCTGCAAAATCCAATCTACAAGTTCTTGATGTCCCGTCGTGACAAAGAGCAGGCTTAAGAGCTGTAGGTTGACGCCCTCGTAGCGAAGGGCAAATTGTATGTGTGCGGTTAGTGAATCGTCTGGTTGATAGCTGGCTTCAAAGACTTCTATTTTGTGGGTACCCAGGTCCTGTTTTTTACGTCCTTTGCTTGCCGTGTCAATCCAGCACTCTTGCCATAGGTCAACGACCGGAAGGTCATAAGACATTTTTAACCAGCTGTAACCTGCGACTGTCCTCATTTCTCTGCCGAACCTTTTTATGCGCTCATTTTTGCACGCTGCTCTAGCTTCGATGCCTCCGAAAAATGGACGCATCGCCGGATAATTAACGCAAAAGCAAAATATACCCTATTTTCGGCCGCGTCTAAAGCTTTTGCGGTCAAATTCCGGTAGTAAGGCTCGAGTGCGTCTAAAATCCGGTCTGTGCGCCTTGTTTCCGGGAGGTTACCTGGTTCAGCCTCCAGCGGATAGGAAACAATAAGTGACTCGAGCTTTTTTCGGCGGGCATCAAAAACTCTATTTTTAATGCCCTCAGTGAGGAAACCACTAGCCAATAATTTCAAAGATCCTGATGCTAGTTTCTGTCTACCATATCTTTATCGAGTCGCCGCCAGGACAGTACGAAGAACGCTGAGCTGGCAGCATACAGGCAAGCCATAATGACCATTGCCGATTGTAGACTCTGGGAGTAGACCTCGCCGCAGACATTCTGCAGATTGTCGCTCAACGCTCCTATCACCCTCGGATGACACTGATTTCGCGACAGCTCCTCAGCGGCCACGCCCAGCTCGGTGACGCCGCTGACAAAGAAAATGTCCGATATCGCACCGATGAAAAGAGGGCCAAATCCGTAGCCGATCAGATTGACGACAAATAGTAGTACCGCCGTTGCCATCGCGCGCACGCGCATACTCACAACACCCTGGCCAATAGTGTACTGGGCGGCAAGATAGCCGTACTTTACAAAACCACCAATAATTAGGCCGAGGGCAGCAAACAGTAGATTCTGCGTCGTAAAGGCAAAGATATAGAAGGGGATCGACAGAGCCAAACCAATGGCCGGCACCCAGGCAATGGCACCCGGGTGTTTTTTGTAAAGTTTTGTTGCTAGCCAGCCTGTCGCGAAAGTGCCAATGGCGGAAGACAATGACACCGGAGCGTTGATCCACATGGCCGCTTCACCGGTGGAAATTTCGTGAGCTCGAACCAGAAAGATTGACTGAAACGAGGAGATGCCGTAACCACAGAACGCAGCGACTGTAGCACCACCGGTCATATACCAGAAAGCGGGTTTGGTCGTGAGTTCACGGATCGCCTCCTTCAGCTCAACCCGTTCCTGGGTTTCCTTTCTAGTTGGATCTGTATATCCGCGCGGCGGCTCTTTAACTGTCAATTTGAATACAATGGCAATCAACAGACCCGGCAGGCCAACCACAAAAAAAGCCGTTCGCCAGTCGAACATATCGGTCACCCAACCACCGATCAGGTTGGCGAACATCGTGCCAAGTGTGACACCCATGGCGTAGACGCCAAGCGCCTGAGATCTGTCGCGTGGCGCGTAATAGTCTGCGATCAAAGAGTTTGCCGGTGGTGTACAGCCCGCCTCGCCAATACCGACTCCGACACGACACATCAACAAAACCCAGAAAGCACCGATGGTGATCGAACCAATGGTGACCTCAGTTGCGAGCCCACAGAGCGCCGTCATCAATGACCACAAGGCAACACAGACCGTCATAATCCAAACACGATTCGCAGCATCGGCATAACGGGCCAAAGGAATACCCACGATGGTATAGAGAAGGGCAAAACCGAACCCTGTAAGGAGCCCGAATTGGGTGTCGGAAATGCCTAGCTCCGGTATAAGCTCAGGACCGACGACGGCGAGCAGGCCGCGATCAACGAAATTCATAATATAGATAAGCGTTAGGGCGGAGAGCACATAGGTGCGGTAACGTTTGGTACCGAACCCCGTGAGTTTACTCTGCTCTTCAGCTGCTTCAGACGCAGTTGCTACTGTCATATATGAATTTCCCCAAGGGTATTAACGATTATTGTTAGCGTTGTCTGTAAATGATCCTGTCCACTTCCCTATCTTGAGACAGACATAAATGGAGTTTCCTGAGGATATCACCTCAGGAGGCGATGATGAAAAAATCAAGATTTACCGAATCGCAGATTGTTGCGATTTTGAAAGAAGCAGAAGCGGGTCTAAAAGTTGAGCAGCTTTGTCGTAAGCACAACGTCAGCAGTTCAACCCACTACAAGTGGAAACACTATCCTTTAACGCGTCTTATACCCGGTGCCTCTGGCGTATTTAAGTAAGTCGCGACCCAATGAATGCCTGCAACCATTAGAAGATCAAAGTGCAGGTCCATCTGCCGGCTGAAAGCGAACCCGCCTAGCATTGCCATCACACACCACTGCCATTTCCAGCGAAGTGTGAAGTAATGGAGCATTCCAAATAGTAGGTTGCTCAATACAATACCGGTGATTAAAGGTGCACCAGCCACTTCAAATCCATAGGGCAAAGCAATACGAAACACCCACTCTTCCCAAACGGAAAGTGCGCCGAGGTATAGCGCCCAGGCAGTCACATCCAGGGACCATTTACGACGTCTAAAGCTAGTGTAAAAATTGAGAGAGATAAATACCAGGGTCGCGGCGAGCGCGTAGGCAAGAGGTGTTTGAATGGCCCGCGCGGTGGCTTCAAGCAGTAAGTCGCGCAACCCAGGATGGGCAAGACAAATTGCTGCGATAATCGCGCCGGGTAGCCCGTGGCGGAAAAATACGTCTCGAAAGGTGGTGAGTGTGCCGCCGGTAAAATCCGGTTGCCTTTGCAGGCGCCGTCTGGAGGGTGAGGTTTGACCCGTCGTGTATGGTTGATCGCTCATTGAGGGCGTTTGTGACCTTAAGTGTCAGCAGACTGAAGCAGACGAAATAGACGAAATAGACGAAGTAGCCGAAACAGAAAGTCCCAGCATATCCTATGTTGTCATCGCAGTGGTAAACGCTTGAGTTTACCTTGAGGCGATGAGCTAAACCGTAGGCAATTTATCCGTCATTAGTCGCCATTTGAGAATGCTGTGCTACCTTTTTAGTTCAAGGAAAATTTGTTCCTGTTCCAAAAGGGTTGGATATTATGCTGCTCCGAATACAAGCAGTTTGCGTATTTTGTATTCTCAGCATAGGTCACAGTCTTTATGCCGCACCGGCTAATCAACTGACTAGTGATCGTGACAATCTAACTAATCTGATAACAAAAGCTCGCAATTATCAGAATCAAGGCTACCGTAGTCAGGCAATTGCGTTGCTTGAACAAGCTGACCGCTTAGCCGAGCGACTGGGCACTGGACAGAACGACACGGGATTACTCCTCGCTCAACTTTACTTCGAGCTTGGTGAATATCCCCTTAGCCTGAATCTGACAAAGCGCATTCTGGATCATTCTCAGCCGGCAGGAATTCAAGCGAGAGCGCTCAACATTCTGGCGACCATTGAAAGCACGCTCAATAAGCACAAAACCGCGTCTACCACTTTTGCCAAGGCTTACCAATCAAGTGTGAGGTCTGGCGACGATGCGATGACGGTGACAATTCTCGCCAATCATCTCCGTCACGAATTGGATTACAAAAATGCTCGTAGTGCGCTGGTTATTGGGCAGCAGATACGGTCTCTAACGTCAGCCACAGACGAACTTGATGCGCTTATGGCAGTGCAAATTTCACTAGGTGAATTGTTTATCAGGCTCGCTGACGAAACCGATAATAAACACTATTACCAACATGCCGTAGAGACCCTTCGACTGGCTGAATCAGTAGCGGCAAGCCGGGGCCAGGTTCGACTGCAAAGCTATGCGATCGGCCACCAGGGACGGTTATTGATCAATCAGGGTAAGTTCGACGAAGGTATTCGAAAACTCCATACCGCAAATTTTCTTGCCAGTAGTAGTCGGTCATTCGAAAGTGCCTATTTATGGCAGTGGCAATTGGCCCGGGCCCATCGCTTACAAGGTAGAACGGGGGAGGCTATTGCCGGATACCAGGCCGCTATCGCCACTCTCGAACAAGTCAGAAAAGAGCTGATCAACGGCTCACCGTTTACCTTCCCTCAAAAGATCCAACCGCTATTCGCTGAGCTGTCTGATTTGCTTTTGACTGCTGCGAGAGAAGCTGAAGCCCATGACTTTCAGCAGGCTTACCTAAAACAAGTCCAGGCTCTGCTCGAACAGTCAAAATCTGCGGAGCTCCAGGACTACTTTCAAAATGATTGTGTGGTGCCTGAGCAGGCCATTGACTTGAAAAATGTTGGGGTCGCCACCGCCGTTATTTATCCAGTCATCCTTGCTGATCGCTTAGAGATACTCATCAATATCGGCGACCAGGTCTATCAATTTGTTCAACCAATTCAAGCGGCTGATCTGGACAGTCTAGCTAACGACTTCCGCTACAACCTGGAACGTGATCAGGGTGATGACGAGTACAAGGAGATTGGTGAGGAACTTTATGAATTGGTGTTCGCCGATGCGGAGTCATTACTCCAGGAGAAGAGCATTAATACCTTGCTTGTCATACCAGACGGGGTTCTGAGAACTATTCCCTTCGCGGCCATCTACGATGGCAATGAATTTATGATTGAAAAGTATGCGATAGCGACTACGCCCGGCATCAGTTTAACCTTTCCTAAGCGGCTCGATGTTGCCCAGGCATCACTCTTTGCTGGCGGAATCTCACACTCCGTTCAGGGGTTTTCAAGCTTGCCAGGCGTACCTGTTGAGCTGGATAAACTGAGGGATTCCCACGGCGCGGAAATACTCCATAACGAAGCATTTCAACGATCAACCATACAGGATCAGTTGGGTTCCACTGATTATTCCATTGTCCATATTGCCACCCATGGGCACTTTGATAGCAATCCGCAAGCTTCGTATTTGCTCACCTACGATGACAAACTCACCATCGATTTGTTAGAGCAGAGTATCGGTAGTCGCAGACAGAACGACAATCCCCTGGACCTGCTGGTGCTCAGTGCTTGTGAAACAGCGGTGGGAGACAGTCGAGCAGCGCTTGGGCTTGCGGGCGTGGCTTTAAAAGCAGGTGCGAGAAGCGCGATTGCAACGCTCTGGCAGATCAGTGATGAGGCCACAGTGCTTATTATTGGCCACTTCTACGAGCAGAGTTCACTTGAACAACTGAGCAAAGCGCAAGCGCTTCGGATTGCTCAAACCAACCTTATAAATTCTGAGCGTCATAGTCATCCCACAGATTGGGCGCCATTCTTACTGATTGGTAATTGGTTGTGAGACAGCTTCTGATTGTTAGTGTCATTGCATTGCTGACAGCGACGACATTCGCCAGCGCGGCAGAAACTCAGCCCGTTGCGATGGGACAAGTGTCATCTGAACAAGGGCAACCCACCGTACTGGCGCAACCGGCAGAGTTGGAGCGGCGAGTTAGTGAGCAACGTATTGTTGAAGTGCAGCGTTATATTTACCAGGCCCCAGCACTTGAGGCTGAAATTGCTGCTCTCCTGTTAGCGGTGACGGGGAGACCAGTTGAGACTTCAGAACTACTCGCGACAAAAGATGAAATCAATCGGTTATATGTGGAGCATGGTTTTGTTAACACGGGTATGGTCATTCCCGACCAACTAATCATCAATGGGGAGCTTCGACTAGATTTTGTCAGTGGTGAAATTTCTGATCTACAAATCTCAAGTCTGTTAGCGCGAAACTATGTTGAGGGCCGACTGGAGATTGGAGAGCCCTTTAATCTGATGCAGCTTCAGCACTCGTTGAAGTTGTTGGAACAAGATCCATTGGTGGCTCGAGTTGACGCAAGAGTTGCAGCTGGTGCCAGGCCCGGAGAGGCGGTTCTTGCTCTTGATGTAGAAACCAGGCCTAGGTTTAGTCTGGGGCTCGACCTGGGTAACGATCGCTCACCTTCAATTGGTAGTAACAACGCCAATCTGATGTTTCGTGCCAGTAATTTAAGTGGCTGGGGTGAAACCTATCAATTAAGTTCTTCAGTCACGGAAGGATTAAACTCACAGGACGCCAGCATTTACCTACCGTTGACCTCAGGCGGCACTAGCCTGAAATTGCAATATGCTCTCAGCGATTCTTCCGTTATTGAAGAGCCTTTTAACGACATTGATGTCGAGAGTGAAACTGAATCCCTAAGCATGATGTTTGATGTCCCTATTCGTAGAACGCTCTCTAGTGAACTTACTTTGCATCTGACGTTTGAGGCGAGACGAAATCAAACAACATTGTTAGGTCAGGCGTTTTCTTTTTCTGAAGGCGCAATTAATGGCGAAAGCAGAGTCGCACCGGTACGGATTGCGCTTTCTTATACAGAGCAAAATATCGATGACTCTTTAGCTGCGCGCTTTTCGATTTCAAGAGGCACCTCGAAATTTGATGCCACAGAAAATAGCGACTTACCTGATGGTCTATTCACCAGTTACCTCGCTCAGGTTCAGTATTCAAAATTGCTTGCTGAAAGGCTACATATCACCGCGAAAGTCCTTGCGCAGCATGCTGCTGACCCGCTTTTGTCTATAGAGAAGTATGCCCTCGGCGGCGTCAATACCATACGGGGTTACCGTCAAAACCAGGTCGTCAGGGACAATGCGTATCTAGCCTCGTTAGAAATGCACTATCGGCCTGATCTCCCGGTTTGGATTGATCTGATTGGGTTTCTGGATTGGGGGCGTGGAGAAAATCACAAGGATTCGGCAACAACTGGCAGATCGGACCTCTCCAGTATTGGTGTGGGTGTGGTTGTCAAACACTGGCAAAGATTTAGCCTCGAATTATATCTCGCTCATGGGTTTGATGATTTCATGGCCTCGGAGTATGACTTGCAAGATGATGGCGTCCATTTTCGCCTGGGTTATCACCATGAATTTTAAATTGACGCTAGAGCGCATGGCGATACTACTTTTGGCAATATCAGTCTGGCCCGTCGCAGGTTATGCCGAGGTGACACTCGACGGCTCCCTCGGTGCGCTAGTTAACTCAGGAGATGTCGTACCCGCCGGCAATGGCTTTACCTATAACGTGACGTCAGAGCTAGGTCAGCAGGCGGGTGCAAATCTGTTCCACAGTTTCGATAAGTTCAATATCGGCCTGGGTGAAACGGCTAACTTCTCCGGTCCGGCGAATATCAGTCATATTGTGAGCCGAGTGACGGGCGGCGAATCCTCGATTGCGGGCAAGGTAAGCTCAAGTATTGCTGGTGCCTCGCTTTGGTTGGTGAATCCCGCCGGATTTGTGTTCAGCAATGGTGCGAGTGTAAACGTTGATGGCACCTTCCACCTGTCGACAGCAGATTTTGTGGAGTTTTCAGATGGCGCGCGTTTTTTCAGTAATCTTTCCGCTACGTCTGTATTGAGCACCGGTGCAATTAGTTCGTTTGGTTTTGTATCGGACAGTCGCGGTACCATTTCGATCAATAGTACCCGGGCAACAACCGGTGATATTAGTGCGGGAAGTACTGCCGCCGCCGGGCATAACTTGAATGTCAATTCAGAGTCTATTTCGATTCAAAACGCCGATCTGCATGCCCAGGAAATTGGCATTCGAATGGGTGATGCTACCTTTGGCAATATCGATATTGGGTCCAGCCTGCTTGAAACCGTTGGCGGTGGTATCGTTTTTCAAGGCGGGAGAGTTTACTCAGTGGATTCAGTCATCGTGGCCTCTGGTCAAGCGAGTGGCGTGGAGGTGAGAGCCAATTCACTTACCCTGGAGGGTGTCAGTGGCACGAGCGCGATTCGATCAGGAGAATTGGGGGCGAGCGGTGGGCACATTGATATCAAAGCAGACGCAATTACCCTGATGAATAAAGGTGAGCTTTCTACTTCGTCTGGCGGTGGTCGTGATGGTGGCGACATACTACTTGATGCCAATACCATTCTCATTTCAGATAGTAGCCAAATTGCGCTGCTCGCGGGCGCGAGTACTCGCGCCGGTGATATTACGATTAAAACCGCCGATATTCAGTTCAAGAACAACAGCAGTCTCAATTCATCTAGCAAGTTTCAAGGTGCGACAGCGGGTTCGATCGAGATCACAGCGACCGGTGAATTTGACATCGAGTCTGGCAGCGCCTTAATTGCGGAATCAGACAACGCAGGCATCGGCGGTAGTGTCAGTATCACCGCAGCAAACATCAATATTAGCGGTCAGGCCACCATTGATGTTCAGTCGTTAGGTTCAGGTAATGCAGATCTTTTCCAGCTTAGTGCGTCAAACAGCATTGCGATAAGTGACCGTGCGTCAATCAATGCATCTAGTAGCGGTACGGGTAACGGCGGTACGGTTCAACTGACAGCGCCTGCCATCACTTTGAATAACGTCAGTATTCTTGGTGAGGCGAAAGGTTTGGGGAATGGTGGTGATATTGAATTTGATGCTACCACGGTCTCAATCAGCAATGGCTCAACAGTTGACGTGTCTGCACTTTCTACGGGCGTTGATGGTGGCGATGCCGGGGTGGTCAGTATCTCCGCTGAAACCGTCAATATCTCCGACACTGAATTTCTCCTTGCTACTCGCGGCGGCGGTGTCGGTGGCTCACTTAACATTGAAGCCGCGGATATAGACTTAACTCAAACGATTATCGAAGCAGAAGCGGAGGGTGCTGGCGCTGGCGGGGAAATTTTGATGCGGGGTGCGACCATTGACTTATCTAACGTCACGGTTAATGCGAGCGGTACCGGAGAGGGCGCTGGAGGTGAAATTCTACTGCAAGGCGGCGCGATCACACTCACTAATCCGAACATCAATATAAGCGCAAAAGGATCCGGGGCTGCTGGTGACCTAATTGCAACCGGTGATAGCTTTGTTGCAGCGGGGACTGGCGGTATTTTCGGCGACACCCAGGGTAGTGGCATAGGTGCAGATATCCAAATACTCACTGCCCAAACCAGTTTGTCTGATATTACCCTTACTACTAGCAGTCAGGGTGCTGGACCTGGGGGCGAAATCCAAATTTATTCAGCGGACTCGGTTTTGATCAATAACGCCACTTTAGATTCCCAAGCGCGAGGCGATGGCGTCGGAGGTGACATTGATATTCAAACGACTGATCTGAATCTACTTGGCTCGGGTTCACTCAATGTGGCCGGTTTCGGTAGTGGCAAGGCGGGCCATATCGAAATTACTGGAGAAGATGTTGTCATAAGCGGCGATGGTGCTCTTATACTCACCGCGTCCGGATCTGGCAAAGGCGGCAAGTTGTCTCTAGAAGCTAACAGTCTAACAATGTCAGATAATGCAGATATCACGGGTAACGTGTCCGGAGATGGAAACGGCGACCTACTCCAGCTGAATACTTCATCGCTAGTGCTAAAAGACGCTGCTGAGATTGCTTCGAATACAACAGGTGCGGGTACTGGCGGCACAATTGAAATCGCTAGCACAGACTTTCGTATCCAGGATCGTGCTCAAATTACTGCGGAAACGCTCTCACCTGGTGATGGCGATGCTGGTTTGATCAATATCGAATCAGTTAGTTTTGTTATGGTGGGCGGCAAGATCGTGACGACGACGGATAGTGCTGGTGTGGGCGGAATAGTCGATGTGCTAGCAGATACCATTCGTATCGAAGGTAACAGCGCGATCGAAAGTGACGCGTTAGGTGAAGGCGATGGTGGTCACATCATATTGACCGCGCGTGAGTCGTTTCGTCTGGATAATGCTTTCATAGAAGCGGAGACAAAAGGTAGCGGCCTTGGCGGTCTCATTCAGATCCAGGCGCCTGACATAATCCTTGGCCAGGATAGCGAGATCAACATTTCTGCGCTGAGCGGTACGGGTGATGCTGGTGAGTTAACCATTACGGGTTCGACGCTCACGCTCGACCGCAATGTGATTGCCACTGAAACATTAACAGCCGGAAATGCCGGCCACGTGTCCTTATCTGCTGATACCATTAACTCAACCAATGCGACGGTTCAGGGTGAAACGCTTGGTGCTGGTGAAGGCGCTGACATTACTCTGTTAGCACATGCTATTTCTCTAGAAGGAACGCTAATTAACAGTTCAACGGAAGGAGCCGGTATAGGTGGCTTTATTCGATTTAATGGTGATTCGATCTCGATCGAAAATGGTAGCGCCATCGAAAGTGATGCGTTAGGTGAAGGCGATGGTGGTCACATCATATTGACCGCGCGTGAGTCGTTTCGTCTGGATAATGCTTTCATAGAAGCGGAGACAAAAGGTAGCGGCCTTGGCGGTCTCATTCAGATCCAGGCGCCTGACATAATCCTTGGCCAGGATAGCGAGATCAACATTTCTGCGCTGAGCGGTACGGGTGATGCTGGTGAGTTAACCATTACGGGAACGACGCTCACGCTCGACCGCAATGTGATTGCCACTGAAACATTAACGGCCGGAAATGCCGGTCACGTGTCCTTATCTGCTGATACCATTAACTCAACCAATGCCACTATTGAGGGAGAAACCCTCGGTGCTGGCGAAGGCGCCGACATTACCCTATCAGCAAGCTCTATTTCTCTAGGAGGAACGTTGATCAATAGTTCAACGGAAGGATCCGGTGTAGGGGGCTTTATTCGATTTAGCGCTGATTCGATTGTGGTCGAAAATGGCAGCGCCATCGAAAGTGATTCGCTCGATGCTGGCCATGGAGGTCACATCATTTTGAATGCAAATAATTCGTTTCGCTTAAGCGGTGCCATTGTTGAAGCCGAGACAAAAGGCAGCGGCCTTGGAGGTCTCATTGATATTCAGGCGCCTGACATAATTCTTGGTCAAGATGGCGAGATCAACATTTCTGCACTGGATGGTACGGGTGATGCCGGCGAGTTAACCATAACGGGTACCACGCTCACGCTCGATCGCAATGTGATCGCCACTGAAACATTAACGGCCGGAAATGCCGGCCACGTGACCTTAACGGCGGATACCGTCACCGGAACTAACTCCCTTATTCAGGGCGAAACACTTGGCGAGGGTGAAGGTGCTGATATTACGCTTGAGGCAGATACCATTTCTTTAACCGATACGATAGTCGATAGTTCAACGGAGGGGCCCGGTGAAGGTGGATTTATCAGGTTCACTGGTAATGACATATTGTTAGATGGGTCCACCCTTGTAACCGAAACTGGAGGCGCGGGTCATGGTGGTAACATTTTTATTCTTGCGGACCGGTTGGATATTCTTAATCAGGGTAATCTGAACGGACGATCGAGTGGTGGTAGTGGTGATGCCGGAAGCATATCCATCACCACAAGCGACTTAAATATTAATGATGGCCTCATCACGTTAATCACTAATACATCGGGGTCGGGCGGCGACTTGTTGATTAGTACTGAAACGCTCTTGCTAGATCAATCCACGCTGAGTGCTTCAGCGAACGGAAATGGTGATGCAGGCCGAATTGAAATCACCGCTATTGCGGGAACGCTTCAGAACGGTACGGTCATTAGCTCTGACACCACCGGTAATGGGGTGGGTGGTGACATCCTCATTAACGCCAATACTTTAGATGTCCTTTCCGAAACCACTATTACTTCCTCCGCTACGGGACTAAGCGACGCGGGTGATGTCTCTCTGGTTGTGCCAGAAACGTTGCAAATTGTAGGTGCGGTGATTCAGGCTTCTTCCGCTCAGAGCGGCGGTGGCAGCATCAATATACAAACACAGAATCGAATTCGAATTGATCAAAGCCTCATTAGTGCTTCTGCGAATGGTGTGACAGCCGATAGCGGTGGCGGCAATATCAGTATAGATCCAGAGTTGTTTACGCTGCGCCGGAGCCTGATTGTTGCCCAGGCGAACGCGGGTACTGGTGGCAATATCAACCTGGTCGCAACTAATTTCTTGGCTGACACAGAAACCCTGATCTCGGCTTCGTCGGAGCGTGGTATTGATGGCACGGTAGAAATTGAATCACCGAATCAGGCAGTTAATCCAGTGAGTGCGGATTTGAATACCGGGTTCCAGGCACTACCGGAATTTATCTCCAATAACTGCGCATCGTCGGACCTGCGTGGTCGAAGCTATCTGGTGGTCGACAATATGAACCCGGTTCGCCGAGATCCTTCAGACTATCTCCCGGAACCGCTCATCGGTGCTGCTAGTAGCTATACTGAAGTTGCAGTGGACACAATCAATTTTGTCGCCTCGCCTGGTTGCTAGGGCGATATGTGATGGATCAACTCTTGTTAATCAGTTGCGCGGCCGTCAGTTCAACCTTAAGTCGGTTGCTCTCGTCAGCCCGGGCAGCGGAGTATTTGGCAATCAGCAGGTACAACGCGGGTGTCAGATAGAGCGTAAACAGTGCTGCGATACCGAGTCCACCAAAGACTACCCAACCAATCGCTTCTCGGGCTTCAGCGCCCGCACCGCTACCCAATATGAGGGGTAATCCGCCTAGCACGGTTGAGATTAGTGTCATGGCAACTGGACGGAGTCGGACCTTCGCGCCCGTTTCGATTGCTTCCCGTAGCTCATAGCCCTGATCTCGAAGCTGGTCAGCGAACTCGACGAGTAATATTCCATTCTTCGCCATTAGGCCGATAAGCATCACGAGGCCAATTTGTGAGTAGATATTGACGGAGGTGCCCGAGAGAAACAGGGCAAATATAGCGGCGGCAATGCCAAAGGGCACAATCAACGTCACAACGAGAGCGCTCGCAAACCCTTCAAATTGAGCGCACAGCACCAGGAACACAACGAGTAGTGCAACCAGGTAAGTGATCATGACCTCTTTTGAGGTTTCTTGGAGTGTGGCGGCCTCTCCTAATAAGATCATTTCAATATTGGCCGGCAGTACTTCTTCTGCCAGAGCTTCAAGTTCAGCAACTGCGGATTGAAGCGGGTAGCCAGCGGCGACATTAATATCCACTTCTATAGCGCGCCGTTGTGCATGACGATCAAGCTCTGCCGCGACGCCTTCTTCCTTCAGCGTGACAATACTGGATAGTGGGATCAAATTGCCGTTTCGAGCACTCACGTATAGGTTGACCAGATCTGTTGGGTCATTGATATCACCTGTTGCCGCCTCGAGCACAACCGGAACCGACTCATCACCAACGTTGAGATCAACGATTTCATCGCCGTCGATCATCGCCCTTAGGGTGGTGGCGAGTTGGGTCAAATCTACGCCTAAATCCGCGGCTCGCCGCCGATCTATCTCAACGGACAATTGAGGCTGGGTAGGCTCATAGGAGATCTGGGTGTCGGTGAGTAGTTGTGACCTGGCCTCAAGTGCTTCAACAAAGATCTTGGCGGCGGTAAATATCTCCTGATAGTCATTGCCGACAAGCGCCACTTCCAGGCCGCCACCTGCGCCGCGAAGATTTAAACTGTTGGGGCTTCTAACGGTGACTCGTGCGCCGGTAATTTCTGAAATAGGTGTTTGTAGTGAGCGCATGATTTCCTGTTGAGACCGCTCGCGTTCTGACCAGTTTGCGAGGGGAATGCTGACCCGGCTTCTATTGGGATCGAAAGTACCGATAACAGTGTAGAGAGAAAGTACCTCGCCGTTCTCCACCAGAGGTCTCAAAATGGCCTCTATTTGTTCAGTTTGTCGCTCCATGTAGCCGATCCCAACGCCGTCAGGACCGCTGGCGTTAATTTCGATTAGGCCTCGATCTTCCGCGGGTAACAATTCTTTATCGAGCTGGGTGTAGAGTGACCCCGCAGCAATCGCCAGCATCCCGCCGGTGATTAGGGCGATCATGGGTCGAGCTAGAATAATAGAAAGTGTAGACCCATAGATCTCCCCTAATTTTTCTCCAACGCTGACGAGTAATCGATTGATCGAGTTTCTAGGACCTGCTTCGGGTAAGCGCGAAGCCATGGCCGGTACGAGTGTTAAGGCGACAAAACTCGAGATTGCCACGGCAAAGGCTAATACAAAACCGAATTCCTGAAACATTCTTCCGGCGGTACTCGGTAAGAACGCAATCGGCACAAACACGCTGATAAGCACCACACTGGTTGTGACAACCGCAAAGAATACTTGTCGCGTACCAAGGACAGCAGCGGCACGTGCACCCAGACCCTGTTGTCGGCGCCGCTGGATGTTTTCCAACACCACAATTGCGTCATCAACTACCAATCCTGTGGCCAGCACCAGTGCTAACAAAGTTAGGATGTTGATGGAAAAGCCAAGCATCCAGATGCCGGCTATTGTCCCAATAAGCGCAACGGGTATAGCGACGCTGGGGATCAATGTTGCGCGAACGGTGCCCATAAACACCCAGATGGTAGCCATGACAATGGTGATGGTGATGAGCAGTGTTGTCACCACCTCAGTCACTGAACTGCGAATGAAAGCCGCGTTATCGTCGGTGACCACCAGCTCCAGGTCATCAAAACGACTATTGAGCCTTTCAACTGCCTGATGGACGCCTTCAGAAATCTCAATAGTATTGGCGTGTGCCTGGCGGATGACACCAAGACCGATGGCTGACTCACCATCTAAACGGGTGTATGACGCGGCGTCCTCTGGACCAAAAAACACATTCGCGACATCGCCAATGCGCTGGGTGTCTCTAATAATCATGTCCGAAACCTGCGCTGCGGTGACCGCTGAGGCATCTGCGCGAACTATGAGCTGTTGATCTTCAGAGCGGAAACTACCGGCGGGAACATCAAACGAAGCCTCTCGAAGTACCTCTGCGACATCCGTGACAGAAAGACCGTAGCTGGTGAGCCTTAGTGGATCGACAACCACCCGTAGCAGTCTTTGTCTTGACCCGGATTGTTGAACATCTGCCACGCCGCTAATGGATACCAACGGCGGGATAATGTCTTTCTCAACGATGCGGTTAAGTTCTTCTTCCATCAGGGTGTTGCTGCGAACGGCAATATTTAGCACGGGTCTTGAATCATCATCGGCCTTTACAACTAGCACCTGTTCAACCCGGTCCGGTAACTGCCGGCTAACCCGACTGACAGCTTCTCGTACATCCGAGGCGGCGCTGTTTAAGTCTGACCCGGGAGCAAATTCAATGCGGATGCGACCGTTGTTCTCCTCCGAGGAGGACTCGATACTCTTAATACCAGAAACCCTGGCGACAGCACCTTCGATCAAGCTGATCACTTCAGCATCCATTGTTTCAGGTGAGGCGCCGGGATATTCAGCCCGAACAGTGACAATAGGCCGATCAACGTCGGGTAGTTCCCGTACTTCAACCGCCATAATGGCAGCGAGGCCCGCAAGAGAGATTAGAAGACTGATAACCAGGACGAGAACAGGTCGACGAATACTAAGACTAGGTAAGTCATTCGTCTCCAAAAAATCCGCGGCACTGACGCTATTTTGCGATTCGTCTGACATTATATTTCAACGGCTTCTAGCGATTTGGTAGTGACAGTCAAGCCTGGCCGCAGACGTTGGATCCCTTCTACGACAACAAGATCGCCCGCTGACAAACTAGACTCGACTAATACTTCACCCCGTTGTCGCTGTACAATTTCTACCGGAACCCTGGACACCTTGCCGTCTTTAACCAACCAGACATAAGAGCCTTCCGCGCCCCATTGCACAGAAATTTCTGCCAGTCTGGGATAGCTGTCTCCTTCGAGCTCGAGAATGACCTTGAAGCTCATGCCGGGTCGAAGGTTGTCTGTTTGGTTGTCGATCCGGGCGCGGGTGATAAAGGTTCTGGTGTCTGGATTAATACGACTATCAATATCAAAAACCGCACCTATTGCCGTTGGGTCATTGGATGACCAGGTGGAGATTGCCACTTCATCCCCGGCTGCGATTTTTCCGCTCATCAGTTCTGGTACAGCGAAGGAAACCAGCAATGTACTGCGATCGTCCAGTGTGGTGATCGGTGTACTAGATTGAATGCGATCGCCCACATCAATATTGTTGATACCAACGAAGCCAGCAAACGGAGCTTCGACAATTCTATCTTCTAAACTAATCCGAGCTCGATCCAGTGCAATTCGTGCGGAATCGAGTTCCGCTCTGGCGGCATCAAGTATTGTCGGCAGAGTTGCGCCTGTTGCAGCACTTTCCTGGTAGCGCTCAAACAATCGTTTCGCCTCTGCGAGCCGAACCTCTGACAATTCAACCGCGAGTTTCTGGTCACGTTGATCAAGCTCGAGCAGCACATCTCCAGCCTCAACATATTGTCCCGATTGGAACAGCACCTTAACCACCTCGCCAGACACCGCGGGGAAGAGGGTGATTGAACGATTGGCCCGTGAAGTGCCAACAGCTTCAATACGACTTCTTTCGTTGCTAAATTGTAGGGGTGAGACCACCACGAGGGGTGCTGGTCTAGCTGTGCGTAACTGATTTTCAGGTTCAGGCACGCAGGCAACAAGTAGCAAACACATGAAGAATAAGGAAGTAACTTTCATTAAAAGACGTTCCATTGACGCGACTTAACGAGAAAACTCAAGGTATGGATGTTATCAATGCCGGGCGAGGTTGTGCAGTAGCGAACCAAGTTTTTTGCTTTATGCTCGCACCAGTTTCGAGCGTAACTTGTCGGTTCCTACCAAGAGGAACCGTCGATTGATTTTGTCTCCAGTGCAAATTGGGTAAACTGCCGATTTAGTTTCGTAGCCTTTGTGCGTCGCTTCGTGTTTTGACAAAGCGTCGGAAGAGAACGTCTATCCCTTTAGAGCGTGGTGAACCCTGTGAAAAAAATAGTCATGGTTGTTGCCTCCAGTATTGTTGCTTTGCTTGTTGTAGGTGTGGCCTATGTCGCGCTCCAATGTCCCTGTGAGAGGACGCCGGGCTTTTTTCTTTCCGGTGAAGTGAACAACGAGCCCGTGTCTGACTGGGCCTTCGCTAATGACGCGGGTTTATGCCAATTGCAGGTCTCGAACGGCATACTGCTCCAGTCCCTTAACCTCAATTGTATGTCCGGTGACGGTGAACTCTATCTCAGTTGTGCCCAGTGTGACGGCAAGAGATGGTCAAGCACTGCGCTTGAGTATCCGGCAGGGAAAATCAGGATTGCAGATACGGTGTATCCAGTATCTCTGAGTAGAGTCACGGACCCGGAAGAATTGGATTTTGCTTGGCAAGCACGCGCGAACAAACTGCGGAGACCTGGCAGAGAGGTACAAACCCAGCGGCCTGACCATTGGTGGTCCTTTAAGCTGACCTCTAAATAACCAGGACAGTTAGGTTCGGGAAAATTAGCTTTTCCCCGGACCTGTTTGCGAGGGGTTTGTCGAATCATCAATTGTGATGACCACGAGCTTTCCCGTTAACCACAGTGGGAGCCACTCTGGTGCGGTGGGTCTAAGTCTTAAAAACACCTCATTGGTATAAGCCTGGTTATCCAGCACAACAACGGCGTGGCCCTGATAAGTCTCGCCTTGAATCAACATCGAGACCGGAGTTGATACTGGAGCGCCATTGTCCGTGAAGGCTCGCCACCAGCGTCCATCAACCCCAATAAAGACGGTGTTGCCTTCTTTGAGGTAATTCACCGGCAGTGTTTTCTCGCCGAAGGTGAGAAGCATGACTTCCTGGCCTTCTTCTCCCAGAGGGTTAGTTTGGACCTCCCTCATCATGGCGGGGTTAACAACCTGGCTAAAAAAGAGCGCCGCCATGCCCATCAACAGGAGCGTGGCGCCGAGGATAATGGTTGTCCACTTAAGCATTTTCATAGCGCTCAACTTGTTACCTAGTCGTCAAAGCCTAAAAATCGAGCAGCTTCATCAACGCTCTTCCGTTCTGATACAACGGCGTTGGCAGGAAAATTTTCATCGGGCCAGCCTAGCGCAACTGCCTTCATAATCACCTGATCGTCTGCAATACCAGCATGTTCACGAACTACTGGGGATTGCATGATACCCTGACTGTTTATCACGGCGCCCAGACCGCGAGACCATGCCGCGTTGACCAGTGAAGTTGTAACTGCACCGCAGTCAAAAGCCGTATCGTCGCTATCCGCCAGTACGCGGTCATAGGTGATGATCACGCAAACCGGTGCATCGAACTGGCGGAAGCCGCGCAGAACCCAATCCATACGCCCTTCTTTATCATCGCGCTCAATACCCATGGCACCGAACAACTGTTTGGCGACACCAACCTGGCGATCGCGGTGCTCCCCGGTAAATGCTGACCCAATGCGAAACTCTCGCGAATGCGGAACGCCAGCAATATTACGTTCTGTGTTACCGACGCGAATGCGGTCCAGGACTTCACCTGTGACGACGGTAAAATTCCACGGCTGCGTGTTCATCGACGACGGTGAACGCATAGCCAATGCTAAAACTTCTTCAATCAGTGCTTGGGGCACCGGGTCCGGTTTATAACCCCGGGTGCTGCGGCGTCCGAGGATGACATCATCAAATTCCACGTTGACTCTCTTTAGTTTTGGATTTGGCGTTAGTGTACGGGAATAGTGGGTTACTTGGAGCAAAATTAGTCTGGCGAATAATGAACAAAAGTGACTGCAATGATCGAGTACGATAGTCTTAAACGAATTTGAGCAGACATGCAGGACTTTGGAAATGAGCCTTGAAAACTTTCGCCAGGAAGCGCGGACTTGGATCGCAGAAAACTGTCCTGACTCCATGCGCAATCGCACGGTCCACTTTGAAGATGCCCACGAAACCTATTCAACCGAAGACTCTAAGCTGTGGTTGGATCGAGCGGCCGCCCGCGGTTGGACCGCGCCTACCTGGCCAAAAGAATACGGCGGTGGTGGACTTTCCTACGACGAAAACAAAGTGCTGCAGGAAGAAATGGCGGCCGCCAAGGCTCTACCGCCCCTCGCGGGTATGGGTACCTCAATGATCGGACCAACCCTGCTCGAGTTTGGTACTGACGAGCAGAAAAAGAAGCACTTACCCAAAATTGTGACCGGTGAAGTTCGTTGGTGCCAGGGTTACAGTGAGCCAGGTTCCGGGTCTGACCTTGCGAGTCTACAAACCAAAGCCGTGCTCGACGGTGATCACTTTGTCATTAACGGCCAGAAAATCTGGACCTCCGGTGCGCAACACGCCCAATGGATGTTCTGCCTGGTCAGAACCGATCCCAATGCGGCCAAGCACGATGGCATTAGCTTTGTGCTGTTTCCCATGGATCAAGACGGGGTCACAGTAAAACCCATTCAATTGATATCCGGCTCATCTCCTTTCTGCGAAACCTTCTTAGACAACGCCATCGCCAGCCGAGATGACCTGGTGGGTGAAATGAATAAGGGTTGGACCGTGGGTAAGCGTTTACTTCAGTACGAGCGCTCGGCTTCTTCTGTCAAATCCAAGGAAAAGAAAAAGTACGTAAATCCCTACGCCAAAATTGCCCAGGACTATTATCCAATTAAAGGCGGTAAGCTGCAGGACCGGGCTGCACGGGACAAAATTGTGCGCCAGACCATGAGTGAGAAATCATTAGCCCTGACGATTCAAAGGGTCACAGAGGAATCTCGCTCTGGTAAAGCGCCAGGTGCAGCGACTTCAATTTTCAAATTGGTCGGCTCGACCTTGTCGAAGGAGGCTTCATCTCTTAAATCTGAACTGCGAGGAACCGCTGGTATTGTTTGGGAAGGAGAAGCAGCGTCAGCCGATGAACTTGAATCCACACGTTCCTGGCTTCGTGACCGCGCCGTGACCATCTACGGTGGCACCAATGAAGTTCAGATGAACATTATCGCCAAGCGAGTGCTTGGTTTACCCGACTAGATCTTTCTAGCAGGGGGTCAGGACCAAGTGCCAGGACCAATGGACATGCCTCAATCCGAAATCAGCTTGGCCTGATCAAGGGTTCCGTTTTCGATATCGGGACGTTTGGGGATCAGGGTGGCAACCATCAACAATCAATAGGACCTGGCACCTGGTCCTGACCCCTTGTTACTTGTTATTCTGGTGGTGTACGAATCACTAGATTGCGTATTTCGGTCATGTCTTCCATGGCGAAGACAATCCCTTCTCTGCCTATGCCTGAATCTTTCACGCCACCGTAGGGCATGTTATCAACGCGATAGGAAGGCACATCGCCAACCACGACGCCGCCTACTTCCATTTCGTCCCAGGCCTGCTGTACTTTGTAGAAGTCCCGGGTAAAGATGCCGGCTTGCAAACCAAACTTGCTGTCATTGACCATCGATATGGCTTGATCCCAATTTGAGAACTTTTGTAAAACGGCGGCGGGGCCAAATGCCTCTTCCACACATAGGTCCTGATTGAGTGGGACATTTTCCATCAGAGTAGCGTCTAACATCGCACCCTCGCGGGTACCTCCGCAAAGAATTTTGCCCCCCGCAGCTGCGGCAGATTCGATCCAACCGTGGAGTCGAGTGGCTTCACCTTCTGAGATCATGGGGCCGATAAAAGTCTCCCGTACTTTTGGGTCGCCCTTAATCAAAGTGGCAGTTTTGGCCACCAACTTGGCTTTCATGACATCGTAAATATCTTCATGAATCATGATGCGCTGGACACCAATGCACGATTGACCGGACTGATAGAAGGCGCCAAAAATAATTCTATTTACCGCGTCATCTAAATCTTTGGTATCAGCATCAACAACAACAGCGGCGTTGCCACCAAGCTCTAATACCACCTTCTTTTTGCCGCAACGTGCTTTTAAATCCCAACCGACACCGGGTGAACCCGTAAACGACAACAACTTAAGCCTGTCGTCGGTGGTAAATAGATCAGCACCGTCCCGGGAGCACGCCAGAATTGAAAACGCGCCTTCCGGCAGGTCTGTTTCGGCTAGAACTTCTCCCATGATGATTGCGCCTAGCGGTGTTCGGGAGGCTGGTTTCATGACAAATGGGCAACCGACTGCGAGGGCGGGGGCAATCTTGTGTGCAGCAAGGTTGAGTGGAAAGTTAAAGGGTGAAATAAATGAGCAAGGCCCAATTGGCACACGCTTCCACATGCCCTGGTAGCCTTTAGCCCGAGGAGATATATCCAATGCCTGCAATTCACCATGCATACGGGTAGATTCTTCAGCGGCAATCTGGAAAGTGTCGATTAAGCGCGTGACTTCACCCTCGGCATCATTGATGGGTTTGCCGGCTTCTATACACAACGCCATGGCCAATTCGTCAAAGCGTTCTTTAAAACGGGTCACACAATGCTCAAGGACCGCTTTCTTCTCATACGATGGCATTTTTGCCATGGGCTCAGCTGCACGAACAGCCCCGGCGATGCCTTCGTCGATCGCCCTGGCGTCCGCCAGCGCACAACGCGTCGCAACCTCTCCCGTGTATTTGTCAGTGACCTCAAGGTCCTCGTTGGCGAAAACCGCTTTATTGTTTAGATAGTATGGGTATTTAGCCTGAAGCGTGGACATGGAAGGTCTCCCTGTTTTTTTATACGTAAGTGCTTAAACGCAAAACTTTTAGATTAGATGAGGGGCCCTGGAGCCCCCCAAATCTCAACATCACTAGATGGATGCAGAGTGTTTTTTGATATCGACATTAAGTATCTGGTCATTGTCGACATAATCCACAGGACAATCAATCAGATGTACACCAGGCTCGGAAAGCGCTTTCTTCAGAATACCAGGCAGTGCCTCAGCAGATTCGACGCGATGGCCAATGCCGCCGTACGACTCAACGTACTTAACAAAATCAGGGTTACCATACTGCAAACCCCAATCATCAAAGCCCATATTCGCTTGCTTCCAACGAATCATGCCGTATGAGTTGTCGTTAAGGATCAACACAGCAATATTCATCTTTTCACGTACCGCAGTCTCAAGCTCTTGAGAGTTCATCATGAAACCACCGTCACCGCAGATCGCCAGTACCTTACGATCAGGATAAACCATGTGTGAGGCCATCGCTGATGGCAGGCCGGCACCCATTGTTGCCAATGCGTTATCCAGTAGCACAGTGTTGGGTTGGTGTGCACGGTAGTTGCGGGCAAACCAAATTTTGTAAACGCCGTTATCCAGGCAAATCATGCCATCGTCGGGCATTGCTTCGCGTACCAATTTAACCACGTGCTGTGGATAGCAGGGGAAGCGTGCGTCATCTGAACCCTGGAGGATATTAGCATCATGATGTTCGCGTACTGCCATCATGCGGCTAAAATCCCAGCCAGCTTCTGCACTGCTCTTAACGTCGTTTTTCATTTGCCAAACTGAATTACCCACATCGCCAATCACCTCAATTTGAGGGAAATAGACCGGGTCTACCTCCGCAGTATTGTAGGAAATATGGATGACCTCTGTGCCGCCGCTTCTCATAAAGAAAGGTGGCTTTTCAATCACATCATGACCAACATTGAGAATCAGGTCGGCAGCCTCTATGGCGCGGTGCACATAATCACCTGCAGATAGAGCAGCACAACCCATGAACAATGAATGGCGCTCGTCCACCACACCTTTACCTAGTTGGGTGGTGACAAATGGGATGCCAGTTTTATCAATAAACTCTGTGAGCATTTTTGATGTCATTTTGCGGTTGCCGCCGGCACCGATAATAATAATTGGCGATTTTGCGTTGTGCAGCTTTTCAAGCGCCAGGGCGATGGACTTAGGTTCTGCAATAGGTCTTCGCACCGCAGAAGCGGGAATTGGCCGCTCGTCAGTTTCTTCGTCAGCAATGTCTTCCGGCAGCTCGATATGAACCGCGCCGGGTTTTTCTTCTTCGGCGACTCGATAGGCTTCTCGAACCCGTGAAGGGATGTTATCGCCGGCAACTAGCGAGACCGCGTATTTTGTGATGGGCTTCATCATCTCGACCACATCGAGAATTTGGAACCGGCCTTGCTTGGATTTTTTTACGGGTTTTTGACCGGTGATCATCATCATCGGCATGCCGCCAAGCTGGGCGTAAGCTGCTGCGGTGGTGAAGTTGGTCGCGCCAGGCCCAAGCGTCGAAACACAGACGCCCGTCTTACCGGTTAAACGTCCGTAGACGGAAGCCATAAAGCCTGCTCCCTGTTCATGCCGGGTTAGTACTAATTTGATCTTTTTAGACCTGCTAAGGCTGTCGAGGAAATCGAGATTCTCTTCTCCGGGGATCCCGAAAACGTATTCGCACCCTTCTGCCTCAAGACACTCAATAAATAGATCTGATGCTTTGGTCATAGTCGCCTTCTCCTGCAAGTGGGCATAGATTGGCCCTATTGTTTTTGTAGTCGTGTACCATAGCGAAAGATTCGCGAAATTGGCAACAGTTCTTATCTAAATGACAAAAACAACAGCTCAGCACCGCTAAGCTGTTGTTTTTGTAAGCATAGACTAAAAAGCCCAAAGGAAGATATGAGGCCGGAGTAAAGGGGATGGGCAACTCGTGCCGAGCGCTTTGTGTCGTCCAGTTCTACCAGAGCGAAGTTGTTGGCTCCCACAACTGAGAGTTGACTCCAATATTATAATTGAAGGGTTCAGCCCTGGTGGAAAATGGTCAAAGCTCTGTCCAAATCAAAGCTCTGTCCAAACCAAAGCTCTGTCAAAACCAAAGCTCTGTCAAAACCAAAGCCAGATCCAAATCAAAGCTAGCTCCAAGTCAAAGGTGCTACCCAATCGAGTTAGAGCTTAGCCCGGGTGTATTAGTCGAGGTGTACAAGATCTAATTCTGTGCCAGGCGGATAGTTGTCGGCAATTTGGTACATGCCGTCGTAAGTGATCTTGGAGACGATAGAAATGGCACCATCCGCGCCGACTTCAACTGGACCTAGCTCCGCAATCGCACATCGGCCTGTGTTCATTGGGCCTTCCAGTACGGTCAATTTGAGTCCATCCTCTCCGGCTTCCAGGCCTAGTTCAGTCAGGGTAGATTTTAACATTCCACCGTGGGCTTCGAACATGACGGTTCCCTGGAATCGCATCGCGCCCGTTGCACTGCCGTCCGCAGCAATAGACAGGTCGCCGCCGGGTACGGCTGTGAAAACAAAAGTGCCATCCTCAGTTTGGGTTGCGCCGTCACTCAAGGTGACTTTCCCGCCTGCTGCTTCGACGTAACCCCTAAAACTGGCTTTCACACCCCAGGTTAATTTGTTGAAACTCATGCTTGTTCCATCTATTAGCAAAGTCCTAAGAATGGCGCAATCAGCGACAAATTGCATCATTGGCCCAGACAATTAAAGCTAATCTATACCCGCGAATCTATTCTGAAAAACCAGATATCTTTGGGGCCATTCACAGGTTGAGGGCCCAGTTCACCAAACATTTCTCTAAAAATTGTTTCGATCCTTAACTTGAGCTTTTCCTGCAGCTCAGGGTCTTCCACTTTGGTAAATTGTGTCTCGTATATTTTGCCATCTAGTCTAATCCGCGCCCGGCCATCTTCAACGGCATCTAAGTGCCAGCTCTTAAACACATAGATCAAATTGAGCACCATTTTTGGCATACCCTCGAGCCGATTCCAAATAAAACCCAGGTCGCAGGTCATATAGGCCACTCCGTCTAACATAATAAAACCAGCTCGCCTGGACGTGCCATAACCCACTAGCTCAAATTGAGTGTTTCCCAGTTCACCAAAGGACCAGTCAGTGACTGGCTCCTTAACAACCTCACCGGTTTGAAATGGTCCTCCCTGAAGAAATTCTATGGGGCCGTCAGATACCCGTTGCACAACAACCACCCCCAACGAGAGTGAGATGATTATCACCAACAATCCAACACCCAGATATTTCAAAAACCTCATAAACACTCCTAAGTATGAATAAAACACTTGCTGAAATACTCAAGAGCAAAACCTGTGCCAGCAGAAAAGTTGAAAGTATTTCAATGGTTTAACGATTTATGTGGGTCTGAGAGTTAGGGGATTGACTATTCTATGGTCGAAATCACGATAACGTTGGGCGGCGATGTCCTGGGTTCAAAGAAAGTGGAAGCAGGTTCGTTTAACCAGCCAGCTAAAGCGTGAAAGGCTGGATTGGATCAAGCGTCGCAGGTTGCGTGACGAATCAGTTTCAATGATATTAGCGACCTGACAATTGGGAGTAATAGTTTGAAACTGATCAGCGAAGAAATATTGATCGATTCGGGGCAGCAAGCCCCAACGCATCCGGCGATCTATCCAACCTTTGATGGATATAATTTCTCGGACCCCTCGGCGTGGACCAATGGGCACCCCTTTGATCGCTATAGGAAAATGCGTGAAGAAGCCCCGGTCATGTGGACGAATACAGATAAAGGTCTCTCCGGTTTCTGGTCTATTACACGATACGATGACATCAAGGAGGCGGAGCTCGCCCACAGCGTCTTTTCGTCGCAACGGGGAAGCATTAACATGGGGGTGCCTGATCGTAAGCAGTGGCGCCCCGAAAAGCTTATGCCAGCGGCGTTTAACTCGTTGATTAATTTGGATGAACCCTTACATCGCGAACTCCGGATGCAGCAGAGCGATTTCTTTTTCCCGGCCTATGTAGAAACCCTGCGGCATAAAGTCGGACTGAGAATTGATGAGTTGCTGGATGAGATGGAGCGGAAGGGGCCTGTTGTCGATTTTGTGAAACTATTCTCTGAGGAACTGCCGTTATTCACACTTTGTGAAATGCTTGGCATTGATGAGCAGGACCGACCCAAAGTCAAAGTCTGGATGCACCACCTGGAACTGGCCAGCCAGTTTTTATCCAATCCACTGCAGACGTTTTTATCCGAACCGCTGTTCCCATTCCGCTTCAACAAGGTGGTGAGCGATATGTTTGCCTACGGTGAGCAGGTAATGGCAGATCGGCGCGCCAATCCCCGTGACGATCTGTTGAGCGTTATTGCCCAGTCCAAACTCGAGAATGAATTACTCCCTCAGGAATTCCTGGATGGTTCCTGGCTGCTGATTATTTTTGCCGGTAACGATACTTCCCGGAATTCACTATCTGGCACGATTCGTTTGATGACCGAGTTCCAGGATCAAAGAGCGATGGTGCTGGATGATCCCTCATTGATTCCTCAGATGTCTGAAGAAGCGCTGCGCATGGTGTCGCCGGTGATGCATATGCGTCGAACAGCCAATGAAGATACGGTGTTAAACGGCCAGGCCATTGCCAAAGATGAGAAAGTGGTGCTCTGGTACGGCGCGGCGAATCGGGATCCGAGTATTTTCCCTGATCCGGACAGATTCAACATGCACCGGGACAATGTTGAAAAACATATTGCCTTTGGCCATGGCGTGCATAAGTGTCTCGGCTCCAGGGTCGCGAAGCTACAGCTGCGAATGGCCTTCGAGCGGATATTTGATCGGTTCCCCAATATCCATTGGACGGGGAAACAAAAAATCTCGCCGAATGCGCTGGTGCATGCCATCTCAAGCTTGCAGGTCAATCTATATGGCCCCGGTGGAAAACGCCCAGTGAAGGTGGCGGTAGCCTAATCAATTAATATGCGGCGGTACTACAGACCAAGCACTCGCTTGGCAATGATGTTCTTCTGAATCTCGTTAGAACCGCCGTAGATTGACTGGGATCTTGTGCCTAGATAGTCAGTTGTTGCCTTTGCCGCTGCTCGGTCAGGCATATCTTCGCCAAAACTGGCAATGCCCGCGTACTGTCTAACGAGCATACCCAGTTCCGTAATATCCTGTGCCAGCTCGGTTGCCATAATTTTTAAGATTGAAGATTCATTTCCCGGTGAGGCTCCGTTCGCGAGGGTTGCGAGCACTCGAAGCACGGTAATGTCCAAACTGTCGAGGCGCACAGAGAGTTCATTAAAACGTGCCTGATACTCTTGCTCGTCGATGCTGTCCATGAAGTGTTGGATAGCTGCCATCTGCATACGTTTACCGGCAACATGGGCGTAAGAAGTTCGTTCATTGCCTAGCAAAAAGTTGGCGTAACTCCAACCCTGGCCCTCTTCGCCAATGCGGTTGTGGATGGGAACGCGGACGTTATCAAAGGTTACCCGGTTAAGAGAGTGTCGCCCGTCAATTGTGATGATCGGATGAACTTCGATTCCTGGGCTGTCCATTGGCGCACAAAGAAACGTAATCCCCTGTTGTTTGACCTCCTCTTGACTGGTGCGGACCAGTGCAAAAATCCAATCGGCATGCTGTGCAAGGCTGGTCCAGATTTTTGTACCGGTAACAATATAATCATCGCCATCTCGCGTGGCTTTGCATTGCAGCGAGGCAAGGTCTGAGCCAGAACCCGGTTCAGAGTACCCTTGTGCCCAGGAGGTTGTTGCCTGCTGGATTCCGGGCAACCACCGCGCTTTTTGTTCATCCGTGCCAAAAGCCACAATCACGGGTCCAACATAGATCACGCCCATTGGAACCGGGTTGATGGCACCGGCTAGCTCCAACTCTTGATCGTAAATAAACTTTTTGGTGACATCCCAGCCGGTGCCGCCGGCATCTTCCGGCCAGTTCACACACAACCAACCTTTTCCCGCTAGTGCTTGTTCCGATTTTTGATAGTCTGCTTTTGTCAGAGGGTCGCCACTCGCGGCTTTTGCCAACAAATTTTTCGGATAGTCGTTTGCAAAAAAAGACCGTACTTCAGCACGGAACGCGTCTGTGTCCTGGGGGAAGCTCATGTCCATATGTCACATCTCTATAAAATTGTAGTCTTTGGTTTCTCCCTTCTTGACCGTGTCGAAAGTAGTCGGGCAGAAGGTAGTCGGGTAAGACGAGTCTACCAGCAATAGTGCGTCCGCCGTAGTCGCCGGCATTTTTTGTCCCTATCCATAAAGTGGTCCTAAGCGAGAGTGCGTCGCCTGTGATAACTTGTCTGCTGCAGGTATCTAAGGCGCAGCTATTCCAGCTTTGGCATGGATGGAATTAAACCTGATTTAGATTTATAGAGGCACAAAGAGACGTGACAAGTATGAATAATAAAGTCTTATCCTTAGCCGGTACGCCGGCTGCAAGCCCCCTTGGTTACTTCAGTTGGACGTTTGGGCAGGGTGCCCGAGATCCTTACTACATCATGGTGATTATTTACGTCTTTTATCCTTACTTTAGTAACACGGTTGTCGGTGACCCGGTCCAGGGTCAGGCGCTGATTGGTTACATTACAGCCGGTGCGGGTTTTGTGCTTGCCCTAACGGCGCCGTTCTTGGGTGCCATTGCCGACAAGGATGGGCGCCGCAAACCCTGGATTGCGGGCACTGTATTGATGATGACGGCGGGCGCCTTTTGTCTGTGGTTTGTTGAGCCAGAGGGCAAGGGATTAAATCTGGGTGTTTCGCTGGCGATCTTATTCGCAATCAAAATTTGTTTCACCATTTCCGAGGTTTTCCACAACGCGATGTTACCGTCGATTGCGCCGGTGAACCGCGTTGGTCTGATCTCGGGTCTGGCATTTTCCCTAGGCAATGTGGGTGGTCTGATGCTCATGTTGTTTGTCCTAATTGCATTCTCGATGCCCGGTAATCAAAGTTGGGCTTTCCTGCCGGAGGTACCATTGTTTGGTATTGATCAGGCAACCCACGAACACAATAGAATTGTTGGGCCGATTGCCGGTGGCTGGATGTTACTCATGACCTTGCCGATCCTACTATTTACGCCCGACGGCAAAGCTTCACCTTTACCGATGTGGCAGCTAGCAAAGGAAGGGGTAAAGGACGTTTTCCTGACGCTGAAACATGTCAGCCACTACTCCAACATTGCGCGCTATCTACTTGCGCGGATGTTTTTTATTGATGGCATGGTGGGTGTGCTGACCTTTGGCGGCATCTATGCATCGGGCACGTTTGGTTGGGATACCACCACGCTGCTGATTTTTGGTTTATGCACCAGTGGTTCTGCGATGTTTGGTGCGTACCTGGGCGGTAGGCTGGATGACCGCATCGGCTCATTTCTTGCGCTGCAGATTGCCATTGGCACCAGTGCGCTGGTGCTACTAACACTAGTATCGGTACAACCCGATACTATCTTGTATGTGATTAAGGTCGGCTCAGAGCCTGTGTGGGACTCACCCTATTTTTCATCCTTGCCTGAGTTATTCTACTTTGGCACCAATCAGGTGTTTGCGATGTTTTTTGTAACGGGCTTGTCTGCTTCTAGGACCCTGATGGCACGGATCTCGCCACCTGAAATGATCACCCAGTTTTTTGGTTTGTTTGCACTGTCTTCTACGGTCACCGCATTTCTTGCGCCATTGCTGGTGGCGACGATTACCGACGTTTTTGAATCCCAACGACTTGGCTTTGCTTCACTTGCCTTGCTTATGATTGTTGGTGCCGTGATGTTGTTAAAGGTCAAGGAGGAACAGGCGACGGTTGTTGGGGCGGAGACTTAAGGTCGATTGCTTGAGTCCTATTTAATTCGGAACGTCTGACTCGACGACATCATTTCTGGTGCAGCATATTGCAAAACAAACCAAGTACTGCATTTATATCCTACGTGCCAGGGCCGCTGGCGCTCAGGTTTATATCGAAAATTCACACTGCTATTTATCGTATCAGTGCTGGCCATCTTGGCCATCGTCTTGATGGTTTAGACATCCTTTTACTGACAACCCAGGGTCGCAAATCCGGGAAGCGCTACCGGACGCCGATGCCTTATTTTGCACATCCCGATGGCTACCTGCTAATTGCCTCAAACGCAGGCGGTGCCGATAACCCGGGGTGGTATCATAATCTTCTGCATCAGCCGGAAGTGACCATTCAGGTTGGAAGCGAGAAGCATCAGGTAATTGCAAGCCCGCTGGTTGAGGAGGCGAGGCAAGTCTGGTGGCATAAACTGATTCAGCTTCAGCCGAGATACTCGGGATATCAGCAGGCAACTCAAAGGAGTATCCCGATCGTACTGTTGGCGAGGAAGGTGCCAAAAGACTGATGTGGGGCGGCTGAGCCCAACCCTCAGCAGATAGGCTGTAGTAGACTATTGCGCCGACCGGCGGTCTGCCTCAGGACCCTTTAAGTTCGACAATCCCCACCAAAACCTATAACCTCCGCGCGCTCGATCACGCCCTTTCCTCCCGCCCAGCTTTTTAGGTAATACAATTGATCACCACAGCAAACATCACCATGCAATTTGGCGCTGAGCCATTGTTTGAAAATATTTCGGCCCAATTTGGCCATGGCAATCGCTATGGCCTGATCGGTGCCAATGGCTGTGGCAAGTCTACCTTTATGAAAATCCTTAGCGGAGAGCTTGCGCCCACATCAGGCAATATAGCAGTGACGCCGGGTAACAGGGTCGGCACCTTGAGTCAGGATCAGTTTGCCTTTGAAGCCTACAGCGTTGTGGATGCTGTAATTATGGGAGACGCGGCCCTGTGGAAGATCAAGCAGGAGCGGGATCGAATCTACGCTTTGCCGGAGATGAGTGAAGAAGAGGGTATGCAGGTAGCTGAACTCGAAACCGAATTCGCCCAGCTAGATGGTTATACGGCCGAGAGTCGTGCCGGTGGTCTCCTAACGGAGGCGGGTATTGATGAGTCAGAGCATTTTGAGCTGATGAGTCAGATCGCGCCTGGTTTTAAGTTGCGGGTTTTGTTGGCCCAGGCATTGTTTTCCGATCCAGATATCCTGCTGTTAGATGAGCCTACCAACAATCTGGATATCCACAGCATTAGCTGGTTGGCAAACGTTTTGAACGAACGCAAATGCACCATGATTGTGATTTCCCACGATCGGCACTTCCTGAATTCTGTCTGTACTCATATGGCGGATATTGATTACGGTGAGCTGCGGATATACCCAGGCAACTATGAACGATTTACTGAAGCCGCAGCATTGGTCCAACAGCAGTTGTTAACCGAGAACTCTAAGAAGAGTGCAGAAATAGAAGAGCTACAGGGTTTTGTGAATCGTTTTTCCGCCAATGCGTCAAAAGCCAAACAGGCGAGTTCCCGGGCTAAAAAACTAGATAAGATCCAGTTGGATGAGGTTAAGTCTTCGAGCCGTTTGACGCCGTCGATCAGCTTCAAGCAGGACAAGCAGCTTCATCGTCAGGCCCTGGTACTGGAAGATATGGCCCACGGTTTTGATGAATTATTGTTTGCCGGTGGTGATTTGATTCTTGAGGCGGGAGCCAGATTGGCTGTTATTGGTGAGAACGGCGCCGGCAAGACAACCTTCCTTCGGTGCCTGATCAATGAATTGAGCGCAAACAAAGGTCAAGTGAAGTGGTCTGAGAATGCCAATATCGCTTATTGTCCCCAGGACAGCACGGTGGATTTTGATTCAGATCTGACCCTGTTTGATTGGATGTCCCAATGGCGGAAAGCGGGAGACGATGACCTGATGATTCGCGGCTTGCTAGGTCGTTTACTGTTTACCGCTGATGATGCTAACAAGCGTGCACGGGTGTGTTCCGGTGGCGAGAAGAATCGATTGATGTTTGGCAAACTGATGTTGTCCGGTGCCAACGTCCTGATTATGGACGAGCCAACCAATCACCTTGATATGGAAGCAATTGAAGCGCTGAATCTAGCGCTTAAGAAGTTTGACGGTACTTTGATATTTGTCAGTCACGACCGTGAGTTTGTTTCATCACTCGCAACCCGTGTGGTAGAGATCAAAGGTCAGGAAGTTGTCGACTTCCAGGGTACCTATGATGAGTACCTTGCGAATCAAAATCTAAAGGATAAAGCCGCCTAGAACAGGGCGGAGCCCGATGGCTGGCACTGTTATCTTGCGTTAGTTGAGAGAAACAGTAGCGTAACTTGCTCTACAGCATTGGAAAAAGCAGGAACAAACAACAAGCTCAAAACAAGGACTGTTGTGATTCCGGCACATAAGATCAGATAGTTTTTCGTTTTCATCTCAACCCTCCCGGGGTGCCAGTTCAAAAATCCAGGTGTCGCCGTTTTCTATCGAGCTGATGATACCTGGTATGGCGGCTTCTGATCCGCCGGAATACTTGGCGGCCATTTTAGCTGCAACCCCTGCGACGGTGTCAGCATCTTCCAGCCGAATTAGTTTTCGTTCGTAGCGAACGTCGTTTATGCGCACCACACCTAAACCGTCACCGGCATCCGCCGCAAATGCCCAGTCTTTCCAAAGTCGCCCCAGGAACGATTTCATATATCCCGAGGGGACGTAGACCTTGCCGTCGTACTCCATGATAAAAATACGTCGGGAAGCCAGGGGATCTTCGAGTTGCAATTCGATGACAAAAACATCGTCGGTGAATGACCAGTCAGGTTCAGGGCCGCTATGCATTGTGCCGCTGACGAGTTTGCCGCCGGGAAATAAAATTGAGGGTCCGTCGGCGTTCATGTTGTCGAGCTTGAGGGTGACGATGGTCACAGCCGGGATCAGGATCAGGATGCCAATAATCTGCAGGGCTATTCTAAGCATGGTGCGCGCTACGATGGGTAGTTAGATTGGGCCGATTGTACTGCAGTTGGGAAACTTTCGCTCGATGCTCTCGGGTTGTAAGGTTGGTCCGTTGGGATAACTTTACACTAACTTATTCAGATGCACGGTGGAGGTTGTATGATGGTGCGCAACGGTAGGAAATCTTCTGGCTTGCTTATGGCTGCCGGTAGAGGCTGCTAAATAGGGCAGCGATATATATGAACCATATCACCGAGCAGCAATGGCAAGATTTTGATACCCAGGGTTATTTGCGACTAGGCAAAATTGTGCCCGATGAAACCGTGGCTTCGATGAAAAAGCGGATCGATGAGATCATGCTTGGGGAAGCAAATCTTGACTACGACCGTATGTTGATGCAATTGGATTCCGTCGATGGGGCCTATGATTCTGCTGGAGAACAAACCCGTGGCCACAAGGGACGCACGCTAAACTATCGAAAGATCCAGCTGCTGGAGCGGGATCCGGTATTTTTAGCCTATATGCAATTACCAATTTTTGCTGAGGCTGCTCGCCATTTCTATGGGGATTTAGCCGTTGCAGTGTTCCGAGCCATGTTTATGAATAAGCCCGCCGGTGGCGGTACGGTATTGCCCCTTCATCAGGATCGTTGGCGCGCATTGGATCGTGACCCGAAGCTGACGATCTATACGGCGCTAGATGAGGCGAATGAAGAAAATGGCTGTGTCGAAATTATTCCTGGTACCCAGCATGAAATTCTCAATCCAAAACATCCAAGCGGATTTTTAACTCCGGAGATGGCGCAGGAATTTGAACAGCATCCCGGTAGGTTTTCTCTGGTGCTAGAGGCGGGTGAAGTGGTGCTGCTCAACCCCTGGACGCTCCATGCCAGTGGCGTTAATCGCACCAATAGTCCCCGCCGTGCATTCAGTGTTTGCCTGATGGACGCCCGGACCATGAGTCTTCGTTACAAGAGATTGGCGTCCCGCAGCATCCTTTTTGGTGAAGATGCTATGCAGGTGAATGCGCTTTAGTCATTTTACTCAACTCAGACTTTGGATATAGCCAAAAAAGCCTTCGCGATTAGCCTCTGTATCCGCCGCAACACGCTGGCTGATGGGGTCTGCAGCAAAAGCCTCGCGCCAATCCTTTAGACCGGCGATGCGATCATTGAGATCCACGCCCGTTATCGCGCCGCCCATGTCTGCCACCATCAACACATAAAATAAATAGATGTCCGCCATGCTGAACTCAGCACCAAGGACCCAGGGGCTAAATGTCGCGAGGGCGTTAACACTATTAATCCCTCGTTCAACCACCGCGTTGACTTCACTCACCACCGGCTCCGGTGCTGATTGATTGCTAAAGCTGTAGGGAATCAGTCTGCGGTTGGGAAGCTCCAGGTATAGTTCAGCCATATGCATCAGTTGCCGTGTTCTATTTCGTGCAAACGGGTCAGTTGGATACAACGGCTTCTGTGGGTAAGCATCTTCGATGTACTCACACAGTACAGCCGCCTCAGAAAGATGTTGGTTGTCGTCGGTTGTGAAGCTCGGTACTTTAAGGGCTGGGCTCAAAGCGCTATAACCATCTGCGCTGGGATAGACCAGGTCCTCATCAAATGAAACGCCCTTGTATAACAATGCATGTTTTGGAATGTTGTAATAGTTACTGTAGGAAAATCCGTGAAGTGTTGGCATTGTAGTAGCGTCCGGCTTGGTTTGGGCCCATGACTATAGCAAATTGCTCCAGCGGCACACATGTGGACATAAGTGAGCGTCAGACAAAGGAGAGGGGGGAGACTATGAAAGCAGCCGTATTCCACGGTCCAAGAGATGTCCGGTTCGAACAGGTAGAGCAACCTAATCTCGCTGAAGGTGAGGTTCTGCTGCGGGTTAAGGCCTGCGGTATCTGTGGTTCAGATCTGCATACTTATCGCCACGGTATGTTCCTGGATCTTGGTAATCCAATTGAGACAGGTAGAGTTTTGGGTCATGAGTTTAGTGGTGAAGTGGCTGAAATCTGCGGCGATGTGCCAGGTGTGCGAATCGGTGACCGCGTGATCTCTGTGGGGATGGGTGCGAATGCCGAATTTGTTAAGCTGTCCCCCGAGATGGCGGCAAGTCTAATCCCAATCGACGACAAGATTAGTTTTGTTGAAGCCGCAACCACCGAACCCCTCGCCACCTCCCTGCACGCTGCCAACCTGGGAGACGCCCAGGACGGTGAAACCCATGTGATTATGGGGGCGGGCATTATTGGCCTGGGCATTTTGCAGTGTATTAAAGCCCGTTCAAACGCCCAGGTGATTGTCGTAGATCTGTCGGAGAAACGCCTGGCTAAGGCTTCTGAGCTCGGCGCGGATCAGATTGTTAATGCGGGCAAAGTAGACGCCGTAAAAGCCATCCTGGAGCTTACCGGTTCAGAACAATTGGCCCTGGTGGATGCGATCGATGGTAACGTTGACGCGGTTTATGATTGCGCTGGGTTGGGTAAACATTTTAAAGGTACTAGCGTGCTGGAGCAGGCCCTGGCCATTACCAGAGTGGATGGTCGAGTTGTGATTGTTGCTGTATTCGAGCAAAACGTTAGCCTCGACTACAACATCATTATGCGCAAGGGGCTTAAGGTATTGGGTTCCTGGGCCTGGAGCATGGAAGAATTTATTGAAGCATCGGAACTGATTCGCTCCGGCAAAATAGACCGAAAACCCCTCGTGAGTCATACCTTTACACTGGAGCAGGCGAGTGAAGCTTACGAAACCCAGTTGCTCGCGGAGGAGGCGGTTAAGGTCGTTTTTACGCCCTAAACAATATGAATATCCCATGGGATCCGACATAGGAATTCGAACCAAATTTCAATGTGACAAACAATAAAAGGCAAATGATCATGATTAAAGAAATGCCCAAACAGGGTCAAGAATGGCCGGGTCTAAAAGAGGAAATGATTACGCGAGGCGCGGGGGATGCCAAGTGGCGCGACGGTAAGACCGCGGTTTATGTCTTCAATGCCGGAGAAGATGTGCTTCAGGTTCAAAAAGAGGCCTACACCTTATATATGTCCGAGAACGGTCTTGGGCCGATGGCTTTTCCAAGTTTGAAGCAGATGGAAGATGAAGTGATTGGCATGGGGCTGAGTTTACTGCATGCACCAGAAAATGCAGCCGGCACGATCACTTCCGGTGGAACGGATTCAATTACCATGGCGATTAAAACCGCCCGTGATTATCATCGTGCTAACACATCTAAAGAGGGGGCGCGAAATATAGTCGCTCCCTGGTCTGCTCATCCCGCATTTGATAAAGCTGCCAAGCTGATGGATCTGGAGATGCGCAGAATACCCTGCGGAGACGATTTGTTAGCAGATACTGTTGCGATGGCCGAGGCCATCGATGATATGACAATTATGTTGGTGGGGTCAGCGCCTTGTTTTCCCTATGGGCTTATCGATCCCATCGTCAAGCTCGGAGAGATCGCCACGGAAAAAAATGTCTGGCTCCATGTGGATGCCTGTGTCGGTGGCTATGCGGCCCCTTTCGTTCGAATGAATGGTGTAGATATAGAGCCTTTTGATTTTGAAGTCCCTGGGGTGAGTTCGATGTCCGCGGATCTGCACAAGTATGGTTTTTGTGCAAAGGGTGCCTCGACGGTGTTGTTTCGAGATGAGTCATTACATCAGCATATGATATTTGATTGTGACAATTGGCCCGGTGGCAGAATGATTACGCCAACCCTGGCGGGTACACGCCCCGGTGGCGCCATTTCTGCGGCCTGGGCGGTCATGAATTATCTCGGAGTTGAAGGTTATAGCGCCAAACACAAGCTTGTGACCGATGCTCGAGAAGTGATTGAGGTGGGCGTCAAGGCACTCGGGTTTGAGGTGTTAGGTGCGCCGCAATTAGGCATTGTTGCCTTTGGGCATACTGATGTTGATGTGTTTGCTGTTTACAAGCAGATGTATAAAAGAGGTTGGTTCACCAGCTTGACGACGGAGCCACGGGCGTTGCACCTGATGTTGTCACCCTTTCATTTTGAAGTGACCGATGTTTACCTTGCTGATCTTGCTGAGTCATTAGCAGCGGTCAAATCGGGAGACAATAGTGCGGTGACCGAGGCTAGATACTCTTAAGTGAGTCTTGAAGGTCTGGGCTTAAGGGTGTCTTAAGTCCAGAGCTTCGGCCCATAGCTTCGGGTTAGGTATTCTCCTGGGCCGCTGCCAATAAATCCGCCCCGCCGAGTGCGTCCCCATTCACTTCTCGAACAGCAAATGCAGGCGTAACACACTCTGGTTGCTCCCCTGGTGCGGCGGGTGGCGTGTAATAACCCATTGCGAACTGCCCCATGGTATAGCCAAGCATGTCCTGTAGTTCGTCTGAGAAGTTTTTGGCAATTTCCGGTGGGCAGGAGAGGTATTGGTTTTCTTCCTGTCTGAGCCAGCCCAGTGTGTAGGTGAGGTTTGCACCGATACGATCGGCGTCGGAATGGTTTTCACCACCACCGTGGAAAACTGCGCCGCTGTAGATTAGAACTGAACCGGCTTTCATTTCTGCCTGACAGATTTCCTCTGGCGTAGCCTTCCTGTCATCCGGCCAATCGGTACTACCGGGCACAACCTGAGTGGCGCCATTTGCTTTTGTAAAGTCCGTAATGGCCCAGATTGTGTTGAATTGCGGTTCGATGTTTTGCATATATCGACCCCAGGCCCAGCGATCTCGATGAATTTGCTGTTTGCCCTGACCGGGTTTAAGGCGAATGATTTGGGTTAAGTGCAGTTGGATCCTCTGACAAAAGGGTGCAAGAAATTCATTTGCGGCGGTGACAATTGTCTTGTGCATCACCATGTCCCGGGCCTTTTTGGATCGGGCAATCAGGGCGCCGGTTCGAGTTGTGGAACGGCCAGTAAAGTCATCTTGTCCTTCACCGGTTGCCTGCATGTAAGGGTCTAGCTCCACTCTGAACTGCTTAAGCTCCGCCGGGCTAAGAACCTCAGTCAGTATCAATGCGCCATCACGTTTGAGAATTTTCAATATGTCACTCGTTGAGGCGCTGCCAGGTAATGATTCAAGTGCGGGCATTTCGAATTTCCCATTGTGAAGGTGGTGAGTTTTCGATAATATGAGCAATGCTCACGTTTGGTCAACCCCTATTTTGGATAAGTCTTTAGCCCCTACGTTACAAAGACGCATGCCTCGTCAGCAGCGTAGCCGCGATCGATTTAAGAAAATCGTTGATGTTGCCAGGAAGCTTATTGCTGACCGGGGTAATGACGCAGTGAGCATGCGAGAGATTGCCCTTGCTGCAGATATTCCAATCGCTTCTGTTTATCAGTACTTTCCCGACAAGAATGGGCTTCTGTGGACGCTTATTGCGGATGTCTTTGAGACACTAGAGACAAAGTGGAATGCGGACCTCAAGACCGTGGATTCCGTTGTGGCGCTTAACCGAGCGGCGTTAGCATTATTCGATGAGTTGGTTGTGCAGTGTGAAGCGGATATATGCTTTTCTCGGCTTTGGATCAGTGTCCAGGCCAACGCTGTTCTGGCTGAACTCGACCATGCATTTAATATCCGGATTGCAGACACCTATGCGGATAAGTTGTGCGAACTGGACGAAGAAGCTAATCGTGATGATGCCTGGCATCGAACACTCTTGATGGCAACCCTGTCCAGTACTGCTTTGCAACTCGCTTTTCAAATGGAAGCGAATCGGAAGGCTATCCTGGATGAATTCCGGATGGTGCTTAAGCAGCAGCTAGAGCGCTGAGTAAGGTGTTCCTGCCTAGAGTACTTTGCTCATTTTGATGTTGATGTTTTCTGAGCCGTTCGCCGCAATCTTCGCTGTGCGATTGACTTCAACATATCCTCGGGCGAGGTAAAGTGGATATCCTGGAATCGTAGAGCCGAGCTCGATGGTCTTGAAGCCGTACGCCCTTGCAGCAGACTCACCCAGGTCTAAAAGATATGAGCCTATTCCCTGACGAGCCCAGTCGGGGTGTGTGTACATGGCGCGGATTCTCGCGGCATCAATAAGAGGATCACTCAGGGAGTCGTCTCTGCCTGTGGAGTGATCGCCGCCGTACAGCGTTTTACGCTTGCCCCAACCACCGCAGCCGACCATGAAGGTCTGGCCCTCATGCTGGGTCTCAATAACAAAATAGGTCTGGTCGTTGATAAGTGTCTGGTCGATCCCCATGGTTTCTTTTGAAGCGATGATTTCAGCTGTGGTCAAAAAGGCTTTCATGTTGACTTCGATTGCTGCAGACATGAGTTCTATGATGCCAGGAACGTCTTCCTGTTGGGCCAGTCGATGGGTGAGTTCAATTTTAGCCATTTGGTATTCTGCTGCTATTGGGTGCCGTGTTGGAATAGTACTGTAGTTTAGCTAATTCCAAGCAGTGATCCCTCAACTGAAATTGACTAGACTAATCTCGACAGAAGCCTGGTTTGCAAATTTCCAGGTGGCACCCGTAACCCAGATTTAAGACAGTCGAGTCTTACCCTTGCCGTCAGATGCGATGGCGCGTAAATTTTTGATAAATCCAACCTGAGTACGCCAGATGAAAGTAGCCTTTGTTTTATACGATAACTTTACCATGCTGGACATTGTTGGCCCTTACAATGTTCTAACGATGATGCCGGATTGTGAACCTGTCTGGGTTGCTGAGAAGATCGGAGCTGTGATTGATCACACCAGGGTCGGTGCGTTGGTTGCTAACACAACCTTTGCCGAGTGTTCGGATCCAGACATTGTGGTCGCCCCAGGCGGGCTCGGTACAGAACTCCATTTTGATGGCCCGGTTGTTGAATGGCTACGAACCGTTAAGCCCCATGCCCAATGGATGACATCAGTCTGCACAGGGTCGCTGCTGTTAGGTTCTGCAGGTTTCTTAGAGGGTCTTACTGCGACCAGCCATTGGGCATCGATGGATGCACTTGCCCACTTCGGCGCAACACCTACCCATCAACGCGTGGTGTTTCATAAAGCCCAGCGGCTTGTGACTTCAGCAGGTGTTAGTTCAGGAATCGATATGGCCCTAACCCTTGTTGAGCATATTCATGACAAGCTCACCGCGGAAACGATTCAATTGTTGATTGAATACGATCCCCAGCCCCCGGTAGATTCTGGCTGTGTAACTAAAGCGTCTCCAGAAGCGATGGCCCTTGCAGCGCAGCTTATGGGTGGGTCGGTGTCTGCGTGATTAGGTACCAGAAAATCAGGGTAGAGGATAAGAGATTGGTTTTACGTCGAGAGTCGAGGTTGCTGAACGTTAAAGTTGAGCTCTTGCATTCGGGCTCTGTGGAGTTCTAGGACTTTACGATATTCATCGTTGTTTGCCAGGTTGGTGAGTTCGAATGGGTCAGCGGTTAGATCAAACAGCATTTCCTGGGTCTGGCTATAGTCTGGATAGGTTAAGTATTTGAATGTTTCGGAGCGGACCCCAAGGGTTCTGGCGATATGAGGATGACTGAAGTGGTGTTCATACAAAAAGTCTTTTCTTCCAGGGGTGTTATTGCCTTGCATGTGGGGTAACAGCGTTTGGCCCTGCATAGATTTGGGACGGGGCACACCCGCTATGTCCAGGATGGTTGGCGCAATATCAATATTGAGGGACATCTGTTGGATTTGTTTTGTCGGGCTGACGTCCATGGACACTGGCAGTTTAATGAGTAATGGTGTTCTGATGGACTCCTCAAATCCCCACCATTTACCAGCCAGTCCGTGTTCACCCAACAAGAATCCGTTGTCAGAAGAAAATGCGATGAGTGACTCTGCCAGTAGGCGTTTGGTTCTAAGAGTCTTAGTGATGGAGCCCGTCAGAACATCAATGCCAGCGATCAGGCGATGATACTGGCGGCAGGTTTGCTGGTAGCGTTCGGGTGTTGAAAATCTAGCTTGCCATCGACGTCTGCCTTCGGAGGACCGTAAGAATTCAGGGAGTTTTTGGAATTCAGACGCCTTTGCTGATAAGGGGGGTTCGAAGTAAACATCTTTGTATAGTTCTGCATGGTCCGGTGCTGGTAAAAAACCGCCGGGGATTTCATCTTGTACATGGGGTGCTTTGGTACTAATAAACAGAGCCGGAGGTCTGTCCCCTTCGTAAGATTCAAGCCACGTTGTGACCTGATGGTTGAGCGAATCCGTGAGATGTCCTTCATGGCTTTCGCCAAAATATTCTCCCTGGCCCATATAACCGGCCCAATGATCGAATAGGTCAGTGGGTGGAGTGTCCCCGATACCCCACTTACCAAAAAAGGCAGTTTGATAACCCCACGTTCGGAGTAAGAATGGTAGTGAGTTCTGTTGTTGGTTTTTTGACAGGGGCGTTGTGAAATCCCAGATGCCGTGCCGGCCAGCATATTCGCCTGTCATGATGCTAGCTCTACTGGATGGGCAGATAGACGTTGTCACAAAGTTGTTTTTGAACTGGTGTCCGGTGCTCGCAAGCCAATCCAGGTTCGGCGTTTGCAGCGCTGAATTTCCAGCTGCGGAAAACGCATCCCAACGCATATCGTCTGCCAGGATAAAAACAATTGCACTCGGCTGCGTAGATTGGCCCCTAATTTGAAAAGTCGCAGGCAGTGCCGCTGTGCCAAGTAGTCCGGTCAGAAATTCTCTGCGGTTAACTGGCGTCATTGGGGGTCAATCTATCTAGAATCTCCAGCATCCGTGGCCGCTTTGGGTTTTTATTTAGATAGTCTTCCAGCACCTGTTTCGCCCTCTCTGGTTGATTTGTGACAATGAAGTAATGGGCCAATAGCCTGTGGCTTTGAGGTCGCTCGGGGGCAAGTTGGCTGGTCCGTGCGACCAGCAATTCAAGATTTTTAACCACCTCGGGATAGTCATTTACCATCATCAAGTACGCATTCGAAACGTTAAAAATCGTTCGCCAGTTTAGCCTGAGTATATTGCTGTCACCGATCAATTTTTCTAGTGTCTGTTTTACTTCTTGTTTATGTCCTGGGCTTAAGCTCCGCCATTCAGCTGAGGTTTTCATGGCAAATAGATAAATCAACTCTTCCTGTCTGAGGCCGCCGGATTCCTCATTCGCTGCAATTAGCTTACTTGTCCAATCAGGCACGGCCTCCACGGTACGAAGTCGAATTGACGATTGGTAAAGCCTTATTTCATGAACAGCCGTGGCAACGAATAGTAGAACAGCGATGCCAGCAATTGCCGGTTTGAGCTTTGATGGCAGCACGGTGATGGGTGTTGATAGGTGTAAGCAGTAGCCGAGTGCAATAAAGAAAAATGGTTGGGAAATAATATTGTCGAACAAAAAAACCGCTGCGATTTGGTAGGACAGAATAATCGACAAACCTAATAGAGCATTCCCCGACCTAAGCGGCGATGTGCTCTGCAGACCGCGCCATAGGACAGCCAGGGCAATGGTCACAATTGTAACGTAGCTTAATAAACCAACCGCGCCGGAAGCGACTCCTAAGGCTATTAAATGGTTATGCGCAGCATCGAACGTTTCATTGGCAATCTGTGTTGCGGAGCTGAACTGACCAAATACATGAATAAAATTTTCCTGTCCCCAGCCTAACCACGGCCTTTCCATGGTAGCCTGCCAGCCGATTTGCCAGGCATCCAATCGGTATGCGATTGACTGATTGTTCAAAGTAGATTCTGCCAGTCGTGTTCCAACAATGTCCCACAGAGCGACAATACCGACCAATAGGATAAGTGATCCCGCTGCTGTTGCGATCAGCTTCCACTTTTTTGGTAGTGCCGAACCGAACAAAATAACAACGGCACTGACTAGAAACGCTAGCAAACCTCCTCGCGCACCGGTGGCGAGTAATGCAAAAAGTAGTAGTCCCAGCATTCCTAGCTGTAGGAGAGAAACCCTCATGCTCACCGTTCGGTAGTCAGCGAGACAGAGTGCAAAGGCGAGGGTTGTCAAAATCGCAAGATAATTTCCGAACACGGCGGCGTTGCCAGCGGTAAATGCGAGCCGCCCAAAATCTCGATATAAATATTGGACATCAAACAAACCGACAAAATATCCGAGTGCCAGTAGAGCAATAATCGAGCCTGTGATGACAATCGCCCGGTAGCTATTTCGCCAGATATCTTCATTGGTATGGGTGGTCGCGAGGCTTAAGCCCAGGGCCGCACTAAAAAACAGACTGTAAAGGCCCTGGCTTCTTTCGAATGTTGAAAAAAAACTCTGTTCGAAACTCAGCCCTAAATAGCTGGATATCAAGCTGATCAGGAGAAAAATTAGCAGGGAAACTCCGAGGGCGGAGATCCGCAGGGGCCCGGCAGATTTGAGTTGGTGAAAAATTGCACCGAAAACAACCAGAGCAATACCAAAATGAACCAGAGCGGCCTTGAGGACCACAAATGGGAAGATCGTGGCGGAGCTGAAATACAACGGGATTAGCAGGATTATTGCCAAGCCCATTCTAGGTAGCCAGATTGAGAAGAATTGCACCATGCCCGGAACGTTAACACACACTAAGTGCTAGCGAGTACCTGGGTTCGAGGGGGCTAAGAGCTGTTAGCGCAATATATTTCTGATGAATTTTCACAAGTCGCGTGACTTAGTGCGCTGGTATCTTTATAAAGAAATCTTTATAAAGTGCGCACCAAAGGTGGGCTGATCTTTCTTTTTGCAGTCACCCTCAGGTACGTAACGCGGCTATGAAGTCATTCCTGCTATTTGTTTTCCTATTTTCCTTTTCTAGCCAGGGGCTCGCTGGACCTAAGTTGGACTGGGATATCTATGGGAAAGTTAATTTGAGCTATGCCTGGCGAGACATGAACGATGACGCGAGAGACAATGCATCGCGGATTGGCGTCAAAGGAAGTCTGGCGCTTTCGGATTCAGTTAGCGTGGTGTATCAGCTTGAACAGGGGGTAGATCTTGCCCACGGCGGAACTGAGCTCAACACATTGTTAAGTACCCGAAACTCTTACCTGGGTATAAAGGGTGGGTATGGCACTCTATTTTTCGGGTCGTACGATACGCCGCTCAAAGCAGTCCAGGGTAAGGTTGATCGATTCAGTGACCAGCAGGGCGACCTAAAAACGCTTTTTGTCGGCGAGGTGCGGGTGAGAGATGCAATTGGCTACCACTCTCCGAACTGGGAAGGCTGGGAGCTTGCAGCGATGTATGTTCCGAAAGATGCCTTCTTTGATGCCAGTCAGTCCATCTCAGTTGTCTATGAACTAGAAGTCTGGACCTTTGGTGTGGCGGTCGATCACGACATGAGAAAAAATGATAGATCCGTTGCCAGGACTGAGGTTTATGACAGCGTCCGGGGCTCGGTAGAGTACGGTAGCGGCCCATGGAGGTTTGGGTTGTCCGCCCAACAATCGGAGCAGCAGAATGTGATAAACGCGGACAAAAATCGAGGATATCTGGTGAGTCTGGGATATACCCAGGGCAAGACTACATTTAGTGCCCAGCGGGGCCTGTCTGACATCGTTCAACAAAATGGCAGCAGCACCAGTGTAGGGCTTGCGCACAAGTGGCAGGCTAACTTCACGACCTATGTTAATTACTGGCGCGAAACCGACGGCGAACTTTCCCTCGGCTTTGAGCTAAAGTTTTAGTTATGACCTGCGGTCAACATACATAAACCATGTTGGAATGATCGAAAGTAGGAACACCATGGCAATCAAAATAAATCCCTCTCGATAAGCCAGGGTCAGCCCCTGGGTGTAGATCATGCTGGAGAGGTAACCAAAGGATGCGGGAAATTCCATTATAAATCCAAAGTGATCTCGGAACATGGTGTCCTGTACGTTGATCAATAGCTCTAATGTGGCGGGGCTGGAAATCTGCGTCTCGGTAAACTGTTGACTGAACTCGCTGGTGCGTTGCGCCAGGTGGATGGACAACAGATTCACGCCAAAAGCGCCACCCAACTGCCTTAGAAAATTCACAGCGCCGGATCCCTGGCTCAACAGGCTCAACGGTAAACTTGCGAGTGATGCTGCATTGAGGCTAGGGAATATCAGTGCAAGTCCAATCCTGCCAATGAGTGCCCAAAACAAAATTGCAACGTAGGGGGTATTGATGTCGACCACTCTCATAAGCCAACTCGAGATGACAAACAAAACCAACCCACCAATAATGACAAAGCGGGGCTGAATCCGATCGCTTAATGCCCCGGCAATCGGAAAAAAAGCAGCCATCGCCAGGCCCGCGGGCAACATTAGTAGACCTGAATCTGTGGGCATAATGCCTTGCAGTGTTTGTAGGAACAACGGTAATAGGTAGGTAGAACCGTACAGTCCGATGCCTACCACAAAGGTGACAACAGCTGCTGCGAAGAATCTCGGGTGTGCAAAGATTCGGAGTTCGAGCATGGGGTGTGGGTTGTTCAGTTCCCAATTGCAGAAGCCGAGCAAGGACACAAATGAGGCGGAAAACAATCCAATAATGTAGTTTGATGTCCACCCCTCGCTTTGGCCGTCAGTCAAAGCCGTCAAGAAGGACACTAAAAATATTGATATCAGCAAGCAGCCAATCCAATCGAATGGTGGAATCCTCACGTCTTCTTGCCTTGTTGGCATAAACATTAGTGCAAGGGGCACGCTGATCATGGAAAAAGGGATCGCAAGGAAGAACACATACCGCCAATTGTAATTATCGATCAGTAGTCCGCCGAGGGTTGGGCCCAGGGCCGGCGCCAGGACAACGCCAATGCCAAATAGGCCCATGGCAAAGCCGCGATGTCTAGCTGGAAATATTTGAAAATTAATTACCATGGCAAGGGGGCCCAGTATTCCCGAGGCTGCGCCCGTGACAATTCTGCTGAAAATCAAGGTTTCTGGATTCGGAGACAAACCGCCAAGAATTGAGCCCGCGAGAAACACCAACATGGCGGCCACGTAGGTTGCTTTGGCACCAAAGGCAAGGGTACACCAGGCAGTGATCAGCATGGTTACGGTGCCCGCCGCTAAAAATCCAGTGGATAACCACTGGGCCTGATCTTGACCGATACCAAAAGCGCCCATGACTTCTGGAATGGCGACATTGACGATGGTGCCCGTCAGCAATGTGGCAAAGGAGCCTAGCATGCTGGTTACCACAGCAAACCAAACATAGTTAGGACCGTAGAGCTCAAACATGGCGAGAATCGGCGGAGATGCTTCGATGCCCTCGGGTATGCGACTCGCTGGGTTCGCGATCGCCATGATCGAGATTAACCGGCGTCCGCTAGAGCGGCAGGATGTGTATCTATGGCGATCGCAAGTTCCACCATCATGCCAGGACGGAGTTGGCTATAGGCTTTATCAAGTGCAATTTTAACCTCCAGTCTTTGGGTCACTTTGGTGAAGTTGCCACTTGGATTTGGACTAGGGAGCAAAGCAAATTGGCTGGTTGCTGCGTTACCGATACTGCCTACTCGGCCTGAAAAAACCTGGTCGGGATAGGCATCAACATGAATCGAGACAGTTTGACCTGGCTGGAGGTGCCGGATATCGGTTTCCTTTACATTGGCCTTGATCCAGAGCAGCGATGGATCGTGGAGCATTAATATGCGTTGGCCCGGATAAACATATTCGCCGGGATTAGCGAAGGTTTCATCAACAACACCGTTGATTGCACTGACAATAGTCAGATCAGAAATTGTATTGGCGAGTCGGTTTCTTTCGATCTCCAATTCAGTTTTGCGTCCTTCAGTTAGGCTGTGATTGGTCTTCATTACGTCCAGTTCTGCACGACTTGCTTTGGCCAGAAGCAACTCTGTCTCGGCAACTTCCTTTTCTGCGACACGCTGCTGGTGGTTTTGTTCAAGCACCGCAAGGGCTGCCTCGCGATTGTCAAAATCTTCAATGGAGACCATCTTGTCGGCGAGTAAAGACTTAGCTCGATCGAAATCTCGCTTTGCTTTTGCCAGGGTGACGCCGGATTCGGATAAGGCTGCCTCAGCCAGTCTGAGTCTCGAATGGCTGGCGGTGATACGCGAGTTCACCTGCTGTTCGTGCAATTGATATTCAGTGCTAAAGCGGCCTAATTCGATCTCCATATTTTTCAGGCCAGCATCGAGCCTATCCATTTGCAACTGCGCGTCGGTTGAATCGATACGAACCAGGACGTCTCCAGGCTTGACATACATGCCCTCGGACACGGGAAATTCAATGAGCCAGCCAGGTATTCTGCTGCTAACGGAGATCATGGTGGCGGACACTCGAGCATCGGCTACGTGTACATAGCCGGAGCGACCGTAGAACCACAGTGCTAGCCAGACCAAGAATATTGCCAGGGCAACTACGGAGAGAATGTTCGTTTTGTTCCAGAATGGCTGTGGTGTGGCCGAATCATTCATTGCTGTTGTCCTCCATAATCTGCTCGAGGACCTTGACGCATATCGCTAGATCTTTTTTTCTGACACCTTTCATGATGTCCTGCCGAACTGATTTTGCAACCTTATCGAGGTCAACGAGGGTCTCGGCTGCGTGGGCGGTTAGATGGATTGTTTTACTACGGCGATCTGTGCCATCGATTCGCCTTTCAATAAACCCCTTCGAAGCGAGTTGGTCTAACAACCGAACGAGACTTGGTCCTTCAATCCCCATTGTTAGAGCCAGTTCTTTTTGGGAGATACCGTCTCCTTGGCGTAAAAAATACAAGGTGCGCCAGGTTGCGTCGGTAATACCCATCGGCTTAAACCGATCGTCCATCGCAAAGCGGATACGATTTCTAGTGTTGAATAGCAGCGCAACAAATCGCTGATCAAGGGGTATATCGTTTTGAGTCATATTAGATAGCTTGCTATTTATTAGCATTCTAATAGTAAGCCTAAAAATCTATCTATGGCAGTGTTTAATTTCCGCCTTTGGCGGTGGGTCACAGCTTATCTTGATGCGAGGTTTAACCAAATTGCCCATGACCGGTGCGACAATTTTTGTGTGACGAGCGCAAACGGCCAAAATTCAGGGCTTTAAGGACTGGCATGGCTGTTGCTTAACTAACATTAGGGCTCGGTAGAGTAATCGGGTTCACTACATGAATGAATATTGGGAGTAGAACAATGGACGTATTTGTCACAGATGAAGAGTGCATACTAATGGCAAACGTAGCAGTGCTGTTTGAGCAATATGAAGGCGAAAGCGATATGGAGGGTGAAGCCTTTAGCGAAAAGAAAGCCTTTAGCGAGACAAAAGCCATTAGCGAAAAGAAAGCCATTAGCGAGACAAAAGCCTTTAGCGATTTAGATACCGAGAATCTTTACAGCATGCCCGTCGCCGCATAGCCCTGACATGAATTGTGTCGGACCGAACAGGCTGTCCGGTCCGTGTTAGAAATTAGACTGTCCGGGTTGCGGTCGCAGGTTCAATTCCCGCTGCTCGCTGAGCCGGGCCGAACACCGCAATTTGGCCAACAATCCATAGGGCCACCATTCCCGATGGGATCAGGTACCAATCCACGGGTGTTAGGCTGAACTTGTCGACCAGCAGAATGTTGAGGCCGATGGTGAGGCCGGCACCTAGCAATACTCCAATGGTGCTGATCAAAAAGTTTTCGACCATAAAGTGTCTCAGGATTGCTCCCTGAGTTGCACCCAGGGCTCGTCTAACACCGATCTGCTTTCGACGTCGGTTCACGTTGAAACTCGCCAGGCCAACAATTCCGAGGGCGGTTACCAGCATCAATACCACCATGATTATGGATAACATTTTCACCATTGCAGAATGCTGGCGGTAACTCCGGTTCCTTCGATCTTCAATACTGGTCAGATTTCTGACCATGCGTTCCTCGTTAGTGCGGGCCAACATTTCTTCGACTTGCGGCATTAACTGATCACGCATTCCAGGTTCCGCTCGAATAAGATAACGGCTGGAATCAAAAAGCTGATATTGCGGTACGAGCACGGAACGCTCTACTCCTGACCAACCCACCCAGGGTGCCTGGAGCTTGTCGATAATGCCGATGACTAAAATGGCTTGGTCATCCTGGACATAGAGGCTTTTACCAAGGGCGTACTGCCAGTCTTCATCAGGGTAAAGCTCATCGGCCAATGCCCTGGTAATAATCACTTTGTCAGGCCAGTTACTTTGATTTAGTGTGCGCCATCCAACGTCCGTTGGAGAAAAGTTTTCGCCAGCAATGAGTTCAAGATCTAATGCATTAAGGCCATGTTCATCCATCATATAAACTGCAGAACCCACGCCGTCACCCTCGGAATTGGCTGTCGTTTGGATGCTGGTTGACCAACCGCTACCGGAGATAGGAATTGAGTTGATCTGAACTGCATCGACAATGCCGGGCAGTGCTCGAAGGTCTGCCAGATCCTGTTGCACTGTTACCTGTTCGTTAAAACTTTCGGTAAAGCCACTGCTGTCGATAGAGAAGCTATTCATCTCGTCCAGACCGCTTTCCCGGGCCATCAACCGCTGGCGTTCCTGAATGATCGATATTGCATTCACCACAATGGTCATGGTGAAGGCAATTTGAATTGCGATGAGAACAGCGCCAACCTTGTTGCGCATCATCGCGCGTAGGATTGGACCAATTTCTAGATTGTTCATCCTCAAGCTCCTATTGGCTTTTAAGTTGGCTGGCGGGGGCAATATTACAAGCCTTCCAGGTGGGATATAGCCCTGCGGCGATGGTTGATACCAACGCTAATACAAGGGCGACAACAACCATGGTGAGGTCCAGGTGTACAATCTTATCGGGGAGTTCAACGTAGAGCATTTTGACGCCCTCCAATCCCAGCAATGCTAAACCCAGGCCAAGGATGCCGCCGACAATGCCAATAACGCCGGTTTCAACAAGGTGCTGATTAAACAGATCATTCCGTGATGCACCAACCGCGCGACGGAGTCCAATTTCCGCGGATTTTGAGGTGAACTTGGCGAGTAGGAGCCCAATGGTGTTGAGTAGGCAAACTGCTAGGAACATAAACGACAGCCAGAGCATAATCTGTGCGTCGTCTTCGACGACCTCCTGATCTTCCAGCCATTCCATGACGGTGTGAAGCCGATTGTCCATCGGTCTCAAAAATCGACCCAGGCTCTTTTGTTCTGTGACGTAGTTATATAAATAATCTTCGTATGCTTGCTTGTCAGCCTGGCTAGGGAGTTCCACCCACATTTGATAATTCACGCACTCGGACTGCAGGAATGCGATAAATCCCTCGCCTTCTGGAGTCTTCCAGCAGTTTACGTTGCCGTTAGATGGGAGTTCGAGGTCTTCCTTCAATACGAAGGGCAGGTAGATATCTTCGGGAATATCAAAAGCACCCGTACTTAGATCATAAAAACGCGGCACTGGGAAGTATTCATCCAGAACTCCAACAACACGAAACTCCTGCCCCTCAATATTTAATGAGCGTCCCACGGAGTCTTCTCCACCGAATACCTCTTCATTGGTTTTCCTGCTGAGCACTACAACAAATTCATGGTTATCATCTGCAGTTGACGACCATCCGGATCCATATAAAAAGGGTACTTCAAACATGGGAAAAAAGTCGGCGTAGGTAATCCGCATGCTGGCGACAAAAGGTTTGCCGTCCTGTCCGGGCGGCATCACAACACCGGCTGATGAGGCAATGGCGGTTTGACGAAATGCCTTTTTATCTTTCATGAAGTTGGTGGCTTCGGTCCAGGTAATTTGATCCGGTGGATCTCCATTCTGACTATGGGGGCTGTTTGGATCCCAGCTGTCGACTTGAACGTAATACAGCTGATCGCTCTTCTGGGGAATTGGATCCGAGGACATCACATAGTTAACCGTGATGGTGGTCATGCAAGCACCAATACCTAATGCTATGGCCAACACCATCAGTCCCGTTAAAACCGGGTTGCGCCTGATACTGACGCTGGCTAATTTTATGTAGTAACCAAACATGCTCGACTCCTAGGCGTTGACAACATTTTGGGTGGCGTTGTCGGCTTCGCTGACTCGGCCATCTCGAACATAAATGTTTCTTTTCGCCTGGCTTGCCAATTGTGGGTCGTGGGTAACCATGACAATAGTGGTGCCGTTCTCATTAATCTCCTGGAGAAATTCCATGACATTGCCCGCCATCATCGTATCCAGGTTTCCTGTCGGCTCATCCGCTAAAAGAAATCGGGGTTCACCGGCCAGTGCCCGGGCGATTGCTACTCGCTGTTGCTGGCCGCCGGAGAGCTGTGCTGGCAGATGTTTCATACGGCTCGCTAGGCCAACGGTTTCTAGACTCTGCTCGATCCGACGTTTACGTTCCGCGCTGTTAAATCCGCGATATCGAAGTGGGACATCAACATTATCAAAAAGATTAAGATCTGGAATGAGGTTAAAACTTTGGAAAATAAAGCCAATCTTTTCGTTTCGCAATTGACTACGTTGTTTGTCGTTCAGGTGGCTGACGTCCTGACCATCCAAGAGGTAAGCGCCACCCTCGAAGGTTTCGAGTAAACCGGCAATGTTAAGAAAGGTAGTCTTGCCTGATCCAGAGGGGCCGGTTACAGCAACAAAATCACGCTCATTCACCGTCAGGCTAAAATCCCGCAGGGCGTTGGTTTCAACCAGTTCGGTGCGAAACACTTTTTTGACATCCTTCATTTCTAACAAGATAAATTCTCCTAATCTGTAATTAATACGTTGTCTGCACCGTTGAACTGATCAGTGCTTGAGATAATGACCCGGTCGCCGGGTTTTAGACCGCTTAATACTTCTACGTTGGAGAGGCTTCTAGCACCGGTCACAATACTGGTACGGCGTGCCACACCCTGGTCAGAAACAAGGTAAGCAATTCGTCCATTGCCACTTTCCAAAAATTGGCCGCTGGGTAGCATCAGTACGTTCTGCTTGCTCTCCATAAGTATTCTGGTGCTAAGCCGCTGGTTTTGCCGTAAGCCCTGGGGTTGACCGCCAGATTCATTAAATCGTACGCGCCCCTTTACCTGGTTGTTTTCGATTTCCGGAGAAATAGTCACCAGCTTGGCCCGGTGCACATCGCCGTTGAGGCTCACTTCAGCGTCCATCCCAATAGCAAGGTCATCGGCGTAGCTCTCAGGGATGTTTACCTCGAGTTCAAATTCAGACAAATCAACAACGCTCAAGATGGGCTGATTTTGAATAATCTGATTTTTCTGTTCGACGGCAAGGTTGCCGACGATGCCGTTAACAGGAGAGCGAACATTGAGCTCCTGCACCTTGCGGCGGAGCTCCTCCACTAGAAGCTGTTGTCGGTCTACCTGTAACTCACTGGTCTGAATTTCGAATGCCAGACTCTCCGCATTGAGACTGCCATCTTTGACCGCATGAACATGGATCAATTTGGCGTTCTCTAGATCATCCTGTGATTTCTCGTAATCTATTTGGCTAATCGAATGGGCAGCAAAGGCTTTGTCAGATCGACGTTTCTCTCGTTCTGCTGCGGTCAGTGCCACCCTCGCAATATCTACGGATTTTTGATTTTCCAGAGCCTGCTTCTTTGCCTGGATCCGCTGTCGATCCAGGTCGATTTGTAGTCGTTGGAGGCTGGATTCTTCCTGTTTAAGTTGATTGGTCAGTTCAGGACTGTCTATTACCGCCAGTATTTGACCCTTACTGACGGTATCCCCGGCATCAACTTCATAGGTGATTGTGCCCTGGGCGGTGCTGTACAGCCTTGGGCTTACCGCCGCAACAACTTGGCCCTGTACCGACAGATCCCGGACAAAATCTCCGAGCTGGACCGTGCCGAGCCTGAGTCGATCGGCTGAAACTGTGACCTCAGCATTTGACCAGCGACTGATGGCAGGGCTGGCGAGAAGGGCAAGCAGGGCCGCCGCCAGTAGCCCAGCGCTAATCAATAGGTACTTTTTAGTGTTGCTGGGCGGCGCGAGGAGCGTGTCCTGGCCACTGGTATCGGTAATTTTCAACGTTTTCCTTGTCATTTTTCTTATCGCTGTCTGTTTAGTCGAAGATTGGACCAAATTGGTTTGAATCTGGAAGAGATATTTTTGGAAAGTCCCTGAGGGGTGGCTGTTTTATAACCAGTCCAACTATTTTTACTCCGTGCTAATTTTTTTTTAGGGATTGGCGAATGGTTTTCGCCAGCGGGGACTCCAACCTTGCATATTGGAAAGCAGCGAAGGCTTGCGACGGTGACTATGGCAAATACCCAGTCCGAATTAGTAGAAGTAGTTTCCCCCCAGGCCGACAGCCCCGCCTATAAACTGATGATTGCTTCCCCAGGTGATCATCAGTTCATAGAGGCCTGTGCATTCAGTCGTGAACAATACGGTAGACACTTTTCCTGCGAGCTGAATCAGTTCTATCCCACGATGTTCTGTCTGTATAAGGATTCCACTCTGGTCGCCTGTTGTGGCTTTCGTTCCGCCGGCGATGAACCCCTGTTTCTCGAACAGTATTTGGACGTATCCATAGAGGAATCTATTCGGCTTCAAAATGACGAGCAATTGCCTCGACATGAAATAGTGGAAATTGGCGGGTTGGCAATGGCAAACCGTGAAGAGGGCTTAGCCTTTATGGTTCGCCTTGCCCCCCAATTTCAAATACTCGGCTTTCAATACGCGACCTGCACGGTTACCTCGCCAGTACGTAAATTATTAGTACAGGTCGGTATCGGATCATTGTTTCTCGCTACTGCTAATCCTAATTGCGTTTCACAGGCGGACAATGCCTGGGGGCGATACTACGCACTCGAACCCGTTGTGCTAGCCGGAGCGATTCAGCCAGCGATTGATCATATGGCACCGTTCCTAAAACTGATTTAGACCTTGAGGAATTATTCATGAGTTATGTGATTGATGCGCTGCTTCAACATGCGACGCAACAGCCAGATGCGATTGCACTTGTTACGTCTGAGGGTTCGTTAAGTTATTCGGACCTTGCGAAGGAGGTGCAACGGTTCGCCGCATTGCTCGCTGGCACCCGCTGCCACACATTGGGCATAGATCTGGATAACGGCAAACAATGGGTGCTCGCTGATCTTGCTGCCATGCAACTGGATTTAACGACGGTGCCGATCCCAGGCTTTTTTTGTGACGAACAGGTCAGTCATTTGTTATCTACCGCTCAAGTCAATCTAGTGATTCGCGATCGAGATGAAGCACCAGGAAGTGACTGGCAGGTGATTCCCTGCCAACAGGGTGGCTTGTATTTTTACTATCGCTCGACACCTCGCCGCTCGAATGCCGCCAAGATTACGTTTACTTCCGGTAGCACTGGCCATCCAAAAGGTGTGGAGTTAAGTCAGCAAGTAATTGACGATACGGCGCGAGGAATTGTATCTGCTCTTGCTCCAATTGAGTTACGTCGGCATTTATCTGTTTTACCCCTTGCGACGCTGTTAGAGAACATCGCTGGGCTTTACGCGCCTATTGTGAATGGCACTGAAGTACAAATTCCTTCTCTGAAGCTCGTGGGTCTAAGTGGTGCCACATTGGAGATTGATGCTTTTGTAGCGCTACTCAATAGCACTGACGCCGACAGTATGATTTTGGTACCTCAGCTATTGACGGCCATTACGACACTTAGTGAGTTTGGCATGATTGATCTCACGCATTACAAGATGCTTGCGGTAGGTGGCGGGCGTGTCAGCAAGGCGTTATTAGAAAAAGCTAGCCAACTGGGTCTCGCTGCATTTGAAGGCTATGGTTTGTCTGAATGTGGCTCGGTATTAACTCTCAATCTTCCTGGTTCGAATCGACCTGGTTCCGTAGGTCGTCCGTTGCCCCATGCGGAAATTCGATGTTCAAAGGAAGGCGAAATTGAAGTGCGGGGCACAGTGATGAACGGATATCTTGGAGAAGAGAATTCCAGTGCTCCAGACTGGTATGCAACTGGTGATCTTGGCCACATTGATGCCGATGGTTTTGTGTATGTTACCGGTCGAAAAAAGAATGTCTTTATCACCAGCTACGGTAGAAATGTTAATCCCGAATGGCCTGAGGCAGCCTTAAGTCAAAATCCGGCCGTTTCCCAGGCCGTCGCTTATGGTGAGGCCAGAGATCACAACCTGGCCTTGATTTGGCTTCGATTTGAGCAATCCAACGATCAGTTAGAGTCGCTTATCGAAGGGGTCAATTTGGAGCTCCCTGATTATGCCCAGGTACATCATTTCATCGTTATCACTGAAGCGCTTCCCCAACATTTTCTCACGGCGAATGGACGAGTTAAACGCGATCAAGTTATTGAACGTTATCTCGAGCTTATTGAAGATCATTATGAACCCAACCCAAGGAGACTAGCGAATGTCGTTCTATAACGAGTTGCTGAACAAGACCGAAGCCGGAAAGCAGTATTTGCTTGATGCCCCGATTATCGAGGATGTCTTTAATGGCAAGTTTGATGTTCGAACTTATGTTGCGTTCTTGAATCAGGCATTTCATCACGTACAGCACACAGCGCCATTACTTACCGCAGCAACAAAAAATTTGACGGCTGGGCAAGAGTGGGTGCGGCCGACAATGAATGAGTACATAGAAGAAGAACGTGGCCACGAAGCATGGATACTCGATGATATTGAAGCCTGTGGGTTCGATAGAAAGTCCTTTGGCGAAGGCGCTGCACCCTTTAATACAGAAATCATGGTGGCCTATCTTTACGACTATGTCAGTCGAGTGAATGCGATGGGTATATTCGGCATGGTCCTTGTCCTGGAGGGTACTAGCTCAAGTCTCGCGCCTACAGTAGGTGAAATTGTGCAGAAGAAGCTTGGCTTAGCCGATGGGGCAATGACCTATCTTACGACCCATGGAGAGCTTGATCAGGATCACATCAGCTATTTTGAGCGGGCAATGAACAAGATCACTGATCCCGTAGATCAGGCAGCAATCATTCATGTCGCAAATCGGGTTTATCAACTTTATGGCAACGTCTACCGGGCCATCCCAAATGAGGCGGAGAATTTGGCCGTGGCTGCCTGATGAAAATTCTACTAACAGGTGCAACCGGGGGTATTGGTCAGGCCCTCGCAAAGCGACTCAACTTCGATGGAGTGGATTTACTGCTCCAGGGTAGAGATCAAAACAAATTAAATGCCTTAGCCAGTCAGCTAGATGATTCAAAAGCTCGGATAAAAATGTTGGTAGCAGATATCAACGACGTAGATGATCGTTTACGTCTTGTGTATGAAGCAGAACGATTTGGTGCAGATACTCTGATCAACAACGCTGGTGTGAATCAATTTTCGCTATTTACCCAAACCAATATTGATCAAATTATCCAAACCAATGTCAGCAGTACCTTATTGCTGACCCAGGCTCTGCTGCCGGTTTTGCTGGAGAGCATTACCCCTCGAATTGTTAATGTGGGTTCAGCTTTTGGCAGTATCGGCTATCCGGGGTATGTCACCTACTGTGCCGCTAAACATGCCATTAAAGGGTTTTCCGAGGCGCTCAAACGTGAATATTCTGATTCTGCCCTTGAGGTGATTTATATCTCGCCCCGGGCAACGAAGACCAGCATGAATGTAGAAGCGGCAACTGAATTGAATCGAGTCCTCGGTGCAGGTACGGATACAGCTGATGTGGTGGCAGAAGAAGTGCTTGCGTCCATTCGTAAACATCGCAGCCGGCGACAGCTTGGCTTTGCGGAAAAGTTTCAGGCCAAACTCAATGCTTTACTGCCTGGTCTGGTTGATCAAGCAATTGCTCGGCAACTGGTAACCATTAAACACTACTTAAATCTGGAGATTCCAAATGAAACCTCTCATCACAGTGTTGTTGTTAACAATATTGAGCCAATCCGCGATCGCGGCTTCGGTCGAAGCTCTACAAAAGAATTGGGCAATCGCCAACTATGAACTTAAGGGTGATCAGCAAGCTGCTAGATTTGAGGCTCTGATACATGAAGCGGAAGCCTCGGTTGCACAACATCCCAAGGACCCGGAACTCCTAATTTGGGATGGCATTATAAAAAGTACATATGCTGGGAAGGCTAGTGGTCTATCAGCTTTGTCTTTAATCAAAAGTGCTAGAGCTTCACTTGAGAAAGCAATGGCGATTGATGAACTGGCAATGCAAGGTAGCGCTTACACTTCGCTAGGTGCGCTCTATTACCAGGTCCCCGGTTGGCCTATCGCTTTTGGTAATGATAAAAAAGCTCGAAAATTCTTAGAGAAGGCCGTCACGCTTAACCCAGACGGAATTGATTCTAACTACTTTTACGCTGACTTTTTATTACAACAAAAAGAGTATGTTGCAGCGAAAATTGCGTTCGAAAAAGCGTTGGCAGCACCAGATCGTCCCGGCCGTGCCTTGGCTGATAGTGGTCGTCGGGAAGAGATTCGTAGTCGGCTAGCCGGGATTCAATCCTAACGATCGGAGTTTAGAATGCCCAAAAAACGTCAAGAAACGGCGCGAGCGGGAGTCCGTATTCCGGTGTTGTGGTAAATGCGCCATTGTCGATGCCAAAGTCCACGCCAATCTGGTTTTCACGATCGAACAGGTTTGTGATGCCGGCTTCCATGCGCAGCTCTCCGCGAGAAAACTCCCAGGATCGAACAACTTTTAGGTCTGCGGAAATAAAGCGATCAAAGCGATCTCTATTGCGCTGGTCCGCTCGTACTGTAACGCTGTCGAAGCTTAATGGTGTTGTTAGCCAGCCCTTGTTGTAGGCGAGGCTAGCGCTGATTTGCCAGCCGTAGACTGCGCGATGATAACCAATATTGGCCGCTTCGGTCTGATCCCAGCTTCTACGAATATTGGGGCCGGGCAATTCATCTTTTACGGAGGAGTGGCTGTAGTTTAGCCACCATTCGCCTCCCAGTAGGGATCCGTCGAGGCTTAGTTCTATGCCGCTTGCTATATAGCGATCGGGGTTAACTCTGATTCGATCCACCTGAAGTTCTGGAATGAGCGTATATGGGTTGGCGAGGTTCTGAAAGTATGCCCGGGTTTTGTTCGCGTGCTTTCGATAGGCTTCCAAGCGCATATTGATACCCAATCGTCTAAAAGCATAGTCGACGCCAACAATTAGATGATTTGCTTGTTGTGCCGGCTGGAAGTTGGTTTCAAGATCTGAAATATTGAGTTCGTGCAGGTCCTGGGCTTGAGAGTAACGGCCCCAACCCAGTCGTAACTTCAGGGATTCAATTGGCTCGTATAACAACCCTAAGCGATAGGTAAATTGTTCGTCCTTAATACTTCGCTGATAGTGCTGGGCATCCAGTCGCAGTCCAGTTTCAAGCGTAATTGTGTCGACTAGTCTCTGTTTCCAATTTAGGTAAGCGGCTGCCTGGTGTCCGGATTCTGAAATATTTGTAGCTTCAAAGGTCGCCCTTGAAACATTGCTGAGATTAGCAAAAGGTGCCGCGATGGTCTGATTGCTCAGGTACTCATATTCCGACTCGACGTATCGATAGTCCCAACCGAAGGCAAGTAGTCCTTTATCGTTGAGATACTCATAGGTTTGATTGGCGAAGTAAAACCGAAAGGTTTGATCGTCCTTGATATTCCCTACCACTTGATCCGGTTTGTCTAACCTTCCTTGCCGATCGTCCAGTACTTGCGTTGCGCCAAGTATTGTCGTGCGGCTCATTGAGTCAGAAACGTTCACGCTCAATTTGTTCCATAGATAAACGTTGGCATAGTGGCTCTCAGCAAACTCAGTACCTGACGTATTGTTGATTTCAATATCATCGCCAAACCAGAGTAGGTTCACATCCCACACTGCTTCGTTTTTCAACTCTCGGCTGTAGCGGATAAATGCATCGCTGAAGGAGGGAGTACCAAGATCGTTCTCTGTGAATTGATCTAGCATTTCGAAGTTGCTGCGCCGAATGTTAACGAGCAAGCTTTGATCACCAAAATCAGCGCTATGTAAATAGGATAGGTTATATAAGCCAGCGCCAAACTCCCTGGTACTAACTAGCTCGTCGTTCTGCTTGGTTGAGATAAGCATGGCCGCGCTAAGTCGATCCCCGAGCGAGACAGGAAAGCCGCCGCTGTAGAAATCGATTGCACCTAGAACACGGTTATCAAAACTAGAAAAAAGACTGTTATATCGATTGAAGTGAAAAGGGTTGTAGAGCCGGACGCCATCAAAAAGAATTAGGGTTTCATCTTCATTACCACCTCTAACCCGGGGTCTTGCAGAAACTCCAACGCTCGCACTGCCAGGCAGATGGTTCACAATCCGTACGGCATCGTTCGCAGTCGCAGCGCGTTCTGAGAGTGTTTCTGCGTCGAAGCTCTGGGCTGCTGCACCAGTATCAGCATAAAGTCTATATCGACTTGCGCTGACAATAACCTCCTCTAAAGGAGGTGGGGTAAGGCTAGTCGGCTCGGTCTGAATTGCCGGTAGAGAATCTATTTTTGTACTGATGCGGATGACAGTATAAGTATTCGGCTTGATTTCTTTGATGCCGAGGCTATAGGCATCAAGTGCTTTCTTAAGGGATTCTAAGGTTGGCTGAATCTCTTCATCATGGGTAACCTGGAATCGACGCCGCAGGAGATCAGATGAATAGAGGACGTTGAGGCCGGATTGATTGGCGAGATCAATATAGTCTGCGAGAGAAATTGTTCGGAGTTCTCCCGCAAAACAGATGGGTGCACCAACCGACATCGAGATGATGACGAAGGAAGCTAGCCTGGAAAAACAACGGTAATTGATGAGGGGCGCCGTTCGAAAATTGTAAATTACCGAGCCAAGATAACCTGATCTGAAGCTGAGTCAACTAATTCAAAATCCGTGGTCGACAGCACAACCAGCAAGCTGTCAGCTACAGATAGATCTTTCATAGAGCCATGTAGGATTGTCCGACCCGCGGCCAATTGATCCTCGTCGTTTTTGAAGATAATGCGACGCCCCGTTTCATCACTCCACCAGGCGAGATAGGCGCTAAGACTCGCGCCCTCAATTGCAAAGGGCTGATGGACCTGGTGAGTCCATTGCCAGCTACTATCTGAGGGGCTTAGCGGTTCACGCTCAATTGTTTGATCTTTAGCGATGACCAATCGTTCGCCAGCCTTTGCGGTTGCAATAAATTGCTGGTCATTAATGTTGACCAATCCTTCTCGAACCTGGACGCGCCAGTGATCAGGGTTAACTCTCACTTCAAATTCAGTACCGATGTCCCGGGCACTGCCGAACTCGGTGTTGATCGTTAGAGACTGATCGATAAGTGTCTTGTCTGATTCTGCATAGATGCCGCCCTGGGTCAGATAAACCTGTGCATCACTATCGAGGCGCACAAGAGATGACTCGTCCAGCCTCAGAGTCATGCCGTTTGCTAATGACAAAGCGGCAAAGCTCCCAGAGTATGAGCGGATTTCAGTGTTGGGGGTGAACTTTGTTGCTAGATTTGCCGGAGCCCATTGGGATTGATCATCTGCACGATACTCTATAGTGCCCACAACCTGGGCGAGAAGACCGGGTGAAGTCTGTGTCGGCTCGGTGTTGAGCAAAAACCCAGCCCCAACGGCAATGCACACGCTGGCTGCAACAGCGACCCATCGGTTTCGCCGCTGTGTCGCCGCGTGTCTGCTAACTTCCTGCTGCCAGGCATCTTTAACGTTGGCTTTTATGCCTGCTGTCATTTCGGCAGAGGGTTTGTTTCTCGGGCTGACCTTTTGCAATATCTCAGCAATACGGGCTTCGCTTAGATCAGAGCTGTTATCTGGGTCTGTCATGTGTATTGGCCTGCAAGTTGCGGGGCGAGTTTTTCCATAGCATGCCGGAAGGCAGTACGGGCCCTGGCTAATGTAGATTGTGCTGCGAGTTCTGTTACGCCCAGCCGCTGCGCAATCTCGGTGACTGAAAATCCCTCAATATATTTCCATTCCAGGGCGTTGCCATAGTTTTGTGGCAGATGGTCCAGCACGTCCTGCATCAAGCGGCTTAACTGCAGCCCATGCATGGCATTTTCTGGGTCAGTTTCGGCGTCAGCTTCTAAAGCCTCCAGGATAGGCCGAATAAAATCACTATCCTCAGGGACCACAGGAACTGAGCGGGATAGTTTGCGGAAGTGGGCGTTGATCTCGTTCCGGCAAATTTGACATAACCAGGTAAACATAGAGGCTTCTCCTCTATAGCCAGCGATGCCTCGCATCGCATTAATTAAAGTAGTTTGCACGATATCCTGTGCGGTCTGCTCATCCCCATCGAGACGTTTGTATGCAAATCTAAACAGGCGCTCGAAATACTCGGTAAAAAACCGATCAAACTCTTTTTCGTTGCCTGAGATCAGCGCCCGGGCTAGCGCCCGGTCAGCTTCGTGGGCCATTTAGTCGTCCAAAATGTTCGTTTCTGGGCAGTTAGAGTGTGATTCAGTAGAAATCATTCGCCGAAATCAGTTTTTTTGATATCCGAGGTAATTCTGACTTTAGGGGCAAAAATTGCTGCAGGAAACTCTTTTTTGTGGCGAACTAGTCGAGGACTGATATTAAGCCCTGCTTGAATGCTGCGGGAGCAATCGAGAAGTGCCCATAACCATCCAGGGAGCCGGTTCTGAGCAGGAAGGGTGCATTTGTCTGGTGCTGCCAGTGCTCCATCCAGGTGAGGGCCGGTTGTCGAAATCTCGGATCGTCCTGAGTGCCTGAAGCCACATAGAGACGTGTCATAGGCTTTTTTGCATAAAAAGAACCAATGAAAAAGTCGAGGTTACGGTGTAGTGCTGGATTACTGGCAATATGACCCGCAAACAGTTCGGGCTTTGTTAGAGCGGAAAAAAGCACAAACTGTCCACCTAAAGACTGGCCGAATATTATTCTTTTGGAATTATCCGACCTGTAAGCAGATTCAATTGCAGGGAAAATTTCTTTTATCAGCACTTCCTGGAATTTTGCAGCGCCTCCCCAGTAGCTTCTTTCTTTGCTGGGTGCGGTGTAGTCGGTACTCCGCATATTACCCTGTTCAAAATTTGCCGTGCCGTATGAAATCCCAACGATGATGGCGTCGGGGACGAGTTGTTCTAGCTGCAGGTAATAGTAGTAACCCGCTAGCATCGGATACGTTGCGCCGCCATCTAACAGGTAAATGGTGGGGTAATGTTGTTTGGCCGTGGCGTAGTTTGCGGGTAGTTTGATTAAAAGATGGAAGTCTCGGGCCAATATTTTTGATGGGAGTTTTAGGTATGCAGCTTGCTCAAGGGACTGGCTATTTTTAACGATGAGATCAGCATCAGCTGCAGCTTGAACGGCTGAGCCAAAAAAGTAACTGGTCAGGAGCATAGCTGTAAAAACGAACTGCTCAAATTGTCGATTCAACATCATACTCCAAACCTGCATTAGATTTACGTGGGCGCATTCTCCAGACTGTGTTTCAGTGTGCGCGTACACATGTAGTAGTGGAAAGCGCACCAAAGGTTCACCGGCATCGTAAAACGCGTGGCATAGCGGATTGCATCAATACCAAATTCTGGTTCCAGCAACTCAGCAGCAAAGCCGTACATTTTGCCGATCGCCAGATTGAGCCTGTCGTGAACCCAACTGAAAATGATCACCTTGAAGTTGCCTACATCATAGGTCACAAAGGCGCTGCCAATACAGCCAATGAGAGAATGGAAATAAGCGAATCAATTTGTGTCGACTGATTCCCTCAATTTTCTTGAAGCTAGATTGCTCCCAGGCGATAAATAAATTTGTTTCTTATGCCATAAACGGGCTGGGCGACGCCATTGTCTACACGGGGTTTGTATTTGAATTTTGATATGGCCTTAAGTGATGCGGCATTAAAAATATTGCTGGGAAAAGCTACCAGAACCCTTGGGTTTTGCACGATACCTTGAGCCGTAATGTCGAATTCAACCACCGTGTATCCTTCGATCCCCCGGGTGATTGCGCTACGGGGGTAGGTGGGTTCCACCCTCACCAGGGGCAAATAACCACCGTCGGTAAAGCCGCCTATTGTGATATCGGCGCTGGGTACGTCTGGGTCCTTGGGCCCAGTATGAATTTTGGTAATTTTTTCACCAGGAAAAACAGGCGTTGGCGGTTCGGGTTCTACGGCAGGTTGTGGCGGGGGAGTTGGGGTCTGGGATTCTACAATTACTTCTCTCATGTCTAACGGCTTTACAAGGTCGATAATTATTGTGGGAATTGTCTCAATTTTTATCTCGTCCGTTTCAATCAAAGTCTTCATTAAATAGAACAATGCTAATGTGACGGCAAGTGCCATGACCAGTGAGGTGGTGAGTCTGGGGATAAAATACATATCTGTTCTCCTTGGTGTCTAATAAGGTGAACGAAATAGGAATAAAATGGGGTTTCACGTGAGCCAGAGTTTGACAGGAACCAGAGTTTGACTGGTAGCAGAGTTTGACTGGAAGAAGAGTCAGACAGGAATAAGCGGCTTAAAAGATTAACCAGAGCATAGCGATAGAGAAAAATAGCAGGATAACCAGAGTGAGGCGCGCGCCACTGCTTAATAACCAGCTCTTTTCTATTTCCTCTAACGCAGAACCATTTGCAAGTCGCTTAATCTGTTTGTCCAGGCGTGGAGGTACGCTTTCAGGTATGTATTGTTCCTGAACAAATGAAATGACCTCTGCGAACTCTTGTTCGATCGCTTGATCAGCTTCAGACCATTCTCCGATAGACCTGTCCTTATGAGACTTAGATTGAGACGCGGTCATTCCGTGTTGTCCTTAGATTGTGACTTAAGTTCTGCCTTAAGTTGATCTTTGAGTTTTGCGTAAGCATATCTTAACCGACTTTTTGCAGCCTCCGTTGCGCATCCCTGGATCTCGGCTATTTCAGCAACAGAGCAATCAAGTTCGTGTCGTAAATAGAACGCCTGCCGCTGCTCCATGGGCAATCGTAAAATGGCCTGATCAATTTTCGATTTAAATTCATCGTCTGCTTTTGTTGGTGCAGCAAGCTCCGGAAGTGGCACTTCTTCGCCACGGCTTGATCGTCGGTACTCATCGACAATCAGATGATGAGCGCAGGTAAACACCCATTGGCGGAAGCGGCCGTTGTTCTGATAACGAGCGGAGGTTGCAATAACCTTAAGCCAAATGTCCTGGTACAACTCGTCTACGCGGTCCGCAGAAACACTTCTGCGAACGTAGTTGTACAGAGGTTGGCGAAATCGCTCATAGAGTTCATCAAAGGCCCGGCGGTTGCCAGATCGATAGCGGCGATACAATTCATCATCGGTAACTGAGTTCACAACCAATCGCTTTTTTAGTGGTAAACGCCGTTGATCGAAAAACGGGTTGAGTATTTTTTATTCTGCTGGGCCTTGTTGAATAGCTTGCCAAATGGTGCTGAGTCGTTCAACTGTTGATCGGCACTCAAGGATAAGTTGCATAAGGTCTGGGTCAAGGCGTAGGTATTGGAAAACTCCAAAGCTAAAATCAGTACTGCTCCAGGTAGGATTGAGTAGTGAGTCTGCCGCATCTTGATTTTGCCTCGCGATCACTGGGTGGAGCGCTGCAATAATATCTTTTTGTAGTTCAGCACTCAGCTCCGCCTCATGCTTTGACTTAGCTGCATCTTCTACAATGTTGTCGTTGATCGATTCGCAAACCACGATGCGGTACGGCAGAGTTTGTCGTTCAGTTTTAATGACCAGTCGCCGTTCAACATGGATCTCTGCAAGTAAGCGTCCGTCCGGTGTGGTGTCAATCAGCTTGCAAGGTCCAGCGGAAAAAACTTCCTGGGGTTGATAGGTAGCTTGATTCGAACTCAGCATTTCTGATGTGGTTTGATTGGTCGGCGCTTCTCGAATGGTTTTTCGAGTGTGACAAACGCCGATCATCCGCTGCGATTCGAGGCTGTCTTTTACGAGTTGTCGGTATCTCGGTTCAAAGACGTGCAGGGGAATAATAGTCCCGGGGAAAGCCACGAGGTTTGGGATCGGGAAAAGCGCGGCTTCTATGGCTGGGCCAATAGGATCGGTCAAAATTGTGTTCTCAATGTTAATACTTGGCTGTTATCGCTCAACGTTTTGGGTCATTTCCAGATGAAGTTTTGAACCATCAAAAGGATTTTGCCGTGCCAGGGCTTCGTTGAAGCTAATGCCTAAACCCGGCGCGTTCGATGGGAGCGCATAACCGTCTTCCCACTCTAGGCTGTAGTGAACCAATTCAGCTTGAAAACCACTACCGTCCTCGATGCTCTCGAGAATCAAAAAGTTTGGCGAGCAGGTTGCAATCTGAATATTGGCAGCCGCCACGACGGGACCGCAATACAGGTGCGGGGCGATTTGGGCATGAAAAGTTTCGGCCATTGATGCTATTTTCTTTGATTCAAGGAGTCCTCCCACTCTCCCCAGATTCATTTGAAGTACTGAGGCTGCACCGGCACGTAGCACATTGGCGAATTCATACTTGGTACAAAGTCGTTCGCCGGTGGCAACGGGTATTGAGGTGCTTCGTGCAACCTTCGCCATGGCTTCAACATTGTCCGGGGGTACGGGCTCTTCCAGCCAAAGGGGATCAAAGGGTTCAAGGCGCCGGGCTAGGCGGCGAGCACCAGCCGGGGTAAATTGCCCATGGGTGCCAAAGAGTAAGTCCGCCCGACTACCAACGGCGTCGCGTATTATGCGAGCGAACGATTCTGAGCGTTCGAGTTCTGCCAATGTTGGCATGCCTGGATCCATAACGGTAAATGGTCCAGCAGGATCAAATTTCAGGGCAGTAAATCCCTGATCAAGGTATTGGAGTGCTCTTTCGGCGGCGCGTTCAGGATTTACGTAGACGTGATCCGGGTCCGGACCTTCGGGATAAACATCACCCTCGTCAGGATATATATAAGTGTAGGTTCTGAGTCGCTCGTGGACCTTGCCGCCGAGTAGAGCGTAGGCAGGCTTGTCCAACGCCTTGCCCATAATGTCCCAACAAGCCATTTCCAGGCCGGAGAATACGCCCATCATTGAGACATCAGGTCTGGCGGTATACCCGGTACCATATGCTTTACGAAACAATGTTTCGATCTGAAATGGATCAGACCCGACAAAATAGCGGGCCGCCATATCTTCAGCCATTTGAGTGACCACATTGGGACCAAAGGTGGCGCAATATATTTCGCCGTAACCTTCAATACCATTGTTAGTCGTCAACTTTACAAATATAAAATAGCGACCGCCGAAGCCGGGTGGAGGGTTGCCAACGACAAAGATTTCAAAATCCGTGATATGCATGCTTAAAGGCTATCACAGCCCGACGGTATTAGCCTTGAAGGAAATTGTAGAAAGGCTGGATCAGGGGTGATCCAGCCAGTTGGGTAGGGGGTTTGAGGTAAGCGCTAGCCCATCTTATAGAAACAAACCTTGTTGCCGTCTGCGTCACGCACGTAGGCGCCATAGAAAGTTGGCATTCTTTCTCCAGCAGGACCGTCGCAGGTTGCCCCCAGTTCGATTGCCTTGTTATAGAGTGTGTCGACGTTGTCGCGAGAACCGGCATCAATTGCAATCATATTGCCGTTGCCAGGATTCTGAGCATTTTCCTCATCGTAAGGAGTGCAAACCGCAATGCAGGGCTCTGCCATACTTTTGCCTATGAAGGCGATACGACCGCCATCAAAGAGCACCTTCGCACCCATAGACTCGAGTACCGAGCTGTAGAATGCTTTAGCTTTTTCCATGTCTGTTGTGCCAATGGTGACGTATCCGATCATAACTAATTTCCTATTATTGGAGTTTGGATGGTGGTGGAATCAAAAATTGATGCTCTGGTTCCGGCGAGAATAATACGACCCTGCTTGCTGGGAGAGAAGATCCCTATAAGTACTATTCCGAATCACAACCATTAGATCCCGACGACTCCGCTGTCGACCAGCCGGGAAAGTTCACCCTCAAGATTGATGGTAGCGAGAACATCGGTTGTGTGCTGCCCCACCGTGGGTGCAAACCCCGCTGGAGCTGCAGGGGATTCAGAAAATCTGGGTGCCGGTCGAGTTTCTCGCAATATCCCGGCGATTGGATGATCGATTGTTTGAAAGATCAGGTTATGAATTGCCTGCGGGTCTTCGGGTAGCTCGCTCAGTTGACGAAGCCTGGAGAATGGCACGCCACAATCGGAAAGTCGTTGCTCCGCGATCTCTAGCGTCAGCTTGGCTGCCGCGTCACTGACCACTCCTGACATGGTCGCCTGGTATTCCAAGCGATGATTCATTCTTGCGGTAATGCTGCTGAAACGCTCATCGGTTGCGAGGTCCGGGAGTTCAAATGCCTTGCACATCCCTTCAAACTCAGTATCCGACAAAATCATAATGGCGCCCCAGCCATCTTTATATTGCATAAGCTGGCCGGAGCCACCGATGGCAGGCCGGTGGTCAATATTGTCACCCTGTAAAATATTGTCTGCGCCCGCGTCGGGCCAGAGAAAAGCGACAGCGGTATCGAGCATCGAGAGACTAATATGTTGGCCTTTCCCAGATTGAGTTCGGTAATACAGCGCAGCACTAATCGCCTGACATCCGTGATGGGCGGTCAGCTTGTCCATAATCAATTGGTTTACCTGTTCGGGTCCTTCACCTCGTTTTAACCCCTGAACATGGGCAATGCCTGAATAGGTTTGGATGATTGGGTCGTAGGCGCGCTTTTTGGCCTCTGGTCCATCGGGTCCAAAACCTGAAATGGATAAATAAATAATGCCAGGATTGTGTGTTTTGAGTTGTTCATAACCGATTCCAAGCCTGTCGACAACGCCAGGTCGAAAGTTCTGAATCACAACATCAGCTTTTGCTGCCAACTTGTAGATAATATCGACGGCTTCGGGCTTCGCGAAGTCGAGGGCAATGGATTTTTTGCCACGGTTGAGCATATGAAAAAAGCCGGAAAATCCATTTCGAGAGCTGCCCACGTGGCGTTGAATATCGCCGCTCCCGATTCGTTCTACCTTAATTACTTCCGCACCTTGATCTGCTAACAGTGCACCGGCCAGTGGGCCAGCGACGACCGCAGAAAGATCGAGTACTTTGACGCCTTGAAGTGGTCCTGACATATCGTTCGAGCCTTAAGTTGGATCGCTACAATGTATCGAAGATTTGGTTATCATGTCGAACAATCGCTGATTCACAATGGAGAGATTAATGTCATTAGTTATGAGTAAGGTAGATCGAGAGAAATTTCTGGCGGACCTGCATGTGGGTGTTGTCAGTATGAATCGTGTGGATGCCGGACCATTGTCAGCACCGATTTGGTATATCTATGAAAACGATCTGATCTGGTTTACAACGGGTGCGCAGAGCCGCAAGGGTAAGTTAATGCAGGTTGGCGATCGGATCTCCATGGTTGTCCAAACGGAATCTGCACCCTATCAATATGTTTCTGTCGAGGGACCCATTGTTGCCCGGGAAGCCGTTGACCTCGAGCGAGATGTTCGGCCCATGGCAATTCGCTATCTTGGGGATAAGCAAGGTAATGGTTATGCTGATGCGTCTTCTACTTCAGGGAGTGTACTCGTTAAAATGAAGCCGGAAAAATGGCTTACGGTGGATTACAGTTTGATGAATGCCTAACAAATTAAACGGGCATAAGCGTGAACATAAGAGCGAAAACGGGGGAATAAAAATGGAAACGGGTACGGGTGATTTATTAGCGGAACTGGTTGATGGCGTAGCGGTCATTACACTCAATCGTCCGGAGGCGCGGAATGCGATGTCGGGCGAAATGAATGCTGCGTTGCAGACAATCCTCCTTAAGTGTGAACTTGATCCCGAGGTGCGCTGTGTCGTTCTCACCGGTGCGGGGAAAGGTTTCTGTGCCGGTGGTGATGTCAAAGGTATGGCTGCTTCAGGGGATGGCACCGTTGGTGCTAGAACTATTGACCAGGCGATTCATGAACAGCGGGTCAATCAACGGGCCACTGCGGGTAAGTTGTTCAAAATGCCTAAGCCGACAATAGCGGCTTTGCCCGGCGCGGCGGCCGGTGCTGGCCTGGCCTTCGCTTTAGCCTGCGACCTTCGTGTTATGGCATCCACGGCCATCATGACAACGGCCTTCGCTCGAGTGGGTTTTTCCGGAGACTATGGTGGCACCTATTTTATGAGTCAACTGGTCGGCACTGCCAAGGCAAAAGAGCTTTATTATCTTTCTGAAAGGGTTAGCGCGGAGGAAGCCCTAAGACTCGGTTTGACTAATTGGGTTTGCGAGCCTGAAGAGTTGCAGGCCAAGACAATGGAGATCGCAAAACGAATCGCAGCGGGTCCGACTGTTGCTTATCGCTATATGAAAGAAAACTTAAATCGTGCTCTGGCAGGGGATATTGATGACTGCATGGATCTGGAGGCGACCCATCACGTGCATTGCGGCCAAACCGAAGACCACCGCAATGCGACAAAAGCATTTGTCGAAAAGCGGGAGCCGGTTTTTCAAGGTAGATAATATGGTCGGTGATTGCTAGTTAAGGTGCTTCTTCAAAAACAAGCCCAGGGCTGCATTGCGGTAGTCCTGGTTTGGCTTCTTCCGAAACCCATGTCCCTCATCGTCGAATAAAACGTACCAGACTTCAGTGCCGTTTGAGCGTACTTTGCGCACGATCTGTTCGGATTCCGATGCGGGTACTCTAGGGTCATTGGCACCCTGAAGTACAAACAAAGGTTTCTTGATCTTGTCAGTGTTGTTCATCGGTGCGGTTTCATTTAGGTACCGGCGGACTTCAGGTATGCGTTCATCACCATATTCCTGGCGCCGGTGATCGCGACGGTAGTCGCTGGTGTTTTCTAGGAACGTCACAAAGTTACTGACGCCAAATGAGTTGACGCCCAGAGCTAGCTGGTCGTTGTAGTGCGCCATGCTCGCCAACACCATATAGCCGCCGTACGAGCCGCCGATCACACCAATTTTGTCTTCATCCATATCTGGTTGGGTTTTAATCCAATCGAGTAGGGCGCCAATGTCCCGGACCGAATCCTCCCGTTTCAGGCCGTTATCGAGGCCAAGATAGGTTTTGCCGTATCCGCTGGAGCCCCGAACGTTCGGTGTGATGACAATGGCACCTACTTCACCAACGAGGTACTGAATCGTTGACGAAAAATAGGGTCGCACCTGGCCTTCTGGTCCGCCGTGGATGGATATCATCACCGGCAATTTTGAGTGCTGTTTCGAGGATGGGCGATAAACAAATGCGGGCACTTCCCTTTGTTTGCCGTTATCTAAATCAAATGTTGGGTAGTGAATAAGCTCAGCCTCAACGAAGTTGTCAGGGTTTAGACCGCCGATTTCACTCTTGGTCCACCGGGTCGCCTGCTTTGATCGAATATCGAGTACATAAACGTCCGCCGGTGAAGTTGCACTATTTAGGGTGTAAGCAAGGTGGCTAGAGTCAGGCGAAAACTGAAGATTGTATACAAGTCCGTTCGGCAGGTTTCTGACTGGTTTGTATTTGTGGCTGCGAGTATTAAGTAGGTAGACCTTCGATATGCCATCTTCATTAGTGGCAAATGCGATTTGCTTGCCGCTTGGCGACATTGCCATGTCAGACACATCCCAGGGAATATCTTTGCTGAGGTTTTCAACTGTGCCGTTAGCTAGATTGATATAGCGTAGTTGGGTGAACTCGCCGCCATCGTTTGACGGTAAATAGACGCCCTTGCCATCAGCAGAGAAAAACCCGTCGCTAAACCCACCGTAGGAAACTGTACGGTCGGGGTCTCCGATGCGTTGCATATCCCCAGTTGCAACGTCGACAACAAAAGGTCTTGAATCGACCGCAGAAACTACCTGCTTAATCAATAGTTTGCTCTGGTCCCTGGACCAGTCGATGGGCACCCAATAGAAACCTGTGCCAGTCACCAGCTTTCGTGCTTGATCAGGTTGGTCGATAGGACTCACCCAGACATCAAATCGAGAACCATCTTCTCGATTACTCATGTAAGCATACTGATTACCGTCGTGGGACCATCGAAGACCGCTGTTGCGACTGTTGTCAGTGGTCAACTGTTTCGTTAGACCGCTCTTCAAGTCATATAGAAACGCTTGATAGTTTTCGTCACCTCCGTTGTCTCGGCTATACAGAATTTGATCTTCGACGGGGGAGAAACTAGCCGCACCGATTGGCTCTTTAAAAAAAGTGAGCTGCTGCCTTGCGCCGAGAGGTTCCCCAACAAGATGAAGCTGTCGCGTTTCGGAAAACCGTGTGCCGATCAACAAGGATTTGCCATCTGGGCTCCAGGATGAGTTGCTCGCCGAGCGAAGGTTTGAGTATTGTGCAGCGCGGGTAAGGTCGTCAGACAAAAGGGTAGGGATTCCTTCGATGGTTCGGTTTCCTTCGATCCTTCTCGTTGATTTATCTTGCGCTGCAACATGAAACCCCGAAAAAAACAGGGTAATAAGCACAAATAGTGAAAAAGTATTTTTGGTCACGGGCAAGGTCCTTAGGGAAAGAAACGTTACCTATGGTAACGTTTTAGAGGTTGAAGTTGCGCGAATCTGTAAAATAGTTAGTTTTAATAGCTTCGCGTTATTAAAAGAACGTCCCGAACGAACTAATCAGAAATCTTCTATGCGATTTCCTTATTTACATCCACGAATGCGCAGCTTATTGTAGCCGCAGAGCTGATTGATCGTTTTCTAAACGGCACAGTAGCTTGTCAATAATAATAGAGAAATTATACCAAGTGATTTGGGGGAAAGTTATGGAAGTCCGATATATTCGGCTGGGCACGGCATTGCTTACAGCAGCGTCGTTTACGATACCCAGTACTCTACAAGCTGCCGATTCCCGGCGACTTGAAGAGGTGGTTGTAACTGCAGAGCGTAAAGAATCTTCAGTTCAGGACACCTCGATTTCAATTACGGCATTTACATCAGAAATGATGGATGATTTTGGTATCCGGAATCAGTCTGATCTCCAGAACCTTGTGCCGGCTACAACGATTCAGCCTTATGACTCTGCAGTTCGGGGTGTTGGTCGTAACTTCCGTAACTTAGGTGGTGACCCTGGTGTTGCTACTTATATGAACGGTGTCTATTCGGAAGACCTTTACACCGCAACCATCGGCTCCTTCTGGGATGTTGAGCGAATCGAAGTACTACGTGGTCCCCAGGGCACACTGTATGGTCGTAACGCGGTTGGTGGTGCGATGAACTTCCTCTACAAAAAACCATCCGGTGAATTTGAATTTGCTGCTAAAGGTATTGTCGGCGACTACGGTACTCAAGACGCGTACTTTATGGTCAACGCGCCTTTGGTTGAGGATGTGTTAAACGCTCGATTGGTCGGTTCTTCCCGTGAACACGATGGTTGGGTAGATGAGATGGGTCCAAACGGTGATGACCTCGACAGCGGTGATGAAACCAACATCGCACTTAGTGTCGAATGGATCATCAACGATGATATGACTTTCAATATTCGCCAGAACAAGGCCGACGTTGACCGTGTCATGGGTGGTGCAAACGGTGGTGGTCTGGTCGTGCTGAACGGTGAGAATATCTACGGCGACCAACTGCATAACACAACACGATTCAACCACGGTTTGCGTGCGGTTGATGCGACGGTGACGGATCCAACTAATTCCGCGTTTGTTGATCCAACTCAGCAAATTCTGAACTTCACGGATCCCACTACCGGTGCTAATCGAACGGCTCAATATGTTCGACCAGGTGTTGATAATGGTAGCCAGAAGCGAAATTCTTATTTCGGTTCAACGATTGACCCTAGTAGCTGTGTATTCCTCGACCGGGAAGATATCAAGGGTGATGATGTTTGTGCCTACACAAACGGCCTTAACTCTGAGCTATTTGATCAGCAAGGTACCCAGGCTGAATTCTCCTGGAGCATTAATGATGCTCTTGAATTCAAATATATCCTTGGCTACAACACACTGCTTTATGAACGCACAACTGATGATGACAGCAGTTCTAGTGCCGCGTTCGACCAACAGTACTACGTTAACCATGAAGCGGAATATATTTCCCACGAACTGCAATTATTCTGGGATATTGGTGATAACCTGACGTTTACTTCAGGTATTTTCTTCTATGATTCCACCATCGATCAGCGTTATGACTTCTATGCTGCCGGTGATAAGTACACCAATCCAGCCTTCAGTCTTGATGGGATTTTGGCGGCAGTAGCGCCTGGTGCAGTTCCTGGTGATCCACCTCTCGGGTTCCTGTTTGGTGCGACGCCGGCTAATTTCGAATCTGCAGAAGCGCTTTCGCAAGCCAACAATGCAGCTTCAGGTACCTTTACGATTGCGACCAGCTTCTGGGGTGGTGGTGTAGATTTCCTGGGTGATATTCCAAATGGTCCAACGGCCGGTGCATCGACCACAACCAGCACTAACAAGACCGAGCGAACCGCATTTGCTGCGTACACTCAGGGTGTTTGGGACATTAATGAGAAGTTCACTTTGACCTTCGGCTTACGCTATGCGGAAGACGAAATTGACGGTGAAGAGCTTCTTGCTCAATACGCAGAATCGATGACTGTGCAGGACTTGTTTGGTATTAGCTTGCTGAATGCCAACATTCTCCGCGGTGCAGTTGATCCAGCTACTCTCCAGCTCACCGGTGCAGTTGAGCCATGGCTTGAAGGTACGCCAATTGTCTTTGGTGCACATCGTGCTGTATCTCGTACCGATGATGATGTTACCGGCCGTTTGAACCTGGACTACAACTGGACAGACGACGTGATGATCTACGGTAACATCACAACGGGTTACCGCTCCGGTGGTTTCAACCTGGCGTTCTTCTCTCAAACACCACAGTATGAGCCAGAGCAGTTAACGGCTTACGAACTGGGTTTGAAAGGCCAGTACTTTGATTCAACTCTGCAGGTGAATGCTTCCGTCTACTACTATGACTATGAAAGCATCCATACCTTTACTGAAGAAGCATGTCCTGCTGTGAACACCATACAGAGTGCCCAGAGTGCCTGTGCTGTTGTTGACTCCACATCTTCTGTTCAGGCAGCGCCTGGTGCAACGGTTAATGGTCTAGAAGCTGAAGTGATTTGGTTGGCATCTGATCAATTAACTCTTGGTGGTAACTTCTCGTTCACTAAAGCTGAATTTGATGGTTCGTTCTTCGTAGTTGACGGTGCTGATCCTTCAGTACCAGGATCGATTTATGACTCTGCGTCAGAAATCAATCGTCGTCGCGATATCGACGGTCGTCGTTTACCACAGGTACCAGAGTCTAAGTTCTCTCTGTATGGCAACTACGAGCTACCACTAGCAGAAAATGGCCGAATCAACTTTTTGGCTAACTACAGCTACATTGATGAAGTCTACTTCGGTTCATTCGAGCAGGATCTAGACAAGGCTCCAGACTATGATCGTATTGACCTTCGTGCGACCTGGACCAGCCCATCAGAAAGCTGGGTGCTGAGTGGTTTTGTTAACAACGTGACTGATGATATCGGTATCCGATTCATCGAGCGTCACGGTGCTTCCGACGGTTACCGTCGTACAGCCCAGGTAACAGAGCCCCGCGTTTACGGTTTGGAAGTGAGCTATACCTTCATAAACTAGAAACGAGCAAAACAAAAAGGCGGCCTAATGGCCGCCTTTTTTTTGTCTCTTTTTCTTGTTTTGGGTCCGGTACTTTGAATTCAGGGTCCGGGATCAGAGCTTGAGCTTTGGTTATCAGCTATGGTTTTGCGCTTTCTTTTGGTTGCGGAATTCCGTTTGGAGAAACTAATGCTGCTTGGATATTCGCCATATTGGCGAGAATCGTTTTAGCCTGGGCTTCGGTCAGTCCATGAGACGCGCTGTCTTTTAAGGTCTCAAAGTCCTTCATTAAGCCTTTTTTGTACTTGGCGACACATTTAACCCATCGGTTCTCTTGGCGTTTGTATCTGCCGAGCTTATATGAGTCGACATCTTCTCTTTGTACCTTGCCGTCTGACTCCACAACATCTATACCCTTGCCCGGTAGAACAGGTTGGATGCAAGTGAGCTCTGGTAGAGAATAGTTAACAGCAGCGGTGACGTCTTTATGTACCTCTGCGGCGATTGTCATGCTGGGTGCAAGAATCAGTGCCGCACAGCCTAGCTTAAGCTTGTTTATCATTTCCCCTCCTAAATGCGTTTCGCTCAAGAGCTTATTAAACCCGATATGGCCGGATAATTAAAACCGACGTCTCGAACGCGTATACTGACTCAAATAGACTAAATTGGAATCTTATTATGAGCAAAGCAGAATGGTATTACTTCCGTAAAGGCTGAACCAGCTGTACAAAAGCATCCAAGTTTTTGGAAGCCAGTGATATAGAAATTGTAGAAACCGTCCCCGCAAGCAGGAAGCTGCAGGCCGATGATGCTAAAAAGCTGCTGTCTGGGGTAAATCGACTTATTGCAATGAAAGGTAAGAAAGTTGAGTCTTTCGACCCCAAACAAGCCCCCATAGAAGATTGTGTGGCTGCGCTGTTAGGTCCGACGGGTAATCTCAGGGCACCCACGATTCGGACCGGAAAGACGCTGTTGGTCGGTTTTAATGAAGTGACTTTTACGGAAGTGTTCTAATTTCCCTCACGCATTCACAGTGCGGTACTAAAGGAATTAAACCAGAACAGCATTAGGACTACGCCGACAATCAGATGAGTTTTGATTGCGAAGGAGAGGCGTGCAGCCTCTTGCTGGTCTTGCGTGTCGGCCTTCCACACCGCGCACATCATGACATCGAGCATGAGCAGGATAAATATAATCGGCGCAACGGCAGGAATGACGGCACCAGGTAGAATATCCCAGCCCACCGGATTCCACTTGGGTTCGGCAAAAGGTAATACAGCGATCAGAATCAGTGCTGAGGATTGGAGAAGTATCCTGAGTACACCCTGGGACTTAAGTTTTAGAGCTAATGTTGGTGCTTCTGAGGCTTCCATAAAACGCTTGTTCAATTGTGGTGAGGCACTATTGTACGCGTTTCTAGTAAGCGACTATATGTCGTTCCGTAAATTGCGACTTGATCTGGCTGCCGACATATTGCGTAATGGTGAATACAAAAAGGGGAGTTGGATTTGAGTGTTACTCAGTCATTAATAGGTACGATCGTAGGGTTAGTCGTTGCAATTCTGATTGCGTTGGCAGGAAGCCAGGGAGGCGTTGAGCTTGGGAGTATTCCGTTGTTTGCCCTTTGTGCCGCGTTTTCGATCGGCGTCCAGTGGATTGTTTTTGTGCCGTCGCTTATGGCTCGCACTGAGCATTACTATGATCTCACGGGCTCTCTTACCTATATCAGTGTCACCTTGTTTGCTCTGGTCGCCGCCGGGCAGTTCGACCCTCGAAGCGTTTTGGTTGCGACGCTTTGTGTCGCCTGGGCCGGGCGTTTGGGTTCGTTCCTCTTTTTTCGAGTAAAAAAGGACGGTTTTGATCGGCGCTTTGCCAAAATGTTTGATGTGCCTATGTGGTTCTTTATGACCTGGACTATTCAGGGGCTCTGGGTCGTAGTGACACTTGCGGCCGGGCTTGCGGTGCTGACCTCCGAGGCAGTGCCGCTTGATAGCTGGGCGATAGCAGGTGCAATCATTTGGCTGATTGGCTTCGGAATTGAAGTGATTGCTGATAGTCAAAAATCGACATTTCGAAAAGAAAACAAAGGCGAGTTTATTACCACGGGACTCTGGTCCTGGTCCCGACATCCCAATTACTTTGGCGAGATTGTGTTGTGGTTGGGAATCGCGGTCATTGCGGTACCGGTCTTGAGTGGCTGGCAATGGGCTACGATGATTTCGCCCATTTTTGTGATTGTGCTGCTTACCCAGATATCCGGCGTAAAAATGCTCGAGCGTAGTGGTCAAAAACGCTGGGGTGACAACGAGCAATATCAGCAGTACCTGCGGAAGACTTCCGTGCTAGTTCCAATGCCCCCGACCCGTTAGGAGAGATAATGAGTGATGATCCCGTAGTCAGCCCTTCTGCATTACCCCCAGCAGTTCATATAGAGGTCTTTACTGACTTCGTCTGACCCTGGTGTTACCTCAGTACCGTGGGTATTGAAAAACTACGTCAGGAAGAAAACGTCACGGTTTCCTGGTCGTATTTTCCGTTGCATCCAGAAACACCGATGGAAGGAAAGTCTTTAAAGGAACTGTTCCGCGGACGGGAAGACGCTATTGAAGGCTTCTATCAGCAGATTAAATCGATTGCTGAATCCTATGACCTTCCCTATGCAAAGCGAGACATGACCTACAACAGTCGGTTAGCTCAGGAGTTAGGTGCCTGGGCTGATACCCAGGAAAATGGCGAGCTGCTCCATGACGCTCTGTATCGCGCTTACTTTGTCGATAATGAGAATATTGCAGAAGTAGACGTGTTGTTAAATCTGGTCCGTCAGGCAGGTCTTGATGAGGTAAAGGCCCAGGAGGTGCTTACCAATCGATTGATGAGTCCTACAATTGATCAGCACTGGCAGCGTGCCCAGTCGATGGGACTTAGTGGTGTGCCCACATTTGTCTGTGATGAACTTTTTGTTGTTGGCCATCAGCAGTTTGAGGTCCTGATGCGGTTTGTCAATCATATGCGAAAGCTGAAATCTGAAGCACAAAAAGACTTTAGTTAATCGCCTGCACGGGGATCGGTTGTTAACAGCCCGGCCCAGGGGCTAGTTGCACGGAGCTGATCGCAGCAGAGTAGCCGTGATCAGCAGAGCTAGTATCGGTGGTTGTGGGTAGATAGTCAGCCGGGTCTCTTCGAACTGGATTCATGTTTTCAACAATCAAATAGCTGCGGTCCTGCAGTCCAGGGGACGCGCAGTTGTTAGATATAAACTCAGGCAGGTCCTGAAAGCCTGTGTTGAGCTCAACGCTAATGGGATTAACCGCCTGGTTGGGTGATTCGATTTCGACTGTGCCATCGATACCTCTTTGAGATGAAGCGGAAATCAAGGTTTCTGAATCTGCGACAAAATTGGTTGCGACAAGATTGATGTTACCGCCCGTACCCGCATTAGCCTGGGCAACAATCTGGCTCTGTCGTAGGGTGAATAGTTCCGGGTCGATGTCGATATTTCCACCCCCACTATCATCCGTGACTCCGTTGGCCGAGGCGGACACCACGCCGTTGTCAATTCGTATCCGGTTTTGAGTTTGGATGTTGATGCTGCCGCCGCCACTCTGTGCGGAGGTGGTTTGAATTTGGGCACCGACAATTTGTAATACGTCGGGAACAATTAGCGTGACATCGCCGGCATCACTTGGACCCGTTGCAGAAGACGAGATAACACTGTCGGATAAGATATCGAGTGTATTGGCAGAAACGACAATATCACCGCCGACGCCGTTGCCCGTTGTATCAGAGGTGATCTTCGTGCCGTTTTGAATAGCGCCAGACAATGTCGCTACTGAAATGCTTCCGGCATCACCCTGACCCCGTGCAGATGCGCTTAGGTTCGCCTGGCTCAAATTAAGTGTATCCGTATTCACATTTAGATTACCACCGGAGCCCGAGGTGCTGGTAACGAGTGTGATAAGTCCCTGTGTAATATCGAATGACTTAGCGGTGATCGTGATATCTCCAGCATTACCGCTGCCGTCACTGGCGCGTCCATTTAGGTTGCCCCGATTAACAATATTGAGTTGGTCCGCGTTAATGACAATGCTACCGCCCGCACCATCACCGGTGGTTTCAGTAATAATACTTGAACCGTCAATTAGCACGTCAGTAGCGGCTAGTGTGATGACGCCGCCTTCACCGGCGCCAGAAGTTGAGCTGTTAATGGGGGTATTGGTTAAGGAGATCGTATTTGCTGTGAGTTGGATATCAGCGCCTTCACCGGCGCCCCTCGTTTCACCTAGAATACTGGCGTTGCTCGCCGTGATGGTATCTGCGCTCAAGAGGGCAGTGCCGGCATTTCCCTGGGTGAAAGTTGCCGTTGCTAAGGTGCTGTTGTCCAGCGTGATTGTTGTACCGGCGATGGTCATTTCGCCCGCATCTCCAGTACCGCTGAGTGCTGAGATGTTCACTACGGCCTGCTCGCCGATAGTGATTTCCGGGGCGCGGATTGTGATTGTGCCGCCATTGCCGCGATCTCTTGTGACGGCATCAACCCCGGCATCAACCTGGCTGTAGGATTCAGTGGCAGTCAGATTAATATCGCCACCATTACCGGCGCCTAAAGAATCACTCTTGATACTGCCGCCGTTGCTAATATCGATCATCGTAGCCTGAACATTTACAGTGCCACCGGCACCGGCGCTAAGGGAATTTGTGATGAGATTCCCTCCGTTCATCGTAAAACTGTCAGCGTCAATTTGTATGAGTCCAGCATCTCCATTGCCCGGTGACAAGGTTTCTGCGGTGATGGCCGCGTCACCCTGGATCGCAAAACTAGTGGTATTGATATCAATCGTGCCACCGGCGCCTGAACCGGTCGTATTCGAAGTGATTTTGGCTTTGTCAGTCAGAGACACAGTATTTGCATTAACAAGCAAAGTTGATCCGCTACTGTCTCTGGAAACGCTGCCGGTTATCGTGGCGTTCTCGCTGAGTGTCAGGCTCTCTGCATTGAGAGAGAGCGCACCACCGCGCCCGGATCCTTCGGCTGTTAACACCAAAGAAGCCCCGCCACCCATGGTGACGGTACCCGCCGCAATATCCACGGTACCCGCGTTGCCACTGCCAAAAGCCGAAACATTTAGAGAGCCTGTTCCGGCTACCAAGAGTGATGTGGTCTGTATATTAATATCACCACCAATGCCGTCCCCCTGGGTCTGGGAATCCAATCTGGCATTATTGATCGTGACACCACCGGGTGAATTTATATTGATGATGCCTGCTTGTCCGTTGCCGCGACTGCTTGAGGTCAAGGTTATGTCATTGATGTTGGTCACATTGGTCCGTAGCAATATGTCAGCGCCGACTCCACTTCCCTGTGTGTCGCCGAAAATTCCGCCGGTACCACTTGCGAAGAATGTATCGCCTTCCGCCGTTAGATCTCCAGCAGCACCCGGACCACTAGCAGTGATGTTGATGTCCGGATTTACCAAAGTGATCGTACCGCCTTCTAATTTGATATCGCCACCCTGACCCTCGCCCTTGATACTGGCATTGATCTGAATATTAGTGAGGTCGATAGTATCTCCTCGAAGTGTTGTGTCACCCCCTGAACCGAGCCCCTCAGCTTCTGCGGCAATGACCGTGTCATCAATGTTGATATCGGTCGCAAACACTTCCAAAGTGCCGCCGACGCCCCCGCCCCGGGTTGCAAGTAATAGCTTTGTATCGGAAATATTTACGGCATCCGCTTTGATATTTACCAGGCCTGCGTCTCCCCCATCCACGGCAGTCGAAACTGAAGAAACACTAATTGTTGAGCCATTTATAATGGAGACAACGGATCCATCAATCAGAATGTCACCGCCATCCCCCAGACCATTGGCTTCGCCGATAATATCTACATCATCGAGTGTCACGGTGGGCGCACGAAGTAGAACGGTGCCGCCGTTTCCGCCGGCACCGCTAGAGGCGTTAATGTTTGCGCCGTTACGCATGGTTAAACTGGTAAGAGCTTTTAGGTCAACGGTGTCAGCACTTCCTGCCCCTCGAGCCTGAACGTCGATGGTTGCGCCGTCCTGTATAAGAATGTTGCCAGCGGTGACACTAACACTACCGCCAATTCCGGCGTTATCCGATTCAGCTAGTAGCGTGCTGCCGGACTCAATGCCGAAGCGTCCCGTCGCGTTAATTGCAATAGAGCCTGCGGTCGCGCCCTGAAACTTACTGGAGGAATTTAGGCTACTACTGTTCTGAATCAAGATGTCCGTGGTATTGATGTTAATATCTCCAGCGCGACTACCGGTGCCGGCAAACAATGCAATCTGGCTGTTACCCGTCACCTGAATGGTCTCAGCGCCAAGCAGAATGTCGCCACCTTCTCGACCTCCTCCTGATGATGTAGTAAGAACGGCATTGTTTTTCAAGACGATATCTTTAGCGACGATATCCAGGTCACCACCGCTTGCGCCAAGTTCGCCGGAACGAATTGCGCTTGCGCTATTGAGCCCTTCCAGAGTCAGTGAGTTCGCCCGAACTTGTACGGTGCTGCTGAGTCCGGAGGCGGTGATAAGCGAGTCAACCGCGTATATATTTCCGCCTTGGAAAAAGATCCCACCTTCTACTGATTCAAGTAGGCTTGTGCCAATATCAATGTTGCCAAAGGTTGCATCGCCCATGCGGATGCCGATCTCTTTTGCCTGTAGGTCAGAATTCTGAATTGAAATAAAATCGGAGTTGACGTTCAAATTATGGCTGGAGGATTTGTCCTCACCAGGGGTTGCTCGGCTACTGTCGATGGCAATAATCCCCTTGCCACCATCAATAAAACCAAAAGAAGAAATGCGACTCGTGCTTAATGTCGACGTTGCAGAAAGGTTGCTAAAAAATTTAGCGCCATCACTAAACTCAAGAAAATCCGCGGTAGATAAATGGAATGTACCGTCGACATCAACAACTGCACCATTAGTCAAAATAAACCCTGCGGGGTTAACCAACCAGAGTGAGGCGCCACTAATGTTAGAGGTGACCTTGCCAGCGATTGAAGATTCTCCGCCGGTAATTCGACTCACAATATTGTTGATGCCTGAGGGGCCAGAAAAATTTGCCTGCTGTCCGAGATCAATGTTGAATTTTGCAAAACTGTGAAATAGATTTTGTCCAGACCGTTGGCCTAGGTCCGCTGTGATGTCGTAGGTGAAACCGCTGCCCGGTTGAACCGGGTCACCAGCCTGCACAAAAAAATTATCACTTAGGGACCCATCCAGTGTGACCTCAGAGTGTCCGATGGCGGGCCAGAGTAGGAGCGCTGAACCAAAAAACGCTGAAACAAAAAATGCTGGTTTAGAATTCATGTTGATAACCCAATCTAAAATGGACGCCGTCATCTTGCAGGTTGTATTCCGTTGCGGCGAAGTCATCAAAGCCGTGAGCTAAGTAGAGCTCCAGACTGAAACCCTGCCAGGCTTGAACGGCCACTCCGAGTCCGATACTAGCAAGGTTACTTTTGCCACCCGTGGCCGCATTATCATGGTTTTCACCACTCCCCCAGTCCAAAAAGCCAATTAGGTCGATCCAGATTGGGAGATCCAGACGGTAGTGAGCTTCGATTGAAGCCAGATAGGCGTTGTCTCTAACCACTTGATTTTGTCGATAACCGCGGACGGTATTGATGCCACCCAAGGCGTACTTTTCTACGGAAAGAAGCGGGTCCGAGGCATGCTGCGCTAACACCCTTGCTGTTATATGAAATCGTTCAGCAAGGAGTTTTGAGTACTGGAGTTGGGCTAGATAACTTGTGAAATAGCCATTGGCTTCACTGCCGCTGTTGGTCGCATCAAATTTGGATGTACCCCGAGAAATAGACAAGCGTGCGGCAAGGGAGTCATTTGTATTTTGGGCGGTATAGGCGATAGCTAATCGAACCGGCGCAACCCGGCTTTCGCCGTTTACGGCACCTTCTGAAAATGAAAATGGTTGGCCCAACAGGCTCGTCTGGTTGCGCCGGGCCTCGATTGTGAGTTGCAGTGACAAATCTCTAGCAAGGGTTTTGTAGACCGGAATATTTAGCGTTAAGCCCAGGGACTCGGTCTCACTTTCGACGTCAATATCATCAAAAGGCTCTTCAATGACGGATGAATCACTGAGTGCGTATTGAAGTTGCAGGCTGGTGCCGCCGGAGGTGAGAGGTATACCGATGGTGGCATCAAAGGCGTCGAGTCCTTCGGTAACGGATGTGCCCACGCGATAGGTTTCTCCCCAGCCCGTTAGGTTAGTCGCGGCAAATGTAAGCTTGCCATTTTCGCTGCCAATCGATGGCGAGCGATCATTTGCGGCATATAGCTCAATCTGAAATTTTGGCGAGGTCTCGACCTCCAGTGCTAGTGTCGCCTCACCGGGGTTTACGCCGGGCGCTACCCTCGCATCTATGCGAGTAACCATCGGGTCTTGTTCTAATAGCTTGAGGGAGCTCTGTAAGCGAACCAGGTTGAAGGGTTCGCTAATGTCTAATCGGCTCTGAATGTATCGTCTGCGCAATTGGCTATTGATCTGTAGCTCTGAAATTTTCCCGCTAATGAATTGCAGTTCAAGCTCGCTATTGTGAATTTGTTGGTCTGGGATAATAACGCCGGTATTCACGTAGCCATTGGTTACGTAGAGTTGATTAATCCGGTCTTTAACACCCAGCAACTCTGATGTTTGAATCTGTCTGTTCGAGACCGTAGCCAGTAGTTCTGACACTCCAGATTCAAGCGCCGGCGCTGTGTAGATAAAACGACTAACCTCAATATGACTTTGACGACTGATTCTAGGGTCTGAAGCGGGAGATGGGCCTGAGGTGCTTGAATCGTTTGAAGGGTTTGAAAGAGCCACGGTATCAGGTTTTTTTACGCTTGAACTCGTTTGAGTCTTTGAGTTTTCTGCAAAGGTCCAGGCTTGGCTAAAGCCTCGATCAGCGGCCTTGATTCGGGTTTGCTCCGCTGTTGAGGGATCCGTGATCGGGCCAACCAAAACTCGAAACCGAGTTATCCCGCGGACCTTCGTTTCTGTGATGGTGGTGGGTGAAAACCATTGTCTGACTTTATTGACCTGATCTTCGGCGCTGGTTTTGGACTCAAAGCTTCCGGTGACGACGTAGTAGTTTTCCGCCTGGACCGGCAAGACAACAAGCAGACCGATGGTAAATAGTAGTATCGGTCTCATAGCCAGTTTCCAATCAATAAAAAGGGTGCCCAGTCACTTGGGTGATAAAAACGTTTCGAGGCTATCAGTTGAGTCTGTGCAAATTGGAGTGATTGGGCTTTACTCATCTTGCCCGTGGTGTTGCCTGCGTAGAAATCGGTAATCACCTCAACCGTGGCGGCATCACTAATCTGCCAAAGTGTGGCGATTGCGCTTCTCGCTCCGGCTTTGAGTGCCACACCCGCGAGACCCAGGGCCGCTCGATTGTCACCGACGGCAGTTTCACAGGCGCTGAGCACAAGCAGTTCAAGTGGGTTTCCCGTCTGACGTCGACTCCCAATACTCTGTTCAAGGGAGTCCATCGTGAATTTGTCATCATGGGTGAGAAGGTAGGAGGCCTGGGGATTGCTGTCAAAGTGACCGTGGGTGGCGATATGAACAACGGAGTAGTCGGCGGAACCCAGCTGTAATTGAACCGCGTTGAGGCTGAATTTTTCGTCCTGCAGGACATCCGCACCATAGTCGTTCTGTAATTTTAGGAGTTCAACCGGTACCCCCGGGAGGGCGCTGAAGCCCTGGACCGCATCGGAGATGCCGCCAGCAAACAAGCTAGCCTGAGCAACATCAAGGTGTTTTGGCAGGGTAAGGCTAATACCTGGCGTCGTCGCAAGGGCAAATTTTTGGATTAGAAATTCATTGCCATCATAGAACGCTGAAAAAGGAATAGTCCGTAGGATGCCGTCCGGGATGATCAGTAAGGTGGTGATACTGTGCGCTTTTAATAGAGCCTCAGCGTCAGCGAAGACCATATCGTAAAGCTCTTTACCCAGTTCTTTGTATTCATCATCACCTTGATCCCGTTGCAGGTTGTACCTGAAGTCGTTAGCAAGCATCCTGAGATCGCTGTCGGTGGTGGGAGCAACAAATTGATGGACCTGGTCACCAATGTTAACCAGGACTTCGAGTCGATCGGGCAAAATCACGGGATAGATAACAGCGGTTGCAACGCCAACATTGTTGAGATCCATACTCTCATCGGGAATGACACAATCGTTTTGAAAGTAATCCTGAAGCTCAGCAGATTTGGATTGTTCTAGGACATGCTGTACCTGTTTCAAATAGGTTTGTTGGTCGGAGTGGATAGCGGATGATCGTGCAGCGGTGAGTAGCAGATCAGATAACTCAGAAAATAGTGGTTGGATCTTCTGGGGGAAAGTGAACGGTGAGCCGTTGATGAGTTCTTTTCTTACCTGCTCGAGAGTCGAGATGGCGGTTTGATATTCTGCCACCGCCATTTTGGTTTTCCCCTGCAAGCGGTAAGCCCGGGCGGTTTGCCACTGCCACAGGTAAGCGCTCTCAAAGGAACGGCTACTGTTTGCAAGAAATGTCGCTGTGCTGAGGCGCTGTAAACCCTCGGCTAAATTGCCCTGGTCAATCAAGTTTCGACCTTGATGGCCAATAGCGTAACTTTGCAGCCTCGGGTCTGACAGCGCGTCTGCGTTTGCTGCGGCACGCTCGAGCAGAGTTTGCGCCTTTGATCTGCTGTTGGTTTCAGGAGCCAAAAGCGAAAGACGCATAAATAATTCAGCAGTAGAGATTTGAAGTTCGATTGACTCTTTTTGATTCCCCAATGCCATGACCAGAGGTGTGAGCCGTGTCGCTAGTTCAACGGCAGCGGTCTTTTTTCCATAATCCAATTCATGTCTTAAGTGGTTGGCGAGAATAATTTTGGTTAACCGTTTATCCACGGACAACTCGCTTGCTGTAACTGCGTCAGAGAAGGTATCACTCGCCACTTTCGGTTTATTGAGGGTGCTCTGCACAGTTGCCAGAATATTCAGTGCTTCAGCTCGACTGGCCTCGGGTGCTCCTTGAGCCAATATCCGACTGGTCATATTCAAGCTCAGCGGATACTCACCAAGCTCAAAATAGAGGCGAGCAAGTTGTAAGCCCGATTGGATTCGCTGGGTTTGATTTGCGTCCTTGAGGTTGTCGGCTTTTTGCAGGAGTGCAACCGCCTGATTGCGATAGCCCCGGCTCTGATAGATGGAGGCCTGTTGAATCAGTTGTTCAAATTGATCGGGCCCTGAGTTTGTGTTGTCAGTCGCGGCGAATAAAAAGTATGGACACAGGAAAACCAGTCCACAGCTAGCTAGAAGTGTTCCGCGGAGCCCGGATAACATACCCCATCCTTTTGGTATTTGTTCTAGCTAGAAATATAGCACAGAGTCCAAGATTCGCCTTTTAGGGGCGCGAAGAAATGGCTTGCCTTAGGGCTGTTCTAGTATCACTTTCGGGGCTCAGGGATATCTGCTTATCGGCAATCAAAACCCCCACTTTGGTCAGGGTACTGCGATAGTCGGGAAGTCCCATAGACTGTTGGTACTGGCGATATAGGGGCGTAAAGAGACGAGTTGTTCCGGTTGGATCAAGCGCCTTATCAAGGGCCTCGACGATTTTTGCCCCATCCCATTCCGCTGGGTGCTCTCGGCAACAGGTCATAAACTTGGATATCACCTCATCCAGGGAACTTGATTGTTGGCGTAGGGCAATATCAGCTTCGAGGAAATAGTGTGCGCCGGACCAATATACACGTTTAAAGGCACGTCTGGAGCGCATTTCCCGGCTGACCTGCTGGAGCGAAATGTCTTGATTGAGATCGGCTTGCCCTCTCGCAAATCCGTCTGCAATTTTCTGCCATCCCTGAACTTCGCTCAGTGTGCCTTTTCTCATCATAAAAATGTTCTGGTAGTAGCTTGCGAATCCCTCTGATATCCAGATATCCGACCGGCCAGGGTAGGGCAAATAGAGATGACTAAACTCGTGGGTTGCGGTCCAGTCGGCTTTTAGCGCCTCGAGCCCAGCTGTGGGGTTCACGTGGAAGGAAACGCCCTGGGGATCCGTATGTCGAATGGTGTTCGCCCAGGGCACGGGGCCAGTACCTCGGCTCGCCCGCTGGATAAGCACATGGGTCTGCTTGCGGGGGAAACTTCCATTAATCAAACTGGCGGAGGTAGCGGCGTGTTCGAGCCAACTGATGAGCGTTGCTTTTTCTTGCTGACTGAAGGGGGTTTTCCACTCAATATCAAACTCGCCGCCGGGAACCTTAAGTGGTTCAGCGATAAGTGGTTGAGAAATAACCAAAAATAAAAGGATAAGCCGATACATAAAGATCTAGACCGGTAGAACAGATTCAGTGTGACACGGATTCGGTGTAAAAAAGTTTAGCCGAGTAATAGCACCAACAAGACAGGGAACACCGGCCAGAAGTAGGTAATCCCTTTGCTTGCCCTGGCTTTTACATACCTTGGGTTCAACTCGATCGCCCGATTGAAGTCCTGAATAGCCAGGTGGTCCCGTCGCAAATCCTGAAATATTAGGCCGCGATTGTAGTGGGCCTCGGCGGATTCGGGGTTGGATAAGATGTACTGATTGTAGTCAGCGATGGCAAGTTCATCCGCACCGGACTTTTTGTGTAAAAGCGCTCGTGCAAAGAGGGCTTTTGAGTAGCTGGGATCGGATTCAAGTGCGTTGTCGAGGCTCTTGCGGGCTTCTTGAATGTACTTACGCTTAATTTCAGCCTGGGCCTTTTCGAAATAGATTGGCGCAAGTGCTGCTCCACCGGCGGATAGGTTGAGCGCAACTCCAAATGCATCGATGGCCTGCTGATAACGGCGCAACTTATGCAGCGTAACGCCGCGATAGAAGTGTGCAGGTGAATATCCAGGCAATATCTGATTGGCGGCTTCAAGGTCCTTCAGGGCATGCCTTTCCTTACCGAGTTCCAGGTAGGCCAGTGCCCGGTTGAAATGGGCTCTGCCGGGCCTGTCCTGTTGATCGATGATTTCCGAAAAGTGAACAACCGCCGTTTTGAAACTGCCGGTTTGGAATGATCTTGTGCCGAGCTCATTTCTGAGGTCAGTCACCATTTGATGACCAGCGTCGATGCAGGCTTGATACGCGATGATGGCGTCAGCTGTTGGTTTTGAGGGTTCTATGTCACAGGAACTGGCTTGTGCTCCACTGACCAGGATTAAGCTGGTGAAGATGCTCAGGGTCCAGTGTTTAAAACATGTCATCAACAAATCCTTTTTCTAAATGGCATTTAGTGATTGTTTGGATTAAATCGAGCAACAAGCCCGCCGATACCTCGAACAAGCCAGCGGGGTTGGTGCTTTGCCCATGCGAGTGCTGCCTGATTAGCAATGCCTGGGACACGGATGACTTCCTTTTTCATTAGCGCATCATACCCTTCTCGAGCCACGTCGGCAGGGGCGGAGGCAATGCCCATTGGGACGTCGAAGCCTTGGACCTCGTCTAACAGAGCGGTTTTAGTTAAGCCTGGGCATAGGGCTGTAACCGACACACCTGTGCCTCTGAGTTCTTCAGACAGGGACTCGCTTAAAGACAGGACATAGGCTTTAGACGCTGCGTAGGCCGCAAGTGAGGGGACTGGCTGAAATGACGCAACCGATGCAACGTTCAGAATTCTGCCCATGCCCCGATTGATCATATTGGGCAATAGTCTGTGTGTTAGGCGCGTCAGGGCAATGATATTCAAGTGAATTAGGTTTAAGACGGTTTCTTCATCCTGACTTTGAAAGTTCCCGGAATAGGCAATCCCCGCATTATTAACCAGCACATCAATTTCGATTTCTGAAACGGCCGTTAATAGGGCTTCTATACCAGCGGAATCCGCCAGATCACAGCTGACAACAGTCACATTCACTGAGCTGCCTAGCTCCGTCGCCAAAGCGTCTAGATTGGATTTGCGTCGAGCGGTGATCACAAGGTCAAATTGTTGTTTCGCAAAGTAGCGGGCCAGCTCTGCTCCGATGCCTGACGATGCGCCGGTAATTAGCGCTGTGCCTTTAGTCATCATTTTTGGCTCCGTCTTTGTCGGGTTTTGATTTAGTCGAATTGGTTGTTTCACCGGTCATCATTCGCTGTAACCAGCTCTGATAAGCCATCATCGGCTGCATAGCACTGGAGACAAGTTCTTTGTATTGAGATTGACCGGATTCTTGGAGGTATTTTTGAGCGTTCTTGATCATCTCGTTCTGAATCTTTTCGACATTGGGCAGACCAATAAATCGTCGTAGCTCTTCAGGGGTGATATCAACATCAACTGTAATTTTCATTTTTTTGTCTCATGACCGGTGGGGGGTTATTAGAGCGCAAAAAAAGAAGGGCGCATAGAGCGCCCTTTAAATACCAACTTAACTAAGGGGGGTTTAGTCGGCGGTTTCAACAGTAAAAGCTTTACGAACGGCTACGCCAGTTTCTTCAACAGCGCTCTTGAGCACGTCAACTTGACCGCGAGTAGAGTCTTTAACACCGGTCCACAACGTTTCGTTGTATTCACGTGAGAGTTCTACAAAGCTCGTCACGTCAGTGACTGATGGGATTCGCTTTGAGAAAGTGCTGTTTAATTCGAAGTACTTCTTCAGGTTGTCTTGCTGTGTGCGAGCCAATTCCTGGATTGTATTTTGGTTTATTTCGAAAAGGGCCCGGCCCATTTCAACTTGCTTTTCAATGATGTTCATATTCTTCATCCAAATGTGATGGTTTTGTCTAATCTTTTGCCGCAGTGCAACATTATATATTGCAGTGCAACAAGTGCAAGTGGTTTTTTGCAAAAAAATGAAGATCAAACAAGAGAATTAAAGTAAGGTAAATGGACTCCACCGACCTGAAGAGGGAAAAACAGAATCGGCGGAGTCCGCTCACAACAGGTAGCTACCAATTACCTGCTGAAAGATGTTGCCAGGCTGGCTTTTTAGGCAGCGGCGGCGGTCTTTTTAGCTTTAGCTTTGCTTGGTGCTTTAGCCTTGGCTTTTGCTTTAGGTTTTACAGCTTCAACGTCAGTTTCGAACGTGTAAGCAGTTTTCAACGCAGTGCGTGTTTCACTGAATGCGCCTTTCAGCAGTTCTGTCTGGGCAGTCATAGCTTCTTTGGTTTGTGCCCAGAGCATACCGTTGTATTCACGCTGAAGTTCAACAGCACTGCTGATGTCCTTCACTTCAGGTAAGCGTGAACCGAACTCGCGATTAACTTCAACATACTTCTCGATGTTGGCGCGTTGCATGCTCAAGTATTCTTTCATTGTGCTGGTATTGATCTCGTATAAAGACTTACCCAGCTCAGTTTGTTTCTCAATAATGTTCATGGAATTTCTCCGTTGTGTATGTGAACTCAGCTGTAACGTAGCTTTGGCCGTGTCTCTATGTTGCATTGCATCATTATATGGTGCGCTGCAATAAAATCAAGGGCCGAGAACAAATATTTTTAGTTTTTAAGCAACTTTTGTCAGATTTTCAGGTTTTTCGCCGGTTGCCGGGGTGCTTTTCACCTCTGGAGTCGTCTGAACACCTATCTCGGTTATGTTTGCGGGTAACGTCAGCGCTTTTAGCTCAACAAAAGAAGCAAAGAGGTCGTCCCGCAGAACATCAAGGTCTGGAACCGCCTTCTTGCAGGCGGTGAGGCCAACAAATAGACCGTCACAGTAGCTTTGTACAGTGATGTTTAATCCAAGACCGTGGGTTGGAATAGAAACCGGATAGTGGCTCAGCATCCTTGCGCCGTTGGCGTAGAGCGGGGTTCTAGGACCTGGCACATTCGACACGACAACGTTAAATGGCATTGTCATAGTGTCTGAGGCTCGGCTAAATTCGTTGACCCAACTTGCGGCCTGGGTCAATAGGGGCAGACCCAGGAGTGAAACATTGCTGTCCATGCCCTCGGCAAGTTCCGCGGTCACTTCTTTTGCGGTATTAGCGGAACTCTTCACTCGGAGCAAGCGAACTCGGGGATCGGCAACGGATGTGAATAGGTCCACGCTCATCATGCTGACACTGTTGCCCTGATTGGAATGCGCCGCGCGTGGAATGGCGACGGGACATCCTGCAATCAAATTGCGTCTTGGTAATTGATTTTTACGTGCTAGATAACGACGGAGAGCACCGGCGCAGACCGTGAGGAATACGTCGTTGACGCTGGCACCCATGGTTTTACCGATCTTTTTCACGTCAGTAAGGGGAATCTTAGTACAGGCGAATGTACGATCTCTGCCAATCGATTGGTTGAATGCTGTATCCGGAGCGGTCTGGCCGAGAGCGCCAAAAGATTTCCCGGGATCAATCATGCGTTGACCAAGTCTTGTGGCAGTTTTCATCATGCCGCTAGTACGGGCCATACTCCCAGATTGATAACTCATGAGGTTTTGCAAGGAGGCTGAGAGTAATTCCGCCATACTGGGATTTTCGTCCTGAATAAAGTCAGCCGGGCAATGTTTCGCCTGGGGCTCTGGCGTATCGTCGGTTAAGGTCATTGTCATTGCTTGACCGGCCATACCGTCAACACAGGCATGATGCACCTGAGCATAGTAAGCGACGGTGCCATCCTGTAACCCGGTGATGACGTGCATGCACCAGAGGGGGCGGATACGATTCATGGGGATAGAGTGCAGCTCAGCAACTTTGGCTTGCAGCTGTTCGAAGGTGCCCGGTGCTTCCAGGGGCACTTCAACCACGTGATTGTGGATGTCGAAATTCCCGTCCCGAACCCAAACAGCGTGGTCTATCCCACCTGGAATCATTCTTACTTTGCGGGTGAGATAGGGTAGCAGGTGGATGCGATCCATCAGATAAGTTCGGAGGTTCGTGACGAAACTCTGGGGTGTTACGTCCTTCGGCAATTCAAATTGCTGAAGTGACGCAATTTGATTGAGTACCTTGTCCGTTTCTGAATAGAGAAAAGTGGCATCCTGCATGCTCAGCTTTTCCATGATCGCCTCCATAATAGTTTGAATGAGTAGTCTGTGTAACGCCTGGTTAACCGTTTGCTTTGACCGTTAGTTTTGTCCGTTAGTTTTGACAATCCGCTATAACGCTCTATAGCGGTTTACATCTGTCTATAAGGGCTTGCAACGCTTATGCCACCATAGGGTTCGTGGACCTAAGCTATTGTTTTTGTAAGGCTTATAGCGAATTGATGTCTTAATCTTGTGGATTCAAACGACAGACCGGTCACCATCTTGGGGTATTGCGAGAACAGCATGTCCCAAGGTGGTGCGTTGGCGCGGATTATAGGCATCGAAATTCCTCCGTCAACTGATTTGTGCACTGCCACAAAATAAATCCAGGGGAAGTCTAATAAACGATTGTTAAGAGCGTATTAGGGGTCAAATTTGCAAGCCAAAATAGGGTTAATTTTCCCGGTAAAGAGCCTTGCTTCCCAAACTTAACTCCGCCACACTCGGACCGTTGTTCAATGCAACAAAGCAACAAAAACAACGATTTGGGGGGTGTAGATGTACGAACAGCTAGACGTAGAGAAGCCCCGGGGCCCCTCGATGATGAATTTCGCCTCCGAGATTCCCCGCACACTGTTTGAGCTCAGCGCCCTGTCGATGACCTGGCCTTTGTTGCGTACCCTGCCCAGGGGTGATGGCCACAGCGTCATGGTATTACCGGGTTTTATGGCGGGTGACGAATCGACAGCAGTTCTGCGAAAATATTTGTCCCGTATGGGGTATTCGCCGGTGGGCTGGAATCTTGGCCGAAATACCGGTCGTTTTGACATCATGGCAACACAATTGCCGGAAATGTTTCTTCAACTGGTGGAGCAAACGGAAGGTAAAGTGTCGTTGATTGGTCAGAGTCTGGGCGGTGTTTTTGCCCGTGAGCTCGCGAGACTGTATCCACAACATGTTCGACAGGTCATTTCTCTAGGCAGTCCCATTCGCATGGATAAGAGTGACGCTGTGGCAAGTATTGTCTCTCAACTCTTTGAGCGGTCGACGGGCATGACACCAGAAGAGATGCGTGATGCACTAGAGTTTTTTGATGAATCGAGCTCGCCTCCGGTACCAATGACCGCCATTTATAGTAAAGGTGATGGTGTTGTGCACTGGGAAGGGTGCATGGAGGAGTTTGAAGACGGCACAACCCAGAATGTTAGAGTCTGTGGCAGCCACTGCGGCATGGCCTTTAATCCATCGATTTACCACATCGTGGCGGATAGGTTGGCCCAGGCAGACAATGAGTGGGTAAAGTATCAACGACCAGCGGCCCTCGCCGCGCTGTACGCTTAAGTAGGAATTAGCCCAATGAGAGAATTCAAGAAGTACCCGAATCGTCGCCTCTATGATATTCAAGAGAGCTGCTATGTGACGGTGGAAGATATCCGAAAAATTGTGCTTCGGGGAGACATGATCAGGGTTGTTGATTCAAAGACCGATAAGGATCTGACCCGTTCCGTCCTGTTACAAATTATTTCTGAACAGGAAGGGGAGGGCCATGAGCCGATTTTAACCAATCGAGTACTTCAACAGCTTATCCGTTTCTATGGTGCACCGATGCAGAATGTTGTGAGTCGCTATATTGAACAGAGTATTACGACGTTCCTCGACCATGAGCAACGGTATCGTTCGAGAATGCAAGACCTCGCCGGAGCGGAGCCTATGGCGCTGATGAGAAAAGCCCTGGAGCAGAACATGGAATTCTGGAATCGATTGGGAAATACGACACAAAACCAGTCCAAAAAAGAGAGCTAGGCTAGATCGACTCTATGAGGGCTGATAGTTCGTCATAGTGATCGATTGCAAGGGCAGCACTCGACAGTGCACCCGGTTCGACATAAGGACTATTAATTGCAATCACCTGCATCCCCGCCGCAGTTGCCGAGGTAACACCGTTGGGTGAGTCTTCGAAGGCAATACAATCTGAAGGCTTAACCCCAAGCCGTGTGGCGCAAAGCTCAAATATATCCGGCGCGGGCTTACCTTGCTTTAACTCTGCATCGTCACCACAAACCACCACTGAAAAGTGCTTCGACCAGCTCCGGTGGGTGAACTTAACGTCGACCAGGTGACGGTGGCTACTGGTTGCCAGGCCCAGTGCCACGCCCTTTTCAGCCAGGGCGTTGATGAAATTTTCTGCCCCTGGCATTTCTGCAGCCGAGGGAAACAGCGACATTAAGTGAACCTCCCGCTGGGTGAGAAATTCCTGGGTAGTCATCGGTAAATCAAATGCATCAATGACAATCTGAGCGCTGGTGTGGGAATCTCCACCAATGCAGCGTCTTTTTAGCTCCATGGTGTAGGTGGCGTTATAAGGGTCGAGTACTTTTTGAGTCGCCTCGGAGTAGAGCGGTTCTGTATCCAGCAGAGTGCCATCCATATCAAAAATGAGCGCAGCGGGTCTGGGGTTCAGCATTTATAGAGTCTCGATAAATTGATCAGCCAGAGCTTCGATAACCTCATGGGGAATAAGCCCCTCTTCGCTGCTTAAGCGATGTTCCACCTCCAATGCGAGGTTGGACAGACTAAATAGGGTCATCTGGTTCAGGGTGAAGGATTGCTGCCGCTCAACGATCAAATAAGTCAGGAGAAATGACAGGGCTTCTTCTTTGGAAAGTCGTGATTTCATTGGCGGGCATCATACGCGGTGGTGTCCGCTGGGAAAAGGTACGGGCTCATCCCTGGTATATATTTTGGGGTTTTAAGACCATATCGTTTGTTTACAACCGGATTTGCTCACTTAAACTAAATAGTCCTAATTCAAGAAATACCAATTCAAGAAACAGTTCCTACCCGACATAGCGGGGTAAACGTGTGCACAAGGTCACCTTCACCGAGCGACGATCCGGCAAGGATCGACGGCAACAATATCGACGTGGTTTCTTCCGTTGGCTAAAGGTTTGTTGGAAACCTTCAACCTATCGTAGAAGCAGAATTCGCCGATCACCCTATATTCGGCGGGACACCTACTCCCTGTATTTACCCGACCGCTTGTAAATTCTTAATGCTCCGTTCAGCATCCTTATCAGTTACGAGCCGCATCGTGATCAAGTCAAAATAAGGGAAGCTGATGATCTATAACAATCTTGTCGTTCGATCCGAGGGCCATGTGACCCGGGTGATCTTAAATCGTCCGGAACAATTGAATGCGCTAAATACTGGGCTAATGGAAGATATCGAAGCGGTAGCCCGGAGTTTTCTCGATGATGAACAAACCCGGGTTGTCATTTTTTCTGGCGCGGGCAAACACTTTAGCGCAGGGGCGGATCTAAAACAGAAGGTCTCAACAGACGATTCGATGATTATCCGTCGCCGTAAATCAGGTCTGGGTGCAAGGATGATCAAAGCAATTACAGAAATTAATCAGGTCACTATTGCCGCGATACACGGCGTCGCCCTTGGGGGCGGAGCTTGCATCCCAACTGCTTGCGACTTTCGAATTGGCTCTGAGGATTGTTATTGCGGTTATCCTGAAGTGAATCTTGGCATCAACTTGATGTGGCAATCTTTGCCTCTGTGCGTTCGGTTGATCGGTCCAGCCCGGGCAAAAAGGATGATCATGCTCGGGGCTAAAGAAGATGCGCAAACGCTGCTTTCCTGGGGCTTTCTTGACGAGGTTGTGCCGACAGCGCGGTTGGAAGCCAAGGCGATGGAAATGGCGTTGTTATATGCCGGACAACCGCCAATTGCGACGCAAATGATTAAGCAAAGTATTAACGCGGTGAGCAATGCCCTGGATCAAGCCATTATGCATATGGACACGGATCAAAATATTTTGACGACTCTGACAGATGATAGAGCTGAAGGCGTCCAGGCCTTTTTTGGAAAGAGAGAGCCGAATTTCACTGGGCGTTAGAGCCTAGTCACTTTCGACAATAGCGACTATCTGATCTTCATCGACCTGATCTTCTTCTTTGACCAGGATTTCGATCAAGGTACCGGCGTTGGGGGTTTCGACTGGAATTTCCATTTTCATAGATTCTAAAATCATGATGACGTCTTCTGCTTCCAATCGATCACCGACTTTTTTTTCGATCTTCCAGACATTGCCTGTCACATCCGATTCGATTTCGATTCGCGCCATGAGTATCTCGTTAGTCTATGATAGATTGGTATGCTGCCACGCGCAATTCTCGCCGAATTGGATAGCTGCCTGATGGCATAAGTTGAGTTAAGAAAATCACCAACATGTCCTCCTCAGGGTCAACCCAGAAGTAGGTGCTGGCAGCGCCGCCCCAGGCAAACTCGCCGGGGGAGCCGAGAATCTGAGCCTCGGTTGGATCAATCATGACTGAAAATCCCAGCCCAAATCCTATTCCGTCGAAAGGTGTCTCGCTAAAAGTCGCCTGGCCCATACTGGTCAGATCGCCGTTATTGGGTAAATGGTTGCTGGCCATTAACTCCATTGTTTTGATGCCAAGTAGTCTGACGCCGTCAAACTCTCCGCCATTCAACAGGAGTTGCGCAAATCGATAGTAGTCATGGACCGTCGATACTAAACCACCGCCGCCTGAATGCATGGACTTTGGTTTCAAATAAGGGCTGCGTTCAGGCGAGTCGATGAGTTGCATGCCGTCTTCAGGCGTTTTTTGATAGTTGGCAGCAAATCGATGGCTCTCGGCTTCAGGGACATAAAAGCCCGTGTCTTTCATGTCGAGGGGTTCAAAGATCTGTTCCTTAAGAAAGTCATCAAAGGGAATGTCAGAAATCTTTTGTACAAGGTAACCACACACATCCGTTGCGACGCTATAACGCCAACGTGTACCCGGTGAGAAAACCAAAGGCAATTCGCAAAGCTTTTCGATCATGTCATCAAGGGTGTCGGATTCTTCCACCGCGGCATCCCGATACAGGTCATCGACGGGGTGAGTTTGGAGAAATCCGTAGGTAAGACCGGAAGTGTGGGTGAGCAAATCGCGAATGGTCATTTGCCGTTCTGCTTTTTGGTGACCAGACTTGCCATAAACCTGTAGGTCAGCAAAGCCCGGAATAAACCGGGATACTGGGTCATCAAGCTGAAAACAGCCGTCCTCGTAAAGCATCATCAACGCAACGCTGGTGATGGGCTTGGACATCGAGTAAATGCGGAAGATGGTGTCGTCCTGCATCTTCTTCTCGGCTTCGATATCCATTAAGCCCTGACTTTCAAGGTGCACAATCTCGCCGCGCCGAGCCACCAACGAAATAGTGCCCGCTAACTTTCCCTCATCAATGTAACGTTGGGTCAGATGATCAATCTTATATAGCCTTGCACCTGACAGGCCGACATCTTCTGGCGTTGTTCGCATTGAGTGTGTCCGGTTAGTGGTATTTCTAAATTAAGCCTATTGGTCAAACATAATGATGTGACGCGCTTCCTGGCCAGTTTTCAGCGCGTTTAACGCATCGTTCACTTCCGCAAGCTTAATATGCTTCGAGATCATCTGGTCCAAATGCAACTTACCATCGAGATAAAAATCGATGAAGCGAGGCATATCGACTCGGAATCGGTTTGATCCCATATTCGACCCCTGTAGTTTCTTTTCAGCGAGCAATTCAACACCATGAACTTCGACCATGGTGCCGATGGGAATCATGCCGATTACGGTGGCAACGCCGCCGGATTGCAGCATCTTGAATGCCTGCTCCGCGGTTGCCTTTAGGCCAATGGCCTCAAATGTGTAGTGACAACCACCCTGGGTCAGCTCGAGGACTTCACCGACCGCATCGCATTTGCTCGCATTGATTGTATGGGTTGCGCCTACTGCTTTGGCGAGTTCTAGTTTTGAGTCAACCATGTCAACGGCGATAATCTGAGATGCGCCGGCAATCGCCGCGCCATTAATAGCCGCAAGGCCCACACCGCCACAACCAATTACGGCAACCTTTGAACCAGGTTCAACCTTTGCGGTGTGGAACACTGCGCCCACACCCGTTGTGGTTGAACAACCGATTAGAGCCGCTCTGTCCATTGGCATATCTTCACGGACTTTTACCAGGGCATGTTCGTGGATCAGCATGAGTTCAGCAAAAGAAGAAAGATTCAAAAACTGGTGAACCGGTGCGCCGCCAATAGATAATCGAGATTCTTCTTCTTGCTTACGGGAGACCTCAGGAGATGCGCAAAGTGATAGATGCCCTGTGATACATTTTTCACAATGGCCACAGAAGGCAGACAAGCAAGTGATGACATGGTCGCCTTTCTTGACGTAGGTCACGTCGGAACCAACTTCTTCAACAATCCCGGCGCTTTCGTGGCCGAGGATGGTTGGCAACATGTAGGGGTAGGAGCCATCCATAAAGTGCAGGTCACTGTGACAAACACCCGCGGCAATAGGTCTAACCATGACTTCCCGTGGGCCGGGTTTGGAAATTTGAACTTCTTCGATTTCGAGTGGTTTGTTGGCTTCCCGTAGGACAGCTGCTTTCATTGTGACTTCCCCTTATAGTTCATGTATTTAGAGCTAATAAATAAAGCTAAGAATTAGAGCTACAATTTGAAGCCTAAATTCAGTAAAAGTTTCGACGGTAAAACTATCACGATTGGAAATGGAATTGCTATTAATCAACATTACTGTGAACTGGGCTGTGGAAAGCCCTGAAGATAATGATGCCTGAGGTGATTGTTGCGATTGGTGCAAATGCAGGCAACCCGGTAGCCCAGGTTGAACTAGCGATGGATCGTTTGCAGGCTCTGGCGGAGGGGGCTTTGTTGCGATCCTCGCTGTGGCGCTCAGAACCTGTGGGTATGAATGATCAATCGGGGGCCTTTGTCAACGCAGTGGTGGCATTCGAGACTACCCTTGCCGCCGGGAGCCTATTGGCGGAACTCCAGGCGCTCGAAATTGAGATGGGGCGGCCCTTCGATCACGGGAAAAATGTAGCCCGGGCCATAGATCTGGATTTGATCACTTACGGTGAAGAGCAAATTGCCAGACCGGAACTTGAGGTACCGCACCCCAGAACAGTAGAACGGTTATTCGTTTTGTTACCCCTGGCAGAAATTTGTCCAGGGTTTATCTTGCCGGGTCAGCAAATCAGAATTGATGTGTTGATCCAGAATGCGCCAGCGATGGAAATTAGCCGGCTGTAGCCAGTTCAGCTTCCTCGGCTTCAGCTGCAAGCCGTTCTTCGCGGACGGTTACCGGGGGGTTGATGGCTTTAGCCGCAAGATTGATGACTTCTTCGCACAGAGCATCCGGGTCTTTACGCTTGGTTTTCTTCGCGACAAGTTTCTGGATTTTTTGAACGCCTGTTTCTAACTCGCCAACACGATGGTTCGAGCGGCTGAGTTGAGACTCGAGCAGTTTGATTTTGCCATTCAGTTCATTCATTTCCTGACTGGTGAGGACGATTCTACGCTTGGCCATTGGGTCATTCCTTGACGGGTTATCGTAAGTGTAGACCAGATCCGGAATTCCTCAAGTTATGCCCAGTATTGATCTCTAAGGGGCTTTTTGTAGAGCTTGCCCGTTGGATGACGCGGTAGTGCGAGGCTGAAGTCGATGCTGCGGGGGCATTTGACGTGGGAAAGTTTTTCTCGACAATAATCAATTAGTTCAAGAGCCAGTTGCTCGGAACTGAGTTCCCCGGGGAGTAGTTCGACAACGGCTTTGACTTCTTCACCAAACTCTTCATTTGGCACACCAAATACAGCCACGTCTGCTACCTTCGGATGATTAACTAATAGATTCTCAACCTCCTGAGGGTAAATATTCACGCCTCCGGAAATAATCATGAAAGATTTTCGATCCTGTAGGTAGAGATACCCCTCAGCATCAACATAGCCTATGTCCCCCAGGGTTGACCAACCTGCGGCATTTTTTGCCGCGGCTGTCTTTTTGTCATCCTTGTAGTAGCTGAAATCTGAACCCCGAGCAAAATACACGCTGCCGGATTCGAGTGGCGGCACCTCGACGCCGTTATCGTTTAGGATATGAAGCTCACCGTGAATCGCCCGGCCAACACTACCGCGATGGGATAGCCATTCTTCGGTTGTAATCGCCGTCGAACCGTTTGCCTCGGTTCCTGAGTAGTACTCATAAATGACCGGTCCAAACCAGTCAATCATCTGTTGTTTGATATCAACAGGGCAGGGGGCAGCAGCGTGAATGGCGTACCGAAGGGAGCTCAAGTCATATTGGTCACGAATCTCCCGGGGTAGTTTTAGGAGTCGCACAAACATCGTTGGGACCCATTGGCTGTGGGTAATTTGATGTTGATGGATGGCGCTAAGGGCGGCTTCTGCATCGAACTTTTCGAGAATATAGGCGGTGCCTCCCAGCCGGGTCACCATCATGTTGTAGCGCAGTGGTGCCGAGTGATACATCGGAGCCGTAGACAGGTAGCGAACCTCTGAGTTCAGGTTATGCATCTGGATTCTGGTTTTGAATAGGTCGGAAACCGTCCCAATCTCATTGAACTGCAAAGGAAAACGGACACCCTTGGGGCGCCCTGTTGTACCCGATGAATAAATCATCTCGGCGCCTTCGTATTCATCGGCAATTGCCGTGGATGGGTATCTAGCTCGTTCGTCAATCCAGTTTGGATAGCCCGGAGCTTCCCCACCGGCGTTTGAGCCATCAACAAGCAAGATGTCGAGTTCTGTGCTGGCGAGAAAGGACTCTGGCAAGCGGGCAAGCAGTTCTGGGTTTGTCACCAGCAACCGGGCGTCAGAGTTATCGAGGATATAGGTGACCTCGTCAGTCTGGAAAAAAGTGCTAATTGGCGTGTAGTAGAGTCCTCCCCGTTGGGCGGCCCAGGTGATTTTGAGAAATTCTTCGTGGTTTGGCAGCCAAATGGCAATGCCGTCTCCAGCGAGGATGCCGCGGTCGCGAAAAAGGTGGGCTGCCTGATTTGAGCCGGCGTTTAGTTCGCCATAGGTAACCTCAACGCCGCTGCCCAACATTTGGTAGGCAATCTTGTCCGTTGGGTGGTCATTAATGCGCAATGCTCTACTTAATCGACGGTCTTCGGCGTAAATGCGGGGCTGGGGAACAAAGAAACATTGTTGCTGCCCTTTGCCTCAGAAATTTTGCCAACACCCTCTTTTGCAACCTCGTCAATTCGGACAATTGAGTGCATGGGGATATAGCTGCGGTTAACGCCGTCGAATTCCGCTTTCAGGCGTTCCTCGGAGGGATCTACCAGCATTTGCGAGCGCTCACCGAACACGAGTTCTTCTAGCTCAATAAAGCCATAGAGGTCGCTCTGGTAAATTTGCCGGGCAAATACTTCAAAAACTTGCCCTTGATTGACAAATATAACCTTATAAATCGGTGTTTCAGACATGTATGGCGTCCAGTATTAGTCAGAATAAAACGCTGATTGGCGTATATGGATGCTATGTAACGCTATTTCAAGCCCTTTCACTACCTTTAGTCAATCGCGATGACTATAATGGCGCCCCTTTTTTCCACCAGTAGCGGAAAAGTGAACAAAGTCTTCATAAAAACCCATGGTTGTCAGATGAATGAGTATGATTCAGCGCGAATGCTGGACCTACTGCAGGACGCTGGTGCCTATGAGTTGACTGATAATGAACTCGAAGCTGACTTGTTGTTGCTCAATACCTGTTCTATCCGGGAAAAGGCCCAGGAAAAGGTGTTTCACCAGCTAGGCCGCTGGCGCAACCTAAAAGCCAAACGCCCGGAATTGAAAATTGGTGTTGGTGGCTGTGTGGCAAGTCAGGAGGGTGAAGCGATCAGTAAGCGCGCGCCCTATGTGGATGTCATTTTTGGGCCGCAAACCCTACACCGACTACCCGAATTGATTAAAAATTCTGAAGCGGCAAAGTCTGCCGTTGTTGACATTACGTTTCCGGAAATAGAGAAGTTCGATCAGCTTCCAGCACCCTCTGCGGACGGCCCCACGGCATTTGTCTCCATTATGGAGGGCTGTAGCAAGTACTGCACTTTCTGCGTGGTGCCCTACACCCGTGGTGAAGAAGTCAGTCGCCCCCTCGAGGATGTATTAATTGAAATTATCGGATTGGCCAAACAGGGCGTCAGGGAAGTTAATTTGCTCGGCCAGAATGTGAATGCCTATCGTGGTCCCATCGCTAATGATGATGGGGGCAATGGCGGTGTCGCAGATCTGGCCTATTTGATTCGGATTGTGGCAGATATCGAGGGCATCGACCGAATTCGCTATACCACCTCCCATCCCGTTGAGTTTTCCGACAGTTTGATTGATGTGTACGCGGATGTGCCAGAATTGGTGAGTCATCTGCACTTGCCGGTGCAAAGCGGTTCCGATCGCATTTTAGCCCGCATGAAGCGGGGCCATACGGCTTTGGAGTACAAGTCCAAGATTCGGCGCCTGAGAAAAATCAGACCCGATATTAGTCTGTCCTCGGACTTTATTATTGGCTTTCCCGGTGAAACGGATGCAGATTTCGAACAGACCATGGATTTGATCTCAGAAATCGGCTTTGATCTTTCCTTTAGCTTTATCTACAGCGCCCGACCCGGTACACCCGCCGCGGATCTACCCGATGAAACCCCAATGGAAGAGAAAAAGGCGCGACTTAGCCGCTTGCAAAGTCGGATTCTAAATCACGCCATGAAAATCAGCAGGGATATGGTTGGTACTACCCAGTCCATTCTAGTCACCGGTCAATCCAAGAAAGATCCGGGGCAACTTCAGGGTAGAACTGAAAACAATCGAGTTGTGAACTTCTCATCCCTGGACGAGGGGCTTGTCGGCCAGTTTGCGATGGTTGAGATTTATGAAGCCCTGCCTAACTCACTACGAGGAGTGCTCGTTTCAGACGATGATCGTCGAGATGTTGCTCGGAACTAAATCTTTTTCCTTTCATGCCCCTGATTCAGCGGGTATCCTGATCATCCATTGAGCTATACCACGCCATTGAACGCCAACAGCGAACCCCACCAGCTTCAGCTGGAACCCAACGATAGTCATCAGCTCGCCATATTATGTGGACCGTTTGACGCACACCTGCGCCAAATAGAATCCCGACTCGGGATAACCATTAAAAATCGCGGCAACAACTTCGAATTGTTTGGTGAAAGGAGTGTGACCTATGCTGCTAGTGAGCTGCTCAATCAGATGTATCGAGAAGTCACCAGCGGTACCCGGCTGACCGCTGAGGTTGTACATCTATTTCTACAGGAGTCCGGGGTGGAAGCCCTCACAGAAAACGGGGCTGGACCGTCGTCGGATGGGTTAATCCAAACCAAGAAGAAGAGCATCAAACCCCGAGGCGCGAATCAGGTTACCTACGTTGATGCAATTCGTAGTCACGATATTAACTTTGGTGTTGGTCCCGCGGGCACAGGCAAGACCTACCTTGCGGTAGCGTGTGCGGTGGAGGCCCTGGAGCAGGAGCGTATCCGGCGCATATTATTGGTTCGTCCGGCGGTCGAGGCTGGAGAAAAATTAGGCTTCCTACCAGGGGATTTGAGCCAGAAGATCGACCCATATCTGCGTCCGCTTTACGATGCTCTTTATGAAATGCTCGGTTTTGAGAAAGTAGAAAAGTTGATCGAACGCAGTGTGATTGAGGTTGCGCCCCTGGCTTATATGCGCGGCCGCACCCTGAATGATTCCTATATCATTCTGGACGAAAGTCAGAACACCACGGTCGAACAAATGAAGATGTTTCTTACTCGAGTGGGATTTGGTTCAACGGTTGTGGTCACAGGGGATGTTACCCAGGTGGATTTACCCCATCGGACCAAGTCAGGCTTACGCCACGTACTAGAGGTGTTGGATGGTGTGAATGGCATTTCATTTACCCGATTCTCGCCCCGGGACGTTGTCCGCCATCCATTGGTGCAAAGGATTGTTGAAGCCTATGAACGTCACGAAGTAGACAACGAACATGAATGACGCAGCCCAACGTGATCTGCCCCATGATGTTGCCGTGATCTGGGGTGTGCCGGAATCGCGATTAGCCGACGACCCAACCGATGAAGAATTTTCTCAATGGGCCATTCAGACGCTTTTGGATCGAGGTGTTGCGCCCTGTGAACTCGCGGTCAAAATTGTGGATGAAGACGAGAGTCAGGCATTAAATGAGCTCTATCGCAATAAGTATGCGCCCACTAACGTACTATCATTCCCACTGGATGGCGGATTGCCAGATCAGAGATTGTTGCTCGGGGACCTGGCAATTTGTGCCGAGGTGGTCCGGCGGGAAGCCAGGACACAGGATAAAACTGTGCAAGCACACTTTGCTCACATGGTGGTTCATGGTGTGATGCATTTACTGGGTTTTGATCATGTTGAGTCCTCGGAAGCCGAGGAGATGGAGCAGATCGAAATAGACATTTTACGTACAATGGGGTTCCCTAATCCCTATGAATAGTTGGTACTAGGGTGACAACAGGAAGCCGTAATGAGTGAACAAGATAGCGGGAGTGACAAGGGTTGGTTAGAACGACTCTCTCTTGCATTAACGGGTGAGCCCAGTTCAAGAAGCGAGCTGCTGGAAGTTCTGAGATCATCAGAGCAGCGCGACCTATTGGATGCGGAAGCCTTAAGCATTATTGAAGGTGCGTTGACGGTCTCGGATATGCAGGCGCGGGAGATCATGATTCCTCGCTCGCAAATGGTTGTTGTGCGTCTTGATATGACACCCGAGGATATTTTGCCCATGGTGATTGAATCCGGGCACTCACGTTTTCCGGTTTTTGCTGACAACCCCGATGAGGTGGTTGGTATTCTGCTCGCAAAAGATCTCCTGCCAATGGCGCTTCAGGATCAACGGGGTAAATTTAAGCTTCGTGATCTTCTGCGGCCCTGTACGGCAATTCCCGAGAGCAAACGACTAAATGTGCTGCTGCAGGAATTCCGTGCTACTCGAAATCACCTCGCGGTAGTGTTTGACGAGTACGGTGGTGTGTCCGGAATGATCACCATTGAAGATGTGTTAGAGCAGATTGTGGGTGATATTGAAGATGAATATGACTTTAGTGAAGAAGACTTCATTAACAAGCATGCAGACGGTCATTACACAGTAAAAGCGCGGACTTCGATTAGCGATTTTAATCAGGTGTTTAATGCCAAATTCCCAGAAGACGAGTTCGATACGGTGGGTGGTGTTGTCACCCATCACTTTGGGCATTTGCCTGAACGAGAAGAAAAAGTCGACATTAATGGTTATCGATTTGAAGTGTTGAATGCTGACAATCGCCGGATCAAACTTTTAAGAATGCAGCTCCCTAAGAATAAGAAGGTCAAGTAGGCCGTTTTGTCCGGTCGTGAGCTTTTCCCTGGCCGCCCCTGGCTAACGGATCTGCTAGCGTTTGTAGCGGGTTTAATGTTGCCGCTAGCCCTAGCGCCTTTTCACTTCTGGTGGTCTTCGATTGTAGGTCTGCTCCTGCTGTTAGCGGTGCTTGAAGCTGCACCCCTTAAAAGAGCGTTGTGGCGCTGGTATCTCTTAGGTCTCGGCCAATACTCCCTGGGTGCTTCCTGGCTCTATGTTTCAGTCAACACCCATGGGGGTGCGAGTCCGTTGCTGGCGGGCTTTTTGGTATTTCTTTTTGTTGCCGCCATTTCTTTAGTGGTCCTGATTCAAGGGTTTATTTACCAACGCTTTTTTGCGGGTTCAATCCTGGGTTTGATTGCAGCGTTTCCTGCCCTATGGTTTTTTAAGGAATGGAGTACCAGTTGGCTGTTCACAGGGTTCCCCTGGGCACTAGTCGGTTATGGGCATGTTCAGACGCCCCTTGGTGATCTAGCTCCATTTATTGGGGTGTTTGGTATTGGGTATTTGACCGTATTTATGGCGGCAGCATTGTTTGCGTCCTTCAGGCGGGCAACTGAGAAACGCTTCATTTTCCTTATTGCTGCAGCCTTGCCCATCGTGGTGGGGCTGGGTGTGCAGAAAGTTCGCTTTACGGAGCCGGCAGCGGACCCCATATCAGTGAGCCTGATCCAGGGTAATATTGCCCAGCAAACCAAATGGCAACGGGCCCAGATAAATCCCATTATTGAGCGCTATTTGCAACTGTCTGAGTCCGAGTGGAGTCGGGATTTAATTGTCTGGCCGGAAGCCTCAATTACCCTCTTTAAGGACAGTGCAACCCAGTTGCTCAGCGCCCTTGATCAAAGGGGTAAGGCGGCAGGTACAGGACTTTTGTTGGGGTTGCCGAGCAGGGAAGCGGGGCAGTATTTCAATTCGGCAATTGGTCTGGGTGAAGGCAGCGGCGACTACACAAAACGACACCTGGTGCCCTTTGGCGAGTATATGCCGATGGAGTCCTGGCTGCGGGGCATTATTCAATTTTTTGATTTGCCCATGTCACACAATCGGGCGGGGGCTAGCAACCAACCGCAGCTGATGCTCGGTGATGTCGCGCTAGGCCTATCGATCTGTTACGAAATTGCCTTCCCTAATTTGGTGCGGGATCAAGCAGATACAGCCGGTCTGCTGGTCACGATCAGTAACGACACCTGGTTTGGTAAATCCGTTGGACCCCATCAACATATGCAGATGGCGCAAATGCGAGCCATGGAAAATGGTCGGTATTTAGTACGGGCTACCAATAACGGTATTACAGCGATTGTGAATCCTGAAGGGCAGATCACGGGGCGATTACCGCAGTTCGAACAAGGTGTTTTACGGGGCCTGGTTGTACCCTACCAGGGTGCTACGCCTTATACGCGGGTTGGCGATTGGCCTTTATTGCTGGGTCTCGGGTTGCTGCTGATGGGTGTGCGGATCCTTCGTCGAACTGACTCAGGTACTGTTGCCGCTCGGCAATAAGATCCTTAATGTGGCGAATTGATTGACGATTTTCCAGGTTTTCTTCTATCTGACTGTGCAGCACTGCAATCTGATCCAACAGAGTTTCCCGGTGGTATCGAATCAACTGGTTGATGTGGTGTCGCGTCGCCATAGTAGTAGAAGGCTAAAATAAGCAGAGAAGTTCTATTAAACTTAGCTCTTATTCGAGTTTTTGCACGACCGCTTAGCCAAACAGCTTCTAACCGCTAATTGCGGTCTCTGTTTGGCAAGAGCCCTCAGCGGGTAGAGAGCCCTCAGCGAAAAGAGAGCCCTCAGCGGATAGAGAGCCCTCAGCGAATAAAAAGCCCTCAGCGAGTCAAAAGCCCAAAAGTATCGCGGTCGCCTATGATCGGTTAGAATTGCCGCCTAATTTTTTGACTCCATCGATAATGAACGACCCCCAACAAAACGAACACGATACTGATAGGTACAACCCTGAACAGGCCGAGCGATTGGTCCAAAGTGATTGGGTCACCAACAGGACATTTGAAGTTTCCGAGAATTCATCGAAACCCAAATACTATTGCCTTGCAATGTTCCCGTACCCTAGTGGTCAGCTGCATATGGGCCATGTTCGCACTTATACCCTGGGGGACGTGATTGCCCGCTATCAGCGATTACAGGGTAAAAACGTATTACACCCGATGGGCTGGGATGCGTTTGGGTTGCCTGCGGAAAATGCCGCCATAAAACGCAATATTGCCCCTGCTGGCTGGACCCGTTCCAATATTGAGCACATGAAGCAACAGCTGCAGCGATTGGGATTCTCCTTTGATTGGAGTCGAGAGCTCGCCACCTGTGATCCCGATTACTATCGCTGGGAGCAGTGGTTCTTCACCAAGATGTTTAAAAAAGGTCTGGTCTATAAAAAAGCTGCCATGGTGAACTGGGATCCAGTGGATCAAACGGTACTGGCCAACGAACAGGTGATTGATGGTCGTGGTTGGCGTTCAGATGCGCTTGTCGAAAGGCGCGAGCTTGCCCAGTGGTTCATCAAGATTACCGACTATGCCGAGGAGCTTCTCACCGGGTTGGATGATTTGACGGGTTGGCCGGAAAAAATCAAAACCATGCAACGTAATTGGATTGGCCGATCCGAGGGTGTTGAACTGACCTTCCCATTGTCAACCGAGGTTCAATCAGCGGCGCAGGTCGGTCCAGGATTAACAGTCTATACAACCCGTCCCGACACGCTGATGGGAGCAACCTATTTGGCCGTTGCGCCCCAGCATCCCCTTGCCAAGGCGGCCGCAGCAAACAACCCAGAGTTGGCAGAGTTTTTAGCCCAGTGTAGCCGGGTTAAAGTTGCTGAAGCTGATATGGCGAAGATGGAAAAGCTCGGGATGGCAACGGGGTTCAACGCTGAACATCCACTGACGGGTAAGTCGGTACCAATTTGGGTCGCTAATTTTGTGCTGATGGAATATGGCTCTGGTGCTGTTATGTCGGTTCCTGCCCATGATCATCGGGATTGGGAGTTCGCTAAAAAATATGGGTTAGAGATTACTCAGGTGGTGCGGCCAGCGACAGGCAGTGAGGAAGTCTGCGACATTGAAGCAGGGGCTTATGTTAGCAAGGACGGGGTTTTGATCAATTCCGGAGAGTTTGACGGTTTGGATTTCGAAACCAGTTTTAGTCGGATTGCGGATGCCCTGGGCGCCAAAAACCTCGGTGAAAAGCAAGTGAACTACCGCCTCCGTGACTGGGGTGTTTCCCGGCAACGATATTGGGGCTGTCCGATTCCTATTATCAATTGTGCTGCCTGTGGTGCTGTTGCCGTACCCGAGAAAGATTTGCCTGTGTTGCTGCCTACCGACGTGGAATTTGATGGTGTTGGTTCCCCCATTAAGAAGATGCCCGGGTGGTACAACACGACTTGCCCTGACTGTGGTGGCGCTGCAGAACGAGAAACCGATACCTTTGATACTTTTATGGAGTCTTCCTGGTATTACGCGCGATTTGCTTCCAGCGGTCACAGTGAAGGCATGCTTGATGAGCGCGCTAAGTATTGGGGTTCCGTGGATCATTATGTCGGTGGTGAAGAGCACGCAATTTTACATTTGTTGTACGCCCGTTTTTTCCACAAGATGATGCGCGATGAAGGCATGGTCGAATCAGACGAGCCCTTTAAGAATTTGCTGGCTCTCGGCATGGTGCTGAAGGACGGCGTTAAGATGTCCAAGTCCGCCGGTGATGCCGGGGATCCGCAAAAACTCCTTGATGCATACGGTGCCGACGCTGTACGAATGGCAATGATGTTTGCCGCACCTCCGGAACATTCTTTTGAGTGGTCGGAAAATGGTGTTGAGTCAGCCAATCGTTGGCTCCGAACGAAGCTCTGGAACCAGGCGCAGGATCACCTTTTGGCTGGTCCGGTTGGAAAACTGGATCCAAAGAACTTGACTAACGACCAAAAAGAGTTGCGACGCGTTGTCCACGAAACCATTTCGAGTGCGAGTGATGATTATGGTACGCGTATTCATTTTAACACCGTTGTATCCAGTGTTATGTCACTGATGAATCAGGTCGCAAAATTTGACGACAAGAGTTCTGTGGGACGATGCGTTGTGCAGGAAGCATTAGAAGCGGCAGTCTTGATATTGGCGCCAATTACGCCACATATTTGTCAATCTCTGTGGAGTGATTTAACCGGCGGTGATATCAACGAAGCGCCCTGGCCGAAGGTTGATCCCTCTGCACTTGAAAAGACGGTTATCGAAATGGTTGTGCAAATTAATGGAAAGGTGCGTGCCAAATTTGAGACCGCGCCGGATGGTGATCGCGCTGAAATAGAGGCCGAGGCCAGGGGCATAGATAATGTGGAGAAATTCATGGAAGGTAAAACAGTCCGGAAGGTGATTGTGGTACCAAACAAACTTGTTAACTTTGTGGTCTCTTGATGCGTTTACTTATTGTTGGCTTCATCGCCCTGCTGCTATCAAGCTGTGGGTTTCAATTACGTGGATCAGGTGGTTATGACCTCTCGGTAGAAAGCGTATCAATTCTGGCGTCCAATAGTCGCAGTGAACTCGCGGACGAGTTGGAAGATACTTTAAAAAGCATTGGTGTCGAAGTTAATCCAACCAATGACGCCGAGTATATGATTCGCTTGTCTTCGGAAACCACAAGCCGAAGGCCGGTCGCAAGTTCGGGGAATATTACTGTTTCAGAGTATGAGGTCAGGGTTCAGGCGGTTTTTTCTGTGGTGTCAGCCCAGGGAAAAGAACTGATTCCAGATACTGCTTTGACGGCGGAAAGGATCTATTCCTTTGATACTAGTAACTTTGTCGGCAACGCGGAAGAAGAGTCAGTTCTGGTGGAAGAGATGCGACAGGATATTGCCGGTCAATTGGTACGGCGGTTCAGTGCAACATTGCGTAATCAAAATGCGAACATTGTGCCCGACAATAACTCTGGCACTACTTCTAGCACTACTGCCGAAGACGCACTTAGTGACAAACCCAACGACAAGCCTAGCGAAACGCCTAGTGAGACATGAAGGTATATCCCGATAAGCTCAGCGCCCATCTGAATAAATCGGTCAGCCCGGTTTATATGGTGAGTGGCGATGAGCCATTGCTGATTCAGGAGCTTCTAGAGGGCATCCGCAAGCAACTCAAAAAGAAAGGTTATCTGGAGCGAGAGTTATTCCATGTTGATGCTTCCTTCGACTGGGAAGAGGTGTTGTTCTCTGCGAACAGCATGAGTCTATTCGCGGAAGAAAAGATTCTTGAGCTTCGGATGCCTAATGGCAAACCCGGTGATAAGGGTGCCAAGGCGCTCATTAGCTATATAGATCAACCCGCCGAGGGGACAACAATGCTACTGGTTTTGCCGAAGCTGGATCAGGCAGCCCAGCGTAGCAAATGGTTTAAAGCGCTAGATGCTAAAGGGGTTTTTGTCCAGGTCTGGCCTGTAGACAAAAAGGAGCTGCCCCGCTGGATTGGTCAACGAATGCAGGCAAACGGGCTAAAAGCTGATCGCGGCGCTATACAAGTGATGATCGACAGGCTTGAAGGCAATTTGCTTGCCGCTGCGCAGGAAATTGAACGGCTAAAGTTGTTGTCACCGGATGGCAACGTTGACGCAAAACTGGTCATGAGCAGTGTTGCGGACAATACCCGATTTGATGTGTTTGGCTTGATTGATACAGCGGTTGGTCAGGATCGCCGGCAAACACTTCGAATGCTTCAGGGGCTGAAGGGTGAGGGTGTCGAAATATTGTATGTGAATTTGATGTTTGCCCGGGAGGTCCGCAATCTCCTAAAAATGACCGAAGCGCTGGATTCGGGACAAGCAACGGCGTCGGTCTATCAAAAATTTCGTGTCTGGGATAAGCGCAAGGCAATCGTCGGGAAATGTCTACAACAGCGTAGCCGTCGAGATCTGTTCGGTTGTCTGGGCAGTGCTGCGGAAGTTGATGCGAGGGTTAAAGGCATCAGTAAAGGGGACCCCTGGATCCCCCTTGAATCTGGCTTTCTTGCCCTCGCCGGTGTTAGTTCACCTTCGTACTAGCCTCTACCCCTTTGGTGACGAGACTTAAAACACCCTGCCCATTGTTCAAGACAGTAATTGATCCATTATCCGGTCTAGTCAGCATGACCTGGTCGGAATTTGTTGCCAGCCCCAGTGCAGTGTTAATTGCAACAAAGTGAGAAAACATTACAGTATCCTCGCTTACTTCTAGAAGACATTGTTGGAGCGATCTTCTCCAGCTTTGAAGGTCAGCGGATTGCTCGGACCAATGGCCGGCCATAACTGCTTGTAGCCAGGGACCTCGATCAGTGAGGCTCAGACCAGGCGAAGGAATTTCGGCAATGCGAGATTCGATTGTCACAGATTGTCCAGTTTGAGCCGCGAACGGTTGTGCAGTCTCCTGAGCCCGTAGCAAGGGGCTTGAGACGATATTGAGTGGTAGAAACTGTGTTAAAGCATTGGCTGCTGCTTCTGCCTGGGATCTGCCGAGTTCATCTAGCCCAGGGTCTGCGTTGTCGGTAAATCCAGCGGCTGCTTTGCCATGCCGGACGATATAAATAAGTGCCATATTAAAGGTCCTTGTTACCTGCTATCGGGGTCCAATTCATTTGCTGGAAATCTGTGTGCGCCATCCAGGCAAAGAAAACCGACCGGTTGGTAATTTATATTCATTACCGCTATTCTTTGGGCCTCCCGCGGCCCGGCAGACTGATCGTTTTCTTCGCGATTCGCTATGTTGGCAGTGGGTTTTTATTTTTTGATTGCTTGTAAACCACACTACGCAAAATATTTACCGGATAAGGCAGTGCTATGAATCAGCCGATTAAAACCCTGGATACTATGGATTCTCCAGATACGGAAGTAAATGTTAGAGATGTATTTGGCCTGGATGTCGATCTTACGGTCCCTGCGTTTTCCGACGTCACAGAACATGTACCTACAATTGATCCTAGCTATTTGTTTGACCACGAAACCACTATGGCGATCCTGGCGGGCTTTGCACACAACCGTCGGGTCATGATTCAGGGTTATCACGGCACGGGTAAGTCTACTCACGTTGAGCAGGTGGCCGCGCGACTTAACTGGCCTTGTATCCGTATCAACTTAGATAGCCATGTCAGTCGTATGGACCTGATCGGCAAGGATGCGATTGTGCTTCAGGATGGCAAGCAGATCACCGAATTTAAGGAGGGTCTGTTGCCCTGGGCTTTGCAAAGACCCTGTGCCCTGGTCTTTGATGAATATGATGCGGGTCGGCCGGACGTTATGTTTGTGATTCAGCGTGTTCTTGAAGTCGAAGGCAAGCTCACATTGCTTGACCAGAGTAAGGTCATCAGCCCACATCAGTCGTTTAGAATGTTTGCGACGACCAATACTATTGGGCTAGGAGATCCGTCTGGCCTGTACCATGGTACACAACAGATCAATCAGGGCCAGATGGACCGTTGGAACATTGTGACAACGCTTAACTATCTTCCCCATGAAAGCGAGACAGATATTATTGCCTCCAAGATCCAGGACGTTGATCGTAAAACCCTGTCCAACATGGTGTCGGTCGCTGAACTGACAAGACAGGGCTTTATCAATGGTGATATCTCAATTGTGATGTCGCCAAGGACCGTCATTATGTGGGCAGAAAACGCCCGCATTTTTAATGACTACGGATTTGCCTTTAGGTTGACCTTCCTGAACAAGTGCGATGAAACCGAGCGCCCCATTGTTGCTGAGTACTACCAGCGTTGCATGGGTGAAGAGCTACCGGAATCTAGTTCAAAAGTTGTACTTGCTTAAAATCATAGAGACAAAAACAAGTGGCAGATCTCGACGACAGTACGGAGGTTTTTAAACAAGCCGTTACCTCAACTATGAGGGCTATCTCCGGCAACGAAGAACTGAATGTAAGCTTTGGTAGAGGTAAGGCTTATATTCAGGGTAACCGCGCGCGCGTTCCCTTACCCGATAGCAGTTTGTCTGAAGAGCAGCTCGCCATTTTGCGAGGTACTTCAGATCAGTTTGCCTTAAAAGTTCGGTTTCACGATGAGATTGAACATCGTAAGCATCGTCCGGAAGTGGGCATCGCCCAGGAATTGTATGACTGTGTTGAAGACGCCAGAGTTGCGTCCATTGGCTCCTATTTGATGCGAGGCGTACAGGACAATCTGAATGCTCAGCTTGAGGCGCGATGTATCAGTCAGGGGTTTCAGAAAATACAACATCAAACCGAGGCGCCCCTTGGCGAAGCTGTTGGGTTTATGATTCGAGAACGACTAGGGATTCCACTGCCTGAGACCGCCGAGCATATCCTTGGGCTGTGGCGAGAACATATAGACCAGAGCATTGGCGATCGGCTTGATGAGTTGCAGGATGCAATGCATGACCAGGCTGCATTCCGTGATATCACCCGGCAACTGATTGATGATCTTGGGCTTGCTCAAGATTGGGGTGAAGAAAATGCCGACGGGGACTCTGAGGATCAGGAGCAAGATGAGCAGGAAGTAGAAGCAGACGCAGGTGATGATGCTTCGGACCAGGATGCGGGTGCTGACGGTGATATGTCCGATGCCATTGAAGGCGAAGTACCTGCTGATATGGAAGCCATGGATATGGCCGAGGCTGAAGGCGACCAGGATGAAGCTGGCGGTCCACCTGATACGGTGATTGATCAAAATTGGCATCGACCAAAAGATAGCGAATACAAGGCATTTACCCAGCAGTTTGATGAAACAATTTTTGCGGATGAGTTGTGTGAACCCGCAGAACTTGAGCGACTTCGCGGGGTGCTGGATAAACACCTGCAGAATTCTCAGATTGTGATTAGCAAACTCGCCAATCGGCTACAACGTAAATTAATGGCGCAACAGAATCGGACCTGGGAGTTTGATCTGGAAGAGGGCCAGCTGGACACATCTCGATTACCCAGCATTATTATGGATCCCTTTTCTCCGCTCGCATTTAAGCAAGAAAAAGACACTCGATTTCGCGACACGGTGGTCTCGTTGTTAATTGATAGCTCAGGATCAATGCGTGGTCGGTCGATTACAATTGCGGCCATGTGTGCAGATATTTTAGGTCGAACGCTGGAGCGTTGTGCCGTCAAGGTTGAGATATTGGGTTTTACCACCCGTGCCTGGCGAGGGGGGCAATCCCGAGAGCTTTGGTTGCAACAGGGCAAGCCGGCGCAGCCCGGACGGCTAAATGACCTCAGGCATCTGATCTATAAATCGGCTGATATGCCCTGGCGTCGAGCAAGACGTAACCTCGGTTTGATGATGAGAGAAGAACTGCTGAAAGAAAATATTGATGGTGAAGCGTTGCTTTGGGCCCATAACAGAATTGTTGGGCGACCCGAGGATCGTAAAATTTTAATGGTCATCTCAGATGGTTTGCCCGTTGATAACAGCACGTTGCTGGTAAATCCGAGTAACTATCTTGAGCAACATTTGAAATACGCCATTGATCGAATTGAGAACTGGTCACCCGTTGAACTAGTTGCAATTGGTATTGGCCATGATGTGACTCACCATTATCGCCGAGCGGTCACTATTACCGATGCGGAGCAATTAGGTGATGCGATGACGGAGCAGCTTGTGGATCTGTTTGATGAAGAGTCCAACAAGAAACTAGGTCCGGTTCGCGCTGAGCAAATACAGTAGCAATGCATCGTCAGCCTATCCTTGAATTGTTTGCTGCCTATGGGAGAAAACACCCCGATGAGAGCGCAACAGTTGCCCGCATAACCGCGTTTGTTGAAAACAATCAGAACTGTTTTTCGCGGGAACTCCTGGAAGGTCATATCACAGGTTCCGCTTGGATCCTGGATAGCACGGGAAAAAAGGCATTGCTCACCCACCATAAGAAACTCAATATCTGGGTGCAATTAGGTGGTCATGCTGATGGTGATGCCAATGTCCAGCGGGTGGCTGAGCGTGAAGCAGAAGAAGAGTCAGGAATTGTCCGTTTGGAAACGATCACGCCACAAATTTTTGATATTGATATCCATTCGATCCCCGAAAGAAAAGGTGTGCCGGAGCATTTTCATTATGATTGCCGATTCCTGCTCCAGGCTCAGGATGAAACCTACATTGTCAGTGATGAGTCCCATGACTTGAGTTGGATTAGCCTCAATGATATGTCGGACTACACTCAGGAAGAATCCGTATTGCGCATGGTGCGGAAAACCACTCAATTTTTGAACTAGCGCCCTACTGGTATTGCGCTGGGCTATTTAAATCCCCGGCTTTTTAAATACCAGCTTATTCAAATAGATGGCAGGCAACGAGGCGGTCGGGTGATATTTTTGTCACCTTCGGTGTGACGGTCTTGCAATGATCTAGCGCTTTTGGGCAGCGATCTGCAAAGCGACAGCCCGCGGAAACATTTACCGGCGAGGAAATTTCTCCGCGAATTGGAATATGTTGACGAGATCGCTCGTGTTCGGGATCAGGTTCGGGATTTGATTCAATCAATAGCTGTGTATAGGGATGCTGGGGGTCAAAAAACACCTCATCCGATGGACCGCTTTCAACAAGACAACCTAGATACATCACAGCCATACGATCGGATACATATCGCACCATAGACAAGTCGTGTGCAATGAATAGCATCGTCAGGCCCAATGATTGTTGTAGTTCCTCAAGCAGGTTAACTACCTGGGCTTGAACAGACACATCCAGAGCTGAAATTGGCTCGTCACAGACAACAAATTTCGGTTGAATAATCATGGCCCTTGCGATGCCGATGCGTTGCCGCTGTCCTCCTGAAAATTCGTGGGGATAGCGGGACATATGATCTGAGTTGAGGCCCACTTTATTCAGCCAATCAGCAACTTCTTCTTTGATTTGTGAGCGAGAATGTTGCCCCTGAATTTGAAGCCCCTCACCCACCACATCAAGTATTGTCATTCGCGGGTTCAATGAAGAGTAGGGGTCCTGAAAGATCATTTGTAGTTGTTTTGAATAGTGCAAATGATCCGCAGCAGAGAACTTTGCCGGCAGCAATTCATCTCTGAAATAGGCCGCGCCGCTGGTGCGATTGTGCAAGCCAACCAGGGTTTTGCCGAAGGTTGATTTGCCGGAACCGCTCTCGCCAACAAGGCCAACAATTTCATTTTCCGCAATCTCGAGTGTGATGCCATCGAGGGCGTGCAACGTTTGATTGCGACCAATCTGGAAATGCTTCTTAAGGTTCTCGGTTCTAACCAGCATGGGCGGCCTCCGGTTGATGCAGTCCGTCAACACTGGGAGCGTCAGGGTGTTGTAACCAACACCGGGATGTGTGGTTCGATTCTTTTGCAATTATTTGTTCAGGCGGTTGATGGTCTTCACAGAGTTTCATCGCATTGGGACACCGAGCAAAATATCCGCAGCCTTTTGGCGGAGAAAACAGGTCAGGTGGGCTGCCTTCGATAGGCGTTAATCTTTTGTTGCGGTCAGACTGATTAGACGGCATCGCAACTTTTAGTCCCAGTGTGTAGGGATGAGCTGATCGATAAAAAATATCGTTCACCGTGCCTGTTTCGATGACCTGACCCGCATACATCACAGCAACTCTATCTGCCATCTTGGCAACAACGGCGAGATCGTGGGTGATGAGGATAATGGACATATTTTCCGTTCGTTGCAGTTCCTGCATGAGTTCGAGAATTTGTGCTTGGATGGTGACGTCCAGCGCCGTGGTGGGTTCGTCGGCAATTAGGATGGTTGGATTGCAAGCTAAACTCTGGGCAATCATTGCCCGCTGTAACATCCCGCCGGAGAACTCGAAGGGATATTGTGCCGCGCGTTTTTCGGCTTCCGGAATGTGGGTTTTTTCGAGTAACGAGATTGCTTTTCTGCGGCCCTCCGCCTTGGAGACATTCCTGTGCACCATAAGCGTTTCGGCAATCTGATCGCCAATGGTCATGGTAGGATTGAGTGAGGTCATGGGGTCCTGGAAAATCATGCCGATTTCTACGCCGCGAAACTTATTAGCTTCACGGGCACTCAAGCCAAGAATTTCTTTGCCTTTCAATTTTGCACTGCCGGCAGTGATCTTACCGGGAGGCATAGGGATAATGCCCATAATTGATTGAACCGTAACGGACTTGCCGCAGCCCGATTCTCCTACAATGGCAAGAGTCTCGCCCTGTTGAACGTGAAAATCCACGCCTCTTACTGCTTTAACGTTGCCGCCGTAGGTTGCAAATTCGACCGTCAGGTTTTGTACTTCTAAGATTGTTTCAGACATGATTATTCTCGTGACCTCATGCGTGAATCAAGCGCCTCAGTTAACCCGTCACCGAGTAGATTGAAAGCAAGTACGGTGATGCTAATAAACACCGCTGGAAATATCAGCTCATGGGGATGGCTCAGCATTGTCTTAACACCTTCGTTGCACATGGAGCCCCAGGATGGAGTGGGAGGCGCAACACCCATGCCAATAAAAGACAAAAATGCCTCCGTGAAAATTGCTGCGGGTACAGCAAAGGTCAAAGTGACTAAAATCACACCCATGGTATTGGGGATGATGTGGCGAATGATTAAGTAGTGGTTTTTACCACCGAGTAATCGTGCGGCCTCAATAAAACCTTGCTCTCGGATTTGTAGCACCTGACCTCGGACCAGTCGCGCGGTTCCAGGCCAACCTAAGATCACCAGTGCAATAAGCATGGGAATCACGCCACTTTCTCCCGGTCCGATACCAAAGGCAATTTTGAACAGGATCATAAATAGGAGGAAGGGTAGGGCGACCACAAAGTCAGCGAAGCGCATAAGAAATTGATCAAGCTTGCCGCCAATATATCCAGCAAATCCACCGTAGACGATGCCAAAAAAAACAAATAGAAATGGTGCGCAAATGCCGATAAAAAGTGAAACTCTTGCGCCCTGCATCAGTCGTGCAAGCATATCCCGGCCAAGATAGTCCGTGCCAAAGGGGTGAAACTCAAGCTCGATTTCGCTGTTCAATTCACGATCTTCACCGGGTCCGATCAGGCCTCGGTCTATGGCTTCATTAAAAGTAATTGCAAGTTTAGGCGTGACCTCTAGGGTCTGGTATTCATAGGACTCATCAAAGCCATCGGTCGGAACAATTGAGTAGTAGTAGTTGCGAGACTCGAGGTTTAGTCGGTCTTCGTAGCTCACTTCATTCCCGCCGAGGGTTGAGCCGAGAGGTAGGCCAAGGTCATTAATTCCTTCCGGTACCCGTTGGTTTCTGTAGATGTTGTAGCCGCCGGCACCTCCAACAGGGTCCCAGACGAGACGGACGTGTTGGGTAGTGGGTGGCTCGCTGGTACGAATGTTTTCTGGCGGTGGAATGTTCTCAAGATATTCTTCAGGCTCGGCTGGAAAATCATCGAGGACGACGGGCGTGAAACGCTGGTACGGTCCGACCAGGATAGATGTTTTTGGCCATGCCGGTGACTGGGATATCTGATTGAGGTCCTGCAGTGCCGGGTCGACCTGCCATAGGTAGGGCCCGACCAGCGTAAACAACGCCAGGCCAATCACAATATACAAAGAGATTAATGCCCGGGTATTTTTCTTCAGCCTGATCCAGGCATCTTGCCAGTAGGATAAGGAGGGTCGGGAAATTTGCTCGCCATGGACGTTAGATTTTACCGGTGCGAAGTCTGACGCTTTAGGTTTGTAGGTTGATTCCATCACTTCAACCTCACCCTGGGATCAATAAAGCCATACAGAATATCCACGATGATCACCATAAAAACTAAAAATGCACCGTAGAAAACTGTGGTACCCATGATTACGGTGTAATCCAGTTGCTGAACAGCCTGAACAAAATAGCGCCCAAGACCTGGGATGGCAAAAACCAATTCAACAACAAAGCCGCCGGTCGTAATGGCGGCGATTTGCGGACCTAGTACTGTGATGACCGGCAGAATTGCGTTGCGTAATTGATGACGAAAGAAAATCCGTGTCGGAGATAAACCTTTGGCTCTTGCGGTTTTGATGTAGTCCTCGTTGACTACCTCAAGCATGGAGGAGCGCATTAAGCGCGTGAGCAATGCCATGGTGCCAAGCCCTAGAACTAATGATGGCATGATCATGTGCATAATCGTGCCCCAACCGGCAACCGGTACAATGCTAGAACCAACAAAACTGTTTAGGTTAACGAGAAACAATTGGCCGAGGGCGGCAAATACAAAACTGGGAACCGATATGCCGAGAATGACCAGAAACATGATCACAATATCAGGTAGTCGGTTACGATAAAGTGCGGTTAAGGCTCCCCATAACACCCCGCCGAGAGTAGCAAAGACAATAGCAAGAATACCGAGGGTAGCTGACACGGGGAAATGGTCGCGGATGATGTCGTTGACCTTACGATTTTGTTGCGTAAATGAAATGCCGAAATCACCTTGAAGCATGTTACCCATAAAGATGAAATACTGCTCAACAACCGGTTTGTCGAGGCCGTACTTCTTTTCAAGGTTCGCGCGGATCTCAGCCGAAACTGCTTTGTCGTTCATTAATGGGTCGCCGGGCACTTGATGCATGGCAATGAATGTGGCAGTCGCGATAAACCAGACGGTAACAAGGCCAGCCAGCAGGCGCTTTGCGGTATACGCTAACATGGGTACATTAACATCGGTGCATTAACATCTGTGTGTATTTCTCCGGCCAGTAGACTGCAATGGCTACTGTGATTTATTAACTCCTACTTTACAACCCGCGCGTAGGTAAAATCCGGATCTGCACCAACAACTCGCCTAACAACACCGCGAACCTTATCGTGCATCAAATAAATAACACCCTGCTCATATTGGGGGAGCACAACCGCTTCTTCGAATATGATGTCCTGTAACTTGCCCATAGCATCCATGCGTTCTTTAGGATCAAGGCTGTCCATTGCCAATCTGACGAGTCGGTCATACTCGGGATTATTGTATCTGCCGCGGTTGTTAAGATTCCATGATGCGAACAAATCGCCAAACGTCATGACGTCATCGAAGTCTGGACCCCAGCCGGCGCCTACGATGTCAAAGTCTCCGGAAGTCATCTTTGCCAGCCGTTGTTTGAAGGTTTGGATATCAATTTTTAGATCGATGTCGAGTTTTTGTTTGAGTAGGCCCTGCATGTATTCAGCCTGTTTTGCAGCAGTTGGACTGTTTCCAACAAGCAGCACGAGGGGCGGAATTTTGTCCACGCCGAGTTCTTGTTTGGCTTTAGCCAAATATTGTTTGGCTTTCTCAATATCTAGTTCCGGTAGTGGCGCGGGATATTCTTGACGAAATTTACCTTCGACACCTTGCAACCAGACTGGGAAGACACTCTTGCCTGCAAGGTTTCCAGGTGTGCCCAATACCTTGTTAACAAATTCATCCGCGTCAAAAATGTGTTGAATGGCTCGCCGCAGATTCACGTTTTCAGTTGGTCGGCCCTCCCGGTGGTTATACTCCCAGAAAAATACAGAGCCAGTGCTAAAGCTTCGAATCCGGAACCTCTGGGTCAAAGCGTCTTTATAGGTTTCACCGTCCAGACGAGTGTGAACAATTTTGCCGTCGATAAAGAGGTTTAGGCGAGCCCGGGTATCTTCGGTTATATAGTCTGCTCGAATCTCATTGAGCGTAATGCTGTCTTTGTCCCAGTACATATCGTTTTTGACCATTCGCAGGCTGGCAGAATGAACCCAATCTACAAGCTTAAATGGACCGTTGTAGAGCAGATCCGTTGCATCAGCGGCGTACTGGTCTTTTTTCTGGTTGAAAAAATCTTCCCGAATAGGAAAGTAAGTAGTGAAGGCGGTGAGGTTTAGGAAATAACTCGTGGGCCTTTCGAACTCTAGATGCAAAGTGAAATCATCCTCGGCCACGACACCCAGTTTGGTCAGGTCCATCTCCCCCTTATTAATTTTCTCGCCATTTTTGAGCGGGTAGAGAATAAATGCATATTCTGAAGCGGTATTTGGTGCCAGAGCTTGCCGCCAGGCGAATACAAAATCATGGGCGGTGACGGGTTTGCCGTCACTCCAAAGTGCATTCTTGCGTAGCCAGAACGTCGCGCCGTCCCTGGTGACTTCCCATTTTTCAGCAACTCCCGGTACAACTTTCCCGCGCCTGTCATAGCGCAGCAGCCCTTCCATGACATGGGGCAGAATCATGCCGCTGACCTGGTCGGTTGCCTTCATGCTGTTGAGTTGGGGAGGTTCCTGGGTTAGGGCAATAGTGATGATTTGATCGTCGAAATTAACGGAGCTGGCAGCTAATGCATTGATTGGCACAAGCGCAAATGAAAGGAGGAGGACTAAAACGGGCATCAATGACATATCCACAAGAAATAATGGGCAAGAAGTGTAACATGACGGTAGGCGCCGACCGCAGCGGACGTGTTGGATTGATGTAATCGTAAGCCCAGCGTCTTATATTCCTGCGAGGAATAACCAGAAATTCTTTTAGTAGTGAAAGTCGGTATGAATGCAGTTCTTTAGGAAATGCTCCTAGTTACCTTGTTTTTTTTCACTTTTCTTCACTTTTGCACTTCGCAACCTAGAATAATCAGGTAAACTGCGGCGTGTAAAAAAAATACAATGTAACCGGAGCCGCCTGTTCGGCACACTTAGTATTAATAATAAGTGTCCTGCAAGCGGAACAAGAATAGGTGTCTGCTTAGGGGGGAATCCACCGAAGAGTGGAGAGCCTGAGTAATTCTTATTCGTACGTGAGATCACTGTTGCTCTAAGCCGGCACAGTGTCTAAGCACTCATAGTTCTGGTCTCATTTTTTATTAACATCCATTAACTTGGGGAAATTTTAATGTTTAATCTAAGCAAAAAGGCCTCTAACTGGTCGCTGGCGTTCGCGCTTGCTGCTGGTATCGGCGCTACTGGCAATGCATTGCCAGTTCTAGCGGACGATGACGAGGGTATGTTAGAAGAAGTCGTGGTCACTGGATCACGTATTCGTCGTTCTAACGCCGATTCGCCAACACCAATGACTGTTTTGGGTTCAGCCCAGATCGACGGTGTTGGTACTACTAACCTTGGTGAGTTGTTAGAAAAGCTACCAATGTCCGTAGCTGGTCTTAACCAATCTAACGCAACGTTCAGCACAACTTCTGCTGGTCTTGTAACCACTTCCCTCAGAAATCTGGGTCAGTCTCGTACTTTAACCTTGATCGACGGCAAGCGGTTTGTATCCGGTTTTAACCCTGGCTCTGGCTATGCTGTAGACCTCAGCACAATCCCTGTTGCTATGGTTGACCGTGTTGAAATCATCACCGGTGGTGCTTCAGCCGTCTACGGTTCTGACGCAGTTGCTGGTGTTGTTAACATCATCATGAAAGACGACTTCGAAGGCATGAGCCTTGACGTTCGTACCGGCGTATCCGCTGAAAGCGACCGCGAACAGACCGATGTTGACCTTGCATTAGGTGCGAACTTCGACCGCGGTAACGCCTATGTTGCTTTCGGTTATTCTGATGAAAACGGCCTTTTCGCCCGTGATCGTAGCTTCTCTACGCTTGACCTTGTAGAAGCAGACACAAATGGTGATGGTTTTGGTGATAGCCAGATCTTCCTGGGTTCATCTTTCCCACCCGGAGGCAAGTGTGGTCCAGTAAACTGTGCGGATGGTTCGGCTTTCCGAAACGGTTTTGGCAATATTGCTGCTAGTGACCGCTTTAACCGTGGTAGCAGTCGTTCATTGCTTATCCCTATCGAACGAAAGTACGCTCGTGGTGGCATCAGCTATGAAATCAACGACGATTTGACCTTCGACATTACTGTTGGATACAACGAGACGTTTACTGCCTCTGATATTGAGCCAGTGCCTCTCGATTTGAACACTGATATCTTCAACACTGACACCGTACCTGGTGGTACTGGCGGTCTAGATATCGCAACTTCACTAGTTTTGCCAGAAGCCACCAAGCAAGCATTGTTGGCCACCGGCGCTACAAACTTCAACCAGTTGGGCAATAGCCAAACAGGTCGTCGTCTAGTTGAGTTTGGTGACCGTGGTAGCCGCGGCGACCGCACCACCATGTATGCTAATGGTGAAGTCACTTATGAAATCAATGACGATTGGTCAGTTGAAGGTTATGCAAGCTGGGGTCGTACTCGTACTACTCTAGTTTCAAACGGTAACTTCAACGTTGAGCGTGCTCGATTGGCTCTAGATGTTGAGCTTGTTGGCGGCGTGATTCAGTGTGTAGATGCTGATGCTCGTCAAGCTGGTTGTGTACCTTTCGATCCGTTCGGAGCTGGTTCAATTGACGCGGCGCAGGTTGCCTATTTAACTGCATCAACCACTCTTAGCGCTGACGTAGAACAAACCATCTTCGGTTTTGTTGTTTCTGGTGAGACTCCTTTTGAGTTGCCAGGCGGCCGAGTTGGTGTTGCTGGTGGTGTTGAATACCGTCGTGAACAAGGATTTGAAGCACCTTCTGGGTTCGTTCAATCCGGCATCATTTCTGGTAACGGTATTGCGGCTACAAACGGTGAGTACGATGTTACTGACTACTATGTAGAAGCTCGTTTCCCAGTCATTGATCAGCTGACTATTGAAGCTGCAATCCGAGTGGGCGACTACTCTACTGTTGGTGATCTTTCTACCTACAAAATTGGTTTCGAAGCACCAGTTCTGGATTGGTTGAAGTTCCGTGGTACCTGGGCTGATTCAGTCCGTGCACCTAACATCTCTGACCTGTTTGCTGGTGCTGGTGAAACTTTTGCCACTGTTGGTGATCCATGTTCAGGCGTACAACTGACTGACACAGGAAACACTGCTACTAACTGTCTGTCGATTGCAGAAATTAATGCACGTGTTGTTGCTGATCCAAATGGTCAGTTCACTCTGACTCAAACTGAAGCTCAAGCAACTGGTGGTTTCATTGGCGGTAATCCAAATGTTCAAGAAGAGACTGCAGAGTCTTGGACTATTGGTGGTGTGGTAGATATTCCTTTCTTGGAAGGTCTAACTGTAGCTGCTGACTGGTACGACATTGAAATCGAAGACGCAATTGCAACAACTCCACGTTCACTTGTTGTTCGTCGTTGTTTTGATGTTGCACCTGGATCATTTGATCCTACCTGTGGCGGTAATGTTCTTCGATCTAACGGAGCGCTTGTTCAAGTAAGCTCTGGTACAGGAAACGAAAACGACATTACAACTGCTGGTCTTGATATCGATATTGCTTACAACACTGATTTGAGCGATTTTAACGATTCACTTCGCGGTAACCTTGATGTGAGCTTCTTGCTGAACTACCTCGACGAATGGGAACTTGTTAGCCAGGCAACTGGTTCGGTTGATGATCGTCTAGGTGAAGTTCTGTATCCAGAAATTCGATACACATCTACTGTAACCTACTCGCTTGACGACCTATCTGTTGTATGGCGTATGCGTTACTGGGATGACGTGGTTGACTCCACTGAACCTGAACTGCTGAGCGATAATGCTGCTTATGCTGTAACTCCTGATGGCGCTGGCGGTTTTAACATCGTTGGTTTCTCTGAGTCTGAAAACGACGTTGAAAGCGTTTTCTACCATGACTTACGTGCAGCTTATGACGTAACAGATAACGTTAATGTTTACTTCGGTATCAACAACGTATTTGACGAGGAACCACCTCGTGCATTAACTCAGTTCTCTAACTACGGCTCTACAGGTATTAACACTGCTCCTGAAGCGTATGACGTAATTGGTCGTCGCTACTATGCTGGTGTAACTGTTGACCTATAGGTTGACGGTTTAAATACCCTTGAAAAAGCCGCGCTTTGCGCGGCTTTTTTTTGTCTAAAATTTGGTATTTCTAGCAGCATACCGTTTGATGGTGCTTAGAATCTGCAGGATGAGTTTCTTCTCTCTGCCCGGTTACGTTTATAATGCGCTCTTCTTTCATATTGGAGGCTTTATGTCTCGATTCTTAGTCGCCGTTTTATTCTTCGCTTGGTTCACCCACGCTAGTGCTGCAGACCTGCAGACAGGGCTTGCTCAGTGTCGGGGAATTCAGAGCCTCGCGTTGCGGTTGCAGTGCTACGACCGTTTAGCCGATGGGCTCCCAGCCCTACCCATCTCGTCAACTAGCGCAAAAACCGCCTCGGCGGCTTTGGGATCTAAGACACCAATCACCGATAACAAAACCACCGAAGCTGTAGTTGCTCGGCCGGCGCCCGCAAAAGTTGCACCTGAGGAAATGTTCGGTAAATCGGAATCCGAGGTTCAAGAAGTCGTAAGCCGGGAGCTAGAGATTGAGTCCATTGACCAAATCTCAAGCAAGGTGACTCGCATCTCGATTAGTCCCACCAACGAGTATGTGGTGTATCTAGAAAATGGTCAGGTCTGGCGTCAGAAAGATAAGCCGGGTAAGTGGCGTATCAAAGTCGGTGAGACCGCAATTATCAGTAAAGCGTACCTGGGTTCCTATCTCATGAAATCAGATGCACGGAAGAAGAGTGTGCGTGCAGAAAGACTAAGATAATCAATAGCATAAGTAGGAAAAGGAGCTGCACCCTGTGGCTCCTCCCCATACCTTCCCCAGGTAATTGAGAAATATCGCAGTTTTCTTCATTTTTTCTTAAAAAAAGCCCCGCGCAATGAAACCTATCCCGAAAAACCGGCAACTAAGCGTACGAGAAACGAAAACCCAGGTGTGCTTCGGGGGGGAACTCCATTTTTGCCTAAAGGCTTTCAAAAGAAGCTGCGAGTAAAAGCTCTGCTAAAGAATTTAAGCAAAACCGGACAGTGCCGAAGTGATCTTGTTGGCGTGAAAGATAGTCGAGCGTCAATACGGGTCACCCTTCGTTCTCACCATAAATTACTTCCACTAACTTGGGGAATTTCAAATGAGATTAAGCAAGAAAGCTTCTAACTGGTCGCTAGCGTTTGCGCTTGCAGCCGGTGTTGGCGCAACTGGTTATACCATACCGGTGCTCGCTGACGATGATGACAGCATGCTTGAAGAGGTTGTCGTCACTGGTTCTAGGATTCGTCGTTCTAACGCCGACTCTCCTACACCTATGACTGTCATTGGTAGCAATGAGATCAAAGGTATTGGTACAACCAATATCGGTGAACTGCTTGAGAAACTGCCATCTTCTATTGCTGCGAGTAACCAGAGTAACTCTACTTTTAGCACAACCTCTTCGGGACTGGTGACCAACGCGTTACGCAATCTAAACCAGGAACGTACGTTGACTTTGATCAATGGCAAACGATTTGTGTCCGGCTTCAACCCGGGTTCGGGTTATGCCGTTGATATGAGCACAATTCCAACTGCTATGGTTGATCGAATTGAAATCATTACCGGTGGTGCTTCCGCTGTTTATGGTTCTGATGCAATTGCTGGGGTCGTAAACATCATTCTTAAAGATGATTATGAAGGCGTCAGCATGAATGTTCGGACCGGCGTATCAGCTGAAAGCGACCGTGAGCAAACTGACATTGATATCGCGATAGGTGGTAACTTCGATCGAGGTAACGCCTGGATGACATTCGGCTACTCCGACGAAGAAGGCATTCATGCACGGGATCGTAGTTTCTCCGACACCGACATTATCGAAGCTGATACAACGGGTGATGGATTTTCTGACGATTATGTTTACCTGGGCTCATCATTTCCTCCTGTCGGACGATTCGGCGGGTTCCTGGGAAATGGTCAACCATTCCGTTCAGGTATCGGAGATCAAGCGAACTCTGACCGATTTAATCGCGCCAGCAGTCGTCAATTACTCATCCCAATTGAACGCCGTTATGCAGCGGGTGGTATCTCCTATGAGATAAACGATGATCTGTCTATCAAAATGATGCTGGGTTATAACGAGACGGCAACGTCTTCTGATATTGAACCTGTGCCTCTGGATTTGAATACCAATATCTTTAATACGGATGTTGGCCAAACAGGCAACTACGATATTGCGACGTCACTCGTGATGCCTGAGTTGTTGAAACAGAATCTATTAGCATCCGGCGCGGTGGATCTAACGGATCTTGGTAACAACGTCACGGCCCGTCGACTGGTCGAATTTGGTGATCGCGGAGGTCGTGCAGACAGAACTACCATTTACGGTAATTTGGATCTTGACTATCAAATCAACGATGACTGGGCGGTAAATGCATATGCTTCCTGGGGTTCTAACAAAACCACTTTAGTGAGCAATGGTAACTTCAACGTAGAACGTGCGCGTCAAGCTCTCGACGTTGAATTGGTGAATGGAGTGGTTCAATGTGTCGATGCTTCTGCACGGCAAGCGGGCTGTGTACCTTTTAACCCATTTGGTTTGGGTACCATTGATGCTGCTCAGGTTGCGTATCTTTCTGCGGCGACAACATTTGATGCTGAAGTAGAGCAGACAGTGTTTGGCGTTAACGCGTCAGGTGAAACACCGTTAGAACTACCTGGTGGCCGAGTTGGTGTTGCCGGTGGTATTGAGTACCGACGTGAAGAAGGCAATGAATCGCCAAGTGGTCTGGTGCAGTCCGGTATAATATCCGGTAATGCTATTGCCGCGACTGGCGGTGAGTACGATGTAACTGACTATTACGTAGAGGCGCGATTCCCGATAATTGATCAGTTTATTATCGAAGCTGCTGTACGTGTAGGTGACTATTCCACCGTTGGTGATCTTTCGACCTGGAAGGTTGGATTTGATGCGCCGGTACTGGATTGGTTGCGATTCCGAGGTACGATATCTGAATCGGTTCGCGCACCGAACATTACTGATTTGTTCGCTGGTGCAGGTGAGACCTTCGCGTCTGTTCCTGATATTTGCGCAGGTGTTACAGCAACCTCTACAAACTCTCCGACAGCCGATGCAAACTGCCGGTCCATCGCACCTATTGCCGCTAGAATTGCAGCTACTGGAGCATTTACGCTGACCCAGGTGGAAACCCAATCAACTGGTGGTCGTGTTGGTGGTAACCCCAATGTGCAAGAGGAAACGGCGGAATCATTTACCATCGGTGCAGTGATTGATGTGCCCATGGTCGAAGGTCTGGTGGTTGCAATTGACTGGTATGACATCGAGATAGAGGATGCGATTGCCATCACAACTCGTGGCAACATTGTCCGTCGTTGCTTTGAAGTCGCGGCCAGTGCATTTGATCCAACCTGTGGTGGTCTTGTGGTTCGGGATTCGGTAGGTGCGCTAGTATCTGTCGACTCTGGTTCAAGTAATGAGAACAATATCAATACAGCGGGTCTAGACCTGGATGTTAGCTACAATACTGAACTGTCAGATATGAATAGTTCACTGCGTGGTAACTTGAACTTAAGTTTGCTGTACAACTACATCGATGAGTGGGAGTTGATAGGAATTGAGTCCGGTATTGTTGATGACCGTCTCGGCGAGATCCTGCAGCCAGAACATCGTTGGAATCTAACCGCAATCTATCAGCTGGATGATTTGTCTGTTACCTGGAGAACTCGCTATTGGGATGAAGTTGTGGATTCCAATACACCGACTCTCGACACTTTTGGTATTGATACAAATGGCTTCGGCAAAGATATCAATACAAAAGATGCAATCTTCTACCATGACCTCTCCGCTGGTTATGATGTAACGGATACCATCAATGTGTACTTTGGTATCAATAACCTGTTTGACGAAGATCCAGAAACTCTGGCTCAGGGTTCAAACTATGGTGGTACTGGTATCAACACTGCTGGTGAAGCGTATGACGTAATTGGTCGTCGCTATTACGCCGGTGTGAGTGTAGAACTGTAAGTTAAGTCAGCACTAAACGAAAAAGCCGCGCAATTGCGCGGCTTTTTTTTGCTGCTCTATTTTTGCTAGTCCTTTTTCTCGGCAGGACTACAGAGACTAGGTCGCGGATCGAAGTAGGTTACCCACCACGCGCTCGAGATGGGTGAGGGAATTACAAACCTCGGTTTGATGACAGCAGGGTGCATACTTTTTCATTTCTGCGTCACCAACAGTCCAGCTAGATTTTGGTTCAGGGTTTAGCCAAATGACTCGCTTGGCTTTGTCGTACATTTCACGAAGAATTTCCGACTTGCCGTCTCCGTAGTTGTTTCGAGCATCGCCCAGAATGATGATGGTAGTCTTGTTGTCGACGTCTTGCATAATGTGGCTACGGAAGTCCTGCAGCATTTGTCCATAGTCAGTCGACCCGTTGCCGTAGTCCCGCATGGTTCGAGCCATGGCTTCTTCTAGTCCCGTATTTTGGAATAATTGGGTAACTTCTCCTAGATCTGAAGAGAAAGCAAAAGAGCGAACCTTTGGTAAGACTTCCGCAAGGCTATATAAAAACATAAGAAGGAAACGGGAGTAATTGCTCACTGATCCGCTAACGTCACATATACACATGACTTTAGGTCGATCAACCTTGGAGGCTTTCCACTTAAGGTCAAAAAACATACCGTCGTATTGCATATTGTGACGGAGGGTTTTTCTGATATCTAACTGGCCACGCTTGGTCGTCTTTCTACGCTTAGAGTGAATTGAGATGAGCTTTTTGGCCATCTTAAAAACAATTTCCTGGACGTCTTTGAAATTGCGTTTCTCCAAGTTTGATAGTTTAACTTTTCTTAATAACTCTTCCCGCAGTTGTTTGCCGGATTCGTCAGCATGGAGAAAGAATTGTTTTTCAACGTAATCTCGAACCCGTTCTCTAAGACCTTCCCGTGCCCGTGTGAGCTTTCGACCGAGATCCTTCTGGCCTTGACCGAACTGCCCCTGTAAATCTGTAATCTCTTCATTTAGGCCCTTAAGACCCATTTCATCCATGATCTTTCGGGTATAGAGCCCTTTCTGGGTAAAGACAACAATTTGATTAACGTCGACCGCTCTGCCGGCTTCAACAATCGCAATTGTTTGGTCCGTGCGACTCCCTTCAGTTAAGAGTTTGCCTAACTTTGATTGCGCTTTAAGCCCGTCTTGATCTTCCGAGTCTTGAGCTTCGCCGCTTCCTCCACCTTGACCGCCACCTTTACCTGGCTGTGAGTTTTTGGGGTCACCGGAGAATTCCGCATCTTCGTCACCCTCGCCGTAGTCATCGTGTTTCTCATCATCGTCGGATGGCGCCGACGTTGCATCAATGGTGAAAAAGCGCTCGAAACAGTCGTCGAAAGCCTCTTTTTCTTCCGGCGTTTTAGCAAGCACCAGTGCTAGCGAGTTTTTGAGAAATGCTCGGTCCTGCATACCCACAACGTTCAGGCATGCCATTGCATCTAGTGTTTCGGAAGGCGATACCTTGAGCTCTGCGTTACGCAGGACCTTAACAAAGTCGACCAGGGTATCGTCTAGCATGCTAGCTTTCCTTAAGTACCTTGTTAGTGACGCTTTGTAGTTCAGCTTCTACCGTTTCAATGTCTTCCTGGAACTTCAAGATAACGTTCAAGGTTTGTTTCACAAGGTCTGCATCAAGCCCTTCGGAATTAAGCAGGATAAGCGTTCTGGCCCAGTCGATGGTCTCACTGATGGCAGGTACTTTCTTAAGGTCCATGTCACGCAATTCCTGGATAAAGTTAACCAGCTGAACCCGGAGTTTTTCTGCGATTTCCGGAACTCGTGCCTGGACAATTTGATTCTCAAGGCTGGCATCGGGGAATGGGATATAAAGATGCAGGCAGCGGCGCTTGAGTGCGTCAGAAATTTCCCGGGTATTATTACTGGTTAAGAAAACCAATGGTTTACGTTTTCCAGAGGCCTTAATAGTGCCAATCTCGGGTATCGAGAGTTGGAAGTCGGATAGCATTTCGAGCAATAGAGATTCAAATTCGTGGTCAGATTTGTCGATTTCATCAATCAGCAGCACGCAGCCCTCTTCGGCTCTCAAGGCTTTGAGTAGTGGTCTGGGTTCCAGAAATTCATCGGAGAAAAAGATATCGCCAAACTCATGAAGTTTGGCAACGGATTGAGACAATCCGGAGGCGCCGTCGAGAATTTCACCGAGGGTTTCTTTTAGTACCTGGGTATAGAGTAGTTGCTTGCCATACTTCCATTCATAAATTGCCTTTGACTCGTCGAGACCTTCATAGCATTGAAGTCTGATGCATTCGAGGTCCAACATTTTAGCCGCAGTTTTTGCGAGTTCGGTCTTACCGACCCCGGGAGGGCCTTCAATCAGGATAGGTTTTTCTAAATGGTGGGCAAGAAAAACCGCCGTCGCGATCTGCTGGTTACAGATGTAATTCAGAGCTTCGAAGTTTTCTTCGATAACGCCTACGTTAGCCAGCTTCTCATCAATGTTTACGGGCACGAGTATTCCTTATGGCAAAAAAATTGGGATCGATCCTAAGCCGTTAACAGACCGGCCAAGCATTATCCAAAGCCACTGGGCGTTTGTACAGCAGGGTAATTGTGATTAGGGCGACGTATTGGGGCGGATAAGGCCCGCTTATTCAGTCAAATATTGATTAATCCAGCCTGTGGACCTTTTCTTCAGGTTGTCCGGCTTTGTTTTATGTTTTTTCGTGGAGTCTCATCAGCCCTTCCTGGGCGACGGACGCGACCAGATTGCCTTTAGTATCATAGAAGGCACCTCGGCTTAGACCGCGAGCACCGCCGGAAAAGGGGCTATCCTGGGCGTAGAGCAGCCAATCATCGGTTTTGAAGGGCTTATGGAACCACATGGCGTGATCGAGACTGGCAACCTGGAAGTTTTCGTTGCCCCAGCTGATGCCGTGGGGTCGAGCGGCGGTATCAATCAACGTCATGTCCGATGCGTAGGCCAGGAGGCACTGATTCAGACGAATATCATCGGGCATGGTATCAACCACGCGAATCCAGGTATGTTGATAAGGGGGCATCTTCTCGGGATTAAATTCGTTAACCGGTTCGACAAATCTCATCTCGATGGGTTGTGGTCTCTTGGCGCGATCGAGGAATTGCTCGGGAATATCATCCTTAAAACGCTCTGCGAGTTCTGCCTGGCTCGGACATTGCTCCGGCGGTTTGATCTCAGGCATGGGGAATTGATGTTCTAAACCCTCTTCGTGGACCTGAAAAGATACGGCCATACTAAAAATTGCTTTACCCCGTTGTGTGGCGATGACTCGACGGGTTGTAAAACTCTTGCCATCTCGAATTCGGTCAACCTCGTAGAGTATGGGAATTGTGGTGTCCCCAGGGCGTAAGAAATATCCGTGCAGGGAATGGGCGGACCGATTCTCATCCTCCACGGTTCTAGAGGCTGCGACCAGAGCCTGACCTAAAACCTGGCCACCATAGACACGCTGCCAACCTTCTTTAGGGCTCACACCACGGAAGATATTGACCTCAATCGGTTCGAGATCCAGCAGATTAAGGAGGTCTTGGAGTTCGGGTTTCATTGCATCAATCGAGTGTTAGGAGAGGCGCGATTCTCCAAGGATTGTGCCTTCATTACAAGTAAACGGTTCATCCCGCGATCGATATGATCGCGGGATGATTCATTTTAGTACTTGTATGCTTCCGGCTTAAATGGGCCTTCTGCGGGTACATTGATGTATTTAGCCTGATCGGAGGTCAGTTTTGTTAAAACACCACCGAAACCTTTTACCATGTAGCTGGCGACTTCTTCATCAAGGGCTTTGGGTAAGACCTCAACGGTGATGGGTTGTCGTTGGCTAGCATCATGATCTGCCCATTTGCGTTCAAACAAATACATTTGTGCAAGGACCTGGTTGGCGAAAGAGCCGTCCATGATTCGAGAAGGGTGACCCGTCGCATTGCCGAGGTTAACCAGGCGTCCTTCAGACAGAAGAATGATGTAGTCTTTTCGATCATCGCTTCGATAGATTTTATCAACCTGGGGTTTAACTTCTTCCCACTTCCAGTTGTCGCGCATAAATTTGGTATCGATCTCTGTATCAAAGTGGCCAATATTACACACCACAGCGTTTCTGCTAACGGTGCGCAGAAGGTTCTCATCACAAACATTGACGTTGCCGGTACAGGTCACAATGATATCAATACGACCCATGAGGTCTGTGTCAATGTCGCTAAGCTTGCCGGTATTAGCTCCATTCTTGTAGGGAGAAACAACTTCATAGCCGTCCATACAGGCTTGCATTGCGCAGATTGGATCAATTTCAGTAACACGAACAATCATGCCTTCCTGACGCAAGCTCGCAGCAGAACCTTTGCCGACATCGCCGTAGCCAATCACAAGGGCATTTTTGCCGGCCATAAGCATGTCGGTGCCGCGCTTGATCGCATCGTTCAAACTATGGCGACAGCCGTACTTGTTATCATTTTTGGATTTGGTCACAGAATCGTTAACGTTAATGGCAGGTACCTTTAACTCACCAGCTTCCATCATCTCGTAGAGACGGTGCACACCGGTTGTGGTTTCTTCGGTAATGCCGTGAATCTTGTCTAACATTTCTGGGTATTTGCTGTGGATCATTTCCGTCAGGTCACCGCCGTCATCCAAAATCATGTTGGCGTCCCAGGGCTTGCCGTTTTCTAGAATTGTCTGTTCGATGCACCAGAGGAATTCTTCATCTGTTTCGCCTTTCCAGGCATAGGTTGGAATACCCTTGTCTGCCATTGCCGCTGCAGCGTGATCCTGCGTTGAAAAGATGTTGCAGGAGGACCAGCGAATTTCAGCACCCAGTGCAACGAGCGTGTCCATCAAGACAGCGGTTTGAATGGTCATGTGGATGCAGCCGATGATCTTAGCGCCGGCCAGTGGTTGCTCGGCATTGTACTTTTCGCGCAGAGTCATCAACGCAGGCATTTCAGCTTCTGCTAATTCGATTTCTGCATGGCCGAATTTGGCCAGGCTGATATCAGCTACTTTATAGTCTTCACTCATGGTGGTTATCCTTTGGTTATGAGGGGTTAGATGAGGTTTATGTGTATTTTTGCTGTGCTTTATCTGTGCTTTTTATTCATGAGGGTTTATGAAACATCTTGAGCTGAACCTGAAAACCGTTTTTTAGTCCCAGGTAGGCGCTTTGACCAACGTTAAATTTAGCTTCGTTCGCCCAGGTCTCGAGATCAGCGGATTCAAAGCCTAGCCATAAGTCGCCGCAGACATCCCGGGTCCAATCCTGCCCATGGGGGCAAAGGTCCATGATAAATAAGCAGCCACCGGGTTTAAGTTTGTCGAAGGCTGTTAGGAAAAAAACTGCCGGTGATGCAATGTGATGCAGGACCATATTCACGACAATTAAATCAGCTCTATCAGCCTCCAGGTCTGAAATCTCGCCCTGCTTGAAGCTTGCTTGTGCTGCTTTCTTGCCTAGATTCTGTTTCGCTTTTTCGAGCATTTCTTCTGAGCTGTCGATCGCGGTCACATGGGTGAATGCCTTTAGCAGGGCACCTAACAGTGGTGATTCACCGGGACCCACTTCGATTACGGTGGCATCGCCTGGTATGGACTCGCTATTGAGCAGATCCTGCAGGCAACCGGCGTAATGGGAGAATTCGGCAATGAGATCCTGGTTTTCCTTAAGACGATCGGCATTCTTATCAAAAAAGGCTTTTGAACTGAGTTCCCGTTCCCGGTGTACCTCGATGGCCCGCTGCTGGATATGCGTTGCGACGGGCACAGTATCGATTGCGATAAATAGCGCACGCAGCAGCCCGGCTTCAGGTTCGGTACTTGGAATAAGCGAGCGACGGTAGAAGATTGAATTGCCCTCACGTCGTGTAGACACAAGGTTTGCCGTTGATAGGATCTTGAGATGGTGGCTCATCGCCGGCTGAGGGATGCTAAATACGTGGCTTAGCTCAAGTACGCCAAAGGACTCTACCCTTAGCACCCTTAAGATATCGAGGCGCAGGGCATCCGCAGATGCTTTAAAAAACATCAGCAGTTGGTCGGTCTGGTTCTCCTGGATGACCTGATTCATTTATCGGTATATCAAAAATTTTCGATATTGTACGCGAAGCGCAATCTATATCAACTTATTTAGATATTGGACCTCTGGATATTGAACCTTTGGAAATTGGACCTTTCGATAGTGGTGCTGGGCAGGGTTGGTTGTACTTTGGTTATACTTCGATCTAACTGAACTGAATTAGAGTTGAGCCATGAGTGACAACGCCATTAGCCAGATGCAAATGCTCTACATTCCAGAAGAAGACAGGGTCTTGTTCCGGGTAAATAGTGCAGAAGGGAAGCAGTTTCGACTGTGGCTGACCCGCCGCTATATCCTGTTACTGCTCAATATTTTAAAAAACCACAGCGATGGGGATCCGGACGTAAGCATTCAGGCGACCCCCGAAGCGAAACAGGCGGTTCAAAGCTTCAAACGTGAAAAGGCGATGGAGGGTGCGAATTTCCAGGAAAAGTTCAAAGAAGAGGTGGAGGAGATGCCGTTGGGGGATCTGGTACCCCTTGCTTATCGATTGAACTATCGCCAGGAGGGAGACATCTTGCACCTTGGAATTGAGCCCAAAGCTGGGCAGGGTATCAACCTTTCCATGAACCGGGATATCAACGCATCCATGACTGCGCTTATTGCCGCAGCGGCTAAAAAAGCTGAGTGGCAGCTTAGGGTTTCTGCAGAAAAGCCTGGAAATTCGTCAATTGTGGTCAACTAAATCAAGCTTTTATTCTTGTAAATCAGGCACATGAAGCAATCCATATTGCCTCCATAGTGTTTTCATACTGAAGTCTTACACTGGTTAGGTTGACAGCGAGAAAGAGCCTTTAGCGAACTGGAGGCTTCCATTGCAAGTTAGTGCTCCATTAAGTCCTAACCTCTCCCCCAAAATTGTTAGGGCTTTTTTTTGTCCTTTTTTCGTCTAATTCTCTATTTGTTTTTACAGGCCAACCATTTTAGCCGGCGGCGTGAGCGTGGTCTGCCTGGGGATGATATCGAGGCAGCGTGACTCTAATTGTGACGCCCTTGTCATTCAGCAGGTTGGTTGCCGCAACACTACCCCGGTGATGTTCTGCAATCACTCGGACAACGTAAAGGCCCATACCGAAGTGTAACCGATTGTCAGGATTACTTTCTCGCACTGATACCATGGAGTCGAATACGTTCTCAATCATGTCCCTGGGGATCGGCGGTCCTTCGTTTGTCACAAACAGCGTTAAGTTTTGATTGTCGGTTGTTAACCCCACGGTGATGGTGCTGCCCTCCGGGGAAAAATCTACAGCATTATCAACAAGCTTATCGAGTAGTTGTTCAATACGATAATCAGATACTCGACTTAGAACTTCCCGTTGAGTACCGCGGTACTCAAATTGCCGATTGGCGTGGACCACGCGACTGTTGTTCAAATAGCTCTCAACCAATTTATGTAAATCGATAATCTCAAGTTCTTCCGACTCAAGGGCATCCTCTAAATTGGCAGCATCGGCAAGGTTTTGCACAATCATGCCAATTCGTATGACACCTCTCTTTGCACTCTCAAGGTATTTGCTCCGGGCTTGTTCTGAAGTTTCTGACTCCAGGTTTTGCAGGGAGGTACTCAAGGTATTTAGTGGGTTATTGATCTCGTGGCGAAGGGTCCGTGGCATGTTTTCCAAGAACTGGTTGTGTTGATGGAGCTTTGCCAACATGCCAGAAATGCTGCGTGCCAGGTCACCAATTTCGTCTCCGGCCCGGGTCTCACTTTTTAACTGGTTCGTCTGTAATCGCCCATAGATGTCGATGGCATTGGTTGCTTCTGCCCCCAATTTTCGTATACGGCGGGCCAGGCGAACCGAGAACGCAAGAATGAGTACGACAAATATAATAAGCGAGAGGACAGAAAAATTAACAATACGTTGCAGAGCATCCTGGCGTAGCTGTTGAATTCGATTGGTGTTTTGTTTTAGTACAACCGTACCGATCACTTCGTCTTCATTGATGATTGGATGGGCAGCAATAATGACCTCACCCTCCGTTGCAGAATAGCGCCTTTGATAACTTGGTTTACCTGCAAGAGCATCCAAAATCACCTGATCCTCGGACTCAGAATTGGTTGTCTTGCGTAACCTGGCATCCATTTGTGCATAAAAAGTGCTGACTATCTTGTCAAAGAAGCTTACCCAACGATCGAGCCAGCTTTTATCTTCAGTGACAGGTTCTAGCCCGCGGGTTTGATAGCTACCGACTTCTGCCCTGACTCTGCGCTGGGCATCAATGACCTGAATATTTGCGCCGGAATACCCGAGTCCTTCCACGATTCGCAAAACTTCAGGAGACTTGAGCAGCACCAGACCAAACGCCTCGCGTCCTGCGGATGGTAGGGTTCCGGTGATTGATTCAATTGCGCGGGTGTCCGGCTTGTCGACATCAACCACGGCCAGACCAAAGTGTTTTGTCGAACCTAGTAGTTCCAGCGGAATTCTGAACTCAATGGCATAACCCTCTTCGGTTTGGGTCATGAAACCCTGGACGCGGTTTTCTGCGACACCCTGCAATGCGTATCGCCAATCAGGGTCCATCATATAAGCCGTTGTGACACCGGGTTCGGTCATGGTCACAACCATCTTTTTAATCTCGTTATTCTGCCCGGTAAACGTAATACGGATATGATCGGACAGATCAAGGCGCAAAATGTTTCGATCTCGGAACACCAGTGCATTGTCCTTAACCTGGAGCAGTGCGTAGACCTGATCGTTGTGTTCGCCGAGCACCAGGTAGAATTGGTTGGGCACACTGCTGCTATCGGCAGCGTCTTCGTCGGTATCTGCGCCAAAGCTTACGTTGTAGGAAAGAATGCCTTCCCAGTCGTTACTTTTGCCATCGATTCGAATCGGTGTTGTCAATGGGTGGGCATACAATTGCTCATAACCTTCGGGCGACTGTGGCAATTGTTCAATGAAGTCTGGGTGACCATTTAGCAGCGTTGAAATTCCCTCGGCGGTTAACAGCTGAGCATTCGCCTGGGAATCAATAAGGAAATCTTCCATCTCACTAAGATAGGAATAGCTGAACCAGGGAATGACAACCAGCGCTAGACTCATCAGGATAAAGAGTTTGGTTGCGAGTCGCGGCCCCCGGATGTTGGACTTCATTATTTCACTGACCACCGGTAGCCGAAGCCGTATTCACTTTTGATTGCATCAAAATCAGAATCAATGCTCTCGAACTTTTTACGAATATTCCGCATGTGGGTGTTGATCGTATTATTGGTCACGAGACTTTGCATAGTGGCGTTCATCAGAGTGTCGTAGGAAACGGCATGGCCAGGTACACGAACAAGCTTCGCTAACATACGAAATTCGGTACCAGAAAGATTAATGGGCTGACCTTTCCAGGAAACTAATAGGGCTTCCTGGTCGATAGACATATCGCCCACCATTTTTGCAGTGCTTGATCCTGCTGCTCCGGACTGGCCTCTTGCCTCGTTGATGCGGAGCAGAGAGCTAATTCTTTCAGCCAGATAGTCCAGAGAAATGGGTTTGGGCAAATAGTCCCAGGCGCCTAGCCGTAGGCCACTGATTTTGTCTATCTCAGCAATTCTCTCGGTGAGAAAAATGACCGGTAAGCTGGGTGAGCGAGAAAGCAGGTCTCTGCAGATTTCGAAACCCGCATCCACTTCATCTCCTAAGATGATGTCTAGAATTGCGAGTTCCGGCAAATCGTGTTCGAATCCAGCGATGGCGTCTCGACGATTACTGTAGGCAGTAACTTCGTATCCTTTCTTGGTAATGGCATCAACATAATTGTTGCGCTGGTCGGGATCATCCTCGACGATGGCAATGCGCTTGGCCATGAAACATCCTTTTATTGTGTAGCTGTTTATTACCTAACTATGCTCTGGCACTGGAGACTAGTGTAGTCGTCTAGTGTAAGGCATCTAGTGTAAGACAATTAGTCTCAGACAATTAGTCTCAGACAACGAAAACCAGAAGTAATTTCTTCTAGTCCACCGGTTCTCCAGCATCCTTCATAACTCTTTCATTATAACTGGCGATAGGTTTGGGTATTTTCGCGTTTACTTAGATACGTTGATTGAGACATTTTTGGTGCTACAAATGAAAACAGTATTTCTTCCAGCCTCCGACGAACTCCTAAAGGACCTTAACGTTCAGGACGTCCAGCTTGTTCCCTTTAAGCCAGAATTTCTGGTCAAGAAGGAGGGCAGGAAGCCACGAAATTGGATTAGTGGATCAAGCTATCAGGAAGCAATGGAGCGACTCCGCGCACCACAAGCGTCCCCTCAATCGGCTTTTTGATCGTGCTAGCCCGGGTTTCTAACCCAACATCAGATATTTAGCTCAGTTAGTCCGGGGTCGATAGGGTTCGGCCCCATATTCGATCAGACAAAATTCATCCATCCAACTTAACGGTTGACATAATATGTCAAAGCGGTTCAAATTCTGCTTATGACATATCTACTACTTCCTACACTTTGGCTCATCGCCGGTATTGTGCTGATACTGGCTGAACTCATCATCCCCGGCGGGGTGGTTGTCTTTTTGGGTTTTGCTTGTCTGCTGGTGGCACTAGCGGTTGTGTTGGGATGGGTATCCACCTGGGTGACCGCCCTCACACTGTTTTTTGTCTCATCCGTGGCTTTAGTCATGACACTGCGATCGTTTTTTATGCGTTTTGCAGGGGGCGATTTTAGTCGTGGCAACACAATCGAAATCCTTGATGATATTGGCCAGCAGGTTGCGGTTGTCAAAACAATTGGGCCGGGCCAGAAAAGAGGTTTGATTGAATACCATGGGACTCGCTGGAAAGCCTTGAGCGATGGACAGGAAATTGACGCGGGTAATTTGGTTCAGATTGTTGGAAGAGACAATGTGAGTTACATCGTTGAGCCGATTACGGAAAGCAAACCAACAATGAACGGCGAGTGAGTCTACTTATGTTCTATTTTACGATAGCGTTATTGGTCGGCATGTTCCTCCTCTATAACTTGATTTTGATCGTGCATGTGCGGGAGGTCTGCGTCATTGAGAGACTCGGAAAATTTCGCGCTGTGCTTAACGCCGGCCTACATTTTTTGATTCCCTTTGTCGATCGGGTTGCGTACCGGCAGGAAACTCGAGAACAGTGTCTGACCATTCCTCATCAGAGCTGTATTTCACGGGACAATATTCAAATTGATGTGGATGGTTTGCTCTATATCAAAGTCATGGATCCGTACAAGGCGAGCTACGGCATTGAAGACTATCTGATTGCGGCAGTGAATCTGGCCCAAACCACCGTCAGATCGGAAGTGGGTAAACTGACACTCGGCGGTACCTTCTCGGAGCGTGAAGCATTAAACGAAACGATTGTGAGAGAAATTGACCATGCCTCAGAGCCCTGGGGTATTAAGGTGCTGCGTTACGAGGTAATGAACATTACGCCGTCGCCCACGGTGATCGACACCCTGGAAAAACAAATGGAAGCAGAGCGACGCAAGCGGGCGGAAATCACCCTTGCTAACGCTGAGCGGGATAGCACAATTAAATTGAGCCAGGGGGAGAGGCAGGAAGCGATTAATATCTCTGAAGGAGAACGGCAAAAACGAATTAATGAGGCCCACGGTCGAGCCGAGGAGATTTCGATCCTCGCCACGGCAACAGCTGAAGGCACTTCCCTTGTTGCAAATGCGATCAACCAACCGAGTGGTGAGGATGCAATGAATCTCCAGCTGGTTGAGTCCTATATCGAACGGCTGAAAGAATTGCTGGCTAATTCTGAAGTGAGCGTTGTGCCGGCAGAGCTCGCCAAAATCGATGGGTTCTTTACCGGCTTTGACCAGGTAGCCCAATCCATCAAAGGCAGTAACGGCGGAGACAGATCATGATGGATATTTTTGTAATGGTGATCTGGGGCATCCTATTTTTGGTGCTGGTGGTCAAGTTCTTTCAGTCGATACGGTTAGTTTCTACCCAAACAGCACATATTGTTGAGCGCCTGGGTAAATATCATAAGACCCTGGAGGCTGGGTTTCATGCCTTAATCCCTTTTATCGACACGGTCACTTTTGTCCAGGATCTAAGGGAAGAAGCGATAGATGTCCCGCCTCAGGACTGCTTTACCGGTGATGAGGTGAAGGTGATTGTGGATGGTGTTATCTACATGTCAGTTATGGATCCGGTAAAAGCCAGTTATGGCATTGTAGATTATCGCGACGCCGCAGTGTTGTTGGCTCAAACGACAACCCGATCGGTCATTGGGACGTTAGATCTGGACAGAACGTTTGAAGAGCGGGACGTGATCAGTGCTAAGGTGGTGGAAGTGTTAGACCTTGCGGGCGCCAGCTGGGGAATTCGTGTTCACCGATATGAAATCAAAAATATTGAGCCTCCCCATACGGTTCGAAACGCCATGGAGATGCAGGTCAATGCTGAGCGAGAAGGTCGGGCGGTAATTGCCACCGCAGAAGGAGACATGCAAAGCCGGATTAATCGATCAGAGGGACTTAAGGCCGAATTGATTAATCGCTCGGAAGGCGAGATGCAAAAGCGGATCAATGAAGCTGAAGGTAACGCGGAAGAGATTCGTGCAATTGCAGTTGCTACCGCAGGTTCAATCGAAAAAATTGCCGGAGCGCTTAACGAAAAAGGCGGTACCGCAGCCTTTAAATTGAAACTAAGTGAACGTTATATTGATGTTATCAGGAGCCTGGAGAACAGCCGGATTGTATTGCCCATCAATATTGCGGAATACCGTGGCTGGTTGGACAACCTTGGTCTTGGGAAGACTTTAAAGGACGACGGGTCGAAATAGCCCTGCCAAAATCTCAGCCGAAAAGAGCCTAGGCTTTGAATTCCTCGTGTTGTCCCTGTGGAATGCGAGGAAACCTGGGATCGGTAGCCCAGGGAATAATGTCCGCAGTGGTGAATAACCATTCCAAAACGTCTGCTTTAAAAGCGCTTAACTGTTTCTGGCGTTCAGGGTTTTGGGCCAGGTTTATGGTTTCATTGGGATCAGTGACTCGATCGTAGAGTTCATCATTTTCGTAGAGTCGATAAACATAGGTATATTGTTCGGTGCGAAGTGAAATGGCCTTGCCCACCAGCTCCGGATCCTCATGTTGTAACTCGGACTTTTTGGCGTACTCGCCACTGGCCTCCTCCAGTAAATCTAATTCCGAAATGGCGAAGCCGCCTTCAGAAAACGCAGAATCGCGAATGGAGTGTCCGGGGTCTTTGAATACCGGTACTAAAGATTTGCCGAATTGAGTGTGACCTATTTCTATTTCGGCGAGTTCCAAAATGGTTGGCAGAATATCAACCATCTCAGTAAAGGTCTGAGCCGTACTGTTAGACTTGATCCCAGGGCCAGCGACGATTAATGGGTTTTGGAGTAAACAGTTATCGAGCCCGGAGGGCCATTTTTCGACCAGATCAAAGTCGCCGGCATACTCACCATGGTCTGTAAAAAATAAGGTGACGGTGTTGTCTGTCTCACCATTTTTTTCTACCTGCTCAAGGATTCGTCCAAGTTGCCAGTCAACACGACTGATCATGCCGTAGTAGACTCGTTGGATCTCCTGCCATTCGGATTCCTCCAGCTGTGTCGTTCCGAGCTTGTCCCGGATACCCTGGTGAAATTTAGGTTTGCCCTGCCCGTGGTGTTTGATTCTAGGAGCAACGTCATTCGGGGAGTACATGCTATACCAGGGGTCTTCCACTTCGAATGGCAAGTGGGGAAAAATGAGCGGTAGCCAAAGACACCAGGGGCCGTCAGGCCGGTCTGCGAGCCAGTCCAGCGCCGTTTGAGTTGCTGCCTCGTCAAAGTCTAGCCAGGTGTCTCCCGGCCGTTTGCCATGGTAGAAAGCGTTATACAAAGCGCTCCCAGCCTCAAACTGGGGGCCCATGCCCATTTTGTTCGGCTTTGTTGTCCAGCCGCAAAAGTGAGTGGAATCTTCGGTTACCCCAGGTGCAAAAACATCACCGCGAGCCCCGGCAAAAGCGACTTGATAACCACCGTCCTTCAGGTACTTAAGTAGATTGGGTTCCTGGGGCTGGACCAGATGGGTCAGGGTTCTATGGCCACGGGTGTGGGGATACCAACCGGTCATCAGGTTCACGCGAGATGGTCCGCAGACGGGATGGTTTGCATAGGCATTGGTGAACTTCATGCCCCGTGCCGCGAGAGCATCGATATTGGGTGTTTGAATATGCGGGTTGCCAAAACAACCGATACAATCGGCGCGCTGTTGGTCAGGCATAACCATCAGAATATTAGGTCGGCTTGATTTTTGTGGGCTCATTAATGAACACCATGCATACGCTTATGGAGCAGTGGAGAAATCAGTAACATAAATACACCGAAGCCGATGGCAACCATGGCTAACTTTTCAAACACAGTGCTATAGGTCAGCAAGGAGGTGGCTGCATCAATAGCGTCACCGGAAGAAGCATCTATTGCCATCGCGCCGGCGATAATACCGCCGGCGTAAGAAGCAAATGCGCTAGACAAAAACCACACTCCCATCATCATGGCCGCCACTTTTTGAACTGAAAGTTTGGTGACCATTGATAACCCAACCGGAGAAAGGCAAAGCTCGCCAGTGGTATGTAACAAGTACATCAGGGCTAACCAGATCAGTGCGACGCTGCCATTTTCATCTGCCTGGGATGCACCATAAACCAGCACCGCAAACCCTAATCCGACCTGAATAATGCCGAGTCCAAATTTTGCGGGGGTGGTGGGTTCCAATCCGTTGGCTGATAGCCGCACCCAGAGCCAGGCGAATAGGGGTGCACAAACGATAATAAAAAATGGGTTGAAGGCCTGGAACATACCAGCGGTCAGATTGCCTTTATCGATGTTGCGGTCTGTGAATAGCGTTAGGGATGAGCCAGCCTGTTCGAACAATGCCCAGAAAAAGACCGATGCGATGATTAAGATTAACATTACGAGCATTCGATCGCGTTCAACCGTGGTGCATTTGGCGAGGGAAAACCAGATTGTCCATGCAACAACAATGGTGCCAAGGGCCAGTAGTGCAAAGCCCAGTTCAGACGTGCGCTGAATGATCTGCCAAATCGCAAACACCGAGATAACACTCACCAGGTAAATCAGCCGCTCCTGACTTAAAAATGAAAAGTTTAGGAATGGACCAACGGGTTTGGCTAGCACCTCAGGTGCAGGAGGTTCGCCGTAACCTTGCAGGTGCTGCCGAAAGATTAGGAACACCCCAAGACCAAACAACATGCCGATGCCTGCTAAACCAAAACCGTACCGCCAGCCGTAAGTTTCTCCCAGGTAGGCGCAGGCTAACGTAGCGGTGAAGGCGCCGACATTGATGCCCATGTAAAAAATGGTAAAGCCGCCGTCCCGCCGTGGATCTTTTTCCCCATAGAGTTGGCCGACAATTGTGGAAATATTGGCTTTTAAGAAGCCGACCCCGACGATGATAAAGGACAAAGACAGGTAGAATGCCTGGGTATGGATTCCACTCCGGACAACTTCTCCACCAATGAGTTCTGCTGCTGGGCCCTCAAAGGCCATACCGAAATGCCCTAATACCAGTAACACAGCGCCAAAGGTCACGGCTTTCCGGTATCCCAGGTACCGATCTGCAATCAGTCCGCCGATGAGAGGCATTGCGTAGACTAAAGATCCATAGCTGCCATAAATCAAGCTCGCTTCTTTGTCTCCGAACAGGAAGTGTTTGGTCAGGTAGAGTACAAGTAATGCTCGCATACCGTAGTAGCTAAACCGCTCCCACATTTCTGTGAAGAACAGAACAAACAGACCCTTCGGATGTCCTAGAAACTCATTCGGTTGTACAGTCGCGGTGTCGGTCATAACTCACTACTTATTTCACCCAGCATGTTGAACCGTTGTAACAGAACTCCACACTTTTTTCATCACAGAGCTGTCTCTACCCAATCCGCGGGCAGGGCTGCTACAGTTCTGTGATGCAAAACTTAACCCGAATTGCCATAGCATTAATCCTCGCCATTGCGTTTGCTTGCGCCTGGTACTTCGATTTTTTTGAGTATCTGACGGTTGATCGATTGCGTGAAATTAAAGCTACACTCGGGGTCTGGGCCCCCATTGCATTTGTGGTGGCATTTGTTGCTGGAGAGCTGTTGCAGGTCCCTTCGGTTTTCTGGGTGCTCTGTGCTGGACTGATCTGGCCGTGGTGGATAGCGCTGCCGCTAGCACTCGTCGCAGCATTGTTGGCTGCGACGGTTGCTTTTTTAGTGGCCAGACATGTTCTCGGAGATCGCTTTCATGAAAAATTGCCAAAAGGGTTCGAAGGACTAAATAAAGGCCTGCAAAATTCACCGCTTAGGGCAATCGTGGCTATTCGGCTAACGACGTTCCTGCACCCCGTTGTGCATTGGGTGCTCGCTGCCTCACCTATTTCGTTGGCAACCTTTCTGCTGGGTACGCTGATTGGCATATTGCCCGGTGTCATTGCCATCATCTTTTTGGGCCAGAGCTTCGTCAATTGGTGGGATGAATACGCCTACTGGATTGTCGGTGTCGGTGGCGCGGTAGGGATTGGTTATTTGGCCTATCAACGAAGCAGGACAGTTGTATCTGATGGGGACTAGAACTTATTTAAGCAGCAGAATTAGCCTCGAAAGCTGGCGGAGAATTGACGGGCTTGAGTTGTTCCGTTGGAGTATAAAAATATTTTTCATCACCCTATTGCGTTTTTAGAATCTGGGATTAATATGCGTTTGCCTCACATCGGGTGGGGTCATTTTTGGAGTAATATGCAGATGGCTACAAAGCAAAAATCTGTGTCCAAATCTTCCAAGCCAAAAACAGGCGCAACGGTTTCCGCTGCTAAACCTGCTAAAAAGCAGAAAAGAAAGTAAGACGCAAGTCGCAATAATAAGCCCGCTAGCCGAAAGGATAGCGGGCCTATTTGTTTCTGCGTCCAGATTATGGCCGCCTGTGTACTAGCAGTTTCCGACCTAAAGGTTGATCTACATCAAGTCCCTGCTTCGAGACATTGCACATAATAAAAGCTGAACGATCATCCAATAAAGGTGAGACCCATGTTCAAGAAAGTTATGGTGGTAATTGATGCGGATGCCGATCATCAAGTTTCCCTCGATAAAGCCCTAAAGTTAGCCAAGCAAGATGATTTTGAGCTAATTCTGCTGTCCTGTGACCACACACAGTACCTGCTCGAGGGCTACTATTTTGATGGCCCAGAAATCAAGAAACTGCGCTCGGAATATCTCGCAGAGCGTAAAGCTTTATTAGAGAAAATTGCAGAACCGCTGCGGGAAAATGGCCTGGTGGTCACCACAGTAGCGGAGTGGTCTTACCCTAATTTCGAGGGGATAGTCGCCCGCGCAAAATTCTTTGATGTGGATCTCATTATCCATCACGTCATTCGTCATGGTGCCATATCGAGGTTGTTGCTGACCCACGACGATTGGCAATTGCTCCGTTTTACTCCGGCTCCTCTTCTGATTGTTAAGGACAAGCCCTGGAAGGACCAAATGGCGATTGTGGCTGCGGTGGATCCGTTCCACGCACGACATAAACCCTCGGGTCTTGATCACAAGATACTAAACGTCAGTCAAAGGTTGGCGAAGTTACTGGATGGCAATGTGTTGGCTGTGCATGCGTATCGATCCGAAATTTTTTCTGGCACCTACCCTTTAGAGGCAAGAGCGCAACATCAAGCGGCGTTTAAGGCGCTCATGGATGATGTGGGGTTGCCAGAAGAACAACGGCTGCTAGTAGAGGAGGCGCCGGTCTTCGCCCTACGTCAGGCGGAGGAGTTGGCGGATGCCAATGTAGTGGTGATGGGTGGGATTTCCCGCAGTATGGTGGCGGATTTGTTGATTGGTAGTACGACGGAACAGGTGGTGGACTATTTAAGCAGCGATGTATTGGTCCTGAAGCCCGATGATGTGGACGATCCCCGCAAAGGAGAGCCGTCATGATCAAAAAGTTGCCTCGATGTCTTTTTGTTTTCCTCTCGCTAGCAATGGTTACAGCCTGCAACAATCGAGAGTTTAATTTGCCGCCGGGCGATGTAGAAGCAGGTCGCACGACTTTTGTGCTTCTGCAATGCAACGAGTGTCACACTGTAAAAGGCGTTCCGTATATGGGTTCTGACCACCACGAGATTAAAGTTTCACTGGGCGGAAAAACCACCAGAGTAAAAAGCTACGCGGACCTGGTTACCTCGATCATCAATCCGTCTCACCGGCTATCCCGTGAAGGCGTCAATAACACCACGACCGACGATGGTCAGTCGCGCATGCAAAATTACAATGAGTTTATGACGGTAGAGGAACTGACAAATCTGGTTACGTTTTTAGAGTCTCGATATGAAATTTGGGTGCCGACCACCTATGACTATTGATGACCAAACTTGCAACCCAGGAAAAAACTAGTGGTTTGACGGCACATGGCTGAGCTGAAGAGACGGCTCACGCTACCGCTTTTAGCGTTCTATGGGCTTGGCAGCATTGTCGGTGCCGGCATTTATGTGTTGCTCGGCGAGGTAGCAGGCATTGCTCAAGCCAGTATGGGGTTGGCGTTCCTATTGGCGGGTTTAATTGCCGGACTAACAGGGTTTTCTTATGCTGAATTAAGTTCCCGTTATCCCAAAAGCGGCGGCTCGGTGTTGTTTGTTGATATCGCATTTGAACGACCCTGGTTGTCGAGGGTTATGGCCTTTGTGCTGCTGTTCACGAGTGCCGTATCTTCGGCGGTGATATGTCATGGGTTCGTAGGCTACTTCCAACTTTATATCGAATGGAGTAGCCCGCTAATTATTGTGCTGCTCTGTGGTGTGATGTTCCTTGTGGCGAGTTGGGGAATCAGGGAGTCAGCGATCTTGATTTCTATCATTACCTTGCTGGAGGTGGGAGGACTCATACTAGTTTGCTTTGTGGCGAGTGAATTGCCACAGAGAGAATCTTTTGTCCAGATCATCGATGCTTCAGCTGGAATTGGCGCGATTACTGCCGCCGCGTTTATAGCGTTCTATGCGTTTATTGGTTTTGAGGACATGGTGAGTGTCGCGGAAGAGGTCATCGAACCTGAGGTCACGATGCCAAGGGGGATTTTGATCGCGATCACGTCCTCTAGTCTTCTCTATTTTTCAATAGCGGTTGTCGCAACCCTGCGAATAGATTTGCAGCTATTAAGCGAAAGCGCATCGCCGCTGGCTCTGATGGTGGGCCACGATCTTAGCGCGATGCATAAGGTGAGTCTAATTGGCATGGTTGCGATCTTAAATGGCGCGCTGGTGCAGATTATTATGTCTGCTCGTGTGCTATACGGAATGGCAGATCGGAAGCTAATTCCGGAATTCTTCGGCAGGGTGAATCCCATCACCCACACTCCGGTTGGCAATACTTTTGTCACCTGCTTGGTTGTGATGGCGCTAGCGCTTTCATTCGATTTGGTTGCCCTTGCTAAGGTCACGAGCGCCATGATGCTGGCAATATTTGTGTTGGTAAATTTGAGTCTGATACGGATCAAATTAAAACAACCAGACAACCTTGCTTTTAATATGCCTATCGCCATGCCGGTAGTGGCGCTTCTGTGTACCTTTGGCTTGCTGGTTCAACAAATTCTAACGGGGTTCACTTGAGCTTTAAGCGTGTTGATGCGGTGAAGAGAAGTCTTCTTCTGGGTTATGAACTTCTAATAAAAAGCCCAAGGCTTGTTCTGTGGGGGATGGCTTTGCTCAGCCTGCTGGCAGCTTATCATGCCCAGAAGTTTGTCTTTGATGCCTCCTCGGAAACTCTGCTTGTCGAGGACAGCGAAAGCCTGGCGTTCTACAACCGGATGGTCGAAACGTTTGGTGAGACAAGTTTTGTAGTGCTGACCTATTCGCCTGACTCGAGCGACTTGTTTAGTGAAGTTGAACTCGGTCAGATCTCGGCACTGCAGGATAAATTGAATCGATTGGATGGCGTTAAAGACACGGTCTCGATTCTCGATGTTCCATTGTTGAAAAGTCCGCCGATTAGTCTTGATCGATTCGATGCGAACTACACAACGCTCGGAGCAGGAACTGCGGATACAGCACTCGCTCGAGAAGAGCTTCGTCGCAGTCCATTGTTTCGTGAGTTGTTGATTTCTGAGGATGCCAAAACTGCAGTCATCCAGGTGAACCTGGAAGCTAATCCGGAGTTGGCTGCGCTATCAAAGCGCCGTGCCAGATTGCGCCAGGATTCAAGCGCCTCAACCGATGAGTTGGCCGAGGTCGAGGAAACTTACTTCTTAAAGAATGAAAGCGCAAAAATCCGGCGAGCACAGTTAATTGATGAAATACGTGCTATTCGCGATCACAGTCAAAGCGATGCAATCATTCGATTCGGCGGGGTGCCCATGGTCGCCGGAGATATGATCGCATATGTTCGCGCCGACACGGTCAACTTCGGTATTGCGATACTTTTGTTGGTTGCTCTTTCCCTGTGGTTCTTCTTTAGAAAGCTCAGGTGGGTGTTGTTGCCGCTATTGAGTAGTGCAATATCCGTACTCTGGATGATGGGCTTGTTAGGTTATCTCCAGCAAGCGGTAACCGTTATTTCGTCTAGTTTTGTACCCCTTGTGGCGATCATCACAATTTCATTTAACGTCCATCTCATTGTGCGCTATCGAGAGTTGCGGGAGGATCAAGAAGCGGATCAATTGACAATGGTTCGAGAGACGATGCTCTCAAAGCTTGCGCCTTGTATCTACACAGCGTTAACCACCATTGTGGCCTTTAGTTCTTTGCTCACGAGTGGCATCGAGCCTGTGTCATCCTTTGGCTCGATGATGTGTATGGGGGTTGGCGTCTCACTGCTGGTGACTTATCTGTTGTTTCCGGCGGTCCTACTGCTTGCGCATAAAACAGAGAAATCTGTCACGGTGGGGCGAGAGCAACCTCTCACCAACTGGTTCCGAGACCTCAGCATTCATCATCCAGCTCGACCCCTTGGCGGGGCGATGATTCTGGCGCTGTTAAGTTTGATTGGAATTACTCAGTTGAGTCTAGAAAATCGCTTTGTCGACTATTTCAAAGACGGCACAGAGATTCGCCGGGGTATGTTATTTCTTGATCAGGAATTGGGCGGCACAATGCCGCTGGATATCATTATTCAGCAGGAACCCTATGAGGAATGGCTCGATCCTGACGATGATTTTGGTGAGGCAAACGACCCTTATCCTGAACGGTATTGGTTTACCCCAGACAAGATTAAGTTGTTAGAGACTATTCAACAAAATCTAGAGCAGCGACCGGAAATTGGCAAGGTCATCTCATTGTCTAATCTTGAGCGGGTTGCCAGGGAATTTAACGGTGGTGAGCCCCTGGACGACTTTGCTATTCACTATATTTTAGAGGCGATTCCACCTGAATTGAGGGCTGCCTTTATTGAACCCTACGCGTCTCCCCGAACCGGCGAGTTACGAATCTCGGCTAGAATTCGAGACAGTGGGGAAGGTATGCCGCGAGCGGACCTGCTTGATGACATTATTCGTTTTTGTCTTGAGGACGCTGGTATTGATGCCGATTCTGTACGCTTAACAGGGATGGCCGTCTTGTTTGATGAGATGCTTAAGCAACTATTTGTTTCCCAGGCATCAACTATCGGGTTTGTGCTAATCGCAACCTATCTGATGTTCAGTATCTTGTTAGGTTCTACGGTTCTTGGCCTGGTTGGAATTTTGCCTAATTTGGTTGCGCCGATGGGAGTGCTTGGAATTATGGGTTATGCGGGGATGCCCCTGGACATGATGACCATCACGATTGCGGCCATAGTGATCGGTATTGGCGTCGATGATGCGATTCATTATCTGCACCGGTTTAAGGCCGAGCGTGAAAATGGCGCCAGTGTTGTCCTGGCCATTCAGGAGAGTCACGGCAGTATTGGACTGGCAATGTATTTCACCTCCCTCACGGTCATCTTTGGCTTTTCTGTTCTGTCTTTTTCGAATTTTATTCCAACGGTTTATTTTGGCGTGCTAACCGCGCTGGCGATGGCGCTCGCACTGGTGGCGAACTTGACGGTTTTGCCAGCATTGTTGCTGAAAATCTACGGTAATTCTGACCAGCCGGTGGATACCGCTACCTGACCTGACCTGCTGTTCCAGCGGTCGGGCGAAGTATGTACCTTGCTACCTAACACAGGATCTAGAGCAACCTTGGGTTGCGGGTCATTGTGGCATCACTGGATAAAAACCATAATGCCAATTTGTTGTGAGGCAACCTTAAGGATCAACATGACGGACTATATGCAAGGAAAGGTGATCGTGATCACTGGGGCGGCGGGTGGCTTCGGCAAGCTTGTGAGCGAAAAAGCCGTGGCGATGGGGTCTAAAGTTGTGGCTGCTGATATTAATCAATTGCAGCTTGATAATGTCGTTGGGAATATTCAGTCCGGCCTTTTGCCGGATACTGTTTCAAGCTCCCATTCAGCCTCCAAGCCAAAGCAGGGAGAGATTTCAAGCTTTGTAGCGGATGTGACGGACGGTGATCAGTTCAGGGCTTTGGCCAGGCATGCCATCGAGACCTTCGGTAGCATCGATGTGATGATCAACAATGCGGGTATTATGCCCCTGGCTTTTTTTGCAGATCACGAACAGGCGAAGGATGCCTGGGAGCGGTGTATCGATATCAACTTCAAAGGGGTATTGAACGGTATTAACGCGGTATACGATCAGATGATTCAACAGGGTCGGGGTCATATCATCAATTTGTCTTCAATTTACGGTAATTTTCCTGTGGCGGGAGGTGGTGTGTACGGTGCGACCAAAGCCGCGGTAGATTTTCTGTCGGAGTCTTTACGCCAGGAGACCCAGGGTAAAATCAAAGTGACTAATGTGAAACCTACCGGTATTCCGGCGACTGGACTTGGTGCTGGGGTGATCAATCCGCTTGCCGTCTCCGGAATACTGGGGGGCAATGCGGCGGCCTATATGGCGCGTTTAGCCCAGGCAGCTGAAGGCAATGTGCCGGCAGAGTTAATGGACCCAGAAAAAATCGGCTACTACGCCCTCGACCCTGAGTATTTAGCAGATCAGATTATCTATGCGATTAATCAACCCTGGGGTGTTTCTATTAGCGAAATCACGGTTAGAGCCTCCGGTGACGCCTACGTGATATAAACCCGTACTGAAACTATGCTGTCGCCGGTTACCAATAGGTAACCGGATGATTTATACAACTGATTGCTGGATACCACTGCATGCTCCCCAGAATATTGATTGGCCTTAGTTTGGCGTTGCCGCTTACATTGCCTGTGTCTGCAAAGGAACTACCCCTTGAAACCCTGAGGATGGCCGATGGCTTCAAGATTGAGGTTTATGCTGAGGTGCCCAATGCCAGGCAGATGGCCCAGGGTGCCGATGGCATTGTGTATGTAGGCACCAGGCGACTCGGTAAGGTCTTTGCCGTTGTCGACGGGAATGGTGATTTTTCCGCCGACGAGGTTATTGAGATCGATTCGGGTCTAAACCTGCCGAGTGGGGTCGCCTATCAAAACGGCAATCTTTATGTGGGTGCGGTCAGCGAAATTCTCGAATATCCAGGGATTGATACCAGTCTGGAATCTCCTCCAGAACCCAGAAAAATTATTGATGATTTACCCACTGACCGACATCACGGTTGGAAGTTTATCGATTTTGGACCCGATGGCCTGCTTTATGTGCCGGTGGGTGCACCTTGCAATATTTGCCTTTCGGCGGACCCCAGGTACACCTCTATTTTGCGATTTGATGTTGCCCAGTCCCAGTCCCAGTCCCAGTCTAAGTCTAGGCTGCAGCCTGAAATTTATGCCACGGGTATTCGGAATACCGTCGGCTTCGACTGGCATCCCGAGACAGGTGAGTTGTGGTTTACGGATAATGGGCGGGATAATCTGGGGGATGATTCCCCTTCCTGCGAGTTAAACCGGGTGACCGCCAAAGGCCAGCATTTCGGCTATCCCTATTATCACGCCGAGGGCATTGTTGATCCGGAGTTTGGTACTAAAGGCAAAACAGCGGATCAGTATGTTGAACCTGAGCTGTTACTTGGCCCCCACGTTGCGCCCCTTGGCATGCTGTTCTATACCGGCAAGATGCTGCCCTCGAAGCTGCATCGTCAAGCCTTGATCGCAGAACATGGGTCCTGGAACAGAACCCCAGAAGCGGGTCATACGGGCTATCGAGTGTCTGTCGCCCAGGGACAAACTGGAGGTCTTCGCCATGAGGTGCTGATTGAAGGTTGGTTGGAAGCGTCCAATGAGGCCTGGGGTCGACCGGTGGACCTGTTACAACTAAAAGACGGCAGCGTACTGATTTCGGACGACCAAGCGGGGGTTATTTATCGGTTAACCTATCGGGAACCGAGCTCAGAATCTAAGCCAGAGGAATAGACGTCCGATAAGCCGAGGTTAGAAGCTGCGGGAAGTCGAGAAGGTTGCCAGTTCCTGCATAGCTGATTTGAAGGTTGAGTCAGCAAGGCAGTCGATACTGGCGCTGGCCGCTGCTGTTTGTTCGAGGGCCAATTGTTGGGTGTAGTCGAGACCACCGGTTTCTGTGACGACTTTGACCATGTCAGCAAAATTTTCAACACCTCCGGTCATGATCGCCTCCTTAACAAATTCAGCCTGGGCCTGATTACCCCGGGCCCGGGCTATGATTAATGGCAGTGTCATTTTGCCTTCCGCCAGATCATCTCCGACATTTTTACCAAGATTTGTGGTGTCACCGCGATAGTCCAAAACGTCGTCAACCAACTGAAATGCAAGGCCGATGTGAAGACCGAACTTCTTAAGGGCTGCTTCTTCCTCGGGGCTGGCGTTGGCCAATACCGCCGCAGAATGTGACGCGGCCTCAAATAACATGGCGGTCTTTCTGCTGATGACCTCCATGTAGCTGGCTTCGGAGATATCTGGATTGCGAATATTGGTGAGCTGCTGGACCTCGCCTTCAGCGATTGTATTGGTCGCATGGGAAAGAATCTCCATGACCCGGAGGTCGCCAATCTCGACCATCATCTCGAAAGCTCTAGAATGGAGAAAGTCACCTACGAGAACACTTGCCGGATTGCCCCAGGTAGCGTTTACGGTCTTGCGGCCCCGCCTGAGTTCCGAGGCATCAACAACATCGTCGTGGAGTAACATGGCGGTATGAAGAAACTCGATAATGGCGGCGAGGGCAATATGCTCGCGACCTCGATACCCGGACGCATTAGCGGACAGTAATACCAGCAAGGGTCGAAGTCGTTTACCGCCAGCATCTATTAGGTATTCTGATATTTCTTCGACCAGCGGTACATGGGAGCTAAGGCTGTCGAGAATGAGCTGATTGACGGCGGCAAAGTCCTGCTCGACAACAGCGAAAAAGGGTAATTTCATCTGGTGGCTCAATTTAGGCGGTTCAGTCGAGCCATAGGGCTGAACTGAGGGGCTCAAATGCTAGAGTTGGGGCTATGGCCTGTCAAGTCGCCTGGTGATTCATGGCAAGGAAAATCGCCGAATTATCGGTTGATTGCCGCAAATCCATCCCGTAGAATTGCGCACCCTGATTCTGGGCTAGCCCATGGTTTGGCGGACGTACCATTTTAAAGGTTCTGTGGCCGCTTAATACCGCTCTCAGGTTAGCCAATTCAACAAAATAGAGACAAGAACATGTACGCTGTAATTAAAAGTGGTGGTAAGCAGCATCGCGTTGAGCCCGGTGAAGAGCTCAATCTAGAAAAGCTAGATGCCGAAGCTGGCGCGACAATAAACTTTGACGAAGTGATGATGATTGGCGACGGAGCTGATATCAAGATTGGAACGCCATTCGTTGAGGGCGGTCAAGTGTCCGCTGAGATCGTGAAGCATGGTCGTGACGACAAGGTCACCATCATCAAAATGCGTCGACGTAAGCACTATCGTCGTCAGGCAGGACATCGCCAGGCATATACGCGCGTTAAGATCACAAATATTTCCGGAGGCTAGGCAATGGCGCATAAGAAAGCAGGTGGTAGTACTAGAAACGGTCGCGATTCCGAGTCGAAACGATTAGGTGTCAAAATCTACGGCGGTCAAGCGGTTGTGCCAGGCAATATCATCATTCGTCAGCGCGGGACTAAGTTCCACGCCGGTAAGAATGTAGGTTGTGGCAAGGATCATACGTTGTTTGCAAAGGCAGGAGGCAAGGTACAATTTGCCGTTCGTGGCCCGAAACAACGCAAATACGTGGATGTTGTTGCTGAGGCTTAAGTCCAGGTAGTTTTATGAAAAAGCCCTGTCATCGACGGGGCTTTTTTTTGCGGGTGTATTTTATCGTTGTTTATGCAGATATTTTTTGCAGGCAACATTTTTCTAAGAATAGGTAAACTAGCTCAATGAAATTCGTCGACGAAGCCAGTGTGCATGTGGAAGCAGGAAAGGGTGGTGATGGCTGCCTGAGCTTTCGTCGCGAAAAATATATCGCCAAGGGTGGCCCCGATGGCGGCGATGGCGGTGATGGCGGCTGCGTTTACCTGATCGGTGATGAAAGACTAAATACACTGATCGATTTTCGTTTTCAGCCCCGGTATCGCGCTCAGAAAGGAGAGCACGGCAAGGGTAAAGATCAGACGGGTTCAAAAGGCGAAAGTATCTATCTTAAGGTGCCCCTTGGTACCAGTGTGTTCGACGAGGAAAGCGGCGAGTATCTAGGAGATATCAACCACGCGGATGAGACCTTGCTTGTTGCCCAGGGTGGTTTCCATGGTCTGGGCAATACCCGTTTTAAATCGAGCACCAACCGGGCGCCCAGGCAGACCAGCCCCGGATCTGCGGGTGAAGTACGAGACCTCCGTTTTGAACTGAAACTGCTGGCGGATGTCGGCTTGCTCGGTTTGCCAAACGCCGGAAAATCTACCCTGATCAGTTCCGTATCCGCCGCCCGGCCCAAGGTCGCTGACTACCCATTTACTACGCTTGTGCCCAATCTCGGTGTGGTTAAGGTCGGCGACAACAGCTTTGTTATGGCGGATATCCCGGGATTGATTGAAGGTGCCGCTGAAGGTGCGGGCCTTGGTGTGCAGTTTTTAAAGCATCTGGCTCGGAACCGATTATTGTTACACCTGCTGGATGTTGCGCCGATGGATGGGTCTGATCCTATCGATAATTATCGCGTGATCGAAAAAGAAGTAAGAGCCTATTCCGAGGGCATTGCGAGCAAAGATCGCTGGCTGGTAGTGACAAAACTAGACCTGATTCCTGCCGCAGAGGCAGAGGAGAAAATTCAATCGATACTAGCGGGCATTAATCACGAAGGCCCAGTATTCCGCATTTCTGCTGTCACCCAGCAGGGAACCGATGACCTTTGTCAGGCGCTGCAGCAGCACCTGTTGGATTTGCGCCGAGATGAAGAGGAGGCCGCCGCACAAGAAGCGGCGGATCAGAAAATTCGAGAAGAGACCCACGCCTATTCATTGCGTCAACGGGAACTGCGCCGAGCCAAACGTCATCAAGCTCAAGAACAGGCTGACGATGACGACGATGATTTTGACGTTGAGGTTCACTACGAGCCGTGAGCGGAGAAGCGAATAAAGAGATTCAGCCGGAGGTCTTTGACGCTGGCCGGATTTGGGTCATCAAGATTGGAAGCTCACTACTGACTCGAAACGGCAAAGGTCTAGCGCTCGACCTGATTGCTGACTGGACGAAGCAGATCGTTGAGTTGCGCCGATCAGGCATAGAAATTGTCCTGGTATCCTCTGGAGCCGTCGCGGAAGGGATGAGCCGATTGGGTATGACCAGGCGGCCACAGTCCCTAGAGAAGCTCCAGGCTGCAGCAGCAGTCGGACAGATGGGTCTTATCCAGGCTTACGAGTCACAATTTAAATCCTACGGTTTACACACGGCCCAGATCCTCTTGACCCATGATGACCTGCGGGATCGGGAACGCTATATCAACGCCCGTGGCACCCTTAAGAGTTTGCTTGAGTTAGGTGTCATACCGGTTGTTAATGAAAATGACACGGTCGTGACGGACGAAATCCGGTTTGGCGACAACGATACCCTGGCGGCTCTGGTGGCTAATTTGATTCAAGCAAATACGCTACTACTTCTGACCGACCAAGAGGGCTTGTTTGATGTCGATCCCAGAACCCACCTCGACGCACAATTAATAAGAGCCCGGCAGGCTGATGATATTGCTCTGGATTCGATGGCGGGAGACGGCGGTTCACTGGGACGGGGTGGCATGATTACGAAAGTGCGAGCGGCCAGAACCGCCGCTCGAAGTGGCGCTAATACGGTCATAGCCTCGGGGGTTTCACCGGAGGTGATCCGTCAATTAGCGGCGGGTCAATGCAGAGGCACAATTCTGTATTCAGATAAGGCGCCGCTTGTTTCCCGTAAACAATGGTTAGCAGCGCTCCCCTGCAGAGGTAGTTTGCATTTGGACCCGGGTGCCGTACGAGTACTGCAGACGAAGGGCAGTAGTTTGTTGCCGGTTGGGGTGGTGAAAGTCAGCGGTGACTTTACCCGGGGGGAAATGGTGTCCTGTTTGGATCCCTCAGGCCGGGAAATGGCGAGAGGTCTAATTGCCTATGGGCACGAGGAAGCGGCAAAAATTGCTGGGAAGAGTAGTCAGGAGATCGAGCAGATTTTAGGTTACCCCGGCAATGAGGAACTCATTCACCGGGATAATCTAGTCCTGGCTGCCGGTTAACGAAGCAGCCGGGAGAAGTTAGGCCTTAAGTGCTTTTACGCTCGCGTTCAGGCGAGACTTATGCCGAGACGCTTTGTTTTGGTGAATAATGCCGTGAGTCGCAGCGCGATCCAGAACAGGCACCATTGCGACGTAAGCTGTATTGGCCGCCTCGTAGTCACCAGTCGCTACTGCAGCGATGGTTTTCTTGATTGCAGTACGCATAGCGGACCGTTGGCTGGCGTTGTGCATGCGACGGCCTTCAGCCTGACGTGCACGTTTTTTAGCTTGTGGAGTATTTGCCACGTTCGATTTTCCTCGAATTAGGTCTGGAAATTAAAGGGGGCGGATTGTGCCCATTGGAGCAACATTTGTCAATGTCCCAGCCAGCCTTAAGAAGATAGACTTGAGTTATGACTGATACCGTATCAATGTCCCCGCCCCCCAGCCCAAAAACCCCATCGCCAGAGGGTCTGACGAAGTCAGCTGGACTGGTCTCCGGGATGACCTTGCTGTCGCGAATTCTCGGGGTGGTGCGGGATATGGTGATTGCCAACTTCTTCGGTGCCAGCGCTGGCGCTGATAGCTTTTTCCTAGCGTTCAAAATTCCTAACTTTTTTCGCCGCCTTTTTGGCGAAGGCGCATTTTCCCAGGCCTTTGTGCCGGTGTTATCCCAATACAGAACGGAAAAATCCCATGGGGAAGTCAGGGGGCTGGTCGCTGCGATTGGAGGCTCCCTCGGCATCAATTTGTTGATCCTGACTGTTCTGGGCGTTATTGGCGCGCCCCTTGTGATTGGCCTATTTGCCGCGGGCTTTGTTTACGGCGGCGAGACTGAAAAACTCAACCTTGCAACGGAAATGCTCCGCCTGACCTTCCCCTATGTATTTTTAATTTGTATGACGGCGTTTGCGGGGTCTGTGCTAAATAGCTACGGGCGCTTTGGCCCCCCTGCTTTTACACCGGTTTTACTGAATGTTTGTCTGATTAGTGCGGCCATGGTGATTACGCCTTATATGGAGACGCCCGTGGTGGCCCTGGCCTGGGGCGTATTGTTTGCCGGTGTACTTCAACTGTTGTTCCAGTTTCCATTTCTGGCAAGGGAGGGGTTGTTAGTTCCGCCGAAGGTCCAGTTTTCCCATCCCGGAGTGAAACGGGTGATGACCTTGATGCTGCCCGCCCTACTGGGGGTTTCGGTTGGTCAGATTAATCTCCTGCTTGATACGGTATTAGCGTCTTTTCTTCCCACCGGAAGCATCTCCTGGCTGTATTATTCTGATCGTCTGCTTGAGCTACCCCTGGCGCTGTTTGGTATTACCATTGCGACGGTTATTCTGCCGAGCCTATCGAGGCAGCAGGCGGCGGAGCCTGAGGCTTTTCAAGAGACCCTCGCCTGGGCTGTTAAAATGGTGTTTCTGATTGGAGTTCCAGCCTCGGTGGCCCTTGTAGTGTTATCGGAGAGTTTGATCACAACCTTGTTCTACCAGGGAGAACTGACCCAGCGAGATGTTCACATGGCGGGTGCAAGCCTGGCTGCCTATGGCATTGGCCTGCTAGGGCATATGCTGGTGAAGGTACTTGCGCCGGGCTACTTTTCTCGGCAAGACACAAAAACCCCCGTTCGTTTCGGTATCATGACCCTTATTGCCAATATGGTTTTGAACCTCATTTTGGTTTGGCACTTCAAGCACGTTGGTTTAGCCCTTGCGACTTCACTGGCGGCATTCCTGAATGCAGGATTGCTGTGGTTTGGTCTTGTCCGGGCTGGGCACTTCCAAATCCCAACGGGTTGGTGGCTGTTTTTGGCAAGACTGTTCATTGCGAACGGCGCGATGCTCTGGTTTTTGTTATGGTGCCTGCCCGATCAGACCGGCTGGTTTGGCATGGATTTTTGGGCGCGGCTTGGTTGGATGTTAGCAATATGTGTAGGGGGAGCAGTCGTGTACGCCGCTTCTCTAACAGCGTTAGGAATTAAATTGAAAGAGTTAATCAAATAGCGATGGAAATCGTCCGCGACGTTCTGAATTTGAAGCCCCGGCATCAGGGTTCGGTGGTGACCATTGGTAATTTTGATGGGGTCCATAGTGGGCATCAGGCGTTGCTCCAACAAATTCGCCAAAAATCCGATGCGCTTGGTGTTCCCAGCATGCTGGTGTGTTTTGAGCCTCAACCGAAAGAATATTTTGATGAGTACAATGCGCCTGCAAGGCTGACCCGGTTTCGGGAAAAGGTCCGGCTGCTGGAGCAATATGGTGTTGATATTGTGTTCTGCATGAAATTCAATGACAGCACTCGAAATATGCAACCCGAAACCTTTACGGAATTGTTGGGAGAAAAAATCGGCGTCAAAGCGCTATTTGTCGGCGATGATTTTCATTTTGGTCAGGACAGAAGCGGAAATTTTGAAACGCTACTTGCGGCTGGCGAACGATATGGGTTTGAAGTTGCCAACCTACGAACGATGACGCTGGGCGCAAATCGAGTCAGCAGCACCCGTATTCGCGAGTGCCTGGCTGCGGGAGAGTTTGATGAGGCTGAAGCGCTACTGGGCCATGCCTACTTTATCATGGGCAAAGTGGTCTATGGGCGTCAGCTCGGTAGAACGCTAGATGCGCCAACTGCAAATATTCAATTGCATCGTTACAGGGCACCCATTAGCGGTGTTTATGCCGTTGAGTTGGATGGACTTGGTGAAAGGCTAAAGGGGGTGGCGAATGTGGGTGTTAAACCAACGCTAAATGAATCTTTCGTGAAGCCTGCATTGGAAGTTCATTTGTTTGATTTTTCGGGAAATATTTATGGACGCAACGTGGAAGTGATCTTCCGTCATAAAATTCGTGATGAAATAAAGTTTGATGGCCTTGATTCGTTGAAAGCTGCGATTGCCCAGGATGTTCAAGCAGTTCGCGCCTACTTTTCCGCAAGGGGTCCGGCATGATTTATTTTGTCATTGCGGCGCTTGTGGTCGTGCTTGATCAATGGTCCAAGTGGTATATGTCGGATCTGTTGACCCTGTGCATTCCTGGTCGGTGTGAATCAATCGAAATACTGCCTGTCTTCCAGTTAACGCTCCTTCACAATAGTGGCGCGGCTTTTAGTTTTCTCAACGATGCCGGAGGCTGGCAGCGGTATTTGTTGGTCACAATTTCTGTGGTTGTGTCAGCTTATGTGGCATTTTGGCTTTACCGAATTCGCCAGCAGGAAAAATTCCTCGCCTTTGGCTTAACGATGATTTTGGGCGGGGCTGTAGGTAATTTAGTGGATCGAGCATTTGTCGGCTATGTTGTGGATTTTCTTGTCGTACATTGGGACGATGCCTATTTTCCAGCATTTAATATTGCGGATAGCGCAATTACCGTTGGTGCTGGGGTGCTAATTCTGGAAATGTTTATGAAGAATGAATCTACAGGTACGTTGGAGAATAAGCATGACGGATGAATCGATCAAGAAATTGACGCCAATCGGTCCAGGTGTTCAGGTCACGCTAACGTTTACGTTAAGTCTTGAAACCGGTGATGTCGTGGACTCTACCGGTGATAAGCCAGCTGTGTTTTTCGTCGGAGACGGGAAGCTACTGCCGGGGTTTGAGAATGCGATGTTCGGCTTAAAAGCAGGAGATAAGGAGCTGTTAAAAATTGCCCCGGTTAATGGCTTTGGTGAACCTAACGAGGACAATATACAAAAGATTAAACGCTCCAACTTCCAAAGTAATATGGCTCTGGAGCAAGGGCTAATGATGTCCTTTTCTGATGCTCAGAATACTGAGCTGCCCGGTGTGATTGTGTCGGTCGATGACGACTATGTGGAAGTTGATTTTAATCATCCGCTAGCGGGTAAAACCATTTTGTTTGATGTGGCAATCATTGAGGTTGAACAGATCTCGAATGAAATATTGCGAGTAAGCAACTAATGCAGATCAAGCTTGCTAATCCTCGAGGTTTTTGTGCGGGCGTGGACCGCGCGATCGAAATCGTCAATCGGGCGCTAGAGAAATTTGGTGCTCCCGTGTATGTGCGGCATGAGGTTGTGCACAATAGAACGGTTGTTGGGGAGTTGCGAGACAAAGGCGCAATATTTGTCGACGAACTCGATGAGGTGCCCGCCGGTGCGCTTGTGATATTTAGTGCTCACGGTGTCTCCCAGGCAGTAAAGCGAGAAGCGGAGGAGCGTGGCTTGCAGGTTTTTGATGCTACCTGTCCATTGGTCACCAAAGTTCACAACGAGGTTCAGCGTTTCTCGAGAGAGAAACGAGACACGATTTTGATCGGGCATACAGGGCACCCCGAGGTAGAGGGGACAATGGGCCAGTTCGATGACCCAACACGCATTCATCTTATTGAAACGGCAAGCGACGTGAAGGCTTTAGAATTAGAAGACCCAGGCCATGTATCGTTTGTCACCCAGACCACATTGTCAGTGGACGATACGGCAGTAGTCATTGGCGCGTTGAAAGAAAAGTTCCCCGAGATAAAGGGGCCACGCAATGATGATATTTGCTACGCCACTCAAAATAGGCAAGATGCGGTAAAAGCGTTAGCACAAGAGTGCGATTTGATTTTGGTGGTCGGATCAGCAAATAGCTCAAATTCCAATCGATTGCGAGAGCTAGGTGAACGGTTGGGAGTAACTTCGTATCTGATCGATGACGAAACAGAGATTGATTCAGGCTGGTTTGAGAACGTTCGTCGGGTTGGATTGACCTCTGGTGCCAGTGCGCCAGAAAGTCTTGTCGAGCGAGTAATTGCAAGACTAAACTGTATCGAAGTAGCAACAATAGAAAACATTATCACCCGGGAAGAGAATATTGAGTTCTCCTTGCCGAAGGCATTGCGTTAGCAACCCTTTGGATAAGATCCGGTGAGATCAGATCTGCTGAGTAGGATCGGCTGAGTAAGAACTGCTGAGTAAGAACTGCTGAGTAAGATCGATTGAATAAAGGTCAAGTCAATACAAGCTATCTAGGAGAGACGAGCATGGAAAAAGGTTATTCGCTGATCGAGCTAATGGTGGTGGTTGCCATCATCGGCATTATTTCTGCAATTGCTTACCCAAGCTACCAGTCCTATAGCTGTGATACGTATCGTGGCCAGGCCGTAGCTGATTTAAAAGTATGCGCCCTGGCGTTGGATCGATATTACAGTGACGGGTTTACCTACCTGGGTGCAGTGATCGATGACGATGATGCGGATTCCCTTTGTGATGAATTTTCCCCGGACGAGGGTAATGCCAAATTTGACCTTTCTTTGACTACCCTGACCCAAAATAACTATGTCATTCAGGCGGCACCTTCCGCTGGTCAGGCCTGTGGTTCCGGCACAACTATCCAGCTCGCCGCCGACGGATCCCTGACAGAAATCTAGCTTACGGCCTAATTCACGGCTAATCCTTCAAAAAACTGCCGCTCATCCCCAAAATGAGCGGCCTTATCACGGCTCAAACCCACTGATACCGCGTTTCTCGTAGAATTTCCGGTTCTGATATCAATAGGATTGCGAATTTTGCCTTTTCGGCCGCTCAATCGTCGCCACACCCAGGGTGTGACCCTAATGGAAATGCTGATTGGTCTGGTGATTGTGACAATCGGCATTACCGTCGCAGTCCCTAGCTTTCAAGGCATGATCGCGCGCAACACCGTCGCGACAGATGTGAATGAAATGCTGCTCGCAATCAATTTGGCCCGAAGCGAAGCGAGCAGGACAGGTTCTGCCGTCAAAATACTCGCCACGAACCCTACTGAAGATAATGAGTTTGGCCCAGGCTGGTGTGTTGTACCCAACGCCCAGGCGGATTGTTCAGCAAACGTAATTCGCGCTTTTGCCGGTGCCAATCCTAACGCGAGCTTGAACCTGGTGGATGACGGGGGTGAGGAGTCAATCATCTTTACCCCACGGGGAGGTCTCTCCAATTTCCAAAATGCCAGCATTGATTATTGCTATGAAGGGCAACAAGGTCGCCGGATCTTCATCACGCCGATCGGCAGATCCAAATCTCATCGCCCCGATGATGCCGATGCTAGCCGACGACCGGATTGTTAGGAGATGCGGATGATAAGAGAACAAAGAGGTTTTACCCTGATTGAAGTGCTGGTGGCGATGTTAATTGTTGCGGTTGGCATTCTAGGGGTCGCGGGCATGCAGGTTGTCAGCCTGCAGCAGAATCGTAATGCGCTATTGCGGGACCAGGCACTCCAGCTTGGCAATGATATTTTAGATCGAATGAGAGCCAATCCTCTCACGGACTATTCGGCTGACCCGGTTGTGACCCTGGACTCTGAACCACCTGCGTCAGAGAACTGTATGGATGATAACTGCGATCGAAATGAAATGAAGGAATTCGATGTAGCCCAGTGGAAATGTAGCCTGAACCCTATCGACGATGCTGGCGAAGTCTATGATATTTGTACGGAATTTGGCATTGCTCAGGCCACCCTACCCGATGGTAAGGGAAGCATCGAACGCGATGGTAGCGTGCATATTATTACCGTCGAATGGGTGAACGATCGGGAAGGCAACGTCAGTCAGGTCATCCTTCGAACCCGAACGGAGGCGCCCTAGTGAAACGAAACCAAGAGGTGAAACGACACCAAGAGATGAAACGACAACAAAAGCGTTTTGGCGCGGGTTTCTCCTTAGTTGAACTGATGATTGCTCTGGCGTTAGGTTCGATGGTGACGGCGGGTGTGGTTCAGCTATTTGTAGCTAACTCGGAAACCCATAGTTTGTTGATCGGTCAGTCCCGGATGCAGGAGTCAGCTAGATTTGGACTGGACTTTATTGGGCGTCAGGTTAGGCAGGCAGGCTACCGGGGATGTTTCTCCGGCAACGACGATCTACACACCACAATGGCGCCAGTCACTGATCCCTACATTCCCTATGAGTTTGACCTCAGAGCAGGCGTTCTTGGTTATAACGCCACGGGTGCTAGTCTCTGGACTCCAGCCCTTACGGAGCTACCTAATACGGATGCCGATTTGGCAATGAATAATTTGGCCAATACGGTTTTCAAAACGACCTATGACTACGGCGCGGGGGCAGGCATCGACCTCGACCAGGTTGTCTCCGGCACTGACGTTGTGACCTTTCGGCATATCTCACAAACGGATGCGAGATTAGGCGGATACCTTGATGGAGGCGGTTCAACGGTTTACGGCACTATGCCGACTTCAACTGAACCAATTGTGGTGGGTGTGCCCGCTGGCTGGGCTGAATTTGACCTCGATCATCTTGTCATGATCCATGATTGCGAGAAGGCGACAATGTTCCGGGTCACGACAAGTAATCCCTGGGGAAGAAATGCAGATTTGAGTCCGAAAGCGGCTCCGGCTGCCCAGGATCTGACCGTTGGTCATGATTTAGCCGACGCTGATAGAACTCAGAATAGCTTTGCGCGGTTAGCACTGTTAAATACCTTTGAGGTAGATGCAGCGATTTCTGCAATTGAAACACATACCTTTTTTATTGCACCGGGAGAGGGCGTGAACAACGTTGGTAACAACCCTTTGAGTTTATGGCGAAAATCTGGTCTAGAGGCTCCGGTAGAGTTGATTGAAGGCGTCGAAGATCTGCAGCTCTTGTACGGCGTTGATACCGATGAAGACAGGGTCCCCAATCAGTATGTCCAGGCCAATTTTGTTCCGAGCTGGCAAAACGTCGTGACCGTTCGGGTCACCATTGTTGTCAACAGTATTGATAACGTTGGCTCCACCTCAGTGCCAACCCATGGGTGTGCTATTCAGGATTGTGTGACCGATGAAGTCTTCGACGGCCTGATCAGACGATCTTTTACTCAGACCATCCAGATGAGGAATAGCGGATGAAGCTGCAGGGCCTGAACCGATCATTTGTTCACAAGCAGGGCGGAGTTGCCTTGTTTATGAGTTTAGTCATGTTACTCATCATTACTATTCTCGGCCTGTCGTCAGTGCAAACCACTACGTTACAGGAACGGATGGCACGTAATGCCCGCGACACAAACCTGGCTTTCCAGGCAACTGAAGCGGCGATTAAGGATGCAGAAACTCTGGTTGAGACTTTCAATTCACTTGTCGATTTTGGCGATGACCCGAGGTCTAACCCCGCACAGTGCTATGCATCGCCCAGCGCGGCGGAGGGTTTTTATTACGAAAGAGGTTACAACTGCAGCTCCAATTGGTCTGGTGTGGACTGGTCTAGCGGAACTGGATTTATTGCCGCTGCAACGGCTATCACAGGCGTTGCAGAGCAACCTAAATATATTGTGGAACATGTCAAAACGGTAGTAGCGGATGAGGATCGGCTGAACCTTGACAATATTGGTCAAGATACTGGTTCAGGTCGGGCACAAATTTTTCGAATCACAGTTTATGGCACCGGCGGTACTGATACTGCCCACGTCATGATTCAGAGCACCTACGGAAGGCGCTTCTAGGGTAATGAATATGAACGGAAAACATTTTTTGGCTAAGCGAATTTCCTGGAGTCTGGTCACTCTTGCAGCGGCTCTATTCAGCGGCAGTGCTTTTGCGATCAGCGATGACACTTATAGTATCGATGAGGATTCGATTCTTAACGTTAACGCGCCAGGTGTGATGTTAAATGACAGCGAGTATGTTGCTAGTCTACTGCCGCTAGGTCCTCCAACACCGACGGTAGGTGCGGTTAACGTTCAGCCCAGTACGACTCCAGGTGTGCCAGGCACGACCACTTTCCCGGGTAACCTAGGTGGTGCCGGTCGGCCCCTTGAAATGAAAGCAGATGGTAGTTTCTTTTACGACCCCCGTGGCCGGTTTGATTTTCTTGCGGCAGGAGAGTCATATGTCGATACATCTACAAATGCTGGTGGTGCAACAACTCGATATTACTTGACGGGAGCCAGCGGCAATATTGCGTTGGTCACCATCACGGTGAATGGTGTGAATGATGCGCCGACTGATATTTCTTTGAGTGCAAACACCCTAAGCGAAAACGCCGCCCCAAATACTGTAGTTGGTACCCTCTCAACCGTTGATGTGGATACCTCGGATACCCATACCTATTCTCTCGTGGCGGGTACAGGGTCAACGGACAACGGATTTTTTAATATTAGCGGTAACAATTTACGTGCGAGTTCTCTGGACGCCGAGTTAAAAACGTCTTATTCCGTGCGAATCCGAACATCGGATGGAAATGGTGGCACTTTTGATGAGGTTTTCACGATTACAGTGACAGATCTAAATGATGTGAAGCCAGTAGTCACGGCTGCCCAGTCATTTGATATTTCCGAACTGATTGCAAACAGTGCCTCCGTAGGCACTGTACTGGCTACCGATAACGACGTTACCGTGACCACATTTGGTAATTGGACCGAAACGGGTGGAACAGGTGCTGGGATTTTCGAAATTAACCCGGGTACCGGCGCAATCACTGTAACGGATAACAGTTCAATCGATTTTGATTTAGGTCCGACATCCTACACCTACAGCGTGACGGTGAGTGATACCGGTAATACCAACACATCAGATAGTGAAACTGTGACCATCAATATCACAGACGCCAATGACATTGCGCCAACTTTCACGAGTGCTAACACGGTTAGTGTTAACGAAAATGAAACCACGGTTTTAACAGTGACGACAACTGATCCGGATACCCTGGGAACGCTGAGTTACTCTTTGTCAGGTGGTGCTGATTCGGGCAAGTTTTCGATTGCTTCTGGTTCGGGCGCACTTACATTTCAGTCGCCGCCAGACTTTGAGGTGCCCGAAGATGCAGACAGCAATAACTCTTTCTTAGTTCAAGTCAGGGCAAGCGATGGTGTTAACTCTACAGATCAGCTCATTACCGTTAACCTGCAAAACTTAAGCGACACAGCACCTACGGGTGCTGACAAGACAGCTACGCTGAATGAGGATGCTACCTACACCTTCCAGGCTGCTGATTTTGGTTTTGCTGATGCCGATGGCGACACTTTTGCATCGGTCGAGTTGACGACGCTCCCGGCCAAGGGTGATATCAAGCAAGGCGGCGTGAATGTTGCCGCAGCGGGTACCAGAATTCTTGTTGGCGATATTCCAACCCTAACCTATGTGCCTGACTCCCATGAGTCTGGTACAGCATACACAGACTTTACTTTTACGGTCAGAGATAGTTCCGCAGCAGATGATGCGGCGGCGAATAGTTTTCAGTTTGACGTTACAGCAGTTGCTGATGCGCCAGGTATCACTGTGACGAACACCGCTTCGGGTAATGAAGATAGTGCGATTACATTGGTTATTGCCGGTGCGCTAGTCGATGCAGATGGTTCAGAGACTTTGAGTTTTGCTGTGAGCAATGTGCCAACTGGCGCGACATTAAACAATGGTGTTGATGGTGGCGGCGGTGTATGGACGCTAACGGAAGCTCAGCTTGCTGGGCTAAAAGTCACACCCAAGCTCCATGACGACAGTGAATTTACCCTGACGGTTGCGGCGATTGCGACAGAAGGCGCAAACGCTGACGCAGCCCAAACCACAGATACGATAGCCGTTACGGTGACAGCTGTTGTTGATACACCAAACTTCTCTGTTCCTCCTACGGTGACTGGAAGTGAAGATGTATCCACCGCTTTAGGTATTACCTCGAGCCTCGTTGATACCGACGGTTCTGAAGTGTTAACCCTGCAGATCACTGGAGTGCCAACCGGTGCGACTTTGAATAAGGGTACTGATGCTGGGGCAGGCGTTTGGAACCTCACAGAAGCAGATATTTCCGGACTGGCCATTTTAAGCAAGCTCCACGACGACAGCGATTTCAGTATTAATGTGACGGCAACTTCAACGGATAATGATGCCAGTACCATTACGGTGGGTCCTTCCACCATCGCGGTAACCATGACCGCAGTGGCAGACGCACCGACAATTACGGTGACTGATACTGTGACGAAAGATGAGGATGACAATCCCTGGCCCTTAACCATTGCTGCTGACCTCGTCGATACAGATGGATCAGAATCCCTCTCCTATCAAATTAGTGGTGTGCTTGCATCGGCAACCTTGAGTGCCGGTGTAAATCAGGGGGGTGGCGTTTGGACGTTAACAGAGGCTGAGGCGGAAACTGGCTTGACCCTCACGATGGCCCAGCATGTTGCTGATGATTTTCAACTCGACGTCCGGGCACTCGCAACAGAAACAAGAGACGGAAGTACGCAGTTTTCCATTGGCGGCGCTGGCCGAATCAATATTTTTGTTACCGATAAAGCTGACGCGGCGTCTATTAGTGTGAATCCATTGGCGACTGGTAACGAGGATACAGCTATCCCATTGACGATCACAGGTGATCTAACGGACGTTGATGGATCTGAAACATTGACCATGGTGATTACGGGATACCCAGCCACTTCAACTTTCAGTGCTGGTACTGATCTTGGCGGCGGATCATGGGGTGTCGATATAAACGACATTGCGGGATTAACCATTTCCGCAGCAGCCAATAACAACGATGATTTCACATTGACCGTTACGTCAACCGCCAAAGAAACTGCTAACGGTGACACTAAGTCTATTGCGGCGACTATAGATGTGCAGATTCTGGCCGTAAACGATGCGCCAACTCTTGACCCGGTGACTTTTTCTGTAGATGAGAATTCTCCCAATGGGACAATTGTTGGGACTGTAGTTGCAGTAGATGTTGAACCGGTGGGCGGAGAAGCCTCCCAGAGCTTTACATACGCCATCACTGGTACTGCGTTTTCTATTGATAACGGCGGTGTGATTCGAGTTGCAGATGTTGACCAGCTCGATTTTGAAACAACACAACAGTTCCTCGTCACAGTAACAGCAAACGATTCTGGTCTGCCGAGCTTGTCTGACGACGCCACGATTACAATCAATCTCAATGGCATAGATGATAATGTGCCCGAGGCTGTTGATGACAGTGTTAGCGTTAATGAGCAGGAAACCGTTAATTTTACTATTGTAGATAACGATATTGATCTCGACGAACCGGCTCAAACATTGTTTGTTAGCGAAGTGAATGGCGACGTTGGCCTGGTAGGAGTCCCCTTTGACGTGGAAGTTGATGGGCTTGCGATTGGTTCTTTAACGGTTAACGGTGATGGTTCAGCAACGTTTGTTACTACAACCGAGGTGACCACAGAAAAATTCTTCGGCACTGCGACCTATAGAGTGACAGACGGAGATACGCCAAGCGCCAATGAAGGCACCATAAACATCACAATCAACCCAAGAAATGATAACGAGCCCGAACTCAGTGCGGCGGGTATTGCAATTGAAGCAAGTGGGGTTAGCTTCGAGGAGGACCAGTATCCTTCCGTTGGTGTGGCCTACACTGTGATCCTGAATGATCTCTTTAAGGATCTTGATATTGATGCGGATGGATTGCTCGACTCAAATACATTGGAAGACAACGATTCGTTAATCTTTAGCGTGGTATCAAATACTAATCCTGCGGTTGTTCAATATAATCTCGCCAGCGGTGACCTGAGTTTGTTTAGTGGGCAAAACGACTATGGGTCTTCAACCTTGACGCTTCGTGCGACAGATACGGCAGATCCAAATGGCAATATTGCATCCGTTGAGCTTGCCTTGGTTGTTACTGTGACATCAGTGAATGATGCGCCGACTTATCAGATTGGCAGTTTTTCAAACTACGACATTGATGAAGACTCCGGAGATATTCTAATCAACCTTGCTGCGGCATTTATTGATCTAGATAAGGAAGATGATACCTCCGGTGATGAAACGGTTACTTACCAGCTCACAATTACGGATACGGCGAACGAGTTTGTTCAGACTCCAATGATTGATGAGACCGGACTGAACGTTGTGAGCGATGATTCGCCAGATGGTGAGGCTCGAACGCTTGTGGTGACGACCACAGACCCCACCATCACATTGGACATATTTGACGATGCTCACGGGCTGGTCGAGATTACGGTACGTGCCACGGACCTGGGGCGACCACCAGAAAATCCAGCTGCCGCGATTCCACTGTTTGACGAGGCGAGCTTCCGAGTAACCGTGAATGGGATAGGCGATGACCAACCCGCAGCGGAGGACGATCACTACAACGATTTTCCTGAGCTGGTGATCAACGAAGATGACCCTGTCATCTTCTTTGATGTGATCGAAAATGATTATCAAGGTGACGTACCCGCGATTGTCATCAGTGCCGGACAGTTGATCGTTGACTCAACCGGTGCCGATCAGGCGTACGTCTCCACCACGAGACTTGCGGACCCGAACGACACAGGCGACTTCACGATAGAAATTAATGGTGAGGTGAGCTGCGCGCACTTTGACTGTATTGATGGACAACGAGGCAATATATCAGTCTCAGGCGACGGTATTTCCAATACCGCAATTGCGTACAAGCCCAGAATTAATTTCAACGGCGAAGACTCGTTCACCTATTGTATAGAAGATTCTGCTCCGGCTGACGAGGCGCCGTTCAATCCGCCCAATGATCCTCGCTGCGCCACGGTAACAATTAACGTTTTACCTGTTAACGATGCGCCGGTTGTAGACGAGGTCATAGTAATTACGATGGAGCAGGCTGACGATTTGGCTGTATCGGAAGAGGATGGATTAAAGAATTTTGTCAGAGATCTGGATAACACCCATATAGATGGAAAAGGGTGTGATCCACTACTCATCACTTGTAATCCGCTACCGACCGATCCACAACCCGACCGCTTGTACTTCTATTTTGCCGGTGCGGTTACAGATCATGGTCAGTTGTTTGCGCCGTTTACCGATGATGGCGCCTTTAACTATCGACCTGACGCGACCTTCTCCGGCGACGACAGCTTCGGTTTTGAAGTCTGTGACACGCCAACGCCTGGGGATGCTGACCACTGTGCACCAGGAACTGTGTCTATTCAGATTGCACCACTCGAAGGCGCACCAGAAGGTTCTAGTGATGGGGCGGTTCAGTTTGATTACCAGCTGGCGGAAACGCCTCTGGAACTTCCTATTGGACCTGAGCCTAACGTACTGATTGTTAACGATGACTCCGGCTCCATGGCCTGGGATATTATGTCCGACGGTGATAGTGGGCTTTATCAGGTTTCTACTGGCCATTCACTTTACTATGTGAATAAAGCCACAGCGGGTAATGATACTTACATCGCCCCTGCAGAATCTGACGCACCAAACGAAGGCTTATGGAGATTGCGTAACTCAGACTTCAACACGGTTTATTATAGCCCTTCGATTCGTTACAAACCCTGGGAAGGTCTTGATACAAACGACGTCGAATTTCCTAACAGCTCGCCGACTGCAGCGCGACACAATCCATTGTCGTCTTCACCCACGACAAATCTCACATCGACGATCAACTTTACCGGACGGGCGGTGATTACAGAGCCTCGGGTCTGTGAAACGAGGTGTACGAAATATAGAAAAGGACGATGTAAGTCTTACAGTACTACCTGTACCGGTGGCTCAGGATTTCAGCAGGTATCTGTCAACAACTTTTACATCCCAAGATATTACGAGTGGACCGACCTTGACAGCGATGGGGCGCTAGATGCAACACCTTCGCCAGCAAATGAAAATTCCGATTGCCTAACAAACCGAGTGCTCGGATGTTCGGAAGGTGAGTTGATTGAAATCCGTGACGATGGCACCTTGTACCCACGAGGCGTCAAGCGGACAGATTGTAAGACTACGAGTACTTCTTGTACTTATGCTGAGGAAATTCAAAACTTCGCAAACTGGTTTACTTATTATCGGAGTCGTGAATTCACAGCAAAAGCCGCATTGGGGGTGGTTGTGGGTAACGCTGAAAACCTACGGGTTGGATACGCGAAGCTGAACAGTGAAAGCAATATCCTACCTGTAGTTTCGATGAATACCTCGGAGCGAACTGGTGCTAAGGCTGATTTGTTGGACGCGATTTATGCGACTAACAGTAGTGGTGGTACGCCATTGCGTCGCTCTTTGCGGGACGCAGGGCGCTACTTTGAGTGTAAGTCGAATGACATCTTCGATAGTAGTAGTGAGACATCTGCAGGTAATCCGAATTGTCCAATCCTCCCTGCACCGGATGGCAACTGTCAGCAGAACTTTACACTGCTGATCACGGATGGAACCTGGAATGGTTCTAGCCCATCAACGGGGAACTCCGACGCCGACAATAACACCAACTTCGATGGTGGCGCTTTTGCCGGGTCGGATTCGACTACACTTGCGGATGTTGCAATGCTCTACTACGAGCGAGACCTGCATCCGGATATTAATGATGAGGTACCCACTACCGCACGAGATCGCGCCTTAGCCGCGGACGATGCCTTCGAAAACAGCAACAATGAAATCATGCACCAACACATGACAACCTATACCGTTGGGTTTGGTGTTAAAGGTCTGGTGGATGCTGAGCCGGTTAACTATGCAACAGGCTTTAACTGGGGTAACCCATTCTCTTCAGACATTCGTAAAACCGATGATGTGCGCCACGCCGCTTATAATGGTCGCGGTGAATATCTAGATGCTAGCAATGCCGTCAACCTGGCGGATGAACTGGTCGAAGCCTTTGAAGAGTTTTCTCAAGGTAGCGGTGCAGCATCGGCGGTGAGTTTTAACTCACAGGAAATCCAGGAAGACACCTTGATCTTCCGCGCCTTTTACAACACCAAAATCAACACAGGTGATCTTATAGCTCAGAGTCTGACGGACGATGGTTTGCTAGAAGAACCTGTCTGGAGTTCTGCAGAAGCTCTGGACAATATCGATCCTGACGAGAGAGAAATCATTACCTACGACGATATTAGTTCAATGGGTATTGCGTTCCGTCCGGGGACTCTTAACACGGATCAACGTAACGTGTTTATTTCTAATCTAGGTGCGAGTGAAGCCCAGAAGAATTCTGAAGTGACGCAGCGAGTGAATTACCTTCGAGGTGATTCGGCCAACGAACGCCCTGTTGGAAACTTCCGGGAACGCCCCGCAATTGAAGGCCGTCTGGGTGATATTGTCCACTCAACGCCAGTATTTGTTGGCGCGCCAAATCGTGTAGGGCGTGATCAATCGCCATTCCCCCAAACCGACTTGTACTCTAGTTTTAGATCGACAAATGCAGACCGTGATGAGGTCATCTACGTGTCCTCAAACGACGGTATGTTACACGGTATGTCTGCTTTTGACGGGGCTGAAGTGTTCGGCTATGTTCCTAACAATCTGTTGCTAGGTGCATTTAGCCGAAACCTCACTAACCTGCTTGATTTTGAGTATGAGCACAAATTCTTTGTCGACCTGACACCGGCTGTAAACGATGTTTACATGGACTCAGATAATGATGGAGATAAAGAGTGGATTACATTCTTAATTGGTGGTCACGGTGCAGGTGCAAAAGCGTACTTCGCGTTAAATGTCACAGATCCAACCAAACTGGCAGAAAGCACAGCCTCTGACGTGGTGCTGTGGGAATTTACCGAAGAGGATGACACTTATCCTACAGATTCAGACGGTAATCCATTGCTTGATGGAAGTTTACAGCAGCGTGAGGATTTGCAAGATACCCCTCAACCGGTCAAAGATCTTGGTTATTCTTTCAGCGTGCCCACAATTGCGATGAGTAATCTGAAAGACTCCAACGACGAACAGATTTGGGTATCAATGTTCGGCAACGGCTTCAATTCCACCGCCGGCATCGCGAAGCTATTCGTACTGTTTATTGATGAAGGCGTTGATGGCACCTGGTGTCATCCCGATATGATTCACAATGAAACGTTAAATGGTCCATTGCCCGCCGAATGTATTGGTCAGCAGGATTTTGTTAAAATTGACACGGGCTTTGGCGTTCAGGACGGATTCCCGAATGGTCTCGGTACGCCCCGCGGTATTGATGTTGATGGCAACGGTACGCTTGATTACGCCTACGCCGGTGATAGCTTCGGTAATTTCTTCCGCTTTGACCTTACGTCCGACGATTTTGATGATTGGAGTTTCACCAAGATATTTGAGGCGAGCTATGTTGATAGTGAAGGTGATGTCACATTACAGCCCATTACAACGCAACCGATTGTCACTGCTCACCCAACTGAGAATGATGGGTTTATCGTGATATTCGCGACTGGCTCCTACATCACAGTTCCCGATGGTCGAAATAAAGACATACAGTCTATCTATGGTCTCTGGGACCGATTGTCGCCGGAGCTTCTAGACGTGGATGATCTGGTCCAGCAGAGATTTATCAATTTGTTTGATTCAGACTTTGGCAATGTTCGAGCACTGACGAATAACGAAGTGGATTACTCAATCGTTGAAGGTAAGAAGGGCTGGTATAACCATTTGGACGCTGTAGCGGTCAACGGCAATCAGCTGCTTGACGATCCGGAGTTTCCGGGTGAACGTGCGATTCGAAACATTCAGCTTCGTGGTGGCCTTGCATTTGTAAACAGCGTGATTCCCAGAAGTGATACAAGCTGTGTCGACATTGCCGGTGGGTTTGCTCTGTCCTTCTGCCCAGGTACTGGTGGTACTAACTGCCTGGGTAATCGAGGTATTTTTGACCTGGACAATGATGGGGCGTTTGATGATGGAGATGAAGTTGACGGCCTGGTTGTCGCTGGTACTCGATTTGAAGATGCTGTACCAACGGACTCGTCGTTTATCGAAGACAAGCGGATTACTCAGTTGAGTGACAAGTCTCTCGATTCCACCAAGACGAATACCAGCGGTGGCGAGAATACAGGTCGCCTATCCTGGAAAGAACTTGACTCAATTGAATAGGATGGCGTTATGAAGTTTGCATATTTGTTTTTGTTACTATTGTTGTCAGCAGGACAAAGTGTTGTAGCGGAAGAGGATCTTCAATCTGAGCTAGTTCAGAATGCCTCTCGCATGGATTTTGAAGCGATATTAGATTCCATCGAAGACGCTGTGCCGGAAAGAACCACCACCGGGACTATTGAGGCAATTGATCTCGCGGGGCGGGCGGCGATTATCGGTGGTCATCTATACCACTTTGGACCTGCGACAGAAGCAGACCCCCTTATTGTGAAATTGTTAGGCGTAAATTATGGTTCTCTTGAGATGCTCTCGGCTGGAATGGACGTGGAGGTGCTCTATTTCCAATCTCCAGCGGGGGATCGAATTGGTAATCAATTGACCCAAATTGAATCGTCAGAACAACATTAATAGGTTGCACTACTAGCCTTAACGGCGAATGAAACTGTTCTAACAACGAAGTGGCTTGCCCTTGCGATCTGTTCGAACACCCGCCTCATTCCGGGAATGAACCACCCTGGCGCGACCTTGGACGTTAATGACAATTTGTCTGGCTAGCTCAAGATCCTGGTTGTCTGGGCAATAAACAAAATTACCATTCTGGAAGTTGGTATAGCCCATTCTAGTCAATTGTAGATATTGGCGATTCCGAAATGACCGCCACTTTAACGTCCCCGTCACTTTTTGGCTGTTTATTTTTTGTAGCAAATAGTCATCACCGTTAAATTGACCATCCTGATTCAAATCCGCAAATACCATTAGATCGTCATGCCATTTACCGCCACACAACAATTTGTCGGGGTCTTTTGGGCATAGGGTTGCCATGGTGCGAAAGCTGATAGCCGCGTGCCTTGTATAGTTTACGGCGGTGATTATCCAGTTGATGCTGGTAGTGGCTTCACTTCGAGCATAAATTTTGTTTGCCGATGGGAAAACCAGACCGAGGAGAATGCCAATGATGGCAAGTGTTGCGACTAATTCAACAAGGGTGAGTCCTTGAGTTTTCATTCCGCCAGCTCAGTTGATTGAGCAGTAGATCATGCTGTGGAATTCGCTAGCTGACTGTAAGCCAGGTCTGAAGGCTGTGTAGGACTATGTGGATGTGCGATGTACTATCTAAGATGTACTATCTAAGCTGTACGACTTAAAACAAAAACGCTATTCGAGCCCAAGCTTCTTCAATCGATAACGCAGGGCTCGAAAAGTGATCCCCAGCTTTTTTGCGGCCGCTGTCTTGTTCCAACGGGTCGCTTCAAGGGCCTCTACAATGACGTTTTTTTCGATACCTTCCAGGTAGGACTCTAGATTGTCTGCATCTTCCGGTAGTGCCTGACCGTTGCTTTCATTCTCCGACTGTTCGTCACTTGCGGTCTCATCGGCGTCATCGCTGTTATTGATGCCATCGCTATTACCACTGGTAGTTGCGGGATCCGGGCTAGCCTTTGGTTGTTCAGGCTTAGTAGTTGGCAGGGCCTCAGCCGGGGATAAGCTAAGATCTTCGGCGCGAATTATGTTGTCCTCGCACAGAGTAAAAGCACGTTCAAGAATGTTGGTTAGCTCTCGAACGTTTCCAGGGAAATGGTAGCTTTTAAGTCTTTCCATTGCATCTGGGTGAATCTCTGGCGGTGTTGATTTGTAGTCCGTTGATATTCGATTGAGCAGTTCAGCTGCGAGTTCCGGAACATCATCTAGACGCTCCCTTAAGCTTGGGACCTTGAGTTCTATGACATTGATGCGATAGTAGAGGTCCTGCCGAAATCTATCCTTCTCGACTTCAATGGTTAGGTCCTTATGGGTCGCACTTAATATTCGCACATCCACGGATACTTCCTGTTGGCCGCCGACCGGGCGAATTGCTTTCTCCTGGATGCCCCGGAGCAATTTGACCTGCATGGCTAAGGGTAAGTCAGCCACCTCATCTAAAAATAGAGTTCCTCCATTTGCAGCTTGAAATAGGCCCTCTTTGTCGGTTGCAGCGCCGGTGAAGCTTCCTTTTACATGGCCAAAAAATTCACTTTCCATTAACTCGCTGGGGATTGCGCCACAGTTAACAGGAATAAATGGTGCGTTCCCATGGGGGCCCATTTCGTGGATCATTCGAGCCACCAGTTCTTTGCCGCTTCCTGATTCGCCGCTAATGTAGATTGGTGCCTGGCTACGCGCGAGCTTAGTAATTTGTTTGCGAAGCGCCTGCATAGCAGGTGTGTTGCCTGTTAATCCCAGATCTCCATCACTGTCCTCGCTCGGAGCGAGGGGCTTCAGATTGAGTGCGGTGTCGACCAGTTTACGAAGCAAATCCAGATTGAGTGGTTTTGAGACAAAGTCAAATGCGCCGGCCTTCAATGCTTCCACGGCGCTTTCCATATTCCCGTGGGCGGTGATCATCGCTACAGGTAGTTGTGGATAGTTATCCGATATATGCTGGACAAGTTCTATTCCATTCCCGTCAGGTAGGTTCATGTCTGTGAGACAGAAATCAAAAGTCTCCTCACTCAGCAACTTTAATGCGCTAGACAGGTCCGCGGCGGCGAGCGTGTCAATATCCATTCGGCCAAGGGTAATTTCCAACAGCTCGCGAATGTCCGGCTCGTCGTCAACAATTAGAGCGCGCTTTGAATCCATGATTACCTTTCTGCAGTATCGTGAATGAATTGTTGGGTGGGTCGCTGAACAAATGATATCCGAAACCGACTTCCCTCGCGGTTAGAATAACTGAGCCTGGCATTGTTGGCTTCACACAACTCTTTTGATAGATAAAGACCGAGTCCGGTGCCGGTGACTTCAGTTGTGTAGAACGGCTCGAACAAGTTTGGTATTAGATCTTCAGTCACTCCGTCGCCGTAATCCATCACATCGATAAACGGGACTTCAGATTCCACGCCTGCTCTGATTGTCAGTTTCGCCTCACCTGTTTTCTTCTTGCTGTATCGTAGTCCGTTCTGGCAAAGATTGCCAAGGATCTGCGACAAGTGAAGGGGGTCGAAGCGTAGTTGGGTAGTCAGTTGATCCGGTATCTCGACGGTAATGTCAGCCGATTCAGGAAATCCTGCTTTAAACTCGCTTATAAACCCATTTATCCATTCATTGAGATGTATGGTCTTGAGCTCAGCATTTTTACGTCGAGACATCTGTAAGACATTTTCAACAACATTATTTAAGCGAATGCAGTGGGTCTGAATAATTTCGCTTAATCGTAGATCGCCTCGGTCCAGTTTCTCGGATTCGCCCAACAGTTGCGCTGCATGGCTAATCGCACCAAGTGGGTTTCGAATTTCATGGGCAATGCTTGCTGATAATCGACCTAGTGCTGCGAGTTTTAACTGCTGGGCTTGTTGTTGTACAAGAGTGCTGTCCTCGATAAACACCAGGGTGTCCAGTTGTGGATCAGGAGAGCTCACTTTGGAATAGGTTGCTAACAAATCTGGTGAGTCGTCTTCCACGTGAAAAGTGAATGTTTGTTTGTGGGTGTGCCCATCCTTGATTCGAGTTCTCAACGACCTTGGCAGCTCTGTGTTTTCTCTTAGTTCGCGGGTGCCGGGAAATAATAGGTCCCGACCTGCTGCATTAATGAGTTTGATGATGCCGTCGTGGGAGGCCACGACAACGCCTGTACCGATCTGTTCTACAACTAGCTGGTTGATTTGCTCCAGAGTAAAGACTTCAGTTTCTCTGCGTCGAAGTTGCTGGGAGAGAGTTTGAAAAAATATGTTGGCGACAAAGTAAACGATTCCAAGAATACCCGCCTGGAAAAAACTCTGGAGCTCATTTGCATCGAGGAAAAATAAATAGAATTCGGTATAGATCGTTAAGATAAATGCGATTGCGGGTAATACCGTAGAGATTCGGCCGTAGATCAAACCCCCGCCAAAGGCGACGGTAAAAATCAAGAAGTTACCGAGTCCCGAAGCGACGCCTCCGCTTGCAGCCATCAATAGTGAGAGCGCAATGATATCGGCGGTGAGGATGACAAATGACGGAGCGGCTTTAGAAATAAACTTATCGGATATAAACAGCGGTAGCGCAAGGCCAATCAGAATATTGGCGCTTAGGTAAATAATAATGGTGTCCTGAAAGAGTTCAGGGTTTGCGTTGCCGACAAATTCCCGAAAGTTTTCATCGGAAAAGAGATAAAGAAATAGAAACGAGATCAGTATCCGGTAGTAGTTATAGACCCGGAGAATGGTAGAGCGCTGCAGGCTATGGAGGTCGTCAAATTCCTCGTTAGTGTCGACCGCCACAGTTCGTGCTTAACCTAGCAACCCGAAGGAAACGATATTTAGCCAACTCTTTTCCTGGTTCTTGACCGACTCTGATTTTTTCAATTGTTTGCGTCCAGTCAGAGATTGGTGATCTGGGAAGTTGCTGCTTAGTACCAATAGAGTCTCTTCAGCCAGATCATCCATATTAAGCAGTTGGTAGGCTTCAACCATAACAGCGAGCGCTTCGGGTACCGATGGGGTTTGCTGAAAGTTTTCGAATACATAGCGACCGCGATTGGCTGCAGCAATGTACGCGCCACGGCGGATATAGTACTGAGCCACATTGACTTCATATTCTGCCAGTAAGTTACGCAGGTAGATCATGCGTTTTTGCGCATCCGGCGCATATTGGCTATCGGGGAATCTTCTGACCAGCAGATTAAAGTCATCAAATGATCGTCGTGCTGCGCCGGGGTCCCGAGTTGCTGGATCCAGTGGCAGAAACTTTTCTAGAAAATTTTGATCTTCATCAAAAGAAGCCATGCCCCGTAGGTAGTAGGCGTAATCGACGTTTGGATGCTGAGGGTGTAATCGAACAAAACGATCTGCGGCAGCTCGAGCCGCTTCTGGCTGTCCACTTCTATAGTAGGCGTAAACAATTTCCAGTTGAGCTTGCTGTGCAAATCGCCCAAAGGGAAATCTGGCTTCGAGTAGCTGAAGCTTGGAAACGGCGTCTTGATAATTGCCGGAGTTAAGACTGTTGCTCGCAGACTCATAAAATTTGAGTTCTGTTGCATTAAGATCCTGTTCCACTTCGTCGCTTGAACACGCGCCGAGTAGTGCCAGAAGTAGGGTGATAGTAATTAAACGCATACGCCTCTCAGAATGACATGTAATAATAGAGCCTTCAGCTCAATCGTAAGGAGCCTTCAGCTCGGTAACAAAGAGCCTTCAGCTCAATCGTAAGGAGCCTTCAGCTCGGTAACAAAGAGCCTTCAGCTCAATCGTAAGGAGCCATCAGCTCTAATAATTTAAGCTCAATAGGCCCCAAAAAACGGGCCCAGTTAAACATAAAGTGCACCACAAAGTGCACCATATAGTGATAAAACGATCCCGAATTATACTCTGGCCAATGGTGGACAAGGAACCTATGCGAAATAACCGATTTCAGACCTACCAACTGTGAATACGCCAAATGTCGTAAAAGATGAGGCCGTTGTACCAGTTTCGATGTCTCGCCATCGGTTTGATCGCGTTGCGGCCGATCTGTTCCCTGAATTTTCACGGGCTCGATTGCAGCAATGGATCCAGTCCGGGGAGTTAACCATTGATGGGGAGGTACAAGCCCCTAAATTTAAGGTGGATACCGGGGCGGTCCTGCGTTTAAGCGCTGTGCCGGAGACCTTAGCGGACTTTGCCGAGGATATTCCCCTCGATATTTTGTTCGAAGATGAGGCGGTATTGGTTCTAGATAAGCCCGACGGCCTGGTTGTGCATCCTGGTGCCGGTAATCGCACTGGCACGCTGTTGAATGCGTTGCTGCACCATTGCCCACGACTCGACGAAATTCCGCGGGCAGGGATTGTCCATCGGTTGGATAAGCGCACAACTGGCTTAATGGTGGTTGCCAAAACCCTTCAAGCGCAGAATTATCTGGTGCAGGAACTACAGGAGCGGCGAGTAAAGCGGGTCTACGAGGCAATGGTATACGGTGTGATCGTTCGCCCAGGTAAGGTTGATGCGCCGATTGGTCGGCACCGGACTCAGCGAACCAAAATGTCCATTCGGGACGACGGCAAAGAAGCGATTACCCATTACCGGCGTCTAGAGGGATTTCAGCGCTATTCCCACATTGAACTTTCGCTGCAGACCGGACGGACACATCAGATTCGAGTTCACATGCAACACCTGGGTTTTCCCCTGATTGGAGATCCGACCTATGGCGGACATTTCCGCCATCCCCCGGGGGCGGACGAGAGTGAGCTGGTCAAAGCATTAAGGGATTTTCCCCGTCAGGCCCTTCATGCTAGACACTTAAGTTTTGTACACCCTGCCTCGGGCGAACTATGCGAGTTTGAATCTCCGTTGGCGGACGATATGTCGGATCTGCTGGTGAAGTTAAGACAACATGCCAGGTCCTGAGGTTTTATTTCCCGATAGTGGGTTTTCAGAAATATCAATCGCTGTAACAACCCGATTGGGGGGTGTCAGCGAGTCACCTTTTACTAGTTTCAATCTTGCCAGTCATGTGAAAGATAACCAGCTAAATGTCGACCTGAATCGACGGGCTCTTGAGGGTGTTTTGCCCGATTCAATGGCACCGGTTTGGCTAAACCAGGTTCATGGTAACGATGTTGTTGAGGTGGCTGAGTCATTGCAAGTCCCGCCTTCTGCGGATGCAAGTGTCACGGGTCAAGCATTATTGCCCCTCGCCATTCTTACCGCCGATTGTCTGCCAATTGTTTTGTGGAACGAAGACCGGACCCAGATAGCAGCCTTGCATGCTGGGTGGCGCGGGCTTGCTAATGGCATTATCGCGAAGACGATAAGTTGTTTTTTAAACCAAAGGGTTTATGCCCTGATTGGCCCGGGTATTGGTCCCTGCCACTATGAAATTGATGAGGTGGTCCGCACGCAATTTTCCAGCAATGTTGCGTTTACAGCTAGTAAGCCGGGACATTACTACTTCGATTTGGTGGCAGAGGCAAGTCGTCAGCTGGAATTTCTCGGTGTCAATGATGTGCGCAGTTTGAATATCTGCACAGCCTGCGATGACCGTTTTTATTCGTATCGACGTGATGGAGAAACAGGCAGGTTCGCGACTTTGATTTGGCGTCAGATCGAGACTTAAGCAAGCGCCAGGATTGCTACTCGTAGATCTAGGCTGAACAGTTGTCGCGAATGGTTTGTCGTGCAACTTCGGCGCGAGCTTCTTTTTCTGCCTCAGTTAAAATTCGATTCTGACCATTTTCATCGGTCACCCGCAGGCGAGAAAAGGCTTTGATCTGGGCAAGGTTATTCTTACCGATTTCACAATTTTTGCGCATGATGTCGGCGCGTTCTGCCGCTAGAATGGCCGCCTGCTCGTTTACAAGGGCGTCGGGATCTGGGCCGAGATTGCCATTGCCCGTTGCTGCGGATTGTGAAGCTGAGGGATCAGCGGATGCTGCAGGACTTTCGGCTTCAGACCTACCGCCTGGGCGTCGCCCAAAAGATTGGCTTTGAGAAACGAAAGTGGCGTTAATGCCTTCCGGATTTCGTTCCGCATAATTGGTAATGCCGTTTTCATCGACCCAGGTGTAATACTCTTCCTCTGCAGTGGCTGCCACTGCAGTGAAACAACATATGCCAAGGATCAGGATTAGGTTTTTCATCTAACGCTATACTTTGCAAGACATTTTCCAGTTTACTCTAAGTTTTTGCTGGAATCGACTGCTACAAGGGGAAATTCCTAAATGGTCTGATTGACTGCTCCGGCTTGATGGCCGAGAATGCCCGCCCTCGGCTGATCCGCTTTTTTCTCGGATCGTCTGAAATCATCCATAAACGAGGACCCTGCGGTGGAAATGTTATCCGGCGGCGACATATTGATTCGTGGCCTACAGGAAGAGGGTGTGGAGTACGTCTTCGGCTATCCCGGAGGTGCGGTACTGCACATTTATGATGCGTTGTTTCGGCAAAATCAGATACAGCACATTCTCGTCCGCCATGAACAGGCGGCCACTCACATGGCGGACGGCTATGCCCGTTCTACCGGGCGACCTGGGGTTGTGTTTGTCACATCGGGTCCGGGAGCAACCAACGCCATTACAGGTATCGCAACGGCTTTTATGGATTCGATTCCCATGGTTGTGATCTCCGGTCAGGTCCAGAGCCACTTGATTGGCACCGATTCGTTTCAAGAAACCGACATGATAGGCGTGTCCCGACCGATCGTTAAGCACAGCTTTTTGGTGAAACGAGCAGAAGATTTGCCGGTTATTTTGAAAAAAGCCTTTTTTATTGCAACCACCGGTCGACCAGGTCCGGTTGTGGTTGATATACCAAAAGACATTACTAATCCGACGGATTTAGTGCCCTACGTAGTTCCGGGCAAAGTGAGTATTCGATCCTACAACCCTGCTTCAAAAGGGCATACAGGACAAATTAAAAAAGCCGTCTCGATGCTGATGGCCTCCGAGCGCCCGATGATTTACTCCGGCGGCGGCGTTGTGCAGGGAAATGCCAGTGATTTGCTCAGGGATATGACCCGGGAACTTGAATTCCCGATTACCAGTACCCTAATGGGATTGGGTGCATATCCAGCTTCAGATAAGCAATTCCTCGGTATGCTGGGGATGCATGGCACCTACGAAGCAAATAATGCTATGCACCATTGCGACCTGATTCTGGCCATAGGTGCTCGCTTTGATGACCGGGTGACCAATTCCCTAAACAAATTCTGCCCGAATGCCAAAATTATTCATATTGATGTAGATCCGGCGTCAATTGCTAAAAATGTCGATGTTGACGTACCGATTGTTGGTCCCGTTGATAGCGTGCTGGCGGATATGTTGGGTCAGATTCGAGTGGCTTTGCCAAAACGAACCGATGCCAACAAAACACGACTCAAAGACTGGTGGGAACAAATTGAAGGCTGGCGTCGTCAGGATTGCCTGAAGATCAACAAGGTGGCGGGCGAAGAGAAAACCATCAAACCTCAAGAGGCAGTCAAGGCTGTCTATGAAGTGACTGGCGGCAGCACCTATGTCACATCGGATGTGGGTCAGCACCAGATGTTTGCTGCCCTGTATCATCCCTTCGATGAGCCGCGGAAATGGATCAATTCCGGCGGTCTCGGCACCATGGGCTTTGGACTACCTGCAGCGATGGGGGTGCAGATTGCCTTCCCTGACGAAACCGTTACCTGCATTACCGGTGAAGGTAGTATTCAAATGAATATTCAAGAACTGTCGACCTGTGCTCAGTACGGCTTGCCGGTGAAGATTATTAATATCAACAATCAGTCCCTGGGGATGGTTAAGCAGTGGCAGGACATGCAGTACGAAGGGCGGCACTCCCATAGTTATATGGATTCTCTGCCGGACTTCGTCAAGCTGGTAGAAGCTTACGGCCACGTTGGTTTTGTGGTGCGGGATCTGGACGAGCTCGAACCGATATTGAAGGAGGCCTACGCCCTGAAGGACAAGCTGGTTTTTGTCGATATTATGGTTGATCCCAAGGAGCATGTTTACCCGATGCACGTAGCGCCAAATGGCTCAATGCGTGATATGTGGCTCAGCAAGGGAGTTCGAACCTAATGAAACGAATTCTCTCTATCTTGATGGAAAACGAAGCCGGCGCACTGTCCAGGGTTGTTGGGCTATTCGCCCAGCGCAATTACAATATTGAAACCTTAACGGTTGCACCCACCGAGGATGCAACCCTGTCTCGTTTGACCCTGTCGACTATCGCGAATGATAAGCAGATTGAGCAAATCACCAAGCAACTGAATAAGTTGATTGATGTTGTGAAGCTGGTTGAATTGACCGAAGGTGAACATATCGAACGTGAGCTGATGCTGATCAAGCTGCGGGCAACGGGCGCCCAGCGGGCTGAGGTCAAACGAACCTCGGATATATTCCGCGGTCAGATTGTTGATGTCACAGGTGCTACCTATACGGTGCAACTGACGGGTACCGCTGAGAAGCTAGATGCATTCTTAAACGCGATGAGCGAGACTACTGTGATGGAAGTCGTTCGGTCCGGGATATCCGGTTTATCCAGAGGTGAGAAGGTTCTGGCGCTGTAATAAAACCATTCAGCAGGCACATGCAGGGCAAGTAGAATGTCAGACAAGCAGCAAGATCAACAAAATCAGGAAGGCTCGACGGTCGAGGCCAATATCTCGTCTCTCTTTGAGGTCAAAGAAGAGCGGGCAGGATTGCGCCGCGGTATCTATTTATTGCCGAACCTGATTACTACCGGCGCTTTGTTTTCTGGCTTTTATTCCATGATTGCCGCCATGAGTGGTGCTTTTGAAAATGCCGCTATTGCCATTGTGGTGGCGGGATTCCTCGATGCACTGGACGGCAGAATAGCGCGCATGACCAATACCCAAAGCGAATTTGGGGTCCAATACGATTCGCTTTCAGATATGGTCGCCTTTGGGGTTGCCCCGGCGGTACTCATGTTCAGCTTTGCCTTAAGTAGTCTCGGTAAGATCGGCTGGGCAGTGGCGTTCCTCTATATGGCCTGTGGCGCGCTGCGCTTAGCGCGTTTCAACACTAAACCCGATAACCAGGTGTTTTTTGGGCTGGCTAGTCCTGCCGCGGCGGGTGTGCTTGCCACAATGGTCTGGGTTTGGATTGAATATGTGAACATGCCCATGATTTATCAAATGGCCCTTCCGGCAGCGTTTATAACAGCATTGGCGGGATTGCTCATGGTCAGTAATGTCCGTTATTACAGCCCAAAACAAATGAAGAGTGATAAGGAGGGTATTCCCTTTGTCTATCTACTCGGCATCATCGGTCTGTTTGCGCTGGTCTTCTCAAATCCCCCCGTGATGCTTCTGATCATTGGTATCTGCTACGCGACTTCAGGGCCAGTTCAGTTCCTTCTGCGGCGGCGAGACGCCCGTGACGATGCCCGTGACGAAAATGACCGGGCGGACGAAGACGCCCCGAAACAAAACGCGCTTTAGTACCTTTTCTACTTTCCAACGTATCCTATTCAACAATGGTGTAACAATCAGGCGCCCGCGCTTGTCTACAATATGTGGTTGAAAGGAAGTTGGTAATGAAAAGACCTTGGGAAATCCCAGAGAGCGAAGTAACGGACAAAGCGGTGTACCTTAGTCGTCGTCAATTTGTTCAGGGTACAGCGGCGGGCGTAATTGCTAGTCTGGTGCCCGAAGTGAGCGCTAATGAAGCAATAATTGCGAAGGCTGTTGTCCGTACAGCTCATCCTGGACCCTACACGAAGGCTGCGCCGAGGTGGTTGCAGGACAAGCTGCGTGAATCGATTGTCAGCGAGCACAGCACAGCCGAAGCACTCACCCCCTATGAGCACGTCTCCCGGTACAATAACTTCTATGAGTTTGGTACCGCAAAGGACGATCCCTTTGAAAATGCCCAGAACTTCAGAACCAATCCCTGGAATTTAGAGATTTCTGGAGAAGCAGAGCACACGGGTAGTTTTCAGCTTGAAGATATCCTTAAACCCCATGGGCTAGAGGAGCGGATCTACAGATTGCGGTGTGTTGAGGCATGGTCAATGGTGGTGCCCTGGATAGGGTTTCCGCTAGCGGATCTAATTAAGCGCTTTAAGCCGACTTCTAAGGCGAAATATGTGAAGTTTCAGACCCTGTACGATCCGGCTCAAATGCCGGGCCAGGCGAGCCGTTTCAGGGCAATCGACTATCCCTATGTAGAAGGGTTGCGGATCGACGAGGCGATGAACGAACTTTCATTCCTCAGTGTTGGACTTTACGGCGAGGTTTTGCCACCTCAAAATGGCGCGCCATTAAGGTTGGTTGTCCCCTGGAAGTATGGCTTCAAAAGCATTAAATCAATTGTCGGAATTGAATTCACCAGCGCCAGACCCGTCACAACCTGGGAGCGATCGAACCCCCGGGAGTACGGCTTCTATGCAAACGTGAACCCCGAAGTTGATCATCCACGCTGGAGTCAGGCATCGGAACGCCGCTTGCCGAACTCCCTCTTTTCTCCTAACCGAATTGATACGTTGATGTTTAACGGATACGCCGAGCAAGTGGCAGGCCTATATCAAGGCATGGATTTGAATAGAAGTTTCTAGCCTATGAGTCTTGCTGGATTTAGGAAACCGCTTTTATTTCTCGCCTTGATCGGCCCGTTAGGTTATTTGCTGTACCGCGTATGGCGATATTCCGAAGGGGATGCCAATGCTCTCGGAGCTGACCCCGGGAAGGAAATAGTCTTGTTTTTAGGCACATCGGCGCTATTGGTACTGCTTGCTACATTGAGTGTCACACCTTTGCAGCACATGTTAAGCGTTAGGCTTGTGCCCTTTAGGCGCATGTTCGGGTTGTTTGCATTCTTTTACGCTTCGCTTCACCTGACTTCTTACAGTGTATTTTTATTGGAGCTAAACCCTGGAGAGCTCTGGGCGGATGTTATTAAACGCCCCTACATCACCGTGGGGTTTTTGGCTTTTTTGGCGATGATCCCCCTGGCCATTACCTCTACCCGTGGTATGCAGCGCCGACTTGGCCCTAACTGGAAACGACTCCATCGATTGGTTTATGTCATTGCGCTGCTCGGAATAATTCACGTAATTTGGCAAACCCGTAGTGACTTCACACAACCCCTTCTGTATAGTGCGGCCCTCGCGTTGCTGATGAGCCTTCGGGTGATCAAAAGCAGCCGAAATCGATCAGTTAAACAGGCTTCTATTAAGGGTTTGTAGGGCTGATTAAAAAGATCACAAACTGCTGGTTTTTTAGAATTTATTCTATAGAATGCGCAGCCTGATCAAGGACAGCAAGACCGAAGAAAAAGAGATTTAAGTTTGTCACTTTTTTTGAAATTAGGTCTTGCAAAGGCGAAGTTTTAACGTATTATACGCCTCCTTGATCGACGAGATCGAGACGGCTGCAAGCCAGCAGCTACAAGAAGGACCCAGTAAAAATGGTGTCCTTGGACAAGTTCCAGTCAAAGGAACCCCACTGAATATCATTCGGTGAGGGGCTTTTCGCGCCGAAACTTGTGCTAAACGCTCTTTAACAATTTGGAAACAAGCAATAGGTGTGGGTACTTGTTTGATTGGATACCTAAAATTATCCAGTGAACGAGTTACCACAAATATTGAGTGATACTTACTAAATATAAAATGGTAATTTTAGTTTTGCTGGGCTTTCACAAACTGGGCTGGTACAGACAGGGAGTGAATGATCAGATTTGCGAACTTAATTCGCAACTAGTGTCCTAAGGGAGCTCCAAAAGGGTGTAACAAGGGAGGCTAGTGTAATTCTTCTTAAATTGAAGAGTTTGATCATGGCTCAGATTGAACGTTGGCGGCAGGCCTAATACATGCAAGTCGAGCGGAAACGATGGGAGCTTGCTCCCAGGCGTCGAGCGGCGGACGGGTGAGTAACGCGTAGGAATCTACCCAGTAGCGGGGGATAGCCAGTGGAAACGCTGATTAATACCGCATACGCCCCACGGGGGAAAGGGGGGGAACTCTTCGGAGACCTCTCACTATTGGAGGAGCCTGCGTTGGATTAGCTAGTTGGTAAGGTAAAGGCTTACCAAGGCGACGATCCATAGCTGGTCTGAGAGGACGATCAGCCACACTGGAACTGAGACACGGTCCAGACTC
>CAXBLU010000006.1:0-323110 GCA_963976815.1 uncultured Pseudomonadales bacterium | reverse complement strand
CTCGCACTACCTGAATGCCAATATATGGCTCCGTGGAGGCCGGATGGCCGGACCCTCAATTCCTCTCCTCGGCACCAAAATTTATGGCTTTCGCTTCGCGAAAACATAAACTTACTCGCACTACCCGACTGCCAATATATGGCTCCGTAGAGGCCGGGGCGCCGGTTCGATCAACTCCTATCCTCGGCACCAAGTTCCTGGCTTTCGATTCGCACCATCACAAATTAGATCCCGGGCACGCCGATTGTAAGACTTGAGGCTCTGGAGGCTTATATACGTCAGCGCTAAAGCCTGTAGATCCTACCGGGCTGGTTGCGATCTTGATCACTTCTGCTATCGCTTGCAAGTAAACCTACAATGTATCGCCGTTGTGAGGTGGCGCATCAACACCCAGATTGACCTATTAGGGGCTTTTTCCTACAAAGCAGCAGCAAAATAAGTAGGCAACAACCTGTTCTTTTTGCTTAAATGAAAAAAAGAGGGCGGATCGTAATGAGTATTGATAGAAGCTATCAGGGCTTTACGCTTATAGAGCTTATGATTGTCGTCGCAATTATTGGGATTCTCGCCGCGGTCGCTCTGCCTGCCTACCAGGATTACATCAAGACCGCGAACATGAGTAAAGTGCTCGCCCACTACGAAGAAGCTAAACGCCTTACGGATACAACTCTGGTGAAAGGCCATGTACAAAACGCACTGAACCAATCCGTGACGGTTCCAACCGATACTTCTTCCTGGATTGATATATTTGATTCAACCGGTGTACTGGCCCCTGGCGGCGGAGCCGCTTTTCAAGCCAGTGCAAATGCAGCAACCGGCGCGATTGGGGTCAATTCGACCGGGACATTCCCAACCATGACAATCGTGTTGAGCTTACCCGCCTACGCTGACCTGACCGCCGCCAGCCAAACCATTTTGGCAAATAGTTCTCACTAGGCTTCAGCCAGGTCGAAAGGATTGCGCAGCTGAATGGTGTCTTCTCGATCTGGTCCGGTAGAAACAAAGTCGATCACCACGTCACAGGATGTTTGGATTTTCTCAAGATAATCCAATGCATTTTTAGGTAGGTCTTCCATTCGTTTCACGCCTACGGTGGACTCACTCCAGCCAGGAACGTGCTCGTAGATTGGCGTTGGATTTGGGCTATCCTCGTTCTCATAGCCGACACAAATCGAGATGGACTCAAGACCATCCAGCACATCAAGTTTAGTGATGCACAATCCTGAAATACTATTAATTTGCACAACGCGTCGGAGTGCAAAGGCATCAAACCATCCGCAACGTCGGGGACGACCCGTCGTCGAACCAAATTCATTGCCTTGCTTCGCTAAATGACTACCAACAGCATCAAACAATTCCGTTGGGAATGGGCCTGAACCCACCCGTGTTGTATAGGCCTTGGTAATACCCAGCACATAGTCTAGATCCCGTGGCCCAACTCCACAGCCGCCGCTAATGGCACCTGCAGTTGTGTTTGAAGACGTAACAAAGGGATAGGTGCCCTGATCGATGTCTAATAAGGCGCCCTGCGCCCCCTCAAACAAAATGTTGGCTCCGGATTTTTGAAGTTCGGCTAGTCGACTCACAACATCGCCAACCATCGGCTTTAGTTCTTCTGCGAATTTCAAGCTGGCATCAAGAGTCTCTTCCAATCCAACTTTGGTTGTCTTGAAATAGTGCTCCAGGACAAAATTGTGATAATCCATAATCTCTTCGAGGGAAGTTTTGAATTGCGCTTCATCATATAGATCCGCCACCCGAAGTCCGCGACGGGCGACCTTATCTTCATAAGCAGGCCCAATACCCCGTCCGGTTGTACCAATTTTCTGATTGCCTCGGACGTTTTCTCGCATCACATCCAGAGCAATATGATGGGGTAAGATCAATGGGCAGTTCTTACTGACCATCAGACGTTCGCGAACGTTGATGCCAGCATCTTCTAACTTCACAATCTCCTTGAACAGGTCAGGCACGGATAACACAACACCGTTTCCGATCAGGCAAGCAACATGCTCATTGAGAATGCCAGAGGGGATCAGATGCAGGACAGTTTTCTCACCCTTAACCACCAGAGTATGTCCAGCATTGTGTCCACCTTGAAACCGAACAACGGCCTGGGCCTGTCTGGTCAAAAGATCAACAACCTTACCCTTTCCTTCATCACCCCAGTGGGTGCCGACAATTACTACGTTACTGCCCATTAATTTCTCTTTTTAAATTCGATTGAATTATTGAATATCGACTAATTGCCATGAACCACCTTGATAAACTAGCCGCTTCGACGCTGCATCGGATTGACCTTCGATTACGATGTAACCTGCCTTGCGCAATCCAACAATTTCCTGCCACTGCTCATTCGCTTTTGGCTCATCCATTGGCAAAGCTTCAACGATAGTTCTTTTAGTCAGAGCAACTGAGCTTTCTCTGGCCAGAAGCTTCAGATCAATATCAAAGCCCGTTGCACTTCTTGCTCGACCAAACACCCGGCCCACATCATCATAGCGGCCACCTTTTGCAACACGGACGCCGGATTGGCCAAGGTAAGTCGCGAACACGATGCCAGTATGATAGTTATAGCCCCGCAACTCACTTAGATCATAATTTAATTGTACAGCCGGGAAACGGGCTCGTAGGTTGCGGGCAATCAGGCTCAAATTTTCAATTCGGTCGAGTATGTCGGCATCATTCTTAAAGATCTTCTTTCCCTGATCTATTACAGCCTCCCCACCACAAAGTGTCGGTAGCGCGATCAACTGCTCAGCCAAAATTGGGTCAATATTCAATTCTGATAGCAGGGTCGCCAGATCCGGTAATGCTTTGCCCTGAATTTTGTCGAACAACATTTGTTCGTCATTGGGATCAAGGCCAGCACCAGCAACCAGGCTCCGATAAATGCCCACATCGCCTAGCTCTACATGGAGCGGTTGGCCAGAGACAGAACCAACTGAATCCAACATCAAACTGACAATTTCCAGGTCGCCCCCGGCGGCCGGGTCACCAAAAAGCTCAGCGCCAATACTAACCGGCGTCCGTGAGGTCAACATATTGTCTGCTTTTGCGTGTAATACGGTTCCCACATAACAAAGCCGGCTTTCACCTTCTCGACGCAAACTATGGGCATCCATTCGCGCTACCTGGGGAGTGATATCTGCGCGAATCCCCATGGTTCTGCCGGACACCTGGTCCGTGACTTTGAATGTTTTTAGATCCAGATCTGAACCGGTGCCGGTTAAAAGCGAATCTAAAAATTCAACCATAGGCGTCTCGACCAGTTCGTAGCCCCAGGCTTCAAACTTGTCCAGCAACTTGCGCCTTGTGCTCTCGAGCTCTGTAGCTTGAGGAGGCAATAGCTCCTCAATACCATCAGGCAGTAGCCATCGATCTTCCTTACCCATGTTTCCTGCCGATCATTTAGTTTGATTAACCTCGGATGAGATATAGCAAGGCTGTGCCTAAAACCATACTGCCGAACCCTACAATTCGCATGGTCCGATCATCCACCTCTGCCGCCATCGCCACCAGCTCTTTCCATCTATCGGGATATAGAAACGGCACAATACCTTCGATGACTAGTACGAGACTTAAAGCGACGCCTAAATCTTGCCACACTCGAATCATATCTCCGCAAAAAAAAACCGGGGTTACCCCCGGTTCGTTCTGTATTTTAACCCGACGGGTTACTTTTGACTATTGTTCAGGTACTTGAAGAAGTCGCTATCAGGCTGAATCAACAGAATGTCGCCCTTATTGGAAAAGGTATTCCGATAGGCTGTCATACTGCGATAAAACTTATAGAACTCCTTGTCCTTAGTGAACGCATCCGCATAAATCTTGGCCGATTCAGCGTCTCCGTTACCGCGAACCTGCTCAGCACTCGCATAGGCTTCCGCAAGAATAATTTCCCGCCGCTTTGCAGCGTCCGCTCGAACACCGGCGGCCAGTTCTTGACCCTGTGCCCTGTGTTCTCTGGCCTCAATATCCCGCTCGGTATTCATTCTGTTATATACGGACTGACTCACCTCGGGCGGTAGATCAATCTTTTTGACTCGAACATCAACCACTTCGATACCAAATTCCGTTTTAGCGACACCATTTATGCGCTTGGTTAAGACCGACATTAACTGGTCTCGCTCACCTGAGACCACTTCGTGCAGACTACGGTTTGCAATCTCGTTACGTAAGCCATTATTGATTTGTTGGCGAAGCAGATCTTCTGCCCGACGAACATCACCGGATGTGGCTGTATAAAACAATTGCGCGTCGTTGACCTTGAACTTGGCAAATGAATCGACAATCACTGCCTTCTTCTCAAGGGTTAAAAAGCGCTCTGCTGGAGCATCCAGGGTCAGGACCCTGCCATCAAACTTTCTGACGCTATTCACAAACGGTTTCTTCGGGTGCAAACCCGGTTCAATATCCGCGCGAATCACTTTACCGAATTCAAGCAGAACCGCACGCTCGAGCTCTGTCACAACAAACAGGGAGTTTGCCCCAAGCACTACGAGCACAACGGCGACAAAGCCTAATACCAATCCTTTAGTAGACATTAGTTACGCTCCCTTCGAGTACCACGACTGCCGATATCATTATCCTGAGTCAAGCTACTTGAGTTGCTGCCACCGAAGTTTGTTTGCCGACCAGAATTGTTGTTCTGGTTACTCTCCATGATCTTGTCGAGGGGCAGATACAAAATATTGTTACCACCATCAACATCAACCAGAACTTTGGTGCTGTTTGACATAACGGATTCCATTGTGTCGATATATATTCTTTCGCGAGTCACATCCGGCGCAGCTTTGTACTCCGCATAAAGCTGATTAAATCGAGATGCCTCACCCTTTGCCTGGGAGATGACCCGTTGTTTATAACCCTCAGCTTCCTCAAGCAAACGTTGAGCTTCACCTCGAGCTTCAGGCACAACCTGGTTTGCATAGGCATCCGCTTCATTGCGGAATCGAACCTCGTCTTCCTTGGCCTTAATCACATCATCAAAGGCAGCACGAACAGCGTCCGGTGGTGCCGTTTCATCAATATTGACCTTGGTGACCGTAATCCCTGTACCGTAGTTATCCATATAACCCTGGATTCGTGCCTGCACTAACGTACCTAGAGCAACACGACCTTCGGTGAGCACATCGTTCATCACCGCACTACCAACTTCATGGCGCAACGCACTTTCAGTTGCTTGAATAAGACTCACATCGGGGTTCTTAACCTTAAGCAGATATAGCTTCACGTCACCGATGACATATTGGACCGTCATATTGACCACTTTGACAATATTCTCGTCCTGGGTCAGCATTTCCGAGTCAATACGAATATCTCTAACCCGGGTAACATTCTCCATTAATACACGATCGATTAATGGCGGATTCCAGTGCAGACCAGGCAATACAACTTCGTCTAGTTGCTTACCAAATCTAAGCACCACACCGCGCTCTTGCTGGTCTATCTGATAGACGCCCATCACCGCCCAGCCAAGAAATAGCACAAGGGCAATTGCCCCTAGCATGCCAGCACTAAAACCCTTGCCGGCGCTAGCTCCGCCGCCGGAACCGGAAGATTTTTTACCACCAAACATTTCCGACAGATTGTTCTGTAGTTTACGAAACGCCTCATCAAGATCGGGAGGTCCCTGATCATTGTTGTTACCCCAGGGATCTTTCCCTCCCTGGTTTCCGCCACCGGGCTCATTCCACGCCATTCATACTCTCCACTGATATCACCTCTTGCCGACGACAAGGGGGTCTTATTTTCCCACTAATTGATGTTTCAATCATAGCCCGCTGACCACCGAACCTTCGGTTGCCAGGGTTCTTCGACAAAAAATTCCGCCACACCCAATTGTTCCATGGTCAGACCGGACCTCTGGGCAAGGCGCTTCAAACTATTCGGCTCTATTCGCACATGTAAATCAATGCCGCCATCTTCTACTACGGTTTCGTCGATGACAGCTCCCTGGGCAAACAATAGGGACCGAAGCTGACCCTGACTCGGCTTCAAATGTAGCGTTGTATCAATGATCTCCTCCGCTAGCACTTTTGATATTGCCGAAAGTAGCAGATCCATTCCAGAACCCTTTAGCGCGGAAACCCAAACACGATTCGGCAGACCATCCTCTCCAAAGTCTATCCGCGGCGTCTCCTCAAGCAAGTCAATTTTGTTGTAAACCGTCAACTGCGGTACATCAAGGGCATCAATCTCATTCAATACAGCATTAACCTCAACCATATGCTGGGCTCGATCATTTGCCGATGCATCAACAATATGCAGCAATAGGTCTGCTTGCTTCACCTCCTCGAGGGTCGCGCGAAAGGCATCCACCAATCCATGCGGCAGTTTACGTATAAAACCTACAGTGTCAGTCAGAATCGACTGCCCTAACACCGGCAGCTCAATTTGCCGAAGCGTCGGATCCAGAGTCGCAAACAATCGATCCGCAGCATGTACATTGGCATCGCAGAGCATATTAAACAGCGTCGATTTCCCGGCATTGGTGTAACCCACCAAGGAGATCGTTCTGACATCCGCTTTCTTTCGAGCCCGCCTGTTCTGATTGCGCTGTTTTCGTACCTTCTGCAAACGTTGGTTAATATTCTTGATTCGGGCGCCGATCATTCGCTGGTCCGACTCCAACTGAGTTTCACCCGTTCCTGAAATACCCATAGCCGCACCCGAACCACGTCCGGAGCCGCCTCGCTGTCTATCCAGGTGCGTCCAGCCTCGTACCAATCGCGTTGATGCGTGCCGTAGCTGAGCAAGTTCAACCTGCAACTTACCCTCGTGGGTCCGCGCCCTTTGAGCAAAAATATGAAGTATTAGCCCGGTACGACCCAGAACCCGTCGCTCGAGTGCTTCCTCCAGATTTCTTTCCTGGGTGGGCGAAAGCTCTTCATCAAATAAAATGAGCTCAACGCCCGCCTCATCGGCCATTTGATGAACTTCTTCTAGCTTGCCACTGCCGATAAAGGTGCGTGGGTCCGGCGACCGTCGCCGGGCGGTGATTTCAACAACCGGTGTTAAACCAGCGGACAGCGCCAACTCCCGCAATTCTTCAGCGGTTGAGTTGTCGTTTTCAATATGAACGAGAAGTGTTTGAGTACCGGCGTCTGGTCTTTCGAAAAACAAGTTACATACCCTGGCCGAATATTCGGCCCTATTCCGCCTCGTCGTCTCCTGCCATTGCTGGCATCTTGACGTTTCGGGACGGCACTACGGTTGAAATTGCAGACTTATAGATCATCTGACTGACTGTATTTCGCAGTAAGATGACAAACTGGTCAAATGATTCAATCTGCCCTTGAAGTTTGATCCCGCTCACAAGATAGATGGATACGGGGATGCGATCTTTCCTAAGCTGATTCAAGAAAGGGTCTTGTAAGGATTGCCCTTTTGACATGATGTGTTCTCCTTTGAGCCCGGAATTCCGGGGTGGTGTCGCAAAAAGTCCGACAAATACACCTCGTCGCTCCTGTGACAGGTGGCCTGCACTGAATTGATCCGGCTCTGACGCTCCTGAACAAATTAATGCTGCTTAGCTAATATGCTGCCTTACCCTACGATTTTCAAGGCCTCGGAACACAATGGACTTTCTAACAACTTCAGGTCCCGCCAACTTCGAAGCCAGGTGAATTGACGTTTAGCTAGTTGCCGGGTGGCGATTATTGCTTTGTCCACCATTGCGTCATAGGTTAATTGACCCTCTAAATACGACCATACCTGCCTGTAACCCACTGATTTAATAGAAGGTAACTCCCAATGTAGGTCACCACGACGGTATAGTGAATCAACCTCATCTATCAGGCCCTGTTGTAGCATTTGATGGAATCGAGCTTCAATTTTGCGGTGAAGCTCCCGGCGGTCTGGTGGAAGAATAGCCAGCTCCGTAAGCTCAAAAGGGCACTCGGGCATCGCATGCTCCTGCCATTTTGTCAGCGATTTGCCACTTATCAGATAAACCTCAAGGGCCCGCTGCAGTCGCTGGGGGTCATTCGGATTGATACGCGCCGCTGCTTTCTCGTCGATCCTGGCGAGTTCAGCATGAATGGCGGGCCAACCCTGCTCCTCCGCCCGAGCACTAATGCTGTTCCGAATTTCCTGGTCCGCTGCGGGCATTTCAGCCAATCCATCTTTCAATGCTTTGAAATAGAGCATCGTGCCGCCGGTTAAAATAGGCAGTCGTCGACGTTCGCTAATTTGTAAAATTAGTTCCACTGCATCACGACGAAAATCTGCCGCTGAATAAGGATCTGAAGGATCTCGAATATTAACCAGGTGGTGGGGGACCCCGGACATCTCTTCTATCGAAGGCGTCGCCGTACCAATATCCATGCCCTTATACACAATCGCGGAATCCACACTGATAATTTCCGCATCCAGTTTCTGGGCAAGCTCGATAGCAAGACTGGTTTTCCCGCTCGCCGTAGGACCCATGACACAAATAGCCCTGGGCTTGGATAGTCCAAAAGACATCCTATCGCCCGCGTAGAAACAGACTGTCTAATTCGGTAATAGACTGTTGGGTCCAGGTAGGACGACCATGATTACATTGGCCGCTGCGCTCGGTTTCTTCCATATCACGCAGTAACGCATTCATCTCGGGAATAGACAGCCGGCGATTAGCCCGAACGGAACCATGGCAGGCCATGGTCGATAACAGTTCGTCTCGATGCTGTTGCAGCCGCGCTGTGGATCCGTATTCCACCAGATCCGACAATACATCTCTGACCAGCGCTTCAGCACCATCACCCCTGAGCATCACGGGTATCGCCCGCACCATAAGAGATTCGTTGGATGAACATCTGATGTCCATTCCGAGTTCAAGCAATTCATCCTGAAAACGCTCAACCGCATCGCACTCCTTCTCACTTACTGCGAGGGCAATAGGCACAAGTAAAGGCTGCATTTTGATGCCCTCATCGTCCGTTGCTTTTTTCATGCGCTCATAGGTAATTCGCTCGTGGGCTGCATGCATATCAACAATGACGAGGCCATGTTGGTTTTGCGACAGAATATAAATACCGTGCAATTGTGCAAGGGCATACCCAAGGGGCGGAATTTCTTCTTCATCGGACTCCGGCAACATCGGCGGGCTCTCAAGCAGCTTTCCGTAGAGAGCAGTTTGTTCGCCAATTTGCGCAGCACCGCTGCTACTACCGAAACCTGGACCGGCACTACGACCGAAGCCCATAAAACCTTGAGTAGGTGCAGAAAACGCATGCTCCCCCGCGCTAGACCCCATGGCCGCGTCGGGAGCAGGCCTGACATCTGCCAGGGCACGATGAATGGCTCGGAACAAAAAGTCGTGTACCTGTCGACTTTCTCGAAATCTGACTTCATGTTTTGTCGGATGTACATTGACGTCCACCAGCCGAGGATCAATCGACAGAAAGAGTGCATAAACAGGATGGCGACCGTGGTAAAGCACATCTTGATAACCTTGCCTGACCGCATGGGTCACAACTTTGTCTTTGATAATGCGACCGTTCACATAAAAATATTGTTGATCCGCCTGGCTCCGGGAATAATTTGGCAGGCCTATCCAACCACTGAGCTTGAGTCCGTTATTTTCACTTTCGACAAAAATGGCATTTTCAATAAAGGTCTTACCAAAAACCGTGGCAACCCGACGATTCAGCTCTTCCTCGCTGACGGCTTGTGGATACTGGCGTTGCACCTTGCCATTATGACTGACAGTCAGCGAGACGCCTGGATGGCTCAAGCTCACCTTTCGAACCACATCCTCAATTTTTTGGAGTTCAGTTTTCTCAGTCCGTAAAAATTTACGTCTCGCAGGTGTGTTAAAAAAGAGATCTTTGACTTCAACGGTTGTACCCCTGGGATGGGGAGCCGGGCTGACTTCAGCCGCCATATTCTCGCCCCTGGTTACCGCAGAAAACCCCTCTGCGGGATCACCAGTTGTATTACTGGTAATGGCAAGCCTGGTCACAGAAGCAATTGAAGCTAGCGCCTCACCGCGAAAACCTAATGTACTTACGGACTCCAGGTCATCAATTTCTTGGATTTTGCTGGTTGCATGGCGGCTTAGTGAAAGCGTTAGATCATTGGGATGAATGCCAACGCCGTTGTCGCGCACTCGAATTAGACGGGTTCCACCCTGCTCAAGATCAAGACTGATCGAAGTTGCTCCTGCATCAAGACTATTCTCGAGTAGCTCTTTGACTACCGAGGCAGGACGCTCAACAACTTCACCAGCGGCAATTTGGTTCGCTAATCGGTTATTTAATTGTTGGATTCTAGGGTTCATTTACTCGTTGGAATCTTGATAACCTGCCCGGCACGAATGGAGTCGCCCCGCAGGCCGTTGAATTTTTTTAGCGCCTCAGCGGAAACACGATGTTTGACCGCAATTGCAGACAGTGTATCACCACTTTCAATTTTGTAGGTGGCCAGTTCAGTGACATCACCCTGTTTCTTCCAGGCTAAATATGAGCCCGCCGGTGGATTATTTTCGAGGTAGTCCCGAACCCCCTTAAAGATAGCCTGGGCCATTTTTTCCTGATGATTGCCCGTGTTCAGGCGAGCCGCTTCTTTTGGATTTGAAATGTAACCGGTCTCGATTAGCAATGACGGGATGTCAGGAGACTTTAAGACGGCGAAGGCGGCCTGCTCAACTCGTTTCTTGTGGAGGCGATTAATGGGCTTGATGTGTTTAATCACCTGGGCGCCCATCTCCAGACTTGAGGACAGACTCGCAGTCATTGAAAGGTCTAAAAGCACGCCCGCCAGCAAATCGTCTTTATCATCTAAACTAACGCCGCCGACCCCACCAATCAGATCCGCCCGATTTTCTTTCTCCGCTAACCAGCGGGCTGTTTCACTGGTCGCACCTCGCTGGGATATGGCATAGACCGACGCACCGCTTGCATCGGCTGTTTTAAACGCATCAGCATGGATCGATAAAAAAACATCTACCAGATTATCCCGGGCTATCTGGGTTCGCTTACGAAGCCCAACATAGTAGTCACCCTCCCGAACGAGCAGCGCCTTAAAGCCTGGCTCGTTCTGAAATAATCGCGCAAGCCGCTTGGATATGGCGAGCACAACGTCCTTTTCATATAGATTACCCTTTCCAATTGCACCCGGGTCTTCACCCCCGTGGCCAGCATCGATAGCAACCACAATATCGCGCATTTGTTGAGCGATCAGATCCGCTTTTTGCACAACCGGTGCAATCTGTTGATCGGCGGTATAAAGGTCAATGACCAGTCGATCCCCATATTGCAAAATGGGTTTCAGTATAAAGCTGCGTGGTTTCACCTTATCGTTGAGGTCCAACACAACCCGCAAATCGTCGCCTTCTCTGACGGCGGACCGCATCGAATCAATAGGTGTTGAGCGAAGATCTAGCTTTGAAAAATCTGCGTTCATTGACGCACTGGAAATATCGATCACTAGCCGGCGGGGATTAGTGAGGGCAAAAACCTTGTGGTCAACGGGCTGGCTCACATCAAACACAATTCGAGTTCGCTCCGGAGACTGTCGAACTCGAACACTATCGACAGTCGCTGTGTCCGCGAGGGCCAACTCAGGCATCAGCATCCACAGGAACAGAATTGATGAAGCCGACCACCGCCCCGCAAATTGCCTGGCTCGGCTGATCACATTCACAAATCATCACCCGATGAAGTCGCACTCAATTTTTCGCTGTTATTTTTGGTCAAGCGTTTAGCCATGTGTTCACATATTAAGTTGCCCCGCTCGGAACAACCGATCAATTTTATATGTCGACCCTTACCGGCTAAGGTCAACTCAAGTTCGATGTCCGGAAGTGGTAAAAACCCTTCACCACGCTCCGGCCACTCGATTAGGCATAAGTGCCCTTCAGCCAGATAATCATCAATTCCCAGGTACTCTAGTTCCTCAGGGTCGGCAATCCTATATAGATCAAAATGATAGACCTGACCCCATTGTAAGTCATAGGGCTCAACAATCGTAAATGTTGGACTTTTGACCGCGCCGTCGTAACCATAAGAACGTAAAATTCCCCGACTAAAAGTAGTTTTCCCAGCACCCAGGGTACCCTTTAAGTAGACCACCCCCGTGCACTCAAGCAGGCTGCCTAAGGTTTCGGCAAATGCCAGGGTGCCAGCTTCGTCTGGCACAGAATGCTCAAATACCATTGAGTAACTCGCGCATCACCGGAATGATGTCGGTGGCTAAAATTCCTCGCTGACCCGCCCTGGCCGCACAGCGATCTCCAGCTGCGGAATGTAGTGACACGCCCAATTTTACAGCCTGTAAAGCATCCGGTAGCTGAGCCCACAGACCACCAATAGCGCCACAGAGCACATCGCCCATGCCCGCCGTGGACATTCCGGGATTACCATAGGGGCAAAGCGTGATTTCTGCATTAGCAACAACAATAGAGCCCGCTCCTTTAAGCACCACGACACCACCATATTGGTCCTGCAGTTCTTTCGCCGCTTTAAATCTATCTTGCCCGACAGAATCAATATCGAGCAATCGCGCGGCTTCCCCGGGATGTGGTGTCAGAACCCAATTACCCCTTTTGACAGGCTTCGAGGCCAAAAGGTTCAGGCCGTCAGCATCCACAACCAACGGAAGATCCGTCGCCATTACTTCGCTATAGAGCATCTGTCCCCATTTATCCCGACCCAGGCCAGGTCCAAGCACCACAATGTCCGCCTGTAAAAGCAGTGGTTTTAGCTCATTGGGGCTTGATACGCCTCGAATCATCAATTCTGGCTGATGGGCCATCAGTATCGACGCGTGTTCGGGTCGTGTTGCGAGACTCACCAAACCGGCACCAAGTCGCATCGCAGCAAGGGCAGACATCAACGGGGCACCCCCCATACCAAGATCGCCGCCCACAATTAGGACATGTCCAAATTGGAATTTGTGGGCGTTCTTCGGCCGGGTTGGGATATCTTCCAGAAGATTGGCTAAGTTCAATACCCGAACCTGCTCACCTGGAGGCACAGGTTTGGGGGTAGCGCCGAGGGCCGCAAATTTTAACTTACCGGTCACATCAACGCCCTGCCCAGTAAACAGGCCACGTTTATATGCAATAAAAGTGACGGTCAGATCGGCAATAACCGCAACCTCTGGAACCGCACCGGTATCAACATCCAGGCCAGAAGGCACGTCGACAGCCAATACAGGAATGTCACTCGAATTAATTGAATCAATGGTGGACTTGTATGCGGCCCGCAGACCGCCTTTGAACCCAGTACCCAATAGTGCGTCTACAATCACCGTTGCGGTTGTGCAGCCTTGATCTGAATCGAGTATTTTTGCTCCGGACTGTTTACAGAATTTCAGCGCCGCACGTCCATCTGCGCTGAGCTTGGCTACATCCCCAACCAGGATCACGTCCGTCGCAATCCCCTTTTCGGCGAGAATTCCTGCAACAATGTAGCCATCCGCTGCATTGTTGCCACTACCGCAATAGACGCGAATACGTCTGGGCTCGGGCCATTCCGCAAGTAACTCAGCCACGCAAGCCAGCGCGGCTCGCCGCATCAAGGTCAAGCCCGGAATGCCGCGCTCTTCAATGAGTATTCGATCCAGCTCCCGTACCTGCTCCGCGAGATAGAGCACATCCGGAGATGGCTCACTGGTCGAAGACTTCACATTCTTTTCCATCGGTTTGAGGTAAACCCAGATGATCGTGGCATCATTATACTTAAAGTCGACGCTTCGGCCTTGCATCATCGATCAAACACTTTTTTGATATGACAATTGAAACAAAATTGAAACAGAGAGCTGTACCAGCATGAGCGAACACCTCTATCAAGAGTTGTCCCGACTAATTCATGTCTGGGCAAAGGACGAGGGTTTCCAGCAGACAGGTATTACCGATACCAACCTTGAATCCCATGAAGCGCATCTCAACAGCTGGCTCGACAAGGGTTACGCCGGGGAAATGGGCTATCTCTCTGCCCACGGTATTAAGCGCTCACGACCTTCGGAATTGATTCCCGGTACCGAGCGAGTTATCTGCTTTCGTCTCGACTACTTAACGGACAGCGCCGAGCCGGAGGATATTATTGCAACGGATCAAAAAGCCTATATTGCCCGCTACAGCCTCGGTCGGGATTACCATAAAGTCATTCGACAAAAACTGAAACGCGTCTGGAAAAAAGTTGAAGTGTTTCTAGACAATCAGAATCTGCCAGCCGCCCAGGGACGCGTGTTTACCGATAGCGCCCCGGTACTAGAGAAAGCGCTGGCACAAAAAGCAGGCCTCGGCTGGATCGGTAAAAATACGCTGTTAATGAATCAAAACGCTGGATCGTGGTTTTTTCTCGGTGAGATCTACACCAACTTACCTTTAGTGATGGATAGCCCTGTTGTTCAACAACACTGTGGTACCTGTACTGCGTGTATAGACGTTTGTCCGACCCATGCAATCATCTCGCCGTCGGAGCTAGACGCTAGAAAGTGTATTTCCTATTTAACAATTGAACACCGGGGAAGCATTGACCCAGCGCTGCGCAGGGCGGTAGGGAATCGAATTTTCGGCTGTGATGATTGCCAGGTATTTTGCCCCTGGAACAAGTTTGTTCAATTCACAGCGGAGCCAGACTTTGCCCCAAGGCACCAACTCGATGATATTGGCCTGCTCGAGTTATTTTCCTGGACGGAACAGGAATTTCTCACTCGGACTGAGGGGTCTGCGATTCGCCGAACAGGTTACGAGGGCTGGCAACGTAATATTGCCGTTGCTCTGGGAAACGCTGACTATGATGCTGGAATTGTGAAGGTGCTGATCGCGGCTCTGGAAGGGGCATCAGATCTTGTTGCGGAGCACATTAACTGGGCTATCGAGCAACAGCACCTCAAGCAGGCTACCCAGGCGTAACGCTTACTTAAAGAAATGCTCTCGGTAGTGACGAAGTTCAGCGATGGATTCGCGAATATCATCAACGGCCCTGTGGGCACCCTGTTTTTGTACACCATCAGCGACTTCAGGACGCCAGCGAAAGGCTAGCTCCTTCACGGTGCTCACGTCGATATTGCGATAGTGGAGGTGAGCTTCGAGTTTTGGCATTTGCTTGACCAGAAACCGTCGATCCTGGCCTATCGAATTTCCACAAAGCGGCGCTTGCCCGGGCTCAACAAAACGCTTCACAAATTCGAGGGTTTTCTGTTCCGCCTCTGCTTCACTAATGCCACTTTCTGCTATTCGATCCAATAGACCCGACGCGGTGTGATGGGTTGTGTTCCACTCATCCATGCCATCCAATAAGGCTTGGCTTTGGCGAATCACAAACACCGGACCCTCTTCTAAAATTTTCAGTTCAGAGTCCGTAACAATGGTGGCGATTTCTATGATTCTGTCCACTTCAGGATCGAGACCTGTCATCTCAAGATCCATCCACACCAGATTTTCAGAGTAATTCAAATCATTGTCGCCACATAAAAGAGGGGGGATTTTAGCGAATTTACCTGCTCTGGTCGCCCCAGATTGTAATTAACTCGTAATGAATGACGCCTGTCGCGTAAAATGCCCACCTCATCCTCATTTCCTGACCCTATGCTGCCCCTAATTGTTGAGCCCGAGGCCCTGCTGCCCCACCTAAATGACGTCCTAATTATTGATCTCTGCCGTGAGGACACCTATCTGCAGGCCCATTTGCCGGGTGCTGTGCATGTTAAACCCCAGGACCTGGTATCCGGAGAAAGGCCTGCGGTCGGCAAGCTGCCCGCGCTGGATCAGCTTGAGGATCTATTTGGAAACATTGGTTATGCCCCGGATAAACACATTGTTGTCTATGACGATGAAGGTGGTGGATGGGCCGGTAGAATGGTTTGGACCCTGGATGTGATCGGACATCAACATACGAGTTACTTAAATGGTGGTATACATGCCTGGTTGGCGGCTGGCTTAACCACAACCACGGATACCAACTACCCTACGCCAACCAATCCTTCGCTTTCGATTGATAAGACTTTTATTGCATCAAAGCAGGACATCCTGGACAGCCTATCGGCTCAGAGCCTCCAAATTTGGGATGCCCGGGGAGCAGATGAATACGCCGGTACCCGACTCGTATCCCAACGGGGAGGCAGAATTCCAGGAGCGGTGAATTTTGAATGGACCCGCGCCATGGACCCAGAACGCCAGCTCAGAATTCGCGAGGATATACGCGAACGCCTTGCGGTAGCCGGAATAGACGGCCAAAAAAGAATCGCCACCCACTGCCAAACCCATCATCGTTCTGGCTTCACCTACCTTGTGGGTAAAAGCCTTGGTTTTGATATGCAGGCCTATGACGGCTCCTGGTCAGAATGGGGAAACGACCCCAACACTCCAGTCGAGGTTGGCTGATACCTTGTTCATTTTCCTGCAGAAAATATTGCCACAACACCTACTCTCGCGGCTGGTGGGTTGGGTTGCTGAAAGCGAGATCACATGGATCAAGCGGAGTTTCATCAATTGGGCGATAGGTCGCTACAAGATTGACCTTTCTGATGCGCTTGAACCCAATCCCGAGACCTATGCCTCCTTCAATGCCTTCTTCACCCGGGCGCTGAAGCCGGACGCTAGGCCCATCGAAGGCGAATTTTGTTGTCCCGCTGATGGGGCAATCTCTGAATGCGGTGATATTTGTACTGGTCAGCTTCTACAGGCTAAGGGAATAAATTACAGTCTTGAGCAATTAATGGCAGGCGGAAAACCTGACGTTTACGCCGAGGGCTCCTTTGCGACTGTGTACCTTGCTCCTCGAGACTATCATCGAGTTCACAGCCCTGTTAGTGGCAAACTTATTGCTGCGCGTTATGTTCCAGGCAAGCTGTTTTCTGTAAATCAACAAACCGCTGACGCTATTCCGGATCTATTTGCCATTAATGAACGCCTCGTCATGGAATTCGAAACCCCATCGGGACCCGTTGGACTGGTGATGGTTGGCGCAATGATTGTTGCGGGTATACAGCCTATCTGGAGAGACACACCTTACCCCGCTCGTCAGATTTTGGCAGAAGACATCAACAACAAATTTCAGAATACGACATTTTCTGCAGGTGATGAGCTTGGCCGTTTTCTGATGGGCTCAACCGCTATTGTCGTAACCGCACACAGGCATGGTCTAAAGCATAAAGCCGGGGATATTGTGCGAATGGGGGAGTCTTTAATTTAGGGCCTGGGATTTATAGTACGTCTGACAATTCGTTTTTGCCCAGCAACAACATTAACAGCCGATCTATACCCAGCGCTATTCCCGCACAATTCGGCATTTTGGGCAGGGCCTCAAGCAAATCAGCATCTGGATCTATAACCGGTAAGCCACGGCCAAGACGTATCCGATTATCTCGCTCCATACGCTGGCTAAGCTCAATTCCATCTCTTAACTCGTCGTATCCATTTGCGAGTTCAAATCCTTGCCAATAAAACTCTGCCCGGAGTGCCACCTGAGCTTCGTTAATCTGCGCAACACGGGCCAGTGAAGCCTGGCTAGCGGGGAAATCGATGACAAAACAAGGTGCAATCAGCTCTGGTTCTATATCAAAGGAAAATAGTAAATCCAGTAGATCATCCCGCTCACCTTCATCTCGATCCTGCAGATGATACAACTGATCTGGACACTCACGCTCAGCCAGCAGACGTAACTCACCAGTGCTCGACAGATGTGGGTTCACACCATATCGCGCCTCGAATAGTCCCTGATAAGTCCGCGTCGTGGGCTCAATAACTTCCAGACCAAACGTCTTTTGCAGCCCGCAGAATAGCGCTCGGACCTCCGCCAGCAATTGGGAGAGATCAAATTCGGGCCGATACCACTCGAGCATTGTGAATTCAGGATTGTGTTTTTGACCAGACTCACCACGACGGAAAACCGGTCCAAGGCTATAGATTGCGCCCGACCCATTCGCCAACAGCTTTTTCATGGCGAACTCAGGGGACGTTTGTAAGTAACGAACACCTCCAGCTAACGAATCATCTATAGAAAAACTCGCAATATGAGGGTCTGTAACTGTGTGGCATGCGAGCAGCGGTGTGCTGACTTCAAGGACATCCCGCTCAAAAAAAAACTCTCTTATTGAGCGGTATAGTTTTGCTCGATTAAGCAGTACTGATTGGTCGGTGCTCAGCTCTTGGCCCGGCCTTGATATTCGCCGGTACGAGTATCAACCTTAATCACATCACCCTGATTCAAAAAGAGCGGCACTTTAACCACAGCACCGGTGCTCAGAGTTGCGGGTTTCGAGCCGCCCTGGGCAGTATCACCTTTCAAACCCGGATCAGTTTCAGTCACTTCAAGTTCGATAAAGTTAGGCGCTGCAACGTTGATTGGATTTTCGTTCCACAAGACAACCGTGTACTTCTCGGTTTCCTTTAGCCATTGTTTGCATTCAGCCACCGCAGCCTCGTCAGCGGCAAGCTGCTCAAACGTGCCGTCGGTTTTCATAAAATGCCAGTAGTCGCCATCCGAATAGACGTACTCCATTTCGTAATCCATCACATCCGCGCCTTCGAGGGACTCACCGGATTTGAAGGTGCGCTCCCAGACTCGACCATTAATCAGATTTCGCAATCGAACCCGGCTAAATGCTTGACCCTTGCCGGGTTTAACAAATTCGTTCTCAAGAATCGAACAGGGGTCCCCGTCCAACATGACTTTGAGACCCGACTTGAATTCGTTGGTAGAATAGGTCGCCATTAACTTTCTCTTATCAATTTCAGCAGTCGCGTATGATACCTATAACTGATCTAAGTTGGCAGGGCCTTTCCTGGCAGAGCCTGGTCGCAGGCGCCATTCGTACGAGTTCCGAGCTTGCATCCGCCCTTAACCTTGACCTCGAAGCCGTTGATACAAACTTTCCACTAAACGTGCCGTTGCCCTTCCTATCGCGAATCGAAACAGGCAACTCCAGGGATCCCTTGCTGCTACAGGTGTTAGCGACGACTCAAGAGTTGGCGCCCTCCGAAACAAGCCAGATATCTCCGCTGCAGGAGGAGCAGTTCACCCGCGGCTTTGGTCTCATTCAAAAATACGCCGGTAGGGTTCTCGTCATCACCACTGGAAGCTGCGCCATTCACTGCAGATATTGCTTCAGACGCCACTTTCCCTACGCTGAGACCCAGGCCAGCACCGAGGATTGGACCAATTTACTCGCCAACCTGGCAAAGGATCAGAGTGTTTCAGAGGTTATTCTCAGCGGTGGCGATCCATTGATGCTAAATGACCGACGATTAAAGTGGATTGCAGAGCGATTGGCTAAGATCCCCCATATCACAACATTACGGCTGCACACTAGATTACCGGTTGTCATCCCCCAGAGGGTGACCGCATCCCTTATTGATTGGATGAAAAACTCCTCCCTCGACATTGTCATGGTCACCCACGTAAACCATGCCAACGAGATTGACGCTGATGTTCAACTCTCGATGAGACGACTCCAAGCGGCGGGAGTTACCCTGTTAAACCAGAGCGTGTTACTCAAGCACATCAACGACACAACACCCGATTTGGACCGCCTCTCCCGAACACTAATGGGGGCCGGGATTGTGCCCTACTACCTCCATCTCATGGACCCGGTCCTCGGCGCGTCACACTTTGATGTAGATGAAGCAACCGGCGTCCAGTTGATTTCAGAATTGCGCCAACGCGTACCTGGTTATATGGTGCCCCGACTGTCTCGGGAGGTGCCTTTTGAGTCAGCCAAACGGGTTATCGCCTGAATCACTACCTCACCTGCTAATTTGCTATAGTATCCCGTTGATGAGGTCACATTTCCGTACATGAGCAACAATCCACCAGTAAGATTACTGATTCTTGAAGAATCCCAGAATCGTGCCGAAGAGCTCATTGTGCTGCTCCGAAATGCCGGTCGTGCAACTCGGGCCCAGCAGATCGAATCGACTACAGATTTTGCCGAAATGCTCAAGAACCAGACCTGGGACCTTCTGCTCGGTAGCGCCGAGGCAAATGGCGTAAAAATGATTGATGCTTTGAATGCCATTCGAGAGCTCGAAAAAGATATCCCCGTAGTCATGATTGCCGCAGATCGAAATCCCGAAAGTATCACTGACGGTCTTCGCTGGGGCGCAAGAGATGTTGCCCTACAGGATGACGACGAACGCTTGATATTAATTATTGAGCGCGAACTGGAAAACCTCGAAAACCGCAGACAACGAAGACGAGCAGAAGTTGAAGTCAGGGAAATTGATCGCCGCAACCAGCTATTGTTAGCCAGCTCCGCCGCTGCAATCGCATACGTCCATGAAGGTATGCACATTTACACCAATAGTACCTATGCAGATCTTTTTGGCTATGAAGACCCTGACGATTTTGCCGGCATCCCCATTATTGATTTGATTGCCGGTGAGGACCAGGACAAGTTCAAGACGTTTCTTAAATCCTTTAACGAAAATGAAACCGTTACCGGCGAATTCTCCTGCGTCAGTACCGATGGCTCTACCATTCCAAGTACCATGTCCCTATCTCCGGCAAGCTACGATGGCGAATCCTGTACGCAGGTGATCATTAAGACCCTCGCAAGTGACAACGACAACAGTGAAATGGCAAATCGAATCAAAGAGATTTCGAGCCAGGATTTGCTAACGGGTTTATTCAATCGCAACTACTTTATGGAGCAATTGGATTCCGCCGTGGACGAGGCGACGGAGGGTGGAAAGGCACGTATATTGATGTACATCAATATCGATGAGTTTTCTCGAACCCGAACCGACGCAGGTATATCAAACACAGACCTTATTCTTGGCGATCTGTCCGCGCTGCTAAGAAAGAATATCCCAGATGAACACACCCTCGCTCGATTCGGCGATGACGTCTTAACACTCCTATTTGATGACAGTGACAAAGATGTTGCATCCCAGTTAGCGGAACTGCTTCGGTCAACCGTCGAGGCACACGTTTCCGAGATCTCAGGTAAGTCTTATCAGCAAACAGTTAGTATTGGTCTGGCCCTGATATCCGAAAATGCGCCGTCAGCAGAAGAAATTGTCTCCCGTGCCCATCGGGCTCAAACCGGCGTGGCGAATGGCAACGGTGTCAATTTCTACCAGGCAGAACAGGTCCAGGTAGGTGAAGATGGGAAGTCGCTAACCAGCGAAAACATCAAACACATGGTGCGAACCGCAATTGAAAACAATTCATTCAAATTGATGTTCCAACCTATCATTAGTTTGCACGGTGATGACGACGAGCAATTTGAAGTCCTGCTCAGACTCCTCGACGAGGATGGAAACGAAATTTATCCAGGCCAATTTCTGGGCCCGGCCGAGGATGCTGGTTTACTAGAGAAGTTAGATCGCTGGGTTATTTTACAATCGATAAAATTGTTGTCCCAGCATCGTGCGAATGGCAGCAAAGTACGGTTGTTTATCAATTTGACCCACCGCTCCATGTCAGATGAGACCTTTCTTCCCTGGATGAGTGTTGCACTTAAGGCAGCACGACTCACAAGTGATGCCATTATCTTTCAGATACACGAAAGTGATGCGACCTCCTACATAAAACAAGCCACAAAGTTTGCAAAGGGTGCAGCAGAGCTGCATTGCAAGACCTCGATCAACCACTACGGTTGTTCGCTGAATCCTCTAAATTTGCTAAAGCATCTTACGCCAGACTATGTAAAGTTAGACGGGTCCTTCGCTCAAGAAATCGAAAATAATGAGGAAAAGAAGGAAGAGCTTCTCGAAATGGTGAAGTCTCTGCAATCCGCCGGAGTACTCACGGCAATATCAGGTGTAGAAAGTCCAAACGTGTTACAAACTCTATGGATGACTGGCATGAACTTTATTCAGGGCTTTTATATTTCCCCACCCCTGGAAAATATGGACTACGACTTTGCCAGCGAAGACCTTTAGTTTTACCCCGAGAACTTGTTGGTATCTCGATCACGTATCCCCATCAAATAAAGAATACTGTCTAAGCCTAAATTCGAAATCGATTGTTCTGCATTTTCCTTAACAATAGGTTTCGCATGAAACGCAATTCCAAGGCCGGCAGCGGCTAACATATCCAGGTCGTTAGCTCCGTCACCCACCGCGATCACCTGCTCCAATGAAATATTCTCCCGGGTCGCCAGCTCTCTCAACAAACTGGCCTTTCGTTCAGCATCTACAATCGGGGCCAGAACTTTACCCGTTAGCTTGCCATCGGCAATTTCAAGCACATTGGCAAAGACATAATCGACTCCTAATTTTTGCTGCAAGCCTTCAGCGAAGTAACTAAAGCCACCAGACAGGATCGCTGTCTTATATCCGAGACCGTTTAAGGTCTGAAACAGGTGTTCCACCCCCTCGGTCAGGGGTAGGGATTTTGCCACGTCCGCCAGGGTCGATTCCGGCAGACCTTTTAGGCATGCAACCCTTTCGATCAGGCTATCGCGGAAATCAATTTCACCGCGCATGGCGCGCTCCGTGATTGCAACAACCTTTGCTTCTACACCGGCGGCTCTCGCCAGTTCATCAATGACCTCGGTTTTGATCAAAGTTGAATCCATATCAAAGGCGACCAGTCGACGATTACGACGATAAAGCGTGTCTTCCTGAACCGCGACATCAATATCCAACTCACTGCAAACCACCATGAGTTCTGAGCGAAAACGCAGAACGTCCTCGGGTTGCCCTTTCAACGAAAACTCAACGCAGGCTTTTGACATTTTGTTATCCTGCTGCAGCGGCACTCGACCGGATAATCTGACAATCGTGTCAATATTTAGGCCGTTATTTGCAACCACTTCACTCACCTTCGCAATGTGGTTGGCTTTTATGCGCCGGGCGAGTAGCGTCAGTATAAATCGAGACCGACCCTGTAAACCTACCCACTCATCGTAACTCGCTTCGGAGACGGGACTAAACTTGATACTAACTCCTAGCTCGTGAGCGCGGAACAAAACCTCCTTCTCAATGGAACTGGAATCATTGGGAATGTTTATCAATATCCCAAGCGACAGGTGGTTATGAATGACGGCTTGTCCGATATCGAGTATGTCGATATCAAAATCGCCCAACAAGCGTGTTATGGCTGCCGTCAGGCCCGGCTTGTCTTCACCGGAGATATTTAGAAGTACTAGCTCAGTCACAAAAAAGGCCAGGCTGGAATTGAGGGGTCATTATCCTTGAATCGAGGCGTAAAATCCTTCAATCGAAGGGCAAAAAAAGTCTAAAGCGCCTGATATAATATCAACATTCAATCTCCCCTAGAGCGCTATGTTACGTACGCCGCGAATTCGCTTACTCTTCCTTGCGAGCCTGCCCCTGGTATTCAGCGCTATTGTAATGTCCGTTGTTGTCAGCGAAGTGACCGAACGCCGACTCCAAGCCCAAAGTGATCACTTTTCCAAGACCCAGGCCTCTTATCTTGCGATGACAATTGCCGAGCACCTGGTCAATCATGACCTGCTAGGTATCAACGTCCTGCTGAGCCGAATGCTGGAAGACTCAGCTCTTGAATTCGCCTCGGTGTACGACGCAAAAGATCAACTCATTGCCCAGGTAGGCCGACGCACGAACAACCAATCGACCGCTTTTAGCTCCGAGGTCACATTCCAAAATACAACAGCCGGATATGTACAGGTCGGGTTTAACACAGAGGACATCACGGCTCAAAGTCACTTTGCTGTTGTGCTCGTACTCGGGTTCCATCTGGCGCTATTTCTGTTTGTTTGTGGTTTTGTGCTTTTTGTAGGTGACTTTGCAGCTATTTGGATTTTAGGTCCCGCCTCGCAAAACAACGAGCCAAGCGGGGAGTTGGAGGAACCGGAAGCTGGGCTCTCCCCCGCTGAACCCCGCTTAGCTGAAGATCATGCAGCGACCATTTTGGTAGTAAAGCTTCGACCGGCTCGTCTAATGGAGCGCTACCGTGATCAATTCAAACAGGGCATCAACCTGTATAACGGCAAGACAATTGAGCATGAAGGTGAAGACTTGCTCGTCTGTTTCTATGGAGAATCAGGTCGCTTTCAATCGGTTTGTGCGGCACTGCTATTGCTCAAGTTAGTTGAACAGGTTGGACCGCCATTGAAGCTAAAAATCGGCATGCATTGGATAGCAGACACCCAGGAGCAGCTCGCCTTTGAGAAAGCGACAAAACATGCAAGCTATTTAGCTTCCATTGATGAGCAGACAGTGCTGGTCAGCCGTACCTTCGAACGAGAGCTAGCCACTATTGCTGACATTGAATATGACAGTTTTCATAGTTCACTTACCCCGGATGGTGAAGTTTTTCAGGTGCGTCGTGTCAAGAACCAGGCCCTAATAGAAAGTCAGGCGCTGCAGCTACTCAATGCCTAAGGTTTGAACTCTTAGCGCCTACCTATTAGCGTCTACCTATTAGCGACTAACTACCACGCTCTAACTTGACATCATCTACCTTCTGGAACCCGCGGGGTAATTTTAATCCACGTCTGGCGCGCTCGCCTCGATAATGCAGTAACTCATCAATTTTGAGTTTTAGCGTTCGCTTCCCAGAACTGACAATTATTGTATCCACCTCGGAGAAAACCAGAAGATGAGACATCATTTCCAGCCGGTCTTTGACCCTGGCTGGTGGGATACTCATGATCTTAACCCCTTTGCCGCGCGCCATTACCGGAAGTTCAGATAGCGCAAAAATCAATAATCGACCTTCATTGCTAAAGGCAGCAACAAACTCGTGTTTAATGTCGGTGACTCGAGAAGGCTGAATCACAACACCACCTTTAGGCACACTGATCTGGGACTTTCCTGCTTTATTCTTCGTCACCATATCGCCTACAGAAGTGATATAGCCGTATCCCGCATCGCTCGCGAGGAGGAACTGTTGTTCCTTTTCTCCCGTTACAAGGCCGGTGAAAAAAGCTCCACTAGGAGGATTGGTTCTACCCGTGAGAGGTTCTCCCTGGCCCCTGGCTGAGGGTAAGGTATGACAGGGAATTGAATAGGCTCTGCCGGTTGAGTCGAGAAACACTGCATCCTGATTCGATTTTGCAATGCCCGATATTAGAAAACTATCTCCGGATCGGTAACTGAGCTCGGTCGGATCAATGTCATGGCCCTTTGCTGCGCGAATCCAACCTTTCTCTGAAAGCACAACGGTCACGGGCTCCGAGGAAATCAAATCTTTCTCTTTAAAAGCCTGGGCTTCATCTCGCTGTACAACAGGGGACACGCGGTCGTCGCCGTACTCCTTAGCGTCGGCAGTAATTTCTTTCTTCACCAGGGTTTTTAGACGTGCTTTTGAGTTGATCGTCTTCTCAATATCCGCGCGTTCCGCATCGAGTTCCGCCTGCTCCCCTCTAATCTTTTGCTCTTCCAGTTTCGCAAGCTGTCGCAGTCGGAGATCGAGAATTGCATCAGCTTGAATCGCTGTAAGCTTAAAGGACTTCATCAAGACTTCTTTCGGCTTATCTTCAGTTCGAATGATGCGAATAACTTCATCCAGGTTGAGGTAAGCGATTAATAGGCCTTCTAGTATGTGCAGCCGATCAACAATCTTATCCAAACGAAACTGGAGGCGCCGAAGGACAGTGTTGGTTCGAAATCCAAGCCATTCCGAGAGGATTTCCGACAGATCTTTTACCCGCGGTTTACCATCCACTCCAATCATATTGAAATTGACCCGATGGGTTCTCTCAAGATCGGTGGAAGCAAAAAGGTGACTCATTAACGCTGGCACATCAATCCGATTTGAACGGGGCACAATCACAATTCGAGTTGGATTCTCATGATCAGATTCGTCTCGCAGATCCACAACCATGGGTAATTTCTTGGCGTTCATCTGTTGCGCTATTTGCTCCAGAATCTTCGAGCCAGAGACCTGAAAAGGCAGCGCGGTGATGACAATGTCGCCATCTTCTTCATGAAAAATTGCCCGGGTTCTAACCGCGCCTTTACCGGTTTCGTATATCGATAGGATGTCTTCTTTGCTCGAAATGATTTCCGCACCGGTAGGAAAATCAGGTCCTTTGACGTGGGTCAGTAGATCTCGAACCGTAGCTTTTGGGTTGTCCAATAAATGCAGGCAAGCACTCGCGACTTCTTTAATGTTATGGGGCGGAATATCCGTTGCCATACCTACCGCAATTCCAGAGCCACCATTTAACAAAATATTTGGCAGCCTGGCGGGCAGAATTAGGGGCTCATCCCGGGTGCCATCAAAATTCGTCACCCAATCCGCCGTACCCTGCTTCAACTCTTGAAGCATCACGCCAGCATAGCGGGTAAGTTTGGATTCCGTGTAGCGCATGGCGGCAAAGGACTTCGGATCATCCTGGGAACCCCAGTTACCCTGGCCATCGACGAGGGGATAGCGATAGCTAAAGGCTTGCGCCATCAGCACCATCGCCTCGTAACTTGCTGAATCTCCATGGGGGTGGAATTTACCAATGACGTCACCGACGGTCCGGGCGGACTTGGCGTATTTGGCATCAGCCGTTAATCCAAGTTCCGACATCGCATAGATAATTCGGCGCTGGACCGGTTTGAGACCATCACCGATATGGGGTAGCGCACGATCGTTGATCACGTACATCGCGTAATTCAGATAGGCGCTTTCGGTATATTGGCTAAGAGAAATTTTCTCGTGACCGTTCGGGTCAACCGTTTCGCTCATGTGTACCTCAAAAAATACAGATTAATTAGTTCGGCTTGGATCAAACCAGATCGGCTAAATCACCTTTCTTTTCTAGCCAGATTTTACGATCACCACTTCTTTTCTTCGCCAGTAGCATGTCGAGCAAATCAGAATCCGTTTGCCCCTCTCCTACAGTCAGTTGAACGAGCCTCCGGGTATCTTCTGCCATTGCGGTTTCACGTAACTGGAGTGGATTCATTTCACCTAGTCCTTTGAAGCGCTGTACGACGACCTTGCCTTTCTTTTTCTCGGCTTCAATTAAATCGAGAATCCCCTGCCGCTCGGACTCATCAAGCGCGTAGAAAACTTCTTTACCCACATCGATACGATACAAAGGCGGCATTGCGACGAAAACATGACCGTGATTCACCAGGGCCGGAAAGTGTCGAACAAATAGCGCAATCAGTAGAGAGGCAATGTGCAAACCATCACTGTCGGCATCCGCCAGAATACAAACCTTTCCGTAACGTAAACCGGACAAGTCATCGGACCCTGGGTCAATCCCCAGGGCAACTGAAATATCATGGACCTCTTGAGATGCCAATATTTCTGCGGAATCAACTTCCCAGGTATTTAGAATCTTTCCCCGCAGCGGCATGATCGCCTGGGTTTCCCGACTGCGAGCTTGTTTGGCGGATCCGCCAGCTGAATCCCCCTCGACTAAAAACAACTCACCTTGCATCGCATCGGAACAGGAGCAGTCCGCCAGTTTTCCGGGAAGCGCTGGACCCGAGGTGACTTTCTTTCGAGCAACCTTCTTTCCTGCTCGCAATCGTGCCTGGGCATTCGAGATAGCCAATTCAGCTAGAGCTTCCGCATCCGCAACATGCTGATTGAGCCACAGGCTAAAAGAATCTTTTACCACACCACTAATAAAGGTCGCTGCCTGACGGGAATTCAACCGCTCTTTGGTTTGTCCAGAAAACTGCGGATCCATCATTTTTGCAGAAACAACATAACTACACTTGTCCCAGAGATCATCCGCAGTGATTTTGACGCCCCTCGGAATTAGATTTCTAAATTCACAGAACTCTCTTAGCGCCTCTAGGAGCCCCGAACGCAAACCATTCACATGGGTACCGCCCTGGGTAGTTGGAATGAGGTTTACATAGCTCTCAGCGACAATTTCCCCGCCTTCCGGCAACCATTGAACCGCCCAATCAACCGCCTCTTCACTGGCCGCAATGCTGCCAACAAAAGGTTCAGCCGGCAGCACCTCAAACCCCTCAAGAGCACCAACAAGATAATCTTTGACCCCGTCTTCGAAATACCACTCGTAGGACTGCTCTTCCTTTTTTGACGCAGTTTCATCGGTAAAAAACACCCGTAGCCCGGGACATAGGACCGCTTTTGCTCGGAGTAGATGCTTCATTCTTGAAACGGAAAATTTTGCCGAATCAAAGTACTTGGGATTCGGCAAAAAATGAATCAACGTACCGGTGTTACGTTTGCCCACTTCGTCTTTGACCGTGAGATTCTTAGTCTTCTCTCCGTCCGTAAACGCCATGTGGTGAAGCTTTCCCTCTCGCTTGATATAGACTTCAAAGCTACTCGAGAGGGCATTTACGACGGAGATACCAACCCCGTGTAGACCACCGGAAAATTTGTAGTTATCACTATTAAATTTGGCCCCGGAATGGAGTCGGGTCAAAATCAATTCTACACCTGGAACTTTTTCTTTTTTATGTAGGTCCACGGGCATACCACGACCGTTATCCCCAACGGACATAGAGCCATCTTTCCGTAACGTGACACGAATTTCATTGGCGTGGCCTTCTAGTGCCTCATCAACACTATTATCAATAACTTCCTGGGCGAGATGATTCGGACGTGTTGTATCGGTATACATCCCCGGCCGCTTTCGGACTGGGTCTAGCCCTTCAAGGACCTCAATAGAATCTGCTTGATAGCTTTTATTGGCCATAAACTGCCTGACTTTTGGAGTAAACAAAACCTAATGTAAGTCAGTTCGACAGGACGACGAACGGATACAAAAAGGACTGGGTTAATCGTTGTTATTCGGTCCGGATAAGACGATAAAAACAACTGGAATTATAACCAGTATGACGGGGATTTGTATTGTCTAAATTTCAGCTTTGTCCCATTTGGACAGATTCAAGGCTATGACCGTGTTTATAGCAAAAGGTCAGTAGCTCACCAAAAAACCGATTGATCTGGGACTTCTCATCGGGCTGAAACAATTGCTGGTTCGGTGTGTAATAACGAAACTTAAAATTCCGATGGCGCTCGAAGCTAATGACTTCAGCAGACTTAATATCGTGATAAACGCGAACATCCAAGGTTGGCCACTTGACCCAGGGCTTATCCTCTTCATTCGTGACCTTAACGGTCATCATGGTCGTATAGGGACAACGCTCTAGAATACTAATCGTAACAATCGCGCCGTCTTCAGTCCTGCCCTGCAAAGCGTTTGGTGCAGTCTCGTTTCCGGAGTCTACACCAAATTCCAATGAGTCCGATTCCGACATTCCAGGGAAGAGCCGTAACAACCGAATGTAGTTCGCATCGCACTCAGCCATATCGGCGATGAGGTCTGGAACATAACGTCGTCTACGGGTCATTTTAGTTAAGCAACTTTTCCATTTGTCTTCTCATTAGTATTTCCGGCGATTTTTATCAGCCTCTGATCAACTCAACCGCCCGTCTCTATCTAGCGGTTTTTGCCCCCTACATTCCCACGGGCTATTGCATCAGAGCTCTGTAAAAAGAAAGCGTACCACAATCATGCCTTATTTTGAGTATAGACGTTCAGTTGATTGCAGACGCAATATCCGTTCCAAAAACACTATTTTTTACGTCGATTCATCAACTTCAAGAGTTGACAAAATTGAGTTCATCACTACCGCTAATGCTCCACGGTTACGCGCCATAACATCAAGGGCAGCTGCAGACATCCGCTTCATTTCCTGCGGATGATGCAGTAAATTTTCTAATACCTTTCTAGCTTCCTCTGCTGACGCGATCGTTAGCAATGCACCCTCCTCTATAAATTGATCAGCTATATCTGAGATATTCCTGCGATAGGGCCCCATTAAAACCGGCTTACCCAATCCTGCTGGCTCCATAGGGTTGTGACCACCAATGTCGACTAAACTACCGCCCACAAACGCAACATCACATATCGCAAAAAAGTAGATCAGCTCTCCCATGGTGTCCAACAAATAAAGTCTGGTGCGAGATTCAATCTCCGCGGCTTTACTGTGTTGTTGATAAGGGATCCCAGTTTTTTCCAGTTGCTCAACAACCACCGATGTTCTATGGACATGTCGTGGCGCAATAATCAGTATTGTTTGCTCGTTATCCAGTGACAGGAACGCCTCCAGTAACATCGCCTCTTCGCCCTCATGGGTGCTTGCCGCCAGTATTATTTGTTTACCTTCAAAGCGCGGCCGAAGTGCTTCAACTCGCTCTGGAAAGTCAGGGGGCAAGGTTGAATCAAATTTCACACTCCCCGACGCTATAACTTTTGCTGCGCCCAGGGCTCGAAAACGAGCAGCCTGGGACTCAGACTGGGCAAATACCTGATTAATCGACTCGAACATCGGCGTGGCCAATTTTGCTATGCGCTTATATCCCCGGGCTGAACGTTCCGAGAGCCTGCCGTTGACCAGATAGACAGGTATCCCATTTTGACGTGCAAGAATTATCGTATTGGGCCAAAGCTCAGTATCAATAATGATAAGAGCGCGGGGTTGAACTCGACGCAGCATTCGGTGAATTGCATGGGGAACATCGTAGGGTGCATACACATTAGTCACCCGTTGGCCAAACAATGCTTCAGCGCGATCCCGGCCGGCTGGGGTCATATTAGTTAACAAAACCTGATGGCCAGCTTCTAATAAGCCCTCAATCAGTCCTTTTGCTGCGATCGTTTCACCGGCGGAAACGGCATGAATCCAGACAAGTCCAGATGCCCCTACGTCGATGTGCCCCATCCTCTGGGCTAAATCCTGACGATAGCGAGGCTCCTTCCGGGAGCGCCAAAAGAGCCGAATATAGATCCCCGGAAGGATCAGGTAGAACATCAGACTGTATATGGATCTGATCAATTAAGTCCTCATAATGACTGTTATACTGCCTCGCAATCGCGATTCTAATGTATTTACATGACCCACTATTCTACTGAAATAGCTATTGTCGGCGGTGGCATCTGCGGCCTTTGGCTTCTCAACCTGCTTCGTGCTGCCGGCTATGAAGCTTGTCTATTTGAGCAAGGCCAGCTCGGCCAGGAACAAACCCTTGCTTCACAGGGCATGATCCATGGCGGAATCAAATATGCACTTGGCGGGTTTACCACGCCAGCATCTGAAACCATTGCCAGTATGCCAGCGAAGTGGCGAGACTGCATTGCTGGAAACGGACCCTTAGATTTGACCGGCCTCGGAGTACTTTCTGATGACTACTATCTGTTTTCCGATGGCGCACTAACCGCAAAGGTGACGGCTTTTTTCGCTAGCAAAAGTCTTCGGGGCAGAGTGACCGCTCTAGCACGCAAAGATTTTCCGGAAGCATTCCGATCTCCGGAATTCAAAGGCAACCTTTATCAGTTACAGGATATTGTGATTGATACGCAAGCTTTGTTAAGGCTGCTTCGAACAAAACATTCGAATCACATTTATCAGGCCCGCGTAAAAGCCAACAGCAATGGAGATAAGATCACCTCGCTACAGCTGAATCAATTGGATTCGATTACTGCAGATGAATATATTTTTGCTGCAGGTGCAGGCAATGGAGAACTACTATCCGAACTCAACTTTGTTCCTACAAAAATGCAGCTTCGCCCCTTGAAACAAGTGTTAGTAAAAGGCCAACTGCCTAAGGTCTTTGCCCACGCCGTCAGCTTACGTGATGCAAATAAACCAAGACTCACCATCACCACCCATAGTCATCCCGATGGTGACGAGGTCTGGTATCTGGGCGGTAATCTAGCGGAGCAGGGGGTTGGCATGACGGACGACACACTGATTGCAAAAACCAAACAAGAACTCGCCAGTTTGTTCCCCTGGATTGATCAGCAGCACCTAGCTTTTAGAACACTCAACGTTAATCGCGCAGAGCCAGCCACCCAGGATCAGAGTCGACCAGACTTTCCATTTATAAAGCATATTGCAAATACAACGATTTGCTGGCCAACCAAACTGACCCTAACCCCACTACTGGGTGACGAAGTTCTTAATCTCCTACCTGCACCCAGACATGGCGATTGGCACACACCACAACTACCCCTGGCGAGATTAAGCCCATCACCCTGGGAGCTGGCTTTTGCCTAAGAATTTGCCCCATCGTCAACTTGGCAGCACAGGCCTCAAGGTTTCTTGTCTCGGTCTTGGCACCGTAAAGTTCGGCCGAAATACTGGCGTCAAGTACCCAGAAAGTTTTTCCCTTCCCGATGATCAGGCTCTCGAAGCGCTACTTAGCACAGCAAAAAATCTGGGTATCAATTATCTAGATACCGCACCAGCCTACGGTGAAAGCGAAGCTCGACTTGGGAAACTGATACAACCGAATCGTCAAGACTGGGTGATCTCAACTAAAGTCGGTGAATATTTTTCCAATGGGAAATCTCACTATGACTTTACAGAATCGACCAGCATTGCCAGTGTGGAACTGAGTCTCAAGCGATTTGGAACTGATCAACTTGATATTGTGTTTGTTCATTCCAATGGTGATGATCAAGAGATCATTCAATCTAGCCCAGTCCTTGAATGCTTATCCAGACTTAGGGACAAGGGCTGGATTCGTGCCATTGGTTTTTCTGGCAAAGACGCCGCAGCAAGTAGTCTTGCAATCGATCTGGTTGACGTATTTATGGTGACACTGAATCAATCGGATACCAGTCAAGCAAGCCTACTTAAATTATGCAAACAACGGGGTAAAGGGGTAGTGATCAAAAAAGCCCTTGCAAGCGGCCACGCATCCAGCCCGAATGCAGCACTAAAATTCGCAATCGATTACGAGGGGGTTTCCAGCGTAATTGTTGGCACTATAAATCCCAACCATCTGGCGCAAAATGTTTCCGTGGCAATAAAACGCTAAAGTCGCTTAATCTTCTCCGCTAGGGAAGTAGTCGACAGGCCGTCAACAAGCTTTAGAACGCTGACTTCCCCACCGTAAGCAGCAACAATATCCGCGCCAACTACTTGATCTACTGTGTAATCTCCCCCCTTTACCAACACATCCGGTTTTAGCAATTTCAACAGGTTCTCCGGCGTGTCTTCAGAGAATGCGACAACCCAATCCACAGCTTCGAGCCCCGCTAACATTGTCTGCCTGCGGTCAAGATTATTGATCGGTCGACCCTCACCTTTTAATCTTTTTACGCCTGCATCATCATTTATTGCAACTACAAGCCGATGACCCTTTTGGCGTGCTTCAGTAAGATACTCCACGTGACCCGCATGAAGGATGTCAAAACAGCCATTTGTGAACACTACCTTTTGTCCGTCAGCCCGAGCTTCAGATATCGCAGAGGATAATTGCTCGGGGGTCATAATGCCTTTTGCTGTTGCCCGCTGTTCTGCAATTTCCAGTCGCAACTCTGGACCACTCACGCTCGCGGTCCCCATTTTGGTCACCACAATACCAGCAGCCAAGTTACACATGTGGACCGCATCACTCAGGGTCTCACCCGAAGCCATGGCCGTCGCAAGCGTGGCAATTACGGTATCACCGGCGCCGCTGACATCAAAAACTTCTCGACTTCTCGCAGGAAGGTGGAGTTCGGGCTGATCTTTCTGCACCAGTGTCATGCCACTTGCACCGCGGGTAATTAGCATCGAGTTAAAGCCAAGATTACCCATCATCACCCGGGCTTTCTGCACCATTTCCTGCTCGCTCGACCAAACACCAATAGCCCGGCTAAATTCGTTTTCATTAGGCTTAACGAGCGTGGCTCCCGCATAGGCAGAGAAGTCTTTGAATTTGGGGTCAACCAATATTGGCTTACCCAATTTTGCGGCTAACGCAATTGCTTCTAGTGGCTCCGCCAGAACACCCTTGTCGTAATCGGACAAAACTAAGACGTTGTAATATTCCATTTTGCTTTTAAGCATGGACTCAAACACGTTAGCGGCTAAAGGATCGGTAGATTCAAAGTCTGCTCGTACGAGTTGCTGCTTGCGGCTGACAATTCTATATTTGGTAATTGTTGGACGTCCGTCCACCGCAACAAGACCGTCTTCGATACCCGCGGTAGCAAGTTTAGTGCGAAGAATAGCGCCGGACTCATCATCACCAATTGCGCCTACAAGGCCTGCAAACCCGCCGAGGGATGCCACATTAAGCGCAACGTTTGCCGCACCCCCGAGTCGATCTTCGATGGTTTGAATGTCCACCACAGGAATCGGGGCTTCCGCTGAAATTCGATCCGTTGAACCATGCCAGTATCGATCTAGCATGACATCACCGAAAACCAGTATGCGACTGTTATCAAATCTTGGTAGCTTCATGGCAAGTCTCGTAAATACAGCTGACATCATAACATTCCACTGTGTACGATATTAGCGTCAAAAGGTACACTGCCCTGCTCTTTTGTAGCGACCGGCTCAACTACGTGAGCGAGACCAAACAACCCACCTCTAAGCATCCAACAGGGTATCCAGGATATTGGCGGCCTAAATATTGGGTAAATTGGCTCGGCATTGGATTGCTACGGCTCATCGCCCGACTACCATTTGACTGGCAGCTAGGCCTGGGGACAACTCTGGGACAACTCGCCTATTGGCTCGCCGCGGACCGGAAACACATCGCCGAGACGAATATCCGGCTTTGTTTTCCTAATCTGACAGCAGCACAACAGAAAAACCTGGTGCAACAGATTTTCCGAAATAATGGTCGCGGCATTATCGAGACTGGTTTCGCCTGGACCGGCAGAGTTGCGCAACTGCAGGGCCGTATTCAATTTTCTGGATTAGAGCATCTTCAGCAAGCGGTTGCCGAGGGTAACGGCGTTATGCTGTTGGGCATGCATTTTTCCACTCTCGATCTGTGTGGCGCCGCCCTCGCTCGCGAGGTTCCCTTTGATGTAATGTATCGTCGCAACAAAAATGCCCTACTTGAATCCGTCATGCGCGAGGGGCGAATTCGCAATTTTCCCAGTGCAATTGAGCGCTCCGACGTGCGAACTGTCGTCCGGTCTCTCAAAGCTGGGCATGTTGTGTGGTACGGGCCAGACCAGGACTACGGGCGAAAGCATTCAGTATTCGCCACATTTTTTGGCATCGAAGCAGCCAGCATCACTGCCACAGCGCGGATTGTACAGATGACATCCGCTGCCGTGATCCTCTTCAGCCACCGACGCACCGACGACAACCAATACGTCATAGAGCTTTCGGAACCATTAAAAGATTTCCCAACCGGCAATGAGGTCAGCGATGCCACCAGAATTAATCAGTTGGTAGAGGAAGCCATTCGTAAGGCACCGGATCAATATTGGTGGGTACATCGTCGTTTCAAAACACGCCCTGAAGGTGAAACTCGCCCCTACTAACAGGATCCTGATAGCTTGACTTTATTGCGACGAGCTAAACAACGGCAACGCATCAAGGCGGGAACAGAATTTCTCATGGGTATATTCCATTTGCACCCGTTGATAACCCTCTTCTCCGAGGACGTCACGCTCGCGGGGGGTTAGCTCAAGTATAGTCTGGATATTTTTACTCAGATCTATGGGGTCGCCGGTCGTGAATAATCTTCCACTCTCACCCAGCACCTGTTTGGGACCAGGGGCGTCACTACTGAGGACCGGGACTTTAGCCATCATCGCTTCAAGTAACACAATGCCAAAAGCCTCCTCAACACCCGAGGATAAAACAAACAAATCGAAAGCCGCTACAAGAAGACCTGCGCTCGAAACGTGCCCAAGAAAACGCACACGACCAACCAGACCCAAAGTCCGGGCTAAAGCCTCTAGAAACGCTCTTTTTGGCCCGTCACCCACAATCACGAGAATCGAGTTTGTAGACTCAAGTTTGCTAAACGCTTCAATCAGTGTATGCAGAGACTTCTTTTCAACCAATCGGCCAATTGTACCGACAACTACAGCATGCTCATCTATGCCTAATTTCTCGCGGGCTTGTACTCTCGTTAGAATTTTAGCCTCATAGTCCCTTGGCAAGGCATTAGGTAGAGAGAAAAGCCTTTTTTCAGCGATGAGTGAAGGGCAATATTCACTAATATTCTTCGTCACTGAATCCGATACTCCTGCGATCAGATAGCGGCGTCGCCAAAAAGTCACAAACAGTTTCCGGGTAATTCGTCGAAACACATTGTGTTCATGGGCTATGCCCAGCAAGACCGGGAGTGGCAAGAAATAACTCATGATTCCAGCGAGATAAATCGCTTTGTATCGATGGGCAATAACCAATTCAAAGGGCTGGTGCTGAATTAGAGCGTACAGTCGGAAAATTTGTCCGAACTTAATACCCCTAAGATTCTCTCCTGGCTCTTCAAGATATATAACCCTGTGCCCACCGACAGCATCGGTGATGTCTTGGGTTCCGTGCCCCCTGAGAAACACCGTTGTAACTTCATCGTTCGCAAATGCATCTACGAACTGACGGCACACTGAAACAAAGGGGCCGTTGTAATCATGAGAAATTTGCAGGATATGTCGTGTCATGGGCGGACCCAGCCTACCATTAGGGTTAATGCCAAGGCTTAGAACACAGTAGCAAACAAGATCGGAGACAAAGTTGAAGACAAACTCTAAGACAAACTCTAAGACAAAGTTGAATCAACAAATTGAGCCTTCAGACCTGATCTGGAAATTTCAGCAGACCTTCAAAACGGCTAGCAAGTTCTGGCTGGTCCTCCCAGTTCTTCATAAACCGATCCAGATCCTTATTAAATGCTTTTTGGAACTGCTCGGGGTCTTTGTGCTGTCTCATTGCATCTAGATCAATAATGACAGGTCCGTTAGAGCCCATCAGAAAATTGGTTGCCTTCAGGTCACCGTGGCTAATTCGACTATTTGAGAGATATTGCAACAGGTTTGCCAGTGCCTCTGGCTCGCCGTTGGTTTGTTTCATATTACGAAGAAAGGCGAGTGCGTCTGGCCCATCAATATATTCTGTGATGAAATACGCCTTACCCCGGAGAGGACCAAATCGGTGCTCCATCATTGCCAACGGCCGAAGTGAGGGGATACCAAGAAATTCCATATGGAATGCGTTCGCCCAGGAGGTCCAGGCCCTTGATTTTCTGAATGCCCGGGAGACAGCATGCCAGGGGCTTTTAATATTGTAGCGTTTTACAACAAGGCTACGGCCATCAATTTGAACTCTTGCTACCGTTGCGGTGTTACCCGCTTTTAAGATTTCCCCCTGCTCAATATAAAGATCGGGGTTTTGTAGTAGCTCTTTCATCGGCTCATCAAAAGCATCCCGCTCACAGACAAGGAACCGGTTGAAACTAGATTCACATTTGAATCTCGTACAGTCTCGAAATGCTTTGTCTAGATAATAACGTTTGCGAGAATCCCGGCTTAGGGTGATTTGACTATGCAAATCAATAACCCGACCAGGATCAGCAGCCCAGCCTCGAACAGCATCATAGGCCGGCAGCACCACTTGAACGAGGTCATCAAATCGCGGAAAGAACTGGGCGAAAAACCAACTTAGATTCTCAAGGCTGGCTTTTTCTTCAAGTGGCGGCTCTGACTTTCTGGTTACGCCACCACCATCAATAGTGTATATGCGACCCCCGCTCATCAGAAAATTCGCGAGGTGGATATCCGTTTGAACGACGCCCTGATTATGTAATTTGGCGATGATAATCATCGCTCTGGTCAGGACATCAACCCGCTCATCATCCTCATGGGCTGCGTTCCACCGATCCTGCAGGCTATCAGCTCCTTCCAGGTATTCCATCGCAAGCGCCTGGCCATGACCATTCACAAAACTTGCTTGCCAATGAAATTGGGGGGAACGAACTCCCGCCAGGGAAATATGATTCATCCCGCTACGTTCTTTGGCGGCGTATCTTTTCGCTTGCCGCCCCAGGAAGGCTTTGATCAGGTATCGCTTGCCCTCGCATTGGGCGAGCCCCACGATTCGTTTTCCCGGCAGTAGTCGGAGGAGCTTTATAAACTCCATTTCTACGACTCGACCGTCGTCTAATTTGCCCTGTACCACAAAGGGAACTTTTACTTCCCTTCGGGCTTTAATGAGGGTTCCTGAATCTACAAAATTCATTGATTTCCCTATTACGGTGACTATCGATGCTCATGGGTAGCACTAGCAGTGTCACTTGCATCGATTCCGTTAGCCGCGCTTCTGGTTTCCTTTTTTGCCGAGAAAATCCAAAATCCGACCTATTTCCTTTTTGTCACGCCCCCTCAAGCGATCAATCCCTAGATAATTCAAATAGAACCTGAGTCTGTCTGTTCTAGATAAAGCATCTTTTGCCATTTTATCCAGAAAGGCCAGATCCCTCACCACCCCTCGCCTGTTACCCAGCAAGTAGATTGAGCGTCCGGCCGGACAATCTATCATATATATTCTAGGTGGTGCAGACATGCCGACCAAAAGATTGCGCCACTGAAGGTCATTATGGATAAACCGATTCCTATGCATCTGAGCGACGGTTCTTGCGAGCTCTAAGATCATGCCTCTCCTCCAGATACGATCCTGGAGCATTTCCGGATGATTTTGATAAACCTTTCGTAAATCAATGGTTTGGGGGGCTTCTTCGGAGACGATGACACCCCAATATGATCCGAACCAACGATTTCCCTCACCCATCGCAATCCGCCGCGGTGTTGGGATATCGTTTTGCACGAACCATCCCGCATTTCGCCACTCCTTGCTTACCCTTGACCTGCCCAGGAAACGACGCAGGTATTTGCCAGGCCGCAGGTATTGTTTGACGTAATAGAATCGGCCCGCAATTTCCACCCGCTGAGTGAAGTTGGTTTTGGAATCATTGATCAGCTCACCCCGATGAGCCTTTGTCACACTAAAATTTGCGAAGGCTCGCTGTTCTTCGACTGTTGCATCGGAAACTAAGCGCCAGGTCACAAACCCGATTCCAGCCGACTAAGGAATTGGGAGGGTTGCCCGTGATCCTTAATGTATAGCCTGCCGGCCTTTTTGATTACCCTGGACCAAAAAGATCGCTCCTTTGTCCAGGCCACTCGAGCCCTTTCGCCACTATAGAAGCTGACAAAACGAAATAGGTCACCTCGGGTCAGTCCAGCATCAGCAGCAGAAAAAAGTAAGCCGGCCAGATCCTTCTCTCTCCAACGGCTAGGCACTAATCCGGATCTCAGCTGAGCACGATGTAGATCAATCAAATGCAAATGCTCAACCAAACCTGATTCAATTGAATCCACCGGTAACAAAAAATGACACAAATAGAAGTCTCGGTGATTGACGCCGTTCTCGTGTAGCGTCTTGGCAGTTTGACTAATGCGAACTAGCAGCTGGCGCTTCAACCCCCTGGTAAGCTTGTTAGCATCAACAAGGTCTTCCAAACTCATTGTCTGCTCCAATGATTCGGTAACCAGACATGAGCGAATATGGGCAGGATTTTTTCCTTCACTGCAAAAAGCGACCGCTGTCATCGTTTCAATATTAAGCTGCTGTAGCCTTCGAATGGCCTCCCATTCATTTGACGCACCTAGAACAGGCAGACGAAGTTGGAGCAAATTTTTAATGATTTCTCCCCAACCAACACCGAGATGCACTTTTGCAAAGTAAGCTTTTCCGTTCAGGAAAAACCTGAAGGTACGGCGGCCTTTTACATCGCGGTAGGTTTCACCATCAATCCCAGTCAGCTCATCAATCAGTTTGTCATCGCTGAAACTGGTTGCTAACTCCGCGGCAATATAGCTCATCCCAACGCATCAACTATTTCGTCAGCTGCGCGTTCCGGCATGCTATATATATCAGCAGACTTACCAAAGTTAATCCCGTTAGCTTGCCACGATCTACGCTCATCCGAGAGCAACATTTCTAAAAGCAAATTGTTAAAGATCTCCTGCGAGTAGGGAGACGGCACCAACTTCCCGGCATTAGCATCCTGTATATAATGCGCGTAGCCGCACGCGGCCGTCGCAAGCACTGGCAAACCGGCAACCATAGCTTCAAGCAATACCGTACCGGTATTCTCAACGTAGGCAGGATGAACCAAAAGGTCCGCACCCAGTAGGAACCTCGGAATGTCGTCCCTACCGGACAGTATTGTCACTTGTTTTTCTATTTCGAGACGCTTCGCCATTCTGGTAAACGCATTCGGGTTATCCTGCCCCACGGCAATCAATTGGGTTTTCTTCAGCACTTCGGCCGGCAAACTACTTATACCAAGAAGAATCCTATCCAGACCCTTAGTGATAAAGCCCGAGCCAACCATTAACAATAGATACCCATCGTCTTCTATTTTGAACTCCGCTCGGAAACCCGCGCGAATTTCCTGGCTATTATCCGGCGCGATTCGATCCCGCGATATACCGGGGGGCAGCAGCCGAAACCGGTCCAATTGGGTCCCGTAGTACTTTTGAAAAAGCGGCTTCTGCACTTCAGAGATCATCAAAATCCGAGTATGGGAATCCGGCTCAAACACAGAACGTTCAAAATTGGAAAAGTGCTTGTAGCGCGGAATCGCGCGATAAAGCTGACCTCTCTGGGTTTGTGCTTTATCTTCATAGCATGAGTCCGCAGCATAATAGATATCAAGACCGGGCATCTTATTAAATCCAACCACACCCTTAACCGGATGTGCTTCGAGGTGATCTTTCACCCAATAGCCATATCGCTCGTAGCGTTTATGGTTGGTAATCGCGGTTACCGGGACAATCACAACTTCAATGCCTTCGGGTATTTCTCCTTGCCAGGAAAGGGTATAGACACGAATTGAATATCCTCTATCGCGGCATTGCAGTGCCACGCGGATAAAGTCTCTTTGCAAGCCTCCATAAGGAAAGTACTTGAACAAACAAAAAGCCAAAATTCCTTTGCTGGCTTTCTTTTCCAGCAGCGATAGACCCACTTGCTCGATTATCCGAGAGGCTTCCTGGGGCAGGGAGTAGATGTCGGCTGCCTCGGCAAATGCCTTACCGCGCCGCCACCATTCTGCCCGCTGATCTTGTCCTAACAGCCGCTGTAATCTGGCATTCAGATCCGACTGCCGAAACGGGCTCGGAACCAGTTCACCGACTCCGGCCTCTTCCACAAAATGACCGTAGCCGCATACGTCTGTTGCCAGCACAGGAAGCCCAGAGACAATCGCTTCAAGCAACACTATACCGGCGTTCTCGTCCATCGCCGGGTGCAGCATCAGGTCACCCGCTAACATGAATTCCGGTACATCGTCTCGACCAGACATAAAGACGATTCGGTCGCTGATCCCAAGTAACAGTGCTAAACGTTTAAATGGTGCCTCGTTGTCCTCACCGATAATGTAAAACCACGTTTTGTTCCGTAAGGATTTTTCGAGGGATTTGATTGCATACAAAGCCCGACGCAATCCCTTTTTGATAAAACCCGATCCCACCATGATCACAAGTCGCTCATCATCAGCGACGTTCAACTCACGACGTTTTTGCTCGCGTATTTCCTCGGCGTTCGCAGGAGCAATCCTGTCCCGGGAAATCCCCGGCGGTAGAAAATGCATTCGAGAGCTGGGCGTATTGTAGTATTTCTCAAAAAACGGCTGTTGCGTTTCAGAAATCATTAATATCTCTACGGATTCTTGTTCGCCAAAAACCGCTCGCTCGTAGTCCGCAAAATGCTCGTAGCGCGGTAATTGTCGATACAACCAACCGCGCTGGGATTGTGCCTTTTCTTCATAGCAGGAGTCAGCCGCATAGTAGATATCGAGCCCCGGCATCTTATTGATACCAACAACACAATCAACGGGATCCTCCCGCAAGGATTCCTCCACCCAGTCTGAATAGTTCTTGTAACGCGTATGATTTGTCATAGCCTTGACCGGCACAATGATCACATCAAAGTCTGTCGGAATTTCCCCTGCCCAACTGAGGGTATAGACACGAATCGAGTGACCGCGACGCTGGCAATCAAGCGCAATACGCATAAAATCGCGCTGCAAACCCCCATAGGGGAAGTACTTATACAAGCAAAATGCCAGTTTCATTGGCCTACCATCATTTGTTGACTGAGCTTTTGGAACACCCGAGAGGGAGTGACAAATTCAAAACACGGAGGGAAGATGGTACCGGATTCAGAGGGGTACTGGCAGGTTCTCTTTAGGCAAGGTGCACAATCAAGGCTCGTGTCAGATATCGAAACCTGCCTGGGTCCAACAATCCCAGTAAGGTGATGACTTGTAGATCCATAAATACCAACCAGCGGTATGTCGAGTGCCGCGGCCAAATGTCCAAGTCCAGTATCAACACTCACTGCACCGGCAGCAGAAGCAAGATCCGAGCTCAACTCAGAAAGCGTACCCGGCGGCAATAGGCGTGCATTATCGATAGCCGCCGCAATTTTTTCCGCCCGGGCTCGCTCTTCACCACCCAAATGAGGCAGCACCACAGCATATCCTTGATCCTGACAAATACGAGCGAGTGCAACCCAGTAGTCCTCGGGCCAATGTTTAGAAGCCCATGTAGTGCCATGGAAGAAATAGATATCTTTGCTGGATGTCGAATCCTGCCTTTCAATTCCATAGTGATAATCTTCAGAGATCTGATAACCAATCGCCTGGGCAAACAATCCCCTGAGTCGCTGCACCGCATGTAAATCCCTTGAGACGCAATAGCCCTGCTGATAAACCATACTGGCAATAGGCTCCTTTACCGATGTCCGATCGAATCCAACCAGTTTACCTTTAGCCATCCGGCCAACAGCTGCACTCTTTATGAGTCCCTGGGCATCAATCACCAGATCGTAGCGCTCTACTTGTAAAATTTGCCGAAACTCCATGATCTCCCGACGATGACCTAACCAGGATTTGCGCCATCGACGAATAGCGATCGGCAGCACCCGCCGAACACCGGGATGCATCCTAGGTAAATCAGCAAATCCTTCTTCAACAACCCAATCCAGAATGATACTGGGATCATGCTCAAAAAGGTCCCTCACCGCCGGAAGACAATGAATCACATCTCCTAGGGAGGACATCTTGATAATCAACACTTTCACAAAGCGCTCTCACGCCTTAACGGGATCATTTCCGGTAGCAGTTGATTCAAACAATTTTTGTGTTTCAGGGGACAGGACCGTTTAAAGCAAGGACTACAGTCCAAATTGAGCGAAACGATATCGAGGGAATCCGTTAAAGGCGGGGTAAACTCCGGCGAGGTTGAACCATACACAACGGTGGTTTGTACGCCGACCGCCGCGGCAATATGCATCAGGCCGGAATCATTCGAGACCACCTGATCACACACACTGATCAGATCAACAACATCAAGCAAGGACGTCTTACCCGCAAGGTTCACACAACCGGCGCCCCCCGCTAATTGAATCGATTCAGCGGTTTTTACATCACCCGGACCGCCAAATATCCACACCCGATAGCCAGCAGCCAGAGCTTTCTTTGCAAGATTTCCGTAGTGGGCTTCTGGCCATTTTTTTGAGTCACCAAACTCTGCTCCAGGACAGAGTCCCAGGACCGGTCGATCAAGTGTGAGATCCAGGGTACTTAGAAGTTCATCCAAATTTGATTTGTCGATCATCAATTCTGGATATGGTAAGTCCTGTATCAGCTGACCAGGCTTTGCACCGAGTGCCGCAAATCGATCAATCATTTTTGGTAATCGCCGCTTGCTCATCAGACGCATATCGTTGATCAGGAAGTAGCGATACTCACCGCGAAAGCCCGTCCGAATCGGAATATCCGCTGCAAACGGCACAACGGCTGATTTGAGGGAGTTGGGTAGCACAATTGCACGGGTGTAATGATTGCGCTTCAATGATTCGCCAAACGCAAACCGTTTCCCGAGCCCCAGCTCACCGTGGGCCAGGTCAAATCGAATCCCGCGGTTTATCTCCCCCATCCGCGTGACTAAGGGTAATGCCGCGGGAGGCGCAAGCACATCAATCTCACAATCGGCCCATCTTTGCCGAAGGAGTTTATAGAGTACCTGCGACATGACCATATCGCCTACCCAGGATGGACCAACGATAAGTATGCGCTCGGACATCGAGACTTCCCGTTAGCTAACCACAGATGACCAATCAGGATACTCACTGCGCTTGCCGCGAACCTGATCAAAATACATCGATTGTAGTTTCTCGGTGATAGGCCCGCGTTTCCCGTCGCCAATAACTCGACCGTCAAGCTCTCGAATGGGTAAAACTTCCGCTGCAGTACCCGTGAAAAACGCCTCGTCCGCCACATAAACTTCGTCTCGGGTAATCCGCCGCTCGCGAACTTCCAGACCAAGCTCTTCTGCAAATGAAAATATTGTGGCGCGGGTAATGCCTTCAAGGCAGGAGGTTAATTCTGGGGTAACAAGAACGCCCTTTTGGACCAGGAAAATATTCTCACCGCTGCCTTCCGCAACATACCCTTCGTTATCCAGCAGTAATGCTTCTTCGCAGCCGCTATCCAGTGCCTCTTTTAACGCCAACATGGAATTTATGTAGTTGCCATTAGCTTTTGCTTTACACATTGTAATGTTGACGTGATGCCTCGTATAGGAGGAGGTCCGCACCTTAATGCCTGAAACAATCGCTTCAGGCGACATATACGATGGCCACTCCCATGCCGCAATAATGCAGTGGGCTTTTAAGCCCTCGGCCCGGAGGCCCATTCCTTCACTTCCATAAAAACACATGGGACGCAGGTAGGCTTCTTTGAGATTGTTTTGTTTGATGACATCAAGCTGGGCAGCATTAATTTGATCTTTATCAAAGGGGAGCTTCATACCCAGAATGTGTGCGGAGCGAAACAGTCGATCAGTATGATCCTGCAGCCGAAATATTGCCGGACCATTTGAAGTCTCGTAGGCTCGCACCCCCTCAAATACACCAAGACCGTAGTGAAGAGTATGGGTCAACACATGCACCTTGGCATCACGCCAGGGTACCAGCTCGCCATCGAACCAAATTAATCCATCTCTGTCTGCAAAGTTTGTGCTCATTAGGGCACCCGTCGATTTTCAAACAGCGAATTCTACACCTTCGCTATGCACCTTGTTAGGGGGCTTGTCAGGGAGCTTGTTATGGCGCCAGGTAGCGCTTCCAGATAGATACAACTCTCTCGCGATAGCTTGCAAGCTTGTCATAGGAGCTAAGTTCACCCCCAAGCCAACTAAAATGGACCGCCGATCGGTACGCCACATAAGCTTCCTGGAGCAAATTTGCCTCCTCACGGTCTATAAATTGATGTTCCGCAAGGGCATCTAAGAGCCGTACCTTATCGGTCCAGCGCGTAAGCCCCGCTTCCTCGGCACTGTGCTTAAGAACCAAAAATTGCACTAGAAACTCAATATCCACAATAGCACCGACGCTTTGCTTCAAATCGAACCCCGACAGCAGCACCTCCTCCCCATGGGCAGGTTGAGTATTGGCATCGAGATGCTCACGCATCTTCTCCCTCATATTGAGCACTTCTTTACAAAGAGGCTCAGGATCTCTCTGACTGGCCAGTACACCCCGACGAATACCGTCAAAACGCTCACCTAACTCCAGTGACCCAGCTACAAATCGGGCTCTTACCAGAGCCTGAAGCTCCCAAACCCAGGCCGATTTCTCCAGATAAGTAGTATAACTTGAAGCAGAGGCTACCAGAGGACCGCTATTTCCATCTGGCCTTAGTCGCAAATCTAATTCGTAGAGCATGCCAAATCGGGTCAAACTCGTCAGAATGTGAATCACTCGTTGGCCGAGCCGATTGTAAAATACCTGGTTGTGTACAGATCGCTCGCCGAGGGTCGAGCCTCCAATGTGGCCACCGTGTAAAAACACAATATCTAGGTCTGAGCCATATCCCAGCTCAAAACCACCTAACTTTCCATAGGCAACTACGCCAAAACGGACCTGATCTGCTTCTCCAGCCTCATTGGCGGGAAGTCCATGTCGTTCAACCAGATGTTTCGCTGCAATCTCCACGGCATGCTGCAGTACAATCTCCGCGATTGCCGTCAACTGGTCTGATGCCCGCATGGTAGGCAACAGATCGAGCAGCTCCAGCATTGCAACCTTTAAACCATTTGAATGTTTAAAGGTCCGTAGGACATCCATGCGCCCTTCAAGATCACTCTCTGATAAGCGAGCGAGTTCAACTTCTAGTTTAGCTTCTAAAGCTTCTTTACTTTCGATGCCTTGCTCGACTTCCCAGTCGGTTAACTCATACAAAAGAATAGGGAATTTTTTGATCTGGCTTGCGACAAAAGCGCTCATTGAGAATAGGCGAATCATCCGTTGTAGTGCGTCAAGATTCTCATTTAGAAAAGCCAGGTAAGTACTTCTGCGCTTTGTAGCGTCTATTAAATCGAGGCATCTGGATAGCACGACATCGGGGGCTTCCTCACGACTGACAAGACGCAACAATACCGGCATCAATTTCGATAGCCGGCCCTCACCGATTTCCTGTAGGTCCAGTAATTCAGACCGAAGCAGATCCAACAACTTGACGGTTTGTTCAGGATTTTTGAAGCCGCTGGCAACTAGATGTTCTGATGCTTCCTCGGAACCAGGATCCTGCCAGACCCTGGCCCAAAACAAATTACCTTCTAGCAGGTCATCTCGTTCACTCGTACTGGCATTCATTAGCTCAGCAAAAATTTCGCTTACCTGTCGGCGATGACCTTCAAGCACCGCATGAAACTCAAGGTAATTGCCGTAACCCATGGCGGACGATATTCGTTTTTGGCCAATCTCATCTTCAGGCAGTTTTTGACTTTGTTGATCCTTCTCAGCTTGAATTGCGTGTTCGGTATTACGCAGAAAAATATAGGCAGCTTTAAGTTGTTGCACATCAGCTGACGGCAAATATTCACCCTGACCCAGCTCGTCCAATACTTCAAGCAATCGAGTTTGTCTCAATTCTGGCCGATTTCCGCCCCATATGAGCTGTTGAGTTTGGGCGATAAACTCAACCTCTCGAATGCCACCAGCCCCCAGTTTCACATCTAATTCCAGGGACTTTCGTTTCACTTCTTGATTAATCAGTTGCTTCATATCCCTAAGCGATTCGACCGCACCATAGTCCAGGTGTTTGCGATACACAAAAGGCGTGAGCCATGAGATAAAAGATTGCCCAAGCTCAATATCCCCAGCAGCGGCCCTGGCTTTGATAAAGGCATACCGCTCCCATTCTCGGCCCTGCTCAAGAAAATACTTTTCCATGCCTGCGCGGCTCATCACTAAAGCACCGCTTTCCCCATAGGGCCGAAGTCGCATATCAACACGAAAAACAAAACCGTTGGGTCCAGGCTCATCCAGAGATCGGATAAGATCTCTGCTCAGTTTGAGAAAAAACTCCTGGTAGCTTTTGCCACTGTCTAAAACACCGGACTCTCCGTACATAAAAATCAGGTCAATATCGGAAGACAAATTGAGCTCGTAGGCACCGAGCTTACCCAGCGCCAGCACCGACAACTTTTGCACTTCACCGTTGGCAAATCGCGGCACACCCATGGTTTGACACAGACGTTGGTAGTGGAATTCCAGGGCCCGCTCCATCGCTTGATCAGCAAGCAGAGAAAGGTCTCGGGTTGTTTCGACAAGATCAGCACGACGGGTTTGATCACGGAAAATAATACGAGCCATTTCACGATTACGTATCGAGCGAAGACCGGTATTGAACGCTTCGGTACTTTGTTCCATTGACAGCTCAATGCTAAAACCAGACCTTTTTAATTCAAGGTCACCGGAATCCCGAAGCGGAATACCGGTTTCACGCTGCATGTAATGAGCAAAAAATTCGCTCTGTTCTGAAACCCGATGAATATCGGATTGAAGCTGAGAATCGACTTCAGTCACGACTACTCTGTGCCAGTAAAAGGAGCGACTCGCAGTACTTCTTCGATAGTGGTTTGACCTGCAGCGACTTTAAGCGCCCCACTCAACCGCAAAGTCCGCATGCCTTCTTTCATGGCTGTCATTCTCAACTTACCTATCTCCGTGTTTTCAGTCACAAAAGGTTTAACCTTGTCCGTCAGGGGCAACAACTCATAGATACCTTCGCGGCCTCGGTATCCAGTATCACGACACTCAAGGCAACCAACCGGGTGGTACATATTTTTAGGCAAAGTCATCTTCCAGGGTGAAACCAGCGTTTGCCATCCCTCGGGGTCCGATTCGCCCAACGCTTTACAGACTGGACAAAGGGTCCGTACCAGACGTTGTGCCATTATGCCTAAAACCGTTGCCTTAATCAGATAGGGCGCTACACCCAACTCCAACAATCTTGTGATGGCGGATGGTGCATCATTGGTGTGAAGTGTTGAGATCACAAGGTGACCTGTTAGCGCTGCTTGAATCGCCATTTCTGCCGTTTCGAGGTCGCGAATCTCACCCACCATAATGATGTCAGGATCCTGCCGGAGCAGGGCTCGAACACCATCAGCAAAATTCAGATCAATATTCGATTGAACCTGCATCTGGTTAAAACTGGCCTCAACCATTTCAATTGGATCTTCAATTGTGCAGACATTAACTTCCTGGGTAGCCAATTGCTTTAAACTAGAATAGAGCGTTGTGGTTTTACCGGAACCCGTCGGCCCTGTCACCAGCACAATACCGTTAGGATTCTTAACCATTCCTTCCCACCGATCATAATCTTCGTTCGCAAGACCAAGTTCAGCAAAAGACTTAAGTAGGATATCCGGGTCAAAAATACGCATGACCATTTTTTCGCCAAAGGCAGTCGGCAGTGTAGAAAGCCGAAGCTCAACCTCATGTGCATCCTGGGTTTTGGTTTTTAGACGGCCATCCTGGGGACGGCGTTTTTCTGCCACATCCATACGGCCCAAGGTCTTAAGTCGACTGGTCACGGCGGTCATCACCGTCGCTGGCAGCTCATATACCAGATGCAAAACACCATCAATTCGAAATCGGACCCGACCTTTTTCCCGTCTGGGTTCCAAATGAATATCACTCGCTCTTTGAGTAAAAGCATACTGGAGTAGCCAGTCGACAATATTAATGACGTGGGTATCGTTCGCCTCCATGCCATCGAGTTGGCCAAGTTCCAGCATGGATTCTAAATTGGATAAGTTACTGGCATGGAGGCCCTGGGCATTCGCCTGGCTGACCGAGCGCGCCATTGTGTAGAACTCTGTTGTGTATTGGCGAATATCGGTAGGACTGGAAATCACACGGGTAATGATTTTACCCGGCTGGGACTGTTGAATTGTCGGCTCCCAACCTGAAACATAGGGTTCTGGGCTTGCAATCACAATCTCGTCTTCTTTGACTTCCAGTGCGAGTATCTGGTGCCGTTTGGCGAATTCGTAGGACATCACCTTGGTCACGATCTGAGCATCAATTTTTAGGGGATCAATCCTCTTATAGGGCTGTTTTGCCCGGGTGCATAACCAACGAGTCAGCACGTCTATGTCCAACAGCTGATCGAGTTTCTTCTGATCCTGACACCCATCCTCGGCAATCAATTCAAGGGGATGCCAAATCAGCTGCTCCTTTTTTCGGGTTTTCATGCTGAGGGTTTCTGCGTCCGCCTCTGACAGCCGACCGTCGGCCACCAGATCATTAATCACGGTCCGATAGTTAAGGGTAATATCCGGCTGTTTTTTATTACTTTCCTGTACGCTCACGTGCGTCCGCTCTGGTCTCGACGCAAATAGCTTACACCTTTTTCACCGGCGACTGGTAAACGCAATTAGACCTTTAACTTGCTACACTCGCGGTCCACTAAAAGCTGCGAGTATACCCATGGCTGTTACAACTCCCGAATTTCAGGAAATGGTTCAGTCGATTGTTGCGACTCCGTCGGTCAGTAGCACCATGCCGCAATTTGATCAGTCGAATCAGGCCATGGTGGACCTTTTGGCTAACTGGCTTGCACCCCTTGGTTTCGATATTCAACTCCAACCGATCCCGGAATACCCAGGAAAGGTGAATTTGATAGCAACCCTGGGCAAAGGACGCGATGGACTGCTGCTATCCGGTCATACTGACACAGTACCCTTCGATGCCGATCTCTGGCAGAGCGACCCATTCCTCCTTAAGACGGAAGGAGAGCGGTGGTATGGGCTCGGGGTTTGTGACATGAAAAGCTTCTTTGCGATGTGTATAGCCGCCGTTGACGGAATTGATCCCCGTAAACTCAAACATCCAATTGTGATTCTCGGCACCGCCGATGAAGAATCCTGTATGAGCGGCGCACGAGCGCTGACACTGGAGGGATTGTCCTTCCCAAAATTCGCCCTTATTGGGGAGCCTACGGGCCTTGTCCCCATTAACAAACACAAAAGCATCGCAATGCTGGGGCTCAGAATTCGCGGCAGCTCCGGGCATTCGTCAAACCCCGCCTTAGGTAATAACGCCCTTGATGTAACGGGTCCGGTACTGATGGAGTTGTGCAAATTTCGCGACGACATGGCAACCTCATACCAGGACACCAGCTTCGAGGTTGCTGTGCCAACCCTCAACCTTGGCTGCATTCACGGTGGAGATAACCCCAATCGGATTTGCGACCACGTTGATTTATCCTTCGATCTTCGCCTGTTGCCAGGTATGAACGACCTTGCAATTGTGGATGCTATCGCGGATCGAATACGGCCAATGATAGAAAAACAGGGCCTGGAAATGGAGATTGCGCCATTGCACCCACCAATTCCCGCCTTCTCGAACAACCGTGACAACCTGATCAAGGCCTGTATAGAAGCTTCCGGGCATCAAGCCGAAACCGTTGCTTTTGCTACCGAAGCGCCATTCCTGGAAGCCCTTGGTATAGAGACCGTTGTGATGGGTGCTGGATCCATAGATCAAGCCCATCAACCAAACGAGTTTTTGGATGTAGCACAAATCGATCCATCCATTGCTATAATCCGCGCCCTTATCCAAAAGTACTGTTTATAGGTCATGAACAAAGACGATCAAGACATCGCGTCTCATATTTCCTGGTTTCGGGAGGCGTCGCCCTATATTGGCGCTCACCGGGATAAGACCTTTGTGCTCTACCTGGGTGGCCAGGGCATCGAACATGAGAATTTCACCAATATTGTTGCGGATATAGTCTTACTTCATTCCCTGGGAATTCGGCTAGTGCTCATCCACGGCGCAGCACCCCAGATCGAAGCGTCTATTTTACAGCAGGGAAAAAACAGCGATTTTGTCCAGGGTGTTCGTATTACCCATCCCGACATTCTTGCTGCTGTTGAGTTTGGCGTCAGCCAGGCGAAGTCGAAGTTAGAGGCTGAGTTGTGCCGGGCACCCCGCCATCAGCAAGAAATTGCCCTGGCGTCGGGCAATCATATTAAGGCCAGACCGATGGGCATCCGCGATGGCATCGACTTCCACAATACCGGCCGAGTCCGAAAGGTGAACACCGGTGCGATTCGGAAACAGTTAGATAGTGGTGCACTCGTTGTCATCTCGCCATTGGGTTATTCACCCTCGGGTGAAGTATTCAACATTAACTCCCTCGAAGTTGCGGGCGCTGTAGCTGGCGCTCTATTAGCCGAAAAGCTGATCATTATCGATAGCGATTTCAGGGATGAGGCAGGCGCTTTAGTAAACGAAATTCAGGTTAGCGATATTGATACCAACAACTTGACGCATCACGAGCCACTGTCAATTGCACGCCAGGCCTGCTTGAAAGGTGTTAATCGTTGTCATCTGTTAGATATCTGCGTGGATGGTGTACTGCTAAATGAGCTATTCACCAGGGATGGCGTTGGCACCCAGGTAATCCGAAAAAGTTATGAACAGGTCCGGGCTGCAACCGCCGATGACGTCGGCGGTATCATTGAGCTAATCGAACCCCTCGAGGCGGAAGGCATTTTAGTCAAGCGTTCAAGGGAACGCCTTGAGGCTGAAATCGATCGCTTTAGTGTCATAGATCGAGATGGCACCATTGTCGGATGCGCGGCACTTTACGGCTATGGTGACGACGCTGAGCTAGCATGCCTGGTCACCCATCCTGACTATCGAGACGGAACTCGAGGGGATGTGCTACTCGAAACAGTTAAGAAAAAAGCACTCGAAGAAAAATTTAGCCGGCTATTTGTCTTAACCACCCATACCGCACATTGGTTTACAGAGCGAGGTTTTACAGAAACCGCCCTTTCAGACCTGCCGGTTGAAAGACAAAGCCTTTTCAACTACCAAAGAAATTCAAAGCTATTCGCGACCGCAGTCCAATAGATTCGTCCGGAGACACCTATGCCACGATATAGATCAAAAACTTCCACCCAGGGTAGAAATATGGCCGGCGCTCGAGCGCTATGGCGCGCCACGGGTATGGAAACCGATGACTTCAACAAGCCCATCATTGCAGTCGCGAACTCTTTCACCCAGTTTGTACCTGGCCATGTTCATCTACACAATCTGGGCCAACTCGTGGCCCGGGAAATTGAAAAGGCCGGTGGTGTTGCCAAAGAATTTAATACCATTGCAGTTGATGACGGAATCGCGATGGGACATGACGGAATGCTTTATAGCTTACCGTCCCGGGATATTATCTCCGACTCCATCGAGTACATGGTCAACGCCCACTGCGCTGACGCAATGGTCTGCATATCAAACTGTGACAAAATTACACCGGGCATGCTGAACGCGGCGCTTCGTCTAAATATTCCGACCATTTTCATTTCCGGCGGACCGATGGAAGCTGGTCGAACCAAACTCGCCAATCACAACACCAACTTGATTCACGCCATTGTGGTTGCCGCCGACGAACAAATGACAGATGAGGACGTCGACGAATACGAAAAATCTGCCTGTCCTACCTGTGGAAGTTGTTCCGGTATGTTTACCGCAAACTCCATGAACTGTCTAACGGAAGTGCTTGGGCTTGCATTGCCTGGCAACGGTTCATTACTCGCAACCCACAAGGACAGAGAAGAACTGTTTTTGCAGGCGGGCCGAACGATTGTGGATATTACCAAGCGACACTACGAAAAAGACGACTACAGTGTCTTGCCAAGAAACATCGCAAACTTCCAGGCTTTTGAGAATGCGATGTCGATGGATATTGCCATGGGCGGATCAACCAATACAATTTTGCATCTGCTTGCTGCAGCCCAGGAAGGTGAAGTAGATTTTACCCTCGATGATATAGACCGACTGTCTCGGCGCGTGCCGAATCTCTGTAAGGCTGCGCCAGCGATAGACCGTTATCATATGGAAGATATTCACCGGGCTGGCGGCATGATGGGTATTCTCGGTGAACTACGGCGCGGAAAATTACTCAACACGGACGTTCAAAGCGTGCACAGCAAAAACCTGAATGAAACCCTCGACCAATGGGATGTTGTGACAACAAAAAATGAAGCGGTAAAAACTTTCTTCCGCGCTGGTCCAGCTGGTATTCGTACCCAGACAGCATTTAGCCAGGACACCCGTTACGACACGCTCGATATAGATCGCAAGGATGGTTGCATTCGTAGCGTTGCAAACGCCTACAGCAAAGACGGAGGCCTAGCGGTGCTGTACGGTAATATTGCTGAGAAGGGATGTATCGTTAAAACAGCCGGCGTAGAAGAGAAGATCTGGGTTTTCAGCGGGCCGGCCCGGGTGTTTGAATCTCAGGACTCCGCCGTTGAAGCAATTCTTGCAGACAAGATTGTCGAGGGTGACGTTGTGATTATTCGCTACGAAGGACCAAAGGGTGGTCCGGGTATGCAGGAAATGCTATACCCCACAAGTTACTTAAAATCCAAGGGTATTGGTTCCGCCTGCGCCCTACTCACAGACGGTCGATTCTCAGGCGGCACTTCAGGCTTATCGATAGGTCATGCTTCACCGGAAGCAGCAGAAGGTGGCAACATCGCCCTGGTTGAGGAAGGTGATGAAATTCAGATCGATATTCCGAACCGCCGCGTTCACTTAAACATCACAGATGCCGAGTTGACTTCAAGACGAGAAGCAATGGACGCTAAAGGCGCAAACGCCTGGCTACCAACGGAGAAACGCAGTCGCGTGGTCAGCTCTGCGCTAAAGGCATACGCCGCACTCACAACCAGCGCAGATCGTGGTGCTGTGCGAGATGTCAGCCAGCTGAAATAGCAATTGGGGTCAGAGTAAAGGGTCAGAGTAAAAACTTACTCTGACCCTTTACTCTGACCCAAGCTTCAGCACTTTGCGTGCATTGTCCCGGAGAAACTTCGGCCAGACTTCAGGCTTAAAGGGAACCGACTCCATATCCCCCATTATCCGATCTAACGACAACCCCATGGGGAAGTAGCCCGCATAAATAATCTTATCGGCTCCCCGGGTATTGGCGTAATCAACAATCGCTTTCGGATAAAACTTCGGTGCAAAGGCTGATGTGGAATAGTAAAGATTCGGCCACTTCAGCATCAACTTAACCGCCAAATCTTCCCAGGGTTCGCAACCGTGCCGGGTCACAAACACCAGCTCAGGAAAGTCATACATGACCTGATCTATCAATTCGACATGCTGGGGCCACATCGGGAACCGTGGCCCAGGCACACCCGCACAACTAAAGATAGGTAGGTCAAGCTCTACACATTTTGCATAGATTGGGTACATCTTCGCGTCATTAATACCTACCTGAGGATTAAATCCCGCATTAAACGCACCGAAAGAACGAACGCCAAATTCTTCATACTGGCGCACCATGTCTCGAATCCCATCCATGCCCCGATTAGGATCAACACTACCTTGACCAACAAAGCGATCGGGGTGCTGCTTCAGAGCTTTGCTCGACACCTCACCCCCAACTCCAATCAAACCCACCTCAACCCCGTGCTTATCCATTTCGTTTAACGTTAGCGTGATCGGATCTTTGGTGCTCCCGTACAGGTCCTTTGGCACCTGCTTGAACATGTACTCAACCGGGAAATCAAACTGAGTGGAACCATCCTTAAGCTGTTTACGAATAAAGTCGTACATCGCAAAATCTTCAGCCGGAAAGCCAATCATGGTGTCGACAATCCCTATCCCTTCAGGTATCTGGCTCATGGCTTATCCGTCCGACTTAGCTATACAATGCATTTTGAAACAGATAACAACTTGAATCACGGGGTATATCCTCTTTAGCGAGCGGCTGATTCACCTGGGAGGGTGTGGGCCCAAACTGCTGAGCTAATGGCATCAACTTCTCAAGATCAAACTTGTATAGCTCCGCTGCATTTAGCCCAAATAGTTGTCTTCGGTAATTCTCTGGAACATCTGTAAAGGTCAGTCGCAGGGACTCGAGATTGTAGGGGAAGGTGCCTTCGTAATGGGGGTAGTCATTTCCCCATAACACTTTCTCAACACCTATTTCTTCAATACCCGCCAGGTCGGCCTTACTCGGAAAACTTGCACCATACCAACAGTTCCGCTTTGCGTAGAAGCTCGGCGGCTCTTTGAGCACCCACTCCATCCCTTCATAATTGAGCTCGCCGATGGCGCCAGCTTGAATACCCATATGAATACGATCCAGTTGAGCCAGCATTGCGGGTGCCCAGGCACATCCACTCTCAGTCAGGATGTATTTTAGCCCTGGGAATCTTTCAAAGACGCCGCTCATGATCAAATGCCGATATCCAGCCTGGCAATAGAACGTCACTTCAGATATCCATAGCGCCTCTGCAACCATTCCCTCACCGTAGGAAGGTGAACCCTGTCCACTGTGTTGGTTCATTACCAGATCGCAATCCTGAATAGCAGCATAGACTTTGTCCCAGGCAGGATCATAAAGTGGTTTTAGCCAATGACAATCCGGAGGAATAAGGGGCAATAAAACTCCGCCTCGTAATCCCGCCTCCGCAATAAACTGAATATCTTTTACCGCTTCATCCAAATCGTTAGGAAGAATCAGTCCGATGCCTGCTCGACGATCTGGATCTTCAGCGCAGAAATCTTTGAGCCATCGATTGTGGGCGCGGATACCCGCCAGCGTCAGCTCATAATCTTCTGGTTTTGGTGGAGGAGCTGTGACAATACTTTTACGAAAGAACGGTGGGACGGTATTAGGAAATACCACTTCTCCGACGACACCCTGGCTGTTCTGGTCATCGGTTCTAACCTCCAGATCCCAGTTGCGGAGCTTTTTCTTGGCGTAGTGTTCCTGGGAAGGGTTTTTGTATCCACCTCGCCATTCGTCAAAACGATCCCGATAGGCTGGGTCTAAATATTCTCGATACTGAGCATGACTGCCACCCGCGTGGGTGTCTGCTGTAATCAGCAGATATGGATCTTCCATGTTCGTTCCCCTTTCTCTCGAGAATAATCAAATCCGAGCGGGGCGTCGAGCAGGCTTTTTACCGCAATCGTTTATCTAGCGGAGTACTCATGGACAAAATCGACAAGGGTTTTGACATTCTCAACCGGGGTTTCAGGAATAATGCCGTGGCCAAGATTAAAGATATGACCGGGGCGGCCATCCACTTCATCCAACAACGCCTTGGCCTGGGCCTTAACCGCCTCGGGTGTTGCACAAAGTACAATCGGGTCCATATTTCCCTGTACGGATTTAACGCCTATCTCATCCCAGGTTGCGGTCAGGGGAGTGCGCCAATCCAGGGCAATCACATCGCCGCCAGCCTTCGCCATGAGTGAACTTAAGGCCGGGTTACCGGTGCCAAAGTGGATAACGGGTACCTTCCCAGAAATTGCTTCCATCAATCGGCTGGAATGGGGAAACACATACTGTTCATAGTCCGCGGGCGATAAACAACCGACCCAACTATCAAACAGTTGAACCGCCTGGACGCCGGATTCAATCTGATACTGCATATAGTCAATTACAGCCGTAGTGATCTTGTCCATCAAACCATGCCAGGCGCCACTGTCGCCGTACATCATCTGTTTGACGTGAACGTAATTGCGGGAGCCTTTGCCTTCGATTGCGTAGGAAGCAAGGGTAAACGGCGCGCCACCAAAGCCAATTAGCGGAATATCCGCGGGTAACTCACTCCGGATTAAGCGAATGACTTCCGCAATATAGGGCATTGATTCTGCACTCTGCTCGATTCGAATATCGTCAATGTCCTGATGGCTACGAACAGGATTGCTGATGTTAGGCCCAACACCGGGAATATAATCCAAATCTAGACCCATCGGTTCCAAAATCGGCAACAGGTCCGCAAACATGATGGCCGCATCAACTCCCAGTATGCGCTGGGCATCACAGGTTGCTTTGGCAGCCAGGTGTGGCGTCTTAAAGAAGTCCAGACTGGGTGTATTGCCTTTTACCTGATGGTACTCCGGCATATAGCGACCGGCCTGACGATTCAACCAAATTGGGGTGAAGTCAGTTTTTTCACCTCTACAGGCCTTAAGGAAAGTTGAATTGTGAAGCGCATCAGTCATGTCGGTTCGCCAGGGTTTTTTCAAGCGCGCGATTATACATGACTCTCGATCAATTTAGCGGAGCAGTCGGACAACCCCCTGGCGGGTCTGCCGGTTTCGCTCGATTTTCGCCAGATTAGAGAGTCCTAGCTCCAACAGCGCCCTGGCCGCCGGCACATTGACCTCCCGGGTATTCAGCTGGATACGTAAGCCCGGCACCTGCTCATCAAGGTCCGCGAGTTGTAGATCTCGACTTTCGGCAAGCACCCTGAAAGTTTCGACCGGCTGTTTTATGCCCTTTAACTGCTGGCGCTCAAAGGGCACGAGACAAATCGCCTCATGTACCAGGGCTCTAGTACTATCTGAAATAAGGATTCCATCTATAGGAGCTCGACTCTCCAATCGACTCGCAATGTTGACCGCCCCACCCACCGCGGTGTAATCCATCCGATTTTCGGAACCGAAGTTCCCCACAGCGCAATATCCAGTATGTATCCCGACACGCATTTGTAATTGATTGTCCACACCTTCATCTCGCCAACGTCGCGACAGTCCAGCGAGGCAACCGCGCATTTCGAGGGCCATTTTGACGCAGGCGATGGCATCGTTTTTGGGGCCATTGGTCTGGGGATCTCCGAAAAACACCATAATCCCGTCACCCATAAATTTATCCACCGTGCCACCATGGCGGATGGCAATATCCGCCATGGCATTCAGATACTCGTTGAGCACGTCGGTGATAACCTCCTCCGGCAAGTTATCCATTAAAGCGGTAAAGCCCGAAAGGTCAGTGAAGCAAACTGTGAGCTGACGACGGTTGGTACTTCGATCTCCCGCGACTGTTGCAAGGGTCGCATAGAGCTGAGGGCTTATGTAGCGCTTTAAATGTTCCGTCATGGCTTCATTAGATTGGCGGTCAACAAGCGCATCTCGCCGCGCAACGCCCATTGACCGGGTGACACCAAAAACCAGCCAGGCGACATAGCCAGGATAAATCAGGATTGCCAACGCAAAACTTGATTCAACCCAAATACTGGTTTCAGGCATGGTTGATGCACCAAGCCACCAGCCCATCCCACTAATCATCGCAACGATACATAGATTAGCAAGGACTAATCCTGGACCCGCGATTAACAAAGTACTCACCGCAAGAAACGATATGTAGGCCACCATTGCCAACAGGTAGAATTGATTGATGATTACCAAAAGCCCAACCAGGACGCTATCGATTAGCATACTGTTTCGAGCCGCGAGCGGAGAATTAAAGAACTGTCGTTTTAGCCGAAAGGCGAGATAGGGATAAAAGGCCAGGCAAATTAGAAACGTACTAGAAAGCAGATCTGATAAAAGTGCTTCACCCCTGAGGATTACCGTCAGCGCAATAGCAAGGGTGAACCCCAAAGCTCTGGGGGGAAATATGGTGCTAACCAGGTATTGAGGATTTGCCATTGCGCTACTTTGCATGGCACTTCGACTGTCGTCGATGGGGCGGAGGCAATCGTCTTCGTACGAATAGCCTCCTGGACCCTGTAGGCTATTCGCCCACGATTAGCATCGGTACATCTGCATCCACATCTGCTTCATAGTCTACTTCGTTGAAGTCAAATCCATGCATTTGCAAAAACGCTTCCCGGTAACCGGCAAAGTCGGTTAACTGATTGAGGTTTTCAGTTGTCACGTCACTCCAATTGGCTTTGACCCCAGATTGAATTTCATCACTGAGCTCCCAATCATCAAGGCGAATTCTTCCGGATTCATCCAGCTCCGGCTCTCCATCAGCGAACAGTTGGGTGTGGAATAACCGGGTCGTTTGCTCAATACAACCTTCATGGGTGCCCTTGGCTTTCATCGCTTTAAACAATAGTGACAGATAGATCGCCATACCAGGAATTGCAGAAGCAGCCTGGGTCATAAGCCCTTTCATTACTGCAACATAGGCTTTGCCATTGACGGAAGCCATTGGCTCCTGCAACGCCTTGGCCGCTCGATCCAGGTCTTCCTTCGCCTTACCAATGGTGCCGTGGTAATAAATTGGCCAGGTGACCTCGCTGCCGAGGTAGGTGTAATTTGTTGTCACGCAGTTGTCTGCCAAAACACCAGCGTCCAATAGCGCCTCAATCCAAAGCTGCCAGTCTTCGCCACCCATAACTTTGATGGTGTCGGCAACTTCCTGCTCAGATGCTGGTTCCAGACTGATCGGTCTTAGCTCGCCAGTGTTAAAGTCTACCGTTGCACCCTCAAATGCTTCACCAATTGGTTTTAGTGCGCTTCGCACGACTGTACCGTCGGGTAGTTCCCGCGCCGGTGCTGCCAGGGAATAGACCACCATGTCAATTTGACCTAGATCAGCCTTTATCAGCTCAATGACAGAGTCCTTGATCTCCTTAGAGAAGGCATCTCCGTTAATGTTCTTGGCATATAGTCCTGCAGCTTCCGCTTCTTTTGTAAAAGCAGCAGATTTATACCAACCCGGTGATGCCGTGCGGTTACCCGCCGCTGGACGCTCAAAGAAGACTCCTATCGTGGCCGCCTCAGCACCAAATGCGGCGCTAATTCGGGAAGCGAGTCCATACCCACCGGACGCGCCAATAACCAGCACTCGCTTGGGTCCGTTGGCAAGCTTGCCGGCGCTTTTAACATGGGCAATCTGATTGAGGACATCCTGATGGCAACCGACTGGGTGTGCTGCCGTACATAGGAAACCGCGGATTTTGGGCTTAATAATCATCGTTGTAGTTCCGTTGTAAGTTCCGTAGTAAGTTCCGTTGTAAGTTCCGTTGTAAGTTCCGTTATTGTTTCGGTGCTGAAATTTGTCGATAACTCCAGGCGATGAACAATCCACCAAACCCGATCATGGGCAAAGATAACAGCTGGCCTGTGGTGAGCCAATCAAAGGCAATAAAGCCATTGTTGCCCATATGTAGGTCGGGTCGACGTAAAAATTCGGATATAAATCGCAAGGTCCCATAACCAATTAAAAACATGCCGGAGACCGCCATGGTCGGCCTGGTTTTTCTGTTAAAAAGCCAAAGTAGAAGAAAGAGGACGGGGCCTTCGAGGGCTGCCTGATACAGGCTGGACGGATGACGGCCAACCAATTCTCCCGGGAAAATTACCGCCCAGGGCACCTCGGTCACACGACCGGGCAGCTCGCCATTAATAAAATTGCCAATTCGACCACAACCAAGAGCAATAGGGATACTGGGCGCGACAAAATCTGACACCTGAAAGAAACCCTTACCGATTTTTCGCCCAAACCAGTAGATCCCCGCAAAGACACCGAGCATGCCGCCGTGGAAGGACATGCCGCCTTCCCAGATTCGAAACAGATTTAGCGGGTTATCCAATAGCTGCTCAAACCCATAGAACAACATATAACCAACCCGGCCACCCAGGATGACGCCGAGCACGGCATAAAAAATGAGATCCGACAGCTGCTCGTCGGTCCAGGGCGTGACCGCTTTTGGCGTCTTTTTGCCCCCGGCCCCGGGCACAATGGCCGCAGCACGATTTCGATAGCCGAAATGCCACCAGACAATAGAAATACCAATCAAATAACTGAGGGCATACCAATGGATCTGGACAGGGCCAAGACTAATGGCGACGGGGTCAATCTGGGGGTATTGCCACATAAAGTACTTTGGTAGGAAAAGTCGCATTATCCGTCAACGCGGCGCAATGATAAACTCGGATTTTGATCAAAGTCTGACCCTATGTGCCTGATCCTATTTGCCGTTGACCCAAGTAAAACGCTTCATCTGGTGGTTGCCGCGAATCGCGATGAGCAGCACAGCCGGGCCACAGCAAGAGCAGACTACTGGCAGGATCATCCGGACCTGCTTGGGGGCCGGGACCTCGTAGCCGGAGGTACCTGGCTAGGCATCAACAGGAACGGACGATTTGCAGCGGTCACCAACTTCGCTGAAGTTCCAGCAGAGCCCCTACCTCCAAGGTCCAGGGGTGAACTGACGGCAAATTTTTTGGTTGGCGATATGAATTGTGTTGATTACCTCAGCGCCATGCGACCACACGCCCAGGAGTATCGAGGATTTAATTTGCTAATTTCCGATGGGCACAGTGTTTTTTACTTCAGTAATCGAGAGAACCAAATTCGCCAGCTAGACAGAGGGTTTTATGGTTTATCCAACCAACTTCTGGATTGTGATTGGCCTAAAGTTACTTCTGGTCGAAATCTGTTGGAACGACAGCTGGTGAATTCCCCGGACTCCTGCAGCCAGCACAACCGCCTTTTTGATTTATTAGCAGATCAGGGGGATGGCACCCCCCATAGCGCCAGATTCATTCGCGGCGATGATTACGGTACCAGCGTCAGCACCGTCGTTGAACTAAGTCGGACGAATATCCATTTCGAAGAGCGGGGTTTCGACCCCGCGGGGCGCGGGACGCAAATTTGTCGCTATCAACTAGATCGAAGTAAATAGACTGGCACACTCAGCTAAAGAAATGGCCCCTTAATGATTTCGAATCAGCTGGCCTAGTCCGGCTTTGCGCATTTCCTCTTCCACATAATTCTTGATCAAATAGGCGTTGTCCATTTTTAAAACCTTGGCCAGGATCTTTTTTGCCTTCTCCAGACTAAAGCTACGGATTGCCCACTTCACCATTAGCAGGTTGTTGGCGTTCATGGACAACACATCAAAGCCCATGGCCGTAAGCAATATTGCAGCGGAAGGGTTACCTGCCATTTCGCCGCAAATTCCCAGGGGTTTTCTCTCCGCATGGGCTGCATCAACCACAAGTTTTAAGGCGTGTAGCACCGCCGGATGGAACTCCTGGTAAAGCTCCGCAACCCTTGCGTTATTTCGATCCACGGCCAACATATACTGAATCAAGTCGTTGCTACCGACCGACAGAAAGTCAACGCGTTTAATAATATCTCTAGCCTGGTAGACCGCTGCCGGCACCTCAATCATCACCCCAACATCGGGCATTTCAACCTCAATACCCTCTTCAATGATCTCTCGATAACATTGGCTAATCAGCCGCTGGGCCTCATCCACCTCGGCAACGCTCGACACCATCGGCAACATGATTCTCAGATAAGCTTCGATACCTTCATTAGCCCGAATCATGGCCCGCACCTGACCCAAGAATATTTCCGGATGATCAAGGGTGACTCGGATACCTCGCCAACCCAGGAACGGGTTTTCTTCCTGAATCGGAAAATAGCTGAGGGCCTTATCTCCGCCTATATCCAGCGTTCTCATGGTAACTGGTCGCGGCGCAAAGGCTTTTAAATGCTCTCGATAAATGACCCTCTGTTCTTCTTCCGTGGGGAACCGATCATTCATCATAAAGTGGACTTCCGTTCGATAAAGACCCACTCCTTCCGCCCCTCTTTCCAGGGACATTGCGGCATCGGTGACCAGACCGGTATTCACCCAGAGCCTCACCCGGTGACCATCACTCGTTTCGGACTTCTCATCCTTTAAGGCATCAAGTCCCTCAATAAGGGTTTTTTCTTCTTTGACTAGCCGACGGTAATGATTCTGTTGGTCCCGGTTCGGGTACGTAATGACGCATCCCGTATTAGCGTCGACAATGACTGGCTTATTCTCAAGCAGATGGATCGGTAGGTCTTCAACGCCCATCACCGTTGGTATGCCCATTGCCTTGGCAAGAATCGCCACGTGAGAACTACCAGACCCTTTTAGCGACACTAATCCTTGTAGCTTACTCCGTGGCACTTCAACCAGCATCGCAGGGGTTAATTCCTGGGCGATCAAAATGGTTTTCCTGGGATAGTTAGGACGACGCTGAACTCGAGACTGTAATTTGGCGAGCACCCGCTGACCTAAATCCAACACATCCGCACCGCGCTCCCTCAAATAGGGGTCCTCCATAGAGGCAAAGGTTGCAACGTGGGCATCAATCACCCGGCGCAATGCTGTTTGGCACCAGACTCCGGTTTCAATGATCTCTATCACCTCGCCGGTAATGGCGGTCTCATCCAGCATGTGGCGGTAGGCGTCAAAGAGTGCCAGCTCCTCTCGTTTTAACTGGTGCGAAAGCGCTTCACTCATTTGCTCTATTTCGACCCGTGCTTCTTCCACAGCCTGACGAAACTCTTTGACCTCAGCGACGGGATCTTCTGTTGTTCGGTCGGGAACACTGGACAGATCGGCTTCTGGGAACATGATAATTGAGGTGCCCATTGCAACCCCGGAACTCCCAGATTTGCCCAAAAATCGACTTGAAGGCAGATCCTTCAGTGAACCTACAGTCGCCAGGGCACCGGTCGCCCTCGCATGGGCTATAACCCCGGCCAGTTGCGCCGATAATGTGATTAGAAACGCTTCTTCGCTTTCGTCAAAACGCCGCTTTCGTCTTTGCTGAACAACAAGCACACCCAGCACCTTACGGTGATGAATGATTGGCACCCCAAGAAAGGTGTTATAGGGTTCTTCGCCAAGTTCTTGAACAGACTTAAATTGTGGATGATTAGCCGCTTCAGTTAAGTTCACGGGTTCCGCCCGCTGCCCAACTAATCCCACCAGCCCCTCGTCCAGAGCCAGTGTCAGGGATCCAACCGCAGCCTCATTGAGGCCTCTGGTGGCCATAAAAACGTATTCGCCGCGCTCTTCATCCAATAAGTAGACAGAGACCACTTCAGTTTCCATAGTCGACTGGACGCGATCGACAATAATGTCGAGGGCACTGGTGAGGTCTTTTGCAGCGTTAACTTCTTGAGTTACTCGCCGCAGTATTTCTAGCATTGGGTATATATCCAGTAATTATTGGTGAGGAGTCAAACATCTAGATAGGCCCGGCGCGAGCTCTTTCATCGCACGTCGGTAGACATCTTTTTTGAAAGCAACTACCTGGCCAAGCGGATACCAATAGCTAACCCAGTTCCAAAAATCAAATTCTGGACTATCCGAGTGATCAAAGCAGACCGCTTGATCCTCCGCGAGCATTTTCAACAAGTACCACTTTTGCTTTTGGCCAATAAAGCTCTTCGAATTGTTTCGGAGTAACCGCTTGGGTAGTCGGTAACGGAGCCAACCTTTTGTGCTACCGATGATTTGGACCTGTTCTGGCTGCAATCCAACCTCTTCATCCAACTCACGGTACAGTGCATCTTCGATTGATTCACCACTGTTAATGCCACCCTGCGGAAACTGCCATGCATCTTGACCACACCGTCGAGCCCAGAGCACCTGTCCCGCGGGATTCGCAACAATGATCCCAACGTTTGGCCGATAACCGTCAGAATCTATCACTATCTCCACCACCTGTTATTATTTTGTTGTGGATTTCATTGTCTACGAAATACCTCCCCTGGGCAATTAAAGGGGCAGGAATGGGATTGTCCTAAAAATGATCAACATTACCGAAACCGTTACAATAGGCTTTTAATACCAGCAATTAGATAATCGACTAACGGTACACACAACCCTTGCCACAATACGGAAATAACCTTTGAAACTTGCGATTTTTGACCTAGACGAGACACTTATCGGCCTCGACAGCGATCATGCCTGGGGGGACTACGCGGTCGAACACGGGCTTGTCGACGCCGCTGAACACACGGCTGAGAACCTGCGCTTCTATGAGGACTACAAACGAGGCGAACTGGATATTGACGCCTATCTCGCTTTTTCGACCCGTGTACTCACACTGCATCCCCTTGAGACTCTGTTCGAGCACCGGGCCCAATTTATAGAATCGGTTGTTAGCCCCGCCATTTTACCCGGGGCGAGAGAGCTGATTGAAGGTCACAGAAGCCAGGGGGATCAACTCATTATTGTCACTGCAACGTTAGAATTTGTGACTCGTCCCATATCGGACTTGTTGGGAATTGAGGCGTTGATTGCCCCCATCCCGGAACTTAACGATCAGGGTTATACCGGTAAGATCGTCGGAACCCCGAGTTTCGGTCCTGGCAAGGTCACACGACTCAACGCCTGGATGGCAGAAAATGGTTTTAACCTCGAGGGCAGTACTTTCTACTCGGACTCACACAACGACTTACCGCTGTTACTATTGGTGGACAACCCCGTTGCGGTCAACGCTGACCCAACACTTAGTCGTGTCGCAAAAGAGAAAGGGTGGAAATGCATCTCCCTAAGATAGCGCTCATCGTGTCTGTATTACTCGCCGGCTGTGAAAAATCACCGGTAAAGGAGCCGGTACGAAGCATTGTAACAATCGACCGAAACCAGGTAATCCAGATTGCCGATCAGCTTAAGCAACACGCAGCCAGCAACAGGGTTGATCTCACTAAAGAAGTTGCTGCCCTGCAAGCCGCAACAAATAGATTCCTTGCCAGCCCCGACGAACAACACTTGTCCACTTTGCAACTCAGCTGGCAATCGGCACATGAGGCCTACACCAGAGCTCAATTCGGGTTTCTCACACTAGATGAAGAACGCCGACAACTGATCTATCGAATTGATGCCTGGCCCGTTCAGCCTGGCTTTATTGATGATCTACCACTGTACCCGGGTAGCGGCATCATTAATGATGAAACGCTAATACTCAGCCCAGAAGTATTGATTAGCCAGCATGGAATCACCGACGAGGAAGAAGTGTCCCTTGGCTTTCATGCAATGGAGTATCTGATTTTTGCGCGACCACTCTCGGATTTCATCCCATTCTCTACTCCGGACTTTGAACGGGATTCTAAACAGGGCACAGGATTACAGCAGGTAGAACGCAGGCGACAATTCCTTGCCATCGTGGCAACCCAACTGGTTAATGATACCGATAGCATGTTCGTGGCCTGCGCTGGGCAGTTTGATATTGAGGACTATCCTGAAGCGCTAAATGTGCTCAAACAAGTCCTGAAAGGCAATCTTCAAAAACTTCGCATGGCGTTCCGAGAAAGTAATCTGGTGACCACTACAGATGCGGGACATAGCACTTTTAGCGGTACGTCACTGCTGACCCTGAAATCGGAGATTGATTCACTTGAGCAATTTATGATTACCAAAGTACCGATGGAAACAATCCTCCGGGCGGTTGATCCAAACGCCTATACAAACTTCAGGGCAACGCTGCTTGAGCTAAACAAACTATTAATGGAAAGTGACGATGACGAGGTGTCTAGAGCTAATCTACCACTGCTCCTGTCCGCCTTGATCCACGAGTTAGAATCCTTTGACCGGATGCTAATACATCAACTTCCAGCTAACTAAGGAAGCTCTGGAAAGGATATTAATCTGAGCTTTCCTAACCCCGCCAGGCAAGATTCAGCTCTCTAGCTGCCTTAACATCATCCAATCGCTTAACTGGCATTGTTGCCGGAGCGTTCTTAACAACTTCAGGTGTCGTGCGCGCCTCCTCTAAAATGCTTGTCATCGCTTGAATAAAGCCATCCATTTCTTCGCGACTTTCTGTTTCCGTTGGTTCGATCAGCAAACATTCTGGAACCAGCAATGGGAAATAGGTTGTTGGCGCATGGTAACCATAATCTAAAAGACGCTTGGCGAAATCCATAGCGTTAACACCAAGCTCTTTCGCTTCCTTTGACAGCGTCACTATGAATTCATGGGTTGCCCTGCGCTCAGGGTAAGCCAGGGTAAAACCTGCTTTCGAAAGCTCTTTTGCCATGTAATTAGCATTTAGTGTCGCGTACTCACCAACTCGATGCATGCCACTTCGACCTAATAATCTTGCATAGGCGTATGCCCGCAACAGAATTCCAGCGTTACCCATAAACGCAGACAAGTTACCGATGGTGTCCGGAATATCCTTGCTGGTCATCCAATAGAACTGGCCATCTTCATTTTTACCCACAATCGGTGTCGGAACAAAAGGTAGGAGTCGCTCGCCCACACCTACGGGACCCGAACCCGGCCCCCCGCCGCCATGGGGCGTGGCAAAGGTTTTATGTAAGTTCATATGCAGGACATCAAAACCCATATCACCGGGCTTAACCTTGCCGAGAATCGCGTTGAGATTCGCTCCGTCATAGTAGAGCAGGCCGCCAGCCCCGTGGATGATCTCCGCAATTTCTTTTACTTTACGCTCGAAGACACCGCAGGTTGATGGATTTGTCATCATCAAGCCAGCTGTGTGAGGGCCTACCTCCGCCTTCAAGGCATCAATGTCGACGTCGCCATCTTTGTTCACAGCTACCTCACGCACCGTGTAACCACACATAACTGCAGTCGCCGGATTTGTACCATGGGCAGCTGTCGGAATAAGTATTTCAGTTCTAGCGTCATCTCCACGCTTATCGTGATAGGCACGGATCATCGCAACACCCGCAAATTCACCCTGGGCGCCGGCCATTGGGGTTAACGAAACCCGCTTCATACCCGTCACGTCTTTTAGGTATTCCTGCAGTTCAAACAAGCACTGGAGATAACCCTGACTGTGGCTCTCAGGTGCCATAGGATGACGATTGAGAAATCCCGGAATACTGGCAACCTTGTGGGCTCCCCTTGGGTTGTACTTCATGGTGCAAGACCCCAATGGATAAAACTCTCCATCAATGGAGAAATTCTTTCTCGACAAGTTTGTATAGTGTCGAACAACCTGAAGTTCCGACGCTGCGGGCAAACCTAGTGCATCACTTCTAATTTGATCCTTTGGCAGATCATCCAGTTCGAGGTCTACAATCTCGTATTGAGCTTTTGCGCTGCGTTCTTCACTACCCTTTTCGTATATCAACATTAGATTGTCTCCAGGGCAGATCGCAGGGATTGGACGAAGGATTCTATATCTTCATCGGTTTTGACCTCTGTAACATTTGTCAGCATGCAGTTGCCAAGACCTGGTTCCAGTTCGCCCAGATCATAACCACCAAGTATTCCCTGTTCTGCCATCGCGCCTAATACCAGGCTTGCTGGCTTCGGTAATTCAAGTACGGTCTCGTGAAAAACCGCTTGACTAAACTTTGCACTAACTCCATCAATTTTTGTTGCAGCAGCTAACAGTTTCGTAGTGCCGCTGTGGCATTTCGCTGCAATGTTTCGAATGCCGTCATCCCCCATCAAACTTAAGTAGATGGTTGCGGCGGTGACCAGCAGACCCTGGTTGGTACAAATATTTGAGGTCGCCTTACCTCGACGAATATGCTGCTCCCTCGCTTGCAACGTTAACGCAAACCCCGTCTTGCCCTCTGTGTCTTCTGTCATGCCTATGATTCGTCCGGGCATTTGCCGAACGATTGCTTGCTTGCAGCACATATAACCAAGGTAAGGCCCGCCGGAAGCAACCGGGATGCCGAAGGGCTGACCCTCACCGACAATAATATCAGCGCCGGTATCCCCCCATTGCCCTGGGGCACCTAAAATGCCAAGTGCCATAGGGTTCACTACACCAATCATCAGTTGGCCATTTTCGTGGGCAAATCGGGTTAGCTTATGCACATCCTCGAGGCCACCGAAGAAGTTAGGATAAGCAATCGCGAGCGCAGCAAAATCCTCACCCGCATGGGAAGCCAGAGCTGCCTCATCTATCTGACCTGAATCCGGCAGCCAGGGTACCGCAACCAATTCGATTTTTTGGTTGCGAACAATATTCTGTACGGCACTTTCATAACTCGGATGAAGGTTACCGGCGATCAGCACGCGCCTCGATTTTGAACTTCTGTTTGCCCGAACCGCCATCAACACCGCTTCTGCCAAGGCGGATGCACCGTCATAAACCGATGCGTTGGCGACATCCATACCCGTGAGTCGCGTCATCATGGTCTGAAATTCATAAATTAGCTGAAGGGTGCCCTGACTCGCCTCTGCTTGATACGGCGTGTAGGCTGTCATAAATTCGCCCCTGGAAACCAGATCCCATACCGCAGCAGGAATATGATGTTGGTAAGCTCCAGCCCCGAGAAACGACAAGCTCACCTCATCCTGCCTGGCGCGCTCAGACATCAAACGAACCAATGCCATTTCAGATATGGCTTCCGGGGTGTTGTTTAGCACCCCTGCCCTTAAGTCCGGGGGAATCTCATCAAACAATGTTTCGATCGACTCAACGCCAATCGCATCAAGCATGATCTGTTCATCTTGTGTCGTGTGCGGCACAAAGGGCATGGAATTACCTCATCTTGGATGGCCGCTACGCGACCCGATATTACCTGGTGTTCTTCTCTCGCTAGATCTCTCTAGCTTTTAATGTTCTTCGGCTTCGCAGAAATCCTGGTAGGCACTCATGTCTAACAGGTCTTTTAACTCTCCAAGATCATTTGGTTTCAGTTTAAAAAACCAGCCATCCTCATAGGGAGATTCATTTACCGTCTCGGGCGAATCTTCCAGGGCAGTATTTACAGCGATAATGGTGCCAGAGAGTGGTGCATAAATATCGGACGCCGCTTTAACGGATTCAACCACTCCGGCTTCACCGTTTGCCTTAACCTCCGCGTCTACCTCTGGTAGTTCAACATACACCACGTCGCCCAATGCATCTTGAGCATGGTCAGAGATACCGACCGTAACAGTGCCATCATCTTCTACCCGGGCCCATTCGTGACTCTTGGCGTAACGCAGCTCTCCAGGAAACTCGCTCATTCCATCTTCCTCATACTTGTCATGTTTAGTTGTGAATGTTGATCAATCAGCGCCTTAAGACAGCTGGTAAACCTGTTTGCCATTTCGCGCAAATGGCGGCGCTACCCGTTGCACGGGCAATCGTTTATTACGAATCTCAACTTCCAATGGGCCTGCACCAACATTAATTCTTGCAAGTGCAATGGAATGGGAAAGCGTTGGTGAGTATGCGCCGCTGGTGATTTCGCCAACCCGCTGATCTCCTGCAAATATCGGATAGTGGCCACGAAGGACACCTTTTTCTAGCATCACAAGCCCAACCAATTCCTGTTCGACCCTCGCCGCAAGGAGCGCTTCTTTGCCGATAAAATCGTGATCATCCGCCATCACAACCGTAGAACCCATATTGGATTCAAAGGGATTTACGCTTTCATCCATATCACTTCCGTAGAGATTCATGCCCGCCTCTAAACGCAGCGTATCCCTCGCACCAAGACCAACAGCCGCCACACCCGCCTGGCGAATGGCCTGCCATAAAGCAACAGCCTCTTCACCGGGCAATATTATTTCCACGCCTTTTTCTCCGGTATAGCCCGTTCTGGCAATAAACCACCCATCGGAAAACCTGCCAACAAAAGGCTTGAGTTCGGCAATGAGTTTTGCTCTTTCCGCTGTCACAAGGGTTTTAACTAAATCAAGTGAATCTGGCCCCTGAACCGCGAGAATCGCCAACTCTGGGCGCTCGGTCAGTACACAATCAAATCCCGTGGCCTGCTTTTCCATCCAGGCCAGGTCTTTCTCCCGAGTTGCACAATTGACCACAACCCGATATCCATCTTCGGTAAGGTAAACAATTAGATCATCTAGAATTCCGCCACTTTCGGTAAGCATGGCGGAGTACAGCGCCTTTCCAGGGGTCGTCAACTTCTCCACATCGTTTGCAAGCAAGTGTCGAAGAAATCCTTTACTACCTTCACCCGCAACGTCTACAACGGTCATATGGGAGACATCACATACGCCCGCTGCCCGTCGAATAGCATGATGCTCTTCGATCTGAGAACCATAATGGATGGGCATGTCCCAACCGCCAAAATCAACTAGCTTGGCGTTATCTGCGAGGTGTGCTTCATAAAGCGGCGTTCTTAAGCCCATAGGGTTCCCGCATTGCAGTGATTAACAAGGGCCGCATTCTATCTTTTTCACGCTTTAGGGGACAGTGACTTGAGTTCACGCGGCTGCTGAATTTTGTTTGGGTCAGCTCGCAAATTTCATCATCAAGGACTTCAGCGGACCGTTTTGATTCAACATACGCATGCCGTGGTTACGCAGCCAGCCAATAGCTGGAGATTCGCTACCGTATAGCCGCTTCAAAGTTTCCATCGCCGCCGCGACTGCTAAATTATGAGGTTGTCGGGTCACCGCGAAGCGCCTCAACACCGCAATATCTCCAGGCTGCTGGCCGCTCAACCTGGCTTGTTTTATTTCAAGCGCCAATGCTTCAGCATCCGCTAAACCCAAATTTGCGCCCTGCCCCGCCAGCGGATGAATGGTGTGGGCTGCATCTCCAACCAGGGCAACTCCAGCACTTACGTAACGGTAGGCGTGTTGCTGTTTAAGGGGGAAGGAAAATCGTCGATCTACCCCAGTCACCTCTCCCAGCTCACTTTCCGACACCTCCGAGAGAGCGCAACAGAACGACTCCGAATCCAGCGCCATTAGCTTATCTGCTTCCCGGTGGGACCAGACGATAGAACAAAGGTTCGCATCCGCCAGGGGTAAAAACGCCAGGGGGCCATTCACGGTGAACCATTGTCGAGGAATATTGCCGTGGGGTCTGGTCGTTTGAATTGTGGTGACCACCGCTGTCTGATCATAGGCCCAACCGGCGGTTTGTAGTCCTTTGAGTTCTCGCACCCTGGAGTTCCCGCCATCTGCACCCACCAGCAAACTGCAGCTTAGAACGTTATTGTTGTCCAGGGTGACGAGTGAGCCGGCTTCGGCTTCGGCTTCGGCTTCGGCTTCGGCTTCGGAAATTTCCTCGACCTTATGGTCGAATAGCAACTCGATGTTTTCAAATTCTTCCAGCCGTTTATAAAGTGCGGTCACCACAAGGTGGTTTTCGATTACCATTCCAAGCTGTGGTACCCCAATGTCCTCGGCGCTAAATCTGATTTCTCCTGTGCCTTCTCCGTCCTTCACCTGCATGTGAGAAAAAATGGCATGCCGACCCAGAGTCGTAAACACCTCACATCGCTCAAGCAAGCCGATAGATGCCGAGTTCAGCACACTTACCCTGGGCGCATATCCAGAGGTTAACCCGTGGCCGGTAAGCATTGCAGCACTTTGCTCTCGGTTTGGGCCTGGGTTTTGGCTCTGATCTGCACTTTGCGATTTTGGTGCAGTTCCAGCATCAATCAGCGCAATCGTATAATGGCTTGTTGCAAGGAGATTCGCCAACATCAAGCCGACCAGTCCGCCCCCGCAGATCACAATATCGTAGCGAGTTTCCATCAGCTAGCCAGCGCCGGATTGTGTTCGGCCATGTAGGATTCAATCTCATCGATTGTTTTAGGAATGCCCTTTGTCAGAACATCGTGGCCTTTTTGTGTCACCAAAACATTATCTTCAATTCGTATCCCAATACCTCTAAAACGAGCAGGCACATCAAGACCTTCCTCAATATAGATGCCCGGCTCAACGGTCATCACCATACCAGGCTCGAACTCTCTCCAGGTTTCATCAACCTGATACTCACCCACATCGTGCACGTCCAAACCCAACCAGTGTCCGGTCTTGTGCATATAGAACTTCTTATAGGCTTCTTGCTCGATAACATCTTCCAGCTCACCCTCAAGTAAACCAAGGGCCAGCAAGCCTGCGGAAATCACCCGAACCGCCGCCTGGTGGGGTTGATCCCAGTGGTTACCTGGCTTGATCGCCTCAATGGCGGCGAGCTGCGCCGCCAACACAATCTCATAGAGGGATTTTTGTACTTTGCTGAACTTGCCGTTGGCGGGGAATGTCCGGGTCACGTCTGCCGCGTAATACTCATACTCGCAGCCAGCGTCGACGAGAACCAAATCACCCTTTCGAATCTGATCCTCATTGGTAATGTAGTGCAGGATACAACCGTTGTTTCCAGCTCCCACAATAGAAGGGTACGCCGGGGACCGAGCGCCACCCATTACAAAGGTATGGTGCAGATCTGCTTCCAGTTGATATTCCGCCTGCCCCGGCTCAACTGTCTCGAGCAATCGCCTGTGGGCCCGTTCGGTAATATCCGACGCTCGCCGCATCACTTCGATTTCCGCTTTGCTTTTAAATAATCTGAGTTCATGTAGATATCGGTCTAACTGCACAAATTCTCCCGGTGGGCGCGTACCGGATTGTTTATTGTTGCTAATGCCGTTAACCCATCCAATCACCCGGGTATCAAACTCCCGCTGATTACCCATGGAATAATATAGCTTCGAACGCCCCTCTATCATGCCGGGCAAAATATCGTCCATATCCGCTATCGGGAATGCATCGTCAATTCCAAACAATTGCATCGCCCGTTCGGGGCCGGTGATTTTCCCGTGCCACTGCTCCATGCTCGGGTCCCGTTCTCGGCAGAACAATATACACTCACCATGTTCCCGGCCTGGCACCAGGACAATCACCGACTCTGGCTCATCAAATCCCGTTAAGTAATGAAAATCACTATCCTGCCGAAAGGGGTAATCTACATCACTATTTCTAGCCACGATGTTGGCGCTCGGCAGGATGGCGATACTTTTATCTTCCATCATCGCCATCATCTCTTTTCGACGTGAGGCGTATTCTCTGTGGGTAATTCGAGGTTTTGGGGCCATTAGTGAACTGCCTTTGTTGCGCAGTCGGTAAAAACCATCACGGCTCCAATGCGCACATATTCAGTAATTTCTATCAGATCAGATTCATTCTCTTCGTCTTCAGGGATATCATCATCCACCTGGGAAATCTGGGCGAAGTCGTGCAGGAGTTCCTTTACCTCGTCACTCAGTTCCGCGTCCTGAAATCGACCCGTAAGACCGAATCCTGAAAGGAACCCTCGACACCAGTCACTCAGTGCAACCCGTTGATTATTAATGCCTTCCGCCTCATCTGGCAAGAGTATTTGAAAACCAAATTCCGTGTCACTTAAGCCTGCTTGTACCGCAACGGCGGTACCGGCACTCACATCCCCGAGGGAACCTTCGAGGGGAATTTCAAAGGCTTCTGCAAAAGCCTCAGAAGCACTATTCCAGACGGTTCCAGAGGCAACCCAGCCAGTTATAAAGCCGTGCACTTCCGATGCCGAAACCTTTGAGTTGAGGGTCTCGAGTTGAATCTTAAGATTCGATAAGTCTGTTGCCATTGGCTCCCCCCAAAAATCGCATATCTTACGCTATTTACGGATGTTTGACCTCGAAGGAAGTGTGCCATTATAGTAGCCGCCAATACTCGTGACGGCCGCTCAACCTTGGAAATACAAAAACTCGAAGCCAAGATCGATGAACTGATTAGCCTTTGTGATGAACTCGAGCGCAAACAGGCCAATTTGGAACAGGACCGGGACAACTGGCTTACTGAACGTACTCGGCTGTTAGAAAAAAATGAACTCGCGAAGAACAAGGTCGAAGCCATGATCATGCGCCTCAAAGCGCTGGAGCAGGAATAGATGACCGAATCAAAAACAGTCACCGTGTCGATTCTAGATAAGAGCTATCAGGTTAGCTGCAAGCCAGAAGAAGTTACAGCGCTTCGACAGTCTGCAGACTATCTAGATGGAAAAATGCGAGAAGTCAAAACCAACGCGGGGGTGCTGGGCCTCGACCGAATCGCAGTGATGGCAGCCCTCAATATCGCGAATGAATACCTCTCGGAAGCGAGCAAAGGTAAAGACTCAATCGAGAGCAAAAATCGCGATATTGAACAGCTAATGGGTAAAGTAGATAGCGCCATAGGTCGGCTGAAGAACCGAAATGGATAAATTGTCTCCCGACTCGGTTTGAATCGGTTATAATTAGGTTGTTCCCTGGATTGCTCGCGAGTCGATATGTCCTCGACCCTTTAAGCGATAACCAGGAGGTCTTTTATCTGGGTAGATGTGCATGTCCGTTCACGCGGAACGCCTAAAACTCGTTAGAGGCCACCGCCTTGAACCGTTGGGTTCAAGGGCCTATCAGAACAGCGGCAATTTGGGGACCTTATTTAGAGATGACGCCTAGCCAGCAAACACTGCGGGGCCAGCTTAGACAGAGACGACAATTGTTGTCGCGGTCATCCCAACATCGAGCTAGTTTTCTAGTCGCTCAACACCTGAAGCACTATTTGCCTTATCAACGAGCCCATCGAATCGGCGTCTATAGTGCAACCGATGGCGAAGTCGACCTATCCTGGTTAACTCGGGACACATCAAAACAGTTTTACCTGCCCGTGTTGCAGGAATGTGTCAGACCCTGGAAAGGAAAAGGACTGCTATTCGGCAAAACCAGTGATCGCCTTATGTCCAACCAATACGGCATTCCTGAACCCCAAACGAAACGTTTACTGGGGGTTTCAGATCTCGATTTTCTGTTGGTTCCCCTCGTTGGATTTGACCGAAGCGGCCAGAGACTCGGGATGGGAGGAGGTTATTACGATCGGACCTTATCGGCATTACGGTGCTGGAAAGCGCTGCCGAAGATTGGCGTTGCCCATAGTGCTCAGGAAGTTGACGCGTTATTGGTCAAGCCCTGGGATGTCCAATTGGATGGCATTGTCACAGACAATGAATTGATCTCGACTAGAAACCTAACGCTTGGCCCACAGCATTGACCGCAACACCTAAACCGAGGAGTACAAAAATCAATAACATAAGATCGGGCTTCTTGTTCATTACCTATTCCAAATACTGTCGTTAAAACAGCGGTTACCAAGTTATTAGGACCGACAAAGATATAACTGTTCCGAATGTTTATCAATAGACAAGAGCTATATTTGCACGATATTTGTGCAGTAAGTCACACTAGCCGTCTCGGATCAGTACCAAGTAAGTGTTTACTCAGATCTTTGCTGATGTCATTTTATCGGCACCGATGCCCAGGACTTTAGCCGGACAGATTAAAATATGGCGATAAAAGAAATCATCCGGATGGGTCATCCCACATTACGGGAAGTCGCCCAACCCTTTCCGTTACAGGAAATAGGCTCGGAGAAGTTCAATAACCTCGTGACGGATCTAAAGGATACCCTCGAGGCGACGGGAAACGGTATTGGGCTCGCTGCGCCACAGATTGATGTTGGATTCCGGGTGGCAGTGATTAATATTCCGAACCCCACTACCCGCTATGGCCCCGTAACACCTTTACCTTTCACGGTATTTGTTAATCCAGAGATCACGGTTATCAATGAACAAACTGAGGGTTACTGGGAGGGCTGCCTTTCTGTACCCAATATGATGGGCTACGTTGAGCGGCCGCAACAAATCCGGGTAGACTATTTTGATCGAACCGGGTCTGCCCAGACGATAGAACTAGACGGTTTTCTAGCGACGGTTTTTCAACATGAGTTTGACCATCTGGATGGCTTTCTCTACGTCGACCGGCTAAAAGACACCCGGCTATTTTCTTTCGATACAGAGTATGCACATTACCATCTACCTAAAACCGAATAGGTAGCACCGAATAATCTAAACCGGGGTCAGCGGAGAAAAAGACGGTAGGCAGGATTCTCCGATTCATCCCAATGGCGATAACCAATTTCTTTAAGGCGCGAACGGAAAGCCGCGAGCTCAGCATCGGGGACCTGCAAACCAACTAACACCCGACCATACGCAGAACCGTGATTTCGATAATGAAATGTCGAGATATTATAGGCAGAGCCTATCGCATCCAGAAAACCAGCCAGAGCCCCATGCCTTTCAGGGAATTCAACTCTAAACAATCGTTCGTTATCGAGGTTGCAGACTCGACCGCCGATCATATGACGGATATGAAGCACTGCCACTTCATTCCCAGACAAATCAACAATGTCATAGTTCTTCTTAAGTTTTTCCAGGAGACCAACCCGATCATCAGAGCCAGCCGTGGTCTGCACACCCACCAACACCCTTGCACCAACATTCGGTGAATAGCGATAATTAAACTCAGTAACGCTGCGCTTTCCGATCGCCCGGCAGAACTTACGGAAACTACCCTGCTGCTCAGGAATGGTTGCACCAAGCAGCATCTCTCGTTTTTCGCCAATCTCTGTCCGTTCGGACACATGCCGAAGCCGATCGAAGTTCATATTGGCACCGGTCACAATTGCCACAACGGCTTCCGTATTAGTCATTTTGTTGGCTTCAAAATATTGTTTACAACCCGCGATACCTAGTGCGCCTGAAGGTTCACAAATCGCCCGGGTGTCTTCAAAAACATCTTTGATAGCTGCGCATATTTCATCGGTGCTCACCTTAATCACTTCATCAACACAGGCTTTTGCCAATCGGAAGGTCTCTTTTCCCACCTGCCTGACCGCCGTCCCATCAGCAAACTGATCCATATCTTCAGCCGCTAACTTCACCCGCCGACCCGCTTGCAATGCTGCCCACATACCCGCTGAACCATCCGCCTCCACGCCGATAACTCGAATATCAGGCCGTAGATACTTAATATAGGTACCCACTCCAGAAATAAGTCCGCCGCCGCCGACGGGCACAAACACCGCATGTAGTGGGCCAGTGTGCTGGCGCAGAATTTCCATGGCAATTGTGCCTTGGCCGGCAATAACGTCTGGATCATCAAAAGGGTGAACGTAGGTTAAATCCTGTTCCCCACAGAGTTTTTGGGCAATTGCCGCTGCTTCATCATAACTATCACCCTCGAGCAGCACTTTGGCGCCCAAGCGCCGTACAGCTTCAATTTTTATGGAGGGGGTATTTCGGCCCATCACAATAGTTGCAGGCACCTTTAGATGTTGGGCGGCAAGGGCAACGCCCTGGGCATGATTACCCGCCGACGCTGTAATCACACCACGTCGCCGGACCTCTGGGGCTAAGCTCTGAATTTTGTTGAACGCACCACGGAGTTTAAAACTAAACACCGCTTGAGTATCTTCCCTCTTCAGCAGCAGGCTTCGACCAATTCTCTCCGACAACTTTGGCGCGACCTCAAGCGGACTCTCTTCCGCCACTTCGTAGACATTCGCTTCAAGTATTTTCTTGATGTACTTATCTGTCATCGCTTATTTGTCATCTGTAAAAAAATGGAATGTGACCTTAAGCACGAGAGTATAAACTCCCTACCCAGAAAAAACGCTCGGCGAATCACCCAAAAGGTATCAGATGGATCAGAACGAAAAGAAAAAACAGGTTGGTGAAGCCGCTGCTCGCTACATCGAACCCCACCTGAGTGAAAAATCCGTCATTGGTGTCGGTACAGGCTCGACCGCCAACTACTTTATTGACGCCCTCGCGACGCTTCAACACAAATTTGATAGTGCAGTTGCCAGTTCCGAGGCAACCGCGGATCGACTGAGGGGCCATGGCATTCGAGTTGAGGAATTAAACAATGTTAAAGATATGCGTTTCTACGTGGACGGAGCCGATGAGGTCGATGAAAACCTGGCCATGATTAAGGGTGGTGGCGGCGCACTGACCCGGGAAAAAATTGTTGCCTCGGTAGCAGAAACCTTCGTCTGTATCGTAGATGAATCCAAACTTGTTAAATCACTCGGCTCGTACCCGCTTCCAGTGGAAGTCATCCCGATGGCCAGATCAGTGGTCGCAAGATCCATCGTACAATTAGGCGGACGGCCCGTTTATCGACAAGGTTTCGAAACCGACAACCACAACGTGATTTTGGATATCCACGATCTCATCATCACCGATCCCATTGCGTTAGAGAAAGCCTTGAACAATCTCCCAGGAGTTGTCACTAACGGGCTGTTTGCAATAAGAGCGGCTGATCTAGTCCTCGTCAGTAGTGATGGAAATGTTAGTGAAATAAGGGCCGCTGACTAGAGCAGCCATAAACAGGAAACCCACCTAAATCTCGAATACCTTTCCAGGATTCATGATCCCCGAAGGATCAAATACCGCTTTGATGCCTTTCATCATTTCGATTTCAGCAGGACTTCTGGTAAATCCAAGCTGATCACGTTTCAGTAGCCCAACGCCATGCTCAGCGGACACACTACCTTCGAACGTCTCAACAATCGACATCACGCCATGGGTGACTTTTTCACATTCTTTTTTAAATGCATCTACCGCCCAATCCTCGGGGCGAAGAATATTAAGATGAACATTGCCATCTCCAATATGACCAAACCAGACGATCTCAAACTGCGGATATTCTTTTTCCACCAGTGCTTCTACAGCATCTAAGAATTCAGGTACCAAAGAAACCCGGACGGATATATCATTTTTATAAGGTGTGTAGGGTGTGATCGCTTCAGAAATACCTTCACGGTATGACCAGAGTTCACGACGTTGAGCTTCACTTTGACTGACAATGCCATCACTGATCCATCCAGCCTCCAGACAGGACTCGAAGGCATGCATGGCTGCTTCCATATCCGCGGGTGAACTATTCTCAAACTCAAGCAGGACATAGTAGGGCGTCGGTTCGGAGAAGGGATGAGATCCACTCTTCTCTCCGAGCACATGCTGAAGTGCATTTTCACCGAAGAATTCAAAAGCACATAGTTGTACATGCTCACGAAATTTCTTCAAAACTAACATAACATCCTGCATGCGGGCTGCACAAAGTAGCAATACCTCGGGATTGTTTTGAGCGGCAGTCAGCTCAAGCGTTGCTCCGACGATAATACCGAGTGACCCTTCAGAGCCAATAAAAAGATGCCTTAGATCATATCCGGTCGCGTTCTTCACCAGACCCTTGTTCAAGTGCAATATGTCTCCGCGGCCGGTTACAACCGTTAGGCCGATCACCCAGTCCCGGGTCAGTCCATAGCGCAACACTTTAATGCCACCGGCGTTGGTTGCGATATTTCCGCCAATTTGACTCGAGCCGGATGAAGCAAAATCAACCGGATATTGGAGACCTTTTTCTGCAGCAAAATTTTGCAGCACTTCCGTTACGACGCCGGCTTCCAGATCTACCGAAAGCTCAGTTTCGTTAAACCCGAGGATGCGATTCATTTTATCCAGCGAAACAACAAGCTCCTGATTGCGCGCTACCGCGCCACCACTTAAACCTGTCCGCCCACCCGATGGCACCAACGAGATCTTATGTTTTCGGGCGAAGTGAACAATCGACTGGACCGCTTCAATGTCTCGAGGAAATACCACCGCAAGGGGGTTCGGCTCATAGAATCGAGTCCAGTCCCGACCATGGGACTCCATGGTTAACCTGTCTGTCGCGATACAATCCGCACCAACCTGCTCCGCCAGTTGGTCAAGTAGCGCCTGCACTTCCTAGGCCTTTAGTTTCGGATCAAGGGACCCAGAGAAATACTTGTCGGCCATCACATCAAGTGATATCGGTTTGATTTTTGATGCCTGACCTGCGGTTCCAAATGCTTCATATCGAGCGATTACAATTTCTTTCATCGCAATCTGAGAAGCGGCAAAGTACTTTCGCGGATCAAACTCTGATTTGTTTTCAGCAAGAAACTTTCGGATTGAACCTGTTGACGCCAGGCGTAGGTCGGTATCGATATTCACCTTTCGAACGCCGTGCTTAATGCCTTCCTGAATTTCTTCCACTGGCACGCCATAGGTTTCAGGGATTTCTCCGCCAAATTCATTAATCACCGCTAGCCAATCCTGGGGCACACTGGAAGAACCATGCATGACCAGATGCGTATTGGGTAACCGCTTGTGTATTTCTTTAACGCGCTCAATCGCCAGGATGTCACCGGTAGGTGGACGTGTGAATTTGTAAGCCCCGTGGCTTGTACCGATCGCAATCGCGAGAGCATCTACCTTCGTCTGTGTGACAAAATCTACAGCTTCATCGGGATCGGTGAGCATTTGCTCCATCGACAATTTACCTGCTGCACCAACACCATCTTCTTCACCGGCTTCGCCAGTTTCTAACGAGCCCAGACATCCAAGTTCACCCTCTACAGTAACGCCACAGGCATGGGCCATTTCCGTTGTACGCCTGGTCACATCGATGTTGTATTCATAGCTCGCAGGCGTTTTTTGGTCTGGCATTAATGAGCCGTCCATCATCACCGAGGAGAAGCCATATTGAATAGACCGCTGACAAACGTCTGGAGTTGCACCGTGGTCCTGATGCATAACCACTGGAATATCCGGAAACTCTTCGATGGCCGCTAGTATCAAATGCCGAAGGAAATTTGCTCCCGCATATTTACGTGCCCCGGCTGAGGCTTGCACAATTACCGGACTATCGGTTTCTTCTGCCGCCTCCATAATGGCGCGCATCTGCTCTAGATTGTTTACGTTGAACGCCGGAACGCCATAACCATTTTCTGCAGCGTGATCTAACACCTGCCGCATGCTGACTAATGCCATGTGTTACTCCTTAAATATTTTAGTTGGCGCCACGGGACTCAAGAACCGCTACCGCGGGCAAAGTTTTGCCTTCCACAAATTCTAAAAATGCACCGCCACCGGTTGAGATATAAGAGACCTGATCGGCGATACCAAACTGATCAATTGCCGCAAGGGTGTCGCCACCACCAGCAATAGAGAAGCCTGTGTTGTTTGCAATAGCTTCTGCCAGACTTCGAGTGCCGGCTTCAAAAGCGGGTTGCTCAAATACACCAACCGGACCATTCCAAATAATGGTCCCCGCGGAAGCAATAATGTTCGCGATGGCTTTGCGACTGTCCGGACCAATATCCAGCACCATTTGATTGAGACCAATCGCGTCGGTGGATATTGTGCTGGCAGTTTCAGGTTGATCAAAACCGTCAGCGACAACTACGTCAGTCGGTACGGGGATGTTGACTCGCTTCATCAGCTCCAGGGCTGTTGTGACTAAACCTGGTTCGTACAATGATTTACCTACTTCATGCCCTTGGGCCGCAATAAAGGTGTTCGCGATTCCGCCACCCACAATCAGCGTATCGACTTTTTCGGATAGCGCGCCGAGAACTTCAAGCTTGGTTGACACTTTACTTCCACCAACAATCGCGACAACGGGCCGCTTTGGTTCAGCAAGCGCACGCGAGAGCGCATCTAACTCGGCAATGAGCAGAGGCCCCGCCGCTGCAACTGGTGCATATCGCGCAACGCCTTCTGTTGTCGCCTGAGCCCGGTGAGCAGTACCAAATGCATCCATAACAAAAATATCGCACAGCCCCGCGAGCTTTCTTGAAAGCGCCTCGTTATTTTTCTTCTCACCGCTATTAACGCGAACATTCTCAAACAGCACCAGATCTTCATCGGCGAATTCAACACCGTCCAGGTAGGTATCCGCCAACCTAACTTTTAGTCCCGTTATCGAAGCAATATGAGTGGCCACCGGCGCTAACGAATACTCCGTTTGCTCAGAAATCGGCTTGCCTTCCTCGGGCCGCCCAAGGTGGGACATGACCATCAACTTTGCACCCTGCTCAACAAGATATTGAATCGTGGGCAACGCAGCTCTGATCCGCGCATCACTAGCCACTTTGCCGTTTTTTAAGGGCACATTAAGATCTTCACGAACCAATACCCGCTTACCCTTAACGTCTAGATTTCTGATGTCTACAATGCTCACAAACTTTCTTTCACCTTTGCCGCCAGGTTATTTGCGGTGAACCCAAAATGTTTCAGTACGTCTGCGCCGGGTCCTGATTCTCCAAAACTCGCCAAACCAACAACATCACCATCAAGGCCCACCCACTTTCTCCAATAGTCTGGATGCGAGGCTTCGATAGCAATTCGATTTCGTACGCCCCCCGGTAACACTGATTCTCGGTAAGCGGCATCCTGCTGTTCAAATACATCGGGACTCGGCATGGATACCACACGAACATCAATTCCCTCAGCGGAAAGCTGTTCAGCCGCTGACGTTGCAAGGCTAACCTCTGAGCCCGTCGCAATAATAATGGCCCGTGGATTGGGTGCATCCTTGAGGACGTAGCCTCCTTTGGCAATATTGGAAATCTGTGCAGCATCCCGTTCCTGAAAAGGTAGCGACTGCCGGGAGAACACAAGCGCCGTTGGACCGTTGTGTCGTTCCATTGCTGCCCGCCAGGCAAAAACAGTTTCTACCGTATCGCAGGGTCGCCAGCTGGACATATTGGGTGTACCGCGCAAATTCGCAAGTTGCTCAACGGGTTGGTGAGTCGGTCCATCTTCTCCCTGGCCAATAGAATCATGGGTATACACATGGATATTTTGAATTCCCATCAGAGCAGACATCCGAACCGCGTTGCGGGCGTACTCCATAAAAATCAAAAAGGTACCTGTGTAGGCCTTGAAGCCACCGTGTAACGCAATGCCGTTAGCAATGGCTGTCATGCCAAACTCACGTACACCGTAATGAATATAGTTACCCTCTTCAGTGCCCGGCTTAACTTCCTTCATATCTGGCCAGGTGGTGTTGTTTGAAGGACTTAAATCCGCGGAGCCACCCAATAGTTCAGGCATTATTTTTGCCATTTCCTCGATGACACTCGCTGAAGCTTGCCGAGTAGCTTTGCTTGCGCCGGCCGACACAACTTCAGCCAGAAAGGCATCCATAGTGGCAGCCCAGTCAGCGGGTAGGTCGCCGGACATTCTTCGCTCGTATTCGGCTGCTAACTCTGGGTAAGCCTGACTGTATTCTGCAAAGGATTGGCGCCAGGCATTTTCAAGATCTACACCTTTTTGTCGGCAGTCCCAACCGGACCGGACGTCTTCAGGAATTTCAAAAGGCGCTGAAGTCCAGTCCAGAGCTGCTCGGGTGAGTGCTACCTCTTCGGCACCAAGGGGTGAACCGTGACTAGATGCTTTGCCAGATTTATTCGGAGACCCGAAGCCGATATGAGTCTTGCAACAAATTAATGTCGGCTGATCGACATTGGCTTTTGCCGTGGCAATCGCCGCGGAAACAGCTTCTCCATCATGGCCATCTACCTCGTCAATGACATGCCAGCCATAGGCACGAAAACGAGCCGGAGTGTCGTCGGTAAACCAACCATCAATTTCACCATCGATGGAAATACCATTGTCATCATACATACAGATCAGCTTACCGAGCTTCAAGGTACCGGCAAGGGATGCTGTCTCGTGGGAAATCCCCTCCATAAGACAACCGTCACCGGCAAAGGCGTAGGTGTGATGATCTACAATCTGGTGTGGTCCCCTATTAAAGCGAGCCGCCAATAGTTTCTCAGCCAGCGCCATGCCGACCGCGTTGGCAAGTCCCTGCCCAAGTGGACCGGTAGTAGTTTCAACGCCAGGGGTATAGCCATATTCTGGATGACCGGGCGTCTTGGAACCTAGCTTCCGAAAATTTTCCAACTCAGACATTGGCAAATCGTAGCCCGTCAGGTGCAACAGCGAGTAAATCAGCATCGAGCCGTGACCGTTAGACAACACAAACCGATCGCGGTTTGCCCAATCTGGGTTGGCAGGATTATGGTTTAAATAGCCGCACCAGAGGACCTCGGCGATGTCCGCCATACCCATCGGGGCACCGGGATGCCCGGAATTGGCCTTTTGTACTGCGTCCATCGATAGCGCACGGATGGCGTTCGCGCGTGATTGCCTAGCGTTCATAGGTGGAACTCATATAGGTTGCCGTCGGGTCGTAGAAAAGGGCGCTATTTTCCCTTAGGCACCCTCGGACCTCAACCGGATATTAAGATGAATGAAGCAGATTTGGCTTCATCTTGAAGGAATATCACCGCGGCCAGTGGGTTTGAGCCAACAGTACAGGTAGAATACGGCCTTTTCGTCTAGACCAAGGGTTTTACATGACCAGCCGTATTTTTACTTCCGAGTCCGTTTCTGAAGGACACCCAGACAAAATGGCCGACCAGATCTCCGATGCAGTTCTGGATGCGCTTCTCACGGAAGACCCAGATGCACGGGTTGCCTGTGAAACTATGGTTAAAACCGGCATGGTGGTCCTTGCTGGAGAGATTACAACAACCGCCTGGGTAGACCTTGAAGAACTCTGTCGAGAGGTGATTCTAGACATTGGTTACAACAGCTCAGATGTTGGTTTTGACGGTGCTTCCTGTGCTGTATTGAACGCCATTGGTAAACAATCACCCGACATTGCGATGGGTGTTGACGAATCCACTGACCATGATCAAGGTGCTGGCGACCAGGGCCTGATGTTTGGCTACGCGAGCAATGAAACAGATGTATTGATGCCAGCCCCAATCACCTATTCTCATCGATTGGTTAAGAAGCAGGCTGAGGTTCGAAAGAGCGGCAAGTTGTCCTTCCTTCGCCCGGATGCAAAAAGTCAGGTCACCTTCCGCTATGACGAAAACGGTGTTCCAAGTGGTATCGAAGCTGTTGTCCTGTCGACTCAACATGACCCTGATGTGTCCTTGAAAGACCTTCAAGAAGCGGTAATGGAAGAAATCATCAAACCAGTGCTGCCTGCAAACTGGTTACACGCAAACACTCAATACCACATCAACCCAACCGGAAACTTTGTCATTGGCGGTCCCGTCGGTGACTGTGGTCTAACGGGCCGAAAAATTATTGTTGATACCTATGGCGGCATGGCTCGTCATGGTGGAGGCGCATTCTCCGGTAAGGACCCATCAAAGGTTGACCGTAGCGCTGCTTATGCTGGTCGTTACGTTGCAAAAAATATTGTTGCGGCTGGACTAGCTGATCGTTGTGAAATTCAAGTTTCTTATGCCATTGGTGTTGCGGAACCTACCTCCATCAGCATTGACACCTTTGGTACCGGAAAAATCTCTGACCAGGACATCGAAGCCCTGGTCCGCGAACACTTTGACCTCCGGCCGAAAGGCTTAATCGCTATGCTTGACCTCAAGCGTCCAATCTACCGGGATACAGCGGCTTACGGTCACTTTGGTCGTGAAGAGCCTAACTTTACCTGGGAGAAGACCGACAAAGCTGAACTTCTCGCCAGCGCGCTCTAGGACAACCGGAGAAGCATGTGACAGCGCAAGGACAATTTCCAAAGCATTTTAGTTTTGAATTTTCGGCCCCAAAAAGCGATGAGGCCATTGCCAAGCTGGACAAAATTCACGACAAGTTAAGTGAATTGAATCCTCACTTCTTCTCCGTTACATACGGTGCCGGCGGTTCAACCCGTGACGGCACTAAGCAGGCGGTCCTGCAGATTCAAAAAAAGGGCTCGATGGTTGCACCACATTTGTCCTTCGGCGGAGATAATCCCGAAAAGATTGAAACCCTCATCAATGACTACAAAAATGCCGGCGTCAATCGCGTGGTTGCTCTACGGGGAGATGTGCCTTCTGGTACTGGCGGCTCAGGCAAGATGGCCTACGCCAGTGAGCTTGTCCGTTTTATAAGAGAGAAGAGTGGCGACCATTTCCATATTGAAGTGGCTGCTTATCCTGAGATCCATCCAGATTCTCGGAGTGTTGAATCGGACCTGAAGTACTTTAAGGAAAAGGTAGACGCCGGGGCCAATAGCGCAATCACCCAGTATTTTTACAACCCAGAAGCGTATTTTCGTTTTATAGACCGCTGCGAGAAGTTAGGTGTCGATATCCCAATTGTACCTGGCATCATGCCTATTACAGGCTATCGCAATCTTGTTCGATTCTCCGACAACTGTGGTGCTGACATCCCAAGATGGATTCGCCAACATTTAGAATCCTATGAGGACGAGCCTGAAGCCTTGAAAGCCTTTGGTGAAGAGGTCGTGACCCGACTCTGCGAGCAGCTGTTAGCTGGCGGCGCCCCCGGGCTCCACTTTTATACACTGAATCAGTCTTTGCCTGTGATCAAACTCTGGCGCAATCTCGGGCTCTAGCTGCCTATGCGCATTTCTCGCTTCTTCATTGATCAACCGCTGTCCACCGACAGTGCCATCGATATCAATGATGAGCGTGCTCACTATATAAGAAACGTCCTTCGCCTCAAGCCCGGTGACTCACTTGTTCTGTTTAATGGTCAAGGTGGTGAGTACCGAGCAATCGTATCCGACGTTTCAAAAAAGACTGTGACAGCTCAAACTACCCATTTTGATTCAATCAATCGAAACCTTTCTCGCAGCATTACCCTCGGACTCGGAATTTTGAAGCGAGATGCAATGGACCTGGCGTTACAGAAAGCCGTGGAATTGGGCACAAGCAATATTCAGCCGTTGATCACCGATCGAGTAACGGTTTCAGCAAAACAAATCAAAACCCGGCTTCAACATTGGCAATCAATCGCAACCAGCAGCTGCGAACAATGTGGTCTAAATCTTGTGCCCCGGATACTCGAACCCAAACCATTATCCGAATGGATCAGCAGCCTGGACGAAATATGTTTTATCGCGGAACCTGGTGCGGAAATAAAGGCATTCCACATCGAAGCGTCTCAATCTCCTATTAGTATTCTGGTAGGTCCCGAGGGCGGATTCACCGATCAAGAGGTTGAATTAGCGCGGGAATCTGGGCTTCAGGGTGTTAATTTGGGAACGCGAATACTCCGGGCAGAAACCGCCGCTATAAGTCTCCTGACCCTGGTCAACCAATCACTATTGGAAAGCGACAGCTCGAATTTCTGATTCAATAAAATCTAGATCTGGAATGGACACCAGGTCGTCACCAAAACGCACTTTGACCAATTCAGTTCGTGCAATAGGCTCATCGGTTTCAAACAACTGATCAGCACAAATCCGTTCCAGTCGAGGCAGGGTCTGGGCCACAACCGCAAAATAACTGAAGTCATCTGCTCCACCCAACGCACGCAAAATGACGAGGTTTGCACTTGAGACGCTCACCAGCGAAAAGCTCGCTCGCTTCACGGTTAACATTTCAAAGGATGCAACAGGTACCTGAATGCCGCGCCAGGCAAGAAAACCCAGAAACCAGTCGGGCGTATCCTGAACCCTTTGTAATGGCTCGTAAGGGATAATTTCTGCCACAGCTGCGTTAGGTAACAATAAATTACTTTTTTGTAGCGGGATAAAAAACGTCGGTAATTCCGATTCGAGTTCACTCATTCTTAGATCCAGCTTTTGCTAACACTTCATCAATGGTGCTGAGCAGGTTCGCTTCCTGAAATGGCTTACCGAGGTATTGGTTTACGCCCAACTCAAGGGCTTGTTGTTTATGCTTCTCCCCCGTTCGAGACGTAATCATAATAATAGGCAGCTTTTCTAACCGAGGGTCCCGCCTAACACTCTTGAGTACTTCAAACCCGTCCATTTTTGGCATCTCGATATCCAACAACACCACATCAGGATAGATATCTTGAAGCTGGTTCATGGCGTCAAGTCCATCTTTTGCCGTGGTTACTTCCCAGCCTTGTCGTTCCATTAGACGAGTTGTTACCTTTCGGACTGTAACTGAATCATCGACAATCATAACTTTACGGACCCGATGAAGCTGCTCTACTTCAGCTGCTTGCTCCAGGGCTTCAGCTGAAATACCCTCCTCTGATTTCCGAATAAAGGCGAGGACGTCAAGAATCACAACAACACTACCATCGCCCATTACCGTTGCACCGGACACTCCCGCAACATTATTGAATTGAGGCCCAAGGCTTTTAGAGACAATTTCTCGACTACCAATCACCCGGTCCACCTGGAGCGCTACGGAGTTTTCTCCACTTCTAGCGAGAATCACTGGCAGTGGAGCAACAAGCCCCTCAAGTACTGGGTCGTCACCACGCTCCAACATCTTGCCCATATAGACCAATCGATAGGGCTGGCCCGCGTACTCAAACATTGGCGCATCGGGCTGATAATAGGCTTCCAATTCGTAAGGACTAACCCGGACAATACCTTCTATGGTGTTAAGTGGAATGGCATAAACTTCTTCGCGCACAACCACAAGAAGTGCCCGATTGATTGATACCGTAAAAGGGATATGAATCGTAAACTCTGAACCAACCCCGAGGGTAGAGTCGATTGATATGGACCCGCCTAACTGTTTAATCTCGCTATTGACCACATCCATGCCAACCCCGCGGCCGGAAATTTGAGTCAGCTTTTGGGCCGTACTGAAACCTGCGTGCATAATAAACTGCATGACTTCATGATCCGACAGGGTTGACCCCTGGGTCATAACACCCCGTTCGATTGCCTTGCTCCGAACAGCACCGACATTAATACCGCCACCATCATCGCTGACCGTAAGCACGACATAACCACCTTCCCGGGATAGCCGCAAACTAATCCTACCGGTTTCCGGCTTATTGCTAGCTTTGCGCTGCTCGGTTGATTCAATACCGTGGTCAACCGCGTTACGCAGCATGTGTTCCAGGGGCGCTACAATACGCTCTAAGACATTTCGATCTAGTTCGCCTTCAACGTTAAACGCATCAAATCGAACAGACTTTCCAACTTCTGCGCTTATCTGTCGAACAATTCTTCTCAGGCGCGGAATTAGTCGCGCAAATGGCACCATGCGTGTTCGGGTTAATCCTTCCTGCAGATCCTTGTCGATTCTGGCCTGCTGATGCAATAGAGTTTCCGCATCACGGCTCTTATTGGTCAAGGTTTCCTTCAGATCAAGCATGTCCGATGAGCTTTCATTCAATGTGCGGGATATCTCCTGCAGCATTGTGTAGCGGTCCATTTCTAAATCATCAAAGCCTGACTCACCGTCGTGTTCTTCTTTAGCAAGACGAAAAACAGTTTCTCTAGACTCCGCTTCAATCTCAAGCCGGCGCACTTGTTCGCGAACTCGATGGATGGTTTCTTCCATCTCCTGCAGAGACTCACCAAAATCACGAATTTGTTGCTCAACACGACCCCGGGTAATATTAGATTCCCCCGCCAGACCGATGAGGTCCTCTAACAATTCTGCGGACACACGAACCATTTCCTGGTTACTAGCCCCAGAGGTTTGCCTTTCTTCCGTTGCTGCCTGAGGGCTAACCTCTGCAATCGTGTTGTCGGGAACAACCGTTACATCTGGCGATACGATCTCGGCGGGTGATTCGTTGAGCGATGCAACATCCTCATCACTGACGTCCCCCTGGGCAATCCTGGTGTAGACTTCGACCCGTCGTGTAACTTCATCTTGCTGGATGTTTAGGGAAGCAAAAAAGTCATCGTTGAGTGGAACAGGGTTTTGTTGGATACCAATTAAATAGGTTTCGAAGTTATGCGCAATTTCACCAAGACTATTAATCCCCGCTAGCCGGGCTCCACCTTTAAGTGTATGTAAGTGACGCAACAAGTCATCGTGAAATTCGGAAGCAGTTGGCTGACTGCTCCAATCTAAAATGCACTGATCGATAGCCTCAAGCAGTTCCTCTGCTTCTTCAACAAATATTGGTAGCACATCTTCGTCGATATCATCTTCTGGTAAATCTTGGGTGTGCAACGGCGTTTGCGGTTGCTCAATTTCAACCTCGCCAGTTGAATCCGAGTCCGCATCTTCGATACGCTTTTCCAGACGCATCGAGGCAAGTTCAGCTTCGGTTGCGGTACCCTGGGTCAACTTTTGATAGATCGCAATTCTGCGCGAAATTTCATCCTGGCGTTGATTGAGTAAAGCGAAGAATGCATCGTCTAACTGTAGAGGCGACTGTTGCACTCCAATCAAAAAGGTTTCGAAGTTATGGGTGTACTCACCAAGTGAATTGAGCCCAGCAAGACGAGCCCCACCTTTCAGGGTATGAAGATGTCTTAACAACAGATCAAGGTGAGTTGTGCTATTAGTATCGCCACTCCAAACCAGGATGCATTCATCAATTGCCTCCGCAAGTTCCTCTGCTTCTTCAAGAAACAACGGTAGGACGTCTTCATCGATATCATCAGCTGGTAGCAGTCCAGATTCTTCCTCGGCAGCAACGCTAGCCGGCAGCTCGATTTCATTTCGAGCTGCCAGGGCATTCCGACTACTGGCAACCAGCTCTGCATCTAGATCAATTTGATTGCCGGTTGCGAGCTCCTGGAGCTGAAGCGCAAGACCACGGCGGCAAGCCATCAACATTTGGATCAGTTCATCCTGTGGGGATTCAATAACTTCCGCCAACTGCAACATTAACTCTAGGGTAATTGAAATCTCGTGGGAAATTGCAGAGTGCTCGAGCAGCCGAGCAAGCTCGTCTCGAATCAATCTCGGTAGGTCATCTGTCGCCTCTGACTCAAACCCCGCCAGTAGCGCATCAAGAGGAAGCAGTACTTCTGTGACCTCATCCGCGAGAGATTGGTACCTCTGACGCATTTCCAGTAATGAGAAATCTATTTCCAGCAGGCGCGCAATTTCATTTTCCGCCGATTGAATTTCCTGACTGGAGGCGAGCTGATCGAACATGTGTATCAGGGCTTCATGTGCAGAGAAAAGCAAATCCATTGTCGCTTCGTCAGGCTTTCCAACGAACTTCCTATAGGTCTCTTCAAGCACCTGGCATAACTCTACTATGCTGTTATGTCCCAATGGACCAGCCTGCTCTATTACTTCAAGTAGTTCGGCGGCCAACTCTTGCAAACCCTCCGATTGCCACTCGTGAAGTACCGGCTCCGCCTGACTCAGGTGTCTAACAATATGGAAATCGAATATCGGTACAGGTTCTGCGGCAGGTAAAAGTAGAATCAATCCAACTTTCTCAGCAAACGAATCACCCTGTTCAAAGGTCAATCGGTGTGATGCGAGATTGGATGTGATGTTTTGCATTAAGTTGAGGCTTTCGGCAATTAGCTCACGAACTTCGTCATCCATTATCTGTGAACGACCCAGCATACCCGCCAACAAAGTTTCCATAGGTGCCGCAACAACCGCAATCGCTGGAACCTCGGCCATTCCGGCACTGCCTTTTAGGGTATGGAATGCCGCAATCACTTCTGGATCAACCTGGTCTTGCGCCTGCTCCAGAGATAGTCGTAGCGTCGCAAAATTCTCTTCAGCTTCTCCGAGGAAAATTTGATCCAGCTCGCTATCGGCAGATTGGGTATCCGATTCAAGACCTAGCTCATCGAGTTCAAATGCTGCGTCATCTGGTTCCGACGATTCCAAATCGTCGAGGGTAAATTCGGTTGCGTCGCCAGTCGCATCAACAATTTCTGCAAGGGCTTCGAGATCCGACGTCAGATCATCTGGTTCTGCTGAGGGCTCTTTATCGGCTGAAGGCTCTTCATCCGCTGAGGGCTCCAGTTCCGCTGAAGGCTCTTTATGCGCTGAAGGCTCTTCATCCGCTGAGGGCTCTTTACCCGCTGAGGGCTCTATATCCGCTGAGGGCTCTATATCCGCTGAGGGCTCTTTATCCGCTGAGGGCTCTTCCACATCATCATGATGAGTATCCGTGGGCTCGACTGTATCGTTGGCCGTTACCAGCCATGCGTCTTCAGGACCAGCTTCGTCTTCAAGCTCAAATGTGACTTCATCATCATCCTGCAAAAACTCGGCAATTTGTTCTTCAGCTTGTTCTTCATTTTGAAGTCCCTCAACTTCAAGTACCTCCTCATGTACTTCCTCAAGCGATTCCTCAGGTATTTCGTCTTCACTCCTTGGAACTTCTAGCTTGGATACATCTGATAGATTGGTTCCGAGAGGTTCCAACGATAGCTCTTCGAGGTTAAAGGTATCTTCCTCTTCTTCCACCGCTTCAGGTGGCACAAAGGAGGCTTCAGTCGTTTCGACAGATTCATCTGCCAATTGATGTTCAGCTTCAAGCGGCTTATCAATCTGATCGGGTGTTGTGGACGTGGCATCAGCAAACACTTCGCCTTTCATTAAGGCTGCAGTTCGAGCCGTAAAGTCGCTAGTGTCAAAGGCGGTCTGGTCCATTGTCTTAAATGCTGCAACGCCTTCCGGCAGTTTGGCGACAACTTCACCTAACAACTCCATGAGTGCGGGGGATACTTCGATCGTATTATCGATCACCCTATTGAGTAAATCTTCAATTCCCCAGGCGAGTTCACCCACCACCGTTGCACCGACCATTCTGCCACTGCCCTTTAGGGTATGGAAGGCTCGCCTTACTTCGGTCAATGCTTCGGTATCCGCAGAATCCGCCTGCCATCGAGGCAAATACTCACGAATTGTCTCAAGAACCTCTTCCGCCTCTTCGATGAAGATTTCAAGGATCTCTTCATCTATAAGATCCTCATCAACTTCGACTTCGTCAGTAGTTTCTAATTCGACCGCTTCATCAAGCATTGCGGCAGCATTATCTAGCTCAACAGAATCAAGGCCACCAGGTGTGGATTCATCCTGTTCTACATATTCCTCAACCGGCACTTCTGACTGACGACTAGCTTCTTCAATTTCTATTTCTTGACTTTCAACTTCTTGACTTTCAACTTCTTGACTTTCAACTTCCCGAATTTCTGCTTCGCTTGGAATTTCCTCAATGGGTTCGATGTCTTCCGAAACCACGGTAGTGGATAAATCCTCTGTCACCGAGTAACCCAATTTTGCAATGGCAGTTTCAGCAACTTCAACCATTTGCCAGTAGGGATCTGTTGTACTCTCCAGCAGACGTTCCAAAAAGTAGTCGATACTAGTAACCGCATCTGCCAGGTCGTCAAGTTCCGCCAAAGTAGGTTGAACATCGCGACCAAGAAGTTTCTCATCCACATATCGGGAGCACGCAGCCAACACATCAGCACAGCGTTGCTGATTGACAATAAAAAGACCGCTGCCGAGACTACGCAGGTTATCCGCCAGGGTTTCTAACTTGTCCTTCGCAAAATTATTGGAAATATATTCGATGACGGCGTCTTTGCTTCGAGCAAGTCCATTTCGGGTTTCACGAATAACGGTCGCCTGGGCCTCGTCGAGATCGCCGAAGTGATCGGTCTCTCCACCATCATCCACATTCCCAATAAAGCGATTTAAATCTGCACTGATCTCAAGCAACGCACCTGCGATATCTAATAGCTGATCATCACTTGCTGGCTCTGTGCCAGATTCAATTGAACCGATCGTTTTAACCTGGCGCAAAATCCTTTGTTGGTGTTCCGGCTTGCCGACAACCAATAGCGTGCTGGATATTTGTTCCATTTGAGGAATCAAATCCACCAGATCACTCGTTTGGCGCGTCGACGAACGAACATAGAGATCCAATTTGTCCGTAACACCATTCAACTCTTCAATCAGTATTTTTGAAACGGTTGCGATTGTTTCATCGTCAGGACCAAAGTCTACATCTTCGGTTAGCGACACCTCCGCAGCTGTAGACTCGAAAAGCTGTTTAGCTGCTACAATCCGCGGCGTTTCTTTGGTCGCCTTGTCTAATGTTTCTTGTAGCTGAAGGAGGAATTCCGGTGGTATTGCCATAGCCAAAGACTCAGGCGTTCCTTCGGCTAACACCTTTAACAATGAGTCGTACCTACGAAGCTGTCCAGCCAACCCTCCATCTAACTTTAGAGCACCGTTAGCAACACCTTCTACAACTGCAAGCATGCTATCGGCGAAGTATCCGCTTGGGGTATCCCGGCAAAGCTTGGCCTGCATTTGTAGAACTTTTGCCAACAGACCAAGATTTTCCCTGGGGCTTTGCTTCTTCAGGAGGGCATTAAGCGCTTGCTGAAAGCGAGCCCTTAACTTTTTAATTGTCCCCGGCCCATCGCCGGCACCATACTGCTCGATAACCGCGGCTGTAGGTGCATCAGCGAAAACACTAGCACCCGGTAAATCATCATCACCTTCGAGTTTTTCAGCACCGCGGGAAACCCGGAGATTATTAACCGTAGGCCTAACGAACTGAGGATTGTCTTTTTGCTCTCTCTGTATCCGATCCAGATATCCAGGCATTTGCAAAATCGTTTGCATCAGGAGTTCCTGGGCATGGCCAAGATCCGGTACCTGATTGTTCATCAGGGCCTGGGCAAGCGCTTCCATTTCCGCGGCTACCAGCACTGGACCCTCAATCTCTACCATTTTCAGAGTGCCATGCACCTGGTGGAGAGCCGTTAGGCACGCACGCATGCTACTCGGGTCGTCACCTTTTTCAGCGACGGACTCTAGCGAATGCTGGGCCTTTTCAAGGGTTTCGGAAATATCCGCCTTGATCCAATCCAGCGCTACAAAATCCTGACTTGCACTCATGTGTTCATGCCCGTTTTCTTTGGCGCTAGCTTGGGAGCTTGAAGCCCGTTACAGAGGAACGAAGTTCGTTGGTAATCTCAGCAAGATTACCAACCGCAACAACCGTAGCCTGAGTTCCCTCTGTGGTTTGTGAGGTAATCTCTTCAATACTTTTCATTGTGTTCGAAATCTTTCCGGCAGACGCAGCCTGTTGGCGGGCAGCATCAGAAATGTTTTCAATGATTTCCGCCAGGGAGGTCGACACAGATTCAATTTCGCCGAGAGCCACACCCGCATCCTGGGCCAGTCTCGTACCCCGCACGACTTCCGACGTGGTTTGCTCCATCGATGTGACGGCTTCATTGGTATCACTCTGAATCGTTTTTACCAGGGCCGAGATCTGCTTGGCTGCAGCACCGGAACGCTCAGCCAAGCGTTGAACTTCATCCGCCACAACCGCGAAACCTTTACCGGCATCACCCGCCATCGATGCCTGAATGGCGGCGTTAAGTGAAAGGATATTAGTCTGGTCAGCGATATCATTAATAAGCGAAACAATATCGCCAATTTCCTGTGAGCTTTCGCCCAATCGCTTAATACGTTTAGCCGTTTCTTGAATCTGACCGCGAATGTTATCCATACCGTCAATAGTATTTTGCACAACCGACGCACCGTTATTGGCAATCTCAACCGAACGTTCCGCGACCGAGGACGATTCAGCCGCATTATAGGAAACCTGATCAATCGATACGGCCATATCATTCACGGCCTCTGAGACCTGGGCAATTTCTTCAGCCTGTCGTTTTGCAGCTTCAGACAATTGATTCACTGAGTTCTGTGTTTGGTCAGCCGCGGATGACACTGCACCTGAGGTCTCATTGATTTGCGAGACCAACGACCTGAGTTGGTCAATGGAAAAATTGATGGAGTCAGCAATTGCACCGGTAAAACTCTCCGTAACAGTCGCCTGGACTCGAAGGTCACCATCTGCCAAATCAGCAAGTTCATCGAGCAGTTGTAAAATGGCCGCCTGGTTTTGTTCGTTTTGAACTTCCGTCTCACTGACATTTTGATTTGCTTCGCGGTAAATCAACAAGCTAATCAGGAAAATGATGATAAAGGCACCAGCGGCGGTCACGAGCCCAACCAAAGGCGACGCAATATCAAGATTGTTACCTTTAGAGAGAGTGGATGTTACTCCCCCAAGTGCTTCCAGATACTCCGTCGAGCCGGTCGATACAATAACCGCTGCCTGTTGCACCTTAGTGATATTGTCTGATCGTGCACTGACTTCACTCAGCTGTGTGGATACTGTTCTGAATAGTCCCTCAGCCTGGGCCAGGTTGGCTTGAACATCAGCATCGCCAATTGCAGTTAACAGCAAATCCCGATCACCAGCCTTTAGTCCCGCCAGAACTTTTCCAAATGCCAATCTGTCTCTTTCCATATTCTCAAGAAGATTTTTGGCAGCGCCTAGCTCTACTGCTTTATCAACACTTCGAGACATCCGCTCAATCAACAGGTTCTGCCTCTGGGCAAGTGCAATTTGATTTGGCGGTAATCCGAGGCGCAACATGCCCGCGACAACCCGGTTATTTTCTTGCTGAATCGCTGACATATTAATCGCGAGGTCCCCGGTAATATCTTTGAGATAACTAATGGATTCGCGATTTCCTAGTACAACGTCGACATTTCCAGCGGTGCTAGTCCACAGCTGGTTAACCCTCGACAAGGAGCTTTTAGCATCACCAGATACCGCAGGCATGCCATTACCGCCCCTCTGTAACAGGCCAAGCTGAGCATCAAAGTTTGTTTTATCCTCCGCTAGCGCCGGGAAAGCAGCTAGCTGTCCGGATGCAGCTGCAGTGACGTTCTTGGCAATAGATTGCGAAAGCACCTTTAGCTCGTTTGCAGCCGCCAGGTGCACCTGACTTTGAGCGCTTTTTACCTGCGCCAAATAAAAATTACCTGCAAATGCAGCAATCAACACGACCAGCAACACGCTCATCACCAGGATCACCGGCTTTCGCATGGTTCGCCCTACAACGCTCGATTTTGCCATAACTCTGTTCCTTGTTTGTTGCGCGAGTTTATTGCGCTAGCTGTTCAAGATTCTCGTCCGCTGCAAGCGCTGACAAACTTAAAATAGGCCAGCTATTACCGCCGACCTGATATCCACCTTTCACATAGGGCTTAAACATGTCAGCCACCTCAATTTCATCCATAAAGGCTTCCTGAGGAAAGTGCTGCATGCCCAGGGATTCATCGACAATAAAACCCAGGTATGCCTCATCGTTTTCAATAGCAAAAATTCGTCGCTGGGGAAAAGGCACCCCGGACGGCGCGCCAAAATATATCGCCAGATCCAAAATCGCCATGAGCCTGCCTCGAACATTCGCGATGCCGTTCACAAAATGTTTAACACCTGGTAAACGGGTGGCGGTGGGCACACGCATGAGTTCCGCAATTTCACCCATCGGCGCAACAAACTGCTGCCCAAGCAAACTAAAGCCGAGTCCATTCCAGTGTGTCTGGGCATTCTCCTTAGCCGGAAGCTGTAGAGACAATGCCTGACTTCGTTCGGCAATCGCGAGTAACAGCGCAAATGGCGTGGCTTCACTCATGACATAACCTGATTCATAACGGCGACCAACTCCGGCTGATCAACGGGCTTCGTCACGTAACCAACCGCACCCTGTCGCTCTCCCCAGACCTTATCAGTTTCCTGGTTTTTACTGCTGACAATGATCACGGGAATGTGGCTTGTCTTGTCACCGCGACAAATTTGTCTGGTCGCCTGAAAGCCGTTCATATCCGGCATGACAATATCCATCAAAATACAATCGGGTTGTTCGTTTGTTGCAAGGGCAACACCATCGCGGCCGTTATCCGCAGTGATGACCTCATGTCCCAGCATTTCCAACATATGCTTAAATTGATATATCTCGGTTGGAGAGTCGTCTACTACCAGCACTTTCGCCATTCGGATACCTAGTCTCCTGACCGGACATGATCGCGAATCGCGCTCAGTAGCTCATCTTTACTGAACGGCTTGGTCAGATACTGATCTGACCCGACAATTCTGCCTTTCGCCCGGTCGAACAAACCATCTTTACTAGATAACATGATGACCGGCGTGTGTTTAAACGCGTTATTGTTCTTTATGAGGGCACAGGTCTGATACCCATCAAGCCGGGGCATCATAATATCGACAAAAATAATGGCAGGTTCAGAGTCTGCTATTTTCGCTAGAGCATCAAATCCATCGGTTGCGGTGATAACTTCACACCCCGCTTTCGACAGCAGGGTTTCAGCCGTGCGTCGAATGGTCTTACTGTCGTCAATGACCATAACCTTGACGCCGTCAAAATTGTCTTCCATATGCTCTATCCTAAGCCGCCTGGCGCGAACCCAATAAGCAAAATTCCATGTCTATTCGGTACTTTACAGTCGATTTGTAACACAGTTACTCAACTCAATCCATAAGCACCAGATAGCCAAAGGCATTCCACGGTTAACTGGTTTACAATGCCGAGAACCTAATTGTTGGCGGCAAAATATTGAGCAAAATCCTCGGCGTCGTAATGGACGTACTCGAATCCATAAATCCTAAAAAAGACAGCACCCTCGCCATGATGGAAGCTGCCCAGAGTCGGGGTTGGCAACTCAGGGTGATGTACCAGAGTGACCTCTACCTGAACGACGGAATGGTCTACGCCCGACAACGAAAAATCTCCGTTGCAGCGGGCGAACTGCCCTGGTTTACCCTGGAAGAGGATATCACCGGTCCCCTCAGCGAGCTCGACGCAATACTAATGCGGAAGGATCCACCTTTCGACATGGAGTATATTTACACAACCTACATGCTCGAAATGGCCGAAAAAGCCGGCACTCCGGTGCTCAACCGGCCCGGCAGTATACGCGACTGCAACGAAAAGTTGTTCGCTTTACAGTTTCCCGAGTGCTGCCCCCCTCACCTGGTGAGTCGAGATGCAGATCGTCTCAAAGCTTTTCATCAGGAAAACGGCGATGTCATCTTCAAACCCCTTGATGGCATGGGTGGCGCCTCCATCTTCCGTCTAAAGCCCGATGACCCCAATGTCTCGGTTATCATCGAGACCCTGACGGACCATGGTAATCGACAGATCATGGCGCAAAAATTCATTCCTGAAATCAAACAGGGTGATACGCGAATACTACTCATCAACGGCGAACCCGTTGACTATGGTTTAGCAAGAATACCCGCTAAGGGAGAAACCCGTGGCAACCTGGCAGCCGGCGGCTCTGGCGTCGCGAGGCCACTGAACGATAGGGATCGTTGGATTTGTGAGCAAATCAAGCCAGAACTTGTCCGTCGAGGGCTCTATTTTGTCGGGATCGACGTGATTGGTGACTATCTGACCGAAATCAATGTGACCTGCCCAACCTGTATTCGCGAAATTAACAAGGCCTATGACCTGGATATCGCGGGCGATTACCTTGAGTTCATTGGGCAGCTTGTGAGCTGATGGCAACGGTTCAAACAGGTCTTCCTGGAGCCCACATTACGGCCCAGGACCGATTAAGCTTTACCATCTTTATCGCCCTGGCAATTCACGCTGTGGTGATCCTCGGGATTACATTTACCTTTGTAAAACAAAAGCCTGCGACCCACACGATGGAAGTCACCCTGGCCCAACACAGAAGCAAGAACCGCCCCGACAAGGCGGATTTCCTGGCCCAATTTGATCAGGCCGGGAGCGGGACACTCAAGGACAAAGCACTGACGACCTCGCCCACCAAAGCGGAATATCACGACACGGTCATTCGCGAGACATCACCATTACAACAGGTTGCAGCGGCTCCGCAGCAAATACTCAAACAAGCACCGGTCGTCACGACAACGGGACAATCAACCCAGGTTGCAACAACAGAAAATAGCAATGAGGACACTAAACCCGCCGAAGTACCCGTCCAGGGTGAGAAATCCTTGCTGCAAAGAAGTCTTGAGATTGCCAGCCTTGAGGCCCGTCTCGACCGGCAACGCCAGATCTATGCAAAAAGACCTCGAATCAAGCGCCTCACCAGTCTATCCACAGCTTCGAGTACAGATGCTTACTACCTCAACTCCTGGCGGAGGAAGATTGAACGAATCGGCAATCTGAATTACCCCGCCGAGGCCCGGCAACAAAAACTCTACGGCAGCCTGCGGCTATTAGTCGCAGTCCTTCCCGATGGTTCTCTAAAGGAAGTGGTTATTCTAGAATCTTCGGGGCACCAGGTTTTGGACGATGCTGCGCTCCGTATTGTACGGCTCGGCGCACCCTTTGCCCCATTTCCCGACGATCTGCGAAAATCGACTGACGTTCTGGAAATTATCCGAACCTGGCAATTTAGAGAGAACAGCTCCCTTAGGAGCTTTTAGTTTGAGCGAACCACAAACCTTTAAAAATCAGTTCCTTATCGCGTTGAAAAGCCTTTCAGGTGACTACTTTGAACACTCCATCACACTGCTTGTAGACCACAATCAAAACGGCGCCTTTGGTCTTATGATCAATCGACCTCTAGAGCAGGATATCCACGCTGTCTTTCCTGATATCCCAGAAGACATTCAGTGTCCTCTCTTTGAGGGGGGACCGGTGGAACAGGACAAATTGTTTTTCCTCCATAAAAGCGATCATGTGTTTGAGTCAACCTTTGCGGTGAGTCCCGATATTTCCCTCACAACCTCCCGGGATCTTATCGACAGCCTTCACCGGGGAGAAACCCCGGTACCTTTGCTAGCAATACTTGGCTATGCGGGCTGGGGCGCGGAACAATTGGAACGGGAGTTAGGTGAAAATAGTTGGCTATTGGCCCCCGCCTCCCCGGCCATTGTTTTTGACACAGATGTTCCACACAGAGCGGCCAGAGCTGCAGCACAGCTGGGTGTCGACCTGAACTTAATCGCCACCCACCCAGGACACGATTAGAATGCGTACCGGTGGCGTTGTGATGGGCTTTGATTTTGGGACAAAAAAGATCGGGGTGGCAGTAGGCCAATCCATCACCGGAACGGCATCTCCCCTGACCATTTTAAAAGCCCGGGACGGCATACCCAACTGGCAGGAGATAGAGCATCTTCTCAAAGAATGGGAGCCGATATTACTCGTGGTGGGGCTGCCCCTGAATATGGATGGTACCCGAAGTGAGATGTCGCGGCTTTCAGCTAAGTTTGCCAGAAAGCTTAACGGACGTTTTAATCTTCCAAGTCAAACCGTAGATGAGCGATTAAGTAGCTTCGAAGCCGCTGGAATGACCGATCAGGAGGGTCCAATTGATGCAATTGCGGCCCAGTTGATTTTGGAAACCTATTTTAGAGAATCCTCATAAAGCTTGGGGTTAGCGACGGCGCGAGCCACTTTCACCTTCGTTTGCCTCAAGGGAAAGCCCAGCGCTGCCACTCCCAATCGCAGGACCATCACCGGCCAATTTGATCATCAAGCGAAGATCATTCGCGGAGTCCGCAGAGGCAAGGGCGTTTTCATAGGTAATCTCACCCGCTGCATATAGCGCATAGAGGGCCTGGTCGAAGGTTTGCATACCGTGTTCCGTCGACTTTGACATGATCTCTTTGATCGCATGAACCTCACCCTTGCGAATGTTATCTGCAACAAGCGGGGTGTTAATTAGGATTTCGATTGCTGCTCGGCGCCCCTTGCCATCGATGGTCGGAATCAACTGCTGGGCAATCATGCCTCGTAGGTTAAGGGATAGATCCATCCAGACCTGGGAATGCCGATCAGCGGGGAAAAAGTTAATAATCCGGTCCAACGCCTGGTTCGCGTTGTTGGCGTGCAAGGTTGCCAGACAAAGGTGTCCTGTCTCGGCGAATGCCAGAGCATAATCCATAGTTTCACGGGTTCGGATCTCACCCACCATAATCACATCGGGGGCCTGCCGCAGGGTGTTTTTTAATGCAACGTCAAAGCTTGGCGTATCCACCCCAACCTCACGCTGAGTCACCATGCAACCACGGTGTTCGTGAATATATTCAATCGGGTCTTCAATCGTGATGATATGACCCTTGCTGTGGGTATTGCGATGCCCAATCATGGAAGCAAGGGAGGTCGATTTACCGGTACCCGTTGCCCCGACAAAAATGATCAGCCCACGTTTTGTCATCGACAGATTTTTGATGATTTCCGGCAAACCCAGATCATCGCAGGTTGGGATATGGGTTTCGATTCGGCGTAACACCATTCCTGCGAAGTTCCGCTGGTAAAATGCACTGACACGGAAGCGCCCTGCAACGGGGCTATGGATGGCAAAATTACATTCCCGCTCGGACTCAAACTCCTGCACCTGAGCTTCCGTCATAGTGCCGTGAACCATTTCCCTGGCCTGGTCCGGAGTCAGCGGCGTCTTAGACATCGGCATCATTTTGCCGCTAATCTTAATGGAAGGCGGCAAACCCGCGGTGACAAATAAATCCGAGGCGCCCTGATCTACGACAACCTTCAGAAGTTTATCAAAATCAATCATTTATATTCCTAATGTAGAAGCACCTGACGGGCTATTTAAAATCCTCTGGGATCTTAGCTGTGTGTTGAGCCGCTTCTTTACTGATGATGTTTTTCTGTACCAATTCCTTCAAACACTGATCAAGGGTCTGCATACCAAGGGCTCCACCGGTCTGAATTGCGGAGTACATTTGTGCAACCTTGTCCTCTCGAATCAGGTTACGAATTGCCGGGGTACACAGCATGATTTCGTGGGCAGCAACCCGACCGCCGCCGTTCTTTTTCAGAAGGTTTTGAGAAATAACAGCCCGCAGGGATTCAGACAGCATTGAGCGCACCATGGATTTCTCAGCCGCTGGAAATACGTCAATCACCCGGTCGATGGTTTTTGCCGCGGAAGATGTATGCAAAGTACCAAACACCATGTGGCCTGTTTCCGCCGCCTCAAGGGCTAGACGAATAGTCTCAAGGTCCCGCATCTCACCTACAAGAATAATGTCCGGGTCTTCCCGTAACGCGGACCTTAGAGCTTCGTTGAAACCGAGGGTATCCCGGTGTACTTCCCGCTGGTTAACCAGGCACTTTTTACTCTCGTGGACAAACTCAATTGGATCTTCAATGGTGAGAATATGTTGGTAACGGTTATCGTTAATGTAATCCATCATTGCCGCCAGGGTCGTACTCTTACCAGAACCCGTCGGCCCGGTGACGGTGATAAGTCCACGGGGCGTTTCGGCAATCTCCTGGAAAACCCGGCCCATACCGAGATCTTCCATGCTTAAGACCTTTGATGGGATTGTTCGAAAAACACCACCTGAGCCTCGATTATGGTTAAAGGCATTGACTCTGAATCGAGCGACTCCCGGCACTTCAAAGGAGAAATCACACTCAAAAAACTCTTCGTAGTCCTTTCTTTGCTTGTCATTCATGATCTCGTAGATCAATGAATGGACTTCCTTATGGTCTAGCGCCGGCAAATTGATACGTCGGATGTCACCATCTACTCGAATCATTGGGGGCAAACCTGCCGACAGGTGCAAATCCGAAGCACCTTGCTTCTCGCTAAATGCCAACAGTTCCGTAATGTCCATACAGAGGGCCTTTTCTTATCAGGAATTCATGGTCAACTAATAGTATTATCGAATCCCCTAATAAACCACTCTTTCCCCTTCTTGAAAAAAGCACCAACACAAGACTTGTCCCAGACCCTGGAAACCGGCGGTGGGAACTCGGCCATCCGTGAAAACCTGGCCAAAGTGAATTCTAGGATAAAAATCGCCTGTCAAAATGCTCACAGGTCTTCCGATTCGGTCCATTTATTGGCCGTAAGTAAAACAAAACCTGCTTCTATGGTGCTAGCTGCAATGGCTTGCGGCCAACGGCATTTTGGGGAAAACTACCTGCAGGATGCGTTGCCCAAGATCGAACTGATTAACCACAGCAGTAGCGGCGACGGTGAGAACAACAAAGGAGATAAGGGAATCTGGCACTTTATTGGCGCCATCCAGTCCAATAAGACCCGGCCAATTGCAGAACATTTTGACTGGGTACACACGGTGGCAAGCCTCAAGGTTGCTCGCCGACTTAACAATCAACGACCTGCTGACAAACCACCGCTGAAGATTTTCCTTCAAATTAATATTGACGATGACCCAGACAAGTCGGGCTTTCACCCCCACGAATTGGCCCTGGTGTTGCCCGAGATTGCTACTTTCGAGCGACTCGAACTTCAGGGCCTCATGACCCTGCCCACCCAACGGCAGGGCACCTCCCTGCAGCGAGAGCCATTTAAGCAGCTCAGACTACTGCAGCAGGCCAACTGCCCTACCCAGGCAGAACTTTCCATCGGCATGTCCCAGGACCTAGAGGCGGCGATTTTGGAAGGTGCAACATGGGTCAGAATCGGCACTGACATATTCGGCACAAGAGAATCCCTATGACCACAATTGCATTTATCGGCGCCGGCAATATCGCCAAAGCGTTAATGGGCGGCTATTTAGCCTCTGGATCACCCGGCAAAGTCTGGGCGGCGGACCCTTTCGAAACCCAGCTCACTTCGGTTCCCGATGGCGTGAGAACCACAACCGACAACCTGGAAGCCGTAACCGCGGCTGATCTCATTGTGCTCTGTGTAAAACCAAATATGATGGGTGATATATGCAAACCCCTCAAAGCCCTGGCAGGGGACAAACTCTTTGTCAGTGTCGCTGCCGGAATTACCAGTAGCAACCTTGCCAATTGGTTAGGTTCGGACACCGCAATTATTCGCTGTATGCCGAATACACCTGCACTGATAGGTGAAGGTATGACCGGCCTGTACGCGGCAAAGGGCGTAACGGAAGATCAGCGAGCACTGACCGCCAGCCTGCTTGAGACAGTGGGTAAGATTAGCTGGTTTGAGAACGAATCCTCCCTTGATGCCGTCACCGCCGTGAGCGGTAGTGGGCCCGCTTACTTTTTCCTAATGCTTGAAGCCATGCAGTCCGCGGCCGCAAAACTTGGTCTTGCACCCGATGTGGCAAAAACGCTGGTAGAACAAACCGCGCTCGGGGCAATCAAGATGGCGATGCAGAGTGACATTCCCGTGGCGGAACTAAGACATAACGTCACGTCTCCCGGGGGTACCACCGCTGCTGCAATCGGGGTTATGGAGGACAATGGCTTTGAAGAAATCATATTCAAGGCCCTATCCGCCGCCGCGGAGCGATCGAAAGCATTATCTGCCGATTGAATTCGCTATAATTCGTATATGCAGCGCAAGCTAAGCAGCAGAATCTTTTAGCAACGTTTTAGCGACACTTTTTACTAAACGGGGAATCTCCATGGCACAAAATCTCGCAAACGCCGGCGTCTATCTGGTGCAGACTTTTTTTGGCCTCTATACCATTCTTATCATGGTGCGCTTCCTGATGCAGGTCGCAAAGGCTGACTATTACAATCCAATCTGCCAATCCATTGTTAAGATCACTGACCCCGCCATAAGACCTCTACGGAGTGTCTTGCCGTCCATTTATGGTGTTGATTTTGCTACTCTCACCGTCGCTTTTGGTGTTCAGCTGATTGGTGTCATGCTGATTATGATGCTCTGGCAAGCACCGGTTTTTATGCCGATTTATATCGCCTGGGTAATGTTGGGTCTTTTTTCAATTATCTTTAGCATTTACTTTTTTGCCCTCATTATTATGGTCATCAGCAGCTGGATTGCGCCCCACTCCGACCACCCGGCACTTTCCCTGGTAACTCAAATTGTGGAGCCCATCTGCGCCCCGGCACGCAAATTACTCCCGCCGATGGGAGGCATGGATTTTTCAATTATTTTGGTCTTTGTTTTCATCAATATTATCGACGAAATTTTGGTCATTACGCCCCTGGCCCAAATGCTGCAAATTCCACATGGACTGATAATAGGCCTATAGCCAATGAGGTTCCTTATCGGTTGCTTCATCCTACTGTCCAGTTCTGTGGTTGCCGCAGAAACTGTGCAATGGCGGGGCTATGATATCCACTACACAACATTCAATAGCCTATTGATTCCACAGGAAGTTGCCCAGGCCCACAATATTGTGAGATCCAAATACCGGATCGTGACCAACGTATCAATCTTGAAGGACGGCAACCCTAGCCCGGCAACGGTTACCGGGATCAACACCAATCTTTTGAATCAACTCTTTACGATGGAGTTTGATGAGGTCACAGAGAAGTCTGCGATCTACTATCTGTCGAATCAGTTGATTGATGAAAAAGATAGCTTACGATTCACCATTCAAGTCATGCCCTCTGGCGAGACGGATGCCTACGAACTGCAATTCACCAGGCAGTACTGATGAAAATAATACTTGCATCCAACAATACTAAAAAGGTGCACGAGATGAAAAATTGTCTGCCGGACAATTTTGAACTTGTGACCGCTGCTGACTTTAATCTTGAAAGCCCCGAAGAGACCGGCACAACATTTGTTGAGAACGCCATTATCAAAGCTCGCTATTCCTCCGAGAAATCAGGCTTACCATCTATTGCAGATGATTCTGGGTTGGAAGTTGACTATCTAAAGGGGCAGCCCGGCATCTATTCATCAAGGTACGCAGGCGAGGACGCGTCAGACGCAGACAACAATCGGCAATTGCTCATCGCCATGGACGCAGCCACCGAGCGCACAGCCCGGTATCGCTGTGTCATTGTGTATCTTAGATATGCGCTCGACCCCATGCCAATTATTGCCTCGGGTACCTGGGAAGGTGAGATCCTGTCGGAAGCCGATGGAGACGGTGGGTTTGGCTACGACCCATTGTTCTTTGTACCTGAACTGGGCCAATCAGTCGCAACATTAAGCGCTGAAGAAAAACGGCAATATAGTCATCGTGGTAAAGCGCTTCGCGAGTTCAATAGATTGTTTAATGACAATTAGAATCCCGCTTTCACTCTACGTACACTTCCCCTGGTGCGTCCGCAAATGTCCTTACTGTGATTTTAATTCCCATGAAGCCAAGGGTGATTTGCCGGAACAACAGTACGTCGACGCACTTCTATTGGATCTTCAAAGAGATATTAACGCCTTCGGTCCAGGTCTCGACAAACGGGTAATAGAATCCATTTTTATGGGCGGCGGCACACCCAGCCTCTTCTCACCAGAGTCTATGATTCAACTTATGGCAGGATTGCGAGATCAGCTCACGCTCGCATCCGATTGTGAAATCACATTAGAAGCAAACCCTGGCACCACGGATTTTGGAAAGTTTGCAGGGTATCAGGCAGCAGGTATCAACCGACTCAGTATTGGCGTGCAAAGCTTTTCTGCCCAGCACCTATCCACCCTTGGCAGAATCCATACTGCTAACGAGGTAACGCAGGCGTACTATGCCGCTCGGGATGCTGGGTTCAAAAATATCAACCTTGATCTTATGCACGGCCTGCCAAATCAAAATCCCGCCGGCGCCCTTGACGATCTTGAAGCAGCAATTGAATTAGGCCCAGAGCATATTTCCTGGTACCAACTCACGATTGAACCCAATACCGTATTCTACAAGCGCCCCCCCAGTTTGCCCGACGACGACACCCTTTGGGAAATCTACGAACGCGGATTAGAACGTCTGAACCAGGCTGGTTATGCGCGCTATGAAGTCTCTGCATTCGCACAGGCCGGTCAACAGGCAAAACATAATCTGAATTATTGGCAGTTCGGGGATTATCTAGGTATCGGCGCTGGCGCCCACGGCAAAATTTCTTCACCTGACCGCATTCTCCGGACAGCCAAGACTCGCCTGCCTGCCGACTACCTTGCTACCCAGAAGTCTGCTCAGCATGTCATTGATCCAGATGAGATGTTGTTAGAGTATCTAATGAACACACTTAGAATGAGCGCCGGGTTTTCCAGATCGACCTTCGCTGAAAGAACCAATTTGCCAGAAACCGCCCTTGAAGGCTTTTTACAGGAAGCTGTAACCCAAGGGCTGGTGGAAGTAAGTGGGGATCAAGTTAAACCGAACGATCGCGGGCTACAATTCTTGAACGAACTACTTATGCTAGCCACACCCTAGCGAGCAGCATAAGCAAGATCAAAAACCTCGTGGTCGAGTCCTAGCCCTCGTCGTTCATATTTAGTTTCCACCCGTTCAGGCACCGAGGTTTTCCGCCAGCCTGAAAGCGTCTCTTCGATGGATTCAGCGTAGTGGGCCCAATCCGTTGCAATATGTAATACACCGCCGCTCTTTAACCGACTCTCTAACAGCCGAGCAAAACTATCGCTAATCAAGCGGCGCTTATGGTGCTTCTTTTTATGCCAGGGATCAGGAAAAAATATCTGGATCCCATCGAGGCTCTTGGGCGGAATACAATCCGTCAAAACGTCAATGCTGTCCTCGGCAAAAACTTTCAGGTTATCGAGGCCCGCATCCTGAGCCAGTTTCAACAAATGGCCGACGCCGGGGCGATGCACTTCAACGCCAATATAGTTTATCTGGGCTTGTTTTGTCAGGCTCTGGGCCGCCATTTCGAATAGCGAATCACCCATTCCAAAACCAATTTCACAAATAATAGGCCGGGACACCGTGAATAATGTTTCCAATGCCAATTGACCGCCGGAGACTTCAAGACCATAGCGAGGCCAGGCATCTTCGAGGGCGCGTTTTTGACCTGGTGTCATCCGTCCTTCGCGAATAACAAAACTACGGATCGGTCGTCGATGGGGCTCCGTCACGGGGTTACTTATCCGTGACGTGTTTGAGGGTTGCAACCAACAGAAGCGCCCAGCCGATCATAAAAAATAGACCGCCTAGTGGTGTCACCGGGCCGAACCATCGCATACTCGTTAGTGCGAGGCCATAAAGGCTACCGCTAAAAAGCAATATGCCAATTCCAAAACTGAGGCCAGAATATTGAAACCAAACCCCGCGACCGAAGTGCAGGCTTAACAGACACACAGCAAGAATGGCGAGGGTATGAATAGCCTGATACTGCACTGCCGTTTCGAAAGCAGACATTAGATTAGGGGCTAACTTGTCCTTTAAACCATGGGCACCAAAAGCACCCAGAGCAACGGAAATAAAACCGGACAGAGCTGCAAAAGCAAGTAGGGCTTTGATCATTAGCGTTAGATCACTTGTTAAGTGACAATGTGTTTACGCAGTTTCTTCAAAGCGTTTTGTTCGAGTTGACGAACACGTTCAGCAGAAATGCTGAATTCCGCGGCAAGTTCGTGCAGTGTGGATTTGTCATCGGTTAACCAGCGACGTCTAACAATTTCCTGAGCGCGGTCGTCGAGGCTTCCAAAGGCGTTATGCAGCTGTGCTTGCTCTCGCTCACTGTTGATGTTCGATTCAACAATGTCCGCAGGATTATCATTATCCCGGGTCACATACTGGGCAGGGCGGACCGCAAATTCTTCGTCATCGGGACCCGCGTCAAAAGCTTCGTCTCGCGAAGAAAGCCGACCTTCCATTTGCCTCACTTGAGCAGGTTCAACCCCTAACTCTCCAGCAATATGATTCACCTCGGCGTCATTCATCCAGCCAAGACGTTGCTTTGAGCTTCTGAGATTAAAAAATAGCTTACGCTGGGCCTTGGTTGTTGCGACCTTAACGATTCGCCAGTTCTTTAAAATATACTCGTGCATTTCAGCTTTGATCCAATGCACGGCAAAGGATACCAGGCGAACACCATATTCAGGATTAAACCGTTTGACCGCCTTCATCAAACCAACGTTACCTTCCTGAATCAGATCTGCCTGAGAGAGGCCGTAGCCGGAATAGGAGCGAGCAACATAAACAACAAACCGAAGATGCCCAAGCACCAACTGACGGGCAGCGTCTAGCTCCTCATCATGAAATAGGCGGTTGGCCAGCTCGATTTCTTCATCTTTGCTGAGCATCGGAATGCTATTGACGGATTGAATGTATGCCTCAAGGTTTGCACCAGGAGACAGCACGTTCACCGGCAGAATATTTGTACCCATAAACAACTCTTATTCGCGGGGAGCGGATTCTAACATCTTGTTTGATCAATATCAGGTATAGCGTAAATTCCCCTATTCACCAGCTAGCGCCCACTCAAAAAGTAGAATCAGGCTGAATCTCATTGATTTATGTTGGCTCTATGGTGTGTAAGTGCCTACTTACAGCAATTGCTGCACCGGCCACACCGAGACTAATGCCCACAGTAAAAAGACCAAATGTGGTGACAAAGCCTAATCCCTCAAGAGAAAACTGATTCTGATAGGAGTCTAGTAGCTGTTTTATTGGCCCACTCAGCACCAACAAACTCAACTGCACCATAATCCAGGCGACAAGCGCACCTCCAAATCCATACCAAAACCCAAGATAGAGAAAGGGCCGTCGCACAAATGCGTCGGTAGCACCGACGAGCTTAATGATCTCAATCTCCGCCCGGCGATTTTCAATCGCGAGCCGGATGGTATTGCCAATTGCCAGTACCACACCAAGGGACAGAAACAGCCCAAGGGTTGTGATAAACCTTTCACCCAGCGCCAGGATCGCAAACAACCGTTCGAGCCACTCAAGATCAATCGCCACCCGCTCAACGCCATCCAACGCTTCTAGCCGCTTCGATAAGATTGTCAGTTCCGCGGGCGCGACATCCAACGGCGTGGCTTCAATCACATCGGGTAACGGGTTGCGCGGCAAACTAAGGAGAATATTGCCAAAGCCTGTCTCAGCCTCAAAACTCTGCAGGGCCTCACTCGCAAATATAATGTCAGCACTGGCGATTTCTGGCTGGGCTTGCACAGCTTGCAAAATCAGTTGCGGATCTGGGCCACGAGAAAGATACAAATTAATTCTCGCGGTACCATCAAATCCACCCCCAAAGCTACTGGCATTCGCCAGCAACAGATAGAGTATGGCCGGCAGCGCAAGGGCAATTCCGATCACCAGCCAGGTCATTAAACTGGTCATCCAGTTTTTAAGAAGATCTCTCAAGGTTTTTAGGCAGGTCTCGCGGTGATGGGCACCGGCCGACCTGACCTTGTCAGTTAAGCCCAGGGCATGGGTGCTGGCACCTTTAGTTGCTGGTTTAACCATCAGCCGCTCAACTGACCATGGTTTAACGTTAACTGGCGTAGCCCCATTTTTTTGACCAGCTCAAGATCGTGGGTCGCAATCAATATGGTGACACCCACCTGCATAAATTGCTGGAATAGATTCATGATTTCGGCCGACAGCTCGGGATCGAGATTACCCGTGGGCTCGTCCGCCAGCAGTACCGGTGGTTTGTTAACCACAGCTCGCGCAATCCCGACCCGTTGCTGCTCGCCACCAGAAAGCGCCACTGGATAGCGAGATTCTTTATCGGACAAACCAACTTTTGAAAGTGCCGCCCGAACCCGACGCCCAATTTCACGGGGTTGATAACCTGCAACAATCAGCGGTAGTGCAACATTGTCAAAAACGGTGCGATCAAACAGAAGTTGATGATTCTGAAATACCACCCCAACATTCCTTCGAATTTGCGGTATATGCCGCCGGGCGAGGCGGTTTAGATTCTGGTTCTGTAAAAAGACCTGACCCTGGCTCGGGCGTTCCATCATGATGATCAGCTTCATCAAAGTGCTTTTACCGGCCCCGGAGTGACCCGTGAGGAATGCCATCTCGGCGTCGGCGAGCTCAAAGCTAACCCTCGAGAGGGCATCTTTGCCGCCCTCATAACGTTTGCTCACCTGGTCGAAGCGAATCATCAGCTACTGCTCAAACAGAGCCTGAACAAATTCTTCAGCTCTAAACTCACGAAGGTCATCAACTTTTTCCCCGACACCAATAAAGCGAATGGGTAACCGTAGCTGCTTTGCCACCGCAAAAATAACCCCTCCTTTTGCGGATCCATCAAGCTTCGACAGTGTGATGCCGGAGACATCTACGGCAGCTTGAAATTGTGTTGCCTGGGATATCGCATTCTGGCCGGTAGTTGCATCCAGAACGAGCATGACTTCATGGGGGGCTGATTCGTCCAGTTTACCGAGCACACGCTTAATCTTGGATAATTCATCCATCAGATTTTTCTTTGACTGCAAGCGACCAGCCGTATCAGCAATCAGCACATCAACCTGTCGTGACCGAGCTGCTTCCAAGGCATCATAAATAACCGATGCACTATCAGCTCCCGTACCCTGGGCAATTACTGCCACATCATTCCGTTCACCCCAGACTTTTAGCTGTTCTACGGCCGCTGCACGGTAGGTATCTCCTGCAGCGAGTAGTACCGATTTGCCCTTGGCTTGAAATTGTTTAGCGAGCTTGCCGATGGTTGTGGTCTTGCCCGCGCCATTAACGCCCACCATCAGGATGACAAATGGACGATGTTCACCTTCAATGACGAGTGGCGCTTCAACCTCTTTTAGCATTCCGGTTAGCTGTGACTGAAGGTGCTCGTAGAGTGCTCCGGAATTGGCAAGCTCCTTTCTTGCGACCATACGAGTCAGATCGCCAATAATTTCTGCTGTCGCGGGAACACCCACGTCAGCGGTTAACAACAACGTCTCGATGTCTTCGAGTAGTTGGTCGTCAATTTGTTTTTCACCCAGAATGAGCCGACCCATTCCTTCTGAAAATTTCGATCGCGTTTTTGACAAACCAGACTTTACCCGCGAGAAAAATCCCGGCTTTTGGTTTGTATCTGAATTACTCATTGATTTATCCACCAGCACCAACAGTTTCACGAGGCCGCATTTGCAGGGACACCGCAAATAGCGGATTATCCGGAGATTGGCGACCCACCGCAAAGGCTTTTGCGGGAATAGGGCAGCAGTGACCGATTTCGGTTATTCTTGGGCCATGGAAGAGAATGATCAATCAGCGTTAAAAGAGTTCGTACCGCTGGACAGCGTAAACGCGCTAGCCCAGGAATGGCTAACCTGGATTCAAAACACACTGCTCACCTTTGATGTTGCAGTCCAACTAGGACTAATTGTTGCTGCAATCGTGCCCGCAGCTATGTTTGGCCATCTGTTTAAGGACTTTGTTCAGTCCAGCCTGGGTAACCGGGTCGATATACCCTTTGTTAATCGACTGGTGGATGCGATTGCCATTCTGGGTGTGCCGCTTATTCTATATTTCACCATCGCGATGATGAATCTGGGGCTGGGAAGCGCTGATAGGCCCACTGAATGGGTGGCCGCTACCATTGCCTTGATGAATGCCTGGATTGTTGTCCGAATGGTCACACTGGTCATCCAGTCTCCCTTCTGGTCGAGTTTTGCCTTTTATGTCGCCTGGCCCATTGCAGCTTTAGATGCCTTCGGCGCCCTCGGACCTGTCCTTGAACAAATGCAAAGTCTAGCCATTCCCCTGGGCACCAACGACGCTGGACAACGCATAGACATTAGTTTGCTGGATGTTGTGAAAACCCTGGTTTATTTCGCCCTGTTGTTCTGGGGTGCGAACCTGGTCAGCAAACTTCTACAGGATAAAATTGAGCAGATTGATGAACTAAGCCCAGCCGTCAAGGCGCTCATCGGCAAAATCATGAATGTGGTTCTGCCGATTATTGCACTCTTAATCGCCTTCCAAATTGTGGGTTTCAACATCACAACCCTTGCGGTCTTCAGTGGTGCGGTGGGCCTCGGTATCGGTCTTGGATTGCAGCGCATTATCGCAAATTTTCTGGCTGGCTTTACATTACTCGCTGATCGCTCAATAAAACCCGGCGATGTGATTGAGATTGAAGGTGAGATGGGCTGGGTGACATCAATGCAGGCCAGATATGTTGCCCTACGCACTCGCGAGGGCACCGAGTTACTTATACCGAACGATCGTTTTATGAGCGAAGGGGTCGTGAACTGGTCTCGTTCCGATCGGGTGGTCCGCATTCATGCACCTTTTAGCGTGTCCTACAAAACCGAGGACCTGGAGGCGGTCCAGCTCCTGGCGATCAACGCAGCAATGAATGTAGAACGCGTTCAACAGGAGCCCGCACCCATTTGTAACCTTATGGTCCTTGGCAGGAGTTCTATCGACTTCGATTTGCGATTCTGGATCAGTGACCCTGAAGCAGGGCTCACCAATGTTCGCAGCGATGTTTTGATGGGAATCTGGCGGGAATTAAAACAAGCCAATATAGAGATTCCCTTTCCTCAGCAGGATCTGCACATCAAAAACTGGCCTGAACAATAGTGCCGTCGACGCCCCGTCGACTGCGCATCATCGGTGGTGAATGGCGTAGCAGACAAATTCAGTTCGCCGATATTGACGCGGTTCGTCCTACTCCAGACCGTGTCCGAGAGACATTGTTTAACTGGCTACAGGCCCATATACATGGCGCTCGATGCCTTGAGCCCTTTGCCGGTAGCGGCATTCTTAGTATCGAAGCCTTATCCCGTGGCGCTGAGCATTGCACTATCCTCGACCAGCTACCCGAGGCCGTCAGGACCCTAAACACAAACCTACAATCGCTGGGTGCTGCACGTCAGCGCTATCGCTGTGACGTTGCAGATGCCCGCCCCTTCATATCGAATTATAGCGGCAAGCCATTTGACTTAATATTTTTGGACCCACCCTTTGCCGATGCTGATCTGGGAAAACTCCTGAGCCAGCTACTACAACCTAATTTGTTAGCGGTAGATGGGCAAATTTATGTCGAAAGCGGCGCCAAATTAGAAGTAGCTCCAGACGGCGCAGGAATACGCCGTCAGAAGCGAGCCGGCGCTGTCCATTATGCGTTAGTGAGTCGGGATGGCACTGGCTAGCCGGCAGAAACCAAACGGGGTGGCACCGAGGATCGGGTCATGTATGATGCCGGTGATTTCAGTTTCCCTTAGCGCCCATGACAACAGTACTTTATCCAGGAACATTCAATCCGATTCACAACGGCCACGCTGATCTGGTCGAGCGTGCTGCTCGAATTTTTGATCGCGTTGTCCTCGGTATCGCAACAAGTCCACACAAGAGCCCAAGCGTACTAGAGCTCCGGGTCAAGTTGGCCGAAGAAGCTTTGTCTCACATCAAAAATGTGGAAGTGGTTGGTTTCAACACGCTGACGGTGGAATTTGCTAAAGAAGTCGGCGCTGAAGTCATCCTGAAGGGCATTCGGACCGTGACGGATTTTGAATACGAGTTCCAAATGCTCAACATGAATCGAGTCTTACAGCCAGGCCTCGAAACCGTATTCCTCGCCCCTTCGGAGGAGTTCTCCTACATCTCGTCAACACTCGTCAGGCAAATCGCCGGTTATGGCGGAGATGTAAGTAAGTTTGTACACCCTTCCGTCAACGAAGCACTTATCGCAGGGAAAATTGGCTAGGGTCTTAGTCTTTGATTTTCTCTTTGCGTCCGGGGGTACGACAGCCCAGACATCGGAGCAGAACTTCTTCAGCGGGCTTAAGTACTAGCGCCTCACCGGCATCCCCAGCGTTACCGCCGAGTAGCGAAAAAGGCAGGGTTGCGACGTAGGTCACGGTGCCTAAGCCAAGTAGAACCAGTCCAAGCGGGCGCGCCACGAGGAGATCACCCATCATTGTGATACCGTCAGGGTTTTCCTCCACCTGAGCGGCCTGGAGCATTGTCGGGCTGGCCAGCAACATTGCGAGGAGTCCCACTTTTATCAGATTTACCATGCTCATTTCCTTCCAATTTCCCTTTTTGGTTTCGCCTTTATTTCAGTTTCGCTTATCTTTTTGTTCTAGCATTTTTGGGTTTGTTTAGGTCGAATCTAGAAACTGAACGTAACCTCTTGTGTCACGTTACTTTTTAAGCTGAATTAGGTTATGCCGAATTTCTCCCAAATACAAACTCCCTAACTTTGGCACTTTTTACAGAAAACCGTGGTTCGCTGGCCCAAACGGGTTTCGACTAGCGTCCCATGGCAAGATTGGCAGGCCTCACCACCACGGCCATAAACCATCAGCTCCTGGCGAAAGTAGCCGGGCTTACCGTCCTCGTTGACAAAATCCTGGAGGGTCGTTCCTCCGGCCTCGATTGCCGCGGCGAGGACTACCTTGATACGCTCGGCGAGTACTTCATAGCGCTTGCGAGAGATGGAGCCAGCTTTTCGATCTGGACGAATTCCTGACATAAAAAGAGATTCGTTGGCGTAAATATTACCCACGCCCACAACAACCTTGCTGTCCATAACAAACTGCTTGATTGCGACGGACTTTTTACGGGACCGAGCAAACAAGTACTCACCATCAAACTCAGCACCCAATGGCTCAGGTCCAAGATTATCGATCAGCGAATGGCCATCGTCATCTACCAACCAAAAGAACGAGCCAAATCTGCGGGGATCTCTGTATCGCAGTAGCAATCCGCCTTCTAAACCAAGGTCAATATGATCGTGTTTCTCGGGCTCCGTGGTGTCCGGCAGCACTCGCAAACTACCTGACATCCCTAGATGAATCATGGCCCGCCCAACCGACGTATGGAGAAACAAATATTTGCCCCGTCTGGTGACATCGAGGATCTTCTGGCCCGTAAGGTGTTGACCTAATGCAGGGGTGACGGGCCACCGCAGCCGCGACTCGCGAACCAGGACAGCTTTGATCCTCCGCCCAACCAGATGTGGATGAATTCCCCGACGGGTTGTCTCAACTTCCGGTAGCTCTGGCACTGAATGAACTCAACCACTTTTGATTGCGAAGCAGCATGGCATTTTTCAACCTGCTGGGATAGGGTGCCTGCGTGACGAAAAAGACCCTACTTGGCATTGATACCGGCGGTACCTTCACCGACTTTGTTTGCATTCCTGACAATGAACAAGGCTGGCGCGTACATAAGGTTCTGTCCACCCCTGACCAGCCCCAGGACGCCATCCTCAAAGGCATTGAAGACTTAGGTTTGATGGATGCAGTCAAGGCAGGCACGGTCCTGCTGATCCACGGAACCACCGTTGCAACCAATGCAACCCTAGAAGGCAAAGGTGTCCGAACGGCCTATATTACAAACCGCGGCCTAAAAGACGTGCTTTCAATTGGCCGCCAAACCCGTCCAGAGCTCTACAATCTGACGCCGACCCGGAACAGTAGCCCCTTCGATCCAGAACTGATGTTCGAAGTGAACGCCCGGGTGTCCGCCACTGGAGAAGTGATTAGCGATTTTTCCTCCGGCGAACTGGATGCACTCAAAACCACCATCGACAAACTTAATCCTGAATCTGTGTCAATTAACCTACTTTTCTCCTTCCTAAATTCCGAAGCCGAAATTCAACTGGAGCAGCTGTTCAGGGATCATTACTTTGTTTCAAGGTCATCGTACATTTTGCCCGAGTATCGTGAATATGAGCGGGGCGTGACCACCTGGATCAATGGCTGGATCGGACCCTTAATTCAGCGCTATTTGGCCGCGTTGAGCCGAGCCCTGACACCAACTCGTGTTTCCATTATGCAATCCTCCGGGCTGACAATCTCAAGTGAGCTGGCCTCAGGCAGGGCAGTTAATCTTCTCCTTTCAGGCCCTGCCGGCGGCCTTGCCGCGGCTCAATACATAGGCGATAGGATCGGTCGAACCCATATCATGACCTTTGATATGGGGGGTACGTCCACGGACGTGGCGCTGATCCAAAGCCATTTTAGTCTCACTAATAATGGCAGCATCGCCGGGTTGCCTATTGGTGTTCCTATGGCTGACATCCATACCATCGGCGCCGGTGGTGGATCGATTGCCTATGTTGATGCAGGGGGGCTACTCAGAGTCGGACCCGAGTCCTCCGGCGCTCGACCAGGGCCCGCCTGCTACGATCAGGGCGGAACCCGGGCCACGGTCACAGACGCCAATCTGTACCTGGGCCGGCTCAGTGCTGAAAAAGCGCTTGCAGATGGACTGAAACTGAATCTTTCTGCTGCTGAAGCTGCAATCGAAACACTGGCCATTCAATTACATCAATCAATCCAGGAGGTCGCCCAGGGGATAGTTGATCTCGCCAATGAACATATGAGCCAGGCACTGCGGGTCATATCTGTGCAGCGCGGCCATGATCCAAGAGGTTTCACTTTGATGTGTTTCGGCGGAGCGGGCGGTCTTCACCTCTGCGACCTGGCGGAATCTCTGGAAATACAATCCGCCGTAGTACCCGTACACGGAGGGGTGCTCTCAGCCCTTGGTATGCTGACGGCAAAACCAGGAAGGGAGCAGGTCCAAACCCTGCAACAGCAAATAGACGAGCTTACCTCGACTGAACTAGGGTCGGCGCTGGATGAACTAGCCGCCAGGGGTCAGGCAGAACTACTTGAGGAAGGGGTCAGCAGGATTTCACGCCGAGACAGTCTCGATCTACGTTATGTAGGACAAACATACACACTCAACATCCCCTTCAACGGCGATTTGGCAAGCACGGCGACAAAATACCATGCGGCCCATCAAAAACAATACGGGCACACCATGCAGCGACCGGTGGAAATACTCAATTGTCGCGTTCATCTTGAAGGGACCGACCTGGCGCCGGAACTGGCCAGGTTACCGTTGAAGGGTGACATGGATGCTTTTGTCGCCTCCGAGGTACAGCCATCCTCAGCAACGCAGATCCTGTCACGCCAGGCATTGGCATGTGGGAGCCAGGCCAAGGGGCCGTTACTGATCACCGAGGAGCATTCGACAACCTACATCAAGCGGGGTTGGCAATTTATTGTGGATGAGTTTGGCAACCTATTACTCGAACGTTTGAAACCATGAACTAAGACGCCATGAACTAAGACGCCAGACAAAAACGCCAGACAAAAAAAAGACCGGCAAGCCGGTCTTTTTCACAAAATCCAGATTACTTAATCTTGGATTCTTTATACATGACGTGCTTACGAACAACTGGATCAAATTTCTTGATTTCCATCTTGTCTGGCATCGTACGCTTATTCTTGGTTGTGGTGTAAAAGTGACCGGTACCGGCTGAAGACACTAACTTAATTTTATCTCTCATAAACTGGAGCTCCTTATAGTTTCTCGCCGCGAGATCGAAGATCCGCAACAACTTCATCAATACCGCGCTTGTCGATAATTCTCATTCCTTTTGCAGAAACTCGAAGTTTGACGAAACGGTTCTCGCTTTCCAGCCAGAATCTATGGTCGTGAACATTTGGCAAGAAGCGGCGACGCGTCTTGTTGTTCGCGTGGGAAACGTTGTTTCCGGTGACCGGGCGCTTGCCTGTTACCTGGCATACCTTTGACATGATCTAAACCTTCATTTTGAATTCTATGACTGCATTAACAGCTAGTGGCTGCTCTTACAGCGATTTTTTGCACCTGTTTTGCACCTATATTGACCGGAGGAAAGGCCAAGAACCTGAACCAATTCAGGGGGCTGTACAAAGAGCCGTGCTTTATACCAGAAGGGAAGGCCCGATTCAAATTATTCAGCGTTATATTAGTCCAGTTTCAGCAAAAGACATGACCTCGGAATCCCCTACAATCATGTGATCTAGCACCCTGACATCCACCAGCATGAGTGCGGATTTCAATCGATCCGTAATGCGCTGGTCAGCCTGGCTGGGTTCAGCAACCCCTGAAGGGTGATTATGGGCAAAAATGACAGCGGCGGCGTTATGATGAAGCACTCGCTTAACAACTTCCCGGGGATGAACACTCGCCCCATCAATCGTTCCAAAAAAGAGCTCCTCGTAGCTGATTACTCGATGTTGATTGTCAAGAAATAGGCAGGCAAACACCTCGCGATCGTAGTCCCGAAGCTTGCTCTTTAGGAACCGTCTGGTCGTGGCTGGATCAAGTAATCCGTCTCCACGCTCGAGCCTCGCAAATAGGAAGCGCTCGCCAAGCTCGAGGGCTGCCTGAAGCTGTACGAACTTAGCGAGCCCAATACCATGGCACTGAGTCAAAGTCTGATAGTCCGCCTCAAGGAGTCCTCGCAGTCCGCCTAGTTGCTGGATGAGATTGTTCGCAAGGAGGAGGACCGACTGCTTGGATGTACCCGTTCTAAGAAAGATCGCTACAAGCTCTGCGTCCGTTAAAGATGACGCCCCACGGGCAAGAAGTTTTTCTCTAGGTCGTTCTGAAATTGGCCAATCCACTGTTGCTCCTACTATCAACCGGAATAATTTACCCATGTCGAGTGGCAGATACGGCCAGTCTATCTCTTACCTTGATCAGGACTCGTTTGTACCGTGATTAAGCACTTACACCAACATTCTCTAAAATGGTATCTTTACCCATCGTAGTGGTGATCGTCTGTCGTCTAATTGCGCCGTTCCCTGTAGGTGATAAACAACAGCACTCACCCGATAATAGCGAGCCCGCAGCAATGAGCCGGCAACAGTGAGCCAGCAGCAATGAGCCAGTACCCATGAAACTGATAAACAAAAGAATTCTGCTTGGCATAACAGGAGGTATTGCTGCCTATAAGGCCGCAGAACTCACCCGGCGACTACAGGACCAAGGTGCAGATGTTCGTGTTGTGATGACTAAAGCCGCCACAGAATTTATTACGCCATTAACCATGCAAGCTCTGTCGACTCACCCGGTCCACACAGATATTTTAGATACTGAGACTGAATCGGTAATGGGTCACATTGAGCTCGCTCGATGGGCCGACCTGGTTTTGGTTGCGCCGGCAAGCGCAAACTTCATCGCGAGACTGGTAACCGGTCAAGGCAATGATCTTCTCACGACGCTCTGTCTGGCTGCACAATGCCCAATTGCAATAGCCCCCGCGATGAATCAAGCCATGTGGGGCAACGCCAACACACAATCAAATATGGAAAAACTCGCCGCGGGCCCCATTCATGTCTTTGGGCCAGATTCCGGCATTCAAGCCTGTGGTGAAGTTGGAGAGGGTAGACTTTTAGACGTTCCTCTTATTGTAGAAGCGGTGGGGCAGTTGTTCCCCTCAATGTTGCTGTCAGGTAAACGCGTCATGATCACAGCAGGCCCTACTCGAGAAGCCATTGACCCCGTCCGGTACATTTCAAATCATAGTTCCGGAAAACAAGGTTATGCGATTGCAGAAGCGGCTATCGAAGCCGGCGCAGACGTCACTCTTGTTACGGGCCCAACCGACCTGGGAGCGGTTGATCGGGCAAAGATGCTTAAGGTCACCTCAGCACAAGAGATGTACGATACTGTCATGGACAATCTACAGGGTTGTGACATATTTATTGCGGTTGCCGCTGTTGCCGACTACCGACCACAAAATACCGCCAACCAAAAAATCAAAAAGGTGAATGGTAAGAACGTGCTGACTTTGGAACTCATCGAAAATCCCGACATCGTGGCGGCGGTCGCGAGACACAATCCCAGGCCGTTTACAGTTGGTTTTGCAGCTGAAACTGAAAACCTAGTAGATTATGCCCGCAAAAAGTTGACCGCAAAAAATCTGGACCTGGTTGTGGCTAATGATGTGTCTGACAACAACATAGGGTTTAACAGCGATAACAACGCCACAACCATACTGTGGCGCGACGGAGAGACCGGCTTTCCCCTTATGTCCAAGAGCAACTTATCTAGACACATCATTTCACTGATTGCAGAGCGCTTATGAAAGAGATCCAGTTGAAGATTCTGAACCCCAGGATAGGGAAGGAGTTTCCGCTGCCAACCCATGCAACTGCTGGCAGTGCTGGGTTGGACCTAAGAGCCTGCATGGATGAGGCCATCACACTTGAGCCAGGGGATACCACCCTAATCGCCACGGGGATTGCAATCTATTTGGCTGACCCCGGTTACGCTGCGATGATTCTACCGCGCTCGGGACTGGGCCATAAACACGGTATCGTGCTCGGCAACCTGGTGGGCTTAATCGATTCTGACTATCAAGGCGAACTGATGGTGTCCTGCTGGAATCGCGGCATGACAGCTTTCTCCATTTCACCCGGCGACCGAATTGCCCAAATGGTAATCGTGCCAGTTGTTCAGGCGCAATTTGCAATTGTTGCAGACTTTGCCGAAACAGACCGCGGAGCTTCTGGCTTCGGTTCCTCAGGAAAACAATAGGACCTCCAAGTGACCGCTAAATCTAACAATCAACTCATCGCATTCAACCTGATCCCACTTGGTGGCGTTATTGCGGGTTTTGTTATTGCGTTGGTGCTAACGATGCTCTTCGTCCAGAGCAGTATTACAGGTGCACACCAGGAGCGCCTGATAGATCAGGCCGCCGACAACGCTCGAGCACGGGTCAATCAGGCCCAGATGAAACTTCTTAAGCAAGCAAACAATATGGCCACGAGCATCCGCTTAACGGAACTGGTCGCAAATGCCGATGCATCAGCCAGAGCCCTCGAAGAAGCTCGCCTCCGTGAGTTGATCCCCAACGCAGTAAGAGTCAGAATGATTCGCGTCGGCGAGGCAAAGGTCGACAGAGATGAAAGCCCACCCTTTACCTATACTTCCCTTGATCTCGTTAACAAAGCAGAACAGGGCGAACCGGTTTTTCCCGAGGCAATTAATGCAAACGGTCGCTGGGTTGTGGGTCTGGCAGCTCCAATTAAGCCACCATCGAGTGACACTATCCGCGGCACGTTGTTTATCTATTTGGATACCGCCGCGCTCCTCGATGAAATCAGCGAGGAATTAAATGGTGGTGTCACACTCATTCAAACATTCAATACGAACCAGCAAACAGAGTTTCTAAAGGTTGGTGAAGGCGTTGGTGAACCGCTCGAAAGAGAGTTAATTAATGGCGTTTGGAAGCTTCAGTTTCAGCCTTCCGAGGAGCTTGCCAATACCAGCATCGGCAATATTATTATCTACAGTTTACCCCTCTTGGTGTTTTTACTGATTGCCCTTGGAGCTGTGTTTGTTGGCATCAACGAGATTATCGCAACCCTGAAGTCAGATACCACGCTGCTACAGAATCAAATGGCAGACGCCATCAATGGCGCCTTTAGTCCCAGCAGTCATTTCCAACTGAGTGAGTTTGTCGAGCTTGACCTTACCCTTGCTCGGCTTGGTAAAAAAGACAAAGAGAAGAAAGTGGTTGTCCCGCTGGATGTAAAAGCTCAGCCAAAAGCCGCAGACCTTCAACCGGAAGCCATTGATATCGAAATGGATGAGGAAGGCGACTACCAGGAAGTAATCGAAGAAGAACCGGACGTTGAAGATGAAGTTGTTGATGAGGGCCCAGACGTATCGGGCATATTTCGCGCTTACGACATCCGGGGGGTCGTCGGTCAAACTCTGAATGAAGACATCGCCTATCAAATAGGTCAGGCAATAGGTTCTGAAGCTGATGATCTAGGCGAATCTAAGATTGTTGTTGGTGCTGACGGCAGGCTATCCAGCCCTGGTATTGTCGACGCGCTGATTGGCGGCCTGGTATCCACAGGTCGAGAAGTGATTAACATTGGCTTTGTTCCCACACCACTCCTGTACTACGCAACAAACAATTCCGAGGCGACAAGCGGCGTTATGGTAACGGGTAGTCATAATCCCGCAGACCACAATGGCATGAAAGTCGTCTTGGCTGGACGTACGCTGGTCGGTGAAGATATCCAGCGCCTATTGCAGCGGTTTCAGTCCCAGGACTTTGTTGCAGGAGACGGTGATGTCACAGAAATTGATATCCGTGACGACTATATGGACGCGATCACTGACGATGTTGTTGTGGCGCAGCCGCTTAAAGTTGTTATAGATTGTGGGAATGGGATCGCCGGAGATATTGCACCGGAACTGCTCGGCAATCTCGGTTGTGAAGTCATACCGCTGTATTGTGAAGTTGATGGGAACTTTCCTAACCATCATCCAGACCCAACGGTTCCTGCAAATCTGGAAGATCTAATTATTGCTGTTCGCTCTGAAGAGGCAGATCTTGGCATCGCCATTGATGGTGACGGTGATCGACTGGTGGCCGTAACGGCCGACGGAGACATCATTTGGCCTGACCGGCTCCTTATGCTGTTTGCAAAGGACGTGGTCTCTCGAAACCCTGGGTCCGACGTGGTCTACGACGTGAAATGTACAAGGCACCTAAATAGTGTCATCAGTGGTTTTGGTGGAAGACCTGTAATGTGTCGCTCCGGTCATTCCTACATTAAGGCTAAGATGAAAGAAACCGACGCCATTTTGGGCGGCGAAATGTCCGGACACATTTGCTTCCAGGAAAGATGGTTTGGTTTCGATGATGGCCTGTACGCTTCTGCGCGACTACTTGAAATTGTTGGTTCACAATCAGAAGGTTTGGCTGAACTTTTGCAAGAATTCCCTGAAAGTATTTCGACTTCTGAAATTACAATTCCCGTTGCCGAATCCCACAAGTTTGATATTGTTGCTCGCCTCATAGAGGCAGCAGATTTTGGCGACGCAACTGTCACAAGCATCGACGGCTTGAGAGTGGATTTTGCTGAGGGATGGGGCCTCGTGCGTGCATCAAATACCACCGCCTGTTTGACCCTGCGCTTTGAAGCCGATGACAAAGAAAGCCTTGCAGATATACAGGATCTATTCCGAGAAAAGCTGAAGGATATTCAAGCCAGCCTTACTTTTTAGCATTGCATGTATATTTACATTTAGGCTTACCATTAGAGTTACCACTAGAGCTACGACATGACCTTAAGTCGAGAATCTGCGATTAATATCGCAAACGTACTAACTGAAGCATTGCCCTATATTCAACGCTTCACTAACCGTACCATCGTGATCAAATATGGCGGTCATGCCATGGTCGATGACCAGCTCAAGCAAGAATTTGCTCGAGATATAGTCCTCATGAAATTAGTCGGTCTCAATCCGATTTTGGTTCACGGTGGTGGCCCACAAATTGGCAAGCTATTAGATGAACTCAATATACAAAGTTCGTTTGTAGACGGAATGCGCGTCACTGACAGCAAGACTATGGACGTGGTACAGATGGTCCTTGGCGGGCTGGTCAATCAGGATATTGTCAATCTTATCAATACAGCCGGCGGTACCGCGGTTGGCCTGACAGGTAAAGATGGAAACCTCATTATCGCCAAAAAAATGTTAATAGAACGTCCGTCTCCGGAACTTACTTCCCCGGAGATTATTGATATAGGTCATGTTGGGGAGGTGATTAAGATCAATAAGGAGTTGCTCAACCTTCTGACCCAAAGTGACATTATCCCTGTTATTGCACCCATTGGTTCAGGTGAGGATGGCACAACCTACAACATCAATGCAGATCTGGTTGCGGGCAAAATCGCCTCAGAGCTTAAGGCTGAAAAATTAATGCTGCTAACGGATATTGAAGGCATCAAGGACAAGTCAGGGAATTTATTATCTTCGTTGACACTGCTCGAGGTTGAACGATTGATAAATGATGGCACTATCAACGGCGGCATGTTGCCAAAAATCCGTTGCGCAGTGGAGGCTGTAGAACAAGGTGTTAACAGCGCACAAATTATTGACGGTAGGGTTGCTCATGCAGTCTTGTTGGAGCTACTTACAGACGAGGGCGTCGGCACGATGATTTCCTCCACCAGCCTTACGGAGCCTAAAGAATCATGAGTGACGGCGAAAAAATCTCTCGAAAACAACAGATACTTCAGTCCCTAGCGGAGATGTTGGAGGCGACACCGGGCGGGCGAATTACAACTGCAGGGCTGGCGAAACAGGTCGGCGTTTCTGAAGCGGCCCTTTACCGGCATTTCCCGAGCAAGGCAAAAATGTTTGATGGCTTAATCGAATTTATTGAAGAAACCATCTTTTCTCGGATCAATGTCATCCTGAATGACGAAGCGGCAACCGAGAGCCGTTGTGACAAGGCACTGTATCTGCTGCTGACTTTTGCAGAACGTAATCCGGGCATCACTCGAATCTTGACCGGGGACCCCCTGGCCGGAGAGACCGACCGACTGCGGGCAAGGGTGGCTCAGTTTTTTGACCGTTTTGAACTACAGCTAAAACAGATACTGCGAGAGGCAGAACTAAGAGGTGATCAGTCAACACAGATGGATGTCTCCACGGCGGCAAATCTGATGCTTGCGGTAGCAGAAGGGCGCATCAGCCAATTTGTGCGAAGCGATTTTCAGAGAATGCCAACGGAGAACTGGCCGATTCAATGGCAAGCAATCAAGCAAGCATTGTTCGCAAAAATTTAGTTCGCCAAAACTTAGCTTGGAAATAAGTAGTTTGGAAACAGATAGATAGTTCGATCGTTAACCGCCAAGGGGACCGGTTTGGTAGAGTTCTCGAACGCGCTTTAGGTCAGCGCTAAAGTTAGCCCGTAACTCATCCATCTCCCCCTGTTTGGCGGCAATTTCTGCTTCATTACTTCGAATCCGATTTTCAATTGATCGGATCTGGGCAAGCCTATTTTTGCCAATCGTACCGCCCGCCCTTTCAATATCAGCAAGCTGGGATTCTAATGAACGTTTTTGCGATTCCAGTCGAGCCAGGTTACCTCGACTGGTATTGATAAAACCCTCGATGCTGGCCAATTTGGTGTCCCGTGCACGAACAACATCCTCGGGCGTACCGTAAATTCGCATCAGGTTTTGATCGGCAACCTTCTGTTCACGCTCTGCTTTTTCACGGGCTCGTTGTTCAGCTAACTGGGAATCCCGATCTCGGATCTCCTGGTCCGATAATGCCCTCTGAACCACCTCAAGTACTCGGCCATCGAGACTCAGAATGGAGTAGCCGTTTTTGACATAGCGGGCAGGTACATGACTGTCGAGAACCGTTACACCATCTTCATTGACATATTTATACAGCTCAGCCGAGACCATAGGCGCTATCAGTACTAGACCAACAGCTACCAATATGCCGCTATTCTTGAGCCGTGCCTTAAATGCCATAAGTCTCTTGGTATGCCTTCATATTCTGAAGTGTATCTCGATATTCATCAGATGCATCAAGATACGCAATAATATCGCTCAATTTTACAACACTGACAACCTCGATCCCAAACTCCGCTGCCACCTCTTGAATAGCGGACAGCGGGCCTTGACCCTGTTCTTCTCGGTCAATCGCCACGACAACACCAACAACGGAAGCGGGAGTTTCAGCTAGCAACGCAATAACCTCCCGGATTGCCGTACCAGCGGTAATCACATCATCGACGATAACCACATCTCCCTCCAGGGGTGCACCGACCAGGTTACCGCCTTCTCCATGGAGTTTTGCTTCCTTGCGGTTAAATGCAAAGGGGACATTGCGGCCATGATCAATCTGCAGCGAAATAGCAGTCGCTGAAACCAGCGGAATCCCTTTGTAGGCGGGCCCCATCAACATATCGTAGTCCAGCTTTGATGCAAGCAGGGCTTGCGCGTAAAACTGTCCGAGCCGATGCAACGCCGCGCCCGAGTTAAAGCCTCCAGCATTAAAAAAATAGGGACTGATTCGACCGGATTTCAACACAAACTCGCCAAACTGAAGCACCCCGTGTTGAAGGGCAAAATCGATAAATTGCTTCTGGTAAGGCAGCATTACGCTACTCCACAAACTGCTTTTTGGGCGAGTACAAGTTCGCTGATACCTTTCTCAGCAAGTTCAAGCATCGCATTCAGCTCGGCTCGGTCGAATGGAGCGCCTTCAGCTGTACCCTGGACCTCAATAAACGCACCGGCCTCCGTCATCACAACATTCATGTCGGTTTCAGCGTTCGAATCTTCAATGTATTCCAAATCAAGTAACGGTGCTGCCTCCACCACGCCAACAGACACCGCGCCGACAAACTGCTTAAACGCTTTTAGTTTTGAGGTTTTTTGTAAAGCGAGATGAAGGGCTACACAACCACCGGTGATGGAGGCGGTTCTCGTACCGCCGTCAGCCTGAATCACATCACAGTCGATTCGTACCGTGCATTCCCCAAGCGCTTTCATATCGATACAACTTCGCAAGGAGCGCCCGATCAATCGTTGTATTTCTACGGTTCGCCCGCCCTGCTTGCCTCTCGCGGCTTCTCGGTCCATCCGAGTATTGGTAGAACGGGGTAACATTCCATATTCACAGGTTAACCAACCCTGGCCTTTTCCCCGCAAAAACCCGGGTACACCATTATCTACGCTAGCGGTGCAAATTACCTTGGTGTCTCCGAAAGAGACTAAAACAGATCCTTCAGCGTGTTTGGTATAGCCTGCTTCAAAGGTCACAGGCCGAGCCTCATCAAGGGCGCGGTCGTTTGAGCGAGTAAATGACATTGATTTTCCTACCATTACATTAAACTCCATTATACTTGGGCCGATCAAAGAAGGGCGCTAAGACGCAAAATTAATATGACAAATAGTATGACCGCTTTCGCCCGATCCGAATCCAAGGGAATCGTCTGGGAAGTTCGCTCCGTCAACCAGCGGTATCTGGATGTAAACTTCAAGATTCCGGAATCTTTTCGGTTTCTTGAGCCAACCCTACGGGACGTCCTGCGGGGCAAGCTACAACGAGGCAAGCTAGATTGTTTACTCCGAATTGAGCCCGCTGAGGGCGACTCAACAGGGCTACAGGTTAATCCCAAAGGACTCGAGCAGCTCGAAGCCGCCACCCGGAAAGTAGCCAGTGTTTTCCCTGAAGCCCGCCAGCCAAGCACGCTAGAACTTCTACAGTGGCCAGGAATACTCGATCAACGAAAACAGGACAGGGACGAACAAGGTAAAGAGGTTGCAGCGGTTTTTGCAAATGCGATTGATGCACTGGTTGAAATGAGAGCCCGCGAAGGCGCTGAGTTGGCTCGTATTATTCTAGAAAAATTGGGCGAACTCGCAGCGATTGTCTCCGGGGTCAAAAGTGAGGTGGCTGTTATACAAGCCAGACAACAACAGAAGATTCGCGACCGAATCAACGAACTACAGGTTGAAGTGGATTCAGGACGATTAGAACAGGAACTCGTCTATCAAGCGCAAAAGAGCGACGTTGCAGAAGAACTCGATCGACTCGAAACCCATGTCGCCGAGGTCACTGCTACGCTCGCCAGCAGCAAACCCTCCGGCCGAAGACTGGATTTTCTGATGCAGGAGCTTAACCGGGAGGCTAATACCCTTTCTTCAAAAGCCATCGCAGCCAATACTACAATCGCCGCGGTAGAGCTAAAGGTCATCATTGAACAAATGCGTGAACAGGTGCAGAACATCGAATGACAGATTCTCCTAAAACAGGACCTTCAAATCACAAACCGCGCGGCAAAGTGGTGGTTATTGCAGCACCGTCGGGCGCCGGCAAAACCAGTCTAGTTAAAGCCCTGGTCGAATCCAGCGCGAATATTGATGTTGCTGTCTCGCATACCACGCGGCCAATGCGTCCCCATGAAGTGGATGGGGTAAATTATCATTTTGTTTCACAAAACGAATTTAAGGCACTTCACGAGCAGGACGGATTTATCGAGTCCGCCGAGGTGTTTGGCAACCTCTACGGCACTAGCCGCGAGGCCATGGGCAGCATTATCAACCAGGGTAAACATCTGGTGCTCGAAATCGACTATCAGGGCGCCTCTCAAATTCGCCAACAGGTAGCCGGAGCAATCTCTATTTTTATTCTCCCACCTAGCCTTGCGACCTTAAAACAACGGCTGCACAGCCGCGCCCAGGACGACGCAGCAACAATTGAACGTCGAACCGGTGAGGCGATGAACGAAATTTCTCATTTTCGAGAGTTTGACTATTTGGTTGTTAATGATGATTTTGATACGGCCCTCAGCCAAATTAGATCCGTCATTGAAACGGAAGACCCAGCATTTAGCCTCAAAGTTCAACTTGAGCGGCAAAGAACCCTGTTATCGGAATTGCTTACAACATCACCCTAAGCTATTGTTTTTACCTCGTAATTTTCGTTAAACTGCGCGGCCCCGAGAATCTGGGGCGCACACACGAAAATTGGAGAACTTAATGGCTAGAGTGACTGTTGAAGATTGTCTGGAAAATGTCGAAAACCGATTCGAACTGGTGATGGTCAGCAGCAAGCGAGCCCGTCAGATAGCAACCGGCGGCAAAGACGCTTTAGTGCCTCTGGAAAACGACAAGCCCACTGTATTGGCGCTTAGGGAGATTGCGGAAGGTCTTATCGACGCTTCAATCCTCACCGAAAAGCCCCAGACAGAAGAACACGATCTGGTAATTAATACTGAAACTGATGGACTCAATCAACCACCCACAGACTTCTAGTAACTCTACGCTCGTCCTTCTCGAGTCAATCGGAGCACTCCTTGCTGACGATTGACTCCCTTGCACTTGAACTTAGCGAATACCTTGAACCGGATCAGATAGATCAGGTTAAGAAGGCCTACTACTTCGCCGAAACCGCACATACCGGCCAAAAGCGCAAATCCGGCGAAGACTATATCCATCACCCCCTGGCTGTTGCGGCCATTCTTGCTGAAATGCATATGGACCATCAGTGTTTGATGGCTGCATTGCTACACGATGTCATCGAAGACACCGGCGTTCCCAAACACACACTTTCAAAACAATTCGATGAGGACGTGGCAAATCTGGTTGACGGTGTCAGTAAGTTAAAAAGCATGTTCCAGTCCAGGGCCGAAGCCCAGGCGGAAAACTTTCAGAAAATGACCCTGGCGATGGCCAAGGACATTCGAGTTATTTTGGTCAAGATTGCAGACCGACTCCATAATATGCGAACCCTCGGCTTTCTCGATGCAGAAAAGCGCCGTCGGATTGCTAAAGAAACGTTAGAAATCTACGCCCCAATCGCCAATCGACTCGGCATGAACACCATTCGCGTGGAGTTCGAAGAACTCGGCTTTCGAGCCATGCACCCACTACGTTCACGCATGATCGAAAAGGCCGTTTTGAAAGCCCGGGGCAACCGTAAGGAAGTCGTGAGCAAGGTTCTGTCATCCATTGAGTCATGTCTCGAGCGGGAAAACATTCCCGCTGAAGTTTTTGGTCGAGAAAAGCATCTCTATAGTATTTACGACAAAATGCGCAGCAAGCGTCGCTCCTTTTCTGAAATCATGGATGTGTACGCTTTTCGCATTATTGTAGACGACGTCGATACCTGCTATCGGGTTCTCGGCGCAGTCCATAATTTGTACAAACCAGTTGCTGGAAGATTTAAAGACTACATCGCTATTCCAAAAGCCAATGGCTACCAGTCATTGCATACCACGCTGTTTGGCATGCACGGCCTGCCAATTGAAATTCAAATTCGTACTTTTGAAATGGAAATGGTAGCCAACAATGGCATTGCCGGCCATTGGCTTTATAAAACCAGCGATGAAAGTACCAGCGGAAGTCACAAACGGGCACGGGAGTGGATGAAGGGGCTGCTCGAGATACAGCAGAGCGCCGGCAACTCTCTAGAGTTTATTGAAAATGTGAAAATTGATCTGTTTCCCGATGAGGTATATGTCTTTACACCGGCGGGTCAAATTTACGACCTCCCCCAGGGAGCAACGCCCGTGGACTTCGCCTATGCGGTTCATACAGATATTGGTAACACCTGCGTAGCTTGCCGGATTGACCGGCGCCTGGGGCCACTTTCCGCAACTCTGGAAAGTGGTCAGACAGTAGAAATCATTACCGCACCCGGCGCCCAACCCAATCCAGCATGGTTAAGTTTTGTCATTACTGGCAAAGCCAGAGGCGGTATTCGCCACACCCTAAAAAATCAAAAGTCTTCCGAATCCATAGAGCTGGGTCGGCGATTGTTAGAACGCTCCCTGGGCACCCAGTCCAAATCTTTTGTGGATGTGACTGAAGCACAATGGAATCGAGTCCTGGCACTAAAAAATATTTCTGATGTGAGCGACTTACTTGAAGCGATCGGACTCGGCAACCAGATGGCCTTTGTGATTACCAGATCCCTGTTAGAGGACAACGCCGAACAGTACAACGAGCCGGATCAACATGCACCATTGGCGATCCGGGGTACGGAGGGTCTTGTGGTCACCTATGCTAAGTGCTGCAAACCCATACCAGGGGATCCTATTATTGGACATATCTCGCCGGGTAAAGGCATTGTTGTACACGTCGACGGCTGTCGAAATATGTACGAATTTCGAGACAGACCAGAAGAAATCATGACCGTTCGCTGGGATCCCAATGTTGATGACGATTTTTCCGTTGAACTCCGGGTTGAGCTAGAACACGAAAAAGCTATGATTGCGACCCTTGCCAGCATCATCACTAACGCCGACGCAAATATTGAGCGAATGAATATGGTTGAGCGAGACGCCGCGCTATCAACCGTCAATATTGTCTTGAGTGTAAGAGATAGAGTGCATTTGGCTGCGGTCATAAAAAGACTGCGGACCGTGAGAAGTATCAACAAAATCACAAGGACAAGGGGCTAATGAAAACGATCATTTCCACGGACAAGGCACCCGCCGCAATTGGCACTTACTCGCAGGCTGTTGTCCATCAAGGCACTTTGTATATCTCTGGTCAGATTCCCCTGGACCCGGTCTCAATGACTCTGGTCAGCGATGAAATTGAACCTCAGATTAAACAGGTCTTTAAGAACCTGAAAGCTGTTTGCGATGCGGCGAATACAAATCTAAATAATGTTCTGAAATTTAATGTCTACCTGACTAACCTGGATCATTTTCCCCTGGTCAATGAAGCTATGGCGGCCGTTCTCGAACAACCCTACCCGGCAAGAGCTGCAATTGAAGTCAGCGCCTTACCAAAAGGCGCAAAGGTTGAAGTTGACGCCATTGTAGCCATGACGAGTTAATGCCCAATCGCCTCGACCAGGCCGACGTTACCAGCCTGTCAGGGGTCGGACCCGCCCTTGCAGGCAAGCTTGCAAAACTTGGTATTCGTACACTTCAAGATGTTCTGTTTCACTTGCCCCTACGGTACGAGGATCGAACACAGGTCACGCCTATTGGCGCACTACAACCCTCAACCACCGCACTAATTGAAGGCAAGGTACTGGCCTGTGACATTGCGTTTGGAAGACGGCGTAGCTTGCTGGCAAAAGTTCAGGACCACACTGGCACCCTGACCATTCGTTTTTTTCACTTTTCCCGGGTCCAACAAACCAACCTTGAAAATAGTTCAACTATACGATGCTTTGGTGAAGTACGCCGAGGTGCCGCTGGCCTTGAAATGTATCACCCGGAATACGAACCAGCGGATAGTCCGCTCGAAACCTCGTTGACCCCCGTTTACCCGTCGACCGAGGGTCTAACCCAGCAGCGCTTTAGAAAAATTATTGACCAGGTACTCAATCTAATGAAGTCTGGGAAGGTAATCGATAGCATTGGCAACAAGTATCCTGAACTGAAAACTCCGGATATTAATCAGGCGTTGATCACCGCTCATAATCCAAGTCCAGATGTAAATCCCGCGGTCTTAGCAGACGGCACACACCCAGCGCTTTCAAGACTCGCCTTCGAAGAACTGTTAGCACATCACCTGAGCATGCGAAAAATCAAACAACAAGCTCAACAGTTACCCGGAAAGGCATTTGCGAAAAGTTCTCCGAGTCATTTTGCTTTCCTAAATAATCTAGGCTTTTCACTGACTAACGCACAATCTAAAGTGACTGAAGAAATTCAAACCGATCTTCGTCGTCCAGTCCCCATGTTGCGACTGGTACAGGGTGATGTAGGTTCAGGAAAAACCGTTGTCGCTGCACTCGCTAGCTTGTCAGCGTTTGATAGTGGCTATCAAACAGTCATCATGGCGCCAACAGAAATACTAAGTGAACAACACTTCCTAAATTTTTCTGAATGGCTGTCACCCCTGGGTGTTCAAATCGCATGGTTAACCGGCAAAGTAAAAGGCAAAAAGCAAACTGAGACTCTGGCATTACTCGAAAATGGAGCAGCGTCGGTCATCATTGGTACCCATGCGCTGTTTCAGGATTCCGTCAAGTTTCACAACCTGGGTCTTGTTGTCATAGACGAGCAGCATAGGTTTGGTGTGCATCAGCGCCTCGCCCTCAGGCAGAAGGGAGAAACCAATGGGCAGTTGCCTCACCAATTGGTGATGACCGCAACTCCGATCCCTAGAACACTAACAATGAGTTTGTACGCCGATATGGATGTGAGTGTCATCGACGAATTACCCCCAGGCAGGCAGCCGATTACAACCACAGTCTTACCCGATACCCGACGCCCCGATGTCGTGGCACGAATTGCGGCAGCCTGCCAGGACGGCAACCAGGCATACTGGGTGTGCACGCTTATTGAAGAATCAGAGGCGATGCAATGTCAGGCCGCGGAGGTCACGGCCCAACAATTGGCAGAAGTTCTAATCGACCTAAAAGTAGGGCTGATTCATGGTCGGATGAAAGCTCAAGAAAAGACCGATGTGATGAACGCCTTCAAGGGCGGCGAGATCGATTTACTGGTCGCGACCACCGTCATCGAAGTAGGTGTCGACGTCCCGAATGCCAGTCTGATGGTAATTGAAAATCCGGAGCGACTTGGTCTCGCTCAACTTCATCAGCTACGGGGCAGAATTGGTAGGGGGACCAAAGAGAGTTTTTGCCTGTTGCTCTACCATCCACCTCTCGGTGTGATATCTAAACAGCGATTGAATGTTATGCGTGAGAGCCAGGACGGTTTTGTCATTGCAGAGGAGGATCTAAAGATTCGCGGACCGGGAGAGATTTTCGGTAGCAGGCAGTCGGGCGAACTCCAATTCAAAATCGCTGATATTGTGCGCGACGGGCACATGCTCGATGAAATCCGCACTCTGGCGGACAAGATCTTAGTCCAGGACAACAAAACCGCGGAGTCCTTAATGCAACGCTGGCTTACTATGCCTCAAGTCATTAGCCAGGTTTAGCAACCGCGGCGGTAGGCGGGCGATAGAAAGTACCGCGACCTATAATCCAGATCTGGCCGCGGGCACCTTGCCATAGTAAATATCAGAATCAAACTTACCTTCGCTCTTCGCTACGATAGTGGATACCGTCGCGTCACCGGTTACATTGACAGCCGTTCTCATCATATCCAACAAGCGATCTACACCAATGATCAGGGCAATACCTTCAACGGGTAAACCGACCTGCTGCAGTACCAAAGCCAACGTGATTAACCCAACACCCGGGACACCGGCGGTACCCACCGATGCCAGAGTAGCGGTAAGAATCACCATCAAGTATCCCGTGAGGCCAATGTCGACATTGTAAGCTTGAGAAATAAACACCGTCGCAACACCCTGCATGATCGCAGTGCCATCCATATTAATCGTGGCACCTAACGGCACGGTAAAAGATGCAATTTCATTTTTAACCCCGAGTCGTCGCTCCACCGTATCCAGGGTGACTGGGATAGTTGCGTTACTGCTAGACGTGCTGAAGGCGTATGCCATAAGGGGACCAAGTCTTCGAAAGAAGCCAACGGGATTCAATCGTGCGAGCACCTGGACGAGCAAACCATAGGTCAAAAGATAGTGCAGCACGAGAACACCGGCTACACAGATGAAGTATTTGAACAGATCCGCAATGGCAGTAAAACCCATGTTTGAAAAGAGGGTCACTAACAAACAAAAAACACCGTAGGGCGCCACAGCCATCAGCATCATGACCAGGCGCATCACAACATCGTTCCAATCTTCCAATTGGGCTTTCACCCGTTGACCGGCATCACCGCATTTCGGCAGGGCTATTCCGACTAGAATCGCAAAAACAATCACCTGCAACATATTACCCTCAGCCATCGACCTGACTGGATTAGAAGGAAAGATATTGATGATGACCTGTTTTAAGGAAGGGGCATCTTTAGCCGAAAATTCCGTTGCCGTTGATAGGTTGATTCCGACTCCCGGCTCCACAATTAGCGCAACAACAAGGGCCAGGCTAATTGCGATACCAGTGGTTGCCATGTACAAACCAACTGTTTTAAGGCCAATTCGACCCATATTGGCGCCGCCACCAAGATTACTGGCACCACAAACCAGAGAAACAAATACCAGGGGCACAACAAGAAGCTTAAGGCTTATCACAAACACCTTGCCACCAATGTCGAGCACGCCATCAACTAAAAAGGCCTTAAAAAAGTTCTCGTCAGCGAGATTGAAACTATAGACCAACGATCCCAACAAGATACCGGCGGTCATGCCGATCAATATGTCTCGGGTCAGATTGTTCTGTTCCATATGTTTGCCTGCTGTGTTTGCGTGCTATTTTTAGTTTTCTTTTCGAGCTCACTTTCTTTCTGCACTTTGTTTCGGCACTTTTATTTCCGTGCTTACTGTCTGTGATTTCTATCTGTGATTTCTATCTGTGGTTTCGATTTGTGGTTTCTATTTGTGGCTTTTTAAAACTGCCCTGCGTAAATGAAATTGAATCTGATGGGTTATAACGCTTCCATCTCAAAATCTTCCTTGCTAACACCACATTCAGGGCAACACCAATCATCTGGGATATCGTCCCAGCGGGTGCCGGGTGCTATTCCTTCTTCCGGTAAGCCTTCGGCTTCATCATAAACAAATCCACAAACGATACACTGCCACTTTTTCATTGCTACTACACAATCCACTGTTAAATTGAAGAAAGGCCGGAGCCGAGGTAAGCGCGTATACTAACCGATTTATTAGGGACGGGACAAAGACGTGAGCAACCCTATTGGCAGTTTGTTAGAGCGATTTCCGAGCTTTTCTCAAAAGTTACCTCATCTACTTGCGGTATCGAGACTCGACAAACCCATTGGTATCTACCTCTTATTGTGGCCAACACTTTGGGGACTCTGGATTGCCTCAGAGGGGTTTCCAGGTTGGCACCTCCTTTTTGTATTTGTCGCAGGCACAATCCTAACAAGGTCGGCTGGCTGCATTATTAACGATATCGCAGACACCAAATTTGATGCTCAAGTCAAACGGACGGCTAATCGACCTCTGGTGACCGGTGAACTACCCCGGAGAGATGCCGTTGCCTTTATGGCTCTGCTCCTGTTATTCGCATTGATTCTGGTGTTAACGACCAATTTGTTGACCATCTTGCTCGCAATCGCTGCCGCCGCAACCGCTGGGCTTTACCCCCTGATGAAACGGGTGACCTATCTACCCCAGGTTGTACTCGGCATCGCGTTCTCCTTCGGTATTCCAATGAGTTTTGCCGCGGTCACCGGCGCAATACCCAACTTTGTCTGGCTGCTGGTGGTTGCGAATATGCTTTGGACAGTTGCCTACGACACAGAATTAGCTATGGTCGACAGGGATGACGACATAAAGGTCGGCATCAAATCCACGGCCATTCTATTTGCTGAAATGGACAAGCTCATCATCGGTGTCCTGCAGTTGCTCTTTATCAGTATTCTCTTACTACTCCATCGACATATAGAGCTCAGTTGGATCTACAATATTGGATTGTTTGCCGCCTCCGCGTTTCTGATTTACCAACAATATTTGATTCGGCATAGAAGCAGGGATGGCTGCTTTGCTGCTTTTCGCAACAATCACTGGACAGGCCTGGCGATATTCCTGGGTATTCTGGGGCATTTTGGATTTTAGATTGAATCGCCGCGCATTATTAACTACCATAGTAGTTAATATTTTCTAGACAATCATAATGCTCGACAAAGCACTCGATCTACTCCAACAACTCGGTTTCACGGCGAACGAGTCAAAGGCCTATATCGCTCTACTGGAAGCCCAACCCAGTGGTGCTTACGATATTGGCAAGCGTTCTGGTATTCCCAGTTCTAAGATATACGAAACCCTAAATAAGCTATTAAGAAAAGGCATAGTCCGCCTCTCGGACTCAAATGTTGCGGATAAACCACTTTATGTTGCACTTCCGCCAGATGCGCTGACCGATCAGCTAAATCAACAGATCAAGCACCGAACCCAGGCACTTTTGCCTCTCCTTAGCACCTTAAAGTCGAGCCAAGAACCTGATTTTATCTGGCCTCTGGCCAACCATGACGATCTTGTAGAGAAAGCGGTGGGACTTGTCCAAAGTGCACAAAACACCATTCTCATTTCTTGTTGGAAGGAGGAATTATCCTGGATCAAAGCTGATCTAGTTGCCGCTGAAGCACAAAATGTCCTGATTGCCCTTGTGCATTTCGGCACTCCCGAGGTCTCAATCGGCGCCACCTACCACCATCCCGTAGAACAGACACTCTACGCCGAGAAGGGCGGTCGAGGGTTCACCCTTGTGGTAGACGGGGAAGCTGTTGTGATCGCCAGCATTTCAGAAAGCGAAAAATTTGATGCCTCCTGGTCCCGCAATAAAGCGTTTGTCACAGTTGCAGAGGACTATGTGAAACACGATGTCTACATCACCAAAGTCACCCGCTTTCTAGATGAACCGCTCGTCGCCAGGTTTGGTGCCGATTACGAACAACTCCGCAACATTTTTGAATCTGAGGCTTAAACAATGCCAACCTTTAATATTGATGGTCAACTGAGACACCCCGAAGCTGCCAACATCTCGGTCATGGATCACGGTTTGCTTTACGGAGATGGCGTATTCGAGGGGCTCCGCTTCTACAACAGGGCCATTTTTTGCGGCGAGGAGCATTTGCAACGTCTTGCTGCTTCCGCCACCGCAATTGGTCTAGAACTACCAATGTCCATGATCGCGATGACCCAGGCAATGCAGGAAACCATAGAGGCTTCAGACCAAAGTGACGGTTACATTCGCCTGATTGTCACCCGGGGCGCAGGCCCTCTTGGCATCGACTCAAGCCTGTGTGCAAATCCAAGCACCATCATTATCGTCGATCAACTCGCTTTTGTGTCCGATGCCATACTGCACAATGGCGTTAAGATCGTAATTGCTGCAACCCGGCGATTTAGCCCGGACCAACTTGATCCCCGCATCAAGAGTCTCAACTATCTGAATCAAATCATGGCCAGGCGTGAGGCAACAGCAGCCGGGGCCCATGAGGCGATACTGCTGAATCAATGGGGACGTGTTGCCGAGGGAAGTGGTGATAACCTCTTTATTGTTAAAAATGGCGAACTACTGACACCCCCCGTCAGCGAAGGTGCTCTGGATGGCATCACAAGGAAAGTGATCATGCACCTCGCCGCCGAGGAACAAATAGAAGTCAGAGAGTGCCCGATGACCCCCCTGGATTTGACGACCGCTGATGAGTGTTTCCTCACCGGTACCGGGGCAGAACTTATTCCTGTTGCACAGGTCGGCAGCCAGCATCTCCCATTGGAACGACCCATATTCAGAAGACTTCTGGTCGCTTTCAGAAATTTTGTAAAGCAACAATCTGAGACACCAGATCAGCCGCTGTAGCATGCTAAAATCTGCTTTTGGACGCACTCGGATAGACCGGCTTTGCAAAAACTACCCAGGCTTCTGCTCAACCTAATTGATCGGTTCTCCGATCTAACGGGCCGGGTCATCTCTCCACTCCTGGGGTTGATGCTCCTCGCAACTTTCGGCGTGGTCGTCAGTCGATATGGCTTTGATTATGGCGCCGTTAAACTTCAAGAGTCGGTGATATACCTTCATGCAACGGTTTTTATGCTGGGTTTTGGCTATACCCTAAAGCAGGGTGGTCATGTACGAGTTGACATTCTGTATCAGAAATTGAATCAGCGTGGCCAGGCCCTGGTGAATCTCGCGGGTACTCTATTTTTCCTACTACCGATGAGCGGATTTATACTTTACTCAAGCTTCGACTATGTCAGCTTCTCCTGGCGGCTTAGCGAAGGCTCCGCAGAACCAGGCGGGCTCCCTTTTGTTTATTTACTGAAAACTTTAATTCCAGTCAGCGCTGGTTTCCTCATCCTGCAGGGTCTCGGCGAGGTCATTCGAAACCTGGCGCAACTAACTCCTCAACCAGGACCGCCAACAGATGGCTGAATACGCTTCGCTTATGATGTTTCTGGCGGTGTTCGTTCTACTGCTCGCGGGTTATCCGGTTGCTCTGACCTTAGGTGGCACCGCACTTATTGCTGCAGGAATTGGCGTCGCCACAGGCGTTTTTGAACCGTCTTTTCTGATGGCAACGCCGAATCGGTTGTTCGGTATTATGAGCAACCAAACACTTATGGCTGTACCGCTTTTTGTCCTTATGGGGGTCATCCTCGAGAAATCACGGATTGCAGAAAAGTTACTTTCTGCAATGAGCGGTTTGTTTGGACAGTTCCCCGGCGGATTAGGTATTGCCGTCACTCTGGTCGGGATGTTGATGGCCGCAAGTACGGGCATCGTTGGCGCCACGGTTGTCACCATGGGCCTGATGTCATTACCCTCGATGTTAAAAGCTAACTATGATCCGGGCCTTGCGACGGGAACAATTTGCGCCACGGGGACCCTGGGACAAATTATTCCACCCTCAATTGCGCTGGTGCTATTAGGGGACGTACTTTCCAACGCATACCAGCAAGCACAGCTTAACCAGGGTATTTTTAACCCCAAGACAATCTCCGTAGGAGACTTGTTCGCCGGCGCTATTATTCCTGGTTTGATTCTGGTCAGTTTATATCTGGTCTATATCATTGTTGTCGCAATGCTAAGGCCCGATCTAGCACCACCTGCCAAACAACAGGAAAAAGTCAGTGTTGCTGACCTTTTACTTAGCATAGCACCACCCATTATCTTGATTGTTGCGGTCTTGGGCTCAATATTGAAAGGGCTTGCGACCCCAACGGAGGCTGCTGCAGTGGGTGCAATGGGCGCCTTGATTATTGCGATTACGACTCGCAGTTTAAACTTTTCAGAAATTCTCGAGGGCTGTGATTCAACATTAAAAACCACCGCTATGGTCTTTTTTATTCTTGTTGGCGCCTCAATATTTTCGTTAGTCTTTCGGGGCTTTGGCGGCGAAGATATGGTGCGAGATCTATTTTCTCACCTTGGGGGGGTTGTTCAGGCGACAATCGTTGTCATGGTGGTGATCTTTTTATTAGGTTTTATTCTTGATTTTATTGAAATCACTTTTGTTGTGGTACCAATTGTTGGTCCAGTGCTACTTGCCATGGGGCTCGATCCAATCTGGCTTGGCGTGATGATTGCGCTGAATCTGCAAACGTCGTTCCTCACGCCGCCATTTGGTTTTGCCCTGTTCTATTTGAGAGGGGTAGTACCCGAGGGAGTCACCACGATGCAAATTTACCGAGGTGTTATCCCATTCATCATACTGCAACTACTGATGCTCGTAATACTAGCCCTGGAACCAAGACTGGCCACCTGGTTACCAGGCGTGCTTTTTCCTAGTTGATGGGTTGGGCTCTCGCGTTAACATAAGCCCGCTCTGCAATATCCTGATAAGCAACAACACCATCACGATATTCAACATAGGATTGGTAAATCCTCTGGCCTAGCTCATCATCCCCGGGGATTTCCGCAATCACTTCATTCGAAATCCGGTGTAACTTTTGAAGCACATCATTCGGCAAAGGCCGTAGATCCACACCATGGTTATCAACAAGGTCCCTTAGGGCTGCATTGTTTCTAGCGGTATATTCCGCCAGGAGATCGTCATTTACCGCTTTGGCAGCCATACGTAGAATTTCTTTCAGGTCCGCTGGCAAGGTATCAAATGCTGCTTTGTTGACAATCGCCTCAAGGGTAGGACCTGGTTCCTGCCAGCCCGGGTAATAATAGTATTTTGCGATCTGGTGTAAACCAAAGGTCAAATCATTATAGGGTCCTACCCATTCCGTGGCGTCAATCACCCCCGTTTGTAAGCTCGTGAAAATTTCGCCTCCGGGTAGGTTGATCGCAGTACCACCAGCACGTTCGAAAACTTCCCCACCCAATCCAGGTATGCGCATCTTCATGCCCTTTAGATCTTCAAGGCTATTAATCTCCTTGTTGAACCAACCGGCCATTTGCGTCCCGGTATTTCCACAGGCTAATGGCACAAGGTTGTACTTGCCGTAGAGTTCTTCCCATAAGGGCATGCCGCCCCCGTATTGAAGCCAACCATTCATTTCCTGGGCAGTTAAACCAAAGGGAACCGCCGTGAAAAACTGAGCGACGGGCACCTTGCCCTTCCAGTAGTAAGCAGCACCGTGGCCCATCTCAACATTACCTAGCGATACCGCGTCAAACACACCCAGGGCCGGTACAATTTCACCTGCACCATAAACGGTGATCTTCAATCGGCCGTTACTCATTACCGCCACCTTCTCCGCAAGCATCTCCGGAGCCCTTCCCAGACCCGGCAAATTCTTCGGCCAGGTGGTCACCATTCGCCAGCTAAATGTCTTTGCAGCAGCCTCTGGAGCCACCGCGTTTGCCTCTTGATTGGATCCCCCACAGGCTAAAAGACTAAAGGACAACGCAAGTACACTTAGTATTCTCAACATCAATCGCCTCATTACTTATTGATTACTTATTTGTTTTTTTTCGCTAGCGCGTCAAGTTCTACGCGGGTTGTAGATTGGCATAGGCAAGCATGAGCCACTTACTTCCTTCGGTATTAAAATTGACCTGGATCCTGGCTTGCTTTCCTTCACCCTCATAATTCAGCACGACACCTTCGCCGAACTTACCGTGGACTACCCGCTGACCAAGCTTAATGTTTGACTCACCGACTTCAATATCAAATCCACTCTTCCGGGGCCGAACCGCCATGGCAGGTTTTGTGACCACGTTAGTCAACCTCACTTCCTGTATCAGCTCCTGGGGGATCTCCGAGACAAAACGCGACACACGATTATAGTTTTCAGAGCCATTAATTCGGCGGGATTCGGCATGGGTAAGATACAACTGTTTCATAGCCCGGGTAATGCCGACGTAACAGAGGCGCCGTTCTTCTTCCAAACGACCGGACTCTTCCAACGACATTCTATGGGGAAACAAGCCTTCTTCTAATCCTGCTAGAAAAACCAGGGGAAACTCTAAACCCTTAGCGCTATGTAAGGTCATCATTTGAACGCAGTCCTGATTGGGATCACTTTGGCTTTCGCCTGCTTCCAATGCAGCATGGCCCAGAAACTCATCAAGGAGAGACAGGGGCTCTACCGGTTCATCCATTTGGTCTGTAATTTCTTCTGGGTCGAAGGTTCTTGCTGCTGTCACCAGTTCAGACAGGTTTTCCAATCTGGCCTGGCCTTTCTCACCCTTCTCTTTTTCGTAGTAATATTTAAGCCCACTGTGTTCGATTACAATCTCGACGAGCTCCGCCAGGTTGGAGTCCGAAGTGGCGTTATCCATCGTCTCGATCAACTGTAAAAAACCTTTAATCGCATTCTTGGCCCGCCCTGACATTTCAGGAGATTCTGCTAACTGCGCCGCGGCTTGCCACATGCTGATCTTTGCCGACCTTGCGAGTAGTCGGATACCGCTGAGGGCTTTGTCACCAATACCCCGGGTAGGAGTGTTAACCACCCGCTCAAAGGATGCATCCGAATCCCGGTGACTCACGAGCCGCATGTAGGCGAGGACATTTCGAATTTCCATCCGCTCAAAAAATCGTTGACCGCCATAGATCCTATAGGGGATTTGAGAGCGGAGCAGGGCTTCCTCAAGTACTCGAGATTGAGCATTGGATCGATAAAGAACCGCGGCTTCCTTGTAGTTGTTACCCTGGGTACTCCAGTCTTTGATTCGAGAAACTATATATCGCGCCTCATCGATCTCGTTAAATCCGGCGTAGAGACTTATTGGATCCCCATCCCCACTATCTGTCCACAACTCCTTACCCAATCGGCCGGCGTTCTGATTAATCAGGCCATTGGCTGCATTTAGTATTGTTGCCGTAGATCGATAATTCTGCTCCAGTCGGATCAGCTCGCTAGCTGGGAAATCCTGACTAAACTTCTGAATATTCTCAATCTTGGCGCCGCGCCAACCGTAAATCGATTGGTCATCATCACCCACAACAAAAAGGTTGTCTCGATCACCAGCCAATACCCGAAGCCAGGCATATTGGATCGAATTGGTATCCTGAAACTCGTCTACCAAAAGATGACTGAATCGCTTTCGGTAATGGTCGAGGATCGGAGGATTGTTTAGCAAAAGCTCGTGGGCCCGCAGTAGGAGTTCCGCAAAATCCACCATCCCACCACGCTGGCATGCGTCTTCATAGGCTCGATAGATATCGAGGTGGGTCTTGACGTAAATATCACCATAGTCTTCTATGTTGCCTGGACGAAGACCTTCATCTTTTTGGCTGCTGATATATGAGACGGCTTGCCGGGCCGGCCACTTTTTTTCGTCCAGATCCAGGCTGTTAATAATCCGTTTAACCAATCGAAGCTGATCATCGCCATCTAGAATCTGAAAATTCTGAGGCAGCTTTGCTTCCTGCCAATGGGTCCGTAGTAATCGATGAGCGATGCCGTGGAAGGTACCCACCCACATTCCGCGAACCGGCATCAACATTAAACCTTCTATCCGGGAGCGCATTTCCGCCGCGGCCTTGTTCGTGAAGGTCACCGCAAGCACGCTATAGGGAGAAATACCCTCTGTCTGAATGAGCCAGGCGATTCGATTGGTGAGTACTCGAGTTTTGCCGCTTCCTGCACCCGCTAGGACCAGATAACTCCCCGCAGGAGCAGCGACTGCCTGACGCTGAGCATCGTTCAAACCGTCAAGAAGGGCGGAAACATCCATTTATTCAACCGTAACCGATTTGGCAAGATTCCGCGGTTGATCAACATCGGTGCCTTTCATGACAGCCACGTGGTAGGCCAGCAGCTGCATCGGAATTGTATAGATTATGGGTGAAATGAGGGGATCGCAGGCCGGCATTGCAACAAAAGCCAATCCATCTGCCTCGGTGAATTCCTGCTCATCTCCGAACACATAAAGTACGCCGCCCCTGGCTTGTACTTCCTCAAGGTTTGATTTGATCTTGCCAAGAAGTTCATCGTTAGGCGCCACGGCAACAACTGGCATGTCTTCATCAACTAGTGCTAGAGGTCCATGCTTAAGCTCTCCGGCAGGATAGCCCTCGGCGTGAATATAGGAAATTTCTTTTAGCTTTAAGGCGCCTTCCATAGCGACAGGGAAGTGACTGCCACGCCCGAGAAATAACGCGTGGTGCTTCTCCACAAAATGTACTGCGAGCTTTTCAATTTGACCATCTAGCGCCAGGACTTTTTCTATCAGCTGCGGTACACCATTGAGGTTTTGAACGAGCTTAGTTTCAGTTGCCTGATCCAGGCCCTGCTGTTTACCAATCGCTAGTACCAACAACATTAGGTCTACCAGTTGGGTCGTGAATGCTTTAGTTGAAGCCACACAAATTTCTGGTCCAGCTTTAATCATGAGCGCCAGGTCCGACTCCCTAACAAGAGAGCTATTGGGCACGTTACACAAACACAAACTTGCAATATAGCGATCTGAAGTGGCATCCCGCAAAGCCGCTATTGTGTCAGCCGTTTCTCCGGATTGTGATATTGTGACAAACAACGTGTTCTTGATGACGGCAACTTCTCGGTAGCGAAACTCGCTCGCTATTTCAACATTACAGGGCAGACCTAGTAATTCTTCAACCCAATACTTTGCAACCAGGCCCGTATAAAAGCTGCTGCCACAGGCAACAATTTGTATTGCCTCAACCTTCGCAAAAATATCATCCGCGCCCACCCCAAAAGCATTCACCAGTATATTCGCGTCGGTTACACGACCTTCCAGGGTTGCTCGAACGGTACCTGGCTGCTCGTGAATTTCCTTCATCATATAGTGCCGATAGTTACCCTTATCCGAGCTGTCTTGAGTATCACCCAGGGTAACAGTGCGATCTGCAATAGCTGAACTGTCAGCGCCAACTATTTCAATCGCATCTGCACTCACGTCAACAATTTCACCCTCATTCAAGAATATAAACCGGTCGGTTACAGGTCGCAGCGCCTGGGGATCAGACGCCACAAAGTTTTCGCCAATCCCCAGGCCGACAACCAATGGACTGCCCAGGCGTGCGGCAATAATATGATCCGGGTGTTCTGCATGAATAACGGCAACGGCATATGCGCCAACCAACTGGCTCAGGGCTTTTTGGACGCCGCTAACAAAGCTGTCTGCTTTTTCAACTTCTAAGTGAACAAGGTGGGCAACTACTTCCGTATCTGTTTCCGACTCGAAGGCATATCCGGCTGCCTGTAGTTTCACTCTTAACGGTTCGTGGTTCTCGATGATGCCATTGTGAACCACGGCAACTACATCGCTGGAACAATGGGGGTGTGCATTGGCTTCAGTTGGCTTCCCGTGGGTTGCCCAACGAGTGTGGGCAATACCCAACTGGCCGTTCAGACCTGATTCCAATTGGGCTTCCCTGAGCGCTTTAACTTTTCCGACGCGACGTTCTCGGCGCAGCACTCCCTTGCTATCTAAGACTGCAAAGCCTGCTGAGTCATAGCCCCGGTACTCTAGCCGTTGTAGCCCTTCAATCAGAATTCCCGCGGATTGACGACGCGTTGCAGTACCTACTATTCCACACATTATTTATCTCTCGGTCCTTTCCAACCATCAATATTTCGTTGCTTGCCGCGACCAACACCAAGGGAATTTCCTGGTACGTTAGATGTAATGGTTGATCCTGCCGCAATAGTAGACCGTTCTCCGAGCGTTACCGGCGCCACCAGGGAGACGTTAGTTCCTACAAAAACGTCGTCTTCAATTTTAGTTTGGAACTTGTTCACGCCATCATAATTACAGGTGATTGCGCCGGCTCCAACATTCACTTTGCTACCGATTGTTGCATCTCCGAGATAGCTCAAATGAGAGGCTTTACTCCCCACACCTAATCTCGACTTTTTGATCTCGACAAAATTGCCCACGGCAACTTCAGATTCAAAGTAGGTGCCGGGGCGCAACCGGGCAAATGGCCCAACGCTACAATCATTTTCCAATATCGCACCATCAATATGAGAAAAAGGTTTGATCTCGGTTCCGTCACCAATTTCCGCATTTCGTATAATTGAATGCGCGCCAATCTTAACGTTGCTACCTAGCTTGACCACGCCTTCAAAAATGCAATTCACATCTATATACACATCGTGGCCGGTGACGAGTTCTCCCCTCAAGGTAAAACGTTCAGGGTCGACAATTTGCACACCGCTCGATTGTAATTGTTGTACCGCACATGCCTGGTAATACTGCTCAAGCTCAGCAAGTTGGCTGTAGTTATTCACACCTTGAACCTCACGGTGATCATCTGCTTTTACCGCTACAACTTTTTTCCCTGCAGTATTGGCGATGCCCACAATGTCGGTGAGTAGATACTCGCCCTGCTCATTCTCTGAGCTGATTTTGCCTAACCAGCTTGTGAGTAATGTCACATCGGCAACCATGACACCGGTATTAATTTCTTTAATTAGCTTTTGTTGTTCGTTGGTATCCCGATCCTCGACAATCGCTTCAACCTGGTTTCCCCGACGAATAATGCGTCCATAGTTGAAAGGCTGCGGATGATCTACCGTTAAGACACCTAGATCGCAGTCAGTCCCGAGTAAACGCTCCAAACTAACTCGACTAACAAGCGGTGCATCACCTAGCAGTATGAGCACTCGACCATTACCTAAATGGGGTAATACCTGTTGCACCGCATGGCCCGTACCGAGCTGCTCCGTTTGTTCGACAAAATTCAGCCCATCCCCGGAAAATTCATTTCGAATCTGATCAGAGCCAGAGCCAACCACCACATGGATGTCACCGATACTTAGCGTTCTTGCGGTGTCCAGAAGATGCCCCAGCATTGGTCGGCCAGCAAGCAGCTGAACCGCCTTCGGGCGATCAGACTTCATTCTCGAGCCTTTACCTGCCGCCAGAATGCAAAGTTCAATTGATTTAGTCATAAGCACAAGTTTACCTCGTCACGGTCTATAAGGCGTGCCTTCCCTCGGGAAATAGGGGTAAATATTAGACACAAAAAAGGCGGCCAATGCCGCCTTCTCTACGAGCTGAATTTGCTTACTTTCGATATTTACGAATCGTTCTAAGCATTGCAGCCGTTTCTTGAATATCAGCCTGGACCCGGCCGAAGTCAATGTCTGACTTATTATCTGCCAGCTCTTGCTCAGCTTTCTGTTGGGCAGCCTGGGCAGCGGCTTCATCTAGATCATCTGCGCGTAACGCCGTATCCGCTAAAATGGTAATAGCCGTCGGCTGAACTTCGAGATATCCGCCGGAAGCAAAGAAAATCTCTTCTTCGCCATTTTCAAGCTTCAGACGCACAGGGCCTGGCTTCACACCCGTAAGAAGTGGCGTGTGACCAGGGAAAATACCCAATTCGCCAATCGTGCCGTTCGCGACAACCATTTGCACCTGGCCGGAAAAAATCTCCTGCTCGGCGCTCACTATGCTGCAATGTACTGTGGAAGCCATACTATCTACCTAGCGCTGCTATCGCTTAAAGAGTTTTCGCTTTTTCGATAGCCTGTTCGATGCTACCGACCATGCTAAAGGCTGCTTCAGGTAAATCATCATATTCACCTTCAAGAATGCCTTTAAAGCTACGAATCGTGTCCGCAAGGGTAACGTACACACCTGGCTGGCCCGTAAAAACTTCCGCAACATGCATAGGTTGAGAGAAAAACTGAGAAACCTTACGAGCACGGTATACCGTCAGCTTATCTTCTTCAGACAATTCGTCCATGCCCAAAATGGCAATAATGTCTTTTAGTTCTTTGTACTTCTGGAGTACACCCTTCACATCTTGAGCAATATTGTAATGCTCTTCACCTACAACCAATGGATCCAACTGTCTGGACGTTGAGTCCAGGGGATCAACCGCTGGATAAATACCCAGAGAAGCGATATCACGGGATAGGGTCACCGTAGAGTCAAGGTGAGCGAAAGTAGTGGCGGGAGAGGGGTCGGTCAAGTCATCTGCCGGTACATAAACCGCTTGAATAGACGTGATAGATCCAGATTTTGTAGTTGTAATCCGCTCTTGAAGTACACCCATCTCTTCAGCCAATGTGGGCTGATAACCTACCGCTGATGGCATACGTCCAAGTAGAGCTGATACTTCCGTACCCGCTAGCGTGTAGCGATAAATATTGTCAACAAACAGCAGTACGTCTTTGCCATCGTCACGGAATTTTTCCGCCATGGTCAAACCAGATAGCGCAACTCGAAGTCGGTTACCGGGAGGCTCGTTCATCTGACCAAATACCATTGCAATCTTGTCTAGTACGCCGGCATCCTGCATCTCGTGGTAAAAGTCATTACCTTCCCGAGTTCGCTCACCAACACCCGCAAACACAGACAAACCAGCGTGCTCAGAGGCAATGTTGTTAATCAATTCAAGCATGGTGACGGTTTTACCAACACCGGCACCACCGAACAGTCCAACCTTACCGCCTTTTGCAAAAGGACAGATCAAGTCGATGACTTTAACGCCCGTTTCTAACAAATCACGACCACCGGCCTGTTCGTCATAGGAGGGTGGAGCCCGGTGAATAGGCATCCGGGTTTTCTCGCCAATTGGGCCCTTCTCATCAATGGGATTGCCTAATACATCCATAATTCGACCGAGGGTTTCTTCCCCGACAGGAACCAGGATGGGGTCATTGGTGTTACTCACACCCAGTCCCCGAGCAACGCCTTCCGAGCTACCCATGGCAATGGTTCGAACCACACCATCACCGAGTTGCTGCTGAACTTCTAGCGTTAAATTATTGTCGTCGACCATCAGGGCATCGTAGACCCGTGGGACTTCGTTGCGGGGAAACTCAACATCAATAACCGCACCAATTACCTGTACGATACGTCCGCTACCCATTTTAAATTCCTCTTAAACTTTAACTTGATGTTAGGTTGCAGCGTTAAACGGCTGCCGCACCACTCACAATTTCCGATAATTCCTGGGTGATGGCTGCTTGTCTTGCATTGTTCATCACCAGTTCCAATTCGTCTATCAGATCGCCTGCATTGTCTGTTGCACTTTTCATGGCAATCATTTTGGCCGCCTGTTCGCAGGCCACATTTTCTACTACCGATTGATACACCTGGCTTTCTAAAAAGCGTGTGATCAACCCTTCAATTAACTGTCTTGCATCGGGCTCATAAATGTAGTCCCAGCGATGCTGCATTTCTGCATCGCTAGCAGGATCTAGTGGTACAAGCTGCTTGATTGTTGGCGTTTGGGTCATCGTGTTTACAAACACGTTATTCGCCAGAAAAATCTTATCCACCTTCCCTTCGTCAAAAGCATCCAGCATGACTTTGATTGCGCCAATCAAATCACCCATGGCTGGGTTTTCGCTGGTGTGACTGGTTGCAGCAACTACATTGCCACCGTAGCTTTTGAAAAACTGAGCACCCTTGTTACCGATAAGGCAAAGGTCTACTTCAATATCTTCATCCACCCACTTTTTGATGTCTTTAAGGGCAGCCTTTAACAAATTGACATTAAGTCCACCGCACAAACCTTTATCCGTTGTCACAACGATATAGCCAACACGTTTAACATCCCGTTCCACCATAAAACTATGGCGGTATTCGGGAGAAGCGTTTGCGACATGTCCAATCACAGACCGAATATGATCAGCATAGGGTCGACCACGAGCCATTCGCTCCTGTGCTTTACGCATTTTACTTGCCGCTACCATCTCCATTGCGCTGGTGATTTTGGCGGTGTTCTTAATGCTGCCGATCTGTTTTCGAAGTTCTTTGGCGTTTGCCATATTCCTTCACCTACGTGTTTATAATTACCAAGTCTGAGTGGACTTGAATGTATCTAGCGCACTTTTCATTGTCGCCACTACTTCGTCTGTGTACTTACCTTCCGCATTTGCTGCAGCCATAAAGTCTGCATGCTCTGCGTTCATGTAAGAAACCAGTGCTGCTTCAAAATCCAACACTTTATTCACAGGTACGTCCTGCAGATAACCCTCGTTAGCTGCAAAAAGAATAATGCCCATTTCAGCAACTCGCATAGGTGCGTACTGCTTTTGCTTCATGAGTTCGTTAATCCGCTCACCATGCTCAAGCTGTCGACGAGTAGCCTCATCAAGGTCTGATGCAAATTGTTGGAAGGCTGCCAATTCTCGGTACTGGGCCAGGGCCAACTTAATACCACCGGAAATTTTGGACATAAACTTCAATTGCGCATCACCACCAACCCGCGATACCGAAATACCAGGGTTCATAGCGGGACGTTCACCGGAGTTGAACTTATCGGTCTCGAGAAAGATCTGACCATCGGTAATCGAAATTACGTTAGTTGGTACAAAAGCAGATACGTCACCGGCCTGGGTTTCAATAATCGGCAGTGCAGTCAACGAACCAGTTTTACCCTTCACTTCGCCGTTGGTAAATGCTTCTACGTAATCGGCATTCACTCGTGCGGCACGCTCTAACAATCGAGAGTGGAGGTAGAAAACGTCACCGGGATAGGCTTCCCGACCCGGTGGTCGACGTAGCAACAACGATACTTGACGATAGGCCCATGCTTGCTTGGTTAAGTCATCATAAATGATCAGCGCATCTTCACCGCGATCTCGAAAGTACTCACCCATCGCACAGCCAGAATAAGCAGACATATACTGCATAGGAGCTGGGTCCGCAGCACTGGCATTAACCACAATGGTGTTCTCCATTGCGCCATGCTCTTCCAGGGTTCGAACCACGTTCGCAACAGAAGAGTTCTTCTGACCGATAGCAACGTAGATACATTTAATTCCGGAAGCCGCCTGGTTAATGATTGTGTCAATCGCAATTGCCGTCTTACCGGTCTGTCGGTCACCAATAATCAACTCGCGCTGACCTCGACCAACGGGAATCATGGAGTCGATACACTTAAGTCCGGTTTGTACCGGCTGATCAACGTGCTTACGGGAAATTACACCCGGAGCAACTTTCTCTACAGGAGAAGTAGTCTTGGCGTTAATAGCACCTTTTCCATCGATGGGATTACCTAGCGCATCAACTACGCGGCCAAGCAATTCAGGTCCGGTTGGCACCTCAAGAATACGACCCGTACATTTAGCGGTCTGACCTTCGCGCAAACTCTTGTAGTCGCCAAGTACAACAGCGCCCACTGAATCACGCTCAAGGTTCAGCGCGAATCCGAAAAGGTTTCCTTCAAATTCGATCATCTCACCGTTTTGCACATCGGCAAGACCGTGAATTCGCACAATACCGTCAGATACACTAACGATTGTTCCTTCGTTCCGAGCTTCAGAGGAGATATCAAGCTTTTCAATTCGCTGCTTGATGATCTCGCTGATTTCGGAAGGGTTCAGTTGTTGCATGTTCCGTTCCTCGAGGAATGGTTAATTTAAATTAGTTAAGAGCGTGAGAAAGTTTGTTCAGTTTGCCGCGAACGGAATTATCGATAACCGTATCTTCTGCGCGAATAATGACGCCACCCAGAAGAGACGCATCCACCGTCGAAGTTAGACTGATTTCGCGCTGCAATTTTTTCTTTAATGCCTCGGACAAAATGGTCTTGTCCGCGTCTTCCACCTCATAGGCACTCGTAATCTCAACATCCATGGTTTTTTCATGGTTGGCTTTGAATAGCTCATACATAGCTGAGATTTCGGGTAAAAGAGCGATGCGGCCATACTTTGCAAGTACTTGAACAAAATTTCGGCCTTGATCATTAAGTTCTTCACCCATGACATCAACAACCAAAGCGGCTTCGCTTTCGGTTGTTAAGCGGGGGTTATCTAACGCACTAGCGACCGAATCATTTGCGACGGTAGCCGCTAGCAAAGACAACATTCGCGACCAGGTTGATAGACCCGACGCTTCATTCAACGCCTGAGAAAAAGCTGCCCGGGCGTAGGGTCTGGCAATTGTAGTGAGCTCCGCTTCAGCCATCTTATAATTGCTCAGCGATCTTGTTTAACATTGCCTGGTGCACATTCTTGTCTACGGTACTTTCAAGAATCTTCTCTGCGCCCTCGACAGCAAGTTCGCCCACTCGGCCACGTAACTCTTCACGAGCACGATTGACTTCCTGATCTATCTCAGCTTGAGCACCTGTCTTGATTCGCTCGGCTTCTTCAGTCGCCTGGCTTTTAGCTTCTTCCACAATCTGAGTTGCTCGATTGCGCGCCTGGGCGATCAATTCAGCGGACTGCTTTTTGGCTTCGTTCAGTTCTAGTTCAACTGCGTTATTAGCCTCTTCCAGCTGCTGTTCAGCAGCTGCAGCTTTTTCCAGACCTTCCGCGAGGGCTGCTTGTCGCTCTCGCATTATCTGTGTCAGCGGTGGCCAAACGTACTTCATGCAAAACAGCACGAAGATCACAAAGGAAATCGCCTGTCCCACCATGGTTAAGTTAAGAGTCACACTTCACCTCTATTGTTGGGAAATGGTTGTCTATAAATGATCTGGGCCTGTCTTAAACAGCAAAGATCATATAAAGAGAGATACCAACAGCGATAATTGGCACAGCGTCTACAAGCGCAAGAGAGATGAACAATTGTGTCATCAACATTGGCTGAAGTTCAGGCTGACGCGCTACACCTTCCAGGTATTTACCACCTAGAATACCGATGCCAACGCCACTACCGATGGCCCCTAGACCCATCAAAATTCCACCAGCGATATAAATTAGGGATTGTTCCATGACTTACTCCTACGGTTAGTCAAATTGCTCTTAAAGAAAAAGTGTTTACTAAAAAAATATTATCTCGATTAGTGCTCGCCAGAATCATGGGCCTGCGCCAGATAGACTATTGTCAAAATCATGAACACAAACGCCTGGAGGCCAATAATCAGGATATGGAATATTGCCCAGGGCACTGAAAGCACCCACTGCGCCCAGAATGGTAACAGGGCAATCAAAATAAAGATCATCTCGCCGGCATACATATTGCCAAACAAACGCAATCCGTGAGACAGGGGCTTAGCTACTAGCTCTACCATTTCCAATACAAAGTTAAATGGCGCTGCAGCCGGGTGCGCAATTGGATGAGTGAACTTGCTGGCTACAAACTTGACCGGTCCATTTAGCTTGATGCTGTAATAAAGCACCAAAAAGAACACACCCAGAGACATGGCAAGAGTCGCATTAGGGTCGGTTGTTGGCACAACCTTAAAGTAGTGAAGACCAGCCATCCCAGCCAAAGCAGGGATAAAGTCAACGGGAATAAGGTCCATCAGGTTCATCAGAAAAACCCAGACCAAAATGGTTAACGAAAGAGGGCCGATAATGGCATTGGGTCTAGTACCAAAAACCTGTCGAACGTTATCTTCAACGAATTCAACACAAATCTCACAGATGTTCTGCAGACCCTTTGGTACTCCAGCGGTGAGATTCCGGGAGGCAGCGAAGAAAATGCCACAAAAAATCATCCCCAGGGAAATGGACCAGAACATTGTATCAAGATGAATCGCCATAAAGCCCATTTGTTGGACTTCTTCTGCGGTATGAGCAACGCCCCAATGACCATCGGGAAACTTACCGTAGGTCAGGTTGGTAATATGGTGCTGGATATATTCGCCAGAAGACTCAGCCATAATTTCTTAACTTACCTTCGCCTCAAAGTACTTACCAAAAGTGCACTTACTAAAAGTGTACTTGCTAAAAGAGCACTTATATAAGTGCTTGCTCATCACATCCCATTCCGGGATATGGTTATTAATGGTACAACAAGATTACATATCAGTGTCGCACCAAGCCCCGCAAAATAGAATCCCGCTAGAAGCGGTTCTACCAGGCCAAAACAGGCCATAAATAAGGCTGCCGTTAGCAGCAACTTGCCAATTTCACCACGCAATAAGTGGCTAAATGCGAGTCCAACCTCGGCTACTTCCCGAGAGCCAAACCGCCAGGCCATAAAAGCGCTTGGCACCGCACCGGTCAACCCGCCCAACAATATCGAATAAGCGGCGACCCAATCTACAAACCAACACGAAATCGCGGCGAGAATGGTTGCCCCAAATTGTCCTACAACAATTTGATAGGCAGTACTTTCAATCTTAAAACTCACGCTGGAAAAGCCTCAAAAACCGCCGATAGTGTGAGTCAAATTTGACCTGTTCGTCGCGGGGCAGAGTATAGAGATTTCGTCTATACCCTTCAACTTAGAAAGGCCTGAAACACAGTTTTTTTTAGGTATTAGACCGTTTTCAGCAGGACTCAGTCTAATTCGCCAAAATGCGTCAATATGCCGTCCAATTCATCCAGGCTATTGTAGGCAATGACCAACTTACCTTTTCCTTTGGCGGTATGTTGGAGGCTGACCTTCTGCCCAAGCCGGGTAGCCAGCTTATTCTCTAGCGAACGGGTGTCTGCATCGACTTTTGCCGCCGGCTTTGCTCCAGGCTTAGTACTCAGGATTTTCCTGACCAGAGCCTCAGCCTGTCGAACATTTAGGTGCTGGGCAGCAATTTCCCGCGCAACACTCGCCTGTTGCTCCTGGGAGAGACTCAGTAATGCCCGAGCATGACCCATCTCAATATCGCCGTGGGCCAGCATTTGCGCAACAACCGAGCTCAAATTGATCAGCCGCAGAAAATTGGTCACCGCCGTACGGCTCTTCCCAACTGCATCAGCAACCTGCTGATGGGTAAGATCAAAATCCTCAATCAGTCGCTGAAGTGCTAACGCCTCCTCCATGGGATTAAGGTCTTCGCGCTGTATGTTCTCGATCAGAGACATGGCGACAGCGGCCTCATCATTCACTTCTTTAATGACCGCTGGAATCTTATCTAGGCCCGCTAACTGGGTGGCTCGCCAGCGTCTTTCCCCCGCAATAATTTCGTATCGATTTTCACCTACAGAGCGCAATACAATCGGCTGCATCACCCCCTGGGCCCGGATTGAAGCTGCAAGCTCCTGCAACGGTTCATCGTCCATGGTTTTTCGCGGCTGATACTTACCCGGTCGAATCCATTCGACGGGAATCTCGTCCAGACTGCTCTTGGCCGGCTCACCTGTGTCAGATCGCTTTGTTTCTGCGCCAAGTAGCGCGTCAAGGCCCCTACCAAGACCGCGTTTCTTCGCCACCATTATTGAACTGCTCCTTTCAAGATACCTGCTGCCTCGTAACGCCGGTTAATTTCACCCGCCAATGCCAAATAGGCCTTTGAGCCCCGAGACAGACGATCATAGTACAGCACAGGCAGTCCGTGACTCGGTGCTTCCGCCAGACGCACATTTCTCGGCACAACTGTTCGATATACCTTATCGCCGAAATGGTCCAATAACTGTAGTGAAACATCGCGGGTCAAGCTGTTGCGCGGATCATACATAGTCCGCACGATACCCTCAATTTCAAGATCCGGGTTCAAATGCTGGGTAATTCGTTGAATTGTTGTAATTAAAGCCGAGAGCCCCTCCAGTGCGTAGTACTCACATTGCATGGGAATAATCACGGCGTTGCTCGCCACAAGACCATTAATGGTCAGTAAACTTAACGATGGCGGGCAGTCCAAAATGACAAAATCATATTCGTCCTGACAGGTGGAGAGGGCTTCCTTTAGACGAAACTCTCGCCTTTCCAGATCCATCAAATCAAGTTCCGCCGCCGTTAGGTCGACGTTCGAGCCAACCAGATCATAACCACTGTGCTTCGCAAAAACCCTTGCCTCCTGAATCGGAGCTCTATCCACCAGGACGTCATAAATCGACAGGGCGAGTTCAGATTTATCGACACCGCTGCCCATGGTGGCGTTGCCCTGGGGATCCATATCGATCAGCAGCACTTTTCGATGGGTCGCCGCCAGCGAAGCAGCCAGATTGACGCTGGTTGTGGTTTTTCCTACACCACCTTTTTGGTTTGTAATTGCCAATACGATTGCCAAAACTGCCTCTTCTCAATGGGAACCGATTAGGTTCGCCCTAGTACGACTAGATGCCGTTCTGCATCCAGCCCGGGTACAAATAGCGGGTGAACTTCCTTCACCCGGAAGTTATGCGGTAGCGCGCCTGAATCCTCTAACAACTGGCCTTTCATGGCCAGCAGCTCCCCTTTCTCAGCCACCAGGTGCCCCGCGAACGACACGATTTCCGGTAAAGCTGCAAATGCGCGACAAATCACCACATCAAACTGTGGGGCGTAGGATTCTGCACGGGACTGAACCACTTCACAATTGCCCAGGCTGTGATTAATTAAGACCTGTTGCAGGAATCGAGTTTTCTTGCCGTTACTGTCTAGCAACGTAAATGACCTGTGGGGCATAAGCATTGCCAATGGAATTCCAGGAAAACCAGCTCCCGTTCCAACATCTATCACCCGTGGACCCTTAACATGGGCGTGAACACTCAATGAATCAAAAATGTGCTGGGTGAGTATTTGCCCTGGTTCTCGAATAGCGGTGAGGTTGTAGACCTTATTCCACTTGATCAGATCATCAACAAAAGCGCTGAACTGGTCAGCCAGAGCACTATCCTCTTCCAGCCCAAGTTGAGCCAGACCATTGACGATCATTTTCTGTGTGATCATGCCCTGCGGCGGTCGTCGGGTTGCCGAATTTTCTTCAAGTAGATCAGAAGCAGGGAAACCGCAGCCGGTGTCACACCGGAAATTCTACCGGCCTGACCCAGGCTTTCTGGCCGCACAGAAGCAAGCTTCTGCCGAACCTCATTAGACATTCCGGGAATTTCGCCGTAATCCAGGTCAATAGGAATGGGAACATTACCCTGGGTTTTCATCCGGTCAATTTCTTCCTGTTGCCGCTTGATATAACCCTCATATTTCAAATCAATTTCGATCTGCTCGTTGACCTCTTCATCCCCCCAGTTCAGCCCGACTTCCTTAAGCAGGCTTGCTATATCGACTTTGGGCCTGCGCAGTAAGTCAGACAAACTGTACTCACGGCTGAGTTCCTGCTCCAAATAGCCTTCAATCTCATCCCCAGGCTGACACCAATGGTTAGCTAGCAGCGCTTTTCTGGATTCAATCAACTCAAACTTTTGGTTGTATCGAGTCCATCGAGTATCGTCGATAAGGCCCATATTTCGGCCTACTTCCGTCAGCCGCCGATCTGCATTGTCCTGCCGCAGTACCAGTCGATATTCAGCGCGGCTGGTAAACATGCGGTAGGGTTCTTTGGTGCCCATTGTGATCAGATCGTCTATCAAGACGCCGATGTAGGCTTCATTTCTTGCGGGACACCAGGCTTCCATACCTTTAGCGGCTCTAGCTGCATTAATACCCGCTACCAGACCCTGGGCCGCCGCTTCCTCATAACCCGTGGTGCCATTAATCTGACCCGCAAAATACAGGCCCTGCATATATTTGGTTTCTAGAGATGACTTCAGATCCCTGGGTTCAAAAAAGTCATATTCAATTGCATAGCCAGGGCGAGTGATGGTTGCATTCTCAAAGCCGCCGATACTGCGCACCAGGGCGAGCTGGACATCAAACGGCAGGCTGGTTGATATACCATTAGGATAGAGTTCGTGGGTGTTTAAGCCCTCAGGCTCAATAAAAATCTGATGGCTTGTTCTGTCAGCAAAGCGAACCACCTTATCCTCTATAGACGGACAGTAGCGGGGACCAACCCCATCAATTTCACCGGTAAACAATGGCGAACGATCCAGTCCTGCGCGAATAATGTCATGGGTTTCGTTTGACGTGTAGGTGATATGACAATCAACCTGGGCAGGATGTTGGTCCGTGTGTCCAAGAAATGACATCACAGGTCTTGGGTCTTCGCCTGGTTGGGTTTCCAGACCATCAAAATTGACCGTCTTACCATCAATTCTAGGGGGGGTACCAGTTTTCAAGCGCCCGACCTGGAATGGCAGTTCCCGTAATCTATCGGCTAGCTTGTTTGATGGCGCATCGCCCGCTCGACCACCTTGACTCTTATCCATTCCCACATGAATGATGCCGCCAAGAAACGTACCGACGGTCAACACAACCTGGCTTGAGGAAAATCGAATATTACCGCTGGTCACAACCCCTTTCACAACCTCACCTTGAACAATGAGATCATCTACGGATTGCTGAAAAATGTGTAGGTTCTGCTGATTTTCTAGTTTCTGGCGTATTGCTGCTTTATACAGTTGGCGATCAGCCTGGGCTCTGGTCGCCCGCACGGCTGGACCCTTGCGCGCATTAAGGGTCCTAAAGTGTATACCTGCCGCGTCAGCTGCCATTGCCATAGCGCCGCCCAGAGCATCAATCTCTTTAACCAGATGACTCTTGCCGATCCCGCCGATGGCAGGGTTGCAGGACATCTGCCCGAGAGTCTCAATATTTTGTGTGATCAGCAGGGTTAGCGCGCCTGAACGAGCTGCAGCAAGTGCCGCTTCTGTTCCAGCATGGCCTCCGCCAACAACAATCACATCATAAGTCGTTGGAAAATCCATATGACTCATACTTCCTTCCGCGTGGGAGGGGATTAAGGGCTCGCAAGTATACCCATCAAGGGCCTCTTGTCCATTTGAATCAATTACTTGCCGATACAGAAGCTAGAGAAAATCTTGCCTAAAAGGTCATCGGAGGAAAATTCACCGGTAATCTCTGCAAGTGCCTCATGGCAATATCGCAGCTCCTCGGCAAATAACTCCCCCGCAGCCTGCTCGAATAACACATCTCTACCGGTGATCAGGTGGTGCTCTGCACGTTTCAATGCGTCCACGTGTCTTGACCTTGAAATAAAGCTGCTTTCGGAGGTGATATTTGGCGCAAAGCGATTCTGCATCGCCAGTTTTAAGTTGTCGAAACCTGCTCCGGTCTTGGCCGAAATTTGGATTGCCCCATAGGGACTCTGGGATAAATCCGGCGGAGGAGAAGATGCTATGTCCATTTTATTTAGAACGACAAAGACCGCTGGGTTTGCTTCCAATCCAACCAGCAGCTCTTTAGCTTGCGCTTCCCAATCAGAATGCTTGGCAGCATCAATCACCACCAGAACTCCATCTGCTTCCAACATTTCGGCTCTGGCTCTACGCACGCCCTCGGCTTCTATTTCGTTCTCCGCAACACGCAACCCAGCGGTATCCACTAACTTCAAAGGAATGCCATTCAAGGAAACATATTCCCGGATGACATCTCTGGTGGTCCCAGGAATTTCAGTCACAATTGAAATGTCTTCACCGACAAACCGATTCATTAAACTAGATTTACCAGCGTTGGGTTCACCTATCAGCACCAGGGTAATCCCGTCGCGCAATATCGCGCCATGTTGAGACTGTTGGGTAAGCGATTGAAGTTGACTTAGTGCCGACGCCAATCCTTCTTTCAAGTGGTCCTCGGATAGAAAATCAATTTCCTCCTCAGGAAAGTCTATCGCTGCTTCAACAAACATTCGGAGTTTTACAACGTCCTCATCAAGTGCTCTGACTTGATTCGAAAACACGCCTTTTAAGGATCTGACCGCGCCCCTTGCTGCTGCTTCTGTTGTGCTATCAATAAGATCAGCGACCGCTTCGGCCTGGGATAAATCAAGCTTGTCGTTAAGGAATGCCCGCTCGGAAAATTCTCCGGGTCTAGCCATTCTAGCGCCAAGCTCAACAACACGGGCCAATAGCAGTGACATAACAACAGGTCCGCCGTGTCCCTGTAGTTCAAGAACATCTTCACCGGTGAAAGAAGCGGGTGCACTAAAATAGATTGCCAAACCTTGATCAATAACCTCTAAGGATTGATCAAGAAAATCACAAAAAGTTGCTTGTCTTGGGAGTAGGTCCCGACCCACAACCGCCGTTGCAATTGAACGTACCTGTGGACCGGATACTCTAACAATACCAACACCACCGCGCCCAGGCGGAGTAGCAACCGCGGCAATGGTATCTACATATTGATTCATCTTAGCAACTAGCTAGCCTTTTCGAGCTGCCGCGTGACATACCATTGCTGCATGATCGACAAGAGATTATTGATGAACCAATACAGAACAAGCCCCGATGGAAACCAAAGGAAAAAGAAAGTGAACATAATTGGCATAAACTTAAATACTTTTGCTTGCACAGGATCAGGTGGTTCAGGTTGAAGCATCTGCGTCACGAACATTGAAATACCCATGAGTATCGGCAAAACAAAATAGGGGTCCATTGCCGAAAGGTCATCAATCCATAAAATAAATGGCGCATGTCGTAATTCCACGCTTTCCATAAGCGTCCAATACAACGCTAGGAAAACGGGCATTTGGAGCAGAATAGGTAAACATCCGCCAAGTGGATTAGCGCCTTCTTTCTTATAGAGCTCCATCATAGCCTGGGAGAATTGTTGCTTGTCATCGCCATATCGATCTTTCAACCGAGCCATCTCTGGTTGGAGTTTGCGCATTTTAGCCATGGAACGAAAACTGGCTGCCGACAATGGATACAACAAAGACTTAACAATGATCGTCAGCACGATAATTGATAAACCCCAGTTCCCTAACAGGTCGTGAATAAACGTCAACAGATGAAACAGCGGCAATGCCAACCACCACAAGAATCCGTAATCAACAACGAGGTTAAGACCCGGACTAATTTCTTCTAAGCGGTATTGATCTTTGGGTCCAATATATAACTGAGCACTTAGCTGTCCAGACGTACCTGGCTCAATTTGTCGTATAGGACCAGTAAAACCATATAAAAAGATATTCCGGTCTTTTAGTTTCCGCGCTTGATAAGCGTAGGTACCTTCTCCGTCAGGCACCCAGGAACTAACAAAATAGTGCTGAACCAGCGCCATATAACCGCCTTCAATTTGCGCCTTATAACCATCGTCAGCTACATCATCAAACTCTAGTTTGGTATAAGGTCCATCATCGCTAAAAGTCGCTCCTCCGACATAGGGTTGCATACCCATGCCCTGGGTTTCAGAAGCAAATGGATCCTCGCCATCACGTTTTAATTGAGCAAACATCGCTGCCTGCCAAATTTGACTCGAACCATTCTCTACCAGGTAATCTACCTGGATCAGGTAGTCCCCACGGGAAAAAGTGAAGCGTTTGGTAATTGTTATGCCATCCTTCGAGGGAAGTGTCAGATCAACCACCAGAGTTTCTTCATTCACCATTTCATAACTGTTAGAAGCTGCTTGAAATATGGGCCGACCGGCAGCTGTATCTGTACCATTGCGGCCAATCAGACCACTTTGAGCGCTATAACTGTTTTGAGGATCTAACAGCAAAAACGCTACATCGGGTTGATCAATTGTTACCGGAAACCTGGGCAGGGCGCCGCGGACAACATCGCCACCTTGTAAATCAATTTGTAGGTCTAATACGTCGGTTTTGACGTGTATGGTGCGTTGCTGGACTGCCTCGTTTTGCATAGCTGTGGTTACAGCTGTAGCGTTCTCTACTCTCGGGATGATGTCTGTGCCATCCATTTCAGTTCCGTTTATTCCAGAACTGTTTGAATTAATACCTGGCACTCCTGGCAAGTCGTTTGTTGCCACCTGGTCGGAAGGAGCACTTTGGAAGGGTTCCACGGCAGCCGGCTTATGCCCATAATCTTCATTCCAGGCGAGAATCAGCAGATAAGCGGTGACTGCTAAGCCAAGAATAATAAAAATACGCTGGTAATCCATGGACTAAACCTTGTGATTTATATGGGTGTTTTCGGGTACAGGATCAACCCCACCTTCAGAAAATGGGTGACAACGAAAGATTCGACGAATACCCAAATAAATACCCTTTATCGCTCCAAATTTCTCCACGGCTTCAATGGTGTACTGAGAACAGGTTGGATAGAAGCGGCATCGGTTTCCTAAAACTGCACTAAGAGTCAGTTGGTAGAAGCGAACCAGATGTATGATCGCGGTACTAAGCATTGGAGGTTTCTTGTATTAGTTTCAGCTCTAGCTTTTCGAAAAGACTCGATACCTGTTGGTTCATTAGAGTCTTGTCATTTGCCTTAACCCCCGCTCTGGCGACCACAACCAAATCAATTGAAGGAAGATTTAATCCAAATCTCTGATCAAAAGCTTGCCTCAACGCACGTTTGACGCGATTTCTACGGGTGGCTAGTTTAACGTTCTTCTTGCCAATGACCATACCCAGGCGGCTACAATCATGGTCGTTTTCGACCGCAAGGAATAGGAAGGCTTCAGATGAAACTCGATAGCGGTTGTTCTTGAAGACCGCATCGAATGCGCTCGCGTTTCGCAAGCGGTGGCGAGAGTTGCTCACCGTCGCGAATCACTGATTGATATTAAGCTGTAAGTACTTTTCGACCTTTAGCTCTGCGGCGCTTTAGTACCAAACGGCCGTTTTTAGTCGCCATACGTGATCGAAATCCATGGGATCGTTTGCGCTTAATGACACTGGGTTGAAATGTTCGTTTCATTATATAAAACCATCCGAAGGTGGGGCAAAAAAGAGCGGGGATTCTAAAGAAGATAACCCCGGGAGTCAATTTAAAAGAAAGCAGCCTTTTGTCTTCCTCGACCCCTATGTATTAATTATTTATTTTATAAATATAAATTACTATTACTATTATTTATTAAGCGGCGTTTGCCTGTGCAGATGTATCTATATTTGTTGTAAAACAACAACTTATACGTAGCCAAAGTCTGTGTGGATATCTTGTATTAGGTGCTGCCATCCTGTGGGTAAGCTGGTAGGAAAAGTACCGCTTATCCACAGGCGAGAGACAATTCTCAAACACAAAAAGTTATCCACAATATACCCACAAGTTACCCAGTGGTTACTGACCGCTATCGGGGATAACTTATTGATATATAAACAATTTATTTGTTAGTTTTTTTCCCACAGCAGTTGGCTTGTCTGTACGAGAAGAGTTACTATCTCTTTCGAGTCAAGCCCGCCTTTAAACCGAGCAAGATCTCATAACAATAAGCCGGAAATCACCTCGAATTTCTAACAAAACACTATTTTGAGCGGAGGGCCTGTGGGGGCGACAACTTGGCAGAAGTGCCTGTATCGACTAGAACAAGAATTACCTGCTCATGAGTTCAGCACGTATATCCGACCTCTCCAGGCGCATGATATTGATGGAGAAATCCGCCTACTAGCGCCGAATCGCTATATCCTGGATCAGGTTAACGCTCTGTTTTTCAATCAAATTGAACATCTCACCGCCGATTGTGGTGCCAGGTCAGTGAGTCTCCAAATTGGTTCCTCTGATTTTGAGAACCCAGGGGCAAATCGTCAGAATCGATCACAAAGAGGCTCGCAACATGGTAATGCTTTTGCTGAACGCGAGAGCTTCTACCCACTGCTTGATCTTAATAAAGATTTTACCTTTGACACCTTCGTCGAAGGCAGGTCTAACGAATTTGCAAGGGCCGCGGCTGTACAGGTTTCTGAAAACATTGGTAACACGTCAAAATGCCTGCTGCTCTACGGCGGTGTAGGATTAGGTAAAACTCACCTGATGCATGCGGTGGGGAATGCGATCTTGGATCGTGATCCAAGTCTTAAGGTGGCTTACATGTACTCCCAGAGATTTATGGAGGATATGGTTAAAGCCATCGAGCGCGGCGCGATGAGTGAATTCACCCAGTATTATCGAACCGTTGATGTATTGCTTATGGATGACATTCAGTTTTTAGCTAAAGGGATGAAGTCTCAGGAGGAATTTTTCCATGTTTTCAATAGGTTGCAGGAAAATGGAAGCCAAATTGTCTTAACCTGTGATCGTTACCCTAAAGAGATCGATGGCTTAGAAGAGCGATTAAAAAGTCGATTTGTCTGGGGCATGACAGCGCCTGTGGAGCCACCCGAACTCGAAACTCGCATGGCAATTTTAATGAAAAAAGCTGAGGTGGAAGGAATTGATGTACCCGGTGAGGTGGCATATTTTCTTGCTGAAAAAATCCGCTCCAACGTTAGAGAGCTCGAAGGTGCATTAAAGCGGGTAATCGCAAACGCATCATTTACGGGTCGGGAAATTAGCATCCAGCAGGTCAAGGAAGCACTTAAGGATCTATTGGCGATACAAGATCGCCAGGTCGGTATTGAAAATATTCAGAAAACCGTAGCGGATTACTACAAGATTCGCATTGGTGATATGCATGCCAAACGACGAAGTCGTTCTATTGCAAGGCCTAGACAACTTGCCATGGCGCTCTCAAAAGAACTCACTAACCATAGTTTACCCGAAATAGGCGATTCATTTGGTGGCCGTGATCATACGACGGTGTTACATGCCTGCCGTAAGATAGAGGAATTAAAGGAAAGCAATAGAGAGATTCGAGAGGATTACAATAATCTCCTTCGGCTTTTGACTGCTTAATAGTATGAGGTTTTCCATTGATGGGAACCTGATTACGGAGTCGTTGCAATTGATGATGGGTGCAATAGATAGACGGCAAGCGGTCCCCGTTTTATCCCATGTGCTGATTGAAGTATTTGAAGATGATTTGATTGTGACGGGTTCAGATATGGAACTCGAAGTCACCGCAAAACTACCTCTTCCAGAGGGTGCGGTGGCCGGTGAAATCACACTACCGGCAAGAAAATTATTCGAGCTTTGTAGGAACCTTTCCCGGTCCGCAATGCTTGAAGTAGAGGAAGGCCAGAATGCCATCCACTTGCAAAGTGGACGTTTCCACTCTCAGTTAAAAGGGCTTCCGGCCCATGACTTTCCGAGAGTGACTATTGGTCAAGCAAAGCTCGAGATGAATATTGACAGTGCAGGTCTATTTAATCTGATCACCCGAGTTGATTTTGCTATGGCCCAACAGGATGTTCGTTACTTCTTTAACGGGATGTTACTGGAATTCGGGCAGTCAAAGTTGGTTGCGGTTGCAACTAACGGTCAACGTCTGGCGCGAGCAGAAACTACAACAGATTGCCAGGAAACAGGTAACATACAGGCAATAGTGCCACGCAAGGCGGTAGCAGAAATTCTGAAGTTGATTCGAGGAGAGGGTGAAGTCAAAGTCAGTGTGACCCGCCAACACTTAAGTGTTGAGAGGAATAGGGTCCGGTTAACCACCAGGCTTATTGATGCAACCTATCCCGATTATCAAAGGGCGATTCCAGAATCCGGCGCCAAGGTGTTGTTAGTGGATCGTCAGGAGTTAAAGAATGCATTGGTTCGAATTTCGATACTTTCTAACGAGCTTTATCGAAACGTGAGGTTACAGTTGTCTCCTGGGCAATTACAATTAAGTGCAAATAATCCATTGCAGGAAGAAGCGGAAGAAGTGCTTGCGGTTGACTATGTCGGTGACCCAATTGAAATTGGGTTTAACGTGAGTTATCTAATAGATGTTCTGAACTCACTAGTAGGGGATCAGATTCAGGTAAATTTGTCCGAATCGGGCAGCCCGGCGGTATTTGTCGATCCGGGTGACGATACTGCCCAATATGTCATTAGCCCAATGGTGCTTTGAATACGGATTTGTTGCGGTAAGTAAGTACATACTAATTTGGAAAGCCAATGAAAATAAAGATTAACCGAGATTCCCTGATTAAGCCCCTCCAGCAAGTAGCAGGCGTGGTTGAGCGTCGACAGACGTTGCCGGTCCTCTCAAATGTACTGTTACAGGTTGAGGGCGAACAGCTTTCCGTGACAGGTACGGATCTTGAGGTAGAGTTGGTTGGCCGTATTCAGGTCATTGACGCGGAACCCGGCGAAGTCACAGTTCCCGCAAGAAAGTTGATGGATATTTGTCGAGAACTGCCGGATGGGGCTGATGTGGAGTTGACGCTCCAGGATCAACGATTGACGATTGTCAGTGGTCGATTTCGATCAGCACTTTCTACACTACCCGCTAGTGACTTTCCCTCGGTAGATAAAGCCTCGTCAGAGATGAGTTTAACGCTGAACGGAAAGAGCTTAAAACGACTAATAGATAGAACAAGCTTTGCGATGGCCCAGCAGGACGTACGTTATTTCTTGAATGGAATGCTTTTTGAAATTGGCGGGGATAGTGTCAAAACTGTAGCAACCGATGGCCATCGACTCGCATTATGCAGTATAGAGGGGCAAAGTACCGGTGCGACTCAACAGGTGATAGTTCCTCGCAAAGGTGTACTTGAGATCCAGAGGCTTCTGAATGAGCTTAATGGCGATGTCAGTGTCACAATTGGTTCAAATCACCTGTGCTTAGAATCTGAGGAATTCACCTTAACCACAAAATTGGTTGATGGCCGTTTTCCCGACTACGATAGGGTTATTCCGAAGGACGGCGATAAGGTTGTATATGCCGATCGAGTTGAACTTCGTCAGGCACTAAACCGAACAGCAATCCTATCAAACGAAAAGTTCCGGGGTATTCGTGTGAACCTGTCTAGTGGATCACTTCAGTTGTCCGCCAATAATCCAGAGCAGGAAGAAGCGGAAGAAACAGTGTCGGTAGATTACCAGGGCGACGACCTCGAGGTAGGCTTTAATGTCAGCTACATTCAGGATGTGTTGTCCGTCATAGAGGCTGATAAAGTCAAAATTACTCTCCACAATGCTAATAGCAGTGCGCTGATTGAAGAGCCTGAGAACGAAGATTCGGTTTATGTTGTCATGCCAATGAAGCTATAGCATGGGGCAATAGGGTGAAGCTGATTCAGCTTCAGGCCACAAACCTCCGCAATTTGTCTGATGTCTCGCTCGAGCTAGACTCGTCATTGAATCTTTTTGCCGGTCTCAATGGTAGCGGCAAAACGAGTCTGCTTGAGTCGGTTTATTATCTCGGTACAGGTCGTTCTTTTCGTGGCACTCAGATAGATCCAATTATCCAACGCGGTCAAACCAATTGCATGGTCACCGGTACGGTTTTGTTACCGGACCAACAGAAACTCAGGCTCGGAGTTCAGCGGACGGAGGATGGTCGTCGCCTGATTAGAGTCGGAGGGGAGACAAAGTCCCATACCTCGGATCTGGCTAGATATCTTCCTTCGTTACTTTTGGGTCCCGGTACGGTCGAGCTGCTCAGCGGTGGGCCGGCGCTACGCCGGAATTTCCTCAATTGGGGGGTGTTTCACGTGAAACCTCAGTTCACTCAACTATGGCAGGAAGGCGTAAGACTATTACGTCAGCGCAATGCCTTGCTCAGGGACAACGGCTCAACAAAAGAGATGGAAACCTGGACAGACCAATTGGCCGAGGTCGGGGAAAGCATCGATAGGGAACGCCAGTGTTACTTCGACGAGTTTTTACCTGTGTTTTCCGATACTTACCGTTTTCTAATGCAGCTAGAAGGCGTAAAATGCAGCTACAAGCGAGGCTGGGATACCAGTTCTACACTGCAGACTGTCTTTGCCCATCAGATTCAATCTGATCGCCAGAGACGATTTACTCAAAGTGGATTTCAAAGGGCGGACCTGCGTTTAACGATTAATGGTACGCCGGTGTCACAGGTATGTTCTCGAGGCGAACTAAAACTTCTCTCCTGGGCAATGGTGTTATCCCAGGGCATTCTACTCGGTCAGGGTGGTGGTTCTAAAGCCATCTACTTGGTTGATGATCTAGCGGCGGAGCTTGATGAAAGGCATCAATCAGCGATTGCAGAATTACTAGTAGATCAAGGGGGTCAGGTGTTGGTAACAGGAACAGACGCTAATCAGCTGAAAGGCTTATGGGGAAAGGTCTCCAGGAAATTGTTCCACGTGGAACAGGGTGAGATAAGAGAGCGGGAGCTTAGTGAATGAGTGACGAAAAGATCTACGACTCGAGTAGCATTAAGGTACTTAAGGGCCTTGAGGCCGTTAAGAAACGACCAGGTATGTACATTGGTGACACCGATGATGGTACCGGCCTGCATCATATGGTGCAGGAGTTGGTAGACAACTCAATTGATGAAGCCCTTGAAGGATATTGCACGGACGTCAAGGTCGTGATTCATCCCGATGAATCCGTGAGCGTATCTGATGATGGACGGGGCATTCCGACGGATATGCATGAAGAAGGTCAGTCCGCAGCGGAAGTGATCATGACGGTATTGCATGCCGGGGGAAAATTTGACGATAGCAACTACAAGGTCAGTGGTGGTTTGCATGGGGTAGGCGTATCTGTAGTGAACGCTCTATCGGAAGAACTGAAACTGACAATCTGGCGTGATGGGAAAGTCTGGGAACAAATTTATCATGATGGTGTACCTGCAGCTCCGCTGGCCGTAGTAGGCGAAACGAGCCAAACCGGTACCTTGATGCGGTTTAAACCCTCCGCTGATACCTTTACCAATATCAAATTTCACTATGACATCCTGGCGAAACGTTTAAGAGAGCTCTCATTCCTCAATTCAGGAGTGAGCATCTCTCTCGTAGATGAACGAACCGGAAAATCCGAAAACTTCAAGTACGAAGGTGGGTTAAGGTCCTTTATTGAATACCTGAACGAAAATAAGACCTCCCTCAACAGCATATTTCATTTTACCCATCAGCGAGAGGATGGCATTGGTGTCGAAGTTGCGCTGCAATGGAATGATAGCTACCAGGAATCATTGTTTGCCTATACCAATAACATCCCTCAAAGCGACGGCGGGACTCACTTACAGGGATTTCGTGCTGCCCTGACCAGAACCCTAAATAGTTATGTAGAATCCGAGGGCATGACTAAAAAGGATCAGATTAATACCACTGGCGATGATGCCCGGGAGGGTCTTACCGCAATCATTTCCGTGAAAGTACCGGATCCAAAATTCTCTTCCCAGACTAAAGAAAAATTGGTGTCCTCCGAGGTTAAGTCTGCGGTTGAACAGGAAATGGGTGCCAAATTTTCCGAATACCTGGTTGAGAATCCCGCAGAGGCCAAGGCCATTGTGCAAAAAATGATCGATGCTGCCCGGGCGAGAGAAGCCGCTCGAAAAGCTCGTGAAATGACCCGTCGGAAAGGTGCCCTGGACATTGCGGGATTACCCGGGAAATTGGCAGATTGTTCTGAAAAAGATCCTGCAAAATCAGAGATCTATCTAGTGGAGGGTGATTCTGCTGGTGGATCAGCCAAACAGGGACGTGACCGAAAAGTACAAGCGATCTTACCTCTGAAGGGTAAGATTCTGAACGTTGAAAAAGCTCGATTTGATAAGATGCTTTCATCCCAGGAAGTGGGCACGCTTATTACAGCTCTGGGATGTGGGATTGGACGAGACGAGTTCGACCCTGACAAACTACGCTACCACAGTATCATTATCATGACTGACGCTGACGTCGACGGCGCTCACATCAAAACCTTACTCTTAACGTTTTTCTTTAGACATATGCCCGAACTTATAGAGCGGGGTCACGTCTTGATTGCGCAACCTCCACTTTACAAAATGAAGCGAGGCAAGAGCGAGCGTTACATAAAGGATGAGGCTGAACTCACTAGTTATATTCTCGAAGTTGCCCTGGAAGATGCACGACTAATTCCGAGTATTGGTGCAGACCCAATATCCGGTGACGAACTCCGGGGCCTGGCTGAAGATTACTATCAAGTTCATAACCGAATTGACAAATTGAAGCGGATCTTTCCTGCTGAAGTCATGACCAAAATTGTCTATCTGAACCAGCTTAACGCTGAAATGCTTAACGATAGGCTGCAGGTTGAAGAATGGCTCACCGGGCTTGAAGCCGCAATGGCCGATAGCCATACATCTCAGCAACAGTATCAGTTTGATGTTATAGAAGATCCTGAACGGCACATATTCTGCCCACAGTTCAGCGTTATCAATCACGGCGTCAAAAGAGACTATGTTCTAACCAGGGATTTTATCCTGTCAGCGGATTACCTCATGTTCTCTCGTTATGGAGAGCACGTGTCCAAATTAGTTGAAGCAGACGGCGTCATTGAAAAGGGTGAGAAGTCTGAGCCGATTGACAATTTTGAGGAAGCTTTAGAGTGGCTGCAGAAGGAAGCACTTCGAGGACATTCAAGACAGCGCTACAAAGGTCTCGGCGAAATGAATCCAGATCAACTCTGGTCAACAACCATGGATCCAAGACAACGCACTATGCTCCGGGTAACCATTGAAGACGCCATTGCTGCCGATCATATGTTTAATACATTGATGGGAGATAACGTGGAACCACGGAAAAACTTTATTGTGGAGAATGCACTTTCAGTTGCAAATCTTGACGTTTAGATCGAGGGTATATGCTCGGCAAAACTGCTGAGGTCGTCAAAGATCTCAATAGTTGAGTCGAGCAACTCAGCTTCGGTTGTCCGGCCATTTCCGGTACGTACAAGTATGGGTCTTGCGCCGATTGCCGATGCTGCTTGTATGTCTTTGAGTGAGTCTCCGACAAAGGGTTGCCCGATTAAAGACGTACTGGCTGCATGTTCAATTTGCCTCAATAAACCCGGTTTCGGTTTTCGACAGTCGCAGGCATCATTTGGGTGATGAGGGCAGAAGAAAATGCCGGCGATTGACCCGCCCTCTTCTTCAACTAGTTTTTTCAGCTTGCTATGCATTTCCTGCAGGGCAGGCAAATCAAATAGTCCCCTCGCTAAACCGGCCTGGTTAGTTGCAAGATAGATTTGGTAGCCTTTTGCGCAAAGGTTTGCGATTGCTGAAATGCTACCGGGCAGGGGTATCCATTCATCAGCAGATTTAATGTAGTCCGCTGAATCGACATTGATTACACCATCTCGATCTAGGACAACAATGCCTGGTCCTTTACATCTTGGCATCTATTGTTGAAGCAATGAGATATCTGCAACCCGCAGGAAAAGTGATCGCATCCTGGTCAGCGTTGCAATTCGATTGTCCCGTAAAGCCTTGTTGTCTGCCATCACCATAACCTGATCAAAATAGACATCAACCACATTCCTTAAACCCCCAAGTACGGACAGTCGTTTTGAATCTGCACTGAGTGAACTGAGCTCCTGTTCTGCTGATTCAATTGCGGAAAACAGATCATGTTCAGCCGGCTCTTGAAAAAGAGCTGTATCAACGGAATTATCGGCTGAGTCCTCTAGCTTCTTCAAAATGTTGGCAACTCGTTTATTCGCGGCAATAAGCGCATCAGCACCATCCGAGTCACGGAATGACTCAAGCGCCTTAATTGTATTGTTGGTAGCGAACAGGTCTGCTTGCCAATTTTCAGCCTGGGTTGCAGCATCTACCGAATCAAATCTGATGCCCTGATCCTGGTACCAACTTTTCAACCGTTCAGTCAGGTAGCCAATAATGGGAGCAGACTCGAATGGCTTGTTATGGATGGCAATAGCTTCTGATATCAGATGATGCAAATTGAGATTGAGTTTTCCTTCAACACACATGCGAATAATACCGATCGTTTGGCGGCGAAGCGCAAAGGGATCCTTAGACCCAGTCGGAGGCTGGTTGATACCAAACATTCCAACTAGTGTGTCTAACTTATCGGCAATGGCCACGCTCATTGAGACTAACGACTTTGGTAAGTCGCCCCCTGATGAGGTCGGTTTGTAGTGTTCAGAAATTGCCGTCGCAACAGTCTCAGACTCTCCTTCATGGATGGCATAGTAGCCTCCCATTAGACCTTGAAGATCTGGAAACTCATTCACCATATCGCTGACAAGGTCCGACTTACATAATCGTGCAGCCTTTGCTGCTGCATCTGGATCAGCACCGATGGTGTTGGCTATTGCTCGTGCTAGTTTTTCTACTCGCTCGGTTTTATCACGATAACTGCCGAGCTCCGCTTGAAATACGACGTTTCCAAGCCGTTCCAACTTTGACTCTAAACTATGCTTTTTGTCCTGTTCGAAGAAAAATCGAGCGTCAGTCAACCTGGGTAAAATGACCCGCTCATTGCCGCGAACCACTGTCTCCGGATTTTTACTTTCTATATTAGAGATGGTGACAAATCGAGGTAACATTTTTCCACCTTGATCTGTCATGTGGAAGTAGCGTTGGTGTTCCTTCATCGCAGAAATTAATGCTTCTTCGGGAACTGCTAAAAACTCAGGATCAAATTGCCCCATCAAAGCGACTGGCCATTCAACCAAAGCTGTGACCTCATCAAGCAGCGCCTCATCTATCTCGACCTTTGCTTTTTGTGCCGCTGCAATCTGCTGTAATTGCTGGGAAATTAAATCTCGACGCTCATCAAAGTTCGCAACAACATGGGCTTTGGACATGGCCGCTTTATATTTGTCTGGGCTATCAATTGTGATTTCGCCGGAGGACATAAAACGATGGCCCCGGCTACCTCGACCGGATGCTATGCCAAAAAGGTTTGCCCCTAGTACCTGATCGCCAAACAGCAAAACCAACCAGTGAACCGGGCGAACAAACTCTACCCGGGTATCGCCCCATCGCATCCGGCGTTCTATAGGCAGGTTCGCGAGGGATTTCTCTAGCAGTTTTTGGATCATAGACTCTAAACTTGAACCGTCCTTTTCCTCCCGGTAAACCAACCAGGTGCCTTTTTCGGTCTCAACCTGCTCTAGTTGGGAAAGCTCTGTGATGCCACAGGAGGACATAAATCCCTTTGCGGCTTTAGTTGGCTCACCTTCAGAATCTAGCGCGGCTTTCAGGGATGGCCCACGTTTTTCTAGCTTTTGTGGCGGCTGAAAAGCGGAAAGTCCGTTAACTTTTAGTGCCAGACGCCTTGGTGTTGCGAAGGACTCCAGGGAATCAAACTCGAATTGCGCCTCCTGTAGGGCGGCAGAAAAGTTAGATTCAAAACTTTCGATCATTGCACGTAAGTTTTTTGGCGGCAGTTCCTCAGTACCAAGTTCTACCAGAAGGTCCTGTTTTGATTTACTTGTCACCCGTGACCTCCTTCAAATAGGTGATTCGAGTTTTTTCCTCAGCGAGCGGGAAGCCCAATTCTTGTCTCGATTCCAGATAGGCTTTTGCGACCCCACGGGACAGTGTACGAACGCGTAAAATAAAGCGTTGACGCTCGGTGACAGAGATCGCGTGGCGGGCATCCAAGAGGTTAAATGCGTGGGAGGCCTTAATAACAAATTCGTAGGCAGCAAGTGGAATTCCGACTTCCAATAGGCGATTGGTTTCTGCCTCACAAAAATCGAACTGAGCAAATAGTGCGTCTACATTCGAATGGTCAAAATTATAGGCAGACATCTCGACTTCATACTGATGAAAGACATCAGCATAGGTCACGGATTGATTGCCAGTTTTACTCCAAACAAGCTGCTTAAAGTCGTCAACCCCCTGTAGGTAAAGCGCTAGACGCTCTAAGCCATAGGTAATTTCGCCGGTTACGGGATAGCATTCAAGTCCACCTACCTGTTGGAAATAGGTGAATTGGGTGATTTCCATGCCGTCCATCCAGACTTCCCAACCTAGACCCCAGGCCCCAAGGGTAGGTGACTCCCAGTTGTCCTCCACAAAACGAATATCATGTTCTAGTGGATCTATTCCCAGTGTTCGAAGGGATTCCAGATATAATTCCTGAATATTGTCCGGGGACGGCTTCATCACCACCTGAAATTGATAGTAGTACTGATATCGATTGGGGTTTTCGCCGTATCGACCATCGGTTGGACGGCGGCAGGGCTGGACATAAGCACTGCGCCAGGATTCTGGACCAATAGAACGAAGAAATGTTGCTGGATGAAATGTCCCAGCACCGACCTCAAGGTCGTAAGGTTGCATCAGCACGCACCCCTGATCAGCCCAGAACTTCTGGAGTGTCAGAATAAGGTCCTGAAATGTTTGACTGCCCATTCGAGACTTTGCTCCCGGCGAAAAAGTGCGTAAGTATACATTAAGCTTTTAGGAAAGGAGGCTGGATTGGCGAAGCTGGAGCAAGAACGTTGTGGTTGGTGTCTTGGTGACGAGCTTTATGAAAGCTATCACGATGAGGAATGGGGTGTACCTCTCCACGACGACCGAAAGTTGTTTGAGTTTCTTATTCTTGAGGGCGCCCAGGCGGGGTTAAGCTGGATCACCGTGTTACGGAAGCGAGAGAACTATCGTCACGCGTTTTGGGACTTTGATGCCGAAAAAATGGCATCCTTTGGAAAACGAGAGAAAAACAAGTTGCTTAACAACGAAGGTATTATTCGTAATCGCTTGAAAATTGATAGCGCAATCAATAATGCACAGCGGTTTCTCGAGATTCAATCAACGAGCTCCTTCGATGAGTATCTGTGGCAATTTGTGGACGGTTCGCCGATCCAAAATACCTTTAGCAGCTTGGCAGAAGTGCCGGCGACTACAGCCACCAGCGATCTTATGGCCAAAACCCTAAAAAAGGCGGGATTTAACTTCGTGGGCTCAACAATTTGTTACGCATTTATGCAAGCCACGGGTATGGTGAATGACCATCTTGTGACCTGTCCGCGTCACAAGGCCTGCAAGGGACCCCTGTGACTGGATTTCTGCGCCTACTTCTCCACCTACAAGCAATGTTGCCTCTCGCTTTTAGCCAGTGGATGGGGCGATGCCTGGGGAGTGCAAACTACTATCTTGGGAGTCGTGGTGCTCTGGTGACAAAAGCTAACCTGAGGCTGTGTTTGCCGGAACTTTCTCCCCGGGAAATCGAATCATTTGCCCTTCGCTCCATGCGTCATACCGGCATGACGGTCTTAGAAACACCGGCGGTGTGGTTAAGTGATCCAACTAGAACCGTGGGCTGGATTGGTCGTATTGAAAATGAAGAGCTTTTGGATGACGCGATTACTTCAGATAAAGGCACCCTGATTGTGCTCCCTCACCTTGGTAACTGGGAAATGTTCAACGTCTATTTTGCGACCAAAGGCCATATGACTGCTCTGTATCACCCACCGCGTCAGGATTGGTTAAAGCCGCTGATGGAAAAGGTTCGGGGCGATAATCTGGTGCCGACAAACAGAAAAGGCCTGGCAACTTTATATCGCGAATTGAGCGAGGGTAAGGTCGTGACGGTATTGCCAGACCAAGTGCCTGCGAGCGGAGACTATGCCCCCTTTTTTGGTCATCAGGCCCTGACCGATCGATTGGTCCCGCGGATGTTAAAAAAGACCCAGGCAACGGCGATCGTTTGTATTGTTTATCGAGACGCTGGAAAGTTTAATATTCGTTTCGATCCGGTTGAGGAAGATATCTATGCTGACGATATTGCTCAGTCTCTATCTGGCTTGAACTATTCAATGGAGAAAAGTATTCGAACTCAACTTGTACAATACCAATGGGAGTACAAGCGATTCAGAGAACGGCCGGCGGGCGAGAAGAAGATATATAAGTTTGATGGTCAACCGGAGTCATTCCATCAGTAAAATTGAACTCTTAAGATCTATATCTTACAGTGACTTTTTTGAAAGAGATCCGCTTTTCCCGACCTACTTTCACTAAACCATTTTCTCCAGAACTACTTTTTCCAGAACTATTTCCTCCAGAACTACTTTCTCCAGAACATGGGAGTAAACAGGACCAACAGCGTAAAGATTTCTAGTCGGCCGAGTATCATGGCGAAACACAAAATAATTTTTGCGATATCCGTCATATCAGCAAAGTGATATGCCACCTGTCCGAGTCCTGGACCGAGATTATTAATTGACGCCGCAACGGCAGAAAATGCACTTAGAAAGTCGAGACCCGTTGCAATCATTGCCAGCAGCATAAACAAAAAAACAATGACGTAGACGGAGAAAAACCCCCATACCGCCTCAACGATTCTGTTGGAAACCGGTCGCTTATTCATCTTGATAGGGAAAATTGCATTGGGATGAATCAGTCTATGGATTTCCCGCAGGCCTTGCTTGCAAATCAACATGACCCTCATCACTTTCATGCCGCCGCCGGTTGAACCTGCACAGGCGCCAGTGAATGCGCCGAAGAAAATTAGATACGGCAACATACTCGGCCAGGCACTGAAGTCTGCGGTCACAAAACCCGTTGTCGTAAATACAGACACAACTTGAAACGCGCCGTACCGAAGGGCTTGGAAACCGGGGTATTCTGCCGATTGATAAAGCACCAGAGACACGACAAAGGTGGTCGCAATCAAAATGGCGAGGTAGAACTTAACCTCGTCATCTCTCAGATAATGGCCAACGGTGCGTTCTCTGAAGGCAAAAAAATGTAGCCCAAAATTCATTCCGGCAAGGACCATAAAAAAGATGGCGATGGACTCGATCAAAGCCGAGTCAAAGTAGCCGATACTTGCATCATGGGTGGAGAAGCCGCCAATGGCGACGGTAGAAAAGCTGTGACAGATCGCATCAAATAAAGTCATTCCAGCCGCCCAGTATGCGAGAGCGCAAATCAGAGTTAGGCCTAAATAAATCGACCAAAGTGCGAGGGCGGTTTGTTTGATCCTGGGGGTTAGTTTTGAATCTTTTACCGGACCGGGAGTTTCAGCCCGATATAGTTGCATGCCACCGATGCCCAACATCGGAAGTATTGCAACAGCAAGCACGATGATACCCATGCCACCGAACCATTGAAGTTGTTGGCGATAAAATAAAATGGATTCGGGGAGCGTATCGATTTGCACAAGAACAGTTGCGCCTGTTGTGGTTAATCCCGAAAAAGATTCGAACAGTGCGTTTGGCCAGGATAAACCGATACCGGAATCCTGTATCAGTGGAATTGCTCCCACCACACCGAGTATCAGATAGAACATTGTGGTGATCAAAAAGCCGTCCTTAATTCGCATCTCTGCTTTTTGTCGCATAAACGTAAGCCACAGCATGAACCCGACAATTAGTGTGAATACAAACGTATCTGCAAAGGCGATGAAGGCACCGTCCTCATAAATGAGGGAAACGATAATTGGCGGCAACATTGTGATGCTGAACAGCATGAGCAGAATGCCGAGAACTTTTAGGGCGATTTGCAGATGCATCGGCTAGAAAAAACTAAAGGGGGCTTGGAATAGTTTCTCAACATCTGAAACCAGGCTTTTATCAACCATAAACAGAATAAGGTGATCATCGGCTTCAACAACAATGTCATCGTGGGCAATGATTACATCGTGGCCACGCACAATGGCGCCGATTGTTGTGCCCCTCGGCAAATCTATTTCCTGTAGTTGACGCCCTACCACCTTTGAATTGCGACTATCGCCATGGGCAATTGCTTCCATTGCCTCGGCTGCTCCACGGCGTAGTGAATGTACTCTGACCACGTCACCGCGACGGATATGGGTGAGGATTGATCCAAGTGTTGCCTGTTGGGGAGAAATTGCTATATCAATGTCACTGCCTTCAATCAAGTCAACGTAGGCCGGATTATTGATTAAGGTGATGACCTTCTTCGCACCGAGACTCTTCGCGAGCATTGACGACATGATATTGGCTTCATCATCATTCGTGACAGCGCAGAACACATCGGTCTCTTCAATATTTTCTTCAAGTAATAACTCACGATCCGACGCATCACCGGCTAACACAATTGCCCGGTCCAGGGTTTCCGATAGTTCGTAACAGCGCTGTCGACTCCGCTCAATGACACGAACACCATATTTGTGCTCTAAAGCTCGTGCTAGCCCCTGACCAATATGCCCACCGCCAGCAATGATCACCCGCCGGTTTGGTCGTTCGGTCCTTCGCATTTCACTCATGACAGCCTGAATGTCATTGGCTGCAGCGATAAAAAACACCTCGTCATCCGCTTCGATAACCGTGTCTCCCTCGGGCATGATCGGTCGGTTTTGGCGAAAAATTGCGGCAACTCGAGTGTCAATGGTTGGCATGTGTTGACGTAGATACTTAAGTTCCTGGTCCACTAGTGGTCCGCCGTAATAGGCCTTAATGCCGACTAGCTGAACCTGTCCAGACGCAAAATCCATGACTTGAAGTGCGCCGGGGTTATCGATCAGACGTTGAATGTCATCGGTCACAATCTTTTCTGGGTTGACAATAAAGTCGACGGGCATGGCCTCGTTGCGAAAAATACTGGCGTGCTCCAGGTACCCGGTAGACCGAATACGAGCGATTTTGGTTGGTGTATGGAAAACGGAATAGGCAACCTGACAGGCAACCATATTGACTTCATCACTATTGGTGACGGCGATCAGCAGGTCTGCGTCTTCGGCACCAGCTTGTCGTAAAACGTCGGGATGAGAGGCCATACCCCGGACTGTTCGAATATCGAAGCGGTCCTGCAGTTCTCGTAATCGGTCCGCATCGCTATCGACAACGGTGATATCGCTGGCTTCCTTAGTTAGGTTCTGGGCCAGGTTTCCGCCCACTTCTCCAGCACCAAGGATGATGATTTTCATGGCTTATATTTCTGTAGTCGGGAGAAGAAGAATCCATCGCTTCCACCGGTGGTTGGGAGGAGCTGTAATCCCTCGGGGCTCGCGATACCGGTACTACAATTCACGGGTAAGAGTCTCGCATCGGGTTGGGATTTGAGGAATCGAGCCACAATTGCCTGATTTTCATCGGGCAGAATTGAACAGGTGGAATAGAGAAGTTCTCCGTTTATGCAGAGCAATGACCAGGCCTTTGCTAACAATTCTTCTTGTGTGGTGGAAAGCTTATCAATATCTGTATCCAGACGCAGCAACTTAATGTCCGGGTGACGACGGATGATACCGGTTGCCGAGCAAGGTACATCGAGCAGGATTCGATCGTACAATTCATCGGGTTGATGCTGTAGCAGGTCCTGGGTCACGACCTCACACTCGAGTTTTAGGCGTTTGAGGTTTTCCTCTATGACCGCGGTTCGTTTTGCGCCGATATCCAATGCAGTCAGATGAATGCCTTTTTGTTGTTCTAGTATTGCGCAGGTTTTGCCCCCTGGCGCGGCGCAGGCATCCAGAACTCGATGTCCTGTCTCCGTGTTGAGGAATTTAGGAATCATCTGACTAGCCTCGTCCTGTACGCTTGCAAGACCATCGGCAAATCCCGGTAGTTTATCCACGGATCTTGGGGTTTTCAGGTAGATGCTGGTGGCTGCTAAAAGTCCAGCTGTTGCTTCTATGCCTGCTTGTTCCAGTGTTTCCAGGTAGTTTTCCCGGCTGATTTGCAGCAGGTTTACCCGCAACGTCATTGGCGGCTCGACCTGGTTTGCTTGCATAATCTGAGTTGAATGGTCGGGGTAAGCCTCGTCGATTCGATCGACAAGCCAGGTCGGATGATTAGTGATGGCTTCCCGATCAGTGCTCATTTCTAACTCTAGTGCTGGTTTGCGGCGTTGATAGTTTCTTAACACGCCGTTAGTGAGTTTCTTTGCCCAGGACTTTTTTAGACCAATCGTCGCTTCAACGGCAAAATTTACACTCGCGTGGGCAGGACGATTGAGCGCGTCGATACTATAGATGCCTGCTAGAATGAGCAGCTCAACGTCCTGATGTTTTGATGCAAGCGGTTTGCTGACCAGCTGTTCTAGACAGGCACTAAGAGAGTAATAGTTTCTGAGCACGCCGTAGGCAATTTGCCTGCTTAGGGGTGAATCATGGGTGCCAATAGCCTGATCAAGGCTTCGGCCCTCGGCTACCTTCAGTAGAATTTTGACTGCGGAGACATATTCCTGCATCTGTTATTCGCGCCTTATGCTAGAGATTTTCATAGCAGGCTGGCGCCGACATAAAAAATGTCTGTTCGTGAATTTTGTACATCTCGGCCATTTAAAATGCTGCCTTTACCGAGGGGCAGTTGTAATTGTTTGATCAATACTGCCCCCACACCGGCTGCGACAATCACTCCGTGCACTGTAACCTCTAGAATGCTGCCGGGGTTGGCGTTGTGTTCCTGGTCTATGGCTTCACATTGGTACAGTTTTACACGGATACTTTTGTCTACGTTCTTATCACGATAGACACATTCTGAGTAGCAGACAGGATCCGGATTAAAGGCGTGCACCTTTCTGACAATGTTGGGTCCAGAATCCGTCCAATTGATTTTTGCTTCCTGCTTTTTAATCTTCTTTGCGTAGGTCGCCCCCTCTTCCGGTTGGGGCATCAGCGCGAGCTGGTTTTTCGAGATCTGAGGAAGGACATCAACAAGGGCCTTAATGCCAAGTACCGAGAGTCGATCTGAAATGCTCGCGGATGTATCGCTAATGTGAATAGGCGTCGATGCACGATGCAGAACTGGACCGGTGTCTAGACCAGCATCCATCTGCATAATGCAGATGCCAGTTTCTGGGTCTCCAGCTTCAATTGCTCGCTGGATCGGCGCTGCCCCTCGCCAACGTGGTAACAAAGAACCGTGGACATTAATGCAACCAAATGTAGGTAGATCCAGTAAGTCCTGTCTTAATATCTGTCCGTAGGCGACGACAATTAAAAGATCAGGTTCAAATTTGCGGAGGTCAGAGCAGGCTACTTTATCGGGCTGAATAACCGGCAAACTATGGGTTTCTGCCAGAGTTTTTACTGGGCTAGGCATAAGCTTCTTGCCCCTCTTGCCGGGTTTGTCCGGCTGGGTGATCACAGCCTTAATAGAGATGCCTGCGGCGAGAAGCCCCGCCAGATGTTGAGCAGCAAACTCTGGCGTACCTGCAAAGAGGATATTCAAGCTAGTCCTGGGCCTTAAGCTTTTGCTGCTTAAGTAGGCGTTTGCGGATTAGTTGTCGTTTGGTGCTAGAAAGATAATCGACAAACAATTTGCCCTCAAGATGGTCCATTTCGTGTTGGATGCAGATTGCCAAAAGGTCATCAGCATCAACGACAAATTCACTTCCCTCTCGATCAAGCGCTTTAACCTGAATTTTTTCGAAACGAACCACGGGCTCGTAAAATCCAGGAATTGATAAGCAGCCTTCATCGGACTGAATTTCCCCCTCGGACAGGATAATCTCGGGATTAATAAAGACCATCGGGCTCCGTTTGTCGTCTGATACATCCAGAACCAGCAGTCTCTGGTGTACATTAACCTGACTCGCCGCCAATCCGATGCCGGGTGCGGCGTACATGGTTTCCAGCATATCATCGCTGAGTTTTGCGATTTTACCGGTCACGTCGCCAATGGGTTTGGCTTTGGTCCGGAGACGGGGGTCCGGGAATTCCAAAATGTCTAATAAGGCCATATGGTTTTGCCTAATACCTCTAGTAATAGAGCAACTTGTGCTGCTAAGATGATGATCATGTTGAATAAATTGACGAAAAGAGCCCTTTCCGCGACGGCGCAATTGTACTCTTTTTAACGCAGGGATTCGCCCCATGAAGACAACTCTTCTCGCGCTACTGTTGAGTTTAGCTCTTACAAGCACCACATTGGCTGCCGACAGTATTCTGCGACCCGATCATCCCGAGCGTTATACCGTGCAAAATGGCGATACCCTTTGGGATATTGCCTCGATGTTTTTGACCGATGCGTGGTTATGGCCGGAAATTTGGCAGATTAATCCAGATATTGAAAACCCGCACCTTATTTATCCTGGGGACAGGATTACCCTCGTCTATGTAGATGGCCAGCCGCAGCTCACCGTCGACCGGGGAGTAGAATCTCGCACCATTAAGCTTAGTCCAAGCCAACCCGTTGCCGCGGGAGATCGGAACGTTAAGGTCAGACCCAAAGTTCGCACCAGCCCATTAAGCAGTGCGATCCCTGCGATCCCGCTAGATGCAATTGCCAGTTTGTTAACCACCGGAAGAATTGTTGAACAGGACACTTTGGAACTTGCGCCCTACGTTCTAGCGGGTAACTCAGATCGGCTCATTTTTGGACCAGGAGACGAATTCTACGCACGGGGTACCAACTGGACGCCGGGAACAAATGTATACGGTATCTTCCGCCAGGGCGAAGTTTATCAAGACCCTGAGACCCGTGAAGTACTTGGGTTTGAGGCACGGGAAGTCGGTACTGCCCTTGTTGAAGCCAGAGACGATGATGTCTATACCTTGAGCCTCTCGGCGGTGAAGGAAGACGTTCGAATTGGTGACAGGCTGTTGCCCACAGAAGAGCGTCGGGTTGAATCCACCTTTTATCCCGCTGCACCGGGTACCCAGATAAACGGTGTAATCATGACGGTACTGGGAGGCGTCACTCAAGTTGGTCGAAATGATGTTGTTGCGATCAATCGAGGCGAGGCAGATGGTCTCACCGTTGGCGATATTCTTGCCATATACAAAAGTGGCAAGGTTGTACGAGATCGAATTCGAAAAGAACGGGTTCAGCTACCGCCTGAACGTGCCGGTTTACTGATGGTCTTCCGTAGTTTCGAAAAGATGTCCTACGGTCTCGTGCTGGAAACAGAAGAGCCCCTCCGAGTAGGTGATAACGTACAAAACCCATAGCTTCTAGCTGATCCGAAATAAGGCCAGTCGCTTATCTAGAATGAGGTCGCGGTGATTTAATCTGCGACCATGTTCGCACAACTTAGTCTTCATCGATTAACGGCCGGTCACCCGGGCCTTGCGCAAAAACTGGTGCAGAAATACGGTAACGCCGAGTTGGTTCTGTCGGAATTTGACCCCAAACTCACGCCCGTCGCTCCGGCCATTGCAAAATCTCTACTGACGACGTCCCGTACCGGAAATCACCACAAAGCTGTAGAGGCTGATTCTTCCTGGGCTACGGACCCTTCCCATCATATTTTGAGCCAGCAAGATACTCGCTATCCGGTAAAACTCAGGACTCTATCGGATCCCCCGTATATGCTTTTTGTCTGGGGCAACCTTGATCTAATAAATGAGGATCAAATTGCCATTGTTGGCAGCCGGAAACCGACACCTACGGGAGTCTCAAATGCCAGACAGTTCGCGAGCCAACTGGCTGAGGTGGGATTCACCATCACCAGCGGAATGGCGACGGGCATTGATGCCGCAGCACATCGCGGCACGTTAGAAGCTCAGGGTAAGACCATTGCGGTTCAAGGTTGTGGAGCTGACTCTATCTATCCTCGCTCCCACGAGCGACTGGCGTTCAACATCCTCGAGCGTGGATGTCTGCTGACTGAATATCCAACCGGATTCCCAGCCCATGCCCGACATTTTCCACAACGAAACAGAATTGTAACGGGTTTGTCCCGGGCAACGATTGTAATAGAGGCGGCGCTAAAAAGTGGTTCTTTGATTTCAGCTCGATTAGCCATGGAGCAGGGTCGGGAAGTGTTTGCGATACCAGGATCAATTCGATCCCGTCAGAGCGAAGGGTGTCATCAGCTTATTCGGCAGGGGGCGACCCTTGCGACTTCGGTTTTGGATATTGTTGAGGAGTTCCATGACTTTAGTGTTAGACGGCATCCAGATAGACCCGCCTTAAGTAAGAGTGAGCAGCTTGTGCTTAAAGTACTGACCGAAGGACCCCGGCATGGGGACAGAATTGTGGAGGAAACGAATCTTGCCGTGGCTGAGCTTATGGCGGTTCTCATAAGCCTGGAAGTAAAGGGTGAAATTGAATCGGGGGCTGATGGTTACATGTTACGAAAGCTAGCTTGAAAGGCGGTTAGGACTGCTGTAATTTGCGTCCCCTTTGATTGGAGGTGAAGACTATGGCAGGTTTTGTCGCAATCCTAATGGGTTCTGATTCAGATCTACCTGTGATGCAGGCAGCGGTTGATATTCTCAAGAAATTTGAGATCAAGTATGAGGTCCGAGTGACAAGTGCTCACAGAACACCAGCGGATACACAATCATTTGTCATTGATGCGGATAAAAGAGGTGTTGCAGCCTTTATATGCGGTGCAGGTATGGCGGCCCATTTAGCCGGAGCGGTTGCCGCTCACACCTTGACGCCGGTGATTGGTGTGCCGATTGATTCTGGACCCTTACAGGGCTTTGATGCCTTACTTTCAACAGCTCAAATGCCCGGTGGAATTCCTGTTGCTACCGTCGCGATTGGTAAAGCTGGGGCAAAAAATGCAGGTTATCTCGCGGCCCAAATTATGGGTACCTCTGACCCTGAACTGAAAGCCCGATTAATTGCCGAGCGAGAAGAAAGTGCCCAGGCCGTTAGAGACAAAAATAAAGATTTGAATATCTAGGTGAAACATCAGGGCTGGCGCTACCGGCTTATTGCGGGCCTGTTAAGGCAGGGAGCTGTCATTGGATACCCTACGGAAGGTGTCTGGGGGCTCGGTTGTGTGCCGGAAGATCAGCAGGCAGTAGCGCGACTCCTTTCATTAAAAGCCCGGCCCTGGCAAAAAGGCCTCATAATGGTAGCCTCTAGTATCGACCAGGTGTTGCCCTATATAGAGAGGCTTGCGCCGACCGAAATTGAGGAGCTTGATAAGGCCTGGCCCGGTCCAATCACCTATCTACTGCCACTTTCAAAAGCCACGCCGGTATGGATATCAGGGGAGCATAGTACCGTTGCCATTCGAGTTTCCGCTCATCCAGTGATTCAAAACATATGCTCTGAGCTCGGCCGGCCAATTGTTTCGACTTCAGCCAACGTTACCGGGAAGCCCCCTGCACTTAATAGATTGCGATTAAAACAATACTTTGCAGATCAACTTGATTATGTGGTGCCAGGCAACCTGGGAGGTCAGAACGGCCCTAGTGAAATTCGCGATCTGCGTGGTGCGAACATTGTACGCAGGGGGGATCTATGACCGATCGACTTGCGGTTTTTGGGAACCCGATCAACCATAGTTTGTCACCCAAAATTCATCAAATGTTTGCCGATGCCGCTGGCATTGATATGAGCTACGAAAGAGTATTGGTGCCTCTTGGGCAGTTTTCTGAAACGGCCGGTCGCTTTTTTGACGAGGGCGGAATGGGCATCAATATAACCGTGCCATTTAAGGGCGACGCCTTTGAATATGTTGATACCCTCTCCGAGGGTGCGGTCCAGGCCGGGGCGGTGAATACCATTGTGCGCCAGCCCAGCGGGGAACTGAAAGGGTTCAATACAGATGGCGCTGGCCTGACAAGGGATCTGCAATCCAACCTGGGTTGGCGGATTAAAGGGCAGACCATTTTAATCCTGGGTGCTGGGGGTGCTGTTCAGGGTGTATTGGCGAGCCTCCTTGCCGCTGAACCACACTCAATTGTGATTGCGAATCGCACGGCGTCAAAAGCACAAGCGCTAGCAACAAAGTTAAAAGACAAAAGGGTTAGCGCTTCTCCCTTAACGGAACTGTCGGGGAGCTTCGATCTAATTGTAAGCGGCAGTTCTGCTGGGTTATCCAATGCCAGTGAGGCGATTGCCCTTTCAAAAACACTAATGAATCAAGATACCTGCTGTTACGATATGATCTATGGTAAACGCACAGAGTTCTTAAAGTGGTGTGAGGATCTACCAGCTAACCAGCGAGCCGATGGTCTTGGCATGCTGGTTGAACAAGCTGCCAGGGCTTTTGAGCTTTGGTATGAAGTTAACGTCGATGGCCAAAGCGTGTTAAATCGAATGCGCCGGCAGCAACAAACTAACTCAAATTAAACCCTGGAAAAAAGCATGACCAATCCCTTATTGGAAAAGCACGAGCTACCTCCTTTCGATTTGATTAAGGCCGAGCATGTCATGCCTGCCATTGATGAAATTCTGGCGGAGAATCGGGCCAGGGTTGAGGCGCTGCTCACCCAGGATGACTTTACCTGGGAAACCCTAATTACACCCCTAGAAGAATTGGATGATCGCTTGCAACAAGCATTCTCTCCGGTCAGCCATATGAATTCGGTTGTTAACACTCCGGAGTTAAGGGATGCATACAACGATGCGCTTCCAAAGCTTTCGGCATATCACACCGAAATGGGACAAAAAGCAGAACTATTCAAGGCCTATGAATCAATCTACAACGGTCCTGAGTTCGGCAATTTGGAGCAACCGCAGAAGAAGACAATAGAAAATGCACTACGGGACTTCAAGCTGTCGGGTATTGATCTTCCTGAGAAAGAAAAAAAGCGTTTTGCTGAAATCTCTTCCAGACTTTCTACCTTATCTAGTCAGTTTAGTGACAACGTGCTTGATGCAACAATGGCCTGGCAGAAGCACATTGAAAATGTCGAGGAACTAAAAGGGTTGCCCGATAGCGCGCTTGACCAGGCTCGTCAGTTAGCTGAGAAGAAAGAACTTACTGGCTTTCTTTTTACACTCGATTTTCCAAGCTATATGCCAGTGGTGACCTATGCTGAAGATTCAAACCTCAGGCGAGAGTTCTATGAAGCATTTACCACTCGAGCGTCAGACCAAGGCCCCAATGCTGGCCAGTGGGATAACACAGAAATTATCGAAGAGATACTAACGCTTCGGCAGGAATTGGCCAGATTGTTAGGTTTTGAAAATTACTCAGGCGTTTCTCTTGCACCCAAAATGGCGAAGGATTCCGAGCAGGTGCTCAGCTTTCTCCGGGAGCTAAGTGCAAAATCCAAACCAGCGGCTGAAGCGGAATTTGCAGAGCTTTGCCAGTTTGCATTAGAAAAGTTTTCTGCTGTTGAAGTGAACGCCTGGGATACAAGCTTTTATTCTGAGAAGCTAAAAGAGCATAAGTTTAGTATTTCAGAGGAAGAGCTAAAGCCATACTTTCCTGCTCCCCATGTTATCAACGGCATGTTCGAAGTCGTTAGGCGGCTGTATGACATTGAGATAAGTGCTACCGAAGAAATTAGTACCTGGCATAGCGATGTGAAGACATACAACATTATGAAAGAGGGGCGACTTGTTGCGCGTTTCTATTTAGACCTATATGCGCGAGAGCACAAACAAGGTGGGGCCTGGATGGATGACTGCAGGGTCAGACGACTAACCTCCTCCGGTGAGCTGCAGCTTCCCGTTGCGTATCTCACCTGCAACTTCACGCCCCCAATGGGCGACCAGCCAGCTCTGTTAACTCACGATGAAGTTGTGACCTTGTTTCATGAATTTGGACATGGCTTGCATCACATGATGACAAAGATCACCTGCGGCAGTGTGTCGGGAATTAACGGTGTGTCCTGGGATGCTGTTGAGCTACCGAGCCAGTTTATGGAAAATTGGTGCTGGGAGCCGGAGGCATTGCAAGTCATCTCGGGTCACTTTGAGAGCGGCGAGAGCCTCCCATCTGACCTGTTGGAAAAGATGTTGGCGGCAAAAACTTATTCCGCAGGCATGATCACCGCAAGGCAGCTCGAATTTGCGTTGTTCGATTTCAGGTTACACGTCGAGTATGACCCGAGCCAAACGGGTCAGGTCCAGAAAATTCTTGATGAGGTTCGTCAGGAAGTGGCGGTCATTTCTGCACCAGCGTCGAATCGATTTCAAAACGGCTTTTCCCATGTGTTTGGTGGTGGCTACGCCGCTGGCTACTACAGCTATAAATGGGCAGAAGTTCTCTCGGCGGATGCTTTTGCTCGATTTAAAGAAGACGGGATATTTAATCGGCAAACCGGTGAGAAATTTCTTGCGACTGTACTGGAGCAGGGCGGAAGTCTGGATGCAATGGATCTATTTGTACAATTTCGGGGTCGAGAGCCTCAGATTGAAGCATTGCTAAAGCAAGATGGGATCATCTAGGTGGGACAAAAGCGCTTTATTGCCGGGGCGATCTGTCCCGGTTGTGGTGCAGAAGACAAGGTCTTTGTGATTACCGAGGGTACTGAGACGCACCGAGGTTGTAGCCAGTGTGATTTTATGGAAAAGCTCGAAGACTTGCCTGACCGTCCTGATCTACAGGTCGTCAGATTGCCAGAATAGCGTTTAGAGAAGGCCGGAAAGCAGGTCCAGTCCATGGGACTCGGCAAAATTGATCACGGGGCGGCCACTGAGGCTTTTATGTTCCTTTTTTGCGGAGTCTACTTGCACCTTGTCTAAACCCGCTTCTATTACACCTTTTGAAACCTGAGACTGTTTTACCAGGGAGATCACGACCTTATCGAGACGATTTGCAAAACTCTCGCCGATAATTTCATGCACAATTAGATTAGCGTCCATCATATTGAGGTGACTAATCGGCACGCCGATGAATATTTCCACCTTATCATCTAGTTCTTCCAGCATTCTGCCGAAGATGTAAGCGCCCTGTAGTAGGATTAAGAACTGTTCTAGCCCTTTGTGGGTCTCGTTTTGCTCGATTTCTTCACAGGCTGACAACAGGTAGCTGCTAGAAAGTGTCAGATAAGTGTCAATCAAGTCCTCAAGGCGTAAGTCGCGGCCCGTAATCTTTAATAAATCAATAAGCGAGGGAATTTGCAGGATGTATTCTGTGCAGAATGGTAAAACCCGTTGTTCGAATTGGGCCTCGTCACCTGTACCAAATTGCCTTGCGAGCCGAGTACAAAGGGGCAAAAGGCCAATTTTGATCTCGTCCTGATCGCAGCTTGCAAATATCCTGGCCAGCATTGCGTGTAATTGATCGTTCATCCCCGAATTAGACGCGATTTTGGGCATTGATACCACTTTTGCATCATTGTGTTGGATAATCCTAGATTCGCCCTGAGAAATAACCGCCAAGCCTTGAAGAATAAGGGCTTTCTTGGTTGAGAAACCAAGCCACGCTGATATAATTGCGGCCCGGTTAGGAGCGAGTCAGCGCATTTTAGATGTGCTGGCGGCTGTAGCGACTCTGAAACGCCACCGGGCGTGATGCGTTATAGGGCGATTTTCTTAAAAGCGGTCTAGATAAAAGCAGGCTAGAGTTAGATACACTAGGCTTAGACACAATTAAGTCTCGGCATGAAGTCGGGCACAGACAATTATTTTGGAGTTCTTGGGATGGATAAAGGCAAGCAGCACGGTTGGTTAGTTGCTTTGTCACTGCTGTTTGGCGCGGGAAATGCGCACGCAGACTGGACAGTCAACATGCGCCAAGGCGTCACAGAGATGAGTCGTCAGGTATACGACCTACACATGACCATTTTTTGGGTATGTGTGGTGATCGGGGTTTTGGTTTTCGGGGTGATGCTCATCTCGATGTTAATGCACCGAAAATCCTTAGGTGCGGTGCCCGCCTCCTTTCATGACAATACAACCATAGAAATTGCCTGGACTGTGATCCCGGTCATTATTCTGGTTGCCATGGCCATTCCAGCAACGACTACCTTGAATGCAATGTATGACATTGGTGAGTCGGATCTTGATATTGAAGTTCGGGGCTACCAGTGGAAATGGCAATATACGTATATAAATGACGACCCCGCAAAAGAAGTCAAGTTTATGAGCGCGCTGCTCACCCCCGCCGAAGAAATTAACAACCTGACAGCCAAGCGAGAACACTATCTGTTGGACGTTGATAATGAACTCGTAATTCCAATTAATAAGCGAGTCCGTTTTCTGATCACATCTCAGGATGTCATTCACGCCTGGTGGGTGCCTGATTTTGCGGTGAAGAAGGATGCGGTACCTGGATATATTCATGAGGCCTGGGCCAATGTCACAGAGCCCGGAACCTATCGAGGTCAATGTGCTGAACTTTGCGGTAAAGATCATGGTTTTATGCCAATTGTCGTTCGAGCGGTAGAGCAGGATGAATACGATGCCTGGTTTGCTCAGAAGCAACAGGAAGCGGCTGATGTTTATGCGATTGTCGGTAAAGAGTGGACGATGGAGGAGTTGATGGCCGAGGGCGAGTCAGTCTATACACGAAACTGTGCAACCTGCCATCAACCTAACGGCCAGGGTCTACCGCCAGCTTTCCCTTCCCTTGTAGGTCAGGGCCTTTCAGTAGGTGCGATTCAAGATCACATTGATATTGTGCTGCACGGCAAGGCCGGTACTGCAATGCAGGCATTTGGCGCACAGCTAAATGCAGCAGAGATAGCTGCGGTTGTTACCTACGAGAGAAATGCCTGGGGTAACAACACTGGCGACCTGATTCAACCGAAGGTCATTAACGAACAGCTAGCGGGCCAATAAGGAGATTTCGATGAGTGCAGTTATAGAACAACATCACGATGATCATCATCACGGTCCTGCGAAGGGAATAATGCGGTGGGTGTTTACCACCAATCACAAAGATATTGGCACCATGTACCTATGGTTTAGTTTTGCCATGTTCCTCCTTGGCGGCAGCTTTGCCCTGGTGATTCGAGCGGAACTATTTCAACCAGGACTGCAAATTGTTCAGCCTGAGTTCTTCAACCAGATGACAACCATGCATGGTTTGATCATGGTGTTTGGTGCGGTAATGCCAGCCTTTGTTGGTCTTGCTAACTGGCTAGTGCCGATGATGATTGGTGCGCCGGATATGGCCTTACCTCGCATGAACAACTATAGCTTTTGGATCCTGCCGTTTGCTTTTGCAATGCTGGCTAGCACACTGTTTATGGAAGGTGGAGCGCCTAACTTTGGGTGGACTTTCTACGCGCCGCTGTCGACCGATTATGGACCGCCCAGCACAACGTTTTTCATTTTTGCGGTTCACTTGATGGGTATTTCCTCCATCATGGGTTCAATCAATGTGGTTGTGACCATCCTGAATCTTCGGGCTCCTGGTATGACCTTGATGAAAATGCCGCTGTTCGTTTGGACCTGGTTAATTACTGCTTACCTGCTTATTGCAGTAATGCCAGTACTGGCAGGTGTGGTCACGATGATGTTAATGGACATTCATTTTGGCACAGCATTCTTTAACGCTGGTGGTGGTGGTGACCCGGTGATGTTCCAGCACGTTTTTTGGTTCTTTGGTCACCCAGAAGTCTACATTATGATTTTGCCAGCCTTTGGCGTGGTGTCTGCAATCATTCCAACATTTGCCCGCAAGCGTTTGTTTGGTTACCCATCAATGGTATATGCCACGGCTTCAATCGCCTTCCTGTCATTTATCGTATGGGCTCACCACATGTTTACTGTTGGTATGCCTTTAGCTGGCGAGTTGTACTTTATGTACGCGACGATGCTGATTGCGGTTCCAACGGGCGTGAAGGTATTTAACTGGGTCGCCACCATGTGGCAAGGTTCTATGACTTTTGAAACCCCCATGTTGTTTGCCATTGCCTTTGTAGTGCTGTTCACAATTGGCGGTCTGTCGGGCCTAATGCTTGCGATTGCACCTGCAGACTTCCAGTATCACGATACCTACTTTGTCGTTGCTCACTTCCACTATGTACTAGTGCCGGGTTCGGTCTTCACGATTATGGCAGCGGTCTATTACTGGATTCCAAAGTGGACCGGTAACATGTATGACGAAACTCTCGGCAAGGTTCACTTCTGGCTATCATTTGTTGGTATTAATGTTTTGTTCTTCCCTCAGCACTTTATCGGTTTGGCGGGTATGCCTCGTCGAGTGCCTGACTATGCTTTGCAGTTCGCTGACTACAATATGGTGTCAACCGTGGGTGCGTTCCTGTTCGGATTTAGCCAGTTGCTCTTCCTGTTTATTGTGGTCAAGTGTGTGTTCGGTGGTAAGAAGGCCACTGCACAGGTTTGGGAAGGTGCGCATGGTCTGGAATGGACAATTCCATCTCCTGCGCCATACCACACATTTTCTACTCCACCGAAAATAGATATGTCGGAAGCACACGGCTAGTCCATGAGCAAAGATTCTACTCAACAAGCAACCAACACCACGGCAATTAAGCTTGTCGTGGTGGTGGTTGGAATGTTTGGTTTCGGTTTTGCGCTGGTGCCACTTTATGATTTGATCTGTGATGTGACGGGTCTTAATGGCAAGACCGGCGACCAATATACGGCCGCCAGCACCCAGGTTATTGATGAAGAAAGAGTAGTTAAGATTCAATTTCTGGCGAACAACAATGCTGGCATGTCCTGGGAATTTCGCCCGGTAGTGCGGACAATGGAAGTTCGTCCAGGTGAATTGAACGCGACAAACTTTTTTGTCAGTAATCCATCAAGTACGGCGATTACAGCTCAGGCAGTACCCAGTGTGACGCCCTTTCGCGCCGCTCAGTATCTGCATAAGACAGAATGCTTTTGCTTTGATCAACAAGAATTACAAGCGGGGGAGTCTATGGACATGCCTCTGAGATTTATCATTGATGCGTCGTTACCTATTGAGGTTACGACGCTAACACTTTCTTATACTATTTATGATATTACAGACCAGTTGGCGGCAAACTAGCCACTGAATCAGGTACAACGAACGGAGAACAATATGTCTACAGCGGCGGACGATACTTACGAAAGCTACTACGTCCCTCACGATAGCAAGCTACCCATATTTGCATCGTTAGGTATATTTTTGACCGTCTTTGGTATGGGCAATATGTTTGTCGACATGTCGGCAGGGGCTGAGCATTCATTGGGTGGGTACATCCTGATGGGCGGCGGTCTTATGATGGGAGCCACGCTGTTCGTCTGGTTCAAGACTGTCATCGAAGAAAATCACGCCAAGCTCTATAGCCAACAGATGAATCGATCCTTTGTTTGGGGTATGAGCTGGTTCATTTTCTCGGAAGTGATGTTCTTTGCCGCGTTCTTCGGCGCTCTGTTTTACGTTCGAATGTTTGCCGTAGATTGGATTGCCGGGGAAGGTAACCGTACACCTAGCGACTACCTGTATTATCCAAACTTTGTCGCGGAATGGCCGTTATTGAACACACCAAATCCAGAACTATTTAAAGGTGCTAATGAGCCTATGGGTCCCTGGGGCTTACCGCTGATTAATACCATACTTCTGGTAGCTTCAAGCTTTACGGTCAACATTGCCCACCATGGTATTAAAGAAGGCAATCGTAAGAAGCTGATCACCTGGCTTTCGATTACTGTTGCACTTGGCGTTGCCTTCCTGATTTGCCAGGTAGAAGAATATATTCATGCCTATAGCGAATTGGGTCTTACCCTTGATGCCGGTATTTATGGCACCACATTCTTCATGTTGACAGGTTTCCACGGAGCCCACGTTACACTTGGTACGTTTATGCTGGCCGTCATGTTGGGTCGAGCAATAAAGGGCCACTTCACAGATGATGACTGCTTTGGCTTTGAAGCGGCGGCCTGGTATTGGCACTTTGTTGATGTTGTGTGGATTGGTCTGTTTGTCTTTGTCTATATTCTAGGCAGCTAAATCACCTCAGTTCTAAAACGACCTCGCATCAGCGGGGTCGTTTTGTTTTAGGCAACCAATTTTAGTACTTTAGTTTTGCGTTTGTGATTCACACGCCGTACCAGGGGGCTGACATGCCGAGGTCTCCAGTCCAGAGTCCGAAGGCTACTGCGGCGACTAAAAGAATCGCAAGACTCACTCGAACGAGCAACCAGTTTGCAGTTCGCTTACCCGCTCCACCTTGATCTTGCATCAACGTAACAAAGGCAATGCCGAGCGCTATGATGTTGCCGATAAGGAGCAGAACAATGATGGTTTTTATTATCATAGGGATTAACCAGGTAATGCCGGAGTGGAACAGTATACGGCGTTTCGGATCTCGAATATGAACATTGATCGAGCAAATTGGCGCCTGAAATTATTCAGTGCATTTTTTCTGTTCTTCTTTTTGGCGCTGAGCGGATGGCAAGTGGAACGGGGAATGGAGAAAGCCGACTTGCTTACTATGGCAGAGGCCCAGTCCAACCTTCCAGGGCAATGGGTGACAACGGATCTTGAGGTCAGCAATGGTGAGCCCGTCCGAATTGAGGGGAGCTTTAATCCTAATGCGGTACTGTTGTTAGACAATCGAGTGATCGCGGGGCGGGTCGGCTACGAGGTGCTACAGGTTTTTGAAGGTGAAAACGGCGTAAAAGTCCTTGTAAATCGCGGTTTTGTAGCCGGAGCTAGAACCCGAGTCGAATTGCCCGACGTCCCGATGGCAAATACCGCCCGTCAATTGATTCGAGGTCATGCTTACCGTACAGAGCTTTCTGTACCGGAGGAAAATGTTTTAGGGGATCAATCGCCCTGGGTTGTCCAGGTTGTTAAACCTGAAGAAATGGAAAAGCTGGTGGGGCAAGCACTGGTTGATTTTACGGTTCGTCTTGAGGAGTTCCATCCGGACGCCTTACCGAGATACTGGCCCGTAACCACCATGCCACCTGAACGACACTACGGCTATGCCTTCACCTGGTTCTTGATGGCCTTGGCGGTTGTTGGGGTTTTTATTTACACAGTTAGACAAACAGATATCGATTAAGGAGCGCTTGGAATGAGTGAAACCACAGAAATAAAACGTAACAGGCGCAAGCTGGTCTTACTGTTTTCGATCGGGTTTGTCCCACTTATCATCGCCTGGCTGATTTTTTTCTACTTTCCTGAGCTTATGCCGAGCGGCACTACCAATGAAGGGCAACTTATCAATCCTCCAGTTCAAGCAAGCGAGCTGGGCCTGGAAGCAACTTCCGGTAAGTGGACCCTGCTGGTACCTGTCCAGGACGAGTGTAATCAATCCTGTGAGCAGCGTTTGTATCTTGCACACCAGGTTCATATTGCACTTGGGAAGGAGACCGAACGCGTGAATCGAGTGATGGTTGATATAGGTGCGAATACGGGTGTTGTTGCCCGACTGACTGAACAATTTCCCGATCAAGCCGTTGCTAAGGTGGATCGGGCATCTTTTCTCCGTCTATTGAAGCACGGTGCCGGGGTGTATTTAATGGATCCTATCGGCAACATATTTATGGTCTATGCTGAGGAAAAGGCCGGAAAGCCGATGTTGAAGGACATTAAACATCTACTCAAGATCTCCAATATCGGATAAGGAATCACAAATTGTCACTGAAAATTAACTGCAATATCTGTAAGATTGCGCTCCCAAACTGATAGCCAAGCCTCATTTGACTGAAAGTACTTTACAAGCTGTAGCCCAAGCCTCCTGGCGCGATTATCTGGAAATGTGTAAACCCAGAGTTGTGCTGCTGATGTTGCTCTGCGCGACCGTTGGAATGTTCTTGGCAACCCCGGGCATGGTGCCCTGGCAAATACTTATTATCGGAAACCTTGGCATCGCCCTGGTGGCAGGTTCGGCGGCGGCGCTTAATCACCTTGTTGATTCGAAAATTGATGCGGACATGGCGCGAACCCGGGCCAGGCCTATTGCTCAGGGTCGTGTGAGTAATCTCCAGGGCTCAGTTTTTATCGCAACAACGGGCATTTTTGGTACCGCGATCCTGGCAATCTATATCAACCCCCTCACTGCCTGGCTAAATTTGGCATCCTGGATAGGCTACGGCGTAATCTACACAGTATTCCTAAAACGAGCGACGCCGCAAAATATTGTAATTGGTGGGTTGTTTGGTGCCGCACCCCCGCTATTTGGCTGGACAGCGGTAACTGGGTCCATTGATGCCGGAGGCTTACTCCTGGTGCTGATTATTTTTGCCTGGACGCCACCTCACTTCTGGGCACTGGCTATCGAGCGGAAAGAGGAATACCGCAAGGTCGACGTACCAATGCTGCCTGTGACCCATGGGGTTGCCTACACCAAGCTGCATATTCTGCTGTACACCATCATTATGATCATTATCTCAATCCTGCCCTATTTAATTGGCATGAGTAATTTACTGTATCTCGTTTCAGCGCTCATATTGGGTGCTGGTTTTCTATACTGGAGTCTGGTGCTATTCCGCGGAGACGATAGAAAAGTGCCGATGGCGACCTTCCGATACTCGATCACCTATTTGGGGTTACTATTCCTGGCGTTGCTGGTTGACCATTATATGCTGCCGGTGAATTATCTCGGTGCAGGTTTATGACCGCTGTTGCCGCGAGAACACCTGAGCAGGTAAAAGGGATCCGTAATACACTTATTTGGACTCTGGGTCTCATTGGACTATTTCTTGGTCTCTTTATATCTTCCTTTTTAGCGCCAAAGACGTTATCCGCTGATGCGTTAAAGGAACTCGGCTATTACGGTTTCCCCGAGGCCAGAGAAATTAGACCCTTCAAGCTGATAGACCATCGGGGTAATCCGGTTGGAAATGCCAACTTGGTAGGTGAATGGCAACTGATGTTCTTTGGTTTTACGTTCTGCCCTGACATTTGCCCGACCACAATGGGGGTGCTAAATCGCGCCGTCAGCAAAATGGACAGTCCCCCCCAGGTCATCATGGTCAGTGTTGACCCGGAACGAGACACGCCGGAAGCACTGTCTCGTTATGTGCCAAGTTTTAATCCTGCTTTTATGGGGTATACCGGTACCTTTGACAATATTGTCGGTTTAGCAACCAACGTCAATATTGCTTTTGGTAAGGTACCAGGTAAAGAACCGGGTACCTATACTATGGACCACGCTGCCAGCATCGTTGTGATTGACCCGACCGGTCGCTATGCGGGATTTATCAAATCTCCCCATCAGGCGGACCACATCAGCCAGATTATGTCGACGTTGATGCACTAGCAAATCTTGATTAACTGATATTGCCGAATATCAGTTATGGGCTTCGCCACCTGTAAATTCCGTTAGCCATCACTTACACTTGATTCTGAATTGTTATCGAAGGCAAATTTGTGCCCTCTGTCAACGAGGCCCTGTCCTCCAACTTTTGTACAACGCGACTACGCTCTGGGGAAATTTGTAAACCCCTCGCAATTGAAGACTATGTGATTCAACCAACAGAAGACGCGAGCCCGCCGAAATGGCATCTTGCCCATACTTCCTGGTTTTTTGAAACGTTCCTATTAAAGCCCTATCTGCCGGAATATCGGCCCTTCGATGAGGCCTATGAATTCCTGTTTAACTCATACTACAACGGTATTGGCGCGCAGTTTCCCAGAGCCAGGCGAGGCACCTTATCAAGACCTACCGTGGCTGAGGTTATGGACTACCGTTGTCATGTGGATAAGTGGATGGCCAAGCTGCTTGAAAGGGAACTGAGTAACGAGGTCACTTTCAAAATTTCTCTCGGCCTGCATCACGAACAACAGCATCAGGAATTGATGTTAACGGATCTGAAATACAACCTCGGACATAATCCGTTGTTCCCTGCCTATCACAATCAAGAAGCTTCGGTACCTGGCACTCCCTTGTCATTAAAGTCCTATTCATTACAGCCCCATTCATTGCAGCCCCTTGGTTTTCGCTCCATAAGCGGAGGAATTATCGAGATCGGTCATAAACCAGCGGAGGGAGAGCACTTTGTTTTTGATAACGAATCTCCGCGCCATAAGGTTCTGGTTGGGGATTTTAAAATTGCCAACAGAGTCATTACCAATGGTGAATATTTGGCCTTTATTGAGGATGGAGGGTATGAGTCGTCTGCTTTGTGGATGTCCGATGCCTGGAGTCTACTCTCGGGTCCGGAAGGATTTAGGCAACCATTGTATTGGCTGTTTAAGGACGACGAATGGTTTGAATATACCCTCTCCGGCCTGCAGCCGCTGGTCTTGGCTAATCCGGTTACCCATGTCAGTGGCTACGAAGCTGATGCTTTTGCGCGCTGGGCCGGTGCCAGGCTCCCCACTGAACAGGAATGGGAGCACGCTGCTATGGGTATCAATCAACCTGGGGGTAATTTTTATGAGTCCGGTACATTGCACCCATCGCCTATTTCTAAGGAAAAGGCAGCTCAATTTTTTGGTGATGTTTGGGAATGGACCAGCAGTGCCTATGGTCCCTATCCTGGGTTTAGTACATTTCCCGGTCAGCTGGGGGAGTACAACGGAAAGTTTATGGCGAATCAATTGGTGCTCCGGGGTGGATCTTGCGTGACGTCCTCGAATCACATTCGGCCTTCCTACAGGAATTTCTTTTACCCAAAAGATCGCTGGCAATTTAGCGGCATTCGATTGGCCAAGAATTAGTCACGACCAAAGTTCACAAATATTTTGAAAACGATATTGTGAAAATAATAAATCAAAAACTATGGGGAATTAATGTCGTCACAGGCAAGCTACCAATTTTATGAGCAACCCGCAGAGATAGAAGACGTTCATGCGCAGTTGCTTTCAGGCTTTCGACAGAAGCATCGATCTATCTCACCGAAGTTTTTCTACGATGAGCGAGGCTCAGAGTTGTTTACGGCGATCACACGGACCCCGGAATATTATCCGACTCGGACTGAGATGGCTCTCCTTCAAACACACGGCCAGGAAATGGCAGATTGTATTGGCACTGACTCAACGCTTTTAGAATATGGCAGCGGCAGTAGCGAGAAAATTCGTTTGTTGTTAGAAACCCTTAAGCCTAGAAGCTATCTACCCATGGATATCTCCCGGGATTATCTTGCAACATCGGCCAATACCATCGCAGAAGATTATCCCTGGCTGGATGTGTTGGCGACCTGTGTGGATTATTCCCAGGAATTTGATTTGCCCGTCACCCTGGAGGGAAACGTTGCGGCATTTTTCCCGGGGTCCAGCATCGGTAACTTTAGTCCTGACTCGGCATTGGCGTTTCTCAAGCGTGTCAGAAGACATGTTGGTGTTGATGGCGGTCTCTTGATAGGCGTGGATTTAAAGAAGGATGTTGAGGTATTAAATAGGGCCTACAACGACAGTGAAGGTATTACTGCAGCCTTTAACTTGAATGTGCTTAATCACATTAACGAGGTGTACCAGGGTAACTTTGAACTAGATAAATTTCGCCACCGGGCAGCTTACAACGAGGCGTTAGGTTGTATTCAGATGTTCATCACCAGCCTCTATAGTCAGAGCGTTGAGATTGCGGGTGAGTCATTTGAGCTAAATGCGGGCGAGGAGATACATACCGAGAACTCTTTTAAGTACAGCGAATCGGAGTTTCGAGACATGTGCGAGCAAGCAGGCTTTTCTCAAAGTCGTTTTTGGACGGATAAAGATGAGTGGTTTGGCGTGTTTTATGTTTCTTGATCGGCCTGTAAGCGGATCAGCAGATCAAGAAATTCACGAGGGTTTTTAACGGGATTGTCAGAGCGCCCCGCCAATAGTCGAGTCAGCGCAAAACGCATCGCTGCAAATTCTCGAAACCTGGGCAGTGCTTTGTGTTCAGCAGCTTCCAAGGCGCGAACCGATTCATAGCCGCGCAACAAAGCGAGTCGTTTGGGTTCTACATCCGTGCCGGCTTCACAGCACCAGTCATTGAGTGTGATGGCAATATCTTGAACAAAGTAGTCATTGCAAGCGTGATAAAAGTCGATAACGCCCGTTAGATTGTCTTCCTCAAATAGCGCGTTGTCTCTAAATAAGTCGCCGTGAATGATACCTCTAGGCAGTTTTTCGCATTCATTTTGATACCGCTCGAGGGCTTGATTTAGACTGCGTTGATCAAGCTCACTCAAGTCAGCTGCCAATTGGTCAACCGCCGCTTTAGCCCAGGAGATGCTGTAAACATTCTCACGTTCGTACCGTGCAGCGGCGCCACCCAGGTGGAGTTGCGCTAGCGCTGAACCAATTTTCTCGCACTGTGTTTCTGTTGTTATGTCCGGGTGGCTGCCGGGCAGTCGGTTGAACAACCAGGTCGGTTTGCCCTTAAAGATTGTGCTCGACATGCCATCCAGCGTTGACTGTGGTTGGGGTACTGGAAGGCCGCTCTTTGCTAGCACCTGCAGCAGGTCATTAAAGAAAGGTACTTCTGAGAAGTCCAGGTCTTCAGTGATCGTCAGAACAAACTCAATTTCTTTGTCTTCAAAGCGAAGAAAGTAATTCGAATTTTCGATTCCGCTCGAAATAGCTTCATAGTCAAGCAGTTCACCTAATTCAAACATGATCAGGTAGCGCTCGAGTGCTTCGCGTTCGAATGTTGTGTAGGTTGCCATCGGTTAAAACTCGGCGATGACCCATTGGGGATAAAGTTTCTTTTTATGGTCCAGGCTCTCATAGTGAGCCTCGCCATCAGCTGGGACCATATAGTAGGTGCGTCCGACTTTCGGTACAATTTTGATCGCGAGCAATCGACCATTAACCCGATACTCGTAAACCGTCTTATCCTTTCCCGTGACAATTTCCACGTCCCCTTCTGCCATTTCTGCCTGGCTCGGAATGTATACAGGCTCAGCCGCTGTAAGGGGTGGAGCTAAGCTCAGTAGCGTTACCCAGGTTAAGAGAAGGAAGCTTGAGCGCAGGGTGATTGATATAGCAGGTGAGTTCAAAGTATCGTGTCCGCAATTGAAGGATCGGGCTCCCCATGACAGAAAGCAAACCACTTGTATTAATTGACGGGTCATCCTACCTGTTTCGTGCATTTCATGCACTGCCGAAACTGATGAGTACCAAGGGTGCCAACACCGGTGCCATCAAAGGCGTGATCAGCATGGTGAAGAAGCTGATGAGCGACTATGAAGGCAGTCATATTGGCGTTGTATTTGACGCCAAGGGAAACTCATTTCGAAATGACATCTACCCAGAGTACAAGGCTAATCGGGCAAAAATGCCCGATGACCTTCGGGAGCAGATAGAACCGATCCAAACCATTATTCGAGAAATGGGCTTGCCTTTAATTATTGTCGGGGGTGTGGAGGCCGACGATGTCATTGGTACTTTTGCCAGGGAGGCGACAGAAAAGAAAATGTCCGTTGTGATCTCGACCGGAGACAAGGACATGGCGCAGCTCGTAAATGAGCATGTCACCCTGATTAACACCATGACGGATACCAGAATGGATGAAGCTGGCGTGGTCGAAAAGTTTGGTGTTCGCCCGGATCAGATTATTGATTACCTTGCCCTGGTCGGTGACACCTCGGATAACATTCCCGGGGTTCCCAAATGCGGCCCTAAGACTGCGGTGAAATGGCTGACAGAATATGGATCGCTAGAGGGTGTTATGGCCCATGCTGGAGAAGTCAAAGGTAAGGTAGGTGAATACTTAAGGGAAAGCCTTGAGTTTTTGCCCATGTCGTATCAGTTGGCCACCATTAAGCTCGACGTGGAATTACCCTGTCCCGCAGAAGATTTGAAATTCTCCGAACCCGATGAAGAGACCCTACGCTCACTTTACCTTGAATACGAGTTTCGCCAGTGGGTAGAAGAGTTGGGTGCAGAACCGCCCTCCTCATCGCCCGTAACCAAAAACTATGAACTGGTCCTGGTCGAAGCAGATCTGGATATCTGGTTGGAGAAACTTAAAGCATCAAAACTATTTGCCTTCGATACTGAAACTACAAGTCTCGACTATATGGATGCGGAGCTGGTGGGTGTTTCATTTTCTGTTACTGCCGGTGAGGCAGCCTACGTACCCTGCGCCCATAGCTATGAAAATGCACCTGATCAAATCAGTCGAGCACGGTTGCTTGAAAAACTTAAACCCATTTTAGAAGACCCTAATCAACTTAAGGTTGGGCAGAATCTAAAATATGACATGAGTGTAATGGCCCGTTATGACATTCAGTTAAAGGGCATCGCCTTTGACACGATGCTGGAATCCTACGTTTTGAATTCTGTGGCCTCGCGCCACAATATGGATGATCTTGCGATGAAGTATCTTGGCGTCAGCACCACGCACTTCGAAGATATTGCTGGAAAGGGTGCCAAACAAGTTACCTTCGATAAGATTGATCTGGAAATTGCTGGGCATTATGCCGCAGAGGACGCTGATATCACATTGCAACTACATGAGGCGTTATGGCCGAAACTTGAAAAAGAGCCTGGCCTGCGACGGGTGTTTGAAGAGATCGAATTGCCGCTTTTGAGTATTCTGTCAAAAGTTGAACGTACCGGTGTGATGCTCGATTCTGGATTGTTGCAGAAACAAAGTGGTGAGCTAGAGAGCCGAATGAAAGAACTTACAGCGGAGGCCTATGAACTTGCCGGTGAGGAATTCAATCTGGGTTCGCCAAAACAGTTACAGGTCATATTTTTTGAAAAATTGAAGCTCCCTATCATAAAAAAAACTCCGAAAGGTCAGCCGTCAACCGCTGAACCGGTGCTAGCTGAGTTAGCGTTGGACTATCCATTGCCGAAGGTCATCATGGAGTATCGAGGCCTAAGTAAATTAAAATCGACATACACGGATCAACTGCCGCTGCAGGTGAACAAAACCAGCGGCAGGGTTCACACTTCCTATCATCAGGCTGTTGCCGCGACGGGCAGATTGTCGAGCCAGGATCCTAATCTGCAGAATATTCCGATCCGAACGGAAGAAGGCCGTAGAGTACGCAAGGCTTTTATTGCCCCGGAGGGTTACCAACTTATTGCCGCTGATTACTCGCAAATCGAGCTTCGGATCATGGCGCATCTTTCAGGTGACAAAGGCCTGGTTGCAGCCTTTGAAGCCGGAGAGGACATCCACAAGGCTACTGCCGCCGAGGTATTTAACGTTGAGCTTGAAGCAGTAAAAGATTTCCATCGACGCAGTGCAAAGGCCATTAACTTTGGTCTGATCTACGGCATGTCGGCCTTTGGCCTGGCGCGCCAGCTCAATATCAGTCGCGGTGATGCCCAGGAATATATTGACCTTTATTTTGATCGTTATCCTGGAGTGAAAGATTACATGGACAGAACCCGGGCGCTAGCTGCCGAGCAGGGTTATGTTGAAACCCTATTTGGTCGCCGCTTGTACTTGCCGGATATTACCGCCAGTAACTTCCAGCGTCGCCAGGGTGCAGAAAGGACAGCCATTAATGCACCGATGCAGGGGAGTGCGGCGGACATCATCAAGCGAGCCATGATCTCTGTGGATGCCTGGATTGATAGTAGCGGGCTCGACACGCGGGTCATCATGCAGGTGCACGATGAACTGGTACTAGAGGCAAGGCAGGATGAGGTTGAAGCCGTGGTGGCAGGATTAACACAAATCATGTCCGGTGCTGCGGAACTTGTCGTGCCCCTGTTGGTCGAATGTGGCGTTGCAAATGACTGGGAGGCTGCTCACTAGTTGCTAAAAGTTCCGGTAGTACTGCTTTGTGCTACCACTCATAGCTAGATTATTTGACTCGATCGGACTTAAGTTAAAAATAATGTGGCGAAGAATGAACTTTTTAGAATGGTGCTAGTCTTAATTAACAGAACGGTTATTCGACAGCGACACTTCGGCAAATTTACCCCCCAAAAATGCGCCGAAGAACCCAAGCCCTGGTCACACCTCCCCAAACAGTGACCAGGGTTTTTTTTGTCTGATGCTTTTTGTCCCGGTGCCTTGCATTTACAACGGTTCGGGGGGGCTGGTCAGCCAGAGATTTAATTGTCGAATCAAAACATCCTTGCCGAGGCTGTGGGTAGCGGATAGGACCTGCACCGTAACGTTTTCTCCTACCGCCTTACGAACCTTGAAGAGTGTCGCCTGCTGGGGACCTCGCTTCAGCTTGTCTGCTTTTGTGAGCACGATGTGTACAGGTAATTCAGCTTCCTCGCACCAGCTCAGCATCAGCAGGTCAAACTCCTTTAGGGGATGGCGAATATCCATGACCAGAATGAGCCCTCGCAGGGATTTCCTGGCTCGCAGATAGTCATCGAGGTTGCGTTGCCACTCCTCCTTCATCTTAGGTGGCACCTTTGCATACCCGTATCCCGGTAAATCGACTAATCTTAATGACTCGGTTAGGCTGAAAAAATTGATCAGCTGGGTTCTGCCCGGGGTTTTACTGGTTCTAGCGAGCTTTTTCTGATCCGTCAGAAAATTAAGTGCTGAAGACTTGCCTGCATTGGAACGACCGCAGAATGCGACCTCTGCACCCAGATCCGCCGGGCACTGTTGCAAGGTTGCGGCACTTTTGAGGAAAGTAGCGTCACTCAAGGGTACGCTGGCTAGGGTATTCATGGGCGTTAAAAACCTTTGTCTGGTATGGGTCTTAGCCCGTGGTTTGTATATAATACGGCATCATTTTATCACTGCATGCCAATGCATTTTAAAGGAAAAGCATGTTTAGAGTAGTTTTAGGGATAGTCCTTTCTGCGCTTTGTCTACCTGCGTTCGCAGAAGGAAATGCGGCCCGCGGTAAAGAACTGGCAACAACCTGTGTTGCTTGTCACGCGGAAGATGGTAACAGTCCTGCGGGATCCTTTCCTTCGATTGCGGGACAACAGCCGAAATATCTGCTGAAACAGCTGCAGGATATTAAAAGCGGAGCCCGTTCGGCACCCCTTATGACGGGGCAGCTGGATAATATGGGCGACCAGGATTTGCTGGATATTGCGACCTATTATTCAGAACAAACCATCAAGGGTGGTTCGGCAAAAGCAGAATTGGCTGAGCTGGGCGAGACTGTCTATCTTGCTGGTATTAAACGTAAGGGTGTTGCTGCCTGTACAGCATGCCACCAGCCGGATGGCGCTGGAATTGATGCAGCGAAATTCCCCGCTTTGAGTGGCCAGTGGCCCGAATACACTGTTTCACAGCTCAAAGCCTTTCGTTCAGGTGAGCGCAGCAATGACGGTGACGGCAAAATGATGCGAACTGTTGCTATGGATCTTTCCGATGCTGAAATTGAAGCGGTTGCGAGTTATTTATACGGTCTGAAATAGACGGTAGCTTAGAAACGATAAAGGGCGGTCTCCGCCCTTTTTTTATGGGTACAATTCGACAACAGCAGGAACATGCCTTTGGTTTCTGCGGTCTTACCTAGGGACAATACAAACCGTGAAGGGAATTGGTATGAAGTTTTTGGCGTTTTTGATGGCATTCAGTTGGTTGGCCGTGAGCGGGTCAGCCCAGGCAGAAGATTTTGCATTTGAAGAAGGGACGCATTATGTCGCCCTGGAGATTCCAATTAAGACCCGGAATCCGAATAAGATCGAAGTTGCGGAATATTTTTCATATGGTTGCCCACACTGTTATGACTTTGAGCCCTTGATTGGTGCATGGCAGGCTGCGCTGCCGGAGGACGTTGTTTTCAGTCGAACGCCCGCGGTCTGGAACCGGGACTATCAGGTTTATGCCCAATCCTATGTCACACTTGAAGCCCTTGGCATTTTGGAAAAGGTTCATGTAGCGATCTTTAACGCCATTCACACGGAGCGACAGCGTCTGAACACGCCTCAAACCATGGCACAATTTTTAGTCAAATATGGTGTTGATCCCGAGGATTTTGCCAAAACCTACAACTCTTTTGGGGTCAGGGCCGCCCTGCAACAGGCTGATTCAAAAGGCCGTGCTTACAGGTCGACGGGTGTCCCAGCGATTATCGTCAACGGTAAGTATCGAATTGAGGGCAGCATGGCTCGTACCAACGCCAACATGCTTCGCATAGCGAGCTTCCTGATAGAAAAGGAACGTCAACAGCTCGCCAGTGCGCCGAAGTCCTAGCAGCCACTCAAACTGAAGAAGCGCAAACAATAAATGCTCGACCAAATCGCAAACAAAGACCAACAACTACTGGGTTGTGCTCCTGAAGCGGTACTTGGACTTTTACCCCACAGGCTAAGTACTGGCATCCTCAGTTGGGCAGAAAAAACGCCCAGGCAATTGGCGATCATTAGTGCCGCCGGTTCATTAACCTTTGCGGAACTGGCCGAGGCGGTTGAAGAGTGTAAGGCCTGGCTTGAGACTCAAAAGGTTCATCCCGGTGACAGGGTTATGTTGATTGCTGAAAATGGCCCGGCGTTGATGGCGATGTTTCTGGCGGTTAGTGAGCTTGATGCTATTGCCGCGGTTATCAATGCCCGGCTCACGGATCGTGAAATTGATCTGATAGCTGAGGATTGTGATCCGGCGCTTATTGTTTGCACGGTAGATGACTCACCGGAATCTAGAGTCCATGGCCAGAGACTTGGCTGTACTGGCGTGCAGCTAGCCATAGCAAATATCGATTTTGTGGCCAGAAACAGCAGGGCCGAGCCTGTCAGCGATGACCCCGCAGAACTGGTGTTGGCGATGATTTACACCACCGGGACCACCGGTACGCCAAAGGGCGTGATGCTAACCCATCAAAACCTGATGTTTATCGCCTATGTATCCGGAAAGTTGCGCGGGATTGAAGCGGGGGATGAGATTTATTGTGTCTTACCGATGTCCCACGTGTTTGGTCTTTCCGCGGTCAGTAGTTCCGCACTGTTTGCAGGGGGCTGCGTACATCTGGTATCCCGTTTTGATGCCAATGAGGTGTTGCGAGCCATTGCAGATGAGCCGGTTAAGGGCTTTCTTGGGGTGCCGACCATGTACGCCATGATGTTAGAAGCAATGCCTGAGAACTGGTCTCCTAAGGCCTTACGCTTTATGTATTCCGGTGGCTCACCCCTGGATCCAGACCTAAAACGTCGGGTAGAAGCTCGTTTTGGCCTGCCGTTAAATAATGGTTACGGTCTAACGGAAACCGGACCTACAATATGTCAGACGCGGCAATACGCGCCCTTAGAGAATACGTCGGTCGGCTACTGTTTACCCGGGGAAGAAATAAAACTTCTGGGTAAAGACGGTGAGTCGGTCGAAACGGGTGTCGTCGGTGAGCTCTGGGTGAAAGGTCCAAATGTCATGAAGGGCTATTTCCGAAAGCCTGAACTTACCGCAGAGGTACTAAAAGACGGTTGGTTTAATACCGGAGATCTTGTTTACCAGGACGATACCGGAGCCATCAATATATCAGGCCGCAGTAAAGAATTGATCATTCGTTCGGGATTTAATATCTATCCCCCGGAAGTTGAGGCAGTCCTTACGGATTTCCCTTCAGTCAGTCTCTGTGCGGTTCTGGGAGAAATGGTTGATGGTGATGAACAGGTCATTGCCTATGTTCAACCCGCTGCAGGGCAAGTCATTGATGAGGTTGCGCTACTCAAACATGCAAAACAATATTTGGCAGGTTACAAGGTGCCAGCTCGAATTGTGGTGATGGAGAGTTTGCCGACGGCCCCGTCCGGGAAGATCCTTAAGCATCAATTAAAAAACGGCGCTTGAATCCGTTAACAGTTCCGCTTCTTCCTCTCGGGATTCATCAACTCGACGTTTGAGCTCTTTTCCGGGTTTAAAATGCGGGACAAATTTACCGGGTTTGTGAATGCCCACTTCGCCTGTCTTCGGGTTTCTAACGCTACGTGGCTTCCGATAGTGGTTTGAGAAGGTGCCAAAACCCCGGATTTCTATCCGTTCCCCAGTTGATAGACTTTCTGACATAATTTCCAGAATTGTGTGAACAGCTAAATCGACGTCGCGGCCCGTCAATTGGTCGAGTTTCTCAGACATTCGCTTGATGAGTTCTGACTTGTTCATGCCGTACCGCGTAAAATTTTCCGCTGGAGCTGTTCATCATACGAGAATAATGACTTAAATCAATAATTTAAATCGAATTACTAAAGTTAATGCTCAATAAAGTACGATTTGAAACGGAAAATCGATTCCTTTAGAATTCGCCATGGCGAAAAGAGAGCACATATCAGTCGGATTGATTCTGACCATTTCCCCTCCCCCCCTTCGTCTGCCTGTTCTGAACCGAGAGCAGCAATACAATCCTGAAAATCCCTACTGGAGTTCCTGAATGGCGACCATTCTAGAAGACGTTTCTCGTACCTTTTCTGAATACCTATTGATTCCGCGTTTAACGCGAAAAGGCCAGCGTGCCGATCTGGTGGATCTGGGTACCCCTATTTCCTCCGTTGAGCCAAATGGCGTGGCGCGGTTACGTCTCAATGTTCCGGTAGTTTCAGCTTGTATGCAGGCAGTATCAGGGTCTGAGCTTGGTATTTCCCTTGCGCGGCAGGGCGGTCTGGCCTTTATTTTCTGCTCCCAGCCAATAGAGCAGCAAGTTGAGATGATTCGCAAAGTGAAAACCCATAAAGCTGGTTTTGTTGAGAGCGACTCGAACTGTCGCATTGATACTTCCCTCCAGGAAGTGATGGAACTTATGCAGCGCACGGGACATTCAACGGTACCGGTGACCGAGGATGGTTCTGCGACTGGGAAATTGGTCGGCATCATTACCGATAAAGACTTCTGGGAGTTCGAGGATGACCTGAGCCATACCGTCGGGGAGCACATGACGCCGTTTGAGCAGTTGATTTACGGTGAGGAAGGGGTGTCTTTGCGGGAAGCCAACCAGCTTCTGCATTTACATAAAAAGGATTGTTTGCCGATCATTGATAAAACCGGGGCGTTGAGCGCACTGGTTTTTAAGAAAGATTACGAGGACCACCGTCGTCATCCGATGGAAATGTTAGACGATTCCAAGCGACTTTGTGTGGGGGCTGCGATTAATACCCATGACTACATGGAGCGTGTTCCCACGGTTCTAGCGGCCGGTGCAGATGCGCTATGTTTTGATTCCTCCGATGGATTTACCGAGTATCAATTAGAGGGGATCCAGTGGATACGGGAAAATTTTGGTCCAGAGGTTGTGATCGGCGGTGGCAATGTGGTTTCCGCTGAAGGTTTCGACTTTTTAGTTGAAGAAGGCGGTGTTGATTTCATCAAGGTGGGCATTGGTGGTGGTTCGATTTGTATTACTCGAGAGCAGAAAGGCGTCGGTCGTGGACAGGCATCAGCGCTTCTGGAAGTTGCACAACGGCGGGACGAATATTTTGACAAGACCGGACGGTATATTCCAATCTGCTCCGATGGCGGTTTGGCAAATGACACACAGATTGTCGTTGCGCTGGCGATGGGTGCTGATTTTCTGATGATGGGTCGCTACTTTGCGATGACGGAAGAAAGCCCTACCCCAAAAACGTCGATCAATGGCCAAAATTACAAGCCCTATTGGGGCGAAGGGACACGCCGGGCTCAGAATTGGCAGCGTTACGATGATGGTATGAGCACTCGCAAGATGGTGTTTGAAGAAGGTGTAGATGCCTACGTACCGTTAATTGGGCCGCTTTCGGAGGTACTGGATACGACGATGTATAAGCTCCGATCGACCATGGTGAACATTGGCGCAGATTCGCTGGCGGAATTCCGAGACCGTTCTATTCTAACTTTGATATCTGAACAATCTGTTGTCGAAGGTGGGACGTCAAATGTGTTTCAGTTTAAGTCGAACCGGGAAATTGACGGCGATAGCTGGGGCGATCGCAACTAGTGAGGCGCGGACGTTTAAGGTACAATTCGCGCGTTTTTTGTCACCCTATTGGGAATTAAAAGTGAATCGAATAGCGAAGTTTGTCATCATGATTGCGATCACTCTCGTTGGAGGCACACTCTCCGCGGGAACCGCAGAAATCGAAATTGAGCAACGGCTGAAAAAAGTAGGTGAAGTTTGCCTCGAAGGTCAGGACTGTGCAAAAGCTGGAGCGACAACAATGGTTGCTGCTGCCGGCGGTTTTGATGCCGAGGGCACCTATGGAAAAACCTGTGCGACCTGTCATGCAATCGGCGTTGCCGGGGCACCAAAGCTAGGTGATGTTAGTGCGTGGGAACCCCGTATCGCTAAAGGTATTGATGTTCTATACAACTCCGGCATCCACGGTTTACCACCTGGTATGCCAGCCAAGGGCATGTGCTTTACCTGTTCTGACGATGACATTAAGGCTGTTGTTGACTATATGGTTGAACAGTCTAAGTAACAGACTTTGTACGTCTAAAAGCAAGCGCCTCAGCTAAGTGAGGCGCTCCCAGCTTTTCCTCTCCTGACAAGTCGGCCAGGGTGCGCGCAACCTTAAGTACTTTAAAATATCCTCTTGCTGATAAGCCGAGTTTTTGCATGGCATTGTCGAGCATTCTCCGTTCGCTTTTTTCCAACTGACAGAATTTTTCAGACTCTTTTCCTGACAGGTGCGCATTTAGTTTGCCTCGTTTTCTCAGCATGAGCTTTCTCGCGTCAGAGATCTGCTCTACCGCGAGCCAATGTTCGGTGTCGCTGTCTTGGGCTGATTTCGATAATGCCCCGCGTGGCAGTGGCGGTACTTGCACATGCAGATCAATCCGATCTAAGAGTGGACCTGATATTTTACTTTTGTACCTTTCTATTTGATCGCTGCGGCAGTTACACCGGCCCGCCTCATCTCCATAGTATCCGCAGGGACACGGATTCATTGCTGAGACCATTTGGAATCTCGCGGGATAGGTCACCTGATGGTTGGCGCGACTAATGACAATAGAGCCAGACTCCAACGGCTCCCGGAGGACTTCCAGGACGTGGCGGGAAAACTCAGGTAATTCATCTAAAAACAGTACGCCATGGTGGGCAAGGGAGATCTCGCCAGGTAACGGGGGGTTGCCGCCTCCCACTAGTGCAACGCCGGATGCAGTGTGATGGGGATTACGAAAGGGTCTTGTGCCCCAGTTTTGTGCTTGAAAACTAAACCGGGATACCGACTGAACAGCAGCTACTTCCAGGGACTCGTTCTGTTCCATGGGCGGTAATAAACCCGGCAGACGGCTCGCAAGCATTGTCTTACCTGTGCCCGGCGGACCCACCAGCAGGAGGTTGTGGCCTCCCGCAGCGGCGACAATCAAGGCCCGCTTTGCTAGATACTGCCCTTTAATATCACTCAAAAGTAATGGTGAGGGTGGATGAGACCGGATTGCTTGCTGGGGTACGTTTGTCTCTCTGTCCCCCTTCAGATAAGCAACGACGTCAGTCAAAGAGGTCGCCAGATTAACTGAAGCCTGATTCACCAGACTTGCTTCGGGTTGATTTGCTAAGGGGACCGTGAGCTCTCTGTTAGACTGGTCGCAATGTAGAATTGCCGGGAGCACGCCGTTAACGCCCCTGAGATCACCACCTAGCGCCAGTTCACCTAGGAACTCCCTGTTTGCAATTGTATGACCGTCCAGTTGTTCAGAGGACGCGAGCACACAAAGGGCTATGGCGAGATCATAACGGCCGCCTTGTTTTGGTAAGTCAGCCGGGGCGAGATTTATGGTGACTCGCCTGGACGGAAGGGTAAACCCCGCGTTGGTGAGTGCAGATTTAACGCGATCTTTGCTTTCTCGCACAGCGGTTTCAGGCAGCCCAACAATAACGATCTGGGGCAGGCCGGAGGAAATGTCTGCTTCTACCGTAACCAGAGGAGCATTTACGCCGACCTGAGCCCGGGAATAGGTTTGTGCAACTGTCATCCGATAATCGTGGGCTAATTAGGTCTGCGGTGATGTACTCGACCCACATCAATTGTTGTAGGACATCTGCCCCAGCATTTTTTTATCGGTTGTTCTGGTGCTTGTGTCGGTACAGATTTCGCACCCTTATGGAACAATGCTGGTGCGATTGCACCACAAGGGTGCTTTGCGGTGCGGATGAAATAGCGGCCAACCTATCTAAGGTCTTGAATTTTGGTGAGATTCTGAACTTGGCATGGTCGATGCTGTATAGTCCAGCAGTAACAGCGACAGTCTACAAAAAAACGTGGCTGATGGTAGGTCGCCGGTAAAGAAAACTGTAAAGGGTTGCTAGTGCAGGTGGTAAGTTATCCCGGCATTGGAAAGCGACGCCAATTTAGATACATTCATAACCAAATGATCCTGAAGATGGAGGACACATGAAATTAGTCACAGCAATTATCAAACCATTTAAGCTGGACGATGTAAGAGAAGCATTGTCGGAAATATCCGTTCAGGGTATGACCGTGACAGAGGTTAAAGGCTTCGGTCGTCAGAAAGGACATACCGAGCTATATCGTGGTGCAGAATATGTGATCGATTTTCTACCTAAAGTAAAAATTGAAGTCGCAATTTCCGATGAAAACCTGGATGGCGTAATCGAAGCGATTACGACAGCTGCCAACACCGGCAAGGTCGGGGACGGCAAGATATTTGTGACCACACTGGATGATGTTATACGTATACGAACCGGCGAAACCGGCGGTGAAGCCGTATAGATTAACTTCCTCTAATATGGATCTATTCGAGAGGCGCTTTATGCGCCTCTTTTTTTGCCTGAAATTCTTTTCCTCCCGGGGCCTTTTGCACCACGATAAGACAACCACTGTTTTGAATTTTAATTTTGTTGACGCAAATTCCCGCGGGCGCAGAAACAACGCACTAAACGTTAACCGGGCGACTGAAGAATTACGCAATAAAACAGTGCGGAGGGGGTGTCGAGGGCGTGGAACGCACCGTGTCGGTGCGTTCGTGTTATCGGTTAAGCCTGCCAAATCCCAATATTTCATTATTATTCAATAAGATATGTAGATTGGCCTGCTCTTTGCTATTTCATAGTCAGCTAAGAGTAGGTGCGAGTCAGTCACATCACTTTCGCTGTCGAAAACAATTGAGGAGAAAACACATGAAATCTATGACTCGAATAATCGCCGCTGCAACACTTGTTGCCGGCGCAATGTTCTCAACAAATGCTTCAGCCGAAGTGTCTTATAACATCGGCTATATGTCTGAATACGTGTTCCGTGGCTTTGTACAGAAGAGTTCTTCTGCCAGTGCTGGTGCGGATTACGAACAAGGCGGATTCTACGCAGGTACCTGGGCGGCTGATGTCGGTGATGGCCTCGAGATAGACGGTTACTTTGGATACGGAATTGAAACCGAATCTGGATTTACCGCGAGTCTTGGCTTCACAGGCTATTACTACACAGGTGATCAGTTTGATGATACCTACGAAGAAATTAACTTGAATCTTGGTTATGGCGTATTCGGACTCGAATACTCTTTCGGTGAACACGACAACCTCGGTGGCTTCGACGAAGACTACGACTACCTCGCGTTAACAGTTGCCCTGGAAAATGGCTTCTATGGAACCTACGGTTCGTTTGGGGACGATCTTGATGGGTCTCACATTGCGATTGGCTACGGAACAACAATTGCTGACTTTGATGTTGGCGTTGAAGCCATTTTTGCAGACGACGATATCTGTCAGGCTGCCAATTTGGCCGGTACTTCCTGTGAAAATGAAGAGTCCCTGATTTTCACACTCGGTAAAACCTTCTAATTTAGATTTTGCTGATCAAAAAAGGCTCCCAATCGGGGGCCTTTTTTTTTGTCTAGAAACCGCACCAAAATTGATTAATTGGTATTCTCAGCTATAACTAATAGCGTCAATCCAACTCAAACGGAGGCGAGAAATGGCGACTATTGAACGTATTGTCGATGATGAAGAAAGCGTCAAGACCCTTAACGCAAAGGAACGAATTCGGGGGCAATTAGATTCGGACATTGAGGCATTCTTATCCAGAGGCGGGTCCATTACTGAGGTCGAAGTAAACGTTACAGCTGACCCCCCAACAAAACCCGTCAGTAAATATGGCGGACGACCTATCTAGAGCCGTTATCTACAGCATGCTAAATCGGAATTCATTCACAGGCCTCAAGCTTCTATAATCCACGCCTTGTTCGCTAGCGTTCGATAAGGCACATTGCGTTATGAAATATAAAAGCACCCGGGGCGGTGTCACTGGCATTAGCTTCAAAGACGCTGTGATGATGGGGCTGGCCTCCGATGGCGGATTGCTGGTGCCCGAAGAGATTCCAGATCTTACTTCCGAGCTAGCAGCCTTGAGCCAACTAAGTTATCAAGATCTAGCGACGGAAATCATGTCGCGGTTTATCAATGATATCCCTCGAGATGTACTGGCGGGGCTGGTTGCAAAGAGTTACGCAACTTTTGACCACGACCTGGTGACACCTCTGGTGAAGGTCGGAGATGTGCATGTCCTTGAGTTGTTTCATGGTCCAACCCTGGCTTTCAAGGATGTCGCGCTTCAGTTTCTTGGCAATGTCTTTGAACTCATCCTGGCAGAACGTCAGAGTCGAGTCAGCATTCTCGGCGGCACTAGCGGTGATACCGGTAGTGCCGCAATTGCTGGGATCCGGGGTAAGGAAAACATAGATATTTTTATCATGTTTCCGGAGGGCAAGACCTCTCCCCTTCAAGAGCGTCAAATGACGTCGGTGTTGGACAATAACGTCCACAATATCGGAATTGATGGTAGCTTTGATGATTGCCAGCAGATTATGAAAACCATCTTTTCCGACCTGCCTTTTAAAGAACAACACAACCTTGCGGCGGTTAACTCCGTTAACTGGGCCCGCGTGTTAGCCCAGGTAGTGTACTTCTTTTCAGCCTATGGCCAACTTGGTGCGCCCGCTGCATTCGATGTAACGGTGCCAACGGGAAACTTTGGCAATATTTTTGCGGGCTATATAGCCAGAAAAATGGGCTTGCCGATTCGCCGCCTGGTCCTTGCAACAAACGCTAACGATATTCTCGCCCGGTTCTTTAACTCTGGAATCTACGAACGCCAGACTGTGAACTTTACTCACAGTCCAGCCATGGATATTCAAGTTGCTAGTAATTTTGAGCGGTACCTGTTTTTTGCCCTCGGCGAAGATGGCGGGCGAGTATCTACATTTATGAACAAGTTTCTAGAGACCGGTAGAGCCGAAATACCTTTTAATACACGAAGCTTTGACGCAGCCTTTGTCGCTGGGGCCGTGAGCAATGACGATACGCTCGCCAAGATCAGAGCGACCTACAAAGATCAACGGTACATCTCTGATCCTCATACTGCAGTTGGGCTATGTATAGCAGAACAATATTTGGATGCTGAGGTGCCGATGGTGAGTCTTTCAACAGCTCACCCAGCCAAGTTTGATGATGTGATGAGGGCAGCTTTACCGGATGTTGACGTCACACATCCTGCGCTAGAGGCTCTCAAAAACTTACCTACTAGAAAACAAACGCTTGCCGCGGATGTGGCTGCGATCAAAGCCCTGATTGAAGGGGTCTAAAAACCCTTCAGGGCTTTGATGGCTTCAGGCAATTCTTTAATGTTGTAGATCGTGATATCGGGTTTGCTCTCGCCCGCGGGTTTTTTACCGTGATCTAGCCAGACTGTTTTTAGTCCAACAAGATTGGCGGCATCAACATCAAGCGCTGGGTCGTCACCGACATACACCATTTTATGGGGATCAACCCCCGTATGCTCAAGTGCTTTGATAAACAGCGCTGGATCAGGTTTAGGTTTGCCTACGTCCTCGGCTGAGAAAGCAAAATCGAATAGGTGGGATAGACCTATGCGATGGATGTCAGCATTGCCGTTGCTCAATGCGCCTAACCGGTAATCAGTGGCGAGCGAGCCCAGGACGTCCAGAGCGCCATCAAAAAAATCAATTTCATTTCTAGCCGCTAGAAATATTTCGATGGCCTGATTGGCTATCAATTCGGCGTCGGCTACCTTGCTCTTTGTTAAGGCAGTCAGGATGATCTGGCGACGAAGCTCGGTGATTTGTTTTGCAAGCTCAGGCGATCTAACAAGAATATCATGCCGCAACTCTCGCATATTGATAACATCGAACTGGAGTGCAGGCGCTGCATCTACAAGCCATTTGTTGAGTTTGGCCTCGGCCCGAATAATGATCGGCCCAACCTCCCAGAGCGTGTCATCTAGATCAAATCCAATGACGTCAATCATCCGTGCCTCATTGTTTCTTCTGGGCTCTGGGATGAGCCTTATCGTATACATTTGCCAGATGTTGAAAATCTAGATGCGTGTAAATCTGAGTAGTTGATATATCCGAGTGGCCTAGCAATTCTTGTACTGACCTTAGGTCCTGACTAGATTCTAGAATATGACTGGCAAACGAATGACGAAGCATATGGGGGTGTAAGTTTCCCGGCAGGCCGCGTTCTAGTGCCCAGGCTTTAACACGGTTTTGCACAGACCGCTGGCCGAGACGCTTACCATTTTCACTTAAAAAAAGTGCTTCATCGTCTAGGACCTGAGCGTTCTTCTTTGGTAAATTAGCTCGTACTCGCAACCATTGAACAATTGCCTGATTCGCCTGTTGGCCAACCGGCACTATGCGTTCTTTTCTGCCTTTGCCCAGTACTCGAATGTTCGATTCATCCAAATCAACGCTCACTATATTTGAACCAACAAGTTCACTTAGCCGCAGCCCAGAAGAATAAAATAATTCCATGATGGCGTGATCTCGAACATGGTGCCAGCTTGATACCTTGGAGTCTAAGAGCTGCGATACCTGATCTGGATCTAAAGTACGGGGTAATTTTTTTGCTGTCTTCGGCGTTGCGATATCTATGGCCGGGTTGTTGATGATGTGCTGTTCGCGGATGAGATAATGAAAGAACGTTCTAATGGCAGATAAGGCTCGTTGTAAACTTTTACCTGAAGCCCCTTTTCGATGTCTCGCAGCGACAAACCCTCGTACATGGTGACTACTGACGTTTTTCCAGGGTACATTTTCGACCTCGAGAAATGATGCAAAATTTTGCAAATCCCGGCTGTAATTTTCAATGGTGTTCTGGCTAAGTCCACGCTCATGGTTCAGGTGAGTTAGGAAAGCATTGACCTGGTCGTCGGTCGTTAGCATCAAGTTGGCTTTGTGATAAACCGCGGGATGAGTCTTGCCAGGGCGTCGGCGATAAAACCGATAAACAGCGTCCCCATGCCAGGTTTAAAGTAATTTGCATCGGAGCTGCCTATCGCTAAAAGAGCAAGCTGTTCGCGACCTTCACGAACTGACATGACAACCGCTGATTTCACCTTATCGCTCTGGTGTCGGAACAGAAAATCCTGTTCAGCGGGCCGGAGTGTGCCGAGGGTGGGCTTGGTGCTACGGATCAATGACGAGACAAACTCGTTAGCTGAGCTTCGAGTCACCACGCTGGTGAAGTGATTGATCTGGCGGGGCGTATCTCCAAATATCATTAAGCTGTAGGCATTAGATTTGAAGTCTCGCTTGAAACCTTTCTCCATATTTTTGAGAAAGTCTTCCTGATTCTCGGCTTCAATTAGGCCGAGGATCATATATTGGCATTTCTTGAAGACGTTATCGTTATGGGTGGCGGTTTTGACAAACTCATCTAGTTGATTGCGGGAATCTTTATTGCGGTCCCGAAGTACGGCAACTTGCCGCTCGACTAACGAGATGGATCCACCTTCACCGTGGGGCAGGATTAGAGTTGTGAGTAGGTCGTCATTTTCAACAAAAAAATCTGGGTTTGCTTCGAGGTAGGCTTTAACCGCTGAGGCCTCAACGACAATTTCTTTTGGTTGCTTTTTTGCGGTCATGGTTTTCCCATTTTTGTTGTTCTTTGTAGTCCTATTTTCTAGCCCTGCGTTCAAGGGGGACTTTTCAATTTTAGTTTTCAGTCTTACTTTCCGGGCTTACTTTCATAAGTCAGATATGCAGACGGCCCTCGTAAACTCGAGCGGCTGGTCCCGTCATCATGACCGATGCGGTATCGCCGGCCCAACTAATACTAAGGTTACCCCCAGGAAGTTGGATTTCAACGGTTTCGTCAAGGAGCCCCCGTAAGCGTCCAGCTACCATCGCCGCACAGGCACCGGTTCCACAGGCCCGTGTCTCCCCAACGCCTCGCTCAAAGACTCGAAGTCGAGCTTGATTTCTCGATACGATTTGCAGAAAGCCAACATTGACCCGGTCTGGAAATCGCGGATGGCGCTCAATGAGCGGACCCAATTGAGAGACCGGAGCTGTATCAACATCGTCGACGACTAGCACCGCGTGGGGGTTGCCCATATTGACGGAACTAATATCAAAAATTTTATCGGTGCCACAGACGGGCATTGCCACCTCAAGGGGATAGGTGATCTGTGCTCTATCGGCAACAAAGGGTATGTTTTCGGGCATCAGAACGGGTGGCCCCATATCGATCGTGATATTGCCATCGGGCTCAAGCCGGGCTTCTATCACGCCGGTATTGGTGCTCATCCGTATTTGAGTTTTGGTCGTTAAACCCCTGTCCCGGACAAATCGCAAAAAGCAACGCGCGCCATTCCCACACTGTTCGGCTTCGGAGCCGTCTGCGTTGAAAATACGGTACTTAAAGTCGATCTCCGGGCTATCCGGTGGTTCGACAATCAGCAGTTGGTCAAATCCGACCCCCAGACGGCGGTCAGCTAAGGCCCTAATTTGTTCTTCACGTATCGTGACGTTTTGCGATATCAGGTCCAGGAGCACAAAGTCGTTACCCAAACCGTGCATCTTGGTGAATCTTAGTAACATGGCGTTAGGTTACCTTTGCGGACCGTGAATGCAATAGAAAAGACCACCAGGCCCTAGGAACTCAGGGGGTGTTCCAGGGAGAACTGATATTCATAGGTCTCACGTTCCCGCACCAGGTGTTGTTGATCACCGTCTACCAGTACTTCAGCGGCACGGTTGCGGCTATTGTAATTAGAGCTCATGCCAAATCCGTAGGCGCCAGCCGAGGCGATACAAATGAGATCTTTGGCTGCGATGCTTAAGCGTCGATCCTTGGCGAGGAAGTCACCGGACTCACAAACGGGGCCAACAATGTCGTAGTTCTCGGTGGGCAGGATGTCTGCCTGTTGAACCGTTTGGACCCCTTGCCAGGATTGATAGAGTGCGGGACGAATAAAGTCGTTCATCGCAGCATCTACCACACAAAAATGCTTTCCCTCGTTGTCTTTTAGGTTAATCACGCTGGTGAGCAATATGCCAGCATTCGCGACAATTGATCGACCCGGCTCAAACCAGAGTTCCTGAGGGCGATTGCCCATATGCTGCAGTATAGCGCTGGCGTATGTCTCGATATTGAGTGGGGTCTCGTCAGGGTGGTATTGAACGCCGATACCACCCCCCAGGTCGATATGCTCGAGGTCTATGCCGGTGGCCTTTAAATCATCAACCAGCTGTAGAATTCGTTCTAAGGCATCCATAAAAGGCGATAGGCTTAGAAGTTGCGAGCCAATATGGCAATCAATACCAACTACCTCGAGATATTCTGAGGCCGCTGCTTCTCGGTATAAGCCCCTGGATACTTCAATACTGACACCAAACTTGTTTTCCTTGAGGCCAGTAGAAATGTACGGGTGTGTTTTTGCGTCAACGTCGGGGTTGACCCGAATTGAAATCCTGGCGATTTTACCCAGAACCCGAGCGCGTTCAGCGAGCGTCAGCAATTCCTGCGGACTCTCAACGTTAAAACAGCTAATTTCCATGTTGAGGGCAGCGTCGATTTCGGCTTGTTGCTTGCCGACCCCTGAAAATACAATTCGGTCACCGGAAATTCCGAGGGCCTGTAACCGCGCGAGTTCGCCCCCGGATACTATGTCAAAACTGGCACCCAACTTGTCAAGCACCGAGAGAACACCAAGATTACTGTTGGCTTTTACGGCGTAACATACTCGGTGGGATCGGTCCCCGAAAGCAGCGGTGAAGCCCTGATAAGCCTCGGTGATCGCGGCTCTTGAGTAAACAAAGGTCGGTGTGCCGTGAGCTGCCGCGATTGCGGCAAGGGGTACACCTTCAGCGTGAAGTTCACCGTTGTGATAGTTAAAATAAGACATTGTTTATCAGTTGCTAGAACGAGTGGTTGCAGGATCGCTATTTTCGGAGGCGCTCTTATTTGGCAGCTCTTGATCTAATACCAGTTGGTTTGATGACTTTTCCTTCCCGGGCATTGTGGGCTGATTTGTTTTGCCGTCACGGGTCTTTTCTTCTAAAAATAGCGGACCTTTTTGGCCGCAGGCGGCGATTAAACAGACTAATAATAGGCAGGCCAGAATCCGCATGAGTCTTGGTCTCGAGGAAAAGGGGGCGAGTATAACGGTTGCTGGTTTAGCGGGAAAGCCGCAAGGCTGTATACTGCCGCACCACCCATGTCACGAGGAGCTATTGTTGCAGGATTCAGAATTTCATTCGTTGGTAGATGAATTGGTGATGGCCCTCGAAGATGAGCTAGAGGAGTATCCGGAAGACCTGGATCTCGAAAACTCAGCGGGCTTGCTGACGATTGGCTTTCCCAACGGCTCGACCGTGGTTGTCAGTCGTCAAATCGCAAACCATGAAATATGGGTTGCGGCAAAGTCCGGTGGATTTCACCTGGCCCATAAGGACGGCGAATGGGTTTGCGGCACAACAAAAGAAAATATTGCTGATCTTGTTTCCCGGGTTGTGACTGAGCAGCTCGGCCGAGGGGTGACGTTGCTAGGCTAGAGGATGGACTTTCTTGCTCGAGCAACGGCGGCTTTGACCTGGGCTGGAGCCGTACCACCAAGATGATCTCTGGCGGCGACGGAACCTTCCAGGGTCAATACGTCAAATACATCATCTTCGATAAGGTCAGATGCAGACTGCAACGAGCCAAGGGGTAGTTCCGAAAGGTCCAACCCTTCTTTAATGCCAACACCCACCAGCTTACCCACAACATCGTGGGCGTCGCGAAAGGGTAAACCCTTCTTGACGAGATAGTCTGCAAGGTCGGTTGCTGTGGCAAAACCCTTCATGGTGGCGGCGCGCATATTGTTGGGTTTGGTCTCTATGGCGGGGATCATATCGGCAAAAGCGGTCAGGCAATCCTTCACGGTTTTAACAATATCAAACAACGGCTCTTTGTCCTCTTGATTGTCCTTGTTATAAGCAAGGGGTTGAGATTTCATGAGCGTCAGTAAACTCGTTAGATGACCGTATACTCGACCGGTTTTACCCCGTACTAGCTCTGGAACATCTGGGTTTTTCTTCTGGGGCATGATTGATGAGCCGGTACAAAATCGATCCGGCAGCTCAATAAATTCAAATTGAGAGGAGGACCACAAAATCATTTCCTCTGACCATCGGGATAGATGCATCATCAATACGCTGGCAAACGCTGCAAATTCTATGGCGAAGTCCCGGTCACTCACGGCATCCAGGCTATTCCCGGCAATTGATTCAAAACCCAACAGTTTTGCCGTGATCTCTCGATCAATTGGAAAGGTGGTGCCGGCCATCGCCGCAGCGCCAAGCGGCATGATGTTAATGCGCTTTCGGCAGTCACGCAGGCGTTCACTATCCCTTGTCAGCATCTCGAACCAGGCCATCATGTGATGTCCAAAGGTTATCGGTTGTGCGACCTGAAGATGTGTCATACCCGGTAAAATAGTTTCTGCTTCCCGTTCTGCCAAATCGAGAATGCCAATTTGGAGTTGTTTGATTTGTAATTGAATGTGGTCAACCTGATCCCGGAGATAAAGTCGGATGTCAGTTGCCACCTGATCGTTGCGAGAACGACCGGTGTGTAACTTTTTGCCAACCTCGCCGATTGTGTCGGTGAGTGCTTTTTCGACATTCATATGCACATCTTCGAGGCTTACGGACCATTCAAAGTCATTCGCTTCAATTTTGACCAAAATCGCTTTTAAGCCATCAATTATCTGCCCCAATTCGTTTGAGTTTAAAACCCCCACCGCTTCTAGCATTGTGGCGTGAGCGATAGAGCCCTCGATATCATAGCGAGCCAGGGCGGCATCAAAACTAATTGATGCGGTAAACGTCTCTACAAAAGCGTCCGTTGCTTCGGTGAATCGTCCGTCCCACAGTTTCTTGTCGTCGTTTTTGCTCATGTGTCTTGCATACCGATTGAAGTGTTTTGGCGCGCGGAGTATACCAGCATCAGGCTATACTAGCTGCTATGCCACCTGTTGGAGCGGTTGATTGTCGGAGCAACGAGTAGATAAAGCGGACGAAGACTTTTTCCTGCCAGACATTTGCCAGGCTCAAAGTATTCTGTTTTTGGTGCTGGTCACGGAGCTTCTAGTTTTTGTGCTGGTGCTGGGGAATTCTAATCTCATTGATTTTAGCTGGGCGAAGCTGGGGCTCACTTCCATCTTTGTGCAGTGGATTGTGCTCGTTTCAGCGGCGGTGCTGTGTAACGTTAGACCGGTCCTGCGTAATATGTCGATCGCAGCAGCCACCGCCAGTGCCTACGGTCTCATTCTTTCTCTGACCTTTATTTTCAGTCTGGTCGCCGAGTACTTCTTAAGCGAACAGCCCCATCAATGGAGCTATGGGACCTTTGGTGGTGTGGGCCGGAACTTGATTATTGCTGCTGTGATGTCGGGCATCGCGTTTCGATACTTCTACCTACAGCATCAACTGCGGCGGCAGGAGCAGGCGGAATTGAATTCCAGAATACAAGCGCTGCAATCCCGCATTCGACCTCACTTTTTGTTTAACTCGATGAATATTATTGCCAGCTTGATCAGCGTTGACCCGGAAACAGCTGAAGAGGTGGTAGAAGATCTGTCGGTTTTGTTCCGCGCTTCACTTAACGATTCCAGCGATAAACCCGTGCCCTTAAGCGAGGAGTTGTCCCTTTGTGAAAAGTACGTCCATATTGAGAGCTTAAGGCTGGATGAACGTTTAGAAGTGGATTGGCAGGTTGAGGTGGACGAATCCCAGGTGACCATTCCACTGCTAACGCTGCAGCCCTTACTGGAGAACGCGATTTACCATGGCATTCAACCCATCCCAGAGGGCGGCACTGTTTTGGTGCGAATTGTTGCGGAAAATGATCGGCTTATTATTCATATCAGCAACCCTCTACCCCAAAGTGCCTATTCCCATGACCAGGGCAATCGGATGGCGATTGATAACATTCGCCACCGGCTCCAGGCAATTTACGGTGAACAGGCCAGTCTTATTACATCTCGAGATGAAACTACCTTTCAGACAACAGTCAGCTATCCTTTAAAGAAGTCGGCAGAAACGTGACGCGGGTCACATTCTAAGAAAATCACATCAAATTAACCTTCAATAGTGTGCAGTGCGTCGCAGTTTTGTAGCGAAATGAGTGTAATTTGTTATGTCATGGAGGGCTGTCTACGCCCGGGCATTAGCGACGACAAGCGAGGTTTTTGACCATGAGAGTTTTGGTAGTTGATGATGAGAAGTTAGCCAGAGAGCGTCTGGTTAGAATGGTGAGTACGCTGGATAACTACGACGTGGTGGGAGAAGCCGGTTGTGGAGACGAGGCGATACAAAAGACATTAGATGTTGAGCCAGACATTGTCTTGCTCGATATTCGCATGCCAGGTAAAGACGGTATGGCAACAGGCAAAGAATTGGCTGAGCTACAATCTCCTCCAGCGGTGGTGTTTTGCACGGCCTTTGGTGAACATGCCATCGAAGCTTTTGATGTGAATGCGGCGGGTTATCTCCTTAAGCCTGTACGCCGCGACGCGTTGATGGACACCCTGTCTAAGATTGGACGGGTGAATAAGATCCAGGCCCAGACCCTGGGTGCTGAAGAAGATACAACTGCGCCGAGAATTAGAACCCACATCAGCGCAAAAACCCGGCGAGGCATTGAACTGATTCCCCTCACGGATATCCGGTTTTTCCAGGCAGACCATAAATACGTCACCGTCCGGCATGAGAGTGGTGAAGTACTTATCGACGATACCTTGCGTGACCTGGAAAATGAATTTGGTGACAAGGTTGTCAGGATCCATCGCAATGCCCTTGTTATGACTGACCACTTAGAGGGCTTAGAGAGAGACCCGAGGGGTCACTACCGCGTAAAAATGCGGGGTGTGGAGGAACGTTTGGATGTGAGTCGGCGCCATGTCTCCGGACTTCGAAGGTTAGTCCAGAGTTTGTAAGGGTTCGAACCCATTGGCTCTTGCTTGAAGGGCTTAATCCTAAAAAGGCGGCTATAATGCCGCTTTTTTTGTGCGTGATTGTTTATGGCCCAAATTCTTCGTCTTGCTACCCGGGAAAGTGCCCTGGCCATGTGGCAAGCAAATTTTGTGAAAAATGCCCTTGAGTCAGCCCACCCAGGTCTTGTGGTCGACATTATTGGTATGACAACCCAGGGTGATCGAGACAAGAGTTCTCCGCTGACAAAACTCGGTGGTAAAGGCGTATTTGTCAAAGAACTTGAGGTTGCCTTACTAGAAGGTCACGCAGATATTGCGGTCCATTCCATGAAGGATGTCCCGTCGGTGTTTCCAGCGGGACTCGGTATCGCCGCGATATGCGAGCGAGAAGATCCAAGAGATGCCTTTGTCAGCAATAGCGTGGGATCTTTTGAGGAATTACCCCCCGCTGCAAGATTGGGTTCATCCAGTATGCGCAGGCGCCTGCAGCTTAAGGAACAACGGCCCGATCTTGAGTATCTGGATGTCCGAGGCAACGTTGAAACGCGACTTAAGAAACTCGATAGCGGCGACTTTGACGCCATTATTCTTGCGGTAGCGGGTCTTAAGCGATTAGGGCTCGGGGACCGGGTGACAAAGGCAATTGATCCCCTGTCATCTATTCCTGCTGCGGGTCAGGGTGCGGTTGGTATTGAGGCAAGGCTTGCTGATTCACAAACCCTGGAACTACTTGCTGCAATCAACCACATTGATACCTTTGATACGGTCAGTTGCGAACGAGAGGTCTCAATCGGCCTGGGCGCAAGCTGCGATCTCCCGATTGCTGCTTTTGCAACGCTAGACGGTGACAATATAGCGCTGCGAACCTATGTGGGCGTCGAAGGACGACATATTCGGGTCGAGGGCGAGGCCAAGCGCCGGGACGCAATATCTATGGCAAAAAAAGTCACCCAACAATTGATTGATCAGGGTGCTGGCGAGCTCACGCTGAAAGGCTAGGCCATGAAGATCATACTGACGCGCAGCCCGAAGCAAAACGAACATCTCCGCCGCGGTATCCTTGAATGCAATATGATGCTGTTAGACAGGGATATTATCAGTTTGCCGCTCTTGAAAGCTGAACCCATTGCCCCTGGCGAGATGGGGAAAAAAACCATTCTGGGGCTTGATCAGTTTGATGACATTTTTTTTATATCCAAAAATGCCGTGGCATTTGGTCTCGATCAGCTTGAGCAGTATTGGCCCCAGTGGCCGATTTTGCTGCGGTGGTTTGCGGTAGGTTCCGGTACATCTAGCGCCCTGGGCCCGGCTAATGTGAAGGTAAGCTATCCGCACAATGCTTCTTCGGAGGGTTTACTAGGAATGCCTGAGTTGGAGCACATGGCAGGAAGAAAATGCCTTATTGTTCGTGGAATAGGTGGCCGAGAAACCCTGAAGGAAGGCCTGGAGGCTCGGGGTGCCCAGGTGAGTTACCTTGAAACCTACCAGCGAGTGCCGATTGAGTTTTCAGTTGCTGAGCTGCCTCAAGTTGAGCCAAATCAGCCTGAACTATCTCAGCCTGAACTATCTCAGGCTGAATCATCTCGGCCTGAATCTGTTGAGTATGAAGAAATTGTCGCATTGCTCTATTCTGGTGAAGCCCTGAGCCATTTTTTAAGCCGGGGCGGCGCAAACGTACTGCAATACCAACTCATTGTTCCATCCCAGAGATTACTAATCATGGCAAACGATCTCGGCTTTGCTAAAGTCGAACTTGCAAACAGTCAGGAAGACCATGCAATGTTACAAGTATTGCAACAGATGCGAAGGCGGGTGTCGTGAACGACGATAAGAAAGATGTCGAATTGAATGATGCGTTCGCGCGCCTGGAACAACAGGTAAGTGAGAATGCCCAAAACAATGAGAAAAAAGGCAATAGAGAAACAACCGGGCTGGAGACTGCAGCGCTGACGAGATCAAAAGTTGCGGATAAGCCAACATCAACGGCTAGCGGCGGTGGCATCAGCGGCATATTGGGATTGTTGCTCGCTTTGATTGCGTTGGGTGTGGCAAGTTTCGGTGCCTATACCGCCTGGCAATTACAGGAGCAGGTTAAACAAACGGACTACCGCCCCCAAATTGATGCGCTTAATGGCGACATTAGGCAGGTTCAAAACCAAATAACTTCCTCCGACAAAAAAATTGATTTAGTCCAAGCTGAAGTTGGCAAGATGGCTGGGGTGACTGACTCGACTGTTGCGCAGGTTGAGTCTCGAGTGGCCATTGCAATGGCAGACCTTAAACGCCAGTTGGGCACTTCTTCTGAGGACTGGTTGTTAGCGGAAGCAGAGTACCTGCTGCGTCTCGCCAATCAACGGGTTGCCATGGAAGATGACGTTGCAGGTGCCATCGCACTATTTGAATCTGCGGACAAGATTGTTTCGGAAGCGCAGGGTGTTGTTGCTTTTGAACTAAGACAATCCATCGCCAACGATATTGCTGCGTTGCGCTCCGTTGCCGACCAGGATATCCAAGGTATGTTTGTGCGGTTAGGTGCAATTGCCGGGCAGATTGATTCCCTTGAACAAAAACACCTGAAGTTTACGGGTTCTACCCCCGAGCCGGTGATAGAAATAGGTGAACAAACGTTTGTCGCGAAAGCAGTGGCGTTGTTGAAGCGAGGCCTCAATAGAATTTTAAGTCAGGTGGACTACCGATCTGGTGGTGAGGCCATTCGACCGATTCTGCCGCCCCAGGAGGAATACTACCTAAAACAAAATCTTCTGCTGAAGCTCCAGTTGGCACAGCTTGGATTACTCAAAGGTAATCAAGGGATCTATGAACAGAGTCTAAAAGATGCAGTTGAATGGGTTGACCAATACTTTGATGCGGAGCTACCGCTAACAAAAAGTGTTCGGCAAACCTTATCGTCGCTATCCACCATGAGCATAGAGCGGGAGCTGCCGGATGTTTCTGGTTCCCTGAGGGAAATTCGCAAGCTGATGGCACGCTTCCACGAATCATCAGAGCGTGGGAACCCATGAAGAAGAGCCTTGTTTATCTGCTGGTGATTATTGTGGTCGCAGGTGTCGTCGGTACCCTCGCCGCCAAGGATCCGGGATACGTTCTCATAAGCTACGACGGCGCGACGCTGCAGACGGGTCTCTGGGTCATGTTAGGCGCAATCGCTCTGGCGACTTACAGTGTCTGGTTGACCTATCGGTTTGGCCGTTCGATCTTCGGTACCGCGGCTCGCATTCAAGATTGGCGGAAAGGCCGACAACTCGGCAAAAGTATTGAACACACTAACAAAGGTCTGTTGTTCCTGCAGGAAGGAAATGCCAGTCGAGCTGAAAAGTTTTTGACTAGCGGTATTAAACATCAACCGCAACCGGTAGTGAACTACCTGCACCTGGCCATGGCCGCAAACGAATCCGGTAAAGCCGATGAACGGGAAAAATACATTCGACTTGCGACCGAGGCAGATTCGACCGCTAGTGCCGCGATTGCAATGACCAGGGCTGAGATGGCGATGGACCGAGGCGACTTTCAAGCGTGTCTGGATGCACTCGTGAATGGGCCCGACAACCATCGATCCATTATAATGAAGCAGGATGCTCTAATTGCATTGGGTAAATGGGCGTCCGTCGAAAAGCTGTTGCCCACATTAAAAAAGCATCTTGATGAATCCAGCTACGTATCATTAGAGAAACGTTTGGTGCTAGAGATCTTGAACACCGATGCCAGTAGTGATGAAAAGCGCCTGGCAATATACCGGGGCGCCTCGGAAGCTGTCAGATTTGATGAGGACGTCTTGCTTAGCCTGTGCCAGCATGTCCATTACGAGAAGGAAGCAGAAGCGATATTGCGCCGTGTGCTTAAGAAATCCTGGCAACCAAATCTGGTTGAAGCTTACGGAAAGCTTGGTAAAGAATCTCTTTCAAAGCGCCTCAAGGTTGCCAAAGGTTGGCAGAAACTGCACCCCGTTGATGCATCATTGGAGTTTTGTTTAGGCCTGTTACATGAAGCCCTGGACCAAAAGGAAGAAGCTATTTCAGCTTATGAGTCAGCTATTGAACATGGCGCCCACCGGGGTGCGAGCCGGCAGCTTGCCAACCTCTACGCGTTTCAAGGCGACCATCAAAAGAGTAATGAGTATTTGAATATGGCCTATAGGGCCTGAAGCGCACACTTAGTCCGCGGGGCTGTTTATCCTCGCGGGGCTTTCATCCCCGCGGGGCGTAGTCAAACACATCACTCATCATGTTTGCTTGCGGTAGTCCCCTCGCAACAAACATATCCAGGGTGGCGTAAACCATATTGGGGCTGCCACCAACAATAACGTTAAGGTTGCTCAGGTCAGCAAAGTCATCAAGGGCGACGTTGCCGACCAGGCCTGTTTTGCCGGTCCAGTTAGGTGAAGTTTTCGGTTCGCTTACGACCGGGACAAAATGAAACCTGTTATCCTGGGTTGTCCAACTGTCGCATAGGTTTGTGAGGTACAAATCTTTGTCACTGACAACGCCCCAATACAGATAAACCGGGTGATTAAGTCCCAGGCCCAGCAGATGTTCAACAATGCTTTTCATCTGAGTCACGCCGGTACTCGCGGCGAGTAAAACTAGTGGTTTGCTCTGTGCAGCGTCGACAAAACATTTCCCCTTGGGTACATCAATTGTTAATGAGGTGCTGGTGTCGAGCAACGCTTCAAAAACATCAGAGTCTTCGGAGTTAGGTGTGGGTCGAACATGAAGTTCAATGTGTTGTTTGTTTGCTGGGGCTGAAGCGATCGAAAAGGGGTAACGTTTATGCTCGGAAACAACTTCAAGATATTGCCCCGCTTGAAACTCAACCTTGCCATCAACATCTAACAGCACCTGTCTCGTATCGTGATTTAGATACGAGATTGATGCAATTTGACAATCTAAAATGGGCAAGTGTTTCTAATTGCGCTTCATCGAGGAGAAGAATTCCTCGTTGGTTTTGGTCTTCTTCATACGGTCTAGCATAAATTCGATTGCCGCGAGGTCGTCCATTTCGTGGATAATCTTACGCAGGATCCAAACCTTTTGAAGCTCTTCTTCGGACATCAACAGGTCTTCTCGGCGTGTGCCGGATCGACGAATATTGATGGCGGGATAAACGCGTTTTTCTGCGATCTTCCGCTCCAGATGAATTTCCTGGTTACCGGTTCCCTTAAATTCTTCGTAGATGACTTCGTCCATCTTTGAACCGGTATCAACCAGACAGGTTGCAATGATTGTTAAGCTGCCGCCTTCTTCGATGTTTCGAGCCGCACCAAAAAAGCGCTTTGGTCGTTCCAGTGCGTGGGCATCAACACCACCGGTTAACACTTTACCGGAAGCTGGGATAACCGTGTTGTAGGCGCGTGCTAATCGCGTGATCGAGTCGAGCAGAATAATCACGTCAGTCTTGTGTTCAACCAGACGTTTGGCCTTTTCGATGACCATCTCACTTACCTGGACGTGACGTGAGGGTGGTTCATCAAATGTGCTGGCAACCACTTCGCCGCGAACGGATCGCTGCATCTCGGTGACTTCTTCCGGGCGTTCATCAATCAACAATACTATTAAGTGACATTCTGGGTTGTTACGCATAATGGATTGCGCAATGTTTTGCAGAATAAGGGTTTTACCCGCCTTAGGCGGAGATACGATAAGTCCTCGCTGGCCCTTACCGATAGGTGATGTCAGGTCAATGATTCGAGCTGTTAGATCCTCAGTACTGCCGTTACCCGCTTCAAGTGTAAGAGGCTTGTCGGGGAAAAGTGGTGTGAGGTTTTCGAAAAGAATTTTGTTTTTGGATTCGCCGGGGTCAGTGAAGTTGATCTGGTCGACTTTCAGCAATGCAAAGTAACGCTCGCTGTCTTTTGGTGGTCTGATCTTGCCGGAGACCGTGTCGCCGGTACGTAGATTGAATCGTCGGATCTGGCTTGGAGAAACGTAAATGTCATCTGGACCGGCCAGATATGAGCTGTCTGGTGAACGCAAAAAGCCAAATCCATCCTGTAATATCTCTAGGGTGCCATCGCCGAAAATGGCTTCGCCACCTTTTGCGTGCTTCCGCAATACATTGGCAATAATTTCTTGTTTGCGTGAACGTCCGAGATTATCCATGCCCATTTCGTGGGCGATCTCAAGGAGTTCGGGAATAGGTTTGGTCTTTAGATCAGTTAAATTCATAGGTGATGTCGTTGCAGAAAGTTGGTTTTTGCTCGATAAGAGCGGAATTGGATTGTAGGTTTTTGAGGTGGAGTTGCGACTTGGGTTGCGCGATCCGTGCTCCGAGTTTTTCTAGTATTACCGCTATATCAGTTCAGGCAACCGATCGGGTCAAAATTGAACTTAAGTTTGAGTATTTACAGCGAGTGTGACTAGGCGTTAGTTGAACTATAGCGCTTTGTGGCACTGAGTCCAGTTGTTATTGTTTATAACAGGTTAAAAAATGGCCGTTTTTGAAGCACTTGTCAAGGCTTAATTCTAACAGGGGGCTAATTAGAAGCCCCCTGTCAGGGTGCTTTAGATATTGCTATCAAGAAAAGCAGTAAGCTGTGACTTCGACAATGCGCCTACTTTAGTCGCTTCAACCGCACCGTTTTTGAACAGCATCAAAGTTGGAATTCCACGAATGCCGTACTTTGGTGGCGTGCTCTCGTTGGCGTCAATATCTAGTTTGCAGATTTTCATCCTGCCATCGTATTCACCGGCAATCTCTTCCAGTACAGGTGCAATGACTTTGCATGGCCCGCACCATTCGGCCCAATAGTCGACAAGGACGGGTACATCGGATTTTAAAACTTCGCTTTCAAAACTATCATCGGTGACATGACTAATGTCGGACATTGGTTACGGGCTCCTGGGGAATGGCATAAACTTGAAGGGGCTTATCCTAAGCCCCACTCTAAAATTACTCAACACAATATCCGCAGACGGACAAAAAAGTTGAGCTGAATTATAGTTTTTCGGCGACGTACCTGGCCGAGTACGTCAGGATGCCGTCAGCGCCAGCGCGCTTCATGGCGAGTAGTGACTCAAAAATCACCTCCTCCGATAACCAGCCATTCTGAATTGCGGCTTGATGCATTGCGTACTCGCCACTCACCTGGTAGACGAAGGTTGGGACCTTAAACTCGTCTTTCACGCGGCGAACAATATCCAGGTAAGGCATGCCGGGTTTTACCATGACCATATCAGCGCCCTCTTCCAAATCTAGAGCGACCTCATGAATTGCCTCATCACTATTGGCCGGGTCCATCTGATAGGTCTTCTTGTTACCAGAACCCAGGTTACTCGCAGAACCCACGGCATCTCGGAAGGGTCCATAGTAGGCCGAGGCGTATTTTGCTGAATAGGCCAGAATACGCGTATTGACGAATTGTTTGTCTTCTAAGGCTTCACGAATCGCGGCGATTCGGCCGTCCATCATGTCCGAGGGTGCAACAACATCAACGCCCGCTTCCGCCTGTACAATTGCCTGTCGTTTTAGTGCTTCTACAGAAATGTCGTTCGAGACATAACCGGTTGGATCAAGGATGCCATCCTGTCCATGGCTTGTGTAAGGATCAAGGGCAACATCGGTCATGATGCCTAGACCCGGTACCGCCTGCTTGAGCGCCGCAACTGTGCGAGGAGCGAGTCCGTCGGGATTGTAGCTTTCACTGCCATCTTCGGTTTTCTTGTCCGCTGGAATCACAGGAAAGAGCGCCATCATTGGAATTCCAAGGTCATGGATTTTCTTCGCCTCTTCAACCAACAGGTCTATGGTCATTCGAGACACGCCGGGCATACTCGTCACTGGCTCCGTTGTGTTCTCACCCTCGATGACAAATACGGGATAGATCAAATCGCTGGCCGTTAACTCATTTTCTCGCATTAGGCGTCGGGAAAAATCATCACGCCGCATTCGTCGCATTCGTGTAAAGGGAAAGGTCCGCATATTGGATTGGCCGCTAGAATCAGAAGCGGTGATTATACGCCAAATTGGACTGAAACTAATGTGCTTTGAATGGAGGTTGTGACCTAGGCCAAAATCTTCAGTGCAGGGCTCGACGATTTTATTGAGGGGCAGGATGTATTTACGGATCAGGCTTCTTCGAGTTGCTCCGATAGCGTCAGCCAGTCTTCTTCGGCTTTGGCAATTTCTTCTACCAGACTATGCTGACTTCGGAGCAGGTCCTGAAGGTTGTCTGCCTGGTCAGCCTCGTAATTTGCGGTATCAGCAAGGGCAATCTCGATTTCCGCCAGCTTGCCGTTTAATCGGGTCAGCCGTGTCTCAAGATTACGTACCTGGGTTTTGATTTGGCGCAGGGCCTTCTGATCCTGTTTTTGCCGGGCGCCCGTCGACTTGGCTTTGACTTCGATATTGGGGGTTTTGCTCGATTCTGGGGTGGTGCCGAGCAGGAATTTTTTATAATCGTCCAGGTCCCCGTCAAATTCCGTCACTTTGCCGTCATGCACTAGATAAAAGTCGTCGACGCTATTGCTGAGCAGATGCCGGTCGTGGGAAATCAATAATATTGCACCATCAAAATCCTGTAGGGCCACCGTCAATGCCTGACGCATGTCCATGTCCAGGTGGTTGGTGGGTTCATCCATTAACAAAAGATTTGGTTTTTGCCAGGCAACAAGAGCAAGTGCCAGGCGGGCCTTCTCTCCACCGGAAAACAGCCTGACGGGTTCAAAGACCTTGTCACCTTGAAAGTCGAAGCCGCCAAGAAAATTGCGTGCTACCTGCTCTGAGATTCGGAGGTCCAACTGCAACATATGTTGGTAGGCCGAGTCAGCCATTGATAAATCGTCGACCTGGTGCTGGGAGAAGTACCCGACTTTAAGGTTAGCGCCTTCCTGGCGATGACCGCTGAGTAAAGCGAGTTCTCCTAATAACGTTTTCATCAAAGTCGTTTTGCCCGCTCCATTGTGCCCGAGCAACCCGATGCGGTCGCCAGGGTGCAAATTAAATCGCACACTATTTAGGATGGGTGTGTCATAGCCTAATGCCGCCTGGTCCAGGGTCAATAAAGGATCAGAAGTTTTGTCCGCAGCTGGAATTTGGAAGGAAAAAGGTGAATCCACATGGGCCGGTGCAATCAACTCCATCCGGCCTAATGCTTTAATCCGGCTTTGGGCCTGCTTTGCCTTGGTTGCCTGAGCACGAAAGCGGCGCACAAAGTCCTGCATGTGTTTGATCTCACGCTGCTGCTTAACAAAGCTGCTTTGTTGTTCAGCGAGTCTGGCCGCTTTAATAATTTCAAACTGGGTGTAGTTTCCCGTAAAGAGTTCAATCGTCTGGGCATTAAGATAAGCAATATGGTTAACGGTCTCGTCGAGAAACTCACGGTCATGGGAGATGAGTAACAGCGACCCCTGATAGTGTTTTAAGAACGCGACGAGCCAAACGATGGTATCAAGGTCAAGGTGATTGGTGGGCTCGTCTAACAACAACATGTCCGATCGGGTGATCAAAGTTCGTGCAAGATTCAGGCGGATTCGCCAGCCACCGGAAAAGGATTTGAGTGTTTGGTCAAATTCATCGGATTGAAATCCGAGACCAGCCATCAACTGCTCTGCTCTGGAAACCGTTGTATAGCCATCTATGCTGTCTAGCTGCTCGTGTAAGGTTGCGATGCTCTCGTAGTTTTCACTTTCCTCAGCTTTGTTGAGTTTCGCTTGTATGTCACACCACTCGGAGTCACCGCCCAGAACATAATCCCGGGCAGTTTCGTCGCTCGCTGGAATCTCCTGACTTAGGTAGGCGATGCGCAGATCATCGGGATAATCAACCGAGCCGGTGTCTGACTCGAGTTGACCGACAATCATTTTGAACAGACTGGACTTACCTGCACCATTTGCTCCGATCAACCCAACCTTGCTATCTCTATGCAGGATAAAGCTGGCATTCGAAAACAGTAGATTCGCGCCTCGTCTTAGTGATACCTGATTAAATGACAGCATAAGATTAATTTTAAGTAGGGCGCGCGGGATTGTACCAAATGCTGCACTTAAGTTGCGGAAGCGCTACACTCATTTGATCAAATTTGTGGAACTAGCATGCTCATAAAAGCCATGATTTTTCTTTTAATCGCCGCCTTTGCCGGGTTGTTTTTTATCGAAGGACCCAATGGTGAGCCCTTCATCACCCTTGAAGATCTAATGCCCGCGGTTCCTGAAGTTGAGACAACCACAACACCAACGACTGTTTATAAGTGGCAGGATGAAAACGGCGTCTGGCAGTTTTCGAACCAGCCGAGGGATGAAGACCTGGGAGAGCTGGTTGAATTGGATGGCAACATCAACACCATGCCTGCGGTTGATACATCGATCCTCAAAACCAGTCCAGTAGCCTCGGGGTCTCAGGCCGGAGGGATGAAGATACCATCAGGAATGACCACGGTGCCCGGCGACAAGGTCGAAGAAATGATGAATACCGTCAACAATCTTCAACAGACAGTTGACGATAGAAAAGCCCAACTTGATAAGATGAGCACCGGTAACCCTTAACCCATCGCCTGTTCACCAGGGATTAATAACTCAAAGTCAAAAGCTCTGTGTTAATAGCCCTGTGTTAAAAGCCCTGAGTTAAAAGCTCTGGCGATCGATCGAGTTAAACATGGTTGGAGTTGTGGACGTACTCGATCAGTTGATCTTCTAATTGAAATCGATCCGTCAGAGACTCGCCCAGATAAGAAAGCTCATCGCGGACTTTTTCAAAATCTCGGTGACTCTGTTTTAGCTGCTCGCAACGATCGTTGAAGCAAAGCGCCAGTTCGGTGGATTGTTCCAGATAAGGATACAGAGCATTAACTAACTGTAAGCCTCGTTCGTCGAAGGTTTTTGCTTCATTTTCAAGTTCGGTAAAGACTTCGAAATGTCCAGCAGAAAGGTAATCAACAAGAATTTCACAGAAGCTTTCTAAACGGCGGAGAAAACTAGGCCTGTCGGCATCTTCTTCGGTCAGAGAGCAATACTGGCGAATCAGTTCCTGACGCTCAACTAACCACTTATGAATGACGCTATTAGCGCCCCCAGAAACAACTGCAAAATGCGCCTGTTCTAACATTGGTCCGACTCCCTGTCCGAATTATCCCTATAGACATAAAGGTAGTAGAGAATCGGTAAAGTACAAGGGAGAAAAGAATTAACGGCGAGGATAAAGCATCTGGTATGCGCCAATGATGATCAGGCCGATAAAACCAATCAGGGTCCAGCCTGGGATGCTAATTCCAAACAGTTCCCAGACCACTTCTGCGCAGGTGCCATCGCCACTTAGGATCATTGTCAGAACTTCCGTGAGAGGAAATACGTCCAGTAGATAATCCAGGCTAGCGCCGCAGGCTGGCACTTCATCCTCCGGAAGGCTTTGTAACCAAAGCTGACGGATTGAAATTGCCCCGCCGGTAGCAGCGGCAAAAATGCTCAATCCGCCATAGGCTTTGATTCCGGTCGCGCCCGGTCCGTGGATTGCCGCTATTAGAGCAACAAGCGCCACGGCTATCACCATGACCCGTTGCAGAATGCAAAGTGGGCAAGGTTCTAGCGCCATTGCATGTTCCATATACAGGGCAACTGCCATCATGAAGGTGCAGCCAAGGAACACTGCGAGAAAAACGATACGTGAACTGGGTAATGCCATTGTTCCCACTACATCTGAAAAGGTGGTCTATTATGAAGGAAAGCACTGGGGATAGTCATTGCCCAAGAACGTGGAAACCTCATGAAACAATTTGTGCTCGTTATTGCGGGCCTGCTGATTTGCCTCCAGGCTGTCGCTGAAAGCAACACTCAATATGTGAAGCTCACCAAAGGCATGGTGATCAATTACGGTGAACCCAGCTTAAACCGGCTGAAATACCTAAAGGTTGCCGTGGATGTTCGGGTGCCTAGTGCAGGCGCCGCGGAACTTGTGGAATATCATCTGCCTGCTTTATTGGATGCGCTCGTGATTGTCTTCACCAATTCAGAAGATGAACTGATTCGGTCGAGTGGCGGCAAAGAAGAGATTCGGCGGCAAGCCTTGGTCAAACTCAAAAGCGTCATGTCATCGGAAGAAGGTGATGAGGTGATTGAAGATCTTCTGTTTAGCTCTTTTGTGGTTCAGCGTTAGCACGTAACCATTCGATGGCAAATGCGTTAATCGACGGCATAAACGCGAGAAAGTCAGCTTCCAGGGCCTGCTTGTTTGTCACAAATTCTTCAAAAGCAATATCGAGAGGGTTGGTTCTCTTTAACCGTTCGCCAATGCGCTCTAAGGTCCGATAGACATATTTTTGTGTGGGATAGCTTTCAAGACTCCCATACTCCTGCATTCTGGTAATTGTCATTGTTGCGCTTTCGCCGAGGCTGTGATGCTCATCCAGGATCGATTGGTAAGCATCCCGGCAGAACGAGAGGAAGTCCTGGTCATGGAAAGTCGCCCAGTGGCGGGCGAGAAAATGATCATAGACAACATCACAGATAATGCCCCCATAGCGTCGAAACCGGGGGTCGAATCGGTTGATTGACTGTCTCTGTATTGGATGGGAATCAACAAAGGCGTCTACTGCCCGGTGGAACTTTATTCCAGTTTCAATATTGGGGGGGTGGTCACCTTTTAAAGTACCTTTGACAAAATCCCCGAGAAAAGCACCGGCCATTAGCTGGCCTTCGGACCTCGCCAGGTACAGATGGCCAAGATGATTCATGCGTTAATCAAAGGGTCGTAGGCGGCCATAATTTTTGCCAGATATTCATCAAAACCTCCCTGGTCCGCAGCTTCGATTTGGTCCTGTGCGTCTATCGAGCTTAAGCTTTGTTGGCTGAATGCATCGAGCTCTTGTTTTGTCAGTGCCGTTGCTAAATGTCGTTTCTGGTGGGCCAGGGACTGGTTCATTGCAAAGCGAAAAAAGGGTATCGACTCTTCCTTCATGGTATTTAGAATCCGAGCGCTCGGGGTCTTGTTACTGTTCGTGACCTTGTCTTGTTGGGTCGCGAGGCTTTCTTTATGTTCTTTGATACCCAATGTCTGGTCCAGATGGTCTGCAAGCGCCTCCATACCATTGAGGATGTTGGTTGCCCATTTGTTGAGTTCGATGCTCTGTCCGCCATCGGTCAGGGTCACTTCGGGTCGTCGTCCCTCATGTACCGCTGTTGTCAGGTTGGTTTTTACCTCTGCGCAGCGTTGATCATCATGGGCGGGGCTCGGACTTAGCAGGCAATACAGCAGAAAGGTATCAAGAAATCGTACCGTGGTTTGGCTAATTCCGATTGGCTCAAAGGGGTCGAGGTCCATGAGTCGAACTTCAATATATTCGACGCCGTCTTTTTTCAGGCAGCTGAGAAAATTCTCTCCGCTCGCCGGGACTCGCTTAGCGCGAATAGTAGAATAAAACTCAGCCTCGGACTGTAAAATGCAGTCATTTAATTGCAAGTATTCGCCATTTTTTTTGATGCCGAGGTCGCCGTAGGGCTGGTAAGAGGTTCTGACGGCGCTCGCCAATGAAGACACATAGTTGTCCAGATTGTTGTAGCAGATATTGATTGCATCGGACTGGGCGTCACTTTGGTAGCCGAGGTTGCCGCTGCGCAGGGAAGTGGCGTAAGGCAAATGTAGCGATCCTTCATCAAAGGGTTCGAGCCCGTGCTGTCGACCTTTAACAAAGCTATTACAGACAGCCGGTGACGCGCCAAACAGATAGAGCAGTAGCCAGGAAAAACGGCGGAAATTTCGCATCAGGTCGAAGTAGCGTTGACTCTGGTAAGCCTGATTGTTTGTCTCGCCTTCAGCTTTAGCGAGGGTTTCCCACAGTGCAGGAGGAAATGAAAAATTGTAATGAACGGCGCAAATGGTCTGCATGGATCGCCCGTAACGATTGCCCAGGCCATTACGGTAGGTGGTCTTCAACTTACCAATATTGGAATCCCCGTAGTTGGCAAGGGGAATTGATGTGTCCCCCTGCAGCACGCAGGGCATGCTGGCTGCCCATAGCGTCTCGTCACCCAGATTTTGCGTGACATAACGATGGATGCTCCCCATCAACCCGAATGTCTCCTTGATATCGCTAGAAGCGGGTGTAATCAATTCAAGTTGGCCCTCGGAGAAGTCCGTTGTGATAGTCGGATGGCACAACTTAGAGCCAAATGCCCGTGGGTGTGGGTTGCGAGAAAGACTGCCATGACTGTCTACCCTAAGGCCTTCCCTTTCTATGCCACGCTTGAAGGATAACTCGGGGGCGTTTAGTTTTGAGAGGTGTCCTGAGTTGCGCTCAGGAAGGTTTGCGGCAAAGGAATTGTCGACCTGGTCTGTCATGATAATTTTCCGATGAAAATAACTGCGGTACGGGAGCGGGAGTATGCCAAACAAACCCTAACCCATGAAGTATTGGGTACCGTAGGAACAAAAAGTTACAAACCCACAACCAATTTGTCTAAGGTGATATTGCTTGAGGTCCGACTAGGTCAGCTCGGGTTTTGTTCCTTAAAACGATGAATCTGACGGCGATCTTTTTTGCTTGGCCTTCCGTCTGAGATGATGTGATTGCCCGCAGCTTTTCGTTGCTCGGCAATTTGAAGTCGCTTTTCAATGCTCTCGGGGGTTTCTTCATAAAGCAGGGCTGCATCGGGGGCGCCTTTCCTCATTTCGGACAGAGCTTTGACGACCACGGTTTTTTCATCCCAGCCCTGGCGGACCTGGATGGTCTCACCTACTTTCAGCTCTTTGCTGGGTCGACCCCGATTCCCATCAATATGCACCTTGCCACCGTCTATGGCATCCTTTGCTTTGGCTCTGGTCTTAAAGAAGCGTGCCGCCCAGAGCCATTTATCGAGTCTCACTTTGGTCATGGATATCGCCCTGTCTCTTGCTGGTATGATCGGTCTCCAGATGGGTTGGGTCAACTGCAAAATTGTGCCGACAGGTTTTCAGATAGAACCAGTTAATGGTGTGCTGCCTGGGGTCTTATAGGAGAGTATGGCTGGCGAGTTTGCCAATCAGGCTGTTATTTCTGCCATGGATTGCCATTACCGGCGGATACCACCGTCTCTGCTTACTACATCTGATAAATGTCAGGACTAACCGAAGGTTATAGAGCTGTCTAGTTAACTTGTTGTTCTGTATAGATATTAATCAAAAGACCAAAAACTGAATATTTGCAGAAATATTCAGTTTGGCCATTTAGGGCATTTTGCGATGAATAAAGACGAACTATTGGAAGGTATGGCGAAAATCGCTATTGAAGCTGGCGCTGCCATTCTTGAGGTCTACGAAAGAGCGGATTTTGACATCGAGTCCAAGGCAGATGAATCGCCACTCACCGCTGCGGACCTTGCCGCCCACAAAATTATTGTTGCTGCGTTGGCTGAGCTAGCGCCGGATATTCCGGTGCTCTCGGAGGAATCAGATGAGATTCCCTTCGAAGTTCGATCCAGTTGGAAGCAATACTTTTTGGTCGACCCCCTCGATGGAACTAAAGAATTTATCAACCGAAACGGTGAGTTCACGGTCAACATTGCCCTGATTGAATCCCATCAGCCAGTGCTCGGTGCAGTTTATGTGCCGGTCCAGGACAAGCTCTACCTTGGCAATGTTGAAACGGGTCAGGCTAGAAGGGTTGTAGCGGGAGACTCGGTCCCTATCCGGGTGCGTTCAGTAACGGACGGTCGGGTCACGGTTGTTGCAAGCCGTCGCCATGGGAGCGATACCCTGCAATCCCTGATGAAGGCCCTGGACGCCCGATATGAATTATCAACAGAGAGTGTCGGCAGTTCCTTGAAGTTTTGCTTGATTGCGGAAGGTCAGGCGGATTTATATCCTCGGTTTGCGCCGACATCTGAATGGGACACAGGTGCTGCCCAGGCCCTGGTGGTCGCAGCCGGAGGTCAGGTCGTGAATCTGGACTTCAAAGCTCTCGACTACAACGCCAAAGCCAATATCCTAAATCCTCACTTTGTTGTTTTTGCCGATGCCAGCGTTGACTGGCAATCGATGATTAATGAGTCCTAAATAATAGGTCGAGAGCAATAGGATTTAAGCGTTTGATCTTAAGTGACTGGTCTTGAGTAGCAGGTCTTGAGGGTATTGTGCAGTTTGGATTGAGTTTTGTGCGCGTTGGTCTCGGCTAGCCAAGCTGTACGCGCATTCTTCCTGCCGAGGAGAACACTGTATATACATACAGCTTGGGCTAGCGAGGAGATCAATATACCCCCATCGAATCCCGATGGAAAGGAATGAAAAATGGAGAATCCTACAGCGCTAATTGGTTGACTTTTACAAAATCTCCCTAAGCCCCTGAAATCCAAAATAAAAGAATTGCCAGAGGCCAAAATCTACGACTTTCGACAAACGGTGGTTAATTTGGCACCACTGGAAGGCAATTTTCCTTTTTTATTGAAATAGTTATGGACAACCTGCGATCTCGTTACGATAATGAAAGTAGGTGATTTTTTACCATTACTCCCATGAATATATTGACCCAATTTGTTGATTAAGTATGGAGAAGATTGGCATCACATTTTATTTGCTCCAATGGCACCTGCTGTGACGCAGTGGTCGAAATTAGAATCTGAACTATTCGGTCCTTAAACATGTGTTTTTTGACTGGGTTGATTCATCGAAGGAGGTCTAGTTTTTCCATTACGTCCAAACCTTTCCTTGCAGTAAGCAATACGTTGGAGCAGTACTATGACAACAACCCGTGAAGGAGATTTCGAATCCATTCTGGAGGATGACTCTCTTGATGAATCTAGTCCTGAACTGGATGCCCTCGCCACTCTTACCGAACACCTTGATGAAGAATCTGATGAAGGCGATGAAGCGCGCATTAAGATTTTGATTGATCGCGGCAAAGAGCAGGGCTATCTCACCTTTGACCAACTGACAGAAGTGCTCCCCGATAACATCACCGAGAGTGACGCGTTCGAGAATATTGTGCAGATGTTCGGTGATATGAATATCAATATTGTCGACCAGGCCCCCGACAACAACGACCTGAAGGACAATTCTGGCGAAGAGCTTAATATTGATGCTCAAGCAATTGCTGCAGCGGACTCTCTTGCTGGCAAGACCATGGATCCGGTTCGGATGTATATGCGTGAAATGGGCACGGTTCCCCTTCTGACTCGTGAAGGGGAAATTGTCATTGCTAAACGCATTGAAGACGGGATGCGAGAGTCTATGGCAATACTCTCACACTACCCGGGCGTCGTGGAGCAGATCATCTCTGCCTATGAAGCCGAGGTTGATGAAGGCTCTCTGGCACTGATCATTAGTGGTTACCTTGATCCCGAGGATAGCATTCCAGACATGTCCCTGGTCGCAGAGGCCAAGTCCTCGGGGAATTATCAAGAAGAAGATAACGAAGAAAAGAAAGGCCTCGATGAAGTCGAAGCCAATCGACGTTTTAAGTTAATTGTGAAGCGTCATGCAAAACTGCAACAATTGTTGGCGAGTGACGGACGCAATCATAAAAAGACAGTGGCTGCCCAGGCAGAACTGGCTGACATATTTTCATCCCTAAAATTGATTCCAGCTCAACTCGATGGGTTGCTTGAGTATGTTCGGGTAGATATGGCGCAAATACGTCAACAGGAAAAGTCCATTCGAGAGTTGATGGTGGATAGATGCCAGATGCCGAAGGATGACTTTCTTAAAGGCTTTCTCGGTCAAGAAGACCGGGTTGAGTGGGTTGATGAATTGATCGCCGCAGAAGTGCCTTACGCGGACAAGCTGACCAATCATCGGGTTTCTATTCGCCACGCACAGAAAAGCATTCGCCGCATTGCGCAACGAACGGGTCTCGATATTAGCGAAATTAAAGATATCAATCGGCGATTGTTTATTGCGGTTGGCAACACCCGAAACGCCAAGAAAGACATGATTGAGGCCAACTTGCGCCTCGTGATTTCTATCGCCAAGAAGTATACCAATCGCGGACTGCATTTTTTGGACCTGATCCAGGAAGGCAATATTGGCTTAATGAAGGCCGTTGATAAATTTGAATATCGGCGTGGCTTCAAGTTTTCGACCTATGCGACCTGGTGGATCCGTCAGGCGATTACCCGGTCGATTTCTGACCTGGCACGAACGATTCGTGTCCCTGTGCATATGATGGAAACGGTTAACAAATTGAATCGAATGACACGCCAACTCATTCAAGAGTTAGGCCGTCCTCCGACAATTGAAGAGCTAAGTATTAAAATGGATCTCCCAGAGGATAAGGTGCTAAAAGCATTGGATGTGGCAAAACAGCCTATCTCCCTTGAGACTCCGGTTGGTGATGACGATGACTCAACGATGTGGAACCTGGTGAGTGATGCATCAGCTGAATCCCCGATGGACCATGCGACCGATGAAGGCCTGCGGGAAACCACAACAAGTGTGTTGACTGCTCTGACAGAACGAGAAGCCAAGGTGCTGCGGATGAGATTTGGTATTGATATGAATACAGATCACACCCTGGAAGAAGTCGGTCGTCAGTTCTCGGTGACCCGGGAACGTATCCGTCAGATCGAAGCAAAAGCGTTACGAAAATTGCGCCACCCCGCTCGATCGGAACAGCTCCGTAGCTTCATAGATTTTTAGCGCTGTTGATCTTCTCTGTTGATACTCGCAGTTAAAATTATAGGCATCGGTGTAGCTGTAGATGCATAATTATTCCCGGAGCATCGTTGTTGGCGTCTCTGGGTTTATTCAGATTCACAATCCCCGTAATTTACGTTGCCGTTCAATCTGGTATGGTTTGCAGCAATATCTTTGGTGATCTCAAACATTGTTGAAACGAAAACGTCAGATCGTTCGATTTATTCCTTTCCGTAAAAAAGACATTGTTGAGATGTGTTTACGCGACGGTGGTGTGACCGATGAGCCAACCTTTCTGCAAATTGTTCAGCTCCTCCAAAGTATCTACCACTTTGAATTTCATCAAAAACTCGAAGCACTGAAGGATGCCTACGCGCCTCTAAATCCTAGCCGTGATACTCGTATTGTGTTCCCGACTGATTCCGAGGAGAAATTACTGCCAAAGCTTGATGAACTCCTAAATGACGCAAACTACGACAAGCTGGGTGAAGCAGAAATCCAACAGGCTCTTGAACAAACCTCCCTATTTAATCTGCAACTGCAGGTAGATTTTTCTGAGTTTGAGGAAGTGGCCCTCTATACCCGGGGCGAGTCGGAAAGGCGTGAGCAGGTGCCGCGTTTTATGGGACTATTTCCAAGAGATGTAGCATTTAGTAGTTATGACCGCGTTGTGCTTTTTATTCATTTCTCGAAGCAATTGCCGCCCAACGACTTTAACAAACCAGATAGTACCATTCTCAAGCTCTTTCAAAACGTTCCAAAAGATGATGTTGAAATGTTATTTCCTAACACCCGGCTAGGTATGAGGATGGTGGATAAGTTGGTGTTGGGTGTGCCTGCGATTGTTGGTGGCGGCATCGTTCTAACTACCAAAATGGGCGCCTCACTAATATTGTTGGGTAGTTTGTTAGGCTTCTATGTTGGCCTCAGCGCTGAGCCTGTGCGGCTTGATCAGGCTGCACTCCTGGCGCTTGTTGCAGCCCTGGGGGGATTTGGCAGTTTTGTCTGGCGGCAGTTTACGAAGTTTAAAACCCGGAAACTTGGTTTTATGCAGCGTCTAATGGAAAACCTCTATTTTAGAAACCTGGATAACAACGCTGGCGTGTTCCATCGTCTCGTGGACGATGCGGAGGAAGAGGAATGTAAAGAGGCGATTCTTGCCTACTATTTTCTGCTGACGAGGAAAACCATTCATAGTGCGGCGCTGTTGGATAGCGCTATAGAGAGTTGGTTTCGATCCGAGTGGCAAGCAGATATAGATTTTGAAGTTGAAGATGCCCTGGACAAATTGCGAGACCTGGAGCTGGTAATTCAAAACGAGAAGGGAGAGCTCAGCCCGAGGCCACTCGATGAGGCGCATGCTCGATTAGATCAACGATGGGACGACTACTTTAAGCTGGGCGAGGTCTAGAATGGATAGCCTGGCGGCTTTTCTTGTTGCGATCATACTGCTAACCATTGCGCCGGGTGCTGATACGGTTCTAGTGATTCGCAATTCCCTTAGAGCTGGTCTGCTTGATGGAGTTGTCACGACACTAGGAATTTGTTCAGGGCTATTTATCCATGCGGCGGTTTCTGCCATCGGCATTTCACTCATCATTTTGCAGTCAGCCTGGATGTTCACCGGTCTAAAATATCTCGGCGCGCTCTATCTGCTTTATCTTGGATTTTCGACCCTAAGAGACTCTCGATCAAATCAAAGCGTCCTCAAGGTGCCGGGGTATGAAGGTGAGTTGAAGAAACTATTTAATCCATTCAGGTCAGTCCGTGAGGGACTACTGAGCAACCTGCTCAACCCTAAACCCATTGTTTTTTATATGGCGTTTCTCCCTCAGTTTATTGATCCCACTGGATCCGCGCTTGGCCAAAGTTTCCAGCTTGCGGCCATACATTTTGTGATTAGCGTGATTTGGCTCAGCATTGTTGCCGCCACGGCGGACCGGATGCGGATCTGGTTTCGCGACCAATCGATCCGACAATGGATTGATAGGGTCCTGGGTATTGGTCTCGGTAGCTTCGGCGTGGCGTTAGCGGTTCAAACCTATCGAGAGTGAAGTTTTTCTAATGCTTCTTTTGCCTGCTTTTTGAGTTGTGGGGTAGTTACTTCATTTAATACAAGCTGGTAAGCCTCAATGGCTGCTTGCCTGTGGTCCAGTCCCTCATAAATTTTTCCTGCTAAGAGTGAAGTTTGCGCCGCGCCTGGATCGTTCCAGGTTTTTTCTCGCAACTCATAGTCCTTTAATGTCTTTAGGGCCAGTTCAAAATCCTCCTGTTTCAGATACAAGTTTGCCAACATCAAGGTTGGAAACGCACGACCGGGAATGCCTTCAATTGCTTCTTTGAGTAACTTTTCCGCTTCGATATAGCTTTCGTCTTTCATCACAATTGAGGCGCGCGTGAGTTGTGCCCAGGGTGGGCTTAGTGCCTCAAGGTCCATGAGTTTTTTCTTGCCGAGGTCTATGTCACCTCCAGCAATACCCGGCGCTGAGTAGTAAAAACTTGCAACCCCATACAGTGCTTCAGCATGATTCGGGTCGAGGTGTACAGCTTGCTCCCAGGCTTTTACAGCGGATTTAGCCATGCCGGCTTTACGGAAAATATTCACATCCGCCACTCTGGTTAGTTGGACCGAGCCGAGCAGGTAGTGACTTTCGGCGTGATCGGGAAACCGCTCTAAGGACTTGAGGAGTAATGTTTCAGCCTCTTCAAGTTCCTGGTTCAGATACAGGCTTCGAGCGAGATAAAAGGTTAGCTGTGGATCCTTCGGCTTGCTGTTATGCAACTCTCGGAAGCCTTGTCTTGCAATGTCATATTGTCCGGCCTTAAAGGCAGACAGCGCATCAATCCCAGCGTTTGCTCCCAGGGCGTTTGCCATAAACCCGATGGCCAATATTGATAGGACAATTCTAATAATGTTCATGTCTGATTCTCTCTAAAGGTGCTGCAATGCTATTCTTAGTCATTGATACGGACCACGGAATTATTAGATGACTTCAACAACCGAGACAACCAGCCGTTTTAAGTGGGCGTTGCCTCTGGCTGTGGTTCTTGTTGTGCTTGGTTTTCTCATTTTTGAGCACCTGATAAAAGACCGTATTCTACCCAAACGTTGGGGCGAGGTTGAATCGGGTTTGGTGTTTCGTTCAGGTCAGCTTCATCCCGCGCTTGTTTCTGAAACACTCAAAACAAATGGCGTAGAGAAGATCATTGATCTTCAATACTGGGAAGAGAAGCCTGGTTTGATCGCTGAACGAGATGCCGCCGCCGCCCTTAACATTGATATTGAGAGATTTCCTTTAAACGGCAATGGCACGGGTGATGTGCAACATTATGTGGAAGCGATCCAGGCACTGCATTCAGCCAGGTTAAATGGAACCCCGGTATTGGTCCATTGTGCCGCTGGTAGTCAGCGTACAGGTGGGGTTTTAGGGGCTTACCGCACTCTGGTATTGGGATTAACGGCTGAAGAGGCAGTTAGGGAAATGCGTACATTTGACTGGCAGCCCGAGAAAGACCAGATCCTACTCGATTATCTCAATAAGAATATTGGCTTTATAGCTGAACAGCTTGTGCTAACCGGTGTGATCAGTGCAATGCCATCGCCACTGCCCTACTTCGAAAATCCCCTGGACGCTGCTTCGGGTTGATTATTGTTCGTTCAAAACCTGCTAGAAATACCTGTTAGAAAGGCGGGCAAAAAAAAGGCGATCATTCGATCGCCTTTAAGTAAATCATTGGTCTCGCTACTCAATCAATATGGGTCTTAAGTCGGTTCTTGACCTAATGCCGTCAAGAACCTAGAGCACTTAAAACTGATTCATTGTGTTGTCTTTGCCACCGGCAAGCAGGGCGTTATCACCAGAGAAGTACTCTTTGTGATCGTCGCCCATGTTTGATCCAGCCAAATCCTGGTGTTTTACGGACGCCATGTCCCGGCGGATTTCTTGACGCTGAACATCACGAACGTAAGCCAACATACCAAGATCTCCGAAGTAACCTTCAGACAGGATATCTGTGCCGAGGGCTGTTTCGTGGTAAGTCGGAAGTGTGATCAGGTGATGGAAAATACCGGCTTCGCGTGCTGCGTCTTTCTGGAAAGACTGCACCCAACTGTCAGCTTCAGCGGCTAGGTCAGAGGTATCAAACTTGGCATCCATCAAACCTTTTGCGTCGTTTGCGGGGTCTGGGTAAGCAGACAGATCTTTACCCGCAGCTTTCCACTCATCAAATACCTGGATACGGAAGTTCAATGTCCAGTTGAAGGATGGTGAGTTGTTGTAAACCAGTTTCGCATCGGGCACGTGCTGACGAATGGCGTTTACCATTTCTGCAATCTGGCCCACGTGAGGCTTTTCAGTCTCAATCCAAAGTAGGTCAGCACCGTGTGTCAGGCTCGTGACGCAATCTAGAACAACACGGTCAAAACCGGTGCCATCACGGAAAGAGTACAAACCATTATCCAAACGAATAGGCTTAACCAGCTTGCCATTTTGGTGAATGGTAATGTCATTCTCTTTGAGTTCCGAGAGATCTTTGATCTCCTGGGTTTCGAGGAATGAGTTGTACTGACTAGCCAGATCCCCTGCTTCCCGGGAGACTGGGATCTTTTGAGTCAGGTTAGCGCCCAGTGAATCGGTACGGGCAACGATAATACCGTTGTCGACACCCAATTCTAGGAATGCATAACGGATTGCATTGATCTTGGACAGGAAGTCTTCATGGGGAACCGTGACTTTGCCGGCCTGGTGACCGCACTGCTTAGCGTCGGATACCTGATTCTCAACCTGGATGGCACACGCACCCGCTTCAATCATCTTTTTGGCGAGCAGGTATGTGGCTTCTTCGTTACCGAAACCAGCATCGATGTCCGCAATAATTGGCACAACGTGGGTTTCAAAGTTATTGATCTTGGCCATTGCCGCATCAACGTCACCACCGTTAGCGCGGGCTTCGTCGAGTTCAACAAAGATGTGGCGTAGCTCACGAGCGTCGGCTTGCTTCAAGAAGGTATAAATCTCTTCAATCAGGGCGGGTACAGTCGTTTTTTCGTGCATGCTCTGGTCAGGTAATGGACCAAATGAAGAGCGCAGTGCTGCAACCATCCAGCCACTCAGGTAGATGTAGCTCTTATCCATGGTGCCGCGGTGTTTCTTGACCGACATAGCAAGTTGTTGAGCGGTAAAACCATGCCAGCAGCCTAAAGACTGAGTGTATTTGGACACATCAGCATCATAGTCAGCCATATCTTTACGCATTACGTCTGACGTATATCGAGCAATGTCTAAACCGGTTTTAAATCGGTTTTGTAGGTCCATACGGGCGGCATATTCTGAATTGATGCCTTTCCAGGTAGGGCTAGCTTGCTTAATCGCTTCTAAGCGCGCGATATCCTCTTCATATGTTGGCATGTTTGATTGTCCTCGACTGTGGGTATGGGGGTATCTAAAGGTCGCGCAATGTACCAAGACCGGGGGCTCAATAGAATGGAATATTTGGACACTAATATATTCCTCACTGGCATTGGTTGGTTCGTAACTTGTGTCATGCGATAGAATGGCGATTAGGTGCGATCAATCGCGGTGCTCGGGGTATTTCTTCCTGCTGCGAGCCGGTCTAAAGTCTAAAGGCGATCTAGTGGTAGATTATATGAAAAAGTTGGTTGAGGTTCTTGGTACTTTAAGTTTCTTGATTTGGGCTTCGATGTTTTGGAGTTCTGGGGCAAGTGCAAAAGTTGTCCATGCGGCGGAAAGCGGTTTTGAAATCAAAATGAGTGTTTCTGTCGGGGCAACACCCGAGCAGGCCTATGAGCAATTCCTCAAGGTTGGTGAATGGTGGGACCCTGAGCACACCTGGTTTGGTCAGGCAAAGAACTTGTCGATTGATCCTGTTGCTGGAGGCTGCTTCTGCGAGACCGAAGGGGATAAATCGGTGTTGCACATGACAGTTTCCTACATTGCGCCTAATCGGGAAATTCGAATGGTGGGTGGTCTGGGACCATTACAACAAATGGGTCTGCAGGGGGTTTTGACCTTCAAATTTATACCAATCTCAGACAATGAGACCGAAATTGTGCAGATCTACCGTGTTACCGGTTATGACCCCCAGGGTCTAAAAGCACTCGCGCCGATTGTGGATCAAGTTCAGGCCCTGCAATTGAAGCGTCTTAAAGCCAGGTTCTCGCCTTCGTTCTAAGCAGTGTCTGCCTGCTGCGGGTGAGCCTTTTCCATCAGCATGTGCTGGAAGTCGACGAAGAGTTCCTGCATCAAAGGGGCTTTGTAGGGAAACATATCCAATGGGTCCATATCGTGGACCACCATCGCGTTGCCAGCTTCAAAAATGAGTAGCTGGCCATCCTGAGATTCAGCGCAATCGATGCCGAAGTACTCCAGATCAAAGGCGCTGCCCACGGCTGATAACGCGTCTTCGTGGCGTAGGCCAAACTCCTGACGGAAGTGATTCATCGCCCGCTCCTCTTCGGCTCGTTTTAGTGTCGACTCTGTCATGCCGGCATTTAGATAGTGAATCATCCAATTATCGGAAATCGCCATATGGCACAGATAGGGTGAGCCCTTAACAAAGGCGATGCGATATTTTCTAAATTTACCGTCGGAACTTCGATAGTCCACGAAGGGTGCAACATAAAAGTGGTCAGCGGTTTCCTGGTCTAAATAGGCAAGGATCTCAGCCTGGCTAGAGAGTCTTTTGAGGCCAGCGCCGGCGTGGGAGTCGACCGGCCGAACCAGGATAGGAAATCGATCCTGGACAAGAAACTCACTCAACTGATGACTGGTTGCTGCCATCAATTGTACTTCTTCCCGGCTCAGTAGGAGGTTTTGGGGCATGTAGGTACCCGGCAGTGCATCGAGGATTTCGCAGGCTCGATCCCGTGACAACAGTGGTACCTCTTCAGCGCGATTGATCAAGGGTTTGCCCCATTGCTTTAACAATGTTGCGGCCATGCGCAGGGCGGGCATATTTTGTTTACCCTCGGAAATACCGTTGTAGACCAGGTCATGATCAATTGTTACGGGGTACGGCAGATCTGGCGCAATAAATAGGATGTCGGTTTCAATGTCCGCTGAGCGGATTAAGAATTCAACCGGAGAATTTGCCATAAAGTCTCCAGGGGTCTTTAGCACCAACAAGCGCAGGGCGCTCCCGGGCTGAATGTTGAATTGTTGCCTGATCGACAGAGCCTCTAGTTGCATTGAAAGTCCAACGGACTGATCACCGCGAAGTAATAAAATTGTCGATAGGTCCAACAGGGCCTCGGCATTCATTGGATCAATGCGTGCATTCTCAAGCAGCGAGTTCGCGGTACTTGAAAGGTCGTCTCCGTTGAACATCATCTGCATCAACGCGGCCTGGCCAATTAAGGGATAGTGCGACATGGCAATCTCGAAAGTGTAAAAACTTAGGTGATTGCAATGATCGTGCCCAGACGCAACTGGCTGATCCAGAGGGGGTTGACGGGGCAGTTGTCGTCAAAGCGGCAATTTTTCGCCCCTGGGCGGCATAAAAAGGCCAAGATCTCTTTTTCGACACCCATAAAAAAGGGCCGCTAGTGCGACCCTTTTAAAGCGACTCTTAGAAAAGAGTTTAGGCGTTAGCCTGACGCTCCTTAGTTTCTTTAATGACTTCGTCTGCCACGTTCTTAGGACAAGCCGAATAGTGGCTAAATTCCATGGAGAACTGACCGCGACCAGAAGTCATGGTGCGGAGGTCGCCGATATAACCAAACATCTCAGACAATGCAACTTCGGCCTTCACACGAACACCAGTAGCACCGGCATCCTGGCCGCTAATCATGCCACGACGACGATTAAGGTCACCAATCACATCACCGACATGATCGTCAGGTGTAAACACGTCGACTTTCATGATCGGTTCCATCAACTGTGGACCGGCTTTTGGCATCGTTTGGCGATAGGCCGCGCGAGAAGCGAGCTCGTAGGCAATGGCTGAGGAGTCAACCGCGTGGAATGCACCATCGTTCAGCGTCAACTTGACGTCCAGACAAGGGAAGCCGGCTAAAGGACCTTCGACCAGGCTCTGTTTGAAGCCCTTTTCGACCGCAGGCCAGAATTCCCGTGGGACGTTACCGCCGGTAACCTTGGATTCAAACTCGAAGCCGACACCTGTTTCAGCTGGCTCAATTGTATAATCGATTTTCGCGAACTGACCTGCACCACCGGTTTGCTTCTTGTGGGTGTAAGAATCGTCAACCCGTTGCGTAATGGATTCCCGGTAAGCCACCAAAGGCCGACCCACTTCAACTTCAACACCGTGGGTACGCTTCAAAATGTCCACTTTGATGTCGAGGTGAAGTTCACCCATGCCCATCATGATGGTTTCGCCGGATTCCTCGTCAGTTTCAACCCGAAATGAAGGGTCTTCCTGAATCATCTTCGAAAGCGCAACGCCCATCTTTTCTGAAGCTGCTTTATCTTTGGGTGAAATTGACATTTTGATCACAGGATCTGGGAATATCATCGGTTCCAGAGTCGCTGGCTTGTTTGGATCACACAGGGTGTGTCCGGTCTGGATATTTTTCATGCCAATCAGCGCGACAATGTCACCGGCCTGGGCGCTGTCTCTTTCAATACGCTCGTCGGCGTGCATCTCAACAATTCGGCCGATTCGCTCGGTTTTACCTGTAAAGGTGTTCAGTACTGAGTCACCCTTCTTCAGCTTACCTGAGTAGATCCGGGTAAAGGTCAGTGCACCGAAACGGTCGTCCATGATTTTGAATGCCAGTGCCCGCAGCGGCAGAGAAGCATCAACAACGGCAAATTTACCAGTTTCAACACCTTCTTCATCAACTTCAGGCTGTGGTGTCACTTCCGTTGGGTTCGGCAAATAGTCGACAACAGCATCTAACACGAGTTGGATGCCCTTGTTTTTGAAGGCTGAACCACAAAAAGTCGGGAAAAAATCAAGGGCAATTGTACCCTTGCGTATGCAACGCTTCAGATCTTCGATAGAAGGCACTTCGCCTTCTTCAAGATACGACATCATCAAATCTTCGTCCTGTTCGATCGCAGCTTCGATCAACATCTCACGGTATTCAGCGACCTTTTCTTTCATGTTTTCGGGCACATCTGTGAGCTCAAAATTCAGGGGGTCACCTGAATCGTCCCAGATGTAGGCTTTTTCGATCAGAAGATCGACCATGCCGACAAAGTTTTCTTCCTCGCCAATGGGCAAGGTCATAACCAGCGGGTTTGCTGCGAGCACATCTTTTACCTGCTTCACAACCCGATAGAAGTCCGCGCCCAGCCGATCGAGCTTGTTGACGAAGATAATTCGAGCAACTTCAGATTCATTGGCATAACGCCAGTTGGTTTCAGACTGGGGTTCAACGCCGCCAGAACCACAGAAAACACCAACACCACCGTCTAGGACTTTAAGAGAACGGTAAACTTCAATTGTGAAGTCAACGTGTCCAGGTGTATCAATGATGTTCAAGCGGTGATCTTTCCAGAATGCCGTAGTAGCAGCAGACTGGATAGTAATACCCCGTTCCTGTTCCTGCTCCATGAAGTCAGTAGTGGCGGCACCATCGTGAACTTCACCGATCTTGTGGATTTTACCGGTGATATTAAGGATACGTTCGGTGGTTGTCGTCTTACCGGCATCTACATGTGCGAAAATGCCGATATTGCGATAACGGCTTAAGTCGGTCATAGCGTTGCTCTGCAATTAGGTCTGGGTTGAGGGGGGGTTAAAAAGCGCGCCATCTTATATCCTGAAGGGCTTATAATCCAGCACTGCGTGGCTTCTGGGATGAAGATTCGTCAAATGTCGACGGAAAGTGCCGCTAAAACCCCAAAATGGAGGTGTTGTGAAAGTAACAAGCGTAAATGTCGGGGCAAAATCCCCCCTAAAAGTCGGCAAACGTGAGACAGAAACCGGCATTTTCAAGCTTCCGGTGGAACATGCGGTCGAGATAAAGGCTTTTGGGGTCACCGGTGACCATGTGTTGGACACTAGACACCATGGGGGTCCAGACCAGGCCGTCTATATCTACCGCAGCGAGGATTATGAATTCTGGGCCAAGCAACTAAATAGGGAAATGTTGCCGGGCATGTTTGGCGAGAATTTAACCATCGAAGGCTTGCCATCTCCGGCTTTGAATATTGGCGATCAACTACGATTACCAGGCGTTACCTTGCAGGTGACCGCGCCACGTATTCCCTGCAGTACACTTGCGGCCCGAATGGGCGACCCTGGCTTTGCCAAAGCCTTTGTTAAAGCAGAGCGGCCAGGCTTCTACGTCCGGGTAATTCAAGCGGGTATGGTTCAGGTTGAGGATGCCGTCGAATTAATAGAGACAAATCATGAATCCATCAGCACTATTGAGTTTTACCGGGACGTGATGAGAAAGCTCGATGCCCAGACGCTACAGCGTTACCTTGCTTTACCTATTGATATCCGAACGCGTAAGGATTTTGAACAACGTCTCAAAGACCTGGAAACTTCGGTGTGAATGAATGCTCAACTTAAAAGGTAGGAGCCCCGAGGAACTTATTATCCTATCGGCGGCGTTGATCTGTTTGTGCGGACAGCTACCTTTTGCTGTGATCCGAATCTCAATGGGGGATTGGGCGGTTGCTGGCATTGACCTCATTGGGGCGCTTGTCTCAACGACGGCGATCTATCAAGTTTATCGGCATCGGAGGGTCTCGTTTTTTGGGCTCCTGCTCAGCGTCGCGGCGGTTGGCGGAGTCTTAAGTATTGTTGCCCTGAATGGTGTCGAGGATATCCATTTTATTTACCCGGTGCTTATCGTCAGCTACTTCTTGCTCGCCGCCCGGCTTGCATTAATGCTGAGCCTTGCGGCTATAGCGGTTGTGACAATCCTGTTAAATGACAGTTTGTCGATCTTTTATCTAATGAAAATTGATGTTTCCATTCTTGCCTGCAGCGTTTTTACCTACTCATTTGCATCGTTGCGAAATCATCAGAGCGAAAAATTGTTACGTCTGTCGACGAGGGATGGCTTAACCGGCGTCCTTAACAGGCGTTCCCTTGATGAAAGATTGCAGAGTTTTGAGCAGCGGGCAAAGCGACAACACTTAGGGGGAGTTCTCGTCATACTCGATCTGGATAGATTCAAACAGATCAATGATGAGCAGGGCCATGCTGTTGGCGACGCTGTGTTGATCCGGATAGCAAACACCATTCAACAACGGATTCGGGTCACTGACGATCTGTATCGCTATGGTGGTGATGAGTTTGTGGTACTTGTGCCGGATACAAGTCTCCAGCACGCATTGGGCCTGGCGGAGGATTTGCGAGCAAGAGTAGATGCAACGGAATCCATGGAGGGCTCCGGTGTTTCGATTTCATTAGGTGTTGCCGCCTATGAAGAAGGTCAATCCGCTGAGCAATGGTTGCTGGCTGCGGACAACGCGTTGTTGACCGCCAAGCGATCGGGCAGGAATCAAGTGTTTGCGACCACAATGGAGACGTAATGCCGAAGTTAATGCTTTTGGTCGCAGTTTTATGTTGCTCTGCCGCCGCAGCAGAGCAAAGAATCTATTGGGTCCTCGGTAGCTTTTCCCAGGAGCAAAACGCAATTCGAGAACAGCAGAGATTAGAAACGAATCTCCATGGAACGGGCGCAACAAACGCAAAGGAGGCCGTAACGGTTGAGGTGCGACGCAGTAGCACTGGACTGTATAGACTTATTGTCCCTGCCGCAGGGCTACAGCGCATTAAAGCAAAAGAATTAGTTAGTGGTGCCTGGTTGGCCAAATTGCCAATATCACCGGGAGAACTTGAGCAAGCTTCCCGGGCCGAAATACTAGAACCGAATGTGAGCCCGGCTCCACCGAAGCAGCAGGAGAACTCCGCAAATAATCTTGCAGAAAAATATCCGCGCATCCAGCAAGGTCAATCGCTATCCAGTTATTGTGAGACGTTAGGCGCAGGCGCGCCAGGTTTCTGTGAGCATGGGCGAGTGATGCTTATTGAGGAAAGTGCGCGACGTCTGGACATACGAATGGAGGCGCTAGTCGAATATTGCAATCAAGTCACATTGGCCCAAGAACTGATACAAATCTGTAGCGATTTACGCCGCTGATCCTCCTATCAGTTTCAAATAACATGCGGTATTCTGCCGCCCCTGTAGCACTACTGTTTAAGCACTGGTAGGGAAATGCACGAGGTAATAATCGCCAGGAGAGAAGAATGCGACTCGTTCTAATAGCTTTGCTAACAATTATAGTTGGGTGCAGTGGTGAAAACGCACCGATGAAAAAAATCGAATTAAAAAAGGATACTCCGATGAGTAATAAAGCCGCAGCTGAAGCTTTTATGCAATCTAATGCCAGTGAGCCTGATGTTATTCAGACGGAATCTGGATTGCAGTACAAAATTATTGAGACTGGCAACGGTTCTACTCCAACGATGTCGGACACCGTTGCCGCACATTATGCCGGCCGCCTTTTAGACGGAACCGAATTCGATAACTCTTACTCGAGAGGTGCGCCTCTAACAATTCCAGTGGGTGGTGTGATAAAGGGTTGGACTGAAGCATTGCTCATGATGAAAGAAGGCGACAAGTGGACGCTATTTATTCCACCAGAACTTGGATATGGAGAACGCGGTGTTGGGCCTATACCAGCAGATAGCGCGTTGATATTTGATATCGAACTTATAGAAGTTAAGTAGGAGTATTTATGACAGACACATCAAAAGAATTACGAACTGAGATTACTAGCGCGGGAAAGCTAAAGCTTTCAATTGCCACGATGCCGATGCCTGTCCCGGGAGACAATGAAGTGTTGATTAAGGTGGATGCATCGCCGATCAATCCTTCGGATCTGGGTCTGTGGATCGGTCCTGCGGATGTCAGCACGATGGTCGTGTCTGGCACCGGTGAAGACGCGGTTGTGACCATGGATGTGCCCGAGGCAATGATGAAGGCGATGGCCGCGCGGCTAGATCAGTCATTACCTGCGGGAAATGAAGGAGCTGGAGAAGTTGTGGCCGCCGGTGCTGGTGCTGAAGCCCTGGTTGGCAAAATGGTTGGTGTTGCCGGTGGCGCGATGTATTCCCAGTATCGAGTTGTGCCAGCGTCCAGTTGTTTGGTGATGCATGAAGGAACAACCGCTGCAGCTGCTGCGTCCTGTTTTGTGAATCCATTAACCGCATTGAGTATGGTTGAAACCATGAAGCTCGAGAATCATACGGCTCTGGTTCACACTGCTGCGGCATCTAACCTTGGACAAATGCTGGTTAAGATTTGTCGAGATGACAAGGTGCCCCTTGTTAATATCGTCAGAAAACAAGAGCAGGTTGATCTGCTTAAGTCCCTGGGCGCTGAACATGTCTGTAATTCATCCAGCGATTCATTTATGGATGATCTGGTTGAGGCATTAGTTGCGACTGGTGCGACCCTTGGCTTTGATGCAACCGGCGGCGGCAAGCTTGCGGGCCAGATTTTGACTGCGATGGAAATTGCTGCAAATAAAACGGCTAAAGAATACAGTCGTTACGGATCAACTGTTCATAAACAGGTCTACATTTATGGTGGCCTTGATCGTTCACCCACAACTCTGAACAGAGCGTTTGGCATGATGTGGGGCATCGGTGGATGGTTGTTAACACCCTTTATTGGCCGCATAGGTATGGAGAAATTTGGCGAACTGCGCCAGCGTGTAGCTGATGAAATCAATACGACTTTTGAAAGCACCTATACCAAAACTGTTTCTTTGGCGGAAGTGCTAGAACCAGAGTCCATAAAAGCATATGCAAAACAGGCGACTGGTGAAAAGTATTTGATCAATCCTAATCAGTAGTAATGCTAAACAGCGCTACTTATACTCAGTCGTGCAGCGTTAGTCGGGCATTGTTAGTCGTGCAGTGTCAGTCGAGCAGTGTCCGTTTTACTGAGTAGCAAGCTTTGCCATTTGCTGTCCCACCCAGCGGGGAAACTCTTCCTGCTGGGCCGGTGACAGACCAAACATTTGCTGAAACCCCGTTCCACAAATCCCCCAGCCCACCGCCGCAGATACGGCGAGAAAAACCATGTTTCTTGCTCTGAGTTGATCGTGATCACTTAAGCCAGAGGTAATGCGCTCGATGATATTAGCAACGGACTCGATGCTCGCGTCCGGCATATCAAACTGATTGTTTCTGCCTTCCTCCATCGCACGCCAGGCGAGAAGCTTAATGTGGCCGGTGCTGCTCATCAGGTCGAATAACGCTTCGATACTCGATTCGGGACCCGGGTTCTCTTTAAGGATACGGCTCATATCCTCAGTTAAGCTATTGGTCATTCGAGCCAACAGAGCATTTCGCATACCTTCAGCACTGCCAAAGTGATGCAGAAGGGTGCCATGATTAATATCTGAATCAGCAGCAACATCCTTAATTGTCAGGCCTCGCACCCCATAGGCGGAGAGCCGGACCTGGGCGGCAACAAGGATCAGTTCACGGGCTTCATCGGGCGTTCTTCTCTGGCGAGTTTTTGGCGGCAAACTATTTCCTTATCTTCTTTACTGTTGACAAAGATGTTAACAGGACTATTATTAACATTCTTGTTAATAACCGTTGATTCGATATGATCCAGGCAAGCCGACCTAGAAAGATGCAACCCATTGTTGCGATCCGCGCAATGGCAAAACTTTTGAAGAATCCAGAGGCCACCGAAGAAGTGTTTGTCATCCTTCGCGCACTATCTGGGGATGCGATAGGAAAGGGCTACCGGCGATTTATCACAACACCACAGGCCCGGGAAATTCTTGACAGTGAAACGAGTTTGCTTGAAGTGCTCGGAGATCGTGACGGCCTTAGAGGGTTGCCGGAGGGCAGTCTTGGACAGCGCTATCTGGCCTTTATGGAGGCTGGGAATATCACGGCCGAGGGCCTCAAAGATGCCAGTGAAGGTGAAGACCTCCAGCGATTGGAAAATCCAGATATGGAAACCTACGCCCTCAGGTTACGGGACCAGCATGATCTTTGGCACGTTACCACGGGGTTCGGGCGCGATGTGGCGGGAGAAGCGTGTTTGTTAGCGTTCACTTACGCCCAGACTAAAAACCGAGGTATTGGTTTTATCGGGGCCATGGGTGCGCTCAAGTTACGTAAGGTCTTCGGCAGTCAGTTTTTCAGTAGTATGTGGCAAGCCTATCAAATGGGCCGTAGAACAAGCTGGTTGCCTGCTCAAAGGTGGGAGCAATTACTGGCGCTACCCCTTGAGGAGGTGAGAGCTAAATTAGGGGTTGAAGCGCCGACACGTTACAGCAGCTTACCCCTGGAGTTGGTTATGGGTTAATCCGGGCTGAGCAAAAGTCTTTGGGGCTGCGGTGTTAATCTCCTACAGCCCAAGCCCCGCAAGGAATCTGTAGATTTCTTCACTATTCAACTTTTGGAATGGCTAAACCAGGCGCTATATAATTGATATTTATCAATAATCACACGGTATAAGCAGCGCTGATTAAATCTGGAGGTTCCTCCATTTTCTCTTTAGAATGCCGCCAAACTCGCACCAGACCTCCTATGCTCCACTTATCCAAAACTGTTTTGATCGTGACGTTTGCTTTACTTGGCTTCTATCCCCTGGACGATGCTGCGGCGCCGTTGCCTCAGAATATGTTGCCTGAAATGCCCGACGCCTTTCACGCCACAGCCGTTATGCTCGGTGAGGTTGAAGATCTCAGTGCCCCCGCTTTTGCTAAGATTCGCCACGCCCCTGACCGTAAGGCAGCGTTTTACCAGTTTCTGCTACCGATGATTCATGATGCCAATCTTGAAGTCGCGAAGGAGCGAAGGTGGCTGGGAGGGCTCGGCATGCAATTACTGCATGGACGTGAACTCAGTGACGATCAGCGAGTTGAGTTGTCCAGAATGGAAAAACGTTACAGGGTCAGGCACGCAGATTCCCGTGACGCTCAGCGAGTTGGGATATTGCTAAAGCGAGTGGACACCGTACCTGCAGCACTAGTTGTCGCCCAGGCTGCAAAAGAGTCCGGCTGGGGAACTTCTCGCTTTGCGACAACGGCGAACAACTATTTTGGTATCTGGTGTTTTTATCAGGGCTGTGGTGTTACACCGTTAAAGAGAACCGTGGGACTCACCCATGAGGTCGCAACCTTTTCGACCGCGGAACAATCAGTTCGCTACTACGTCAGGACCCTGAATACTCATATTGCGTATGACGGGTTTCGGGCAATGAGATCCTCCAAACGTTTTGCTAATCAGCCGATTTTCGGCGACGAACTGGCTGACGGCTTGCTCAGGTATTCCGAGAGAGGGCTATCCTACGTTCGGGAAATCCAGGCCATGATTCGATACAACAAGCTGTACCGATTTAATCAGCCCTACCGAATCTAATTCCGCCTGACTAGCGCAAATCTGACCTGGGCAAAGGAGAGATGTTTTACGCCCTGGGTAGGCACGTCGAAAAACGCCACCTCGCTCATATCCGTCGTATCTAGAATCAACACGCCTCGATCAAAATCGTTGACTGCTATAAGCGGTGTAGTGCCGATGTTGGCAAGTCCAAAGGGCGATGTTAAGCCAGCATCACTCACCTTCTTATATTGCCAATTGGAGCTTCCAACGTTTTTCCAGGCAACCAAATTGGCTTCCGTAAAAACGCAGCAGTTTGTGCCACTGGCTGCATTATAAATCATGTCGAAGGGATCCTGGTGGCGTATTTGGAATGTCTCATCGACCGTACCCTCGCTCGAAACCGTTAGTATTGATCCGGGTAGTGGTAAATCGTCTGGGAAGTCGTTGACGTCAAATTTCGATATATAGGATTCCGTATCGGTTCCGAGTAACGAGTGTAAAAAGGCGCGGCCACCTTCTGTGCGACGTACATACTGCTCAACGGCGCCGGTAATCCGAGACTCTGAATCCTCAGCAATATGGACAACACAGCCGTTAGTGGGTAGAGCGACTGACTTCTCTAAAGCTAACATCGGAGAGTAGTAGTAAAGGGCTGGTTTGATTGGCGTTAACAATAGTGGGTCTGCAGGGTTGTCCGATTCCAGGACGCCGTCATCAGCGAGAATAATCTGACCACTTCGACTTCGAATAATGTCGTGGCCATGAATCACAGGAGTTGCTGCCCTATGGAGAATCTTCCCGCTCCTGCTATCGACAATCACTGCCTGGCCACCGCCGGATCTTTGCCGCTCTGTCGCATTGTAGTGGAGAAAAACCTGATTGCCGTCGTCTAGCACAACTCCGTGACCCCCAAAGCCCATACCGTCGGGTGCGTGAAGTTCTCGGGTGACCTGACCTTTATGATCTAGGACGAGGCAGGCTTGATTGTCATCACCGTAGGGGATGGCAAGCCAGCGTTTGTCGCTTAAGGCTTCAAGGCTGTGGCCAAAGCGATAATTGTCGAGGGATTGAAAATCCACTTGTCCGCTGTGTAGATCCAGGGAGAATAACAAAGTTCGTTCTGCGGACTGTTTGTTGAGTGTTGTGAGCCCAAGTAACTTGCCGGAGAGCAATTGGGGCTTTTGCGCGCGAACCAGAGACGGTACGCCTGGCAGCAAAATTGAAAACTTAAGAAAACTACGTCGGTTTAGCGTCAATGGTGGCTCTCAGTTGTTAGAATAGGCACTTCCTGTCTTTCACTGTCTTTCAGACGATTAGGCCCAACCCGGGCCTGACTCATTGGCCCGACTATGCAGTTATACCAACCGATACTAGACCAAACCACCAAATTTTTTGCTGAGGTGAATCTTGAGCCCCGGCGAGTCTTCCATGGCCGAGGTCATATGTACCCTGGATTAGAGCACATTAATATCGATTGGTACCCGCCGGTATTGTTGGTTTCTGGATACAGTGAGATTGAACAGGTCGAAGCTCTGGCTGAAGAGATACTTAAGGGCGATGTGCAAGGTCAAATTCAAACGGTGATTCATCAATCAAGATCCAGCCAGGGAGCAACTGCTGATTGCCTGTTTGGTCAACCGTCTTCACCGGTGATTGTCAGTGAACATGGTGTGAAATATGAGGTGCAGCCGGGGGTTAATCAAAATGCTGGGTTCTTTCTCGATATGCGTCCCCTGCGCCGCTGGTTGATGGACTATTCAAAGGGCAAAAATGTCCTCAACTTGTTTGCCTACACCTGCTCTCTTTCAGTGGCATCCCTTGCCGGGCACGCGAGGCAGGTTGTCAGCGTGGATATGAGTAAGCCCTCGATCAACTGGGGCAAGCGAAATCATGAGTTGAACGGCCAGGACTTAAGAAGTGTAAAATCTATGCCCCACAACCTGTTCAAGTCATGGGGCAAAGTGCAACAATTTGGACCCTACGACACGGTGATTATTGATCCGCCGACGAGGCAGCGGGGCAGTTTTGACGCGGAAAAAGATTATGCTCTGATCCTCAAAAAACTGGATAAATTTCTCAAACCCAACGCGGATGTCATTGCGACTGTAAACAGCCCCTATCTCGGTATGGATTTTCTACCCAACCTGATGCAGCGCTACCAAAGCAAACTGCGCTTGATTGGCGAGATGCCGGCGAGTCCGGAATTTGTCGATCGCTATCCGGAACGAGCGCTGAAGATCTTCCACTTTCGTGGTCCTGCATAGCTCTGAATGTTAGCTTTGAATGTTAGTTCTGAATGTTAGCTCTGAATGTTAGTTCTGAATGTTAGCTCTGAGTGTTAGCCCTGGATATTAGTTCAGGATATTAGTTCAGGGTGCTAGCTGGGGAACTATTATCCCCAGCTATCCGTATCCCTAGGCCGTGCGGGACTCGGGAAATAGTCGAAGGAAATTCTCACTGAAAAACTTCTCCTGGGTTGCCTGGGCAACATCGCTCAAGTTCGTTGAGAATTTCCCAATTGGATCCCGGCCACCCTCAACATGGGGATAGTCGCTGGAAAACAGATAGAGATCCTCATTGGATTGTTCGATCAGGTTGGAAACATCTTCGTGAGGAAATGGGGTAAAGCCCATTTGTTCACTCAGCTGCTGGGAGGGTGGTCGATCGTATCGAACGGACTCATCAACGCGGCCGTAAATCTTTGCGACCCAATCAAGTCGTTTGAGTAGTTCCGGAACCCAGCCGGCCCCAAGTTCAACCGCAGCACCGCGCAGTTTTGGATTGCGATGGAAAACTCCGTCCATCAATAACATGCTAATAAAAGTTTCCGGGGGTTGGTGCATGACCGTGGCATCTTTGGTTCGAACATTTTCACCACCGCCCATCCAATCTTTCACCGCAGCGCGACCATTGTTGCTCCAGGCTTTTAACGCCTGGAGTGGGGAGCCGCCGACGTGTAGCAGGAATGGCGTCCCGGAATCAGCAAGGAGCTGCCAAAAGGGCTCAAGATCTATATGGCCCGGAGATATGTCCAGAGGTGCTCGGTGCGGTACCCATATAGCCTCCAGGCCCTGCTCGATTGCCCATTCAGCCTCTTTGATTGCCATTTCTGGATTGTCCAGTGGCACAATTCCCACACCCATTAAGCGACTGTCATCGGAGCAGAAGTCAACCATATGCCGATTGTGGGCCCGGGTCGCGCCATAGCGTAGGTTCCAGGGTTTCTTGGAACTAGGGTGGAATGGAAAAGCGACACTATGGGTGGCAAACACAAGTTGTTTCTTGAACCCTAACAGGTCGAGGGCGGTTGTACGGTCTGAACGGTCAAAGGCGCCAAGCGCCTGAATCTCTTTAGATTTTGCGATTAGGTCGTCGCCGAGGGCGGCCATGCTAGCCCGATGTTCTGCTGAATGTTTGCCGCCCTGTTGCATGATTAACGCAACTTCTTCATCGGTCACCAGAGAAGCGCTATAACTGACCTCAGGGATTTCATCGCGGATGCTGGGATCGGCATATTTCTTCAGAAAGTCCGGCAACTCCATGATATGGCTGTCGGCGTCGTAGAAGGCTCGTTCTCCTGGTGCGTAGGTCATCTTGGTAGCTTCCTGTAGTAAATCGTTGTTGAGATAGTTGAAATGGTTTTGCCCGGATGCCCCGTCAAGCTTCCGTCAAAAGAAGGCGATAGGGCACATTACCGCGAACGGTTTTAATCTCGCAAGTTGCATGGCGCTTAAAACCGTTCAAAATGCAGCAAGCCCTCGACCGGATCAACCCATGACTGAAACCAATCCAAATGAAGCTATTGAGCCTGCTCTGCAACAAAACGGTATGGTGCCGCCCCATGGGCTCACCGAAGCCATTCATATTGGTGAGACAGACCTGCCCTTTGTTGACGCGGGGGACGGAACTTTGTTGCAGCTCCTGCAAGTTGACCTGAACCAAGGTTTGTGGGTGCTTAGAACCCGGTTTCCAGCGGGTCACCAAGTGAGTAAACACTATCATACCGGGCCGGTTTTTGCTGTGACTTTCTCCGGAAGTTGGTGCTATGAGGAGTATCCAGAGTATAAAAATACCGCCGGGTCCTACCTGTATGAACCTGCCCATTCACTGCACACCCTTGTGGTGGGTGATAAAGGAGCCGATATCTGGTTTTCCATTTATGGGGCAAACGTGAATGTTGATACAGCAAACAATGTCACGGGCGTGACAGATGCCCAGAGTATTCTCGCCGCATACCAGGGATTGTGTGCGGCCCAGGGTCTCAACTGTGAAAAGCTAATTATTAAACAATGAAAATTTTTGTCTGCACGAACACCCGCCCGCTATCCGGTCAGCCCTCCTGTGGCGGTCGTGGCAGCGAGGCGCTGATTGTCCAGCTCGAGGCGGGCATTCGAAATCGCAATATGAATTGTGAAGTTAAGCCATCTGTATGTATGGGGTATTGTGAAAAAGGACCAAACATTAAGGTTGCGGGACAAACATTTTGTCATGGAGTTGATTCTAATGGCATTGTTGCCCTACTGGACGAACTGGAACGCGGGTCTTAAACCATGTTGCGCTCTCTTTCGTCTAATTCCCCAAGAATCTATTTAGCTGGACCGTCTATGAATTTGCTCGCTATCTGCTTGTTGATACTGATGTCCTTTGCAACACAGGCAAAAGACGTCAACGATCGTCGCGATGCCCAGCCTGAAGGGTTGGTTAAGATTGCGGTGTTGCGAGGCGAGGTCGAAATTGAAGGTTGGGATCGCGCGGAAATTGAAGTGAAAGGTGAGTTGGATGAGTTGGCTACTGACCTGCGGTTTGAGGTGAAGGACGGGGTTACAGAGATTGAAGTGATCATGCCCCGACATAATGTTAACTGGGCTGACGGTTCAGATCTGGTGATTCGCGTGCCTTTCCAGAGCAAGGTTGCAGTGGATGCTGTGTCTACAGACATCGTCGTTGAGGACGTCCGTGGCAGCCTGCAATTGAGAACAATCAGTGGTGAAATAAAAATGAAAGGTGGTCGAGAACGGATGAATCTAAAAACCGTCAGTGGCGACATTACTACCGAGGACACCGTTGGAAGATTGCAGGCGAGTTCCACCAGCGGCGACATTGACATCAGCAATCACGAAGGTGATTTTGATGGTGAATCTATGTCGGGAGAGATAGATGTCGTGGCGAAGGATGTTAGCCGCATGCGGGGTTCATCCGTTAGCGGAAAGGTCAGCGTCAAAGTGGGGTTTACCACGGAAGCGAGGGCGGAGCTGACGTCAGTCAGCGGCAAGATTGTGGTTCGAGTCATGAAGCCGATAGATTTATCACTACAGGTTGATAGCAATTCTGGGGACATCGATAATGATCTTAGCGATGACAAAGCTTTCGAAATGTTCGGTATGAAATCTTTGCGTAGCCAAATCGGGAAAGGCTCAGGTACCTTAACGGTGCGGAGTGTCTCCGGCGCAATCGAGTTAGAAGAAGGTTAATATCACTCCATGTCGGTGGCATCCCTAAAATCATTCTATGAAGAGCTAAAGCGTCGGCGAGTGATTCGTGTCGCGACGTTATACGTCGTTGCGATCTGGCCAATTATTCAACTCCTTGACATTATTTCGCCAGCACTTGAAATTCCAGAATCGGTGCTCCGCTATTTAGTTATCGCCTTCTTTTCTGGTTTGCCCTTTGCTTTGATTCTTGCCTGGATCTTTGATCTTGATCGGGACGGTGTTCACCTGGATGACGGGCAAGCCCACGAGCCCTTCCTGGGTTCTAGAACCGACTTAACCCTCGTGGCGGTACTGTGTGTCCTGGTTGTAGGACTGTTCCTTGTTCAGGTTAGCCTGGAAGACGATTCTCTGGTGGAGAATGGTTCGGACGATGGGAGTATTGAGCAGCGTGAACTAGTCAGATCTACCCCGGAAGTGGTTGCGCCGGTGTCAGACAATTCTATTGCGGTGAAGCCTTTTGACAGCTTTAGTGAAAACCCAAGAGATCAATATTTTGCTGACGGTTTGTCAGAGGAGTTATTGAATGTGCTTGCCCGGGTACCAGAGCTCAGGGTCGCAGCCCGAACATCGTCTTTTGCCTACAAGGGGGTCAATCGCAATATTAGTGAAATAGGCCGAGAACTGAGTGTCGCCCATATCCTTGAAGGAAGTGTGCGGGCGAATGACATCGACAACACCATCCGGGTTACCGCCCAGTTAATTAACGTCGAGTCCGGCCAACATGTCTGGTCAGAGACCTATACCCACCAGTACAGTGATGTTTTTAAGATTCAGGATGAGATTTCCGGAGCTGTTGCTGAAAAACTTAAGGTAACGCTTTTTGCTGGGAAAACGACAGGCAGCGGAACCCGTGGTGCGCGTTCCAGCAACCCCGAGGCATTGATTGCTTTTGGTCGGGGTCAGCAAGAACTTTCCAGGCGATCGAAGGATAGTCTGCTTGCTGCTGCCAGCTATTTTGAAACCGCCGTCGCTGAGGATCAAAATTTTGCTCTGGCGTTTGCTGGCCTGTGTGACGCCTATACCTTGCTGGTTAGTTACGAGTACGCTGATCGCGACGAATTCCTGATAAAAGCGAGACAGGCGGTAGACAGGGCCCTGGAGCTAGATCCTGAGCTTGGCATAGCCTGGGCCAGTAAAGGCCTGTTGGAAAGTCAGTATCCCGACAAAAAAGAACTGGCGCGATCTCTGCTAAAGAAGGCGATGAAACTCAATCCAAGTTATGCAATGGCGGTGATGTGGTATGCAACGCTGATTGAAGACGATGGCGAAAAAATGCAGCTTTATGAACGCGCCGTAAAGTTGGATCCAAAGTCACCGGTTGCTTCCTATAATCTTGCCAGCATGTATGCAGTTCAAGGTCGAGATGCTGAAGTCATGACGTTGTTCAGTCACATTGTTGAAAGTGATCCAAACTATCCGAAGGGATATGAGTTGGTTGCTCAGTTGGCCTCCCGTAACGGTCGAATCGGTGAAGCAATTCGACATTTTGAGCGGGCTTATGAGTTGAGCGAGGACCTCAACTACGGCGTTAACGTTTCAAAGTTGTATGCGGACATTGGTGATTTTGAACAATCCGATATCTGGTATCAAAAGCTTGCAGGAGGAGTGCCTGAAGAATACAAAAATCGGGTGTTGTGGTTTCGGATTGGTCGTTTTGTTGGCGCAAAAGATTCGCAAGGTGTTACTGATTTACTGAGAAAAATTGAGCAAACTCATGGCGGTGATCTCGAAACTGAGTACGATCGTTTGCTTGCAAGGTACTATCTGGGCGATAGAAAAAATCTGGTGCGGGATTATGATGTTGCTTTGGCCTCGGGAAAGACCTTTACGCATCAAGATGAATACATCAAAGAATTTCTGCCAGAAGTTCAGATAGTGGTTGCCAGCCAACTTGAATCTGAAGGTGAGTCCGCCCGTGCGAATGAGTTGCTGGCTTCAGCCGAGGCCACCTTGAGGGAGAACCTGGACAACCCCAGTCGGCATTGGCCGGAGGACTGGTATGGTATGGCGCGAATTTATGCGGTGAGGGGCCAGCAACAGCAGGCCTTGATTCATTTACAGCGAGCCGTGGATGAAGGCTGGAGAGAACATTGGCGTCCGGGCTTTGATCCTATTATGCAAACCTATGAATCTAATCCTGTGTTCGTCACCATGATGGCAGGATTGGAAAACCGACTAACCATTATTCGTGACCAGTTCGAGATGGAAGCTGAATTTGCGATGGGCTTCTAGCTCTCGGTTACCGGTAAACTCCTACAGTTTTCCATTGCCGTGCTGTTGCGCGTTAATGCCTCGCAACGTTGAGTAATAGCAGCGTCGAAGCCCGCCAACAGGCTCTTGCTGCGCTCTGCTTGCCATTGATGTAGGCTCTTGTTTAACGACCTCAGAACTCGAAAATTGCGCCCGGCAAAAAGCTCGCTGTTGGCGTCCATTTCACTAAATAGAGACATTGCCACCTGGGTAATGGTTGCTTCATCATCGGGCGTCATTCGCATTAGGGCTCGAACGTAGCTTGCGCCCCACTGAAACCTTGTTGCACTTCCTTTAGCAGTTTCAAAAGCTTTTTGCCGCCAGGCCAGTGCCGTCTCGATGTCCTTTTCCTTTTCCGCAATCGCCGACAGACTACTCATAAAGTAATAGGGAGAACTAGATCGATCGAGTTCAGTTGTCAGAAGTATTTTGGCTTCCGCTAATAAGCGGGCTTCCTGTAACACGCCACTGATCTGGTTGACGACACTTTGTCTGGCAAAAGAATTCTCAGTGGCCTCGTCAGCTCTTTGGGTGGCCGCGAGAACGGTAGTTTTTAGATCATCAGGTAACGCAGTGTTGGATTCGTTTTCAAAATAAAACTCGATCGTGGGGATCAATCCAGCAAGTTGTTCAGCAACCGAAAGTGACTGGTCATCCATCGCGTCAAATATCGCTTTTTGCCAGGTGGCTTTCAGGGTTTCAAGGTCATTGCCACTGGCGGCTAGTGGAGCTAGATCCGTGCTGTAGTAAGCGAGGCTATCCCAGTTGGCAAGTACCAGGCTTCTTGATGCCAATATTTTGTTTAGCATCGGTAATGCAGTGTCGATCACGGTTGGCTCAGCATCTGCCTCTAAAGCCGCGGAAACCTCATAGAGATATTGCATATACAACCTTGTTGAATTGATGCTGTCGGCGGCTAGCTGAGATGCCGTAAGGAAAAGTTCGGGGTTGTAGTTTTTTGGTAGTGCGTCGTGGTCCTGACCCCAGGAGTAGTAGGCGAGCTGTTTCAAATTCTGTTCTGTCAGGCTGGCGGGGTTCTCCGTTAAGGCGATAACCAATTCACGGGTCGGTGTAATGCTATTCAGTGCTGATGCAAGGACGTCGTTATAGCGGGAAATGTCGATACCGCCGGGGATTCGAGTAATTTCAGTGCCTGCACTATTAAACACAATCATTGTTGGGTAGCCCTTGACCCCGAACCGTTCTCCGGCAGCTTGCGCAGCCTCGGTATCACCATCTAAGTAAACAGGGATAAAAGAATCTGTTTGTTCTATAAATCGGCGACTTTTAAAAACCGTGTGCTTAATTTCCTGACAGGGGGGGCACCAGATTGCTCCCCAGTATAGAAATAGGGGTTTTGATTCACTTTTTGCCTGAGAAAAAGCGGCGTCAACGTTGCCTTCAAACCACCCAATGGTCTTGTTTTTGACAACCGCTGGTTCGCTACAGCCGGTAAGACCGACTAACAGCAGTCCGATAATAGTCAGGGCGTATTTCATTTTTTTATTCTCGGATGAGTTTGTCCTGTGCAAGACTACTGCATTATGGGTACGCAAATAAATCGACCGGGGCTTTTTGTTCCGTTGCTCCTGCTAATCGTTCTGGGTGGCTGCCAATCACCGTTCCTTGTTTTTCCTGGGAAAGCCCTACAGGGCGGGCTTCAACAGACAAATAGTTTTGCCTTTGCAGAGCAGTTCAAGGTGCTACAGCTCGAAACCAGGCCGGCTGCACCCTATTCGGTCTATCTGCGGGTGACGGTGATAGAAGGTGAACTCTATATTGATGCATCACCGGGACGGCGCTGGGCAAAATATCTTCGAGAAACGCCGAATTGTCGAATCAAATTGGGAGATTCCCTGTACAACGCAGTCGCGGAAGAAGTGTTGGATCCAGCGGTGATTCAGCTATTCATGCCCGCTCGGCGGGTTTATCGAATAGTGCCCGTACTGGCTGCTGCGAATGAGGACCTGTCAGGAACTACCCGTAGGGTCGTTTCTGGGTATAATACAGCGCTAAATTGAGTGAGGATGTTATGAAGACCTTGTTATTAATTAGTCTGACGCTTGTGCTAACAGGCTGTATCAGCACAGAACACAGCTCAGAATCGTCGCGTGCACTTGCCGCGAATCCCGATGGGCTTATTTGTAAAACTGAAAAGCCCACAGGCTCCCACCGTCCGGTTAAAGTTTGTCGAACAGTTGGAGAATTGGAGCGGGACAAAAAAGAAGTGCGAGAAACCACGCGCCGGGTTCGCAATCAGGCCCAAATCAGCAGAGGTGGGTAGAGTCCAACCTCTACTTCATTGTTTGAATACCGATCGGTTTTAGGGTTCAGTACGCAACTCGTAAGCTAATCTAGCGGTAATTTATTTATCTCGCCGGTTATGTGTCGAGATCGATTATTGCGTTAGGCTCAACGGACAACCGTTAGGAAGTTCAATTTTGGTTTATCAAGTTTCGGATACCCTAAAAAACGCCCGCTCGCTACCGGGTAGTCAATATACTTCCGAATCCACTTTTCAATCAGAAGTGGCTCAACTGTTTCGTCAAGAATGGTTCCCCGTCGCAAGAGTTGATCAGCTTGCCAATTCGGGGGACTACCTCGTTCACGACCACTTTGGTGACGAGATTGCTGTGGTGCGAGATGACAGCGGCAATCTCAATGCTTTTTCGAACATCTGTTTACACAGGGCATGCCCGATCTTGACGGGCGAGGGAAATGTTGGCGGCAGGTATATGAGTTGCCCTTATCATAAATGGGCCTATGAATTAGATGGCCAGCTTCGTGGTGCCCCTTTGATGGAGCAGGCAGAAGGGTTTGTTGTAAGCTCAAATAAATTGCCCTCCGTTGCCCTGGAAATATGGCAGGGCTGGGTATTCCTGAATTTGCACGCAGAGGCAAAGCCCCTTGCACCACGCCTGGTTGAGCTTGATACAAAATTGTCAGCGTTTGGCTTCGCAGACTTGCGACATGTGGAGACCATGTCGTTTTCCTCACCCTGGAACTGGAAAATTCTAGTCGAGAATTTCCTTGAATCCTATCATCACATCGGAACTCACCCGGAGACGCTGAATCCTGTTTTTCCGGCCCAGGGTACCTTCGGAGAAACTGTTGAGGGTGACTATCTGCTGTTAGAAAATCCGTCCATAGACCTTGAGGCTATTCCACCCTTCTGGGCGGGATGTATATTGCCTTCGACGTTGTTTGCCCTGATCCGCAGTCCAGACACGCCCTACGCCGTTTGGTATCAAATGGATATTCAGTCAAAGGATCACTTCGAATTAAAAATCCATGTCATGGTCCATGAATCGATCGCTGATAATCCAGACGCGATTGCGGAAATTGTGGCGTCAACAACGGCCATTCATCTTGAGGATATTCCCGTCTGTGAAGGTGTCTGGAAGGGGGTCAATAGTCGCTTTTATAAGCCTGGCCGTCTGAGCCATCTTGAAGCCTGTCTTTGGCAATTCTACCGGTATCTCGATCAACGAATGGGCATCCAGCCATGATTGAATATCACTGGTCAGATTTTGTTGGCAACCTGGGCGTGTTTCTTGTGTTGCTGAGTTACTTCCTCCTGCAGCTAGAAAAAATTGATGCTCAGGGTATTCGATATTCGTTGATGAATGGTGTGGGTGCGGTATTAATCTGTGTTTCGCTTTATTTCAGTTTCAATTTGTCGAGCTTTATCATCGAGGTTTGCTGGCTGGCGATTAGTTTATACGGAATCTACCGTTACTTAAGAAAGTCGTCACCGCCTTCATCACCACCCAGCTAGGGCATTCTGTGTTGTGCAGGCTTTGGATTTCCAGCTGAAGTCGGCGGCAAATTGTTTACATCCGGTAATCCAAGATACTGGGAAAACGGAACAAATTCAGCTTCTGTTATGACGACAACTCTATTGTCGTCCACAACATGTTTAACCCCCTGGGCGTCCTGCCTGGCATTCTCTCTGGTAAGGCCTGCTTCCGGTCCTGGCTCGATACTCTCAGCCGATAGTCCGGTGGCTGCAATAAATGCAATGGTCCAGATTAACGATTTCATTTTTAGCCGCTCCGCGACATTTTATTGGGGTCCTCTTAAAGACTAGACGAGATTTGATGATTTGCCGGAAATTGCACACCTGTGTCAGGATGCGCTGAATCTTTTTGGGAGTGATGTATGGGACGTTTGGCAGGCAAGATTGCGATTGTAACCGGTGGAGCGAGCGGAATAGGGGAGGGCACCGTTCGCCGTTTTGTAGAAGAAGGCGCCAGAGTTGTGATTGCTGATGTTCAAGATGATCCAGGAGAAGCTCTCGCAAGTGAACTTCAGGGTGAAGCAATCTATTGCCACACGGATGTTTCAAATGAATCCGATGTTCGTGCCATGGTGCAGGCAGCAGTCGATGAGTTCGGTGGCCTGCATATACTCTTTAACAACGCCGGCTTTGGCGGCGTAGCCGGAGATACCGATGCTGTCGAGCTAGGGCCGGAATATGACGCAACAATTGGTGTGATGTTTACTGGGGTGGTTTTAGGTGTGAAGTATGCCGCCAGGATTATGAAACCTCAGCAATCGGGATCTATTATTAGCACCGCAAGTGTTGCTGGTGTCCAGGGCGGCCTCGGTCCCCATGTATATTCAGGCATTAAGGCAGGTGTGATTGGTTACACAAGATCAATAGCGTTGGAGCTCGCGGCGTCAAATATCAGGGCAAACTCAATTTGCCCCGGCGGAATTGCCACCAATATTTTTAAGCCGATGATTGATCCGGAAAACAAACTCAATGAAGCCACGGCGGATGTTATGCGACCCATGCTGGCGAATTTGCATCCCATTAAGCGTTCCGGAGAAGCATTAGATATTGCCAATATGGCGTTGTTTCTCGGTAGCGATGAATCAAGCTTCGTTACGGGGCAACACATGATTGTTGACGGTGGGTTAACGTCCATGCGCCAAAGCCCTGAGAGCATTCTTCCAGATCCCGCATAAAGCACGGGTACTGATCCAACTGGGCGTGGAGAGATGATGATAGAACCAAAAAAAATAGACGCTATCGTCAGCCTGGCGGAGCAGACCGGATCCAGTCAATGCTGTGTTGTGATGTCGGGAGAAACGCTGATCGATTTATCTCCTCAACCGAATGCCGTTGATGTATTTGCAGTTCAAAAGGGTTTTTTAACACTTTTGCTGGGGGTGGCCGAGGATCAATACTTGCTTGAGACCCTGGACAATATTAATCACCACCTTGCGCCCGAGTGGACACAACTCTCCCCATGGGATGAGGCCAAGTTGTCGATTGAAACCTTGTTGACCATGACAACTGGAATGGATGACGAGTTAGCCCTATTGGGCGAAATCAATAAAACCTGGCGATACAACAACACGGCTTATCAATATCTTAAAGAAATCCTGTGCCAGCAAAGTGATCAAACCCTCCAGGACCTGAGCGACTCCTGGTTGCTGGGTCCTCTCAATATGGCGGATACCCGGTGGGTTGAACGGCCTCAGAAGCTTCGAAACGGTAAGCCCTTTACCGGCCTTCAATCTACAGCCCGGGACCTTGCGCGACTGGGTGAGTTTGTTCTGGCAAGAGGAAAGCTAGGTGAGCGTCATTATGTGCCTGACTATTTTATCAAGGCAATGGCGGAACCAGGCTCCGAGGAAAATCCTGCATGGGGTTGGGGATGGTGGAACAATTCAAGCAGCCATTATCTTCAGCCAATGCGAGAGGAAAGTCCGATCCAGGGCCGGATTCTTCCCGATGCACCGGAGGACCTGATTGCAGCTCGGGGCGCCTACGGAAATTATCTGCATGTTGCACCGAGTCTCGAACTGGTGATTGCGCGAACCTCGGCGCTGTTGCCTGAAAAACCGGGCGTCGACTTTGAAAAAGCGATCTGGAAAATTCTAGCGAGCTAATGGTTCAGGTGTTTTTCAGTGCGATTCCTTGGTTTTTGTAAACCCGCTGCCTGGTTGGGCGATTGTTTTGATGGGACATTAGCTTGCTTGCATCACCAGTCCGATTTGACGACTTTGCGCCACCAGGGCGCCGGTGCTGTCCCATAGGCATCCATTCTCTATCATTCGCCCCTGATAGAGATCTGATGATTCAAATTGTGCTTGAATCCATCCCGGTGCCGGGCGACGCCTTACATGAACCGTTAGCTCAACTGTTGGTACCCAGCCAACAACACCAAGTAGTGCAAAGGGCGATGGTGGGAACGTGTCGCAAAACAGTGGCAGACTACAGGTATCAGGGGCTCGTCCATCGTGGAAGCGGTTCCAGCCATTGAGTACCGCGTGAGGCGAGTTGCCAGGTACAGCGCAGGCGGGATCTAGTCGAGTATCTAAACGACTCGCAATGGGGAGTTCAATACCCTGGGATTGCCCATCCCGATCAATACACTGGTCAACCATAGCAATTCCAGGTGCAGGAATTGTCAACTCATGATCTGTGCCTACGGATTCATCAAGATTACCGAACACAGCTAGCACTTCGAGTTTGACCTTGCCGGCCTGGGATAGGGTTGCGCGAGCCGTGCTTAAGGTTCTACCGGTTCGAATCACTTCAATCTGAATATCGCAATCCTGATTTGATGCGCCGGGTCTAAGGTAGTGCGTCGTAATTGAGACGGGATCAGGATGAGGGAGTGATTGTTTGAGGGCATTAATAGCGATCGAAACCAGATAGCCACCGTTCGGGTTCTCGCCTATATTCCAGGCGGCACTGATATGCCCCTGCCAGCGACCCGGCTCAACCTGCTTTACCGCAATGTCACGATCAAATTGAAACACCAGTGCTTCCCCTTGTTTGACTTAAGTTTATGATTAGGCAAAGCCCAATCAGCTAGACACGAACGATTACGGTCTGGCTCGCGGTGGCGAGCAGTTGTCCCTGCTCATTCCACATATTGACCGAGCCATAACCAAAGCCTTCACCGACATAATCCATATGGTTTTCACAGAGTACCCAATTGGAATCTGCACCACTTGCATAGCGAATCGTATTGTCGATACTGGTGCAGTGGGCCATTTGACCGAGCGCATTGCCCAGGGCTGAGGGCATATAGTCAGCAATCATCGCAAGTGCGCCGCGATCATGTAGCACGTTTGGCATTCGAATCCATAGTGCATTGCCGCCGTCACCGCTGGCTTCACCGTCACCGGAAAAACCAAACATACCCCGGGCGATTCTCACTTCCATATGATCGTGAATAGATGCACCTTCGTGATGTCTCTGCATGGTCCGACAATCCTCTGCATCTGGGACGTCGGGACGCTTTAGCCAGATACCAGTTGCGGTTTCCGGGCGTTGTCCGCACGCACCTAACACAGTAATGATTTCTTTTTCCGGAGTGACATCTGACAGATGCCCGACCACTCGGCCCTGGCTTACGTTTCGTCCAACAGCGGGTAACGTGACCTCCAGGTCTAGTGCAGCGGGTTGTTGGGTAATCCCCAGATATTGACCCGTTGCCCAGATAATAGGTTTGTCTGTCGCCTGTTCAAGGGCAATAACGCCCGCGGCGAGACCTACGCCGCCAAAGAGCGAACCACGGCCGCCGGTTGTGCGTTCAATAATGGGTAGTCTCCATCGATTGGTATCAATTGGATGATGGAGATCAAGAAATTCGCTACTGGAAATTTTCATGCTGATTCAGGCAAAATTGAAAGCGTGCATTGTAATTCATTTTTGCGGTGGCCGTGTTACGATGCGCAGCTCTTTCGCCCTCGACTTTGGTCTACTTCTTGTCCCCAGATAAAAATTTTATTGACCGCTGCTATGTCCTCGCAGAGCTTGCCGTTGAAGCAGGCAATCACCCCTTTGGTGCCCTGTTGGTAAAGAATGGTGAGATTGTGCTTGAGACACAAAATACTGTGCTGACTGAAGGGGATGTGACCTGCCACGCAGAACTTAACCTCGTGAGAGAGGCTGGTAAACGTTTTGGGCCTGAGGAGCTAGCGGAAACGACACTTTATTCAAGCACTGAACCGTGTGCCATGTGCTCGGGTGCAATCTATTGGTCCGGTATTCCAAAATTGGTGTTTGGCGTTAGTGGTGCAGATCTAGGTCAGATTGCAGGTGAGTCTTTTGTCTGGTCTAGCGCTGAACTATTTGATCGAGGCAGCAGAAATCTTCAGGTTATTGGTCCGATTGGAGCAACCACAGGCAGGAAGCTCCATCAGACGTTCTGGCGTTAAGAGCCGCTCAGAAGGGACTCGGCTTGATCTGCGCCGATAAATATTATGTCGTTATGACCAGCTGCGGTAGCGGGCATGCTATTGAGCAGATCGATACTCATTGCAGTTGATGCTGGGTCGCCAAGTAATGTTTCTGCTGCCTGATGAGAAATAACCATAACTGTCTCATCGGTAAATAATTTTACTGCTTGATCAGCAGAAATCGTCATAACGGTTTCTATTGGACGGTCTGCCAATACCGTCATACTGATACTAAGTATGATCGTTGCAAATAAATACTTCATAGAATTATCTCCTCGACTCTCATTTTTAGTCCTGGGTTTATCACCATCCATTTCACTATCGGCTTCTAACTACCTGCTTCTAACTACCAGCTTCCTTCTATCTGTTTGCTACTCTCTTTTACTACTCTCTACTACTACAACTTGAATTGGCCAACTAGTCGAAGCATGTCATTGGACAGTTGATCTAGCGTTTCCGCTCTTTTTGCCATCTCTTTAGCGCCTTCCGAAGTTTTTCGAACTGCGGTGGAGATGTTCACGATATTACCATTGATGTCTCCGGTCATAGTGCGCTGTTCATCCGATGCCTCGGCAATTTGTTTTGACACATCTTTGATTGTGCCGACGGCACTGGTGATAGCCGCCAAACTTGCGCGCGCTTTATCTGCGGTCTCAACGCTGGCATGGGCCTGGGCTCGGCCTTTATCCATAACCTGTACAGCCTCTCGAGAACCAGACTGAAGACGCTCAATCATATCGTGGATTTCCTGGGTAGATTCCTGGGTACGACTGGCAAGGGTACGCACTTCATCTGCAACCACAGCAAATCCCCGGCCTTGCTCCCCGGCCCGGGCAGCTTCAATGGCGGCATTCAGAGCAAGTAGGTTAGTTTGTTCGGCAATACCACGAATAACGTCCAATACAGAACCGATGGTGTCACTATCCTGTTGGAGCTTGGTGATCACCCGTGACGCGGTCTCGATATCTGAGGCAAGGGCTTCGATAGCGTGCATCGTATCCCCGACAATCTCTCGTCCGGTCTTGGATTCGTTGTCCGCCGACTCTGCGTCGTTGGCTGAGCTTGCAACACTGTCGGCAACTTCTTGAACAGTTTGTGACATCTCTTTCATTGCGGTTTCTACCTGCTCAATCTCCTTTTGCTGGCCCGTAATTGAATTACTGGTCGAGCCCGACTGGGTATTGAGTTCAGTAGCAGATATAGATAAGTCGTTGGCGGTATCGCGAAACTGCACCACCACATCGTGAATTTTTTCCACAAATGTATTGAACCAGGAAACCAACTGCCCAAGCTCGTCGTCGGTATTGACCTTAAGCCTCTGGGTCAAGTCACCTTCGCCTTCAGCAATATCTCTTAAGGCAAACACCACCTGATTAATCGGTGCAACGATATTGCGCTGGATCAATATGGAAAGACCAAAGGATAACAGTGCAACACCAAAACTGATCATCAGGGTGACGTAGAGATAGTTTGAAATTGCATCATCTACCAATTTGAAATCCGTGAGCACATAGATTGTGCCGAGACGGTTGTTTTCTTCATCGGTGATTGCCTTTGTGACCGTAAAATCGGCTTCCCGAATGTTGATAGTTGTTGTGGGTGCTTTTTGCGGCATGCTGTTGGGCATGTTATCCGCCACCCCTGAGTTTGGTTTGGTATTGGCAATCCCGGACCAGTTGTACCAAACAAATGGTGCGCCCGTCTCGTCGTAGATCACCACATCATGGATGTGTGGGTTGGCGCGGAGGGAAGCAAGAGTTTCAAGCCCTGACTCTGGGTCGGAGAACGCCAGAGACCCAACGGAGTTACCGCCGATAATCTTGGTAATTGTCTCAGCCTCAGAGATGACCGATTGCTCAATTCGGCCCGTCTCAATACTGGCAAACATCGCGATGGCGAGTATTACCGAGAGAGTACTCGTTGTGGTGACACCGAGTACGACCTTCCATTTTAATGGAATATTAGTAGCTTGCATCTTGCCCCTCCAAATAGTTTACATGTTGCTCGCGCGGTACAGTCTCGAAGAAGCTTTTAGTCCAGCATCCTCTAGGCGTTTCTGATTTACAGCCAAGGCAATTTTTCGACCCTTGCCTAAAAACCCGACCATGCCGCCGTACTGGGCAAATTGCTCAACCTCACCGACGGTGAGGATAGGTAGTCCCGCAAGGCCATCAATCAAGGCGGTTGCATCATCGGCGGCGGGGACATTCAAAAAGACCACGTGGCAGGTTTTAGCGGTAGCCATATCGCCTATGTCCAATTTCTGGATTTCGAACCCTCGGCTCTTCGCCTGCTTGTCCGACACTGCTTCATCAAGGGTGCCGGTAAAGGGATCATCACCCATTAGGCAGTATTTATAGGGGGCTGTTTCGCCGGTGAAGCGATCCTCTGGCCAGGTCACAAATTTTGCAAGATTGATCATAAATTTAGACATGGTTTGTTTGCCGACCTCACTGGAGGAAATCGGGTCCGCCAGAGCAGGGTTTTGGAATGCCATTAGCCCCAACATGACGGTCACAACCGGCAATAATCGGAAGGGTGTTGTACTCATGATTTGATCTCACTTAGTTGAAATATGTTTTGGTCTTTATAGCGTAGACGGTTCTTCTCAGATGGCGAGTCCCGGGGCGACGTGGATGTCTCGAATCGGAGCGCAATTTCCTATACCGTAGGATGGTTGCGACAAGGAAGTTTTAATGACGGTAAAAGTAGGTGTGGTAATTGATCCCTGGGATTTCCCATATAACGGCACAGTAGTATCGACTCGTCGATTTGTTGCGGCGTTGAGCGGTCAAATAAACTTCCGATTGCTGGCGACGCCCCATACCGAAATCGCTCCTGACCACCGGATGAGAACGTTTCCAAGACTTTCTATTCCCGGGTTCAACGGGATTATTAACAGTATGAAAGTCCCATTAGCTAACCCCTGGGGTTCTGATGTTGATATTGATGGGGCGCTGCAGGATCTTGATCTGATTCATGTCCAGTTTCCCTTTTTTCTGGGATATTCTGCCTGTCGAGCAGCCAATCGATTGAATGTGCCGTTGATTTGTTCCTTCCATGTGCAACCAGAGAATTTGCTACGGAATCTTGGTCTCGAGTCCACCTGGTTGGCTAATCAGCTATATCGGTTGTTTATCTGGGGACTCTATAGCCGTGCGGAACTGGTGCTAACCCCCTCTCAGTTTGCAGCTGATCAATTGCAACAGCACGGTTTGAAAACGCCGGTTAAAGTACTATCGAACGGCGTGCCGAGTGAATTTTTTAACTTACAGCGTGCGCCTTCCGATGACGGCACTTTTCGCTTATTGAGTGTGGGCCGTCTTGCACCGGAAAAACACCAGCACACCATTTTGGAGGCGGTGGCAGGATCCAAATTTCGCGACAGGATTCAAATCCGTATGATTGGAGCAGGGCCGCTCCAGCAAAAGCTGGAATTGAAAGCTCAACAGCTTGGCTTGAATGCCAAGATTGGACCGGTTGATGATGAGACTCTGAAGCACTGTTATCAATCTGCGGACTTGTTTGTCCATGGCGGAGAAATTGAACTGGAAGGTATGTCGGTGCTCGAGGCGATGGCAGCTGGTAATGCCGTATTGGTTTCTGATTCAGACAATAGTGCAACCCTGGAATTTGTCACGGATCAGGATAACCAGTTTCGCCAGGGAGATGTGGTTAACTTAAGAGAAAAAATTGATCGTTGGTTGGCGGACCCGGAAGCCAGGGTTCGAGCGGGGATTTCTAATCGCGAACGCGCACTGGTTCGACATCACCAACGTTCTGTAGATCAGTTGATGGAGGTATACACAAAATACGCCAAGCAGAATAGTTGTGCTTAGTCGCCTGGCTGGCTTTGCAGTCCGCAATGGTCGATTTGTTATCGGTGCTGTGCTGTTTTTGAGCCTCTTGAGCCTGGCGTTAGTTGCGACCCAGGGGCGTATTAATTCAGACCTGGGAAGTCTCATCCGGCCCTCCGATGATTTGCTCTGGTACCAACACAACGAACACTACAAAAACCAATTTCCATTTTTTGAGCAGACTGCGCTTATGGTAGTCAGCGGGACGAGGGCTGGCGCGGTTGATCGGGCAACAAGCAAGCTGGTCCAAAGCCTTCGCTCCAACAGTTCTTTCCATTCAGTCTTTGCGCCGGGTGTCGACGAGTTTGTTAAGCGGCGCGGATTTTACTTTCTGGATACCGATCAATTGGAGCTGTGGCTAACGGGTGCAGAATACGGTTTTGGTCCATTGCTACGATTGGCGGACGAGGCCAGTTTAAACAACTTCATTTATGTGCTCGCGGACCATCTCTCGACAAACCGAGGTTTGCCTCTGCCCGCGCCATTGGAGTCCTTAGTAGAGGCATTGATTGAGGGTGAGGTGAGAGTTGACGGTCTACCGTTACTTACGGATCCAGACCAGCATAGCTACTACCAACTCATCGTCCTACAGGGTGCTCAGGATCTGTCGCAGCAGTTGCCAAACGAAACTCTGGTGAGAGTCCTAAGGGAGGAGATTGAACAAGCTGAACTATCCCCAGATGTTCAAGTACGCTTGACCGGCGAAATTCCCCTGGCCCATGAAGAAATACAGGCCGCGCTTAATGGTGTTGGATTGGCCGGCCTAATTTCAATGGTGCTACTCGCGTTGATCCTGGGCCTGGGCATCCGTTCCTGGGGCTTTGTGCTGGCGATTTTTACCCTGCTAGGTTCAGGTGTGGCGCTGACCCTTGGATTGGCTGTGGCTATAGTCGGGGCGTTTAATACCCTGTCACTCATATTTGTGGTGATGTTTTTTGGGCTTGGTGTCGACTTTGCTGTGCACTTTGGCTTGCGGGTCAGGGAAGCGCGACAGACCTTGGCCTCAACGGAAGCTTTGCTGCTCGCAGCAATCGATATTGGCCCCGCACTGCTGTTATGCATGTTGACCTCGTCAATTGCATTTCTTGCCTTTGCGCCGACAGCTTACGTGGGACTGGCTGAACTCGGTGTGATATCCGCAATGGGAATGATCATGGCTTTTGTTCTGACGTTAACCCTGTTGCCGGCACTATTGAGTCACGTACAGCTTCGCACAGAGCATAGCGACAAATTTTCATTAGCGTTTTTTGCTTTGCCGCCACTGCCGACGCTTTTGGTTTTCCTGTTGTTAGTTGGTGGTGCGGGTTGGGCCGCAAAAGACTTGCGGTTTGATTTTAGTGTACTGGCCATGCGTGACGTTAATACAGAAGGTATGGCAACGCTGCTTGAGTTGCAGGACCAGGGAATTACCACCGATTACAGCATTGCGGTACTTGCAAAAAACGAGCAAGAAGCTGAGGCACTGTCCCGATTGCTGGAGGGCCTGGAGCAGGTATCAAGTGTAACGGGACCGATGGATTTAGTGCCGGATCAACAGCTAGACAAACAAAATATGGTGCAGCCCGTCTTAGATCGGTTTGCCTCTATCGAGGAGGTCTTACCTGCAGAATTATCGTCACCAGAAAGCCTGGGGCAGGCGTTGGACTATTTAGCAGAAAGTCTGCCCTTTGCACGGCATCAAGATCTGGCGGCACTTGAGCAACTAGGGGAAAAATTGGGCCAGCTTGATGAGACGGAGATTCAACAAGCCAACAACAATTTGTTCGTTGAGCTAAATCGTAGTTTGGACAGCGCCCGTTCAATGCTGTCGGCCACACCTTTTGCTCTGGAGAACTTGCCCGCGGAGCTGCGCCACCGTTTGATTTCAGAGGATGGGGAATATCTACTTAATGTTCAGCCCCGGGAAGATCTGAATAATCGCGATGCTACCTCTGAGTTTATCGAGGCGGTGGCGCCCATCGCGGGTAATTTTGCCGGCCGAAGTGTGGTGGAATGGGGCATCGGAGCGGTTGTGGTTCAATCCTTTATTGAGGCGGTGACACTGGCGGTCTCTGGCATATTTATCCTCCTGGCCTTGTATTTTAGGAGTGTGGTGCTGCCTATTCTTGTACTCATTCCGGTTGGGGTTTCACTTTTGTTCACTTTTGCAATTTGTCAGCTATTCGGCTTGTCGCTCAATATGGCAAATATTCTGGTGGTGCCGTTGATTATTGGCCTTGGGGTCGACACGGGCATTCATGTTGTACACCGACATGTTACCGAAGGCAGACGGGCTGAAGGTGCCGGTGGACTTTATGAATCCAGTACTGCGAGAGCCGTTGTCATTAGCGCACTGACCACAATCGGCACGTTTTTTTCTTTGTCCTTTAGCCCCCATCTCGGTGCCGCCTCAATCGGATTGTTGCTGACGGTGGCGATATCGCTTTTGGTGGTGGTAACCTTTGTGCTCTTACCGGTGCTACTAAAGCTTCTGCCTAATTCAATATTTAATGCCCAGTTAAGGCACGCCTAAAAATTTGCTGATTCAGGGCCGATACAGGGCTGAGATAGAGACAGGAGTTGACCAAGAGATAATGAGGACAGCTAGATATAAAACAGCCAATAACGGCTCTTTAATAAAGGCTCACTAAAACAGCTATCAACATAAAATACCCTGGGGGAAAAATGCGGACTTCAATATCGATTGGCAGTGCTTATTACAATGGTGAAGATTGGGATGAGCTTGTGGCGTATACCCTACGCGCAGAAAAATTTGGTGTTGATCAAGCCTGGTCAGCTGAGGCCTGGGGGATGGATGCGATTGTGCCCCTTGCTTATTTGGCGGCTAAAACCAGTACCATTGGTTTAGGCACAGGCATCCTGCAAATCTCTGCCCGGGTGCCGAGTATGATTGCGATGACCAGTCAGAGCATGGCCACGGTGTCAAACGATCGATTTATTTTGGGTCTTGGTGTTAGTGGTCCCCAGGTGGTGGAAGGTCTGCATGGCGCTAAATTTGCAAATCCTCTCGGTCGGCTTAAAGAGTGCATACAAATTGTCAAAATGGGGCTTGCTGGAGACCGGGTTCAATTCGACGGCAAACATTATGTACTGCCAAGACCTGGAGGTGAGGGTAAGCCGATTCGTTTATCCCAACCACCCCGCCCAAATTTGCCCGTTTATCTCGCCACCCTGGGTCCTAAGTCCCTGGAGTTAACGGGAGAACTTGCGGATGGCTGGCTCGGAACGTCGTTTATGCCGGAACATGCCGATGTGTTTTTGGAACCCATGCGCCGGGGTGCAGAGAAAGCAGGACGAAGCCTTTCAGATATTGATATTCAAATTGGCGTCGGGTTTGAGATTGGTGACGATGTGGAGAAAATGATCGAAGCTAGAAAGCCCGGTATGGCATTTACCCTCGGTGGAATGGGATCCGCGAAAACCAATTTTTATAACGACGCGTTTCGCCGTGCTGGCTACGAAGATGCCGCAGAAGAAGTTCAAGCGCTCTGGGTGAAGGGAGATAAATCCGCCGCAATTCAACGGGTCCCGGATGAGATGATTCTAAAAACCAATTTAATTGGCACCCGGGAAATGATTCGTGAACGTCTATCGGCCTATCGAGATGCAGGTGTGACAACCATCCGACTAGGTACTGGCGGAAAGAGTTGGTCAGAGCGCTCAGATGCCCTGGAAGAGAGCCTCGATCTGGTAAAAGCCTGGGATGCTGAACAATGAAACTTGTTAAACGGTGGTTGATGACCATTGCTCTGGTACCCATGACCGGCATGGCGGATTCCCTGGGCGCAGACTTTGATGAACAGGCTGAAGCATTAAAACGTGCAGATAGAGTCCAATCAGCAATGAATCATGTGCTCACGATTGAGCCTCAATCGCACTCGGACCTAATTGAACTCACTGAAATTCCAGCACCGCCATTTAAAGAACAAGCCCGCGGCAAACGGTTTCGAGAAATGTTGGTTGAGTCGGGCTTAACGGATGTTGTGATTGACGAGGTCGGAAACGTCATTGGACGGCGGCCTGGCAAAACCAGTAAGCGGACCGTTGTCCTGAGTGCCCATCTCGATACGGTGTTTCCTGCAGATACCGATGTCACGGTTAGGTTTGACGGCGATCGAATGATGGCCCCGGGTATTGGTGACAATACCCGGGGCCTGGTGACAATTCTTGCCGTGCTTAGGGTGATGGAGCAATCTGGCTTGCAAACCGAAGCAGATGTTTGGTTTGTTGGGAATGTTGGTGAGGAAGGTCTTGGGGATCTTCGTGGTGTAAAACATCTATTCAGGAAGGGCGCCGATCGAATTGATTCTCTTATTGCGATAGATGGTGGTCGTTCCAGCAGAATTGTATTTGGTGGGGTTGGCTCCCACCGATACCGGGTCACCTATCTAGGACCCGGTGGACATTCCTGGGGTGCTTTCGGATTGGCGAACCCCCACCATGCCCTCGGGCGGGCAATCGCAATTTTTGACGCCAATGCGCCGCGCATCACCGGAGTGGGTGAAAAAACCAGTTACAACATCGGCCGGATTGGCGGCGGTACTTCCATCAATTCAATCCCCTTTGAGTCCTGGGCGGAGATTGATATGCGCTCGGGGGATCAATCGAAGTTGGATCAAATTGATGCGGTGCTACAGGCTTCTGTCCAGCAAGCACTAAAAGAGGAGAATGAGGGTCGAACCAGGGGTCCTGAACTGACCGTTGATGTGGAGCGGGTAGGCACAAGGCCTGCGGCAAAAGGAAATGCAGATGCGCCATTAGTGCAACGTTCGATGGCGGCAACCCGGGCATTTCAGATAGAACCTGAATTGAGAATTTCTTCAACGGACGCAAACCTGCCGATCTCGCTAGGAATTCCAGCGGTGACAATGAGCCGCGGCGGCCGTGGTGATAAGGCTCACTCGCCCGATGAATGGTGGACGAATGATAAAGGACATATTGGAATCCAGATTACCTTGCTGACTTTACTGTTAGAGGCGGGTTGCGCTAATTGCACGAATTAGGCGGCTCTCGATAGTAGACGGCTTGAAGCCATATTAAACAAAAGACAATTAAGCTAAAGAGGCAAAATAGTGGTTGCACTAAAACACTTTCAATCCGATGACAAGCAAGGCATTTGTGACGCAATCAATGAGGACGGCGCCTGTATCGTTGAATCTCTCATTAGTTCAGATTTGTGTGATCAACTTGTTGGGGATTTTATGCCCTTTCTGGATGCGTTGCCCTGGGGTGTTGATGAACTAGGTTACAAGTCAGACTTTTATGGTAGTCGAACCAAGCGGTTACATGGCTTATTCAGTAAATCGAAAGCCATGGAGGAAATCCTGACATTGCCCCGGGTGCTTGATGTTGCACAGGAGTTATTGCTTGCTAACAATAAAGCCAGGGACATTCGATTAAGTAACACCGAGCTTATGGTTTTGGCTGAGCATCAAGACGTCCAGGACTTCCATACGGACGGTGGCTCCTGGTACCGAGCCCAGGTCAGAGAAAAACAAACCAAAGACGACATTCTGATCAGTACCAATATTGCACTGACTGAATTCACCTTAACGAATGGAGCAACCAGAGTCGTGCCGGGTAGTCATTTGTGGCCCGAAGGCAGAGTGCCAGAAGCAGAGGAGATTTGTCAGGCTGTGATGCCAAAAGGCGCTGCACTATTTTACTCCGGCAACGTGATTCACTCCGGCGGTGCGAATACCGATGCAATGACCCGGATTGGGTTATACCTGGGTTATGTTGTCAGTTGGCTGCGCCCAATTGAGAATCAGATGGTCACTAACGACCCTGCAGATGTGCTGGCGTTATCTGAACAAGCGAAACAATTGTTGGATGTTGTTGAGGGTGGGTTTACGGTCATAGCTTAAACATAGCTTAACCATTGCCTAAACATTGCCTAAACATTGCCTAAACATTGCCTAAACATCGCTGACCTAAGCTTGAGTTGATCTAAATGTTGACTAGGCGGTAGCCCGGGGTCGAGTTAAGGTAGAACGGTTTAACAAGGGGAATCAATATGACAACGCAACTTATTTGTTTGCTCATTGGTATGGTGCTGCCATATATATGGGCAGGTGCTTCCGTACCATTTCGTAGTCGCCAGTTCGGCAAGGTTGAACTGAATCAGCCCCGGGTGCAGGCAGACCAACTCAAGGACGGTGGTGCCAGAGTTGTAGGCGCACAAGCTAACGCCTGGGAAGCGCTGACACTATTTTCCGCGGCCAACGTGGGCGCGCTGATGGGTGGCGTTGATCCGAGCGGTTCCTGGGCGTTAGCCACTATGATTTGGGCCGCAGCGAGGGTTGGGCATGGTGTCTTCTATTTAATGGATATTGCGGCTTTACGAGTCCTGTCCTTTGCGATTGGAACCGGCATGTCGATTTGGATTTTAGTGATGGGGTTGATGCAACAGTGAGTGACAAAATCATACATCGAAACGATATTTACGGTGACCTGAGTAAAACTTCTGCTGAACCCGCAATCCCAGCAGCGACGGTTGTTCTGGTCAGGGAGAGACCCCATCTTGAGGTCTTGATGCTAAAAAAGACTGCAAATATCAGCTTTGGCGGGATGTGGGTATTTCCCGGCGGACGTGTGGATGACGAGGATCATCGGGGTGCTCAGGATTCGCTAGAGGCAGCGAAAAACGCAGCGGTAAGAGAAACCGCTGAAGAAGCGGGGTTGAAACTGAGTAGTGATGAATTTGTCTGGTTCGCCCATTGGACACCGCCGGCGAGTACTCCGAAGCGTTACGCAACCTGGTTCTTTCTTGCGCCTTTGGATGACGATGATGAGATACAAGTGGATGGCGGCGAAATTCTAAAGTACCAGTGGATTCGTCCTGCTGATGCCCATACCAAGCACGCCGCGGGAGAAATTGATCTCGCACCACCAACCTGGATCACCCTGTATCAGTTGGCACAGTATGAGCGGATGAACGAGTTGATGAGCTTTCTTCGGGACGAACCTGCCAAGTATTACGAGACAAAAATTTTGAAGAATGGTGCAGGCGAGCGGGTGGCCATTTGGTCGGGAGACTCGGCTTACGAATCCGGCAATACCGATGAGCAGGGCGATCGGCATCGGCTGATACTCGGTGGTGAAGGGTTTGTCTTCGAGAACACTGTAGCTAACTATTAGTTTCAGTTATTCATGACCGGGTTAGTTGTCAGCATAACAATTAAAATGGCATGGTCTTGATAGATAAAAAGAGAAAAAGAGTACGCACAAAGAGTAAGAACAAAACGGAAACCAAGATAATTTTCCGAACAAACTATAAAGCAACTTAATTAGAACAACTTTATTAAAACAAAGTAAAAAAGGGGATTGTAAATGGCTATCGATTTTGAGGTAGAGCCGGAATTTCAAGTACAGATCGATTGGGTTCAGAAGTTTGTCACGGAAGAGATTGAACCCCTCGATCAATTTATGAGTGTGGGTACAGATAAGCAGGGTAATCGCATCGACGAAGATGGTTGGAATGCAATACGTCGATATATCAAAGACCTGCAACAGCAGGTTAAAGACCAGGGACTATGGGGTTTTCACCTTGGGCCGGATCTCGGTGGTCCAGGTCTGGGTCAGGTTAAGCTCTGTTTGTTGAACGAGATTCTAGGTAAAACTCGCATGGGTCCGACCATCTTTGGCTGCCAGGCGCCTGATACCGGTAATATGGAATTGATCGCGCATAACGGCAGCGAGGAACAAAAGAAACAATATCTAGAACCGCTTTTAGCGGGAGAAAAACGCTCAGCATATTCAATGACAGAACCCCATGCGGGGGAGCCGGGTGAATTCAAGTGTACTGCGGTTCGAGACGGTGATGAGTGGGTCATCAACGGAGAAAAGTGGTTTACCTCAAATGGTGCAGCGGCAGACTTTTTGATCGTGATGGCAATTACCGCGCCGGACAAGCCGCTTATTGAGCGCGCCTCAATGTTTATTGTAGATGCTGATCTGCCTGGGGTTGAGATCGTACGAAATGTTCATACGATTGGTACTCCCCTTAAGGAAAACTACAACACGAGCCGAGGTCGAGGTGGCCATGCCTATATTCGCTACGACAATGTTCGAGTACCTGCGAGCGCGTTACTCGGTGAAGAAGGTGCTGGTTTTGTCGGCTCCCAGACTCGGTTGAGTGGTGGTCGAATACACCATGCGATGCGAGCTGTGGGTAACTGCACCAAAGCCTTAGATATGGCCTGTGAGCGAGTACTAAGCCGACGCGCCAAAGGTGAGTTGTTAGCCGATAAACAAATGGTGCAGGAGCAAATTGCGGATAGCTATATTCAGCTAAAACAATTTCGTTTACATGTGCTCTACACTGCCTGGCTCATCGATAAAACTGGCAAGTACACCCGTGAAATTCGCATGGAAATTGCAGCAATCAAGGTGAGCGCCGCCAAAGTCAATCACGATATTGTCTATCGAGCGATTCATATTCATGGTGCTCTGGGTATGTCTAATGAGACTCCGCTGGGAGATATGTGGATGTCTGCACCGTATATGGGAATTATGGACGGTACTACAGAGAGCCATAAGGAAAACCTCTGCAAGTTGCTGCTTCGAGACTACGAGGCCTGTGATGACCTTTTCCCCACCTACCATTTGCCGAAGCTGATTGCTCAGTCACAGGATAAATTTGAGAAGGTGATCGAAAAGTATATTGCTGCCTAAATTGGCCCACAGCGACATCAAATCTGGTGTCGCTGTACTTTCGTCACCGCTATTCACTAGCACCAACGAGTCCGTCGCGTTAATCTGAGTCTGGATATTCAGGAGTAAGTGGGCATGGGTAGCAAACAGCGCAGCATCAAAAATTTGTTTGTGCAGCCTCAGTTCCAACTCAGGCTGAGTTTGTACTATGTTGTCGTCGGAGGGGTTATTCTTTCGGTTGTCGGTGCGGTTGTACTGTCCCAGCTCGGGGAAGTTAATCGCTTGATGAATAGCGGCGCATCCCTCACTTTTCAAAGCCAGAGTCAGGTAAACGACCTGATGATTGAGTCCCTACAGTACGCCTTTATGGGCTTTGGATTTTTTATCCTCTTTTCCTTCGGTTTTGCCCTGATCACCAGCCATCGTATAGCGGGCCCCCAGGTGGCGATCAAATATGTCATTGAGGAAATGAAATTAGGCAACTATGAACCTAACAGAAATCTACGCCCCAATGATGAGCTGCAGGAAGTGATGCTGGCTGTAAAAGAGTTAGCGGCCGTGTTGAAAGCAAAGGAGGGTGACAAGATCGAATGAGATACCGCCCAGGTGCCGGGTTTTCGCTAATTGAATTGCTGATTGTGATTGCAGTTCTCGGCGTTGTATCGGCGGTTGGTATCCCAGCTTATCGTGGTTATATAGAAACGGCGCAAATGAGTAAGGTGAATTCCGCCTATGAATATGCGGTGAGACTATCCAGAGACGAGTTTGCTAAAGACACAACAAGAGTTGCCCTGGGCCTAAATTCGACGCTACCCACAAACGCCCAGGGGTGGCTTGAGCGTTTCGATCCCGGTGGACTTTCCCAGGCGCCTGGGGGTGGTCCTGCCTATATTCTGGAGAGATCGACCCGTAGAATATTAAGCGAACCCGGAAGTACCGGTGCAATTCATGTTCGATACAACAAAAAAAAGCAGCTACTCGACATAGGTCGCCCCGCCTACGCAAAACTTGAACCCTTTCGAGCTCGAATCACCAGAGATAGTATCGATACTAAACTCTTTGATTGAACTGGACTAACGATTAAAGTGCGGCTCAAGTCCTGCCCAGCATTGATCGTAGTCTGGTTGTAACTGGGGGCTATTAGCAGCGCTAGAGGTCGGCACAAAGCCATACCGAGACTCAAACATAAAGGCCAGGGTGTTATCGATTTTTTCGGGTTTCAGCTCAGCGCTAGTGCCGCTCTCAAAAACAGCACTTTCTGGACCGTGGGGTGTCATCGAATTATGTAAGCTCATCCCGCCGGGTTCAAACCCAGCTTTCTTTGCGTCGTACTGACCGGTTACCAGACCCATAAATTCGCTCATAACATTTCGGTGATACCAGGGCGGACGGAAAGTATGTTCTGCAACGGACCATCTTGGGGGGAAAATCACAAAATCTAGATTGGCAATTCCCGGTAGTGCTGACGGCGAAGTGAGGACAGTAAATATTGAAGGATCGGGGTGATCAAAGCTGACAGAGTTCATGGCATTAAAGCGACTGAGATTGTATTTATAGGGTGCAGAGTTTCCTGTCCAGGCAACAACATTAAGGGGTGAGTGATCCATCGTGGCGAAATAGAGCTCACCGGAATACTTGGCGATCAATTCAACCTGATTGCTGCCAGCTTCGAATGCAGCAACGGGATATTGAAAGTCCCGTTGATTCGCAAAACCATTCGCACCGACGGGACCCCGTTCCGGTAGCGTCAGGGGTGCGCCGTAGTTTTCGCAAATGTATCCGTTGCACGAGCTTGTGATTGGGTCCGCTTTAAATTTGATTCCCCTTGGAATGACTGCAATCTCGCCGGGTTCAATTAGTAGCTTGCCAAGTTCGGTGTTAATCAGCATCTGCCCCGCAACGGGAACAAAAAGCAACTCACCGTCAGCGGTATAGAAATATCGGGCTCCCATAGCTTTTGAGCAATGGTATAAATGCACAGCCAGTCCAGTTTGGGTTTTGACATCCCCATTGGCTACGATGGTGTGCAGACTATCGACAAAATCCAGGACCTCCGTTGGCCCAGGATAGGGCGACCAACGTAGGGGCTGATGCGGACAAATTTCCGAAATAGGTGCCGATTCAATTCGATGATTATTCCAGGGTTTGAAACCCGATTGGCTCACCGACGGTTGAATCCGATAACACCAGGTTCGGCGGTTCAAATGACCGGGTGCAGTGAAAGCCGTCGTTGATAACTGTTCCGTGTATAGGCCCAACGGATGCCGTTGAGGACTGAACTGGCCAATCGGGAGTGCACCGGCAACGGCTTCGGTTTGGTGTTCATTGTCGAACCCTGAAAGGTATTCGAGATCCGGCATAGTTGCTCCTCTGGAGTCAGATTAGATTTTATTTTAAGGCACAGACAGATGAGTCGCTATGATATATTCGATGCCTTAAAACAAGGGGGTGTTAGAGGTGCTAACAAGAGAACAAGCGCGAACGGAACTGACCGGGCCAGGTGCGGATTACGAAATCGAAAAGCGAATGCTTTATGGTGCGGAGATTCGAAGTTTCAAAAACGGGCCCCATACCCTGCGGGATCTGTTCAACGACAACCGCTCTGATCTAGATTTTTTTGTCTACCAGGAAGAGCGTTACAGCTTCCAACAAAGCTATGATCGGGCCAGTCAGATCGCCCAGCTACTGCAGCGCGAGCACAATATCGTTAAGGGTGATCGGGTCGCTATTTCGATGCGAAACTACCCTGAGTGGGTGTTCTCTTTTATGGCGGTTACCTCTATCGGCGGAGTTGCTGTTGCAATGAATGCACTGTGGACCACCGAAGAAATGGAATATGGTCTCACGGACAGTGGTGCCAAAGTGCTGATCGCCGATGATGAGCGTGCTAAAAGAATCCAGCCGGTGCTTGATAAATTGCAGCTGACAATGTTGACGGTGCGTTCTGAGATCAAACCGGCTCTTGAATCTGCTATAGCCTCCCAGCCAACTGACATGCCCGTGGTTGAAGTTAATCCCGAGGATATGGCAACTATCCTGTATACCTCCGGTTCGACCGGCCATCCGAAAGGCGCCGTGTCCTGCCATCTGAATATTTTGTCGGCATTAAAGTCCTGGGAGTTAGACCAGTTGACCGCTGTGCTAATGGCCGGTGTTGAGGTTCCAGAGCCTGAGTTTCAATCGGCGGGTTTGATGGCGGTACCCCTTTTTCATGCGACGGGCTCCCATGCGGTATTCCTGTCGAGCTTTCGTCCCCAGCGTAAATTGGTCTCGATGTACAAGTGGGATCCAAGTCTTGCTGCTGAATTAATAGAAAAGGAAAAGATCTCATCCTTTGTCGCGCCGGCGGCGATGACAGGCGATCTGCTTAATACCGCGCGTAATACGGATCGTGATTTGAGTTCACTGCAAACCGTTGGAGGAGGAGGTGCACCCCGGGCTCCGGAGCAGGTTAAGAATATTGCGACTTCATTTGCCAGGGCTCTACCCAATACCGGCTGGGGTATGACAGAAACCAACGCCATTGGTTGTGGCATCGGTGGTGAGGATTATCTTGATCATCCCGGTAGTTCTGGCCGTTGCTCCGCCGTGCTGGACATCAAGATCATCAATGAAGCCGGTGATGAACTTCCGGCGGGCGAGCGTGGTGAATTGTTGATTCGCGGCGCATCAGTCATCGAAGGCTACTGGCAACGACCCGATGCAAATGCCACGACCTTTGTTGATGGCTGGCTGCGAACCGGAGACGTTGCCTATATTGATGAAGAGGGTTACCTCTATATTGTGGATCGAATAAAAGATCTGGTGATTCGTGGTGGCGAAAATATTGGTTGTGCGGAAGTAGAGGCCGGTCTACTTGCCCACGGGTCGATACTGGAAGCCTCGGTTTATGCGGTTCCTGATGAGCGGCTAGGCGAAGAAGTGGGTGCAACAATTTATACCAGCACGCCGATTGTCGAAGCTGAGCTGGTGGAGTTTCTCCAGCAACACATCGCAAAATTCAAAATTCCAAGGTATCTCGTTCAAACCGATAAGCCACTGCCTCGTATTGCCTCGGGCAAAATCGACAAGCGGAATATCAGGGAAGAAGCGGTTAAGGCGATGCAGGCCTAGGGTAAACAAAATTGCAGTGCCACTGCCCTGCCGAGTCCAGTTCAGCCTCGCCAGCTGGGTAGACATATTTGTCTTCAGACTCAAACCAGGGGTGGGCTGTAAAATTGACCACAACCGGGGCTGATTTTGTCAAAGACCGGACCAATGACTTAGCCAATAACTTCGCATTGTCGCAGATCTCCTCCGGTGTCGGGCCCTGATTCGGCCCGACAGTTTCTCGGATAATTGCGTCCATCTCGATGAAACCTGGCCGTTCGAATCGGAGGACTTTTTCGAAAAACTCCATTGATCCATCCTCAGGTGATTCAACCTCTGGTTCGTCTACTTCCGGTGCGTCTACCTTCAATGGCAATTTGAGCTGCCCTGGATTGTTATATAGATACAGGCCGCTGTAGAGGAGCAGGCCCGCGACAGTGACTCCCAATATGCCCTTCAGTGGCGGATAAAAAATCACAGTTAGCAATAGTGCAAGACTTGTATCCATGATGATAAAAAGCAGAAACGGCACGTGATTCAACCGCCCCACGGGCAGTTTGACCTCTAACAGCAAAGCGCTAACCAGCACAAACCCGGCAACACAGCGGAACATAAATACTGACTTTGCCTCCCATCCCGGCACCCGAGAGAGGACGACGGCAATGGGCACCATAAAGACAACATGAGCGAGAGCCCAGTTGTAGAGCATGGGCACGGCATACTCCATAAATATGCCCGTACTATTGCCCCATAACGAAGGGTAGCCTAATCGAACCGCAAAATAGCCGCTGCCGAGATTGGTACAGACCAAAAAGGTCAATACCAGTAGGGTTCTGCCGAGCGTAGTTGAGAAGAATGTCATCGTGACTCGTTACGGTGAGTACCGGCTCATTGGAACAAAGGGTGAAATGGCGGTCAACAAGAGTCCGATATGAGGGCAACACTTAGGAAATCTTTTCGCTATACTCCGTTTTATGACTAAGACACTCGTAACCGTCATTCCGGGCGACGGCATAGGCCCGGAAATTACTGCTTCAGTGCTGAAGATATTAACGGCGGTTGACGCTGGTCTGGAGTTTGAAGAAGCCCTGGCCGGTGGTCCTGCAATTCAGCAGGGGATGGATCTAATTCCCGAAGAAACGCTCGCGCAGATTGCAAAGAACCCGGTAACTCTGAAAGGTCCAATTACGACGCCTATTGGGCGAGGCTTTACCTCGGTAAATGTTTCGCTGCGGCAACAGTTTGATCTGTATGCCAATATTCGTCCGGTCCTGTCGATTCCGGGAGCTTCGACTCGCTACACTGATATCGACATTATGGTCGTGCGAGAAAACATGGAAGGACTGTATTCCGGCGTTGGTCATACCCTTAGCGAAGACGGCGAGAGAGCTGAGCTCAAGAGTGTCATCACTCGCAAAGGAAGTACTCGAATATTGAACCACGCTTTTGATCTGGCCACTCGCCTAGGCCGAAAGAAGGTCACTGTGGTGCATAAAGCCAACATTATGCGCTCCACTTCAGGTTTATTCCTAGAGGTTGCCCGGGAGATTGCAAAACAGTATCCCAATATAGAATGTGAAGAAATGATCGTGGATAACTGTGCGATGCAGCTTGTGATGAACCCCCATCGATTTGATGTGATTGTCACAACCAATTTGTTTGGTGATGTATTGTCAGACCTCTGCGCCGGTCTCGTTGGTGGGCTTGGGCTTGCTCCAGGCGCAAATATTGGTGAAAGCCGCGGCATATTTGAGGCTGTTCACGGTAGTGCACCGGATATTGCCGGCAAAGGTGTCGCCAATCCGACCGCGTTGTTACTTGCGTCAGCGATGATGTTGGATTATCTCAATCTAAATGAACCTGCTAACAAAATTCGGGTTGCGATCAGAGAAGTCATTGGCCGAGGACAAGGGTTAACACCTGATCTTGGCGGCAAAGGCAGCACTGATGAATACACCGAGGCACTGCTAAAACAGCTCGGTTACTGAGCAGACCGACGGTCATATTGAATATGGTAGGGCTGTCGTATAGTGCAAGAATGCGAGTCACTACCGGTCGGCTAACTTTTGTCCTAATTCTCTTTCTGAGCAGCTGCTGGGTTCAGGCGCAACCCGTTGTGAATCAAGGGTTGTTGGATCTCAGTGATTGGGATTTTGAGCGGGATGGCACAATAGAACTAAACGGCGATTGGCAATTCTACTGGAGCGAGCACCTCAGTAGTACTCAGCTGAATCTCCGCCCCGCCGGTAAAGAAATACTAATGGCGGTACCGGCGAATTGGAATTCTGCCGGGGACCTGCCCGCGGTAGGGTTTGCAACCTATCGACTTGAGATTCTTCTCGCTGACCGAACTCCCCTGTCCCTAAAGTTTAGAACCGTTGGCACCGCCTACCGTCTTTTCGTCGACGGAAAAAAGTTGTCGGAGGTTGGTCATCCTGGTCAATCCGGCGACACTACCATACCGGACTATCGCGCTAAGCTCGTCGACTTCACGCCAAAATCGAGGCGGGTAGAAGTGATTATTCAGGTGTCGAACTTCCACCATCGAAATGCAGGTCTTTGGGAATCAATTGATCTGGGCCTGCCGGAGGATTTAAGGACAATTAGAGAAACCAGAATGTCTCTGGATCTGATTCTCTATGGCGCAATTGTCATGATGGCGCTGTATAACCTGATTACCTGGGTGACAAGAACTAAAAACCAATCGGGCTTATTTCTGGGTCTTTTTTGCATGCTGATTAGCACCCGGATTCTTTTAGTTGATGAGCGTTATTTGAGTGAATTCTTTCCGGGGATTGGTTGGGCATTGCTGACCCGGTTTGAGTATTTTTCCTGGATGATCTCAACGCCGATATTTCTAAACTTTGTGAGATCACTATTTCCGACGGAAGTGTCGTTGTTCGTTACGCGAGTTTATTGGGCGGTATCGATTGTATTTGCGGTCCTAGCGCTAGTGCTACCGATTGCATTTGCAACGGAGCTTATTCCCCCTTACCAAATTGTGACCTTGCTGGGTATGGTCTACGGCGCCTATGGAATTGGCCTTGCGGTCTGGCGCCGGAAAGAGGGCAGTTATCTGTTTGGTCTGGGTGCGCTGTGCCTGTATAGCGCCGCTGTTAGCGATATCTTGACCGTCATGCTGACCCTTGATATTGATAACAAGATGCAGATTGGGTTATTTCTCTTTGTGCTTTTACAAAGCATTCAGGTTTCCCTGCGTTCTTCCCGGGCGTTTCAAACCGTCGAAGCGCAAAGCAGTGAACTACGTAAAACGAATTTGGAATTACATATTCAGGAGAAACTACGGCGCGTCGCTGAGGGGCAGTCGAAGGCATTGCACCAGCGGGTTAATCAAAGTCAACGTACCGCAGGCTTCGGTATTGTTGCAAAGGCTGTGAGCGATCGGTTAGCCAACTACGGCAACGATGACGTTGCATCTAACATTGCAGTAGGGGCGCTCAGCGATAGCGCAGTATTGTTGCAAGGTGGCGAGTTGCAACGGGAGCGAATTGATCTGGCTCAATGTTTCGAAGCCTTCTTGACGTCCGACACTTATAAAGCGCTACGAGAGGCTCATTCTCTGGTGGAGGTGGAGTTTGAACTCGAGGCCATTGAAGGCGATTTTAATGGCACACCACTGCATTTGCAGATTCTGCTCTACCACCTGTTTCGTTATTGCCTCAGTACCCAGATTCACGCCCAACGAATTCGCGTGACTGGCAAAACAGACTATGTGTTTGCCGGTAGTTTGTTCCATCACCAGGTAAGCGACGGGAACTACTATATTCTAGGGGTTGAGGATCAAGGTCAGGGGATTCGACCGGAAGATCTAGTTGAAATCTTTGACCCTGAATTGCGTAGTGGCGGTTATCACAAACTGAAAAAACCTTTACGGGATTTAGCCGTAGCCTGGACAATTCTTGAGGATCACGGCGGTGCGCTGGACCTCCACAGTCTGGCGGACGCTACCCGGTTAGAACTCTACTTTCCCTGCGGGGCGAAGAGGTAAGCGTGGCTCGGGTGCTGATCAGTGGTGCTGGCATTGCCGGATTGACAGCGGCCCTGTGGCTTCAGCGATACGGATTTGAACCCGTTGTGATCGAGAGAGCGCCTCACCCCCGGGGTGGTGGTTATCTTGTATCGTTGTCGCACTTTGCCTACCAATATGCAGACGAGCTAGGGGTCCTCAAAGCAATGCAAGAAAGGAATATGGGTATCACCCATTCCAGTTATCACGATATGACGGGTCGCGAGTTACTTGCCCTCGACTATCAACGTCTTTTTGCCGGTGTCGATGTACTGCAGATTATGCGGGACGATGTTGTGGATGTTTTATATCTGCAGGCGAAATCTGACATTCAAATTCGTTTTAATGAAAGTATTGAGGCTGTAACTGAGGCTAGTGAGGCGGTGCAGGTGGAATTTGCGTCGGGTCAGCAGGAGCATTTTGATTTGCTGGTGATCGCCGAGGGACAAAATTCATCCACTCGAAATTTGGTTTTCCCCAACGATGTTAGCCTGGACTATCTTGACTTGCACTGCGCGGCTATGCGTATTCCTAACACATTGGGATTGAGCCACAAGTTTGAAACACACATGGATCAAGGCCGTTATATGGCGGCCTTTAACACACCCGATGGTGGACTAGGTTGTGTTTTTGTGTGGTCTAGTGCGGAGAGGCAAATACCCGCAGGGCCGGATAAACTCTCTGCGCTTGAAGCGGCTTTTCGAGGGAGCGCCAAAGCGATTGATACCGCCCTGGATAGCGCATCAGCCGAAGGCATATACATGGATTCTCTGAAGCAGGTTAATGCGTCCACCTGGCATCGGGGTCGAACCATATTAATCGGTGATGCTGCCCACTGCCTAACGCTTTTCTCCGGTCGCGGAGCAGCCGCAGCCATCGCGGGTGCAACGAGGCTTGCAAGACAGGTTAAGCAGAGCGGCATTGTTGAGGGTATTCGAGAATTTGAAACCGAAAGTAGAAAAATACTTGGGCCAATACAGCACCAGACAAAAGGCGCGGTTCGATGGTATGTACCCCAGACAAGAACTGATCGATGGCTAAGAAATAATGGCATGCGCTTTCTACCCAATCGATTGTTTGAGCAATACTTCAAGATGAAGTACTCCAATGTCTGAAATCCTGTTCACAATGGATGTGGAGGATCCTGACCGGGATCGAGATGGCAGTTTTGTACCACCACTGTTGAGTGTTCTGGATTGGTTAAAAAAAGACAAACGGCGCGGCACGTTTTTTGTGGTGGGTGAGCTAGCAGAAAAATACCCAGAGGCAGTACGTCGGATTGCCCAGGGTGGCCATGAGGTTGCTCTACATGGTTGGCAACATACAGATATTGGCCGGTTAGGTGAGCAGCGTTTTGTTCGCCAAACCGAAAGAGGTAAGGCGTTGTTGGAAGACATCACCGGTGAGCCCATTTACGGTTACCGTGCACCCATGTTTAGCCTTACCGCGGAAACCCCCTGGGCAGAGGAGCGGCTTACGGAATTAGGTTTTGTGTACTCGTCCTCAATCTTGCCCGTCGCTAATCCCAGATTCAGTTTCCCGGGAGCACCCAGAGAAATCTTTACCTGGCCGAGTGGCCTAAAAGAAGTGCCGGCACCGGTAACGGGTATGAGGGGCATGGAAATGCCATTTCTCGGGGGTATCTATTTTCGTTACTACCCGAACCCCGTGATTAGATTGCTTCGAAGTCAGTTAAGGGAAGGCCAGGTGCCCTGGTTTTACTGCCATCCCTACGACTTCTATTGGGATAAGGCCTATATTCAAATGCGCGACACCCCGCTATGGGTTAATGTGCTGTTGATGGGGCGCCGGCGCCATGCGATGCAAAAGATGCGTCGGTTCTTCAAACCCTACCAATCGAGTCGAACCTTCTATCAGCTTATCCAGGATCAGACCGCATAAATTGCGCCGAGTGGACCAAGGGTTTTTGTCAGGGGTAGCGGCAGATGGCGCCAGACAGATGTGAGATGTTTGACGACCGCAGAGTTGGGTGTCAGGTCCGGTAGGTTGCCATTTATTGAAAGGTAACAATATTTCATTTTCCTTGGCGTGAAGCCCAAATTCTTTTTGAACTGGTATGCGCCGCTGTCAATTGGGCTCCGCCCAAAGTCGAAAACATTCTGGTCCAGCGCTAGGCCATGTTTCATCAATTGCCAATACATCCAAGGGTAGCTGTGGAAATTTCTCGCTAGCCGGGTGCCGCCACCGTAGTAGGGCATCAACCTGTTGTTGAAGTTGAAGCACAGCACTGAACTCAAATCACATTCCTGGTGTTTCACGCTAAACAATGAGGTTTGTGCTGGGAAAAAATTCAGTAACGCTTCGAAATATCGAGCAGGATAGATAGGTGTCCCTAGATCTCGGAGACTAGTTGCATAAACCGAAAGAAAACGCTTTATGTCCCTGTGTTGATCTAGTGTTAGTCCCATCGCATCGGCTTTTCGAATCACGGCTCTTTGCCGATTTGGTATCGCGAGAAAATTGTCCTCTTCGCTGGGCGTTAACTGCTTTTCAAAGGTGGCGAACTGATGTTCCGACACCCAGCCTTCGTTAACATCCAGCTCTATATCTCGATCCACATCCCGCAACTCAATATAATTGATACCTGCAGCAGTAGCTTGCTTGGCTATGGCGTCAACAAACTCTATCTGGTCGCCGGGGTCCATGGTCAGGGGGCCTGCAGAAACTGAAAAAGGATTCGAAATCAATGCGTATCCTGCAAAGGGCCGCTTAACTCTAAAGGCGGGTAGAATTCCCCCGATGCATCCGTCTTGCTCCCACAGGTAGTAATTTGGTTCAAACCGGTAGGTTGCCTGAATCACCTTGAGCCAGGTACTGAGATGAAAAAATGTACCTTTTGTTGACGCGAACTCGTCCCACTTAGTCTTATGCAGCGCATCGTTGTAGGCAATTAACTTCACCCGGTTTTCTCCAAACAAAGATAGTGGGAGGCACCAAAAATTGCAGCGAAGGGATTTTGTGGCTGTATTTCTGCGGGACCTAGAGGCAGCGTCATGGTGCGAACTACCTCGCTGAGATGGCAGCTTTTTGCAACCCGGACGAGGTTATCCGGTGTGTGGACAAATTGTGGGAAATTGGGTTCTCCTTTGACACGATTCAAAGTTCGGCTGAGCTGATTGACCGAGCGATGTATCAGGGTGGTTGCTCCCCGCCACATGATATGAAGTTGACCGCCTGGCTTGAGAACCCGTGCAGCCTCGGTGATAAATAGTTGTTCCTGGCCGATGGGCTGTTGGTTGAGGAATTGGCAATTCACAACATTGTCGAAGCAGTGTTCGGCGAACGGTAACGTGAAGGCGTCGCCCCGTGTGATTGCTGTTTGATTGCTTCTCGCCTGTCGACAGGCATCTGCATTGAAATCGAGCCCAATCACATCAAGCCCCGGAGCGCGTTTTAACATGAGTGCTGATCCGCAGGCGATATCTAAAGTGAGTCCCGGCTGAATCCTGTTGAGCAAGAATCGTTGCTCTCTTTGAAAAAACCAATTGCCGACATATCCGTTTGCGGAGGCATGCTGGGCATCGTGTCGATCACGCATCGGAGTATATTTTTCATCTACCCGTTGATCGGCCACCTAGCGGCTCCTCAGCAAAATAAAGCTGGATATGAAGAATATTGCCGCATAGCCAAGGGACATCATTCGAAGCATCAAACTAGCGGCGACCGCATCTGTAACTGGTACCTGGGCTGCAACTAAAAGGCCAGTCAGGCCAACTTCAACTACCCCAAAGCCGCCAACAGATTGAATGGGTATCGCACCAAGAAAGTGTATCAATATGCAGATGACCAACAGAGTCGCAAGGTCGACCTGGATATGGCAGGCGCTGAAGATCAGTAACACGGCGACCAGGTTGACTAGCCATTTTGCGAGGGTTGCCAACACAAGGCGCATCACCACCCTTTGATGCTGGCGACTGCGGTACCAGCTTTTTGCCTGCAGGATGATGCGCAGCACCCCGCGAGCGATTCTGTGTCGATGGTTAAGACCGTAAAGGCAGCGCGCTGAAGTTGAGAGCCAAAAAGGCAGCGTCATAATCAATAGCACAAGCAGTATAAATATCCCTACCGCGATCCAAATTGATAACTGGCCATCAAGCCAGATCTGGGACATGAACAAGACCAGTAACCCGCTGAGAATAGTGAGGTCATAAATGCGTTGGACAACGATGCTGGCTATCGCGCTGCCATTCGACATACCGAGTACTTTCTTAAAAACCCCAATACCCGCAACCTCGCCAAGTCTAGCGGGCAGTACGCCAAGCCACAGGACATACCAGGCGTTGCTATAGATCGCTCGACTAAACGGGACCGCGCCATCCGCACAGTACTGAATGCGTTTTGAGGTGATTAGTGCTTCCGCTGTTAGGGGAACCAGTGCGGCTAACAAAAGCGGTAGTTTAACCTCCCCGAGGGCTGCGTTCAGGCTTGTCAAATCGACAACCCAAAGGAGAAGGCCAATCAACAGGATGCTAATCCCGAATGAGACAAACCAAAGAGATCTAGTTTTAGTCATCTGTGTGTAAGTCATGCTGAATGCTAGAGCGAGAAAGTGCCCCTAAAAAATAGACCCAGCCCATCGCAAGTAAGCCAATCATCGGCGCGTTATAGCGCGGCACATTCAGGGACACGCCCGCCCTCATGGCGAGCATAAATAGCGGCAAGACACTTATCCACATCAACCCATATCGGCCGCGGCTGGTTTCTCGATATAACAAAAGCAAATAGCCGATCAAGCCAACGGCGCCCCAGATTTTTCCAACAAAGACGCCTCTCCAGGCCAGAGATAAGGTAACGGCGATGTGTTTTAGGGGTTCTTTGACAAAGCCATCAGCCAAGATCATCAGAGGTGACCGGGTTGGATCAATGGATTCGAAAAGTTCTGAATTTGGTGCTGCAAATATTGAGTAGGCTGACGAATTATCAAAGGCGCCACTCACTTCTTTGCGAAAGAGAAATTTGGCAATCTTGTCACCACTGTCGGGAAACCAATAAATAAAACTCACTGGCCATTGTGTCCAGGACATTTGATTCAGTGCAATTCGTTCCGTTGCAATGTGATTGCCGTAGTTGCTCTGGATTAAAGTGGTTTGATCAAAGTGGCTATGATTGCGCCATATCCAGGGTGTGAGCGTCATCGCAAAAGCAATCAGGAGGATAGCTGGATAAATGGGCTTTTTCGATAACCACCAAAAACAGCCCGCAACTACAGGTGCCATGTAGAGGTACTCGGGGCGAGTTAATGTTAAAAGCCCCGTAAGAATTCCTGCTGCCGAGGATAGTTTCAAGCCAGGCTGCTTTATGAACGCGAGCAAAATGAGCTGTAAGCTCAGAAACAATGGAATGACCAGGTTGGCAACAAGTAGTCGTTGTCCGTAGTCCGTGAGTTGAAATGAAAGAAAAGCAAACAGCGGTGTGAAATAAAGAAAAAGATAGCTGCCGGTTAGGGAGAAGGCCAGCCACCCGCAGAGAAACAGGCTAAGGGCTAGTAGCGCATAGTTAAACAATATGAGTGGCTCCAGGCTTGGCTCGCAGCTGTTCAAGACATTTATCGGTCCGCAACTAGTCCCGGGAGACTGGCAATCAAATCGTGGGGTTGATGCCAGAGTGCAGGCCAGACTGCGGTTCGTTTTGTCGGTCACAAATAGACTTACCAGGGATGGATACAGTGGCGCATTAGCCGCCCCCGGCAAAGGCGCAGTTTCAGTTTTGCCATAGCTCAGACCAAAGACCTGAAAAGTATGGAGGTTAAAGATGTAGTCAGCGTACCGAACCGAGTCTTTGCGGGGTTGTTCTGGCGCTGCTCCTAGAATCCAGTGACCAATAAGAACGGCGATGATTGCGATAAAAAGCAAACCAAACCGAACCTTGATCATATGCGGCTGGATTCGATTGTTTGATCTTTTTGCTCGGCAAACTCTCCACTCCGATCGGCCCAATCTTTTAGTTGAGGTGCAATGGGTGTTCGAGGTTGATTATCTATATCAAAGCCCAGAGCGGATAGAAGTAACTGCAGTCCCAGGATGATAGGCAAGGTCGCCAGCATGACGGTACCCGGTGGTGTCTCAATTTGATTGGCAACATTGGTTGACCAGGTATAGGCGCCAAACATTGTTCCAAACAGTATTAGTAGGGGGCCAATCACCCATTCAATTGAGGCCAAATGAAAGTCACGAAGAAAATAGGTATAAAAAATCCGGCGACAAAAGTTTCGACTGTGCAGCCAAAGAAACAACGGGATGCTACTTAATATATTTATGCTACTATTTTCTTCGCCATAGTGAGCTTGTTGGGGAATGTCCTGTACAACGGCTCGAACAGTCGAAAGTTGATACAGCATATCCGATTCAAAAAAGTATCTAGGGTGGAGCTGTTGTAGCGGCAGTAATTGAAGTACCTGCCGATGGATAGCGGTAAAGCCATTTGTTGGATCAAAGATCCGCCAATACCCGGCTGAGAGTTTGCTCATAAATGACAGGGCAGCGTTCCCCAGCAGTCGAGAGGTTGGCATGGCATTTAGCCCTGAAAGAAAGAAAAAACGGTTACCTTTGGTGTAGTCAGCGTCGCCGTTCAGTATAGGCGCGATCAGTTGGCTAATGGCTTTCGGCGACATCTGGCCATCGCCGTCAATTTTGACAATGATATCAGCATCAAGGGTAAGGGCCCGTTGATAGCCACTCACCATTGCCGCCCCAACACCTAGATTGGATTTATGCCGAATTATTTCAACCCTGGGGTCTGACTGATTTTGTTCGATCAGGTCTGCGCTGTTGTCCGGGCACCCATCGTCAACGCAAATGATATGGTCGACTAGAGCTGGGACGTCAGCCAGTACCAGTAATACTGCGCGTCCAACTTTGTAACACGGAACAACAACTGCCACTTTCATCTTCGATTCCTGACGACAACCAGTTCACGGGACTAATTCCAAAAAAGAATAATAGATCAGCTAGCCAATAGCTAGACAGCTCCGCTGAACGGAGCAGTGGCCTGTGCAAAACTGTGAATACGTTGGGTATTGTAGATTTCGACGCCGTCAACCTAGGTGTCTTGGATGATTTCACCCACTCTGGCACCTTCTGCTATCTGAAGTTCTACTTCTTGACGCAAAATGATTCGGCCTCGAACTTCTGAGTTGGCGTCGATGACGAGTGTTGGTGGGGAGTGATGCCCGTAATGTTGTTTCTCGCGGAATACAACATCACCTTTAACAATACTGTGACGTAACTCGATGTCACCGTTCAGGGTTTCTACATCTTCACCCACACTTGAGCCCGTTAGTTGAATTGAGCCGTTAACAGTGATCACGGAATCACCAATTCTACTCCCGGATTTCAAGCGGATATCACCATTAACGGTTCTAACTCCTGCGTCAACGATGAGGCCCTCTCCGGCACGTATACTACCGTTTACGGTGCTCAGCTCCTGGGCTTTGACGTTGTCATTAATTCGAATGCCACCATTGGTTGTACTGGCTTTTTCAACTTCGCTGTTTGCTTCAAGGCGGATGTTACCGTTTACGGAGCGGACATCTCCTGCCTGCTCACCATTGTGGACTTCGACGTTACCGAACACCTTTGACTTGTTTGAGTGCCCGTAGTGTTTATGGTCTGCCGAGGCATTGGGCGAGGCATTGGCCGAGGGATTCAATGCGAGGGTAAGAAGTGACAGAGCTGTAAGAATGCGCATAATTTGACCTATTGGTTAGTCTATTTACCTGTTCTGTAGGACGCAGACTCCGGGGAAATGGTTTACGCCCTTAATTTTCGAGAAAGACATATAATCCTGCTATGACAGAAATACTTGAAGCTTTTCGACTGGGAGATATCCGCGGTGTCTACCCCGATGATATTGATGCGGAATTTGCGATCCAGTTCGCCCACGCTTTTGCTGAATATTTTGCACTTAAAGGCCACATCGCAATTGGTCGCGATATGCGGGCCTCTAGTGTTGTCCTGCAAGATGGCCTGAATCAGGGTTTCACGGCGTCGGGCCTAAATGTTATCAACCTGGGACTCTGCGCGACGGAACTTGGATACTTCGCGAGCTCCATGGCAGATGTTGCAGCCGTCATTATTGTGACCGCGAGCCATAACCCTGCCCGATACAATGGGTTCAAGTGTGTCCTCCAGGGTGGCATTGGGATTCACTTTGAGAATGGACTGCAGCAAGTTATGGAACTCATGCTGGCGGGCCATACCAATCAGGTTAGTCACAAAGGCAAGGTCTCAAGCCGTGATTACCATGCTCAATATATCGATTTTTTGATGCGCCGCTTCGACATAGACGGCACCAGGGCTGGCGTCATTGCGTTGAATGGGCTTAATGGAACAGCGTCAACACTGGCGGCGGATATCGCCTACGAGTTTGAATTGCCTGTGACCTGGTTTAGAAAGGAGCCGGGTCCCATTCCTGAATCCGGTGCAGACCCCATTAACCCCGCATTGCGTTTGCAAATGTATGACTTTATGCAATCGGATCACTTTAGTTTGGGAGTGGCCTGGGATGGTGACTGTGATCGTTGCGTGTTTTTTGATGGCGAGGGCCGCTACGTACCCTCCTATTATATGGTGGGATTTTTGGCGGATCACATTCTGCAGCAATCTGGACCGGGCAATATTGTCTACGATACCAAGGTTTGTTGGAATCTAATGGAGGTGATCAAGCGCCATGGAGCCCGGGGCATCCCATCGAAGACCGGCCATGCGTTTATGAAAGAAAATATGAAACGTCACAATGCCCTGTACGGCGGTGAACTCTCCTCCCATCATTACTTCGGCGATTTTTTTCACTGTGACTCAGGAATGTATGCCTGGCTCAAAGCTGTTGAATTCATTACCCAGCTTGAGCTGCCTCTGGAGGAGCTTGTCGCTGAACGCCGGCATCTGTTTAAGTGCACGCCCGAACTCAGTTTGAAGTTGTCCAGCACAGAAAGTGCCGCTGGGGCATTGCTCAAAAAATATGGTTCAGATGCGAAGGGCATAGATCGGACAGATGGTTTAGCTTTTGATATGGAGAGTTGGCGGTTCTCGATTCGAGACTCTAAAACCGAGCCATTCGTCCGACTAAATTTTGAGACAATCGATAGTGGTGTAAAGCTGCTAGAGTATGGAGGGCGCGTGTTACAAGTGCTTGAGCCCTTTAGGGTTGATGATGCCGAGTGGTGGCGGGGTCTTGAAGTTGAATGATGATTAAATAATCAACAAATGAAGCGAAAAGAAAGGATTTTGGGTCTATCCTTGAACAAGTAACTGCTTATATCCCGTCGCGATCTTGACGGGTAAGGGCAGCGGGAAAGGAATCTGCGTAAAGACACAAATGAAAAACACCCATGAATAGACAATCTCTGCTTGATCAAAATGAAGACTTCAACGGCACGATGGGTGTCTCTCTTAAGAATCGCAGTTTGGGATTTATCCCGGCATTTCGAGATGAGCGTACCGGTCGTGTTGAGCTTGCCCGATTTCGTAATGGGGAAATTGCCCCGATGCATGTGATCGCCGGGCTACCGAGGGATTGGGCAACTGCCTTCGATGAAGATGGGGACGTTGCATCCCTTACCTCAACAATCATTGCGGGCTTTGTCCGCCAGGAAGAATTTTTTACCCGCGAACAGGCCTGCGCAGCCTGCGGTGAGTAATAGCTAATCTCCTACGCTCCTCTAGCAGCGTTCCTACACATTTCTTAATCTTTGTCTCCTGCCTGTGACTGAACCTCTGCTTTAACTTGAGGGATTCATGCTTGTCGCCCCGTTGCCATGACTTCTCAACCCAGTCTGTTTCGTGCAGAGATTACTGAACAACAGCAACAACGATTGCTAGGCAGCATCAGCCTTGCCCAGCCGCTCTCTATTTATCTACTGTCAGGGGCATTATTCGGGCTGCTCGGTCTGACCCTATGTTTGTTGTTATTCGCTGAACACCACCGCAAGGAGAACGTTCAAGGTTATCTGGTTCCGGACAAGGGTTTGATTCGGGTACGGAGCGCCTGGCCGGGATCCGTGGCAAGCATTCATGTTCGGGAAGGGCAGCGGGTTGCCGCGGGCGATATTCTCGTTTCTGTGCTGCGGCCCCGAAACACCGCCGAGGGCCATGAACTTGGTGGGCTGCTGGTGGATCGATTACAACAAAGAATTGCGCTGACGGAACAGAGTCTTGAACAGCATAGCCAATTACTTGCAAAGCAGTTGGAGAGCAATCGGGTCTCAATTCTGTCATTAACTGACAAAATCCTGAACTTGAGCGAACAGGTGCGCTTATCTCGTGCAAAGCTTGAGTTACATCAATCACGTTTATCAATGCAGCAATTGCTCTATGAAGCGGGGCATCTGCCGAGGGCACTGTTAGATCAAAGTGAGGAGGCGTTCCTTTCCGCCCAACAGCTTGCCGCGCAACTTCAACAGCAACTCCTTTCTCTGCAGCAAGAGCATCGAATTGCGCTGGCACAAACAGAACAACTGCCGATTCAATACGAGTTAACGACCAGCCAACTGCGACATACACGGGCGGAATTGGATCAGCAGCTTGGGGAGGTCCAGTCTTCTTTTCAGTTTGTGCTGCGGGCGTCCGAGCCAGGGGTTGTTACCGCGGTGCAGGTTGTCGAAGGGCAATCGGTCGACTCTACAGTCTCCCTGCTTACCCTGATCCCAGAGGGGTCAGTGTTGATTGCCGAATTGCTGTTACCGACCCGGTCGATTGGTCTGGTTGAAACCGGAGACCCCGCGCGGCTTCGTTTTGATGCATTTCCTTATCAACAGTTTGGTCTGGTGACCGCTGAGATTATCCAAATAGACAAGGCGTTGTTAATGCCAGATAGCGTCACGCCTTTGCCCTATCGGGAACCGGTTTACCGGGTTCGTGCCGCGCTATCGCAGCAAAAAATTAGTTCCAAAGGCGATGGCCATCCGTTGCGGGCGGGTATGCAGGTACAGGCAGACATATTACTGGAAAAACGCAGACTGCTTGATTGGGTGCTGGAGCCGTTGAAAGGTCTTAAGGAGCGAATCGGTTGAGCGCTTACGGGAATCCAGAGGTGGCCACTTTAAATTTTTCGTTGTTCAAGCGCGTACCGGTTATCCTGCAATCGGAAGTTGCTGAGTGTGGCTTAACCTGTATGGCGATGGTCAGCGCTTACTTCGGCTACAAGCAGGATGTTGGTTTTCTGAGGAAAAAATATTCCACCAGCTTGAAAGGGCTCAACCTCAAACACCTAATGCACATTGCGGAGGACTGTGGCTTTACTAGCCGGGCTATTCGTTGTGAACTCGAGGAACTGTCTGGGTTAAAGCTGCCTGCGATCCTGCACTGGGATCTGAATCATTTTGTGGTGCTAACCCGGGTGCAAGGTCAGCATATTTGGATCCATGACCCGGCGGTTGGCAAACGAAAATTGAACTCCCGGGAGTGCTCTCGACGATTCACCGGTATTGCCCTTGAGTTACAGCCCGGTTCAGACTTTACCCGGCGTGATGAAACCGTCTCTATGTCGATTCGTCAGCTGTGGAGTAAAACAACATCCCTGTACCGGGCCCTCGCCATCCTATTTACACTTTCGATTCTGATTCAGCTGACGGGAATTGCTGCGCCCTACTATATGCAGTGGGTCGTGGACCATGTTCTGGTGACAGCCGATAGCGACCTGCTTGTGGTGTTGGCATCTGGCTTTGCGTTGTTAACAGTAACCGGTGTATTGATTTCAAGCCTCCGCAGTTGGCTGGTGCTCAGACTGTCATCCACACTGAATCTACAAATGGGCGTAAACCTTTTGCAGCACCTGTTGAGATTGCCTCTAGAGTTTTTTGAGAAACGCCATATTGGCGATGTAGTTTCCCGCTTTGCTTCCCTTGGCCAGGTACGTGAACGGATGACCACGGGCATTGTTGAAACCGTTGTTGATGGCGTGATGTCGATTATGGTGCTGGTTGTGATGCTGCTCTACAGCGTCAAGCTGACGCTGGTCGTTCTCGCTGCGATACTGTTCTACACGATTATCAGAATGATCTGGTATGGCCCCCTCTATCGGGCGAGTGAAAGTGCGATTCAAGCCGGCGCGAGCGAGCAATCTAATTTTCTTGAGAATATCCGGGGTATCCAGACGATAAAAATGTTCGCATCAGAAGGGCATCGTCTCTCCCTATGGCAAAACCGATTTACCGATGTGATCAATTGTGAAATTCAGCTCAGCAAACTCAATATCGGTTTTTCTATGATCAGTGGCATTTTGTTTGGCGCGGAAAATATTCTGATTGTTTATCTGGCGGCGCTGTCGGTACTTTCTAACCAGATGACCATCGGTATGGTGTTAGCTTTTCTGGCCTATAAAGGTCAACTCTCCGGAAGGTTGAGTAACCTGGTGGAACAGTGGATTGCGTTTCGGATGTTACGGCTACATTTGAATCGCCTTGCGGATATTGCCCTTGCTGAGCCGGAAATTTCAGATCCGAGTTCTCCCGTGTTGATGTCGACCGAGCGAACAGCCGGCCGCCTTGAGGTTCAAGGTTTGTCCTTTCGATATGGTCAGCAGGAGCCACTGGTTCTGGAGGACATCAATTTTGAAGTGGTTCCCGGGGAGGCGGTTGCAATAGTGGGGGCGTCTGGTGGAGGCAAGACCACCTTAATCAAGTTGCTTTCGGGTCTACTTGTGCCGACGTCCGGACGGATCCTATTTAACGGCATTGATATACGCCAGTTAGGCCTTCGTCGGTATCGGCGTCAACTGGGGGCCGTTATGCAAAACGATACCTTGTTGGCCGGTACGGTGCTTGAGAATATTAGTTTCTTTGATATGGAGCCTAATCTGCTTAAGGTTCAACAGTGTGCGGGTTTGGCTTCGATTCATGAGGAGATCACCCAATTGCCGATGGGCTACTACTCGTTGGTGGGGGATATGGGCAATCAGTTCTCCGGTGGTCAGGTACAAAGGTTGTTGCTAGCCCGGGCGCTTTATCAGCAGCCACGGTTATTGTTGTTAGACGAGGCGACCAGTCAACTCGATGTGGCCAACGAGTTTAGAATCGCTCAACAGATTAGGGGCCTGGCTATGACCCGAATCATTGTGGCCCATAGGCCGGAGACGATAAAAGAAGCAAGCCGGGTGCTGCGGGTTGAAGGGGCCAGGGTTGTTCAGCTGCAACAGGTTCCAGCCCAGGCCGGTCAGTTTTTATAAGTAGCAAGTACTTTTCCAACCATGGATGCCGCTTCAACATCGTGTTCTTTGATTTCTCGCAGTCGACGAATAATGGTTTGAAAAGTTTTTGAGCCTTTTGGGAGAAGACTCAGTAATTCACTCAGCAGAAGCCAGTTGTCTGGATAGCTCTCCAACACCTGCATCGCCACTTGATCTGGGTTTCGCTTTTCCTGTCGCAATTCTTGAATCTTGCTAAATAGTTCCAATTCCTCCGGGTCCTCTGCTCTGCTCTGGGTGCTGCCAGGTGAGGCGGAGGGATAAACATCAAATTTTGAAGGGTCTGCGCTACCGGCAAAAACAGAGGCAACCGAATCACCGACAACCATGTCATAGGTGCCCCAGGACGGGTCAAACAAAACTTCACCTTCGGGCCCCTGTACCGTACAGTTTGCAAACGACATAAGGACTACAAGTCCTTTGACCTTATAGATTGATTGCAGTTCGCCGCTAACGATGATCCCAGAGAGAAAGTCCAACTCGGTATGCTCGCCCCGCACAATGTTCATTTCCTGAAGTTCGTATTCGCTTGCTTCCTCTAACGGTTTCATTAGGTTGCATAAGCGCCCCACGGGTGAGCCGAAACCTTCAGGATGAAACTTAGTTCCCTGGCTATCGAGTTCAACACCCTCGAAGGCTAGTTGGCTTGGGCCCTGGGTGTTTATGTAGATCACCTCGTCAATGGCGTTCTTCAGCAAACCGCTAAACTTTCCGGATACGGTTATGCCTGAACTTAATTTGCAGGTTGTGACAACGCCGGCGTCAATTGCGACTTCAAGACTATGGGCTCCGCCGGTTTGATAGCACATTGTGGTGGCATACTCATTGAGTATCTGGGTCAGGTGCCGGCAGCTTTTTGTGACAAAGAGTTGGGGTTGTAAGCTGGTGATATCATAGGGTGTTTTGATAGCGTCTACCGTCAGTGGTAGTTTTTTCACCTTTTTATCATCCATACAGACAAGGGATTCGGACAGGGAAGAGAGCAGGCCAGCGCCAAAAAGGGCATAGTTATGGGTGTCTCCTACCAGGCCATACTCTACAGTCCACCAGTGCAGCCGGGTCAGCAGGGCAAGTTCTGAGGGCTGGCCTGGATGGCTAACAAGATTGTCGAGGTTTTGCTCGGCTTCAGCGATTTCTTCTTGGGTTGAGTGGTTCGATTCCTTGACGATTGAAAGATGCCGAACGGCCTCGTAGAGATCTAGATCATATTGATTGTAGATAGCCTTCATTCCGACCTCGCCAAAACGCTGGAGGTAATCAGAGTATTCGACATCAGCAATAATGGGAGCGTGGCCGGCGGCCTCGTGAATAATATCCGGTGCCGGTGTGTACTCAATATGCTGAATACTACGCATATCTAACGCGATAGCGAGAATGCGACGGGACTGAAGTTCCATAAATGCCTGGGGAGGAATAAACCCATCTACCACAATTGCCTGCCAGCCGAGTTTCGAGAGGCAGGCGTTCATATCATCTATGGACGGAATTGAATCCAGAGCAATGCCGGTACGTTTTAGCCCTTCGAAGTAGACCGGGTGTGCACTATGTTCGAGTTGTCTAACCAGCTGGCTCATCACAAATCGCCAAACCGCATGGTCCTTCGCGGTATACCTTGCTGAATAATTTTGATCAGCAACAAATTGGCGAAGATGTGGGGGAAGCTTTCGCTTGATCTCTGCCTGGTTCATCATAGTTGGCGCGTTTCTCGTGTTTTATAAGTGTAAACTGACCGCAGCAGGACGCCTAATCGCCGGAGCGTGATTTGCGCAAATTGTAAAAATAAATGTAGAGGTGACGATTGAGCATAGCTGATCTACTGAAATCCCATCGGGTCATCCCAGTATTAACCGAAGATGATCCCGAAGTTGCGATTCATATTTGCTCCGCCATTCTAACAGGTGGCATTACCTGTGTAGAGGTTGCACTGCGAACACCTAATGCCCTCGAGGTGATCGGTGCCCTCAGGCGTCACTTTCCTGAGCTTTGTGTGGGTGCGGGGACATTACGAACAGCACAGGATTTTGGCCGAGTGCAAAAAGCTGGGGCGCAATTTGCCGTCAGCCCCGGCGCTTCCCATGCGCTATTGGATGAAGCGGAGAACTGGGATCTACCTTACTTACCCGCCGCGGCGAGCGTGAGTGAAATTATGGCCCTGCAAGCCCGGGGTTATGGGGTCGCCAAATTGTTTCCTGCGCAGCTGCTGGGAGGCAGTGATTTTATCAGGGCGGTCTCAGGGCCGTTGCCTGAAATGGCTTTTGTTCCTTCCGGGGGCGTAAATCTTGAGAACGCGAGCGACTATCTATCGCTGCCCCAGGTGAGCTCCGTGAGTGGATCCTGGATGCTATCAAAGGCAGCGATCACAGCCAAAGACTGGTCGGCGATCACAACTGCCTGCGTCGAGAGCGCAAAGCTTTAGGGCCAGGTTTTTCTGCCAATTCCCGCTTAAGCAAAAACCAGACAGGTCGGTGAGGGTACGTTGATTCGGTGATCTGTATCCGCCAGTCGGCCGCTCTTCGGGTCTCGCTTAAAGCAACTGATTTGATTTGACAACATATTGGCAACAAATAGCCAGCTCTGGTCCGGTGACAGGGCAAAATACCTTGGATGCTGACCGCCGCTTGAAATAGTTTCTAACAGTTTTAAACCGCCTTCCAGGGAGAAAACCGAAATTGAGTCATCACCTCTATTGGAGGTGTACAGAAACCTACCGTCGGCGGAAATTTCGATATGGGCCGCAATGCTGTCTGGCGCGCCGGTGGGTTGCAGGGTGCTGCAAGTTTGCGTTTGTTTGAGGTCAGCCAAATCATGAACCGTCACCGTGTTATTCAGCTCGTTTAACAAATACACATGGTCTACGAGTGTCACCATAAGTCTCGGCCCGGCACCTGGCGGCGTTGCAAGGGTGAGGCGATGTTCCGTGTTGATTTGACCTAGTGCTGATATTTCGTATTTAACAAACTGGTCAGCGCCCAGATCTGCCACCAGTAAACCCATCTCCTGTTCAACTAACAGCGATGAATGGATGTGTGCAGATGCCTGCCGATCAGAGATCACACTATGCCCGGTGTGTTGGGTGAGGCTGATGAAGGCCTCGAGATGCCCGTCTTCATCCAGAGGAAAGCTTGTTAGGGTTCCACCGGAATAGTTACTCACGAGAAGATAGGCGCCATTCTTAGCAACGGTAATATGGCAAGGATCAGCACCCACGCTAGATTGTTGGTTCATTTCAGTTAACTGGCCGTTGTGTTGTCTAAAGAACGAACGTACGGCGCCGCTGTTAGTTTCTTGATAGTCGTCTACTTCGCTGACGGAATACAGTACATCTCCATGGGGATGTTTTGCGATAAATGAGGGGTTGTCACAGTGGGCTGCCAATACAGCCCGGCCTTCGATGATTGTGTAGATCCCATCGGAATCCGTGTTGCGGGTATAGGTCCCGACGAGCATTTCGATGTTGTTCATGTCAATTCCTAACCGTCGTAAAACATCGGCTGATGTAGCCCAATAATAGTGTGTTCTTCTGGGCTCTTGGCTCGGTCGCGGGCGGCGCTCGATAATTGATTAGCCTGATCGGCTGTTTGTAATCGCTGGGCGATATCACGTCTGCCGTAGTGAGCCTGGACAAAAAACCGACCTTCCTCACCCGGGCGTGTGGGCATACGTCGATGCCAGACATCCGAGACAAACATGGCAATGTCTCCGGCTTTTGCAATCAGGGGCTCCACGCCCCGACCGTCGTATTGCAGATTGTCATCCATTAAGCTTTTCATGGGTGGAAATTGCCCGGACAAATGACTGCCTGGTATCACGCCGGTCGGACCATCTTCGATGTTGCAATCCTGAAGATAGATATGGGCGCCTACCGCAAACACTGGATGGGGAATGTTTGACGGCCAGGTAACACCTTCGGGTAATGGGACGTGGGGTCCGGCATCAATATGCCAGGCCTGGCCACCATGTTGCCCGTCCTGATTGGCTGGGTTTCGCCAGGCAGTGTTGGCAATGATGTGGAAGTCATGGCCCAGAAGTGGCTCGAGTACACCACGAATGCGCGGATGATTGATGACTGCCTGACACTGTGCACTACGGTTCAACATCTCGTATCGAAAGCACTCATCGTCTTCTACGGAGCGACGATCTCCTGCTCTATTGTCCGGGAGTCTTGTGGCAAAAACTTCTGTGGTCTCGGCCTTCAGTGATTGAACCTCATCAACCGTTAAGGCTTGCTTGATCAGGCAGTATCCCTGATCTTCGAGCAAACGACTTTCTGCGGGGGCGTCGCGGCTATCTTGATATTGCAGGTATCCTTTTACTCTTCTCAGCATTTTAGATTCCTCGAATGGGCAGTCCGGCGGCAATGTAACATTGGTCAATTACGGTCATTTGCTTCACCGCATCTTCGCTATCGGTAAGCGGCGCTATTCCGGTCTCAATGGCTTGGAGAAAAGCATCTAACTGGTAACTATAACTGGGTCGACGATCGAAGCTGAGGTCCTGGCGTTCTCCGCCGATCTCTATGGTTAGCCGGTGTCCCATTTGTGGCGCAAGTGGGTTTCGAACTTTCATTGTGCCGAGTGTGCCGGTGACAACAATGTCCGCTTGAAACTTACCATTTGGTCGCATGTCGCCCAAAATTTTTGCACTAATACCTCCAGGCAAAGTCATCGAGGCTTCCAACATCATGTCGACATCTTTTGGGCCGACTACCGCGTTAGCGATAACGTCCGTGGGCTCCTGACCTGATATGTGCCGAACCCAGGAAATTGGGTAGCAGCCAATATCCATCGTTACGCCTCCGGCGGTTGCGTAATTTAGTCGAATATCTTCTGGGTTCGGAATGCCCTGGACGGTGAAGACCGCATTGATAGATTCAATCTCTCCGAGTTGCCCGCTGTCATAGACCTGCTTGGCATGGAGAAAGAGTGGATGATAGCGATAGTGAAAAGCATCCATCAGAATGAGACCGGATTCTGCGGCCACGTCGGCCATTTCTCTTGCCTGTTTGGCATTGCTGGCAAATGATTTTTCGCACAATACGTGTTTACCTGCTTTGAGTGCCGCAATTGTCCATTCTTTATGATGGGAAATAGGTAGCGGATTATAAATGGCGTTGCAGGACCCATGGGCAATGACATCAGCGTAGTTGTCTGCGACATTTGGAATCTTATGGTATTGGGCAAAACCCGTAGCGTTCTCACGGGATCTTGCACCGATGACACTAACGGTTGCTCTGGGCTCATTCATGCAGGGATAGATTAATGCAAGGGGCGCAATATCAGCTGCGCCAAGAATGCCAAAACGGGTCATGATTTTTCCTCCGCTCTGGCGAGCACTTTTGCTGCGGTGATGGGGCCATGGATTAAAAACTGATTGATTGCATCGGCAACGGCGTCGGGTTCATGTATTGCAACCTCATGGCCGGCTCTTGAAAGTACATGCAAGCTTGCGTCCGGAAGCAGGGCATAGTCCCGCAAATTTGCCTCCAGTAGTCCATCTACGCCACCGGCAATCATTAGTGTTGGGGTTTGGATAGTGTGGAGTTGATCTTCCACGTCCAGGGCATACATGGTTTTGATTCCGCCTAACAGGTGTCCTTCCGAAACTCCGAGTAGATGATCAACCCGGCTTTGTAGCCATTCATCTGTGACATCGTCGCGGAATCGAGTTGCAAGCATATCCTTCAAAAAGTAGTCACGATCACCTCGGTTTCGTGCGGCCAATCGTGCCTGGATCATCGCGTCATCTGGCAAATTAGCGATCCCTCTAGCGGGGATAGGCGCCATCAAAATCAGATTTTCCAGCCTCTGTGCGTGTTTGAGCGCGAGGGTGTAGCCAATGCCGCCACCCATGCTGTGGCCAGCAAAACTGACCTTGTTGATACCAAGGTGATCCAGCATGCCAACGACGTCCTCGGCATATTGATTCAAATTGTAACCGTCTTCGGTATGTTCGCTCTGTCCAGTACCCCGACACTCCATCAGTATGATCTGATACTTGTCCTCAAGGCGATCAGCAATGGGTTGCCAGTTCACGTGGGATGCGGTGTAGCCGTGATGGAGTAAAAGCGGCTGACCTTTTCCGCTAACGTGATACCAGAGGTTGGCGCCGTTTATGTGGGCTGTTGCCATGGTGGGTCCCTGTAAGCTCAGAATTCAAGCAGGGAGTATAAACATTTCCAGGGAAACTTGGCGTTAGTTGGTCAGCCATTGTTGGAGGGTTTTAGTGAGTTTGTCTGGATCAATTGGCTTAGAAAGATAGTCGTCCATGCCGACGGCGAGGCATTTTTCCCGGTCACCCTGCATGGCGTTTGCTGTCATTGCAATGATAGGCACCTTAGATTGTTCTCCCGCTTTACCTGCACGAATCCAGCGCGTGGCTTCATAGCCGTCAAGTATCGGCATTTGGCAATCCATGAGCACCAGGTCAAACTGTTCCTGCTTTAGTAGGTCAATCGCTTCCTGACCGTTTTCAGCTGTTTCTATTTGGTGATAGCCGCAGTCTTCAAGGATCCCTAGAGCTACTTCTGTATTAATAAAATTGTCCTCGACCAATAGCAGTTTGTAGGGTTTTGGCCTGACTGTAGCGATAACATTTGTTTCGCTAACTTCTTCGGGTTTGGTCAATGACCGTACCAGTGCGGTTTCGCTGATAGGTTTACTGAGTTGGCGGGCATGATAATCTGATACTGGCTGAGCGAGGATGAGCTGGTGAGGTTGAATCATGTCCTCAGGCAGCGCCTTGCTTCCGCAATAGATCACAATATCGAAAAATTCTCGGCTTAATATGCTGAAGAATTTTTGTTCTACCGGTGTTGAGTGAACCTCGGCCCCCCATGCTTTTAGATAGTTTTTGCTAACCCGCATTGCTGCAGGACAGGGATCAAAGATTAATGCCTTCTTGCCCTGTATAGCTGGCTTAGGTTTTAAAGGTTGGGTTGAGGCTAACTCGATCTGAATCGAGAAGGTAAAAATGCTACCTATGCCGGGTGTACTCGTTGCAGATAGATTGCCGCCGAGGAGTTTACAAAGTTGTTTGGCGATAGATAAGCCTAATCCCGTGCCGCCGTATTTTCTGGTGGTAGATTCATCAGCCTGGGTAAAGTTATCAAATAGCCGAGGGAGCTGCTGATCTGAAATACCAATGCCTGTATCCCTGACGGATATGAGTAGCTCAGGGTCTAAGGTGTTCTGTACTATTTGAGCATGGATTTCTACTTCGCCTTCACTAGTAAACTTTAGTGCATTGCTTAGCAAGTTATTCAGTATTTGTCGGAGCCTTCCGGAGTCGCTAACGATATATCTTTGTTGGATGTGATGGGTATCGAGAATCATCTCAATATGGCGGTTCGTTTCAAGCTGGGCAAATGAGTTTGTGACTTCGTCAAGCAGGTCGACGACATCAAAGGTGATCGGTTCTAGGTCAAGTTTGCCCGCTTCAATTTTTGATAAATCGAGTATGTCGTTAATCAGCGAGAGTAATGTTTGTGCGCTCGACTTTGCGTAGCGTGCCAGTTTTCCTTGTTCTTCATTTAGGTTTTGTTTTTCTAATAAGTTGAGCATTCCCAAAACGCCATTGATGGGTGTTCTGATTTCGTGGCTCATAATGGCAAAAAATAACGATTTGGCTTTAACACCCTCGGTGGACACTGCGGCTGCCAGGCTACGTTCGTTTATCTTCAGCGCCAGGCCATAGGCTAAAATAATGGCCATCATAATCATGCCGATATCGAGCAAGTAGGCATATTCAAATTCGTTCGGCAGTACGCCGAAGCTAGCCAGGGAAGACGTGACGACGCAGGCGATGTATAAAAGGAAGCCAACCAAAAGAAGTTTGGCCCCAGAGGCTTTTTTGCTTGTGGCGTAACAGGCGCTTATGAGGGTTAGTATTGGCACGAGAAAAGTGATGGCCAGCGCAAAGACGGGTGCAAAGGAAAACACCGGAAATATCATCGTGCATATCAAAAATATCGAACTCAGTCTGGTCGCCAGTGCAAGCCGTGGTGCGATACGTTTCAACTCTAGAAATTCCGTCGCAAATAGGCCTGTCATGCCGAAGCAAAATCCGAGGCTCAGTCGGGATACGAATGGATTTAGCCCCGGCGTTTCGGGCCACAGGTTGCTGAACCCAAAACCGGAATTTGTTAGGGAGAAGGCAAAAGCGCTACACATCAATAGAAAACCGTAGATGATGCTCCTCTGGCGGGTGGTGTAGGCCAACGTGCCCGATAGCAAAATAGCCAACGCAAAAAAACCCAGGATCATGCCGTAGAGAAACTGATGATCGGTACCGACTTTTAGGATATAGGGTGCGTTGCTGATACTAAGGTCAGTATGTAGGGGCGAACTGGTTCGGAGTCGCAGAACCAGTTCGTTGTCTCCGACACGTTTATCAAGCCGAAATATAAATTGTGGTGCATCTACATCGCGAGTGGCGTAGAACCGGTCGGTACCGGTATGGCGTTCTCTCACTAGCTGTCCATCGACAAAATGAAAGTAGTCGAGCTGACGAATATGGATTTTGGATAGTAAGAGATATTGCCGAAATTCTGCTCCCGGCTCATTGCCCTGCTCGAATCGAAGCCGTAGCCAGAGGTCGTGCTGGAGGAAGCCAAAATTAATGGCATCACCTCCATGGGGTATAAAGTCACCTTTACGCGCCATCACCTCCGTAACGGACAGCGTCTCATCTGGAATTAAATACTCCACATAGGGCGCAACGTTAACCGAGTCCTGGCTCCCATCCAGGGTCAGGGCACGGACCTCAGACGTCACGCAGAAGATGATCAATAAAGCGATCAGGACAACAGATTTTACGCGCATGGGTTCGATACAGTGGGACTCGAAATAAGTATAGTCGCTGTGTAATAGAACGAGCGGGGACACTTTGAAGGTAGCAATAATCGGGGCTGGAGCAGCGGGGCTGGTGACTGGCAGGGAGTTTCGGGATGCTGGTCATGAAGTACACATACTCGAGCAAGGTGCTCAGCCCGGTGGCGTCTGGGTGTACGAACCCAGAGTTGAGGATGATTTACTTGGCTTGAACCCAACGGCGCCAGTGTACTCGTCCATCTATCACAATCTTAGAACCAATTTGCCTTCAGATCTGATGGCCTTTCTGGACTATCCCTTTGATGAGCGAGGCGGAGGTCAATCGGATTGGCCCAGATTTCCCCATCACAGCTGTGTGCTTCAATACCTGGAAAACTTTGCCAGGGATTTTGAGTTAGCTCCACTCATTCGATATTCGGTGAAGGTTGAATCTGTTTTGCCCGAACCCGGAGGCCAATCCTGGATGATAGAAGGTAAGGGAATCGAGCCGGAGCAGTTTGATGTTGTGGCGGTTTGTAACGGCCATTTTTCAAAGTCCCGGGTAATACCCATTGATGGTGCTGATGAATTTTTGGGTCTTAAACTTCATAGCCATAATTATCGTCAGCCCGAGATCTTTAAAGGGCAACGGGTTGCAGTATTCGGCACGGGGGCTTCTGGCGCGGATATTGTGCGTGAACTTGCAACCGAGGCAAAAGAGGTGCTCTGGTGCGGAGCTAGCGTGACATCGGATCACCGGCGGGTGAGTTGTCTACCTTTGCCAAACCAGATTAGTGAACAACGTCTCCACTTCGAACAACCCCTGGCTGACTTGCCGGTGGATGCGATCATTTACTGTACGGGTTATGAGTACGATTTACCCTTCTTAGATGAAACCCTTGTTCAGGTTAATGATAATTTTGTCACTCCCCTGTACCAGCAAATTATCCCAATAGAATGGCCAAGATTGGGTCTGATTGGATTACCATTTCTGGTGGTACCGTTTCCCCTCTATGCCATGCAGGCACGCTGGTTTGTGCGAACGATAGACGGGCAAGTTGTATTGCCCGATGCGCAGACGATGTTGGCCAAGTCATTGGCTGAGCAAAAGGCGTTAATTGCCGAAGGAGTGCAGCAACGGCATTTACATCGCCTGGGAGATCGGCAGCAGGGATATTACAATCAGCTCGCCTCACAGTGTGGAGAACCCGCGCTTCCCGATTCGTTCTCAGAACTGGCCCAGCAAGCCCAGCGTGCCAGGCAGGATAATCCCGGCGGATTCCGTGATGAACCTTTACCAGGCTAGTGAGCAGTGGCGACGCTACGTTTTAGTCCAACCGCGCCAATACCTGTGATCAGTGCTACGAAGGTGAGGAAATATAAGCTGGCAGTGAACCCACCGTAGTAATCGTAAAACAATCCCATTGTAACCGGGCCGAGCACGCCGCCAATTTGCGCAGCAGAAAAGAAAAAGCCGCTGACGACCCCGGCATATCGTTCTCCAATTGACGGGAGTTCAACCAGAATCAAAATGAGAATTGTCATCATGGCTGAGCGCGTAAGGCCCTGCAGAAACAGACCGGTAAACAACGCCGGTCCATCATTAAACTGAAGCAAAAAGCTCGCCCCGGCCGCACAAAGACACAACATAATAAGAATGTTAAAGCGCCGTTCCGGGGTGGCGAGCCTGGGGATCAATAGAGAGCCTACAATACCAATCAGGGTTGGAATCGCCGCCCAGTAACCTGCCTGGGTATAGGTCATGCCCCCGGTATGGAGAATCTCCGGCAACCAATTGCTTAGGCCATGGTTAACGAGGAATGCGCCGATGCTCATCATGAGCACAATTGCCACGGTGGGCTCTTTACTGATTAAACGGAAAACCTGCAGTTGGCTAACGTTTGATTCTGAAGTCGTTGGCGCTGCTTGAAATGCATTCTTATGGCTGGATATCCAGAACCATGCAAGTGCGACAACGCTGCTCAAGGCCGCCCAAAGAAACATAATATTGCGCCAGTTGTGATCGAGATTTGGCAGCAATAGTGAGTGGGTTAATGTCAGAGAAATAATCCCGCCGACGGCGGGCCCGGTCATGTAGATCCCCATCGCCATACCACGACCAGAGCCGGCGAAGAGACCCATGATGACCTTCGGCGCACCGGCGGAAATAATTGGCCCGCCGATACCAAAAATCATAACGGCGATCAGCATACTGTAAAAGTCAAAGGCGACGGCCCTGGCGAACAAGGACACAGCGACAATCAAACCGCCTATGAGAAGGGAATGGCGAGCACCAATCTTGTCTAACAATATTCCACAGGGGATAGCGGAGCCGATATAGACAAACTGCCAAATACCGAGAATCAAGCCCATGGCTGTGTAGCTGATATCCAGATCAGCGCGGATATTTTCTACCAGCGGGGCAAGACTGGTAATGCCTAAACCAAATGCGGCATACAGCAGCCAGACGCCAGCGAGCATCAGCCATCGGTAGCGATCAGTATTTGAAGTTGTGGGTTGTGGTTCTGTCACTTTAACAACTGGGGTATTCTGTTATGCTCGGCGCCGGTTACTATAAACTAAAGTCCAACGATTAGGCGTATTTAGGAGCACTGACCAATGGCTAATTTTAGTGAAATCCCCTGGATTGCAGCACACATTGCGTTATACAAATCCGACCCTGAAAAAGCCCATAACTGGGATTCGAGCGAACTTGGCGGCCCGGGTATTTTACCTACACTGTTGCTCACGACAGTCGGTAGAAAGTCGGCCGAACCCAGATCCGTGCCGCTTATCTATGGAGAGCATGGCAGCAGCTTTGTGATCATCGCCTCCAAAGGCGGCATGGCTACCCATCCAGTCTGGTATTTAAACCTGGTGGCCAATCCCGAGTGTGAAATACAAGTCGGCGCTCGACACTTCAAGGTCAAAGCCCGGGTCGAAGAAGGCGACGCGCGTGAAACGATCTGGAATCATATGACAACGGTTTACGCGCCTTACATTGATTACCAGAAAAACACCGAGCGAAAAATCCCGGTAGTGGTGCTTGATCCGATCTAATATCGGCAGAAGTCTTGAAATAACAAAGCTTCTTCGTCGGTCGGCGCTTCGAACATTCCAGCAAACCTTTCGAGGGCGGAGTCAGAAACTGGGAAGGTTGATTTGGGCAGATTTTCATTTCGCTGGGCAATACGATCTTTCAGGATTGAAAGTGGTACGTCTAGAAAGTGTAGGGTAACCCGAATACCTCCGGCATTCGCAAGATTCAAATAGCGTTCTCGATCCTCTCGAGTCCAAAATCCGTTCTCTAGTATGACGCAGCTATTGGTGGCAAGTTGAAGCTGGGCTTGCTGCCACTGTGTTGCTTCCACAGCATCTCGAAGGGCGGGCTGTTCAATAAAACCATTTTGAAATCTCGAGATCCATTCGTCTGGACAATACCGATGAGCCGGTAACGTGGCGGCAAGCTGCTTCGCCAGGGTGGTTTTACCCGACCCCGGTAAACCACAAATCATATGTAATGGCGTATCCCCGGCCGGTGAGGGATACGGCTGTTTAAAGGTAAAAGCCTCAGCGCTGGGGCCTTCTTGCTGTAATGTTATCAGTCGTTCTTTTGCTTCTGTGGTGCTAGGCCGATGGCCTGCCTTTACCCACCACAGGACCTGAAAGGCATGATCCATTGGTGCAAACCATTCCTTTTTCCTGCGCAGGATCTCGACGTGGGCTGAATGATAAACAAACTGCCGCAATGCCAATATATTGGTCCAGCTCGACATATTCACGATAGTAGTGGGGCCAAAATCTGTAATCCCGGTGGCATCACCGGCATCGGTTTGTAATCGCCAGCGAAAGCCAGGGCTGCGCTCGGCCAGAAGATTGACCCGGTCTAAGTTGCTAACAAATCCGGCCAGTTGCGGAGAATCTATTGGGGCTGCGAGTTCAGCAATATTAAGTTGAACGAGTTCGTACATAACCTGCCATACCTATTTGAGCATTGCGCCTAAGTTGAAAGCCCTTTTCTCAGGCTCGCAATTTCTTTGTTGAGGGTGTTGATGAATTCCGCAGCCGGCATTGATCTAAACAACCCCACACCCTGACCCGACCACATACCGAGAAAGTCAGGATTGCCTGCTTTGGTCGCAGCGCTTCTTAGTGGCCCGGACATTGAGTAGTGCAAAGGGTAGGGCAAAAGATTCTCTTCGAGAGATTCAACCTCGGTGATGTATCGGTTGCGCAAGCCCCTGGCTGGTTTGCCTGATATCGCCCAGGTCACCATAGTATCTGAGGCTGAGGCGCTTGTTAGTTTCTGGCGCCATATATCAGCGATGGGGGATTCGGTGCAGCCGAGAAAAGCCGTGCCAATTTGTACCGCACTGGCACCAAGGGCAGCACAGGCAACGATGCCTCGACCGTCCATAATACCTCCGGCTGCAATCACCGGCACAGAAACACGATCAACAATTTGCGGCACGAGAGCAAGTGTACCAATCAACCCCTGATCGGCAGGGCCTAGAAATGTGCCGCGATGACCACCCGCTTCTGTACCCTGGGCGATGATAGCGTCAACACCGAGTTGATCAAGATGCAAAGCCTCTTCAACGGTTGTGGCGCTACACAACACTTTAAGCCCTGCAGCGTGAATCGCATTTACCTGAGCGGCTTCAATGCCAAAGTGAAAACTGATCACCGGCACCTTTTCTTCGATCAACACTTCCAGTTGCGCTGCCGCGGGCCCGAAGATGGATTTCGGTTTGGGTAGATCACCTAAGCCGAACTCCTGATGGTAGCCAGAGAGGAGTTTTTGATAATCAGCGCCCATTGGCGCGGCATGGTCGACTGCTTCGGTTGCTGAGGCAAACAAATTGATGTTGAAGGCATTTTTTGTCAGCTCGCGAATGCGTCGAATTGTGTCTCGTAACTGGTCTACGGAAAGGGGTGATGCACCGAAGCTACCCAGACAGCCCGCATTGCTAACAGCGGCTACCATTTCAGCGCTTGAGGCGCCAGCCATGGGCGCATGGATAATGGGGTGCTCAATATTCAGTAGTTTTTGTATTTGTTGAGATTGCCACATAAGAACTAAATCCGACTCCAAATATACCGGCACCCTACCAAACTTGAGGTTCTACTGGCAGACTCCAGTTCTATAAATTGACCTGAGCCCATCCATGCAAAAAATGATAATCGATACGGATACCGCCTCCGATGATGCGGTTGCCCTGGTCATGGCGCTTCAGTCACCTGAGGTTGAGGTTGTGGCCATTACCATTGTGGCCGGTAACGTGGATGTATCCCAGGGTAGTCAAAATGCGAGATACACCCTCGAAATGTGCGGCAAATCAGTCCCCGTCTATGACGGCTGCGACAAACCGATGCTTCGCGAGCGCCACAGTGCAACCTTTTTTCACGGTGAAGATGGCATGGGTAATATGTTCTATCCAGAACCGAAACAGAAAGCTGAAGCCCTGCACGCAGTACAAGCAATCATAGAAACCATTCGGGCAAACCCCGGCATCACCCTGGTCACTTTGGGACCTATGACAAACGTCGCCCTTGCCCTGTCCCAGGCGCCGGATATTGCTGGGTTGGTCGGTCGATGTGTGGTGATGGGCGGCGCTGCTTGCGCTGTCGGCAATATTACGCCGACCGCAGAATACAATATCTGGTGTGACCCTGAAGCCGCGCGAATTTGTTTTGCTTCGGGCATGGCAATCGAAATGGTGGGCTGGGAGTTGAGTCGTGGAGAGGCCAACCTATCGGTGGAAGACATGGAACGCTATAAGACAGGAATTGATACGCCACTATCTAACTTTGTAATCGACTGCAATGCTTCTGGGTTGCGCGCCAATACAGAATGGTTGGGAGATCCTGGGCTAGGTTTGCCGGACCCAGTTGCCATGGCTGTTGCGCTTGACCCCTCTATTTGTACATCCAAGAGCAACCACTTTGTTGAAATCGAGTGCGAAGGTGTTTTTACCCGGGGTATGACAGTGGTTGATGCGTTGGATGTGGCGACCGAGGATGTTGCCAATGTTTCTATGTGGACTGGTCATAGAGCGCGACCTGCTAATATTACCGTGTGTTGGAAGATTGATACGGACAGATGGAAAGCACTGCTTGAATCCTGTGTCGTCGCCTCGCGATAGTGTTTTGGGTATTGATGCAGTATGTTCAACGACTCAATGGACTTAACAGACAAAAGGAACGGTCATGAATGCAACTGATGCAGAAGGCCGAGCGCTGCTTTGCCAGTGCCTGGCTTCGGTTTCGATGGCCGACGGTGAACTCGACGGCAGAGAAATTGCGACTATCCTGACCATTGTTGAACAGGTCACAAACACCACAATCACCGCCGATGACGTTGTCGCTGCGACAATAGAATTAGGCGAGTGGGAGGATTTTCGCGATAGCCTTCCAGGGCTCGTTGAAAATGTTGCACAGGATTTTCGGCTACAAATTTTAAAGACCTGCATACTCGTTGGCCGGGCCGACAGCTTGATGATTGATGCAGAAATCGAACGTATCTATGGCGTGGCGCAGGCTCTGGGATTTAACCGCGTTGAAACCGATGAACAGTTTCAAATCATCAAATGAGTACTCTAGCCGGTAGTTGCCACTGCGGTGCGGTGAAGTTCACAGTAAAAAGCGGCAAGCCCGAATGGCTGACATCCTGTAACTGTTCCGCCTGCCAGAGGTTCGGTGCTTTGTGGCTCCACGAAGACGCATCATCCATTGAGATCGAAGCAGACCCCGATGCAACTCTTGCTTATATGTGGGGTGACAATAGCCTCACTTTTCATACCTGCAAGATTTGCGGTTGCACCACCCACTGGTTGCCGGTGGACGAAACGTCTACCCGAATGGCCATCAACGCGCGCATGATCCCGAAAGAAGATATTGCCGATATTCGGGTCAGACATTTAGACGGTGCAGATACCTGGCAATACTTAACGACTAAGAGGAGAGCACTGACCAAATTTGAATCAGTAGCTTGATTGGATCTCCCTCTTCCACGCACCTGACCGCATTCTTTTCAACCACAACTAATTGCTCTGACCTTGCTCCTACTTAAGGGTTAGCGACGATTGTGAACGTTTTGAGTTGTGGCGGTACCACTTTTTTTCCGCTTTTCAGCGGCAAGTGACACTTTTCTCCCGGTCGGCGCACTACAACATCCGTAAGTAATTGAAAACAAGCGGAGTTTTTCACGCCTCCATTTTCTCTGTAGAAAATAAACGGCAGCGACAAAAGAGGCACATGACGCTTTTGTTTTAGCAAAAAGTAATTGCTAGCATGGAGAGCAAGTGCTGAAGGGGCTTTCAAAAATGAAC
>CAXBLU010000005.1:0-334876 GCA_963976815.1 uncultured Pseudomonadales bacterium | reverse complement strand
GGCGGATTGAATTTATATCCAGAAAAAGTACCCACATGAAATGGTGAAGACCCATTTATGTACAGTATGCCTGTAATGTCGGAAACAGTAAAAGAATGGATGTTTCTATGCGGACACATGGTTATGCGCTTTTGACCTGGTGCTCTGATTCAAACACGCGCCACGAAGTCTGCCGCCTCTTGCTTTGAACTCAGCACATGAACCTCCATGAGATCCCGGCAATGGGCAGCTAGGGTAGCATCACGTTCCAACACGAATTTCCTGTTTCGCCAGTTCCGCCAGACGATTCCCCATTCGTCAGCGAGCCGCTGGGAAAACGATTCTTCACAACCCTCTGGCAACTGACTCCCCGAAGGCCTTTTCAGTCCTCGTATGAACGCTCGCCAGGCACAGAGCCACCAGGGTGTCGTGAGCACCACGAAGGTGTCTGCGTACTGAAACAAAAGGTCGTCGTCGACATCATTGCTGTCAACAATCCAGCGCTTACCGGAAAGGAGGTGGCGTTGTTTCTCTAGAAATTCAGCTACTGGCACACGGACCCAGCCAGGGTTCCAACTATGAAGGTCGAGGTGGATAAGGGGTAGGCCAGTCTTGGTTGCGAGCATCTTGGAGAAGGTGCTTTTGCCAGCACCAGCCATGCCCGTTACAACAATGCGGTTCCCAATTCGAGCTGGTGTATCAATCAAGTAAACTGTCCCCAAAGCCGTCTCGATTCTCTAGAAAATTTAACCAGTTAAGTATCTGATCTAGTGCAAGGGTGGTGTTGCCTACCAGGCAGTGTTGGGCTGCTTGATCCTGGGCACTCAGCATAACGCTGGTCACGGATCGGGCCTGGCTCATAGCCTCTGCCTGTATGTAGAGTTGGTTTGAGGACACCAGGTGATCCTCGGTGCCCATAATTAACAGGGCGTCTTGCTTAATCCTGTGCGCGGAATACCGTAGGTTTAGGGATCGTACCCACTGTAAAAAATGGTATGGGGTTGAAGTACCGCTGACGTGCATGCCATGACTCACCGCCCAATCAAGTACGCCTTCGCTTTGTCGAGCCTTGTTAATCAATTTATCCACCACCCCAGACATACCCAGTTCTAGCAGTTTGCTGAGGACCATAAATTTAGCTTTACCCAAACGTTTTTGGTAGATTTCAAAAAAGTCGAACATTGCGCCCCAGGAAACGACTCGTTTGATTCTCTTTTCGAATGCTGCTGCTCGTGGTGCCAGGTATCCGCCAAGAGACATCCCAATCAATGTGCAACTATCGATTTGGTAGTGATCAAGGATAGCGCTAACTGGCTTTTCCCAGTCAAAGGGCATATGTAGGTTTGAAACCCGTAGCGCTGCACCCTGGCCTGGGCCTTCAAATGCAATGACGGTGTAACCTGCTGTGGCCAACGGTTCGAGTAGGGGGAACATTTCTTCTACCAGGCCATCGAAGCCACTGTGAATCAGCACAATGTCACGCTCTTTCCCGACAGCAGGCAGTCGAATGACGGGCAAATGTCCGGTCAGGTAAGGAACGCTATCTCTTGCGTCTACCATTTGTGGCAATGCACGATTCATCAGATTGATTGAGCGTTCGTAGACTTCCTTTTTGCCTGCTTCACCCTGCTTCATATAGAACTCCGCACCCTGGAAGTAGCGCGCCGCCTCAACAAGACGGCCTTCCAGTTCTGCCTGCTCTCCGGCAGCTTGCATTCGTTCTATCCAGCTTTCCAAAGAGTCGATCTGTGATGCGACTGCCTTAACCTCCTCTGGCGGTATGGTTTGTGCAAGTCGGTTAAGGGTGAAGTTGAGACCCGGGTCTGAGTGAAGTGTGTGATATCCCATTTTTTATCCCTGTCTCTCTACGCCGATTAGAATCCATGCGATGGTGCATTTACTGGTGTAGTGCCAGACAATCCCCGGGGCATTGATGACGTGATCTGCTTCGCCAGCTTCGAGAAACACTGATTTGCCATTCGCGTCATGTCCGGTTACAACTTTTTTCATTTGCTACTCCTGAATCTAATGTGGTGGGTTAGTCGGCCGCTAGTCCCGCCAGAATGAATGTTCTCGCCTCCTTATCGACTTTGGCCTTAGGGTGATTGAAGGCTCTGGCGATTGTTGCCATTGATAGATCAAAACGAGTTCGTACTGTCGCTCGAGTTAGGTGCGGCAGGGCTAGTGAAAGCGCTTTTACGTAAGCATTTACGTAGTCGGCCAGCTCCATCTCCAAGAGTTCAATAAACTCCTTTCGTGGCGCGAGGGTATTACGGGCTAAAAGTGATAAAAAAGCCTGTTCGTTTTTGTTCGAGCTTTTTCTCAATTCCACGAGAGGGCTGACGAAGGAATCGTAGATTGCGCCTACATCCGGTTTTCGGGAAGCATCGAGCACCTTTTGCAATAGCTCTAACCGCTTCTCGACGAGAGGTTCCATGCGACGACGAAACACTTCCTTAACCAGATTTTCTTTGCTGGTGAAGTGGAAATTTGGCGCAGCGCTATTGGCTTCTGCAGCTTCGGCAATCTGCCGGGTTGAGGTTGTCTCAAATCCGTGCTGTTCGAATAGTAATTCTGCAGCATCCAGAATTCTTTCACGGGTAGGTTTGGTGTGTGTACTCATTCAAGGATGATAGGGTGACCATAAGACTAAATCATGCGCTTGCTTTACTATTGGTCCACGTATCAACAAAGTCAGAAAGTGTTTCCGCGGAAACAGGACGGCGCGGCGGTTTACAGGTCTGCCTAAGCTGACTTAATCAAAACCGAAAGCGAAAGAATCAGTAGCAGCAGGAGCATAAGCACAGTCCACTGAACCATGGCTGAGAGATGCGAGGGCAGGGTGGATAGCTTACGCAAGGGAGGTAAAACCCGGGTGCTCAGATTGCTACCGGCCTGGCTGATTTGATTCGTCGTCGTTTCGAAACCAATGATGCAGGCCGTGGCAATCCGCGGCAGGAATCTCCGGTAAACCCATTCAACGTCCAGGTTAGTGCTGGGTAACTCTGGTGGATAGAGTTTCATAAGATTTAGCCAGACAAAAGCAAGCGCTGAAAAGAACAATATCTGCGTCTGGGCCAGGACGTGGGTTGTGTCGTAAGGGGTATATTGAATGCTGAACGGTAATGCTGAGTAGAGTGCCGCCGGGTAAACGCCAATACCGATGCAAAGTGCCGCCGCCAGCGTCATGGCGAACAACATGCCTTTTGGTGGGTCCGCTGCCCGAAGCCCCTGATCGTGAGCAAAAAACGCAAAGTAGGGTATCTTGATACCCGCATGGTGGAATACCCCAGCCGAGGCAAACAGCAGTGCCAACCAGATAAAGTCGTATCCCTCTTTAATCGCCGCGCTCATGATCATGGACTTACTGACAAAACCGCTGAACAGCGGGAACGCTGAAATCGAGGCTGCTCCAACAATACAAAGTATTGTTGTCTTCGGCATGGTTTTGTAAAGCCCGCCGAGATCGGAACCGTTGATACGTCCGGTCATGGTCAGTACTGCTCCCATGGCCATAAACAACAGCCCCTTAAAGATAATGTCGTTGAAAGCGTGAGCAATTGCACCGTTGACAGCAAGGGCGGTGCCAATTCCGATACCGCACACCATAAAGCCGATCTGATTGATCATGCTATACGCCAGCACGCGACGAAGGTCATTTTCTATCACCGCGTAAAAGATCGGGAAACAGGTCATAAAGGCACCGATATACACCAGCAATTCAGTGCCAGGGTAACTTCGAGCTAACAAGTAAACCGCAGCCTTGGTGGTAAACGCTGATAAGAACACTGTGCCGGTAGGTGTGGATTCTGGGTACGATTCAGTCAACCAATTGTGGACAAAGGGAAAAGCACACTTGATACCGATGGCAAGCAAAATCAAAGCGCCATAGATGCTTTCGAGGCCAAGATAGTCAAACTGAAAAGTGCCTTCGCTCTGGTAGTACCCGATTGCGCCGCCGAGGAGAATCAATCCTGACAGAGCATGAAGTACAAGGTATCGCAATCCGGTCTGGTAGGCTTTTGGGGTACGTTTGGCCCAGATGAGAAAAACCGAAGAGAATGCCAGTAGTTCCCAGAAAACAAACAGTGTGATCAGGTCACCGGCAAACACGACACCAAGGGCACTACCGGCGTACAACACACCCGCCGTCTGTTGCATGCGGTCTCGAATATGGAACGAATAAAGTATCGCGATGAACGCCGCAATGTTGAATGCATAGGCAAAAATGAGTGACAGTTTGTCTACCCGCACGGGTCTCAAGTCATATCCCAAAACACTGAACTCGACTCGGGTGGACTCCGGCATAAAGTAGACGGCCAGACTGCCAAGGATCGGTATTGTTAGGAGCGCTGCAGCGCGCAGCCGGTACTGAGGAATCAATACCAGTAGGGCGCCAACATAGTAGATGAACGCTGGCGGTAGGTCAGTCATCCACATGGGGCCCTCGGTGAGTATCCGATTCTTTTTTGTCTGAGTTGTAGTAATCCTCATCGCGCATCAGAATTCGACGCATTCCTCTGGCAATCACAACTAAAATGACGCAGCCCACAAAACCATAAATGGCGTAGAAGCCGGGAATGGTTTCAAAGGGATGCTCGATCTTGCGTGTCAGGATAAAGTCGAGTACGAACAGAACACTACACACCCCGTAGAAAACATGGAGGAAACGTTTAACAGTCGCGGGATTATCAAGACTGTGCTTTTGATCATTCATGGTGATTTTCACGTCTCAATATTAGAAGTCAGGTTGTAAATAAAGTCTGGAAACACAAACAGTAGAATCGTCCCGGCTGCGGTTAGGACAATGGAAATAATCATGGGGGACAGAGGCTCTGGCTGGTATATGTCAGGACCAGGTCCGTCCGTTAGCAAGAAGGCGCGCACTGGAATCACCAGTAAGTAGGCAATACTCAGTAAGGAACTCAGCATTAGCGTTGCCATCAAGACCCACTGATGAGCCTCAAAGGTGCCGGTTAGCAATAACCACTTGCTCCATGTGCCACCAGTTGGCGGGACGCCGATGATGCCCAGGCTTGCGATGAAAAACGCCCCCATCGTAATCGGCATGGATTGTCCCAGACCGTCGAGTTCCGACACTTTTGATTTATGCGCAATGACCAATATCGCTCCGGCGCAAAAAAATAATGTGATCTTGGCAAAAGCATGCATGGCGATGTGCATGGCGCTGCCGGTTATGGCCGTAGAGGATGCTAGCAGGGCACCAAGCGTGATGTAGTTAAGCTGGCTAATGGTTGAATAGGCGAGCCGGCGTTTTAGATTGTCTTCTCGCAGTGCGATCACCGATGCCACCAGGATCGTGGCTGCGGCGAGATAACACAACCAGGTGGCTGCGGGTGTTTCAGTCAGTGTGTCTAGGCCAAATATAAATACAGCGACTTTCAGAATCGTGAATACACCCGCCTTAACGACAGCAACTGCGTGTAGCAGAGCGCTGACCGGTGTAGGCGCAACCATAGCGGCGGGTAACCATTTATGAATCGGCATAATCGCGGCTTTGCCAACTCCGAAAACAAACAACGCTAGTAGCACACCAAGAACAGCAGGTGATGCTTGATCAGTTAGAATGCCGCCTTCCACAAACTCTAGTGTTCCAGCCAGCGTATAGGTCCAGATCACCGCTGGGAGTAGAAATATCACAGAGCTGCCTAGCAATACCTTCAGGTAGATTCGGCCGCCTTGCTTAGCTGCGTCGTTCCGACCGTGGGTTACCAGTGGGTAGGTTGAGAGTGTGAGTAACTCGTAGAATACAAACAGAGTGAGCAGGTTGGCGGACAACGCAATTGCCATCGTGCAGGTAATCGAAAATGCAAACCAAGCAAAAAAGGACGTATGTCTCGGTTCATTATGACCGCGCATGTAACCAATCGCGTAGAGTGTTGTGATAGGCCAGAGTGTGCTGGCGACCAGAACAAATAGCATGCCCAGCGCATCTAAACCGAATGCCAATTCAAGACCGGGAATGGGTGACCCTAGAACAATCCTGTTGGGAGGGCTATGGCCAAATTCTGCATAAAGCAAAGCGCCCACCGCTGCCATGGCGAGACCTCCTGCAAGGGACGCGCCGTCCCTGATGTTGGCCCACTTTCCCAGCAGCAGCACCAGTGCCATCGTGATTAAAGGTATAACGAGCAGCAAAGAGATTAAGGATACCGTCATCACAATGGCTCCAGAAAGACGAGCTGTGAAATCGCGGTACTGACGCCAACGCTAAATCGCGTGTCGAAGCCAAAATAGATGTTGGCGAACGCAAGTAAGCACAAGGGTACGAGTAGTGGGAGAGGAGCCTCCCGTACTTCATGCCTGGGCGGATTGAACCACGCGGCCTCGATAATCCTGAATACATAGATGGCGGCGAGCAGGGAGCCGGCTAGGATCAAAGCCGCCAGAATCCAGCGATCCTGTTCCAGCACAGAGGTCACCAGATACCATTTGCTGATAAATCCTGAGGTTGCTGGCAGGCCGATCAAGCTGAAACCCGCAATTACAATAGTGGCCATCGTTAACGGCATACGCGTGCCGAGACCGGCGATATCTTTGATAGAAACCAATCCGGTTCGATAAATCACAGCACCTAGAGCCAGAAACACAGCGCTCTTCATCAAGGCGTGGTTGAATACGTGCACGAGTGTTGCGGTAAGTCCACTCGCGCTCAGCAAACCAACACCGATCATTAGATAGCCAACTTGAGCAACACTCGAGTAAGCGAACATTCGTTTGAGATTGTCCTCGAATATGGCTTTGATGGAGCCAGCAAAAACGCCACAAAGCCCGAGCAGGATGATTAACTCATCAAAGGGAAGAATGCCCAAGGCAAACTCAATGCCGAATACGGTATGGATGATTCTAATCAGTAAATACAACGCGATCTTGGTTGCAGTACCCGCGAATAAAGCACTCACAGAGGATGGTGCATAAGCGTAGGCATTGGGTATCCAGCCGTGCAGTGGAAAGGCCGCCAGTTTCAATAGGATACCCGCAGCGAGAAAACAGAAGGCAGTTATTGCGGTTGGAGAGTCCTTTAGCTCCTCCACTCGATTCGAGAGATCAAGTAGGTTTAATGTGCCGGTCTGAGCGTACAGCAGCCCAATACCTATCAAAAAGAATGTCGCGCCGATGGTGCCGACAACCAGATACTGAAAAGATGCCAGTAGCGCACGCTTGTCTCTGCCCATCGCAATCAAGATATAGGAGGAAAGGGCGGAGATCTCTAGAAACACAAAAATGTTGAAAATGTCACCGGAGGATGCCAGGCCAAGCAGGGCGCCAAAACTTATCAGCCAGACAACATAAAATTTTACGTAGGCATCAGACTCTAGTTCGGTAGTCTGATTAACAGCCGCATAAGGCAAGGTAACGGTGGCGACGGTCGCAACAATTAATAGCATGAATGCACTTAACAGATCGATGCGATATTCAATGCCGAGCGGAGGATTCCAGCCACCGAGGAAATAGTAAATGGGGCCGTTTGCACGCACTTCTATCAGCAGTAGGCTGACAAAGATTAGGACGGCGACCGACACAGCCATTGTGATCCAGAACGCCACGCGCTCTCGATTCACCAGCAGCAAGATAGGCGCTGCGAGCAATGGTAAGATGACGTGAAGAATGGCGAGATTGTTAATGGTCATTCTGGCTGTCCGGGGTCGTCAGATCGAGTTCTGATTCTTCGATCGTTCCGAAAGATTCGCGAATGCGGACAATCAGTGCAAGCGCCAGGGCAACAGTTGCAATACCCACGACAATCGCCGTCAGTATCAAGACATGGGGTAGGGGATTCGAATAGTTGTCAACACCAGCCACGAGTATTGGTACGGAAGCGCCTTCGACGTTTGCGATGGCGATGTACAACATAAATACGGACACCTGAAAGACGGTTAGGCCGACGACCTTTTTAATCAAGTTGCCATCCACAATCGTGATGTAGAGACCTATCATCATCAGACCGAAGATTACCCAGTAAACTGCTAGGCCCATCATTTTTGTGCCTCGTCTGCGCATTGTCGGTCTTCGAATTCAAGGAAGGTTCGAAAAATCATGGATGCAACGGTGATGCCGACTCCGAGTTCCACCAGGATGATGCCAAGTAGCTGGCCGGCAACCGGGTCCTCAGTGAGTACGGAATAATCTAGGAACGCACCCCCCATTAAAACCGTCATCACACCAACGCTGGCAAACAGCAGCAGCCCAATAGCGGCCAATACCCTCGTCTCATCGTCAGAAAGGATGCGCCGCGCCGCTGCGGCGCCGAACAAAATGGAATAGAGGATCAGAGCTGCGGCGAAAATAACACCAGCCTGAAAACCGCCACCAGGACCGTACTCACCGTGAAACTGAACATAGAGGGCAAAAAGCAGGATGAGTGGAATTAGTATCCTCGTGACTACTCGTAGTACCAGGTGATCGGCGAGAGGCGGTCGCAGTGTGGACCGAGCGCCGGTGCCGTCAAAGAGCACCAGCACGCCAATCCCAGCGGTAAAGATGACAAACAGTTCTCCCAGCGTATCAAAGCCTCGATAGCTTGCAAGAATGGAGGTGACAACATTGGGTGTTCCTGTCTCGCTGATTGAATTCTCAAGATAGTCACGGCTGACGTGATTCTGCGAGGGTGCATCCGCACTACCAAAGGGCGCCATATCATGAGTGCCATAGATCAGCAGACCACCAGTTAAGGCGACGGACACAAAGGCAATTATGTGCCGCGAGGTTTTGGGAGTCTTGTATCGCCCGGTTAAGGTTAGCGTTTTGAGCATCAACAGAGTCGAAACTCCCGCGCCAACTGCTGCCTCTGTAAATGCGACATCGGCCGCATCCATGACAATAAAAAGTCCAGAGGCAATCAGACTATATAGCCCCGCCAGCATCACAACGGCAACCAGATCCCTGAATCGCATCAGTGCGATGGCGGTAGCCAGTAGGATACACAGCAGGGTGATAACGATCAGCGTTTCAATGGTGGTTCACCGTTTGTTTGTGAACTAATTTTTTTCGTCTCGCCGTCCGGGACGACACCGGCAGCCAATGCAGCTTTCGCCAGTGCATGGACCGCGGTCGGGCCTGTAATCAAAAGAAACAACAAGATCAAAGCAAGTTTGATCACTTCAACGAGACCATCCGATAGAAAAATTAGGCCGAATAGGATCAATCCGGCTCCCAGCGTTTCAGTTACGCTTGTAGCATGTACCCGGGTGAAGAAGTCTGGGAATCGGAGCATGCCAATAGCCCCGGTTAAGCAAAGGAAACTACCAACAATCAGCATTAGTGGCGCAATAAGCTGTTGTATGAGCGTCATCACTGAGCCGGGCCTCGAGATGTATTTTGTTCAAAGAACTGTAGAGCACCAATTATGCTGACGAAATTGATCAGTGCATAAACCAGTGCAATATCCAGATAACCCGGAGTACCGCTTAGATATGCGGCGAGTGCAATCAATAGGACAGTCTTGGTGCCGAGCACGTTTATCGAGAGAATTCGATCATGCAAGGTTGGTCCAAGAAAGGCGCGAACCAATGCGATAATCATCACCACCAAAATGGCGATCAGTGCACCGGCCGCAATCACGATTCTATCCGACTGACGCGGCGGTCTATCGTGGCTAGCCCGCTGACGCTGTGATCTGACAGTGCGTGGACTGTGACTTCATCGCCATTCAAGTTGAGAGTAATGGTCCCAGGCGTGAGTGTGATTGAGTTGGCAAGAATGACCTTGCCGATATCGCTATGGGGTGACGATTCAAGCACCACTATTGACGAGTTTATCGAACTGGCGCCTAGCCAGATCCGTTTCGTAACATCAATATTGGCGAGTACGATCTCCTTTCCTAGCCAGCCCCAGTAGTAAATAATATTCGGGAGGAGGTAGAGGGGTTGTGCCTCATGATCAATCACATTCATTCGCCTGGCAAAGAACACCACAACGAAAACCGAGATAGCACCAAGGCCAAGTGCCAGGGTCGTGAAATGCCCTGAGTTTGCGAGCCAGAACACGGCTAGCAGTACAATGAGGTTTGTCTGATGTCGCATGATCAGGGACTCGTGAAGAGGGGTACCGGGCAGTGTCTGATCAAGTAATCTCCAGTGGAGCCAAACACTGTCTGACGCCATCCGGTGGTGCCTCTGGCACCCGCAACAACGATTGATGGCCGGGTCGATTCAATCCGTTCTGCCAGCACATCCCTGGAGTTCGAGCGACTCTCAATGACCTCCGTAGTAGCGGACACTTCGTGTTGATCGAGAAATGCGTTAATGGAATCGATTTTTGCCTGCGCGGTTTTCTTTTTAGTATCGACGCACAACAAAGTCAGCTGTCTGCCTTCTGCCAGCCCGAGCAGGACAAATATCTGGATGGCCCGGGAAGATTTCAAATTGCCATCATAGGCAATCAGGACCTCATTACCCTCAACCGGTTCCGGTGGCGTAATGATCAATGGTCTTGATCGATACTGGAGCATGAGGCTGATGACTTCCTTTGCATCATCTGCCTGTTCCTCAAAATTGCCCTCGCGACCAATCAAGGTGACATCGTTGCTCTCAGCCTCCTGGGCGAGTAGTGAATATTTTGGTCCTATGAGTGTTTTTTCGTGGAAGCGAATATCCTGGCTGGTCAGCAACGCCTCGGCATCCTTAACATCAGCTTGATCAGTGTGACCTGTTTGGATTGATTCAATTAGGTTTTGACAAAGATTCGACTCTTTTGTGACCTCCGACGGGAAATCCAAATCTTCGATGTGTAGCCCAGTCAACGTGCAATTCCCGCGGGCGGCTATTCGACAGGCAATCTCTCGGGCAACCTGTGCAGAACGCGTGGACTCCATAAGTAAGAGTAAGTTTCGCTTCGACATTTTGCGTTTCGTCCAGTGACAATCTCATGACGTTTATACCGCTGGAAGGGCTGAGAAAAATGACGAAATGTAGCAAAATTGTAACACTCTGTTACAAGTGCCCAGGCTGATACAATTTGAAACAAAATTGTCCGATGTGAGAGCATCCAATTGATATATTACTGCTCATATGTGTGACCGTGAGATCAAAATTCTGGTCGTTGACGACGATGCAGAGATTCGTGAATTGCTTGCTCATTTTCTTGAGCAGGAGCACTTTCATGTGGTGAGTGCGAATAGTGGTCGCGGCATTGACAAGCTGTTGTCGGAACACCACTTTCACCTGGTCTTGCTTGATATCATGATGCCCGGAGAAGATGGTCTGTCGATTTGTCGACGAATCCGGGCTAACTCATCTGTACCGATTATCATTCTGACAGCCCGAGGTGAGGAGATGGATCGAGTTATTGGCCTCGAAATGGGAGCAGATGATTATATCGCTAAGCCTTTCAGTCCTCGGGAACTGATTGCGAGAATCAAGGCAGTGCTGTGGCGCACAGAGCATAGTTACAATGCACCGATTGAAGATGGACGAAATGATCGCTTTACGTTCGATCAATTCACCATCAATATTGCCTCGCGTTCCCTGGCGGATCTTGGTGGCAACGCGGTTGAATTGAGTTCTGGTGAGTTCGATTTGCTCACGGCATTTGTCCGTAACCCCCAGCGTACATTGTCCCGGGATCAATTGCTTGATCTGACACAGGGACGTTTGCTTGATCCCTTCGACAGAAGTGTTGATGTGCAGGTGTCACGGCTGCGACGAAAGATAGAATCCAATCCACGAAACCCTGACATCATCAAGACCGTCCGTGGGATTGGCTATACCTTCACACCAGATGTTGAACAGCAATGATGGGTCGCGACCTATCACTTCGCTTTCAGACGATACTGGTTGTCAGTAGTATTTTGGTGTTGTTTCATGCTGTGAGCCTGGGCCTTTATACTCTGCTTAGCGCATCGTCAGTGACATTGGAGCGCGAAGCGCAGATTGCTGACCGGGTTGTTGCAGCGACAAGATTAATCGAACAGGCTCCCCCCGGGGACCGACCATATCTAGCGAAACAACTGAGTGGCGAGTGGTTTGTTGTATCGATCGATCAAGCAGCGATTGATAGTCAGGATGAACTCGAGTCCGGGGCAGAAATAACCCAACTTATCAGCCGTCGCTTTTTACCACGAGAGCATGTTGTTGCAGCCGATTATGTAGAACCCGGGGATTCTCTGTCCCGTGAAATCACAGCGCAAAGATCTACCGGCCCGTTTCGAATTCATGAGAATCTGATTGTCTCGATCGATATGCCGGGTGGTACCTGGCTCAACTTTAAGGTTACGGGCTCTTCCTGGGAGCACATCATTGCACCCGCTGCGATACCGTCTCTTACGCTGATGACCATTGGGATCATAATGATTGCCGCATGGGCAGTGAGTCGGCCACTTCGAACATTGTCGCGGCTGGCGCAGGCCTCGGATGAAATGAGCGTCAGTGTGTCAGGCGCATCGCCACTGGATGAGTCCGGTCCCGTCGAAATCAATCGCGTAGCCCGGGCGTTTAATCATATGCAACGTAGAGTGCAGCGTTCGATGAGCGCGCAAAACGAAATGTTGGGTGCCATCTCTCACGACTTTCGAACGCCACTGACGCGGCTGCGTTTACGAGTTGAGCGTCTGGAGGATTCCGAGCAGCGAGAAAAGGCAATCAATGATATTGAGGAAATGGAGGCGCTGATTCAGTTTACGCTGGATTATGCTCGGGATAACGCACAGTCCCAAAAACATGAAATGCTCAATTGTCGTGAACTCGTGAATGAAGTGGTTGGCCAGGCTCGAACACCAGACCATCCTATCGAAGTTAGCATTGCAGAAGACCTGCAAATCAATTGCCATCCTCTGGCTATGCGTCGAGCCATTACAAATCTTGTCAGTAACGCACTTTTTTATGGCAAGCAGGTGCGAGTATCTGGTTACAGGACCGAGTCAGAACTGGTGATTGAGGTTGAAGACGATGGGCCTGGGATTCCATGCGAGAAAAGGGAGCATGTCTTCACGCCCTTTTATCGACTCGAGCAATCACGCAATCGAGATACTGGCGGGGCTGGTCTTGGTCTTTCGATCTCGCAAATGATGATTCATTCTCACGGCGGTCAAATTCATCTTCTCGAGTCAAATCTGGGCGGACTTAAAGCCAAGATTGTATTACCGACGACTTAGGTCAGAGCAAACGTGAACATCTAGTGAGTGCTGTACTCGCAGTTTGTCCCCTTACTGTCTATTCCAAATCTACCCAGCCTCGCGGATTCGATTTAACCTGGGCTCGCAATTCCGAGAGTTCGGTTTTTAGTTCATCGAATGCTTGTGGGTACAAGTTGCTGACCTCGTGGGCTTCAGTACCAGTTAAACGTGAAAGATGTTCTCGATTGCGTCCCGGATCCCCTGTGGCCCAGTTCAGCTTAAAGTTTTTGTCGCGAATGGCATCAGGCAAAGTTTCAGTCGTAGGAAAGTAATATAGGAACTCGTGACTGGCGCGGTCCTCAATCAGCGTTCCAACAATACTTTTACCGTCGATAATACGGTCGGTGGGGGGTGATATCTGTAGCAGTTCTAGCAGGGTAGGGAACACATCTGTATTCATGGCCATTTGATCGCTAACCACGCCGGCGGGAATTTTACCCGGCCAGCTAACAATCATGGGAACCCGCTGGCCGCCTTCAAGGATATCCTGCTTTCTACCTCTTAGTGGTCCCGCACTACCGTTGTAGTCAGCACCATTGTCGCTGATCACAATCACCAGGGTATTCTCGGCTAAGCCTAATCGATCCAGAGCCTGCATGATTGTGCCGGTACTTCTATCTAAGTCTTCAACCACATCGCCATAGGTGCCGCCTTTTGAACTACCGGCGTGTTCTCTTGATGCATAGTGAGGGACATGGGGGAGACTGTGGGCCAGATAAAGAAAGAAGGGTGCTTTGTCATCTTGTTGCTGCTGTTGTTGTCGTTCAAGGAACTCAACCGCTTTGTCAGTATACATTTGTGTCAGCTCAGTTTGATCGATGCCCTGGCCTGGTAGCGGCTTCCACTCGTCCCTTTCTGAAGACAGAAAACCACCCTCGCGTTCATCCTGAATCACAATCTGATCGTTGTCATACAGATGTAGTGGGTACATATCATTGCTGTAAAGCACACCGAACCAATTGTCGAAGCCGAAGTCCGTTGGCGTGTAACCTTGCCGGGAACCCAGATGCCATTTACCTACCATATGGGTGTTATATCCCGCTTGTTGAAGTACTTCAGGTAAGGTCACTTCTTCTTTAGGGAGCTCATTAGCAAGTCCAAGGACTCTCCGAGCGATGCCAATTAGATGGTAGTCATTAAAAAACACATGTCGATCTGTCCGGGTTCGAGGTGGAAATCGACCGGTCAATAATCCCGCGCGCGAGGGTGTGCAGACAGGTGAGGCAGAATAGAAGTTGGTCATCCGCAATCCCTGATTTGCCAGCGCATCCATGTGGGGTGTCTCGATAAACGGATTGCCGTAACTGGACAGATCGCCCCAACCAAGATCGTCAAAGAAAACGACCACGACATTAAACTTCTTCTGTTCGCTAGGCTCTATTTGGTTGAGATAGGATTTTTTCGCCGAGAGGTGAAAATCATCAACTGCAGGACCGGTAATTTCTACATAGGCAAACCGACCTAGAAAGAGTGCGATTGCCGCCACAAGGGTTGTTAAAAGTACTAGCCCAATGACGAGGCCGCTGGTTTTGAATAGTTTCATTTTTGGACCTTATGACATGACCTTGATGCTGTAGTGGGTCTCACTTCTGAGATTCTACCATCTGGAGAAGATACGTGGCGAAAGCATATAGTCGTTTTTTGTTCACGATTCGAAATTTGGGACTATGGCCTGAACTTGATTGACCAACTAGCAAGATCTGAGAGATCCGCTCGGAACAAACTGGTGCCTCGTGCCCATGATCTTTGCTTTGCGTCTGTCATTGCTGCAAAGTGGCTGGGCTGTTAAGTTTGATTCCTTCCTTACCTATGACAGAAAGGAAACTGGTGGCCAGTAGTAGAATAGGTCTTGTCATGAACCGTACAAAGGTCTTGCCACTAGTATCATTGCTCAGCGGTATAAATGTACAACAATGGAGGTGCGGGACCAGGTACCTGCTCACCAGAAGAAGAATCTGTGTCTGTAAACCTTTCGAAGATTGACTTGAATTTGCTCGTTACGTTGCAAGCGCTGCTTTCCGAGCGGAACGTGACTCACGCGGCAAAGCGCCTTCGACTTAGTCAGCCTACTGTCAGTGCAGCGCTTGGTCGGTTACGGGAAGTTTTTAATGACCCTTTGCTGGTGCGAGTCGGCCGGGGTTACGAGTTAACACCCCTTGCTACTATATTGCAGCCTGAATTAGGTGATGTGATTGCAGCCCTAGAGGATTTGTTTGTGGCCCGGCAAGCGGAAGGGGAGCAGCGGATTTTTCGTATCGCAGCGAGAGACTATATGACCTCATTGCTCTTGCCATCACTCGTGCGACAGATTGAAAAGGTCTCGCCACAAACAACCTTGTGTTTCAGTCGTGTCGATTCAGATTCGCTCGGAAAACTCGCGGCAGGGCAACTGGATTTTGTCATCATGCCGCAACTGGCAGATCACTCATTCCCATCAAAAGTCCTATTCGAGGATGGCTGGATTTGTGCTGCATGCAGCGGGAATAAAAAAGTCGGCAAAGTGATTAGTGAGGAAGCCTATCTAGCAGCGGAGCATCTTATTTTTCTTCCTGGACCCGGTAAACGTATTGCCAATTCGCCGCGAGTTAATAAAACTTCTACCAAACGAATAGCCCGGGTTGCGGTGGATGACTTTGCTTTGATTCCACCCATGCTGAAAGGCACGGAACTACTCGCTGTTCTGCCGGAGAGGTTTGCACATAGCATTCAAAAATCTGCGCGGCTTAAATTGCTGTCTGTGCCCTATGAGATGGCACCACTGGTGCAAACGGTGAGCTGGAATCCAAGAAACAGCCACAATCCGTCACACCAATGGCTAATCGAACAAATAAGCAGTGTGTTGGAGTCGTCGGTAACTTAGTTACCGAGCCCCATCATCTCCTCGTAGTTAGATCGATAGAACTTTTCTTTATCCTCTTCCGAGATTTCATCCAGATAGTGCTCAAAACGACCCAATGGATCGTTCGTGCCCTCGGGGTGTGGATAGTCGCTTGAAAACATGAAGAGATCACCACCCCCCTGTTGGATGATTTCTCCTGCGTTCTCCCCTGGAAATGGTGTGAACTTGATAGCACGACGTATGTAGTCGGAAGGTTGCATCGAGAGTTCGCCAAGATACTTGTCGGTCTTGCGAAACCCCTTGTAGGCAAAGTCCACCTGACGTAGGAATCCAGGCACCCATGCCGCGCCTGCTTCAATCACCCCGCCACGCAAAGTTGGGAAGCGCTCAAACACGCCGTCGTAAATCATCGCGATAAGAAAATTCTGTGGCGCATAAGCCAACATGGCGTAATCAGGGAACCGTAGGTTCTCGCCACCACCGTGAAGATCCGGAGCGCGCGTCCGGCCATTATTGTGATAGTCCTTGTGTTGCGTGATGGTGCCAGGACCGATGTGTAGCATAAATGGTATGTTCTTGTCGCACAGCAGCGCCCAGAAAGCATCATTGTCTGTATGACCAGGTGATCTTCCTCCTCTAGGACCAGCAAAAACCTGGATCGCTTTGCAACCAGCATCAATAGCAAATGTGGCCTCTTCGACAGCGCGTTCAATATTGTCGAGCGGAACATATCCAACCCCCAGGAGCCTCGGATCAGCTCTGCAGAAACTCACCATGGCCTGATTATGTGCGCGAGTACCCTGGTAAAGATGCTCTTCCGTTTTCGCCCTCAGTAGTGGACCAATCGATGACGTTGAAAAAACCAACTGGGTTTTGAATCCGAGAGTATCTAGCGCCTTTGACCGCTCGTTACCATCAAACGCACCGTAAGCACTCCAACCCTTAGGTCCCGCGATGGGGTCTTCTGCAGCAGTCTTTTCAGCTACAGAATCACCCTTGCGCGCCTTTGCCTGATCCAGCAGTCCATCGATACGATTCTTGTCTTTGCCGTACAGGGAGCGCATGTTTGGTGGCGCTGACTCATCGAGGAAAGGCTCCATCCATTCTCGAGTTTCCATTACATGACTGTCGGCATCATGCATGATTCTTTCAGCAGCGTAGGGCATTGCGTTGACCTCTTATCGGTTACGATTCTAATGAGTGAGCCTGACTTTGTTTGACTTGTGCTAACGGCAGGCATGTGACAGAAGAAATCTAGCATGATTAGAAAGGCCAGAATAAATCGGATGTATCTATGTTAACTATAGTTAATCACGATAGATCAAGGCTGAGACTAATTGGAACGATAGAGTAATTTTGGTGAGTGAAATTGATAGGAGCAGGCTTGGTTCGCATATCCTTTACCTAGAATATGATAGCTGCGGAACGGTTGAGTTGGGCTAATAGGCCCATGCCGCAATAGCTGGTTCAACATTTACCGAGATGAAAAGCCTGGGATACTTTTTAGTGCGTGTAAATCCCGAGACGCTTAAAGAATTTCTTCTAACTGCATTGGAGCAGATAATGAATCAAGTATCCCCTAGACCACTAGTATCGAACCCGATGTTCCTGTTCAATTGGGTACCAGAGTAATAAAGCGAAGCTATGAATCACCCACGAACTCACAGATTGGAAGCAACACTATGTCCAAACCCATTACTAAAGATACCGTTGGCTTGATTGAAGGGCTGACGACCACACGAGCCATCCGCCGCTACCTGGATGAGCCTATTCCTGAGGAAGTCTTAAGGGATATTTTGTTCGCCGCGACCCGCGCCCCCAGTGGTTCCAATCGTCAGCCATTTCGATTTGTCGTGCTAACCGATACTGATAAGGCGCGACAAGCAAAACAACTGATTGCAAAAGGTGCCCAGGCAGTCTGGTCTGGCAAGCGCAAAGCTGATCAATACGATCAAGGCTCCGGTGCTAAAGAGAATTCTCCAAAAGCCCGCATGGCGCGCACCATGGATCATTATGTGGAAAACTTTAAAAATGTCCCAGCGCTGATTCTGCCTTGTCTTGTGAGATATCGAGATCCCAACCCGATGGAGGGGGCATCGGTTTATCCTGCGGTGCAGAATCTATTGTTGGCGGCCAGAGGTCTGGGGTATGGCGGGGTTATCACCGGGTTTCACGGTATGGTGGAATCCGAGCTCAAGACGTTGCTCGGAATTCCGGAAGAGGTATTTATCAGTTGTACCGTCACCCTCGGCAAACCCGTTGGGCATCACGGTCCGGTTCGCAGGCGTCCGATGTCTGAATTGGTCTTCGGCGACGCCTGGGATCAGAGTCCTGATTGGGCGCAGGAGCCGCCGGGCACAGAACATACTTCCGCTGGCCCGCCGACAAAAACGGTTGGTTAATCCGTTTAATTAGGATCGGTTAAATCAGGGTCGGTTAATCAGGATCAGAAACCCGGATCATTCGTTTGCCGCGATTCTCTCGGGCTAACAAGTTGCCGTACAAAGGTAAACACGCGCTAAGTCGCGGGAGTATTTTATGGAACAAATAGGTGCTAATAGAAGCTTTGGTGGTCAACAACTGCGCTACTCACACAAATCAAAAGTGTTGAACTGTGATATGACCTTTTCGGTTTACCTGCCTCCCCAGGCAAGCGATGGTCCAGTGCCAGTGCTTTACTGGTTGTCTGGGCTCACCTGTACAGATGAAAATTTTGTCACTAAGGCAGGTGCGCAACGGTATGCCGCCGAGTGTGGTATAGCAATTGTGACGCCGGACACCAGTCCCCGGGGAGAAGGGGTGCCAGACGATCCAGAAGCTGCTTATGATTTTGGTTTAGGTGCTGGTTTCTATGTTAATGCAACCCAGGGGCCCTGGCGCGAACACTATCGCATGTACGACTACATCACCCAGGAACTTCCCGATTTGGTGCAAGGAAATTGCCCAATAGATTCGACCCGTGTTGGTATCTCCGGACATTCGATGGGGGGCCATGGTGCACTGACCATCGCGCTAAAGAATCCTGGTCGCTTTAAGTCTGTTTCAGCATTCTCACCCATCTGCTCACCGGTGAATTGTCCCTGGGGTGAAAAGGCATTAAGTCACTATTTAGGCGAAGATCGTGAGGCCTGGCTAGAATATGACAGTTGCAACTTGGTGGCAAAAGCCTCTGAGAAATTGCCTATATTGGTGGATCAGGGAGATGCTGACGACTTCCTTAAGGATCAGCTACAGACTCACATGTTACAGGAGGCTGCGGATAAAGCTAATTACCCGATGACCATTCGTATGCAAGAAGGGTATGACCATAGTTATTTTTTTATCGCGTCGTTTATTGGTGAGCACATAGCCTTTCATGCTCGGTACCTGTGATCTCAATGTTCCAGAAGTTGTGGTTTTTTAAGGAGAGTTTTAATGAGTAGTTTATTTGGTCCGATTAAGCAGTCAGGATTTATCGTGACGTCACTCGACGAGGCACTGGAGTATTGGACAAAAAACCTGAGGATAGGGCCATTTTTTCGGTTCGACCACGTTGAACTGGACTACTTCCGATACCGCGGCCAAGAGTCTGCCGTGGATCTGAGTATAGCTCTGGCTCAATCTGGTGATATGCAGATTGAACTGGTTCATCAGCATAACAATGCGCCATCACCTTACCTTGATTATTACAACAGCCAAGGTCCTGGGCTTCAACATTACTCGGTGTGGAGTTCCGACTATGACAACGAGATGAGTCGATTCTCCGAGGAAGGTGTAGGTTTACTTGCCGAAGGGCGGTTAGCGGGCGGTGTACGCTTCGCCTATTTCGAGGGGGGTGAAGATGGGCAGCCAGTTATGGAAATAGCCGACCACACTCCCGCCACCGCAGCACTTTACCAAATGATCAGTGACGCAGCCCTGCAGTGGGATGGCAGTGATCCAGTCCGTAGGCTAGGCGTTTAGACTCTGTTAATCATGACAAACATTTTGCCCGCTAAAAATCGGAGGATAGTATTTTGAAATACAACATCCGACTATTCACACTCGCAGCTGATGACTTCAAGATCCAGGACACCCATGATCTAAATCGAGACAAGATCCAGGACACCCATGATCTAAATCGAGACAAGATCCAGGACACCCATGATCTAAATCGAAAACTAGAAGATCCAGGACACCCATGATCTAAATCGAAAACTAGAGTTGCAGTGTGCTCATGATAACCTACATTACCGGGAGCCTAGCAGGCCTAGCCTGGTTGCCAGAAAGTGAGCTGAGAATTTGTAGCAGCGCGCATAGCGCACTAAATTTCGGTTTTAGGAATGCTTTTTAGGATTGTAAATGCATCGACCTGGTTTTTATCCAGCATTGATTCAGATCTTTCGCATAGTCTTTCAACGATTGGATCGATCCGATCGCTCTCTGCCAACAATTAGGTTTTGGCAGATAGTGCTCAAGCCAGATGGTTGAATTTGGCGCATTGCTTTGAGCCAACGTGCGTTGCGCCATTGCCGAGATTGGTCGTTTATTTTGCTGGGCGTATGCTGTCCAGATGAGTAATTCCTCATATTCATCTAAATAACATAAGACGGGTAGAGGTTCAGGGGAGTCGCTTATGGATCCAAGTGGCTCTGCGCCTTTCTGTGTGTGTTTGCGACGGTGGATGGACGTGTGGTGACTATCCTCGACCCCCGTCGCAATACCCGCGCGGATAGGGTTGAGGTCCACATAAACCATGGCAGCCAGGACAGCCGTTTCATCAAGCAGTCGTTGTGATTTAAAACGGCCCTCCCAGAATCGTCCCTTGCAGCAATCCTCTTGATTCGCAAGGCGAGCCAGAGGCTCATTTAAACATCGCATCAACCATGACAATGAACTCAACCGCGCGCGTAATTCAGCCATTCGTTCTGGGTTAGTGAGCATCTCGTTCTTTGCAGCCTGCTTCACTTGTTCTGCCAGCTGCGACCCTGCTCGACGTGGAAACAACATTAACCATTTTTCAGCAACGGTGTCGTCGCTCCAGCTATTGACCCGGTCTGGGACGATCTGCACAACCATGTGATAGTGGTTGGACATCACCGAATAACCAAACAGGTCCACAGCGAAGATATCGGATAGTTTCAGCATCCGTGCTTCCAACCAGGCTCGACGATGTTCATATTCCGTTTTCGTTTCTTGATCGTAGCCACAAAGAAACGCACGCCTCACACATCTTGAACAAACGTGATAGACGCCGCCGTCAGGATCAACCAGGTGAGAACGGGGATAAGTCATGGGTGCAGGGTGTATCAGACAAGAAACCAGTGGAATCAGAGATGTCTGCAATTTGATTAGGATATTTGCTAAAGAACCTATGGGCAGATTGCTAGAAGGTGGGTGTCCCGAATTTGGAAGAAGCTGGGTGTCCCGAATTTGAATCCTCACACATCTTGAACAAACGTGATAAACGCCGCCGTCAGGATCAACCAGGTGAGAACGGGGATAAGTCATGGGTGCAGGGTGTATCAGACAAGAAACCAGTGGAATCAGAGATGTCTGCAATTTGATTAGGATATTTGCTAAAGAACCTATGGGCAGATTGCTAGAAGGTGGGTGTCCCGAATTTGAAAACTATTGGTTATTGAGGTTTTTGCGCAAGCACCTGAACCACCGAACTGTGTCCGGCATGACCTTTGCCTTCCCGGACATCCCGCTCAATTTCGCGGCCGATGAGAAAGTTTAGTCCAGCAAAATCTTCCCGGAGCAATTCCAGTGTCATTAACAGTTCTTCAACGGGAGGTCCGCCGGTGCCGAAAGCGAGTTGTGCAGGAGTATAGGCTTCCAGTATCAGGTAACCACCGGGCCGCATGGCTTGCATGATCTTGCGATGCATCGCCCGTCGCATCTCATGGGGCATATGAAAGAAGATAGACACGCAGCAATCCCATGCTGCGTCGCCGAGGGAATAATCGTTAAGATCAGCTTGTTCAAATGTCAGTGATACCGATCGTTCGTTGGCTAATTGCCTGGCTTTATCAAGCGCCACACCCGATGCATCTACGCTAGTGACCCTGTGCCCAAGTTCCGCCAGGTAAACGCCGTTTCTTCCTTCTCCATCCGCGAGGCACAGTACCTTACCCTTTGGCACCTGACTCGCCACCTCAGCAAGGAAATCATTTGGCTCGGTGCCAAACACGTAGTCTTCAGTTTTGTATCGATCATCCCAGCGGGTAATGAGTGGTGTCTTTTCCAAAGCGTAATTCCCAGGTTATTTCAAAATGAATCGGCGAGTCTTTTATCAGATGTCAGGAAAAGCACCAGGGTAGATATAGCAGTTTACGAGTCTACCCTGGTATTAATGCCTCAGCTTTTAGCCGGATGTAGCTTCACCCGTAGCTCGGTATAGCCCTTAATAAAATTAGACACGATACGCTCGGGCTGCCCAACCATCTCTATCCTTTCGAATCGCTTCATGATTTCTTCCCAGAGCACTCGAAGTTGCATTTCCGCCAGGCGGTTACCCATACAACGATGAATACCAAATCCGAAAGATACATGATGTCTTGGGTTGCGTCGGTCGATGATAAAGTCATTAGCTTGTTCAATGACTTCCTCGTCTCGATTCCCCGAGATGTACCACATAACAACCTTGTCGCCTTTTTTAATCTGTTTGCCGCGGAACTCAACGTCTCGAGTCGCCGTGCGACGCATATGAGATAGGGGTGTTTGCCAGCGGATAATCTCCGACACCATGCTGGGAATCAGTTCAGGGTGGGCGCGTAGCTTGTCGTATTCTGCGGGGTTTTGATTTAGTGCTAAAACGCCTCCGGTAATAGAGTTGCGGGTCGTATCGTTACCACCGACAATGAGCAGGATCAAATTGCCGAGAAACATATCGTCGTCCATATCGTGGGTCGACTTGTTGTGGGCAAGCATGGATAACAAGTCCATGTCGTTATCCGCAGGCATGTTGGCCCGTTCCGCCCACAGCTTACGCATGGTAGCCAGGCATTCTTCGAGGGCTGCTTCCTGGGTTTCCCGGGTGAGACCCGGTACGCCGATACCAAGTTCCGGCAGTGAGGTGGAAACATCTGACCAGTAGGGAAGCTTGTGTCGGTCTTCAAAAGGAAAATCAAATAGGGTGGCGAGCATCTGGGTGGTCAGTTCGATACTGACCTTCTCAACCCAGTTGAATTCTTCATTGAGCGGTAACGATTCCAATATGGTGATGACCCGTTGTCGAATCAGCCCTTCCATTTTGGAGAGGTTGCGAGGCGCAACAACGCCTTGCACGGCTTTACGTTGATCATCGTGAACCGGTGGGTCCATAGAGATAAAATTAGAAGTGTCGCGCTTTCTTTTGGGGATGCCTAAATCGTCGAGCATCGACTGATCAAAAATGGTGATATCACGATCTGAAGAAAACGCTTCGTGATCCTTTTCGATTTCCATAATGTCGTTGAATTTGGTGACCGACCAATAAGCGCCAAACATACTGCTCTTACAATAATGTACGGGATCTTCCTCCCGCAGACGTTTGAAGTAGGGGTGCCAGAGATCCTGTTGTAGCAAAATGGGATGGCTAACATCCATTTCATCAATTGGCATGGTGGCTGGGTCAGGTAGTTGTGATGCATCTAAGACCATTTCGCTCATGTTTGGATTCCCCTATTTATCTTACGTCAATGTCTGTTTGGTAGTCGCTAAACTGTAGCACGGCCCTCCTATTCTGGCATCTGGAAACCCGATGGGATTGTTACCGCGTTCATTCGCTCCCAATAGTCATTAATTCAAAATTTTAATCATAACGATGGTTTTAATTCAGTATTGAGAAGGTTCAGTAGTGGTTAGGATTGTCTCGTTGTATTTGGATATGTATATGGACCCGGAAGCCGTGGCGGAGTAAATACGGACTGGGTTTGTTCTTGATGCTTTAACCAATAGGAAAAAACGATGATTGAGATAAGGAGATTAAAACTACCCATTAGTTGCCTCGTAGTAGCAACTCTCGCCCTGTCTACACTGGCGTCAAACGCCGATGTGGATCAGCACGAAATGAGCAAGCCAACTGGGGCTCTGGGTATGGGGAAGGTGCCTGTTACCCAGGCTAGATCAAATCAATTCTGGTGGCCGGATCAGTTGGACCTTTCGCCACTACGGGACCACGATTCCCGATCCAACCCACTCGGTGCGGATTTTAACTACGCTGAGGCTTTCGGCAAGCTCAACTTCACCGAGGTGAAGGCAGATGTTGAAGCTGTTCTCACGGATTCCCAGGACTGGTGGCCAGCGGATTTTGGCAACTACGGGCCATTTTTCATTCGCTTGTCATGGCACAGCGCTGGTACTTACCGCACATTGGATGGTCGTGGTGGCGGTGACGGCGGCCAGATGCGTTTTGATCCTCTGAACAGCTGGCCGGATAACGGCAGCCTGGATAAGGCGCGTCGGTTACTCTGGCCCGTCAAACAAAAGTATGGCGAGAGTCTCTCCTGGGCAGACCTGATGATCCTTGCTGGTACTGTTGGGATGGAAAGCATGGGTTTTAAAACCTATGGTTTTGCCGGTGGTCGTACAGATGACTGGGAACCAGATCTCGTCTATTGGGGACCTGAAGTTGAAATGCTCGCGAGTGATCGAGAGAGCACCGACGGCAAGTTGCAGCGCCCACTTGGCGCAACTCACATGGGTCTGATTTATGTTAATCCAGAAGGGCCGAAGGGTAAGCCCGACCCCGTTGGTTCGGCAAAAAATATCCGGGTGGCCTTTGGTCGGATGGCAATGAATGACGAGGAAACCGTGGCACTTATTGCTGGCGGCCATACCTTTGGCAAGATGCATGGGGCACACAACGCAGCCAAATGCGTTGGCAAAGAACCAGGCGCTGCAAGTATTGAGGAGCAGGGACTTGGTTGGAAGAATGAGTGCGGCAAAGGCCACTCCGAAGATACTGTCACCTCAGGGCTGGAAGGCGCCTGGACACAAGCACCTACCCAGTGGACGAGCTTATATCTGTCTAACTTGCTGGGCTTTGAATGGCAGCAATCAAGAAGTCCCGCCGGCGCGATTATCTGGATTCCCACGGACGAATCGCTTCATACCTCTGTGCCCGATGCCCACGTCAAAGGTAAGTTCAATCCGCCTGTGATGACAACCGCGGACCTAGCACTGAAGTTCGACCCTGAATACAAGAAGATCGCCGAGCGCTTTCTCGCTGATCCTGAAGAGTATCAACTAGCGTTTGCAAAAGCCTGGTTCAAGTTAACCCATCGAGATATGGGGCCCCGTGCTCGCTATGTAGCAGGAGAAGTTCCAGCTGACGATATGCTCTGGCAAGATCCCGTACCTGCAGCTGGTTACGATTCAATTAGCAATCGCAATGTCAAAAAGCTCAAAGCCGCAATCTTGGATTCTGGCCTAACTGTCCCTGAGTTAATTCGTACTGCCTGGGCTTCTGCTTCAAGCTTTCGTGCAAGTGATATGCGCGGCGGTGCCAATGGCGCTCGAATTGCGCTGGCGCCACAAAAAGATTGGGCTGCTAACAATCCAGCCGAGCTTGCGACGGTGATTGCTAAACTGAAAGTAGTTCAGGCAGATTTCAATAAGGGGCGTCACAACATCACGCTTGCTGATCTGATTGTGTTGGGTGGTGCCGCAGCAATTGAAAAGGCCGCGGCTGATGCTGGCGTGAAAGTTGATGTGCCCTTTGTTGCTGGCCGTGGTGACGCAACGCAAGCACAAACAGATGTGGCATCCTTTGCCTTGCTCGAGCCTTCCGCTGATGGCTTTCGCAATTACTTCGACGTGAATGCCGCGTATCGCTCGCCTACTGAAATGCTTATCGACAGGGCAGATCAGTTGGATCTGACGGTACCCGAGCTGACGGTATTGATTGGTGGTATGAGGGCGCTGGATGCTAACACCGGTGCCTCCAAACACGGCGTGTTTACCGATAACCCTGGCACTCTGAGCAATGACTTCTTTGTCAACCTGTTAGATATGTCCACGGTTTGGCAGAAGTCCGATCGAGCAGGCATCTACCAGGGTGTGGATCGTGATTCTGGCGAAGTGAAATACACGGCGACGCCGGTGGACCTGATCTTTGGCTCTAACTCAGAGTTGCGTGCAATTGCCGAGGTTTATGCATTCGACAATAGTGAGGAACGGTTAGTAAAGGATTTTGTTGCTGCATGGGTGAAAGTCATGCAAGCCGATCGCTTCGATAACTAAACCGGCTCGGTGAGATAAAAGCCTGAGCCGCGATGAGTGATCGTCGCGGCTTACATTAAAATTGAGCCGTTCAGGGGAAGGTTAGCAGTTCAAATCTGCTACTTTGTTTTGGGCGGTTTCTTTTTAGTTGCTTCTAACTTTGGCATTAAGTTCAGCCTGTCGTGTATCGCATGATGAATAAATGCCAACTTTGTTCGAACTGTCTGGGATAACACAAACGGGTAGGCGTCATTCATTCCCATACTTCTATTTAGCGAGTTTAAAATTACAGAAAACTCCATCCAGGCATCCAGAATTGTGGTGATGGATGTTTGAGAATAAAAGAATTGAGATCCTTGCGGCAAGTTTAATTCGTTAGTCCCATCAGAATCCGTCGCGTCACCGGTTACCGTGCTGGTTAGGGTGCCGGTAATTGAGAAGTTTTTCGCCGTCTCCAGGGTATCCATAATGTGCATATAGTGCGCCCATGTTTCAGCCCAGTCTTCATAGGGGTGCATCGTGGCGTATTCACTCACAAACTCAGCGCCCCAATTATCAGGTGCGCCATTTTTGTAATGCTTTTTCAACGCAGCTTGATAATCAAGTTCATCATCACCAAAGTATTGCTTAGCTAATGCATGTTTATCTTCGGAGCCGGTCATTAGCTGATCAAAGTAGTAGTGACCTAGTTCATGACGAAAATGGCCAAGCAAAGTACGATAGTGCTCACCCATTGCATGCTTTGTTTGAGAACGAGCAACTTCATCCGCTTCCGCCAGGTTGATTGTAATATGGCCGCAATCATGGCCGGTAAATACAGATTCAGTGTCGTCTAATTTGCTGACGAAGTGATCGTTAACATCCCGGTCGGTCGTAAAGTCAAAACTCAGACCGTTTTCAGGATCCTGACTAAGATTGCGCAGCGGCAGAGATAAAGCCTTTAACGCATACAACGCCCGTCGTTTGGCGACCTCCATTTTTTTCCACAACGGAATGTGCTCAACAACGGATAAATCGGGAACCGTTTCATTAAAACGACAGGCGAAGCAGAGTACTTCATCTTTGCCTTTTACAGACTCAAAGGTTTCTAGATTAACCATGCCGTTACAGACTTTATAATCCGCATTGTTATCACACTTTTGGTACCGTACAGCTGGTTCTTGGGCTTTGAAATATTGCCCACTGGCTTCATCAAACTCATAGGGCTCAACATTATCAAAAGCATCATCAAGCCCAACCGTTCTTTGGCATGACACACAGCTACTGCTTTCAAAAAACAGCAGTTGGTTATTCTCGCAGCTACATCTAAAGGTTTTCATAGGGTTTTTTCGAATTGGTTGGGTGGGATAAATTGGCTTTAAGCGTCGTTCAGTCGAGATATCACGCTTTATGGGGGTTCAATGATACGAACGTCAACCCGGGCGATGTTATCACCAATATCGAGGGGTTCAATGGTGAGAAGTTAAGGATGTACGTTGACTACTGGATCCAGACTACGAACTATTCTCGCGACCCCGCGTTCAAAGCGTCGATCCATTCCTTCCATGTCAGCCGCCGGACGGTATCGCTCCAGGTGCGGTAGTGACATCGCATCCGGTGAGTCATCCAGATCAAAGCCCGGTGTATCTGGTGATAACGTCTCCATAGCAACAAAACCGAATAAGAATGCGATGACCATGAAATAGGCGTCTGAAACTTCATCTTCAGGCGTGCCACTTTCTGCGACGAGCCCCAGTACATCGTTAGTCATGCGAAGTGTTTCAGAACCTAGTTGCCAGCCGGAACCCCAGATGAGCCCAATCAGTGAAGGACGTGCTCGCAATACATCGCGGCTCTGATGGAGAAATTGTGCGAGTCGATCTTGCCAATCACCCGCAGCCGAAATTTCAATTGAGCGAAGTGAATCGTCAATCAAAATCTTGAGCAGCTCGCGCTTATCGCGAACATGCCAATAAAGTGTTGAGACGCTAACTGACAATTCACGTGCAAGCATGCGCATTGACCATTCATCCACGCCCGACTTGTCCAGTAGTCGGTGGGCAGCCGCGATGACATCTGACTGGGTTAATGTTACGCGTCCTGCTGCTCCCTTTTTGCTCGGTTTCTTTGTCATCTATGCCTTTGCCGCTCCTGTCGACCAAACATTTTATAGACAATTATGTTGACACTAGAACAGTGTTCGAGCAAGAATTGGATTTTCTCGAACACTGTTCTAGTAATGCGACAAGAAGGCGGCAATGATGACCCAAAATAAGCCCTGCGTGTTAGTACATGGCGGCTGGTGCGGCGGTTGGCACTGGGAAGATGTTGCAGGTCGATTACGCGAGCGCGGATTGCGAATTGAAACACCAACGTTGCCCGGTATGGCTGAGAAGGTGGGCGAAGCCCAACCGGACACGGGATTGCATGCTCACATCGCAGACATTGCCGCGTTTATTGAAGATAACGATCTCCACGATGTGGTGTTGGTGGGTCATTCCTATGGTGGTGCTGTCATCACCGGCGTTGCACAGGAACCCGTTGGCACGCGCATCTCGGAGTTAGTGTATATAGATGCATTTGTGCCTCGCGACGGTGAATCCCTCGCTGACATTATGGGGCAGGAATTTGTTGCCGCGTCGCAAGCGGCAGCATTGCAAGCGCGTACACCCCATTTGATCCCGCCAATGTTCAGCGTCGAAGAGGCGATTGGCTGGACAGGTCAGCGCGCGGCAGACCATGCGGCGCGATTATGTTCACAACCCATGGCAACCAGTTTTGATGTGATGCGAGCGCCCGGAAAGCCTTCAGCTCGCCTTCACTATGTCGCTTGTACCGCTCAGCCCCTGGGTGTATTTGATCGCTACGCTCAGATGGCGCGTAACTCTCAAGACTGGTCCTACTACGAGCTACCTAGTCCCCATGATGCCGTTCATACAATGCCATTTGTTGTTGCTGGCCTTATCGAAACGTTGGCTACGTCATGAGTGATGCGCAGCAGCCGGAGAGGCTGAGTGTACTTGAGGCTGATCAAGCCTTCTTCGAGGCGTTACTTGCCGCTGACGTGGATCAACTTGAAAGTCTTTTAGCGGACGACTTCCACATAGTGGATGTCAATGAAGGGGCGGTAACGCCACGAGCGCTTTTTATTGGGTTCGTTGCATCGGGCGCGGCGGATTTTAAAAGCATCGAGACAGACTCAACCGAGAGTATTGTTCGATTATACGGTGACGCAGCGGTTGTCATTGGATCGACACTTATGCAATTTGAGCTTGAAGCAGGTGATATGTTTTCTGATCGGAGCCGATACACACACGTCTACGTACGTTCTGCATCCAACAAGTGGCTTCTTGCATCGGCACAAGGGACTAGGATTAACCCATGAAAGTACTCGGTCTCAGCGGAAGTCTGCGTAACGAATCCACCAACGTACGACTTTTAGAAGCCGCTCTTGCACTGTCACCGGCTAACTTTAGCGTCGAAATTATTGGCGTCCTGGGCAGCTTGCCTCATTTCAGCCCTGACTTATCGGTTGAATCGGACCGGACGCTCATCCAATTCGTGGACGCCATGAGAGAATGTGATGGTGTTCTGATCTCGTCACCGGTTTATGCGGGAGGTTATCCCGGTACGCTGAAAAATGCCCTCGATTGGCTGGTGGGTACCGATGCGTTCATCGACAAGCCGTTTATGATGTTAAGTGCTTCGAATCGTGTACCTGGCGTACAAGCATCATTGATCAAGGTGTTGGAAACGATGGGAGGTATACATGTCCATGCAGCCTCTGCGCTGGTGCCGTTACTTGGGAAAACTCTAGCTGTGGATGATATTATTAAAAACCGGGCGTTTGCAGATACAATCAAATTGTCCCTCGGGACATTTCACAACCATGTCCAGTCTATTCGCGATCAAACCCGTTGAGTTAGTTTTCCATGCAAAAGTCTACAGCATCACGCCGTTCCAAAAAATCGATAGTTCAGCAAAGCCAAACAGAAGGCAGAGGGCTGTTTGCCCGGGAGCCTATAGCGGCGGGCGAAATTGTTTCTGTTCGAGGTGGACACATTATTCACCGGAGTGAAGAGGGCGGACTTTCGAAACCGAATGGCTATTGGGGTTATCCGATATCTGAAGATTTTGTGCTTGCTCCACTCACGGAGCAAGAGGTGGAAGATACCATGATGTTTCTCAATCATTCATGCGAGCCGAATGTGGGGATCCAGGGGCAGGTTCTTTTTGTTGCTATGGGAGATATCGAGCGTGGTGAGGAGTTATGCATCGACTACGCAATGTTTGGCGGTATTGAAGAACCCATGCATTGCCGTTGCGGGTTTCCCCTATGTCGAGGCCAAGTATCCGCGTCCGACTGGCAAGACAAATCACTTCAGGCGCGATACAAAGGATTCTTTTCTTCGTTTGTCCAATGGAAGATAGACGCCAAGGAGAATAGCGCTTAGTTTTTGCGGCTATTGTCTAGTGAGCGCTGAAGTCGAAGTAGTAGCTTGAATTTAGGGAAATAATCTATGAAGCATTCAGGTGGATGTCACTGCGGAAAAGTGCGTTTTGAAGTTGAAACAAGCTCGCCAATAATTTGCCAATATTGCAACTGCTCTATTTGTTCAAAATCTGGGTTTATTCATCTGATCGTTCCTAAGTCAAAATTTAACCTGGTCGAAGGCGCAGCGAGCTTAAGTGCCTATACATTTGGCACAAAAGTCGCGCAGCACTTCTTTTGCGAACACTGTGGAATCAAACCATTCTACGTACCGAGATCAAACCCAGACGGTATTGACGTTAACTTTAATTGTCTAGATTCACGGCCAGAGAATGTCACAATCGAAGATTTTGACGGCGCTAACTGGGAGGAGAATCACGCCAAATTAAGCCATCTCAGCAAAGAATGAAGGGCGGCGTATGCAAGTGAGATTTGCTTCTTCTCATTCTCTTCCTCTTCCTCAACTCTCATCCCGCTTTCTCATCCCTCAATCTCATCCTGAAAAATATCCTCTATCGCCATACCAAAGAGCCGGGCGGCTTTAAACGCTAAGGGTAAGCTCGGATCGAACTTACCTTTTTCAATAGCGTTGATGGTTTGCCTTGAGACCTCGAGTTCATTGGCTAGATCAGCCTGGGTCCAGTCCCGTTCTGCGCGGAGTACTTTTAGTCGGTTTTTCATCGGTGGGCCTTGTTGCCCCAGACGATCCCAACAATAAATGTCAGGCTCATCACAAAGATCAAGTGTGAAATTTCTGGCTGGAAGGTGATGAGTTGAACATCTTCAAGCTGTTCATAACTCAAACCACATATCAAACCTGTGCCAAGTGAGAGCGCCGTGGCATCGAGGAAAATCTTCTGCTGCATTTCGTCGAGGCCTCGCAGATATGTCTTGTTGGCGATGATCATCCCAGCGCCGATGAACAGATTGAGCACTATGCCCAGAATCGACAAGCCAGTGTGGTATGCCCAGATAGACTCTGGGCCGAATCTCGCCAGCGCCAGGCTCAGTAGCCAGGCAAGCGTCCAGTAGCGGAGGCGGGCGGTATTGGTTTTCTGGGTTGCCTCCCAGCTGTTGGAATTTGTCTTAGGGTGGTTCATCTGTCTGCTCCTTTGGTCTGCTTTCGCTATCTACTTTCTCTATCTACTTTTCTATATGTACTTCTATGTCTGCTTTCTTTGTCTATATGACAAGGTAACTTTACATAGTTTTACGTATAGTGCCCTGAGTTTGCAGATAAGTAAAGCATGCTTTACAAAAAGTAAGGTATACGTGAATTCTGTGCGGGGTGCTGGGGCAGGGCGCCTGGTCGAACAAATCAATAGTTAGCTATTGACCTAAGTATTAACGCTACCTATAGTTAGGCGTATGGCTAACCAATCTATATCTCTAGATCGTGTGTTTTGGGCGTTGGGAGATCCAACCCGCTTTGCGATTGTGGAACATCTGTCCCAGGGCTCTTTATCAGTAAGTGAGCTGGCTAAACCATTCTCCATGGCGCTGCCCACTTTTCTTCAACACCTCGGTGTCCTCGAAAAATATGGGCTGGTGAGTACAAAAAAAGTCGGAAGAGTTCGCACCTGCACACTTAACGCCGAAAGAGTTGACCAGGCTCGAACCTGGCTTGAGATTCAAGAGAAGCAATGGACTAACCGATTAGACGCTTTGGACAAATTACTCGAGGACAAATCATGACGCTGAATAAACTCACAATTGACCGGAAATTTAATGCACCCATTGCCAGGGTGTGGGAAGCCTTCACAACGCCCGAGCTATTGGCAAAATGGTGGTCGCCCGAGGGCATGACAAATTATCACGCGTCCACAGATGTGCGGGCCGGTGGCGAGTTTTGTTACTGCTTCGAAAGCAGTGAAGGGGTCAAGTACTGGGGGAAGGGTGTGTATCAAACGATCACTGAACCGACCTACCTTTCCTACATCGATTATTTTACCGATGCAGAAGGAAACCCGGTAGCACCTTCACACTATGGTATTCCAGGCGATGAAATCATCCCAACCCTGGTTGAGTTCAGTTTCTCAGCCGAGGGTGAACAAACAAGCATGAGAATTACCGGCGACAATCCCTATGATGATTCCATGGTTGAAGAAATGACCAAGAGCTGGAATTCGATGTTCGAAAAGTTAGTCACCGGTTTAAAGAATGGCGCGTGAAATCTATCTTGATATGGATGGCGTTTGCGTTGATTTTAATCGGGCAGCCATAGAAGCACATGGACTTGATTCAGGTGACGTACTGGCTCGCTGGGCAAGCCAGCACCGTGGTGAGTTTTTCACCTATGAAATTCTCAACATGGAAAAAGCCCCGTTTTTTAGCCATCTTCATGCATTAGGCGAAACATTTTGGATGGGCCTCGAGCCGTATCCCTGGTTCGAGACGCTCTACGAACGTCTCAGCGAGTTAGGCCACGTGATATTTTGTACAACGCCGACTCAATCTCCGGCCTGCGCCTCGGGAAAATTACACTGGCTACAAGATAAGTTTGGTGCCGAGTTTCAAGATTATATTTTGACGGCTCACAAGGATCGATTAGCCCATGCAAACGCATTCCTAATTGACGATTCCGACCACAACGTTAAACAGTTTGCGTCCAGAGGTGGCAACGGTGTGTTGTTCCCGCAAATCTGGAACGCCAATCACACGGTTGAAGCTGATCCAGTCGAGTTTGTACTTGCGAGAGTTGATGGAAACTAGACGGCTTGTGGTTGAATATGGAAGTTCAATCATGTCTGTTTACTAAGTGATCATGTGGCCTGCTAACGGCCAGGTGCGGACGTTGAATTAAATAAACTGTCCCCGGAATTCCTAGGGGCGTCCATTTAGCAACTGGTCAATTGCGGTATTGTATTCGCTTGATTTCTCTATGCCGTTATGTCCGACTTCAGGCACTTCGATATAGGTGGCGTCGATCCCCTCACTCCGAAGGCTTGCCACGTAATCTCTGGCCAAAACCGATTCTGTATTACCATCGTTACCGCCGGTAACGGCGAAAATTGTGGTTTTCTTATCAATCCCGCCGATGAAATCGTGGGGTGAAAGACTGAAGCGCCAATTCTTCCTGCCTCTTCTGAAGCGCCAATCGGGTACATTGCAAGGACAAGCGCCAAGAACGGCCGCGTTAACCAAACCTGGATATTTACCGATTATCACCCCGGAAATTGCTGATCCTCCGGAATGCCCCGCCAATACAACATACTCTGCGTTGTAATGATTTTTAAGCACCTTAACGGCGGCCGCTACAGTTGCGATCACATCGGGTCTGTAGTTATCTCCTTCACGATAACTGTTGCCAGTCGAATGATTTTCCTTCGAATCATAGTATCCTGGTCGGATCAAGCCGACGGCGACAACACCCTTCTCCCCGAATTGCTGAGCAATCCGATACATGTAGTCGGAAGGCCCGTAATCGGAAGGATCGCGGCGGTACCCGTCCCCGTGGATGAAAATGATCAATGATGTTCGCTCGGCAGGCTCGCCGTACACTTTGATCACCAAGCATTCGCCATTTGCCGCAACACGAGTCTTGTTGTCGGCGGCACAGTTTTCTGCGGCGACCACCTGCGGCGCCGCTGCTCCTAGTGCGACTGCAAGGGCTATCATCACAAGATTTCTCAAAGTGTACCGCCTTCATAAATCACCATATTAGCAAGGGTCTTTAAATTAAAAAGCCAAAAGAGTCAGTCGGAGATAATTTTGGGCTTGCTAGAACCATATGAGTGATCTGCGATTGTGCAATTTCCCAGAATCAACTAACGACCAACATGAGACCTTTTTCATTCCGATGTAAGCTGATCTGAAACAAAAAGGAATTGGACTATGAATTGGGAAGCTTTAGGAGCGATTATTGGGTTGGTCGGCGTAGGACTCGTACTTGTATCCCTTATCTATGTCAGGATTTAGGTTTGACAAAGCAACAAGCTCGCCCGATCACAGTCAGGCAAAGTTTGATAGACACTCATGCGTAACTAGACTGGGAGCTTTCTCAACATCCAGACCTTGTCAAAACCCTGGCGCCTGGGCTTGTAGACTGGACTACGCTAGCTGACATTGTGAAGCTTAGATTTGACTTATTTATGAACAGATACTTAGCAAACTTGCATCGAGGACTTCCTTAAATGCTGTCGCCGGTGAGCCAGGATATACCTGAGACGAAGTTTAAATTTGGGGGGACCTGCCGAACTCGTTTTCGCGAACGTCTGCAATGGGTTGGAAGCGGAAGGTTATCGTTGGCTGTTCAATATTTGATCAATCAGTCGGCTATCGACCCGAAGCGGACCTGGCACTTGGTCCTGTCGCCTAAGATTCGAAGAGGATCCTGTCGAGTTTGTACTTGCGAGAGTTGGTGGATACTAGACGGCTTATGGTTGAATACAGAAGCTCAATCATGTCTATTTACTAAGTGATCATGTGGTCTGCTAACGGCCAGGAGCGGACGTTGAATTAAATAAACTGTCCCCGGAATTCCTAAAAACGAATGAATGGGAGTCGTTTGATATACCGCCATTAGTCAAGCGAGAAATTCAAAATGTAATGGAAGTCAAATCACAAGAGGTAACACCAAATTCAAATTAACGGACAACAACTTGAGTTGCCTTTGTTGGCTATCGCTGCTGCGTGCAGCGAGTAAGCATTAGGTAGTGGGGTGATATGTGGCAAGAGCGCAACCGATAGAAATAGCAGGTGTTCCCTTTTCAAAAAAAAGTGCTGCTTTGAGTTACATGAGAGGGATTCTGACCAAATATCACCCTGAAGAGATGATATCGAAAGTAGATGCTCGGTTTATGGCGAAAGCACTTGAGAATCATCCGGATGCGAGTGAGAAGATTGGATTGGGTGTCAAAAGTATATTCGTGCGACGAGCAGACTATGGAACAAAATGTTTCTGGGTCGAGCGTCTAGATGGAGCTGAGGTGAAGTTTTCATACAAGTATTGCGCATCTAAAACAAATTGAATGCCAGTTTCGGACGCTTACATCTCCGGAGACAGGACCAAGTGTTCGGTTCATTTTTGACTGGAAGCTGCCTGAGGTTTAATCTACGTTAAAACTGATTGACGTGAGAATTAGTCAAACAGCCAAGGTTTAATGTCATTTCTATTCGCAATAATGATTTGCTGCGCTTCTGGAATACTGTCGATCACTTTATGATCGATGCGAAGTTGCTGTAATGCGTACTGAAGAAGTGTTGCGCGAAGAGGTATCGCGAGCTTGCCTCTCGTCATCCCGTAGTCTTCAGAGATCACCTGGCGCTGCGCTCTGGAAAGTCTATCGTCGGGCTTAATCTTGAGTGTAATGATGGTGTTCCACTCTGTATCTCCATCGACAAGATGCTCAGACTCATCCATGGACTCCGGAACCCCTCGGAAGCGACTAAGCACGAAATCTCGATAATCCTTGTTTTTCTCACACCATGCTCGAACGTGCCATCGTAGACCAGTGAACACGATGGTATGTGGAACGATAATTCTCCCCTCCCTATTTGGAGCATGAACGGAGACATAGTCAACATCTAAACGCCGCCCTTGCCGCGCCGCAGTGACGATGGGGCGGATAATTTCTGGTCTAATATTTCTTACGGGGACTGTAAGAATCTCTGTGTTTGCCTTTTGCAATGTCAATGATTCAAAAGTATGGCTAAGATCCTTCGTATGATTAAGTAAATGCAAGTACTCATCCACGATCCCCGAAGTGACCGCGACACTAAACTGATCTGTCGGTTTGTACCCCTTTAGATGTTTGTCGTACTCGAGGTTTCCCAGACCAATTTTGTTCAGATAAGTATTAATATCTTTGGATGCTTGTTGGCGCCCGATACCAAAGGTGTCGCAAAGATGGTTTGTAGTTAGTCGACCTTCCCATAAAGCGATGATCTCAATCAGTCGATATCTGGCAAGTAAATCCCACTTGATTTGCAATCTTCCTTCATCGATTTTCATCTGTGTGCTCCAAGATCTGCCTGAATATGCGACATGTACATGTATACATCCTATACATGTCGCTGAATACGCATATGATGATAGAGCTGAAGTGGTGACCGCGCAACTTTAATTGAATTGAATTGGCTTGGTGCCAACTGAGTAGCTTTATGAACAGAAGACAAAACGTATTGAATATTAGCAATGAACTCACTTTCACGGACGTAAAATTGATGACTAAATACATTATTAACAGAAATGCCCAACCGACAGGCGAGCATGAAGTACACAAGGATGACGGCAGTTGCAGCAATATGCCTAACCCTTCAAATCGAATCAATCTCGGTAACTTTGCTGGTTGCCACGATGCGATCGCAGAAGCAAGGCGACTATATCCAGGGAAGACGATCGATGGGTGTTACTACTGCGCCAACGCGTGCCACACAAGATAAGGGATGTTTACATATTATGAAGTTTGCAACAGGACTACTAGATAAGATATATGGCGCAACCTCTGGTAAGTGCCATATTTGTCACAAAGAATTAACTAGAAATAGTTATGCTAAAACATGGGAGGTAGACCATTCAAAAGCAAAGGCGAATGGCGGTTCAAACCACCTGAATAACCTAAGAGCCGCCTGCCTCTCTTGCAATCGCTCTAAAGGCGCAAGGCTTACCTCGAAACAAGCTCGAGCAGATCGTGGAAAGAGCAGGGCACCATTATCTGGGGTCAGGAGACGTGAAGTATTAGTAACTCGGGCTGGTCTTACTGGCGTAGGAGTTTTTGCAGCTGCAAGAGCGTTGGGTCTTTTCGGGCCGATTGGGATAGCGATCTCGTTCGGTGCAGCAGCTTTAAGCCTCGCATTTGATCCAGATGACTAGTGGACTGGGTTAATCGGGTCAATTCGTTGTTTTTTCAAACAATGACATAGCGCTCCTGTTGCAGACCTAGCTGTTGAGAAGTAGCTAACTAATCATCTACAAAGTGGTTTACCTAATGAGCGGAAAGAAAAGACACCAGGCTAATGATCTGGATTTCATCTACTATCCCCTTCGTCTAGCTTTGGCAGGAATTTTAGTCCTACTCACCACCTTCATCATACTTCCTCTCTTCTTCGACCATTTAATAACGAGTAAAGATTATGGGGTTTACCGGCCAATCATCGAGGCTGTAGTTCCACTCTATGAGAGCATAACCAAATACCTTGGTATGGTTGGCATCATAACTTGCGCACTAAGTGGCTTGTGGTTTTATGCCATGCTCAGACGACCTGATCGCAACGAGAACAACATCATTCATCTAGCCGCGAGGTGGATTGCTTCTATTCTGAGGGGTTAATTTTAGGATGTGAGACCAAATGCCAGACCCGCTTATCCTAAGAAGGGGAAGGCAGCCACGTCAAACCGATTAGCGGTAAATCCAAATTCGTATTACATTGTCGGTCGATCCGCGGCGAGAATGTTTAGCACTTGACTTATATAATTACAGTATCTTGGAGTTAACAGAGGGGATATGTTTGGACAATCTCATTTTCTTCGTCGGTGACGAACCTTACTGCTTGTGGGAAGTTGATCTACAGCAGGAAACTTTGAGGTTCCTCAAATCAATTGACACCGAGTACATCGATTACTTGCTTGAAGTTCATCTTGAAGCCGAAGACGAGGCTAGAGCGGCCTCATCAATTCGAATTGCTTATCACCATAGTTTAGAAACACTATTCTCTTTCCTTTGTGCGCTCTTGCAAGTGCCGAGTTGCCCCCAAGCTTGGATCTCGAAATGCTCTAACTCCCAATTGAGACTAGTTGTAAAACGAATAGAACAGGGCGATCAGACACTACAGACTCCTTTAAGTATCAATCAAGTGAATTGGCTTAGCCTTGCGCGTGTAGTAGTTGAGCGGGTGACACTCCACCAAGACAGAAAAGAAAAACTTGTCAACCATTTTGCAGATCTTTGGTCGCGATTGGCGGCGGAGTTTGTGGACGAGCATCGTACATTGGAATACAACAGCATAAAGCACGGTTTCAGGGTAAGCCATGGTGGGTTTGCGCTATCAGCTGGTTTGGAATACTCATATGGAGTTTCACCACCGGAGGAAGAAATGAAACCGATAGGAGCGAGCGAGTTTGGTACCGGGTTCAAGCGAATCAGACAGGCTTCTAGTTCTAAGGGAGAACGTGGTCTCCGAACCGAACAGATTTCAATTAACTGGAAAATTGAAAAAATTGCTCCTTTGTTACAGCTAATCTCCATGTCGCTGTGCGATGTCGTTAGGGCCTTGCGCCTCTTAAACGGTGATACATCGGACAAGATTAGATTTGTTGCTCCGCAGAGTTATGAAGATTTCCAGCGTCCTTGGTCCCATGAGCCTCCAATAAATAACTTTACTATGAAAGTTGGTGAGAACTACGATTTACCGGTACTGACAAAAAAAATGATTTTGCAGCGTATTGAAGAGAGTGTGTAGTCTGCACCAGTATACAAAGTAAGTATTCAACGATTTTATTTTTCAGGTTGGAAGGAGTGAGGCCAGTGTCGATATACAGGCAATAGAATTCCCTCGTGTTAATACTTGTTATTGTGAAACGTCAGCTAGCGGCCAAAAGCGGATAACGACGCACCCCTGGGAATGGAACGTACATGTAACGATGTGTGTTAATGCGCTCCAGTTACATACTCCTCAGCTATTCCGATGAGTTCCTCAACTTTAATTCGCTAGGAAAGCAGAGTTAGGAGGAGTGATAACAATGTAGCCAGCTTCGCTAGCACATCCAAGGGATCTGATTTTTCTGTTTTCTGCATCGCTAGGAGTGACACCGTGTCGTTTAACAGCCCACGACTAACGTAATAGTCCTTTAACATTTCGGAGCAAGCTCTCAGGTGTCCTACAACGACCTTTAACTCCTGTCCACTCAATCCGATTTCTTTGGGATCGTTTATCCCTTCCAAATCGGTTAGCACTTCTGCCAGTTGCACACGGGCATTCTCAAAGGTTTTCTTAAGGTCGTCCGTACCGGCAAAGGCGGTGTTGCCTAGTGAAGAACTACCCCCATAATTTTCGACTGACTCCTTTAGGTACTTGTAGAGATTTGCTGTATCACCATTATCTACAATAAAGTTGCGAGAATCGCGATACAGATCTCCGCTTAATCCAAATGTCTTTACGGCTGTGGGAAAAGATAATTCTCCAAGACCAACATCAACTAACTTGGAGACTTTAGAAACCAACAATGCTGCATCATCCGGTGACAGGGGGATTTTGGTAGGGTTGTCAACGAGCTGTTTTATGAACCCTTCGTTTAGATTTCCCGAAGCTAGCTGTTTTATTCCTATACGGTACTCGTCGAGTAGGGCTCTAAGACCTGTAATGTAAATCTGTCCAGTGCCGACATTGAGTTCAAGTATGATACTTAAGGTTCGAAGTTCGTCTTCGTTGTCATCAAAATCGCTCATATACACTCACATGTTTCAAATGTCACTAGAGACATAGATTATTCAAAAAAAATCGGCTGAGGATCGCCAACCCAGGAATAGCTAATAAGATTTCGTTAACAAGTAAATTGCCATCAATGCTGGCAATCGACTACTAATAGCTGATTACGATAACAAGAAATTATCAATAGCCCCAATGTCGGCTTAGGGTCGTTAGCTGAACAATTGATCATAAATTGAACAACTGCCGATAAATTTCCGCTTCCGACTCAAAGCGGACATGCGGATGCACATCTTTAGCCTCCAGTATTGAAGATATATGTTAGCCTGCAAAAAGGGAGTTGTTTAACGAAAATTAATGACAACAGGAAATAAAGATGCAACTAAAGACGCTTTCACTGGATAACTTTCGTTCATTTAAATCTAATATTATTTCCTTTCAGCCCGATCTAACAATTTTGGTTGGTGAAAATAATAGTGGTAAAAGTAATGCCTTAGATGCAATTAGGTTGCTAACACCTCCCCTAAGTAGTCGTAAGGAAATCTACTGTCAGCTTACGGACGTTCGTTTCGGTTCGGGTGATGAGTTTGATGTTTCGGTTCTGTATTCCGGTCTAACGGACTCTCAGCAAGGCCGACTTATTACGGCTTCCACAGATGAGACTATGACTGAAGCCCAGTTTGGTCTTACTTATAATCAAACTAAAGGAGGTTACCCACCTAGGCCGGTTTTATGGGGTGGCCTAAAAGGTAAACATCCTGAACCAGGATGTCATGACATGATACGGCATGTTTATCTTCCTGCTTTAAGAGACGCAAAGCACGCATTAGCATCAGGTAATCCTACGAGGATATATGCGCTTCTGAAGCATTTTTTGGGTGATGAAGACCCGGACACAATTGCAAAGGAGTTAGCTAGACATACAGATCACGAGTTACTAAGTAAAATTGATAAGTCTATAGATGTGAGATTAGAAGCGCTAACCGCTGGAGTGCGTCAACAAGTAGCCTCTTTAGGATTTTCGAAAGATGAAAAACTTATCGACATAGCTAGGGATCTTAAGTTTAGTCTTGCTGATCATGGAATAGACCCCGAAGACTTAAGTTATTCAGGTCATGGTTATGCCAACCTTCTTTACATGGCGACAATCGCAGTAGAGCTCGAGAATGTTAACAATGCTGAACTAACAATTTTCCTTGTTGAGGAGCCCGAAGCGCACTTACATCCACAGCTGCAATCCGCTGTTCTAGCATTCTTGAAAGATCAAGCAGTTAAATCCAGAGAAACGCCACCTAGAGACGGAGCTCCTGCTGGAGAGCTTCAAGTTATAGTGGCTACTCATTCACCAAATCTAACAGCTAGTGTTCCAAGCCAAAATACAGTCTTTTTACGATCATTGGCCTTTGAGGTTGAGCCGCAAGGCGATGAAGCTACTGCTGGAGCTGCGCGCTCTAGGAGAGAGTCACGTTCCATAGCAATTGCAGAGCTTCTCGGTGATCCAAAGCAGCAGAAAAAGATTGATAGATACATTGATGTAACAAAGGCCTCTTTCCTTTTTGGTGGAAGGATGTTTTTAGTGGAAGGTATTGCAGAGGCTTTGTTGCTTCCGTTGTTAGCAGAGAAGTTTGTTCTTAATGGCGATGAGGATGCGAAAAGGCGCTTTAGGTCTATAGCTTTTATACCCATTGACGGTGTCGACTTTGAGCCCTACATACGTCTATTGGTAACTCCACAAAACGACGTAAGGATCGCAGATAAAGTTGTTATCGTAACGGATGGCGATGGCCCTAGAACTTATGATTCAGGACTTACTCCAGGCCGGACCAGACAGGCTAATTATGATGAAATTGCCAAAACTCTAGGGGCTGATGATTTGTGCAGCACAATAATTAATGATTATTCCTTAGAGACTGAACTTTTTTTAGCTGGGAATGCCAAGATTTTAAGGAACGCATTTTTAAAAATTCACACCCATTCAGGTGATAAATGGGATGATGCAGTTGCTCCCGTTGGAGATGACCTAGCTAAGCAGATGCATGAGCTTTTCAAAGATGCTCGTAAAGGTGATTTTGCTCAAGCCTTAGCAGAGTTAATAGAAAATGGTGAAGATTTTGTAGTGCCAGCCTATTTGGAAACTGCTATTAGAGCAATTGTTGAGTAGAGTACCATGCCCGAGCAGCCTAATACTGAACAGCAAGATACAATCATTTCCCACGATGGTACTGCGTTTATTTCAGCATGCCCCGGGGCTGGTAAAACTAGATGTATTGTTGAGCGGGCTAGAAAACTACTCTCTGAAGATCACAATTTATCTGGAATAGCATTTCTTTCTTTTACAAACGCAGCCATTTCCGAACTTGATGAACGGCTTAGGCTAGATGGTCTTTTATCCTCTCCAGCATTTCCCAACTTTGTAGGTACTTTTGATAGTTTTATTTGGCACTATCTAGTCGAACCCTTCGGGATAGGAGTTAACATCCAGCCCCTTAGATTAATACCGGATACTGGTAATCTAATGGTGTCTGCTTATCCTGGCTCGCGTGAATTTCCGTTAAACATGTTTGATAGGGACACTGGTGTTATTGATCAAGAAAAGGCGGCCCAAGAGAGGTTTCAATCTGACCCTGCAGGATTTGAGCGAGCAGCTATTGGGGTCCGTGCGACATTAAAAGAAAATGGGCATTTAGACTTTCAGGACGTGCGTGATGCGGCAGTGGCAAACCTGAATAACCCTGCGTTATCAAGTAGGTTAGCAGCTGTATTAAAGGCTAGATTTAGGGAAATAAATGTTGATGAGGCGCAGGACTGTAATCCTGAAGATTTATTCATCGTTGACTGGTTGCGTTCAACCGCTCTGATTCCAACGAAAGTTGTTTGCGATCCTCATCAATCTATTTACGGCTTTAGAGGAGGAGTGAACAAAGAGCTATTTGATTTCGCTGACACCTTTCAACAGGATGAACATTTACCGTTAACTGGTAATTTTAGGTCTTCGTCAAACATTTGTAAGGCTGTGCACATGCTCAGAGCCTTGAACCACAGAGGCAATGAAGATACTGCGATGGGAAAGAATAGTGGTATTGAGATTAGTGTTCACATCTTAAGTTATTCTGGATTTGGAGTTAGCACGACTCTTGGTTCTTCTTTTTTGGATCTTGCTGAAGCTCATGGTTTTTCTCCGAAAGATTGTAGAATAGTAGCTAAAACAAGAAGCAGTGCTAACAAGGCTAATGGGGTAGTTAGTGAGGGTGTAGGGGGAACAGAGGTTCTGAAGCTTGCTGGTGCAGCAATGAAGTTTCAGTATTCTTCAGAGCGAGCTGAAAAATTAAAAGCTGTCGTTGAAGCCCATAAAATCTCGCTAAGTATCGCCGGGAAGCTTGAAAATAGAACTTATCACCAAGCTCTAAATGAGCTGGAGATAGAAGACTTGGCTTGGAGAGGTCAGTTTGTAAAAATTTTGGAATCTCTTAAATACGATATAGATAATGACGATAACCGTAGTGAGTGGGTTCAGAGAGCACGATCACAGTTCCGTCCTTTCCTACCTCAAGGCGGACCGACTATTTCTCAGAGGTTACGAAACGAAGTCAAGCTAGATGGTGTACTTGGTATAGGTCCATCTACCGATCTTGTATCTAAGACAATCCATGAGGTAAAGGGCAAGGAGTACCCTGCAGTATGTGTTGTTCTAACAGCTTCAAGTCTGAAGTCTATTCTTACTCACTTAGAAGTAGAATCTGATGAAGAATGGGCGGAAGAGGCACGGGCTCTTTATGTTGCTGCTTCAAGAGCACAACAGTTACTAGTTTTTGCTTGTCCAAGGAGTCAATCTAAAAGATTGAAGGGTCACTTAGAGGCTAGTGGTGCTGTTGTAGAAGTCACGGAAATTTAACGATTCTGGGCCCTAGTCTAGCGTTTTGTCCATAGTTGATTTCTTAGCCGATTGTCCGCTATTGGCCGATAGCTGACTAACGAGATCATCGCGTTGCTCAAAATTCAATCAATGGTTGCAATCGAGCCAAAGCAGTGTGTCACAGTATTTGATATAACCTTTGTATTGTAAGATCGTCAATGAAAGGTGGGCTCGCGTGGAAGTACTAATGAATTGGGTAGTTTTATTCATCCTCATTGTCAGTACTGCCTGGATCTTAAGCGCCAGCTACCAACGACTAGTCATCCGCCGCTTCTCTACAAGTTTCCCGGCACCAGGCAAATTCTATAGTGTTGAGGGAGCCCAGATACACTTGCACTGCTCTGGAACCGGAACGGTACCGGTGATTCTAGAAGGTGGGAGTGGAATGTGGTCGTTGGATTGGCACGAGGTGCAAGCAACACTGGCTGAGTCCACGATGGTTTGCAGTTACGACAGAGCGGGGCATGGCTGGAGCGACTTCAGCAAACAGTCAAGATCCATAGAGCAACTAGTAAACGAACTCCATGCGGTACTGACTGCAGCAGAGATACCAAAGCCATTCATTTTAGTTGGTGCATCCTTCGGTGGGCCGATGATTCAACTCTATGAACAACAATACCCTGATCATGTCGCTGGTTTGGTATTGGTAGACGCTCGATCGAGGAATTATCTTGAATCTTTCAGAGAGGTTCGGCCAGCAGCATTTGATGAGCACATTTCTCGCCAGCGGCTAATCGCGAAACTCTATGGGTTAGGATGGTTAGCATCGATCGCAAAGCTTCAAGGTCAATTGGAATTCAGCGAGCGGCCTCAACACTTGCGTGCAACTTATCAGGACCTCGGCAGGCTTACGAAGCATGCAGCAGCTTCTGCTTATGAGGCGATGGCAGATGAAATCAGTGATCGTCAGCTGCAAAAGATTTCCTCGATTGGAGACAAACCTCTAACGGTGATCGCTCATGGTAAACCAACCATGTTTCACGGCCAATTAGGTTTGACGGCTTCTGAGGCACAACAACTAGAGGATATCTGGAGCAAAGAGCAAGAAGAATTAGCGCGCCTGTCTAGTAGAAGTGAGTTTCTGGTTGCCGAGAATAGCGGTCACTTAATATGCATTGAACAACCAGATATTATTGTTGAAGCCGTGAAAAAGATGCTGTTTGTTAGAAACTAACGACTGCTTCTGGCAGAAGGCGGAAGTTCAATGATATCTGGCAAATAATTAACCAATTAGACTGCCGGTGACCTGTAATGGCAGCAGAAAAAAGGTGAATCCATGTCTGGAAAATGGTCTGAAAAATCGTCTGAAGAATTGTCCCAACAACTTTTTGTCCGCCAGGATGAATCTGCGGATGAAGATTTTTATGTGCAGCCGCGTTTTTGTACCCATATTGATGATGCGACCATTGACAACCTGACCCACTATTATCGTGAGGCGATTCCCGCTCAGGGTAAAGTCCTGGACTTAATGTCTTCCTGGATTTCTCACTTACCTGACGACCAGCGCTATGGTGCAGTCTCTGGGCTGGGAATGAACCTTGAAGAGCTTGCTGCAAACAAGAGACTGGATGACTATTGTCTGCAGAATCTTAATCAAAATCCGATTCTTCCCTATCCGAGCGAGTGTTTTGATGCCGTACTCATTGCCGTGTCTGTGCAGTATTTGATTCGGTCCCAGGAAGTTTTCAACGAGATATTCAGATGTTTAACCTCAGGCGGAAAGTGTATTGTCGGCATGTCACACCGGCTTTTTCCCACTAAAGCCATTTATGCGTTTCATGTTTTGCCGCCTGCAGATCGCTGTCGTTTGGTTAGTGGTTTTATGCAAAAGGCGGGCATGGTGAATGTTCAGGTGATCGATCGCTCTCCAGCTAATGCCGATCCATTATGGATTGTCGTAGGAGAGAAATAGGCTGGCCTTAACACCCCAGGTTAGTTTGTTAAATTCAAACACCGAGCGCATCTGATTCTTGATGCGCAAAGTCCCTGCGATTGATGACCTGATGTTCATGCTTCTGGTGGTTTCTTGCGGTACAACGGGATTTCATCGCCGACGTCTTTCATTTTCTTAAGGCGCTTTTTCGCGGCGGGATTTTTTGCTGCGGAACGTTTGCTAGTTTTTTTGCTGGCGCCTGCAGCCTTGCCTGATTTCTTGACCTTATTGGGACCTTTGTAGTCGGCCTTCAAGCCTTTGATCGCCCGGTGCTCGAAGCGGATTTTAAGATATCGCTCGATGCTTGAGTTCTTGTTCCAGTCGACCCGATCAACCAGCATAACTGCTTTGCCTTGCTTTCCAGCACGACCGGTTCTTCCTACTCGATGTACATGGTCATCGCCCGAGTGGGCAACGGTGTAATTGATCACCAGATCAACATCCGTCACATCAAGCCCCCGGGCTGCGACATCGGTTGCCACCAGCACCTGAAGCTTGCCATCGCGGAATCGGTTTAATACCTGCTTTCGGTCGCTCTGGGCAATTTCACCATGCAGATATCCAACCTTTAACTCGGTCTTTGCCAGATGCTGCCCAACCTCGGCGCACTGGGCTCGAGTTTTACAAAAAACAAACACCTTTTCCGCCTGTTCTTCTTCTACCAGGGCACAGATTAACTTTTGTTTGTGATTGTCATCATCAGCCAAAATCATTTGTTGAGTGATTTGGCTATGACCTTCCTTGAAGGAATCAACTTCTATCGAAACAGGGTTATTCAGAATTGACTGGATATGACCAAAGCCTCGATGCTTCAGAGTTGCGGAGAATAGTAAGTTCTGTCGCTGGGCCTTACAGGAGTTGGCAATCTTGTTCATTTCCTCGGTAAAACCCATGTCGAGCATTCGGTCAGCCTCATCGAGTACCAAAAATTCAAGATCTTCAAAGTCGATTGAGCCCTTTTCAATATGCTCCACCAGTCGGCCCGGTGTTGCGACAATCACTTCGGGATTTTTACGCAGCGAGGCTATCTGATACTTATAGGCTTCGCCGCCGATAATAATGCCGCACTTAATAGGCGTGAATTTTGCGAGTGCCTCAAAGGTCTTGACCGTTTGCAGAGCAAGTTCTCGCGTCGGCAGAAGAATCAATCCCCGAGTGCCTCCGCCTGGGATTTTGACTCGAAGCATTTGATCCAGCATCGGCAACAGGAACGCGGCAGTCTTACCACTTCCGGTTTTCGCCGAGACCATGACATCACGGCCGTCGAGAACGGCAGGTATGGCTTTGCTTTGAACTTCAGTTGCCTCGCTGAAGCCCAGCGAATCAAGCGCCTTGAATAGCTGTTTGTGTAAGGGTAGGTCCAGTAATAAGGTCAGGTTCAGGTCCTTTTCTCAATTCAGGGGACAGTTTACTTAATTCAACGTCCGCTTCTGGCCGATAGCAGACATCTTTCCTCCCAGTTTTCGTGGTTGCTCAAAGGCCGCTTAAAAGAAACGCCGATTGTAGCAGCCTACCTTGATTGAGGCTGTTATCAGTAAGAGTGCCGTAGGACTGCCTACAAAACCTGCTCAAAAGTCTCCAAATTTGGATGCCCCAGGTAGGTGCCTTTAGGCGCAGAAGCCTGAGCGTGGGCCAAACGAAAATGTTCGGACTGAGTCCAATTCTCGAAGGCTTCTTTGCTTTCCCATACCGTGTGGGAGGCATACAGAACATGGTCGTCAGCTTCAGGGCCTTTCAGTAATGAAAAAGTCTGGAAGCCGGGTACTTCTGAAAGATAGGTATCTCGCTCGCGCCAGATCTTCTCAAAGCCTTCTTCAAACCCTTTTGCGATTTGAAATCTGTTCATTGCCAAATACATGGTGTTTCCCTTAATTAGTGTGAATGCAATATGCGTGCAATCTGATTCAGCGGCGGTGGGAAGTCAACTGCCGGTTGAAGTGTACTGTCGAATTCCGTATCGAAAAGTGATTAAGCTAGCGCCGAGAAAGACAAACCCCAGCGCCGGTGACACCGCTTGAAAGAGTGCGCTGGTGCCCAATGGATCTGTTTTATCCATGATCAACAGCACGGGAAAGTACGAGATGCAGGCGAGGGGAATCATGTAGGTGAATATTCGTTGCAGCCAGGTGCTATAGATGTCGATGGGATATTGGGCGGTTTGCACGCCGCCATAGGTCACGGTGTTCATCACTTCGAGGGATTCAACCGTCCAGATGGCGAGGGTGGCTTGAAAGATCAACAGGCCGTGGAAAAACGCAACGCCACTGACCAGGGTAAAGATCAGGAACAGAACATTCAGGATACTCCAGTCGATCTGTACCTGACTCGCCCCCCAGGCAAACACTAGAACGCCCTGGACGAGTCTGCCAGCTTTGCGCAAAGCGAGTTCATGGCCAAGTAGCTGCAGGACAATACCCCTGGGGCGCAGCAATAAGCGATCGAAGTTACCGGTTCTAATGTACTGGCTACCAAACTCGTCGAAGCCTGCGGTCATGCAGGTTGTGATGGCAAAAGAAATATTCACAACCCCATAAAGAAAACAGACTTCCGGCAGATTCCAGTTCGGTAGATCACCGAACCGATCAAACAATGCCCAGAGCGCGGTGACCTCGATGATGGTGGCGACAAATGAACCCGTGGCCGCCATTAAAAAAGACATTCGGTATTGCATCTGGGCCCGGATCGAAACCGCTAGATATCGGCCATATAAGGAGATTGAGTTCATGGTCTGCTCCTAGCCTCCCTGGACGACAAGGCGCCGACGAATACGATTCAGTGACCAGTAGCCAGCGGCAATAAACAGGATGGTCCAAACCAGTTGTTGGATCAGCTCGACGATGATGTCACTGCCGGTGATATTGCCCGCGTAAATCCTGAAGGGCACATCAATCAGACCTTGAAACGGCTGCAATTCTAAAAAGCCCTGAAGCCAATCGGGGAAGAGGGGCAGGGGTAGGATATTGCCGGATAGTACCATCGCAATGGAGGGGAATATGCGGTTGATGCCATCGCCGCTGATCGACCAGATCAACACAACATGCATGATCATTGTCATTGCACAGGCGAGTAATAAGCCAAGGGTTTGTGAAGCGAGAAATCCGATTCCGGCGATCCAATCCGGTGGAGGCGTGAGCGCCCATTTATCTAGACCCAATGCTGGCAGGATCAACATTGCAAACACTAACATCGGTAAACAGCGTAATGTTGTTGGCGCTGTGCGTAAGGCAATGGTGCGGGCAAACCAAAACCAGTAGAGGTTCAGGGGTCGGGTCAGTTCATAGGAGACAGCGCCGGAGCGAATCATTTCTGCAATTTCGCCGTCGACGTTCCAGGGGAATACCGCCAGCAATGCCTGGCCGAGCCAGACGTAGGCGGCGATCTGCACCACCGTCATGGGTTGGTCATCCGGCGCTAGTTCAAAAAATGCCAACAACACCATTAAGCGGATCGCACCCCAGAAAAGCTGGGTGACAAATCCAGCAAACGCCGCAGCACGGTATTGCAGCAGTGTTCTATACCGGGCTACAACCACAGCCCAGTAGGGGTGCCAATGTGTCATGCCTGACATTAGGGCTGACATCAGGGCTGACATTAAGACTCTGCCTTGATGTTGTTGCTGGCGTAGAGTTCAGAGATAAGGTTTTCAATAGGTGGGTTTTCGACCAATAGATCCTGGACTGCGTGGTTGGCGACAATATTAGAAATCAGCGCCGCTGAAGAAATGACGTCCGGGTCGAAGGCGAGCTCCAGGGTGTTACCCTCCAGTGCGACGACCCTGGCATGCTCAATATTGAAGTCGGGAGTTGCATTCTGCAGTTCGAGTTTGATACGCCGCTCAGTCGAAATGTTGGATCGTAGCTCGCTTAAGCTGCTGTCATTTAGGATATGACCGTTACCCAGAATAATAATGCGCTGGCACAGAGCTTCAATGTCATCCATATCATGGGTGGTGAGAATGACGGTGACCTCAAAGTCTTGATTGAGTCGTTTTACAAAATCCCGCACGGCAAATTTGGATGTCGCATCCAGGCCGATGGTAGGCTCATCGAGAAACAACACATCAGGGCCGTGCAGTAATGACGCAACAAGGTCACAACGCATGCGTTGCCCCAGGGATAGCTGGCGAACTGGCGTGTTCAGGAGTGGCGTAAGATCCAATATCGATACCAGCTCATCTAATCGTTGTTGATAGAGGTTGGGGGCAACCCGGTAGATGTCCCGCAGCAGATCAAATGATTCGATCACCGGTAGATCCCACCAGAGCTGGGTGCGCTGGCCAAACACAACACCAATATTGGCGACATGTTGGGCTCGATCGAGCCAGGGGGTAATGCCCGCCACGGTACAGACGCCGCTGTCGGGCACAAGAATGCCCGAGAGGATTTTGATGGTGGTGGACTTGCCTGCGCCGTTAGGGCCGATATAGCCCACCAGTTCGCCGCGATCCAATTCAAAACCGATATGATCGAGGGCGTCTACTCGCCGATATGTGCGTTTAAACAAACCTTTTAGGGAGCCGACAAACCCTGCTTGGCGCTCGGCCACCAGGAACTGTTTACAAAGATCTTTGACCACAACGTGTTTCATAAGCTAACCAGATCAAGAAGGCGAAGCTAGTCCGAACCCACGACGTAGATAAATACGCATCTCAACAGAGATTGGGGCCGGGTTGGGCTGGTGTTGGGAAAAGGGGGTGGCGATTCTAACGATCTGCATTATTATCTACAAATGAAAATTGCATTTATCTCAGATCTTCACTCATGTTTAACGGCTCTGGAAACGGTTTTGGCTGACTGTAAGGTCAGGGGCGTTGATAGAATAGTCTGCCTCGGTGATGTTATTGATATGGGGCCTCAGCCGGTTGAGGTGGTCGATTTATTGCGTGAGCAGGGGATTCCCACGGTCCGCGGTAATCACGACACCCTGGATGAGAACCCCTCACTACCGTTTCTTCGGGATCTAGAGGATTGGACCCGGAGTAAGTTGCGGGCGGATCAACTCGAATGGCTGGCGGCACTGCCTTTGAGTCGAATTGAAGAAGTGGAGCATCTGAGGTTGTTGATGGTCCACGGCTCGCCGGAAGCGAATACGGAAGGCCTTGTGGCGGAAACCCCAATGGAGGACATCAATCGTTGGCTTTCGGAGTCTCAAGCGTCGGTCATGCTGGCGGGGCATACCCATGTGCCATTGGTGCGTTATGTCAGGGAAGGGGTCGCGATTAACGTCGGGAGCACAGCCGTGCCCTTTGCCGAGGCGAATGTGATTCCGCCAATAGGTCTGCCATATTCGGAGTATGTGGTTTTGGAAATTGAATCAGGCAACACCGTGATTCAGCAAATTCGATTACCACTCGATCTTGATGCCTTTCGAAAGGCGATGGCAAAAACAGACATGCCCCATCAGGACAACTTTATGTCTGTCTACACCAAATAACCCCTGCTGCCTAAATTTGCTGCCTAGACAGGTAGGGTAATTTCTCCAGGATTGATGCCCTTTATAATATTGTTTGCGCGCTCCGTGATCATATCGGCGAACTGCTCGTGCGTGAGGATATACAGCTGATTATTCCGAATAGCCTCGAAGACGATATCCGCAATTTGCGCCGGCTGCAGGCCCTGTTTGAGGATTTCCTTGAACATTGCAATTCTCTCCTGGTCCTCTTCGCTGGGAGCTGCGGGTTCAACATCATTACTCAGATGTTCGGGGCGATTCCGCCCCGAATCAAAGATATTGGTGTTAACAAATCCCGGGCAAAGCACGGATGTGCCAATTTTTGTGCCCTCGGTGCGAAGATCCCCGTAAAAATTCTCGGTAAAGGCAACCACCCCATGTTTTGTTACGGAATAGGCGGCATTGGTGCTGCCACCGATCAGTCCCGCGACGGATGCGGTATTGACGATATGGCATTCGGTATCCTGGGCAATCATTTGCGGGACAAAGGTCTGGGCACCATAGATGACGCTCCACAGGTTAACCCCAAGTACCCACTCCCAGTCTTTTTTAGTGGCTTGCCAGCTGTTCCCGCCACCGCCTACGCCGGCATTGTTAAATAGCAGGTGAACCGCGCCGAACTCTTCGATGGTTTTGTCTTTAATCTTGACGATTTCTGCTTCGATGCTGACATCCGCTTGGACCTTTAAGATCGAGTTGTTGCCACCCGCAGAGAGTTTTTCAGCAGCGCTTTCTAAGGCAGCCTGTTCGATGTCTGCCATGACCACATGCATGCCTTCAGCTAGGCACTTTTCTGCCAATGCGTAGCCAATGCCACTCGCGGCGCCCGTAACAACGGCAACCTTTCCTTTAAACTCTTTCATCGATCCCCCTTTGGGAAGTTGGTCTTTAGTGTGTTGGGCTTTTTCAGTTAGTAAATCAAAAGTGTACAATTAAAGCATGAATGGAATTGATTGTTTCTTTGAAGGATTCAGGTTGGTTCGCAAGCCGGGCCTGCGACAATATGTACTGATCCCGTTGTTCATTAATATAGTGGTGCTCAGTGTCGTCATGTATTACGGGGTAGGGCAGTACGATGCGCTTGCTGCATGGATCTCGGGCTGGTTGCCCGATTGGCTGGCTTTTTTAGCGGGTTTCCTCAGTTTCCTTGCAGCGGTGATTATCTTTGCGATTGGAATTTACCTGTTCACGATTATTGCCAACATTATATCGTCACCCTTCAATTCGATTCTGGCGGAGAAGGTTGAAGAGCGGCTTGTGCCGGGTCTGGTGCGTGCCTCGCCGGGTTTGATGGTCATTCTTGGCCGGTCTGTCGCCAGGGAATTCAGTAAACTGTTATATCTTTTACCCCGGCTGCTGGGGTTGCTGGTGCTTTCTGTTATCCCGGTTTTCAACGCCATTGCCCCTTTTATCTGGATTCTCTTTGGCGCCTGGATGATGGCGATCCAGTATGCGGATTACGGGGCGGACAATAATCAGCTCAGTTTCCAGGCCCTAAGGGTTCGATTGGGCCGTTCAAAGCTGCAGGCACTGATGTTTGGCCTGGTGGTTTACTTTCTACTCGCCATTCCAATTGTGAACCTATTTCTAATCCCAATTGCCGTTGCAGGCGGTACTGTCCTATGGGTGACACACTTATCCACAGGCTCGAAGCCGACTCCAGATCGGTGATTTGGGCAGCTACTCAAAAAATTGAAAAAAAAGTGAACTTTTCTCCCGCTGGTTAACGCAATCTTAATTTATAACGATTACAATGTGCGCTGCAACACGCCGGTAAGGCTCGTCAATAGAGATCCGAGAAGTCGACCTAATAATGACAATGAATCACGACAGATCAACCGGTCCAAAAACTCAAAAAACTTTACTACTAACCATTCAATGGGAGAGGACATGAAGATTCCTTCTACCGGGTTGAAAAACCTGTGCAGGGTCGTGTTGATGTTTGCTTTTCTGTCGCCCTTAGGGCTTCAGGCAGCGGATACAACAAGTGCAATTCGTGGCAAGTTGGTTGATAGCGGCGCAGCTGTTGCCAATGCAACCGTGACTATTCGCGATACCAGAACCGGTGCTACGCGTCAGTACACTACTAATGAACAAGGTAACTTCTACGCGGCTCGTTTGCCTGTAGGTGGCCCTTATACAATCACAACTAGCACTGGTCAGGAAGTAACTGTACCGTCGATTGCTCTGGGTGATATCTACAGTCTAACGATCGACAAATCGGTTCCAGAAATGGAAGAAGTCATTGCCTATGGTAATGCGTCTGGATTTGCTGATGTAGCAGCCGGACCTTCTGCAAACTTTTCAAACTACGATTTGGAAACTGCGGTTGCCCTTAACCGAGACATCGTTGAAGTTTATACGATTGATCCTCGAATCAACCTCGACCAGGATGGTAGTTCTATCAACTGTGCTGGTAAGCATCCACGTTTTAATAGTGTCACCCTTGACGGTGTGAGCTATAACGACCGATTCGGTCTGAACGACAATGGTTACGCTACTGCAACGGGTCAACCTTTCCCTTACGATGCGATTGAGCAGGTTTCTGTTGAGCTTGCACCGTTTGATGTGACTTACGGTGGTTTCTCCGCTTGTAACATCAACGCTGTAACCAAGAGTGGCACAAACGAGTGGCACGGTAATGTCTTCTACGAATACACTTCAAATGACTACCGTGGTGAGACCATAGACGGTCAGCCAGATGTGTCTCCTCCAGACTACACCGAAGACAAGTGGGGCTTTACAGTCGGTGGACCACTGATCCAAGACACGCTGTTTATCTTTGGTGCTTATGAAAAATCCGATGAGCCTGAATTTATTGGTCAAGGCTTTGCAGGTTCCGGCAACGGTATCGAGCGTCCATGGTTGAGTCAGACTGATTTCGACCGCATCAATAACATCGCGCAGAATGTTTACAACTACAACACTGGCGGTAGTGCACCAGACGGTAAACAGGAAAACGAAAAGTACATGGTACGTTTAGACTGGGCGATTAACGATGATCATCGTGCATCCTTTGTCTATAACTACTTTGATGGTTTTGAAGATCGCGCTTCTGATAGTGACGCTAACGAATTTGAGTTTTCTAATCACTACTACACCAAGGGTGCAGAGTCTGAAACTTATACTCTAAAACTGAACTCTCAGTGGACTGATGCTTTTAGCACAGAGGTTTACTGGAGCAACAACCAGATGAACGATTCACAGATCACCAGAGGTCCAGGTGACTTCGGCGATTTCCAAATCAGCTTGCCAGGCGGTAATACTGTTTACCTCGGTGCAGATGACTCCCGTCAAGCTAACCAGTTGAACTACGAGTCTGACTACTTCCGTGTAATTGGTAACTATCTGTGGGGCGACCACGTCATTACAGCTGGCTACGAGCAGGAAGCAGTTGATGTTTTCAATCTGTTTGTTCAGCACTCTCAAGGTGGTGAATATGATTTCTTTGACGATTCAGCTGGTAACTCTGCAGCATGTGCGGCTTTAACCGCACAGGGTCGATTCGACGATGCTAGTTGTGGCACATCCGGTATCGATAAATTCGAACTGGGTCGCCCTTCACGTATCTACTACGGAAGTGGTGGCGCGACCAACAATGCTAGCGATGCAGCTGCATCTTACGAAAATATCCAGCATAGCTACTTCATCCAGGATGAGTGGTTGCTTGCCGAACATGATCTGACTCTGGTTTTTGGCCTGCGTTACGATCGGTTTGAAACAGACGATACGCCAGTATTCAACCAGGCATTCACGACAGCCAACGGTGGTCTGCGTAATGACGACAACATCGATGGGCTTGATATCCTAATGCCACGGTTTGGCTTTACCTGGGAACCACGTACTGATCTCTCGATTCGCGGTGGCCTTGGTGTCTACTCCGGCGGTAATCCGTTCGTATGGATTTCTAATTCCTACAGCAATGACGGCATTACCAACGTACAGACCAGACTGGATAACTTTAATAGTGCACTTTCAGTGTTGGATGGCACGATTCCACTCCAGGGTACTACTGGTCCAGGTCGTGCAGCACCTCAAGCTCTGTTTGATCAGGTGGCTAGCACTACTGCGGCAGCGGCTTCTACTCGAAGTGTTGTTCTGCTAGATCCTGACTATGACCAGCCCGGTGAATTGAAAGTTGCCTTAGGCGCGACTTACGATCTTCCCTGGGGTGACGTTGTCATGGATGTCGATTACCTCTATTCCAAGCAACGCGATGCAGCGACTTATGTTGATGTGTCTCAGACAATTGTTGGTACCACGATTCTCGGCCAACCTATCTATGACTTCACCAATGGTGCGGACAACTATATGTTGACCAATGCCGAAGATGATGGCGCAGCACACAGCTTGTCTGTGTCTTTCCAGAAAGACTTCGACTTCGGTCTTGAGTTGTTCGGTGGATACGCCTATACAGCGGCAGAAGATGTTAGCCCAATGACCAGTTCGGTAGCGGGATCTAACTTCGATAACGTTGCAACATTGAATGTTAACGATCCAGGTCTTGGTGATTCTAACTACGTTGTGCCACATCGCTTCACGTTCCGTGCAGTTTACGCCCGGGACTTCTTCGAAGGTCTGACAACCCGTGCAACACTCTACGCTTTCGCCTCTGAAGGTCAGGCTCAAAGCTATGTCATGGGCGGTGGTGCTTTAGAAGGTGATGGATTCTTCGGTCGTCACCTGCTGTACGTACCAACTGGTCCAAACGATCCAAATGTTGTATTTGATCCAGCCTTTGATCAGGCTGCGTTCTTCGCGTTTGCCGATAAAGAAGATCTAGGTACAGGCTTTGTTGATCGTAACCAGACCCACGCCAAGTGGAGCTATCGTGCTGACTTCCGCATCGATCAAGAACTACCCACGTTTGTTGATGGGGTTACAGGCAAAGCATTCCTTAAGATCTACAACCTGACTAACATGTTGAATGATGACTGGGGTCAAGCTAATGACCAGCAGTTCTTCTCACAGCAAGTGGTTTCGGCAGCAATCAACGCCAATGGCCAGTATGTCTACAGCAACTTTAGCAACGTAGACGTCAACGACCTGAACGAAAACCAGTCTCTCTGGGAAGTTCGTGTAGGTATTGAGATCGCTTTATAAGTATCCTTATTTAGATACGTAAGAAGCTCAAAAAAAGGGTGGCATTAGCCACCCTTTTTTTGTCTAAATTTTAGTTAGCTGCTTTGCTTACAAAGCTACTTTGGGGATTTTGTAGGCTGCCTCAGAAAACTCAAGCTGGGTTTTCGCTTTAAAACCGAGGCTCTTCGCTAGCAAGTTGTCGGGGAAGGTTTGAATTCTGGTGAGATACTGTTCAACGGAATTGTTAAAGCCACTTCTAATCAGCGCAATCTCATTTTCCAGTACCACCAGTCTTCGGTGGAAGTCCTGAACAATTAATGTGCCCTTAAGGTCAGGATATTGTTCAATCCGGGCTGACAATTCTGCAATAGCGGCATGTTCCGCCGCCATATACTTTTCGATATCCTCGTTCTTCTCCGTTCGCTGACTGCGTTCTCTGAGCAGGGCGAGCCCCGTTTGTAGATGTTTTTCGTGGCTAAGATACTCTTTTACGACAGCCTGTAACTGCGGAACTAAATTGGATCGCTTTTTCAAAGACACCTGAATATTTGCCCAATTACGCTCACATCGCTGCTGTAAAAAAACCAGATCGTTGTACATCATGATGCCAATAATCAGCAGTAGGAAGGCAGGAGAGATCGCCGCTGCCTGAAGGAAGTCTATTGAGCTGAAGGAGCCATTCACGCCGCACAGCCAGATTGCGCCGAGGAATACCAGGCTGGCGCCGATACTGAGCAGCGCCATGCCATTGATCGCTTTGCGAAACATCACCTCAGATTCAGGGATGTTGGCAATGATATAGGGGCAATCCTTGTCGTGACCAAATACCAGACTATCGCCTTTGGTTTTGTCTATACGGGCTTTGCCAAGCAGATAGAGTTCATCTCCTGGGGACAGTCGCCATTCGGTGTACTTGCGTCCTCCGCGTTTTTCAGTCTTTTTGTGTTTGGTGATGATGTCAGCCTGGCCGGGAAAAACCCTCAATTGACCTTCATCGTCCTCAATCAGGAAGGGTTGCTTCTTGGTATCGTCACTGATGGTCACCCACTTACTGTTTTTACCCGAGCGTCGTTTCTCCTGGACAAGGTGCCGATACCAGGTGCAGGGCTCATTAGAAACGGGGCCCTGGAATAACGACGCGTCTGTTTCAGATTTTAAAACGCCAACAACCTCCGCTAATCCATAGGTCACGCCGGCGGTTTTGGTTGTTGCCAGGTTTTCCTGAATTCGCTTGATCCTGATCAGTCGAATAGCAAACCAGGCAAGCAGGGCGGCGAGGGCCAACATAATTGGAATGAGTATGAGGGATTCGCTGACCTGGGTAGGCGTGAACTGTTTTGCGCGGGATTTGGCAAATTGTTCCTGGACCGGAGTGAGTTCGATCTGCGGTGGATGATCTAACCCTTTGAGTCTGGCATATAGGGATTCAGGAAACTGGCTGGTTTGTATTTCATAGCGGTTGCGCAGGAGGAAATTTAGGATTGCGCTTTCATTGCGTTGGGCTTCTGTGAGTGCCTGTTTGCTGCGGTCATACTGGGTCTGAATCTGCCGATAGCCTGTTGTTACGTCATGTTCGAGGCTCTGGAAGCCAAAGTGCAGCAATAAAATCATACAGCTCACAGAGATAGTAACCAGGAAGACCAGGGTCTTGTGTATCTGGAATACGGCCATCAATGCAAGGCTAGCGAGAATCATGGCCGTGATACCGCCCCACAGCCAGAATAGAGCCGCGCTACCAATGTCACGTCTTTCGGCAGCCGCACCGAATGTGGAGAGAATCGGTAGGTAATCCCCACTGACATAAAAATTTACGCTGGGTGGCTGTTGATCTTCAAGCCAGCCGAAAACTGTTACCGTGTCGTTCGGGTCAAGGCGCCATTCGGTATAGCGGTAATCACCGCTTCTCGACTGGTGGAGTTGAGGTGTGCTGACCTCCATACGAGATACCGAGGCGGCGAGCTTAATATGGGCCTCACCGCTGTGATCCAGCAGGGTAAAGTCCAATCCTTGCTGATCATCCCGTACCGTCCGCCAGGAGGTATTGCCGTCAGAATCCCGCTCTTCTTTTTCCACGAGATATCGGTAGTAGATACATTCCGTGTTGGTCTTGGGTGAGGTGGTGGTGGAGATCGCCAGGGCGGTTCCCTTTAACTGCACCTCGCCGCTAACGGCCCCTGTCACCGTGGATAAGGGGATTCGCTCTAACAGACGGAAATCCAATATATTGTTAAAGCCAGACTGGGCCAGCCATAACGCCAGGGCAAAAAGAAACAGCCCAATTGCAGCACTAAGAAGACGAAGATGTATTTGCATAACCCAGAGCATTTATTAACTATGGTGTGTAGGTCAAGTCCGGTTTGCAAATCGGTCTAGCAGAGCCGGAAACTGAGGGGGGCACCATGAAACGAAATATTCTATTAATCACCACGGATCAGATGCGTTACGACGCCTTGGGATGTAATGGTGGTGAAGTAGCACGCACACCAAATATTGATGGCCTAGCGGCCAGGGGCATCAATTATCGACGAGCTCACAATCAGAACGTGGTGTGTATGCCTGCCCGGGCCACGATCATGACCGGACAGCATGTTGCGAGTCATGGGGTCTGGATGAATGGGGTGTCGCTCCCGGAGGATACCCCGACGATTGCCCATCACCTTAAATCCCACGGTTACGATACTGCGCTGCTGGGCAAAGCTCACTTTGAACCCTGGCTGGGGGACCCCAGTCAATTCTTTGAAAATCGAATGGCGGCGGAATCTAATACAGGGCCACATCGAGGTTTTGATCATATGGAATTGGCCAACCACTTCTTCGAGGGGCATAGCCATTACGATGCCTACATGAATGGTCATGCGGAGGAGAAGGCCAGATTTTATCCCATGGTGACCGACAAGGGGCAAAATACCGTCAGCAAGGGAGAGACCGGTGGCGTTCAGATATGGCCAATGAACGTACCGAGAGGTCTCTACCACACGGATTGGGTGGCCGAACGCACCATGACGTGGCTAAAGGGCAGACAGGAAGAGACGCCCTGGTTTTGTTGGATGAGCTTCCCTGACCCCCATCATCCCTGGGACATTCCAGAATCGGAGTTGCACAGGGTGAACTGGCGGGATGTGCCACTTCCATCTCTTTATGAGTCCAGCGCTAGCGGTAGAGAAGCCTTGTTAGCCAGTAAACCAAAACACTGGCAGGGTTACTACGATGGTTCCCTGTGGACCAATCTCGAATCTCCGAGAGAGTTTGTTCCCGCCAACATGACTGAGGATCAGGTCAGGGAAATTAATGCCTATACCCATATCGAAAATGAGTTGATCGACGATGCATGTGGGCGGGTGTTTGATTGGCTTAAACAGAAAGGCCAGTTCGACAATACTGATATCTTTTTCACGACGGATCACGGCGAACTGCAGGGCGACTTTGGATTGCTCTTTAAGGGGCCGTACCATGTCGATGCGTTGATGCGCTTACCCTTTATATGGCAGCCCGCAATGAATCAGGGGGTCCCATCGGCGGAGGTGACAAAGCCCGTCGGACACATTGATCTTGCCAGTACATTTTGTGCCGTTGCCGGAATACCCGTGCCTGACTACTGTGAGGGCAAGACATTGCCATCTAGTGATGCAGACGCGGTAAAGCAAAATAGAGAGATTATGCTGACCGAGTGGGATTCGGAGCATGGCCATACGGATATGCATATCAAAAGCATTTACCACGATGAAGGCTGGCTCTGCACGCCCTATGAACCAAGTTTTATGTATGACGGCAGCGAAGGAGAGTTGTACGACATGAGCAACGACCCGGAGCAGCGTCACAATCTATGGTCTGACCCAGGTTATGTCGAAAAGCGTAATGCACTAAAAGCTGAACTGTATGACGCTTTACCTAAGGCGAGGGATCCCAAACTCAAGCGGTTAGCGCCGGTGTAGGCTATTGTCTTAAAGTCGTTATCGTGAGGTAAGGGGTACAAACCCAACTTCCATGGAGGAGACTAATTCCGGGTTTTCATCCCTGAGGTCTTTGCCATGATCCAGAACAGCACTTAGGTTGGTCATAAAAAACGTCCAACAGGAACGGCAATTTAAATGACCCAATACCCGGCCTTCGGGTGTATCGGGGATTTTTGATTGAATTAGCTGAACTTCTGTTTGGTTGTCGAGCACACGAAAGTAGACATCAACATGCATGGGCCCAAATGAAAAGGACAGCTGTTCCTTGTCCACGCAAGCCGTGATTTTACCTTCCACCGCAAAGTCATGGCGAAATTGCCAGTGATAGGTATCCCCTGACTGCAGTGGCTCAAAGTTATCCCGGGCTTCACCTCGAGGGTTGGTAAAGATACATCGCTCGACAAAAAATGACTCTAAGCCTTCTGCTCCAGTCCAATAGCGAAACACCCGGGTGATATGAGCATTGTAGTAAAAGGTCAAAGAGAACCGTTGCCAATCGTAGGTGGTTGGGTCAATCACGATGCCATTGCCTCCTGTACCGCATGACAGACTTCATGGGTCTTGCTGGTTCCGCCCTGGTCCGGAGTTAGGGTTTTGCCGTCGCGATACACTTTTTTGATTGCACGCCGTAACGATGTCGCAGCATTTTCAAAGGACAGGTAGTCCAACATCATCCCCGCGGATAACAGGGTGGCGGTGGGATTAATGACGTGCTGACCGACGATATCCGGCGCGGTGCCGTGGGCAGATTCAAAATAGGCATAGTTGTCACCATAACACCCCGAGGGTGCCAGACCTAAACCGCCTAACAGGCCGGCCGCGCCGTCGGACATAATATCGCCGTACAGATTGGGCATCACCACAACATCTAATTCTTCCGGATGGCTCACCATCCGACATAGGAAGTCATCGATAATATAGGTTTGTAATTCGATGTCTGGATACTCAGCAGCAAGCCGAAGGGCAGTGTCTCGGAACAGCCCATCAGCGATACTGAGCATATTGTATTTGCAGCTTACCGTGAGGCGTTTCTGCCGGTTGCGTTTGCGCGCAAGCTCAAAGGCGAAGCGAATCACTCGTTCTGCGCCTGCCTCGGTGATCGCTTTGATGGCGTATTTACCCGGTCCGAGGTCTGCCAGAGATTTTCGTGCATGCTTTGAATACAGATTGAGTCCGGCGATGTCTTCAATATCCCCTTCAAGGCCAAGGTACAGATCCTCGAGATTTTCTCGAACAATCGTAAAGTTGATGTTCTCCGGATGTTTCAAGGGTGATTGAAAGCCCGGCAGCCATTCACTCGGGCGTACATTGGCAAATGTCTGCTTACCCCAGCGCAAATAAAAAAGCGCGGCGGTACTGTTGCCGCTGGTAGAGCCAAAGAATGTGGTGTCCGCTGCATCAATCGCAGCCCGGGTTGCGGCCGGGAATGCTTCTCCGGTCGCCTCAATGGCCGCTGTGCCGAGCAAAGGGCGTTCGACGCGGATGGGCAAGCCCAATTGTTCCAGCAAGTTCACGACGGGAATCATGACTTCCGGTGATGAATCGTCGCCGTCAAATACGACAACTGTTTTTTTGGATTGGTGCTCTACCATATATTGTGACTCGGCTGATGGGCTGTGGTAGTTTTTTGTCTGAGTATTCTATATCTGTCGGGCAAAGTCATGGGTTACAAAACGATTCAGGTGGATACAGGGGTAGGACCGATTGGTGCTGAAGTATCCGGTGTGGATCTTTCGAAGCCGCTGGTTCCGGAGGTTGTGGATGAAATACACAGAGCCTGGTTGGCCCATGGTGTTTTGTTTTTTCGACAACAGGATCTTTCCCCGGCTAACCAGACTACTTTTGCTGCACATCTGGGAGAACTAGATGTTTATCCTTTTATGTCAGCCGTGGAAGGTCATCCAAATGTCATCCCCATTATTAAAGAACCCGATGCGAAACTAAATTTTGGTGGTGGATGGCATACGGACACGTCTTATCTGGCCCAGCCACCGAAGGCAACGGTGCTTTATGCACTGGAAGTACCCGAGGAGGGTGGTGATACCGAGTTTGCTGACGCGGTAGCGGCCTTCGAAGATTTGAGTTATGGCATGAAGACATTTCTCCTTGCCCAAACAGGAATCTACTCACCGAAGTTGGTCCATGGTGCTGGTGGAGATTACAACTCGGTTGCGGCTAAAGAGAATCTGGGAGGTGCCTATGGCGGTCAAGATAACGACTTTGCAGAGGGTGAAGTTGAGCATCCACTGATTCGAACCCACGATGAAACGGGCCAGCACAGTATCTATTGCGGTTTGTATCACACCCACAGAATCAAAGGCTGGAGTCGGGAAGAAAGTCTGCCAATTTTCAGGTTTTTAAAGGATCACCTGACCCAACCAAAGTATGTGACTCGATTTAAGTGGCGCAATGGCTCGATGACCCTATGGGATAATCGGCGCTTGTTCCATAACGCCCTTAATGATTACCAGGGCAAGCGACGTCACATGCATCGAGTTATCGTTAAAGGACCGGTTCCTGGGTAAGGCTGCGACCGGGCAAGGTGTATGGCGCAACGATAGCGGCGTTCGCTAGCTCAATGATGGTTGGATTGACAAAGGTTACCTTGTCCAGAGCCAGAATCTTCTCATAGCTGGCAATCGCCGCTTTTCGATTACCTGTCAGATCCGCAAGTTGTCCGTTGGTGAGCTCATACCAGGCTAATCCCCAGGATGGCACCGTGGTGTTTGACGGATCAAATTTGATCTGTTTCTGTAATCGAACAGCTTGTTCAACCTGACCCAGACCTAACTGGGCGCGGGCTGCCCAGATGTTCAGCAGATTGACATCAATCTTACTCAGGGACGCTGCGTAGTCTGAGGCGAGATAGGTGTTTATGCGATCGAGGGTTTCTGCATAACGTTTATCTCCGATCATGACTGAAACATAGCGGAGCTGAAATCGAGCGTTCGCGGGGTACCGCTTGATCAGAATGTCAATTTCAGAGAGCGCATCCTTGATTTCTTCCGGTGTACCGTTGACCAACAAAGTCGCGTAGATATATCTGGCGACGTCGCTAAAACTATCACCGGAGTCCATGACTTCCCGCAGGTAAGGCAAACTCTTGGCGGAATTCCCAGAGGGGATAAACCACAGCACCCTACTGAACAACTTGATAAATTGCGGTAGGTGATCAGCGTAGTAATAAGCAACACCCAGATACATCTTGGCTCTGATTTGTTGCGGGTTTTTCTCCAGAGCCGCTTCTAGATAGTCAATTGCCGTGGTGCCATGTCGACCGGCGCGAATGTAATTGCCTCGAATGCCATTAAAATAGGAGAGTGTAAAATGGGCATGGCCGCAGTAGTAGTCGGCGTTATCAATTGTAGGTGAGTCAGTACAAAGCTGAATGAGCTTTTCGGCATCGGCAACAAGCTCAGCGTCAAATCTTGTCTGGGATTCTTCCCAGGACAATTCCGTTACCAGGGTATTGAGATTGAAGGCATAGCTTTCCGGCGCATCGGGTGCCAATTGCCGAATATTGTCTTTCACCTCTTTTGCTGCAGAAAAATTGCCATTAAGACGCATTAGGTTTCCTACCGTCATCATATCTTCGATGGATGCAGCGGAAACCATTCCGCTGAAAAGCAGAACGCAGGCGGTTAAAAGTGATTTGAGCACAATGAAAACAATCGATTCGCGGATGCCGCAATTATACGTGGGTTGTTCGCCAAGTGGATGACTTTTTTATAAATCAGGACCTAATTCTGATGCTGATCCCCAGGATTGGTTCCAGGCATTAGGCGAATTTTTTCAAATCTTAATTTTCCCATTCGCCAACGTTAATTCGATCTTTACCGGTTGCCACTAACGTGCGCATCAGCTGCCGGTTGATGGGGGATTGCGATCAATCTATAGGATCCGGCTAAAGAATAACCAGGGCGAGTTGAGGAGTAATTGAATGAAGATTTGGCAAATAGGTTTGGTGTCCGGGGCGGTGCTATTACCGTTAATGGGTTCCGCAGCAGACGATCTCACGGCAAACGAAAAAGAAATGGAAAGTGTTGTGGTTGTAGGTCAACGTGCCATGATGCAAAACTCATTGTCTCGCCAGAGAAATGATAATCAAATTAAGAGTATCGTCACCCGGGATGCTATCGGTCAGTTTCCTGACCAGAATGTTGCAGAAGCGGTGCGGCGCCTTTCCGGTGTCAACGTTATTAACGATCAAGGTGAGGGACGTTTTATTGCGGTTCGTGGTTTAGACCCCAGTCTGAATGGTGCATCTATAAACGGTAGCCGCATTCCTTCTCCAGAGTCTGACAGTCGCGCCGTGGCTTTGGATGTGATTCCCTCGGAGCTCGTCGAAAGTATTGAGGTGATCAAAACACTTCAAGCCGACATGGATGGGGATACCATCGGCGCATCCATTCGAATCAATACCACCAATACGTTGCAGCGAGATGAGCCATTTTATTCAGTCAAAATTGAGTCTTCTTACAGCGATCTAAATGAGCAGACATCTCCCAAAGCGAGTGTCGACTTTTTGTATCCGATCAATGACAGGGTTGGAATAGCCGGTGGTTTTTCATATAACAAACGGGATATCTCCACCGACAATATAGAAGCCGATGGGTGGGATATCACTAATTCTGGAATTGTTTATGCCGACGCGATTGAATACCGTGACTACGATGTTGAGCGGGAACGGATCGGAGGCTCATTCTCCGTTGACTACCAGTTAAGTGACAGTACGCGTTTGTACGCACGAACACTTTATAGTCTTTTCGATGACACCGAGGAACGGCGCAGGCTTGTCTTTGAAATGGATGAGGAACCGAGTTCCGGCGTCGGAACCGCCGCAAGCTTTTTGTCTGATGATGGTGAGATATCAGTTCGGCGAGGTCTGAAGGACCGATTCGAATCCCAGCGAATTGTCACCTTCGAGTTTGGCGGTGAAACTATCTCCGGCGACTGGACAATTGAATACAAAGCTTCGAATGCCCATGCGGAAGAAGCAGAGAAGGATACCCAGGACCCAACTCGGTTTCGTCGTGATTTTGATAACCCAGGCGAGTTAGCCGTCATTTTTGATTACGGAGATCTCGAACAGCCTTCTTTTAGCGTAATGACAGGTGAAGCTGATTTCCTTGATCCATCAACCTACGACTTCAGCACAATGGAACTCGTGGATGGCCGGGCCGAGGACGACGAAGTCGCTTTTCAGCTTGATGTTACCCGAGAAATACCTATTTCCCGTGGAGACTTTCATCTGAAGTTTGGTGGCAAAGCACGAATGCGAGATAAATCCTTCGATCTCTCACTTCAGGTTCTGGAAGGTTTTAATGGTACCTATACCCTGGCGGATGTTGTCGGTCGACAGTCTTACGGTCTTGCGCAACTTGGTGCACTCCCGGATTTAGGTGCTACTCGTAGTTTCAATAACGCCAACCTTTCTGCTTTTGAGGTAAACGCTTTGGATACGGCATTTGAGTCGGCGGTTGAAGATTACACCGTTGAGGAAGACATTTTTGCCGCCTATTTAATGGGCCACTACGAAATAGGTGCCCTAACGTTGATTGGTGGCCTTCGGGCCGAGCGGACCGAGGATAAGATGAAGGGTAATCTGGTTGAACTGGTTGAGGAGGACGGTACTCGAAACGGTGTGGTTTTGACGGAAGACACTATCTTCACCACCGCCCAAACCTTCGACAATCAATACACCGACCTTCTGCCCAGCTTAAGTTTGCGCTACAACAGCAGCGAGAATGTTGTGTTACGGGCTGGATTATTCAAGAGTGTAGTTCGTCCGGGTATTTCCAAGCTTGCACCCAGATTCATTGTTGAGGAAGCGGACGATGGCGAGCGAGAAGGCGAGTTCGGTAATCCAGATCTCGATCCATTTTCAGCCTGGAACTATGACCTGAGTGCCGAGTGGTATTTTGCCCCGGAAGCGGTGATTCAATTCGGCATCTTCTACAAGCGAATCGACGACTTTATTGTTGATGCGGAATTTGACGCCAGTGATGCACCCTACAGCGGTGTGTTTAATGGTGTGTCCTTTGATGAGGCGCTGATTCCATTGAACGGTGATGAAGCAACGGTGTTGGGTTACGAGATTGCCTATCAGCAAGCACTAACAGAACTGCCGGCACCCTTCGACGGATTATTGGTCAGCTTGAACTATACCTATACGGATTCAGAAGGCGATATTGGTGGGCGATCAATTCCATTACCTGCCGCCAGTGAACATAACTACAACGCCATGTTGGGATACGAAAAAGGCCCCGTGAGTGTACGACTCACCGCGACGTACCGGGATGAATATCTAGATGAGCTAGGTGGCTCGGCCATAGAAGATCGATATGTGAGAGACCATACGCAAATCGATATGTCAGCCAGTTACCGGCTCAATGACAATGTGCGAATTTATGCTCAACTGGTGAATTTAGATGATGAGCCTTTTGTTGCATTCCAAAATGGCCCCGGTACTGATCGACTGTTGCAGTATGAGGAGTATTCATGGACGGGTAAGCTCGGTGTACAGGCAAACTTCTGATGGCTGTTTATAAAAACCCGCTCAAGGCTGTAAATAAAAACCCGCTCAAGGCTGTTTACAAAAACCCGCTCAAAGTGCTTCTGGCGTCGTTGGTTGTGGTGGGTTGTGTACAGAATCAGCCGCGCATTGAATCGGGCTTAGGGGAACTGCAGCGGCAATTTATCGCCCAGTTTGCGGATGGGGTCCTCATCGAGTTACCTGAGGATGAAACCCGAGAGACCTTTGTCTATCTCGATAACGAGGTGGTACCTGTCGTTCGTGCCCGGGTAGAGACGATGCCCGTCATGTCTTTAGAGGATGCCGCGGATGATCCTGCGATCTGGGTGCATCCGACGGATTCAACAAAGAGCCTCATCCTGGGTACAGATAAAAAATCAGGCATTGGCGTCTATGATCTGGCGGGAAACCAAAAGCAATTCCTGCCAGCGGGTTTACCTAACAATATTGATTTGCGGCAGGGTGTGACCTTGGGTAGCTGGACGGGAGACATTGCTATTAGCTCGAATCGAATAGATAACTCAGTGACACTATTTAGCGTTGCTGAGTCAGGGGTTGCTATTCTCGGATCATTTCCATCTGATGCAGAGCCCTATGGTATATGTCTGGGTAAGGTTTCAGAGGCGCTGGTTGCTTTTGTGACCTACAAAACTGGCTACCTGAAGGGTTATCAGATAAACGGGGTGACGCCGGAAATTGAAGCCAAGGAGATCGGTGCTTTGCGCTTTGGTAGTCAACTCGAAGGCTGCGTGCACCAGGATGAGGCTAATGTGCTTTTTGTTGGCGAAGAAAATACGGGCATTTGGCAGGTCTCAACCAGTTTGGATCAGGAGCTTTTTCAGCAGACGCTCTCCATTGATAAGGTTGGTCAGTCAACTGGGATGGTAGACGATATTGAAGGCGTCGCCTTGTATCACAACGGAAATAATCAGTATCTGATTGCTTCATCTCAGGGGAACGACAGCTACGGAGTTTATGACGGCACGCCGCCGTACAACTTCAGAGGTCGCTTTAGAGTTGGCGGCGGCGCGATAGACGGTGCCCAGGAAACCGATGGGATAGAAGCAAGTGGGGCGGCCTTTGGCAGTCTTTTTCCACTGGGATTCTTAGTTGTGCAAGATGGCTTTAATGCGCCCTATGGAACCCCGCAAAACTTCAAAGTGATAGATTGGCGCGATATCGCAACGGCCCTGGCGCTGCCGCAATAGGGTGCAAGCCCAATTGGAAGATACTACAGGGTGCGAACACTGCGCTTATTTGCTGTGAAGTCGCGCATTGAAAACAGCTTAAAACTTTCAGCCTTTTTCAATGCAGCGGCCAGCAGCGAAGCATCATCATCGAACCTCGCGCCGATGATGCCCAGATCTAACGCCTGATCGAAGCTCATAAACTCCGCCATACTTAACATTGCGGCGGCATAGGGTTTGGGTACAACATTCTCAATAATGTTATTGGCCCAGGCAGGGATTGTCATCTTGATCAGGGTCTCGTTCATCGCCATATTGAACTTGCCGTTTACGGCGTAGCGGATGTCACAGGCACAGGCGAGTAGGCAGCCACCGGCGATGGCATGGCCGGTCAGTGCGGCGATAGTGGGTTTTGGGAACTGGTAAAGTCGGTTAAGGGTGCCGCCAAATAATTGCCCGAATTCCGTTTGATCAAGTTTGTCCATAGTGGGCAGCCACTTGATATTCAGGCCGCCACTAAACACCCCGGTTCTGCCTACCAGGATCAGTCCAGTGGCATCGCTGGCCTCGACAGCATCAAGGTGAGCCAGCATGGTTTTAAACCAGGTATTGTCCAGGGCATTTACCTTGCCGTCGTCCATTGTGATAACCGCGGTTGTGTCGCGGTAGGTTAGTTCTAAACTCATTGGGGTCTCCAATCATTAAAATTTGCCAGAAATACTCTCCAGAAAAACTATGTAGTCTTGACTTATCTCTGGCAATTATCCCGGTGGTCATATTTCCGCCGTGAATGATAATTTATGCTTCAAGGCGATAGATCCTGGCGGCGGTACCGTAGAACATGGCGTTCTTTTCGGCCTGGGAGAAGTCTTTGACAATTTTCTTCAGGCCGTTGTAGAGCACATGGTAGGACAGGGACAGACGGTCAACGGGGAAGTTGCTTTCAAACATACAGCGATCGGGGCCGAAGCATTCGATGGTATGCAGGTAGTATTCTCGCTGCGCCTCTGCAAATTCGTCTGAGGTGGGCGGTTTTGCTTGTTTGTCCCAACCGAAGCCATTGTCTGGCATGGCCAGACCGCCAATTTTAGCCACGACATTTTCACATTCCGCGATAGCGGCAATATCTTTTTTCCATTCTTTTTTGATTTGTGTCTTCTGGCTCTCGTAGGGGCCAACACCCAGAGGCGTACCGAAGTGATCAAGAATCATTTGAGTGTCGGGGCAGGCTTTTGCCAGGTCAAAAAAAGCTTTGTTTTGATAGTGGTAATGCCAGGTATCGTAGCTGTATCCCATTTGACCCAGACGCTTTAATCCCGCTCTAAAGTCTGCATTGCCATATAGATTAGCTGGAGCTCGCCCGGCAATTGTGAGTGCCTCAGGGAATTCTGCATGGGCGCCGGCATGTCGAATGCCGCGGAACCTTCCGCCGCCAAGTTCTTCATGGGTAACCAGCACTTCTTCTACGCCATCACCCAGGGTCAGGTCAGCGTGGGAAACAATCCCTGCAATAACACTACCTTTAGTTTGTTCACTGGCAACGGCTTGCTCCGCAACAAATTCGGTCTCACCCAACGGTTTTAAATGCTCTGGTCCATCGGTTCGATACTCGGCGTGGCATTCGACAAAGACGGTCTGCACAACGTTATGGCCACTCATCGTGTCGCCGTGGAGGTTCTGTAGGAGGTAGTCATTGCCGTCGGGTCTTCTCCACAAATGATGATGCGGATCGATGATCTTTTGGTCCGGATCGATGATGTCTTCTTGGATCAGAGCTAACCACTCGTCATTACCCATGATTGTATTTCCCCCAATTGAAAGGCTCCAACCATAACCCAGCTGATCGAATTTTCCGAGGGTTGCGCGCGTTGCTAGTCGTACTACCCTCACGTAGGATGATGCGTTTTTCTGGCAGGTGTTTTCATTGAGCGCTCCCATTTCGGCAGGCACCCATCTAGACAACAACGGTTTAAACAGCACGCCTCTGGAAGGCACGTTAGTGTTGGATTTGAGCCGGGTGTTGGCGGGGCCCTGGGCAACCCAGATTCTCGCCGATCTTGGTGCAACGGTGATAAAGGTTGAGCACCCGGCGGGGGGTGATGACACCCGTCGATTTGGACCTCCCTTTCTAGAGCTAAACGAAGGCGCGGATAGTCTTTCGGCCTATTATATTTCTGCCAATCGTGGCAAACACTCGGTCTGTATTGATATCAGCCAGCCTAAGGGGGTGGCGTTGGTGTCTAACCTGGCCAAAAAAGCCGACATTTTTGTCGAGAATTTTAAGTTTGGTGATTTGACCAAGAAGGGACTTGGTTATGAAACGTTATCGGCACTGAATCCTAAGCTGATCTACTGCTCAATTACGGGCTTTGGTCAAACTGGACCGTACCGGGAGCGCCCCGGCTACGACATGGTTGCCCAGGCCATGGCCGGATTGATGAGTATTACCGGTGAGTCTGATAGCGCCGGCGGTCAACCGCAAAAGGTGGGTGTTGCCCTCGCGGATGTGATGACCGGGTTGTATAGCACGATTGCAATCCTGGCGGCCTTAAAAGAAAGGGAGGCTAGCGGTCAAGGCCAGCATATTGATATGGCGTTACTAGATGTTGTTACGGCCACTCTGGCGAATCAGGCGAGCAACTATCTAGTCTCTGGGGAAGTGCCGGGCCGCATGGGTAACGAACACCCCAATATTGTGCCCTATCAGGTTTTTGAAGCGGCAGATGGTCATATGATTGTGGCGGTTGCCAATGACAGCCAGTTTAAAAAGTTTGCGTTAACAATCGGTGCTGAACATCTGACCCATAACAAGCGCTACGAAACCAATGCGGATCGAGTGCTGAACAGAACCACTTTGATTCCGATTCTGCAGGACATTATGCTGATGCGCAGCCTCGATGACTGGTTGGCAATTTTTGATGGTAGTGGTGTTCCAGTCAGTCCGATCAATACCATTGATCGTGTGTTTAAAGACCCCCAGGTGCAGGACAGAAAGCTGCAGCAGGAAGTCGATGGGGTGCCAATGGTCGCCAATCCAATGCGCTTTTCCCGAAGTCCTCTTGCCGAGCCCGCAAGGCCTCCATTGTTAGGGGAAGACGATGATAAGCTGATTGATCTGCTCGGACTAACTCCCGAAGAATTGCTTGAGTTACAGGCGCAAAAAATTATAGGAAAAAGAATATGACTAAAGTAGATGAGAAGGCGAAAGGCAACCAGGCCAAGGAAAATGACAAGCAGGAAGTCGCGGTCGAGGTTAAGGATAATATTGTTACTACCCAACACACGATAAAATTAGGCGGTAAGCTGCTTCGTTATACAGCCAAGGTTGGCACTGTTGTCTTAAAAGAAGAGGATGACAAGAAGGGCCACCATCCAAAGGCAGAAATGTTTTTTATGTCTTTTACTAAAGACGGTGTGAAGGATAAATCGAAACGACCAATTACATTCTCCTTTAACGGTGGTCCGGGTTCATCCTCCGTTTGGATGTTGCTTGGCTTACTTGGGCCGAAGCGTGTGCCCCTCACAAAATCTGAATCGGAGCGACTGAAACCTCCCTATACCCTGAATGAGAATGAATTTTCACTGCTGCTAGAAAGCGATCTGGTTTTTATTGATCCAGTTGGCACGGGTTACAGTCGGCCGGTCACCGGAGAGGATGCTAATCCAAATGAGTTTTACACCTTTCAACGTGACCTGGACTCGGTGGGTGAGTTTATCCGGTTGATGACCAGTCGCGAGAACCGTTGGGGTTCTCCAAAATTCTTGATCGGCGAAAGCTATGGCACTACTCGAGCAACGGGTCTTGCGGCCCATCTTCAGCAACAGTACGGCATGGCGTTAAACGGCATTATGCTGGTTTCCGTGGTGCTGAATTTCCAAACGATTCTATTTGGCCCGGGTAATGATCTGCCCCATGTTGTGTATCTTCCTAGCTATGCACTGGCTGCTCGATACCACAAAAAATTGAATGCTCGCCTGCAAAAGCTAAGTGAAAAAGCGTTCTTGGACGAGGTTCGCCAATACGCAGAAGGTGACTATGCCGCCGCCCTTTTTAAAGGCGCAAGATTAAGTGAGAAGGAGCGTGCCACCGTGGTTCGCAAGCTAAGCGAGTACACAGGCTTGAGTGAAGCCTATGTGGATGGCGCCAATCTTCGAATTGAAATTATGCGCTTTACCAAGGAGTTGTTACGGACCGAACAAAAGGTCATTGGGCGTTTTGATAGCCGCATCACAGGGATAGATGGTGATGACGTCGGCGAGAACTTTGAAAGCGACCCGAGTATGGATACCGCCCAGGCAATTTACAGTGCCTGTTTGAATGACTTTGTGCGCACGGATCTGCAATTTGAATCTGATCTCCCCTACGAGATTATCAGTTTTAAGGTACATCCCAAGTGGCGCTACGATAGCTTTGAGAATCGATACGTTAATACCGCGGAGATGCTACGGGTCGCCATGCAGAAGAACCCAAATTTACAGGTTCTGGTGGTTAATGGGCTGTATGATCTGGCTACACCCTTTTTTGCTACGGAATACACCTTCGATCATCTGGGGGTAAGAGGGGACCTACAGGATAATGTGAAGCACACTTATTTTCCTGCCGGTCACATGATGTATACCGACAAATCTTGTTTGCAGAAACTGACAAAAGAAATTCACCAGTTCGTTAAGAAATCCAGCTAAGCGATAAACTATGCCATCACTAGAAAACTCTCATATTATCAGCGTAAAGCCGCTGATTAGTCCGGCAGTACTCGCGGATGAATTACCGACGACCAAAGCCCATGGGGCAACAGTCACCGCCGGACGGGAAGCCATTCAGGGCATCCTCGATGGGCGGGATGAACGCCGGTTTGTCATTGTTGGCCCCTGTTCGATTCATGATCCAGGGGCCGCAATTGAATACGCGGATAAGTTGGCGTCTGTAGTTGATCAGTTCCCCAATCTATTGTTGGTCATGCGGGTATATTTTGAGAAACCCCGTACGGTTGTTGGCTGGAAGGGTTTGATTAACGATCCCGGAATAGATAATAGCTTTCGAATTAATCACGGCCTCCGGTTAGCTCGAAAAACCCTGTTAGATATTGTTGATCGAGGATTGCCCGCCGCAACAGAGTTTTTGGACACAACCTTTGGCCAATATTATTCTGACCTGATTAGCTGGGGCGCCATTGGCGCCCGAACCGCAGAAAGTCAAATTCACCGGGAGTTGGCTTCAGGCCTTTCGATGCCCGTTGGGATAAAAAACAGAACCGATGGTGATATACAGGTTGCCATTGATGGCATTAAGGCAGCGTCCCATCGACATCTATTTCCGTCTCTCACCAAAGAGGGAGCGCCTGCTATTTTTGAAACCGCTGGAAATCAATACGGTCATCTAATCCTTCGGGGAGGTGATGTTTCGGGGCCAAATTTTGATGCAGAGTCGATTAGAAGTGCGTCGAAAATGTTAGTCGATCAAGGCTTGCCGGGGCATCTGGTGGTTGACGCGAGTCATGGCAATAGCCAAAAAGATCACACTCGACAAAAAGACGTTGTTGATTCTCTCTGTGAATCTATTCGATCCGGTCTGCCGGTCAAAGGTGTCATGCTGGAATCCCACATCGAAGGTGGTCGGCAGAACCATGACTTGCAAAAGGGTGATCCCCAGAGCCTAAAATATGGCGTCAGTATTACTGACGCCTGTTTGTCCTTTGCCGAGACTCTGCCGTTACTCCGTGCGCTCAACGAGGTTTAAACGGCGGTATAGCCACCGTCGATGACAAGTTCGGTGCCGGTGATAAAAGAGGAATCGTCCGAGGCTAAAAATAAAATTGCTTTGGCCACTTCTTCAGGTTCGCCTAAACGACCAATTGGATGACGTTCTGTGAGCATGGCTTTTAAACCATCTTCCGTCAGATTGCCCTCATCCATAAAAGGCACGAGATTTTTCACCAGAGGTGTCCAGATAAAGCCTGGGTGGACCGAGTTGCAGCGAATGTTATAGCCCATATTGCCGCAATGAACCGCCACAGATTTTGCGAGTAGCCGAACCGCACCTTTGGATGCGTTATACGCAGCGCCTGAGCCGCCAACAAGTCCAAATACGGAAGAAAGGTTAATAATTGAACCGCCATTTTCTCTCATCTGTAATACGGCTTTCTGGCAACCAATAAATACCGCATCCAGATTAATATCCATTACTGCCCGCCAGCTTTCCATGGTGGCTTCTTCCAGGGGAGGTAATCCTGCGCCACTGACACCGGCGTTGTTGACCAGAATGTGAAGACCACCAAATGTATCAACAGCGGATTTAATCACATCATCCCAGGCATCGATATTTGTGACATCATGCTTCAGGGCAATGGCATTACCGCCTTCCGCTTTGATTAGCGCGACGGTTTCCTCAGCGGACTCAAGGTTGATGTCCGATACAACCACGGAACCGCCCGCTGCTGCAAAGATGATTGAGGTACTTCGACCAATGCCGCTGCCTCCGCCGGTGACTAAGGCAACCTTATTGTCTATTCTGTTCAACTGATATCTCCTTTTTCGAATATGTAGTGAAGCAAATTACACACAGAATTCATAGATTCTTAAGCGGAGAACTAAAACGCTTGTCCAGACGTAGTAGTGTGACTGTTAGGAGAATGTAGTGATTAAGGTTGGTGTGGGTGCTTGCACAGTCGGCAAACCCGTTCGATATGATGGGCAATCAAAACGCAGTCATAGCTTTTTGGAGACCCTCGGTAAGCATGTCTCTTTGATACCCTTTTGTCCTGAGGTAGGTATTGGCTTAGGCGTTCCGCGAGAAACCATCAGACTGGTAGACAGTGCGGATGGCCAGCGTGCCATGGATTCTGAAACTCAGACCAAAGATTACACTGCTCAGCTAGAAGCCTTTGCTGAAGATACATTGGGTCAGCATCAGGATCTCGCCGGGTATGTTCTGGTGAAGGGCTCGCCGTCATGTGGAATGGCCAGGAACAAACTATATCAAACCGATGGCAATCCAAAGAACAGTGATGGCGTTGGAATATTTGCCCGACGAATTCAAGAATTGAATCCGCTACTGCCGGTCGAGGAGGATGGCCGTTTATTTGACGCTAGCCTCAGAGAAAGTTTTGCCGCCCGGATTTATGTGTATCAGGATTGGTTGGAGATCCAAGAGAGGGGCTTGTCTGCCGAAGCATTGATCAAATTCTATGGTCGTTATAAATATATGGTGATGGCCCATCATGTCCCCACCTATAAAGCATTGGGTCGCCTCCTGTCGGATGCTGGTCAGCACAGTCCCGACAAATTAGGATTTGAGATGATGAGTCTGTTGATGGAAGCACTGAAAAAACCTGCAAGCAGAAAAGGATTTACGAATGCACTACAACACATTCGAGGTTATCTAAAACGGGACCTCGAAAGTGATGAGAAGCGGGATATTGATCAGGCCATTGAGCAGTACAGAACAGGCATCCTACCGCTGATCGTGCCTATGCGATTGTTGCAATATCAGTTTAATCGTCATCCCAACGACTACATCAGTTCGCAAGTCATCATGCAGCCGTATCCCGAAGAGCTCGGTCTGAGAAACGATATCTAACCCCAGGGTCTGCTTTGATCTTGACCCATTGCTCGAAAGTTACTCCGGCGTATACTGCGAAGAAAAGCTACGCCAATTGATTGGCTGGGTAGGGGGCTTAGTGCGGAGGACTAAAGTGGCGCCTTTGAACTGATCTTTGCAAAATCAAACTGAGGCTCCACATGTCCGACGATAACCAGCTTGAGAAAATCACTTCAGTGTCGGTTTCCGATACCGCTAATGAAACCTTTGTTGATACGACAGTGAGCTGTTCGAATTGTCCTGCAATCTGCTGTCGACTTGAGGTGATGTTGATCACCGAAACCGGTGTGCCAGATCGATTTATCGAAGAGGATCGCTGGGGCGGTATGACCATGGCGCGTCTAGATGATGGCTGGTGCGCAGCCCTCGATCGAACCACAATGAGTTGTTCCATTTACGACAGGAGACCATTGATCTGCCGCGAGTTTGAAATGGGCGGTCAGGACTGCGTTGCCGAGCGCAGGTTGGATCTTTGAATAGGGAATAAAAAACGATGACAAATATTGATGACATTCGTACCCAGTTACAACAAGAGGGTATCAGTAGTTTGTCAGTTTCTGCATTGGCGGAGGCGGATCTTGATGCGATGCAGTGGGCAGGCAATGAACTTCATCTTAAAACCGTGGCGAGGCAAATTCGTTCGGATCATGACGGCGATACGCTTGCTGTGCGTGCACGGGACGGTACGGTTTTAGCTAAAGGCTATATCGATCATGAAGTCAGTGAAACAGAATCAGACATAGGTCAGCTAGCAACTCATCCAAAGTTACAAAGCATGGGGATTGGTCGAGTCTTAATGAATGCAGCGGAATCCTGCATCAGAGCCCGCAATAAGAAAGTGGCAGTCTTAGGGGTTGAGACGATTAATGTTCGCGCAAAAGCCTTGTATGATCGATTGGGTTACGTACCGAGACACACTGAAAAGCAAGGCTGGGATTCGGTGGATAAGGACGGCAAGACCTTTTACTACGAAACCGACGTCCTTATCATGTCCAAGGAATTGTAATGGGTACTTAATAATATCAATACAACTTTGAGGATCGCAGATGGCAGTTGAACATAGCTATGGATAATGTCGTGAATATAAGACCGTTCGCTTTAGCTGATCGTGCGGCCGTCGTGAACCTTTGGCGTCTGGTTTTCGCGGAAGACCCACCCTGGAACGAACCCAACCTTGTGATCGACACCAAACTAACAGTTCAACCCCACCTGTTTTTTGTGGCGGAACTTGAAGGCGAAGTGGTTGGCACCACCGTTGCTGGTTTTGATGGGGTTCGTGGCTGGGTGCATCATGTTGCGGTCCATCCCGATGCGCAAAGGAAAGGGATTGCGTCGTTATTGATGACCGCAGCGGAGGCAGGTCTGCGCAAAATGGGTTGTCAAAAACTGAATCTACAGGTCCGGGCTTCGAATACTTCGGTCCTGGAATTTTATGAGGAACTGGGCTTTCAAAAAGAAGATCGGATTAGTTTTGGTAAAAGACTAGAGTAAAAATGTGCCATAGCCCATCCCCTGGAGTTCCAGAACACTGGCGGTCAGAACGGCTCGTTTTTAGAGCCTTTGCAGCAACTGAGGCCTCTATCGCGCGCGGGATTTTTAATGCGGGTGCCCATCTCCGTGATCGTGATCCTACCTTTGGAGAGTACGACCTTCAGGAATTTGAGCAACTGATAGATCGGGATCAAACCCATGTGCAAAGAAATGGAGAGCCACGGTTTTATTTACGCGCCATCATCGATGCCAACGACAATTCTGTGGTGGGTTATGTCCAAATAGAAATTGACGCACCTGAACAGGGGCACAGCTGGATTCCGATGTTGGTACTAAAGCCGTCCGACCAGGGGCGTGGAATAGGCCGTGAGGTCGCTCGTTCAATTGCTTTTCAGTTAGAGGCTTTGGGTATAGTCGATGTAGGTCTAAACGTCTACGCAGAGAACCCAGCGGCAGTTCGATTTTGGTTTCGATGTGGCTTCAGGGAAATTCTGGATGTTGAACTCGAAGAGCAGCACGGTAAAAACTACACTTGCCTCACATTGCGCCGGAAGCTAATTCGCTCAGGGGAGTATGTATGACATTGACGATTGAGATGCTGGCAGCAGACACTATCAATGCTGAATTTGAGGCGCTTTTAGATCTGGCTCGCCAGGTGTTCGGTGACATGAAGGAAGAGTATCTTCGTTGGCGGCTCGATAATCAGCCAGATGTATCAATATTTATCGCAAGGGAAGGCGGTGCATTAGTGGGATTTAAGGCTGGCTACGCAATGACACACCGTCGCTATTACAGTTGGTTGGGCGGTATACGTCCAGAACACAGGCATAAGGGAATTGCCTCACGCTTGATGCAAGCGCAACATGACTGGCTAGGCTCTTCTCCCTATGACATCGTTGAAACCCATGTTAGAAAAGCTAATCCTTCAATGATCAAACTAAATGCGGGCTTTGGGTTTGAGACTACGGGTACCTACCTTCGTGAAGGGGACAAAAACTATATTATGCAAAAATCCATCACCGCAGCGTGAAAGTAGGGAGGCCCGAAAGCACAAATTAGCTATCTGGTTGAGCTCTTTTGAGGCTCGAGCAACGGACTAACTAAACCAGGCTAGAGCTGCAGACCAAACATTTCCAAAAACTTCTCGTTGTATTCTGTATCGCTTAGATCGCCACCCATTTCTACCCAGTCTTCTGCTTGCACTTTATGCCGGGCTTGCAAAAAACCTTCCGCATCTGGTCCGACGGGCCAGCGAAGCTGATAGTTGTCCGTCGTGATCGATTCGAGGATGGTTTCCGCAACCAGGGTTGGTTGTACCGCACGCTGAAAACCGGCGGCAAAAACTTTACCGTTACGGCGCATTATGGGCTGGTAGGGTGAGGTTTTGTCGTAGCGAGTTTGTTCCGCTGAGTTTTCGAATATGTTGGTCATAATGACACCTGGTTCAACGTTAACAACGCGAACACCAAATCGATATACCTCGTGGGCTAAGGCTTCACCCAGACATTCCAACGCCCACTTAGAGGCGGAGTAGGCTATTTGATTGGGAGTTGCCATGAGTCCAACAGCCGAGGTGATATTGACTATGCTGCCGGAGCCACGTTCGCGCATGGAAGGCAGGACGGCCTGAATACAATTCACAACCCCAAAGTAATTTGTATCAAACATCTGGCGATGCTCGTCCTCAGGCGTGAGTTCTAGAGGTGAAGAACCCCCAATGCCGGCATTATTCACCAGGACATCTACGGGGCCGGTTTGTGCAATTGTGCGAAATGCTGCTTCGATGGAGTTTTTGTCGCAAACATCAAGCTGAATCACTTCAACTTCCAGTGACTCGGCCTCAGCGGCTTCCCGTAGAGCATCTGATTTTGCCAGGTTACGCATGCCCGCAAATACTTTATAGCCATTTCGAGCGAGGTGAAGGCTCGTGGTGAGGCCAATTCCGGTACTAGTGCCTGTTACGACTGCAATTTTCATCCATCTGCTTCCTTTGGTTTTTGCCATAGTATCGAGATGTTACGAGATAGCCAATCGGGGTGTAAGTTATTGGCACGTATCTGAAGTTGGCTTGGCCGGGTAGCTGGCTTTGTTGTGTTGTCAGGCGCCTCTGGGCGCTAGAGCCGCAATAGGGTTTCATGTTCTAATTGAGGCAATAATAAGAATTGAGAAACGACAATGCCCTGTGTGAAAAACGAAGGCGTGGACATCTATTACGAGGTCCACGGCGAAGGAAATAAGACGCTGATGTTCGCCCATGGCATGGGCGGCAATGCAGCCATCTGGTTTAACCAAATTGCCCATTTCTCCCCCGATTATCGCATTGTCGCATTTGATCATCGTTACTTTGGTCGCTCCCCCTGTTCTGTAGAGGAATACAAACCCGCACTATTCCCGTCGGATGCGATGGCGATTATGGATGCCGAGGGCATTACATCGGCGATCTGGATTTGTCAGTCCATGGGGGGCTGGACCGGTAGCCAACTCGCTGTGAATTTTCCAGAGCGGGTTGAAGCCCTCGTGATGAGCCACACACCTGGCATCTTTCAACATGTCTCAGCTATAAACGACCTCGCCCGGTTGGAGAAAACCATTGCAAGCGGATTGCTTCCGGCGCTGGCGGCAGACTTTCCAGACAAGAACCCAACAATGGCGGCTCTTTATGGGGCGATAAATCGGTTTAACAATATTGAGAATTCGGTTATCTCGCGCAAAATTGGTGAGGCAAAATTGGGTATTGATACAAGCTCGCTACAGGAATACAAAGTACCCACTCTTTTTATTACCGGTGATCAGGATGTGTTATTTGATGCGAGTTATATCCAAGCCCTCGCCGCAACAACACCGGGCGCTCAATTCGTCAATCTGGGTGATGTAGGGCACAGTAGTTATTTTGAACTGCCCGCTGCATTTAATGGAGCGGTGGACAAATTTCTAGCGGGGCTTTCATAAAGGTTTTTAGACTAGTCAGGTTCTGACTGTTGCTTGAGTTCCATCAGGGTTGAGAAGTCCATATCACTATCTGGATCTACCAGTTCTGTTAGGCGAGCAATCTCCTGCTCCTGGCCAATCAGCGCGTCTCGGACAGCCTGCAGTAACCTTAACTGTTCATTCAAGATTGCATTGTCTGCTGCAATGGCAGACAAGATCTCGACCTGCTGCTCAATATCATCAAGCAGTTTGTCGAGATCAATATCACCGCTAATCACGATGCTGCGTTGCTATATGCCTGGTACACCAGCTGCTTAAAGTCATGGCTGAAAGCGTGCCAAAAACCAGGCATCCGCTGGGTCATGCACATTGCGGTAATACCGGTACCCGGAGACATCCAGGAGTGGGTGCCGGCCATACCGCCCCAGTGATACTCACCAATAGCACCCTCTGGTTCGCCTTCTCCGGGCTGCTCTTTCAATGCAAAACCAAGTCCGAAGGTGGTGCCTGGCATGTCCCACATGGGGAAGTTCACGACAACGCCCTCAGGAAGCTGATTGGTTCGCATCAGGTCAAGGGTCTCGGTCTTAAGCAATCGTGTCCCTTGCCATTCACCATTATTAACGATGAGCTGAATAAGTTTGATGTAGTCCAGTACAGTCGAGCATAGACCACCACCACCGGACAAAAATGTATTGGGTTTGGAGTAGGACCCCTCAACCGGATCGTCCGCTTTGACTAAACCCTTAGCGAGCGGATCGAGAAAGTCTTCAGGACGATACATGGTGCTAAATCGATCCTGTTTTTCTTCCGGGACATAAAAATCTGTATCGAGCATACCGAGGGGCTGGAAGATATGTTCTTTTAAGTATTCATCAAAGGCTTGACCGGAAATGACTTCGATCAGTCTCGCCGTGACGTCGGTTGCAAGGCTGTAACGCCAAAAAGTACCGGGTTGGAATACTAGCGGTTGTTTTCCAAGCGCTTCGCACAGGCCTGCAAGGGTCTGACCGTTGGTGGCAAGGGCATTTACTCCGCCTTCAATATAGGCTTTATCAATAATGGATTCAGGCTCAATAAAACCATAGGAGAGTCCGGATGTATGACTCAATAGCTGCCTGATAGTAATCGAGCTGTTGGCGGGTTCAGTATCTTCAATTGAGCTGGCATCAGCCTTGAGTACCTGAAGATTGGCGAAGTCTGGAATAAATTTTTCTAACGGGTCGTCCAGATCAAATTTTCCGGCTTCCCACAACATCATCGCCGCAACGGATGTCACAATTTTGGTGTTCGAGTACATTCGATAAATTGTATCGGGCTGAAGTGCGCGGCCATCTCCTCCATCCATAGAACCAAATGTTTTCAGGTCAACAATGTCGGTCCCTTCCATGACAAGGGTGGTGCAAAAAGGAATCATTTCTTCGTCTACATACCATTGCATGCGTTCGTGCATGGCAGACAGGTTTAGTTGGGTAGGTTTAATATCGAGCATGGCGTGTTCCGGTAGCTAGGATGCAAAAATGTTGTGACCCAAGGCTACACGAAAGCGTTTATTGCGACTACTGTATCGAGGTGACTGAATCCTGACTATTGGGAGGTACCGGTCAGTTGATCGAAGCTCTTATTTTTGTTTTCTCTCAAGCCGGTCACAACCGTTGCCAGAACGTTTTCGAACTCAGCACCGGTATCCAGAATTTCGCTGTTTTCCGACACAATCATGTGAGACAGCTGGCTGGCGGTATACTCCGCGACTTTAATGCCCGCTCGATTGGCAAAGATAAACTTGTCCGACGCCGACACCACGGCGACCAGTTTACATGGGGTCTGGGTGCCTTCCATGAGGGGTAGTTTGACCCAGGCGTCTGGCCGCAGGCTGCCAACGGCGTGGTTTGCTGACTCCAGTTTCTTCTGGACCTTTTCGCGTAATATCTTGGCCCGGCGCTTTTTCAGGGCGGCTCGTTGCTTCAAGCGTTTGGTCTCATCACCAATAAGGGTTTTCTGTTGAGCGAGAAATTGTTTAGATATTTGTTTACGTTGTTCTGATTGTTCCTCTTTTAGTTCCCTGGCTTTCTGCGCCTTGATGGTGGTGATGATTTCGTTCAGGTGCTCCTTTGCGATTTCCCGGAGAGGTGATGATAGGTCCAATGTCTTGACGGTTGCGGTCGATAATCGTGAAGCAAACTCCATGTATGTCATGTGCATGACTTTTCTGCGATTCTGGTTGGTAAAGACGAGCCGACCTGAGGTTGGATTGTTGATGATTAATTTGATGCGCGCGATTTTTTCGTCAGCTTCTTTCTTGTCGTCATATAGGTACCATGCACCCACATCAATAGACTCAACCTCGGTCCTTAAATGCGCTTCGAGTTCACCCTGGATGCCACCGTTTGTAGAGGTATCCAAAGGGTCAAAGTCACAGGGGGGTGACGGGTTGCCTTCGTTGATCGCTTCATATTCAGCTTCTACATCCCCAAGGCACTGGGTGACATCGGTAGTATCAAAATCGACTTCTGCGGCAAAGGCATTGATGTCCTTTGGCAGACTAACAAAAAGTTGTTGCTGCTTTGCCGCTTCAGCCTGGGGTCGCAGGGTCCAGACCAGCAATTTGGTCAATTCCGTGACTTTGTTCCACTGGTCGGATTTGACGCCGTAACGGGTATAGATTTTTTGTGCAAATTCGTACCAGGCACCCTGCATCATAAAAATGATAAACAGCGCCAGTGGCTGGCCGGCCATCTGTTGGTTGATCATCTCTGCGGTTTCCTGACGAGCATTGTCTGCGACTAGATTTTGCTGTTCCGCCTGGGTGAGATTCTCTTCGAGTTTGTATTGTCTGCGGCGTTCGCTGTGTAAATCTTCTTTAAGCTGTTTAAGACATTCTGATGGCGTGATTTTGCCTCTGGATAAAGGTAACAAAACAGCTTCGGTTTTCTCGATATACTTTTCGCCTAGTATGCCGAGATCTTCACTCCAGCCAACACATTCCTTTATCAGAGCATCCAACAGGTCATAAATTTTGAGCGGTTGTAACAGGGCATGTATATCGCTGGTCAGCGCTTCCACGGCGACTAGAGGCGAAAGCTGACGGATCATGGCTTCAACCCTGAACTCCATGTCAATTTGTTTTAGGATTCTCGACAGGAAGTCATCGACAAACATAATCAAGGCCCTATCTTCGACGCTCAGACTAATCCCGGGATGGTGCTGATTTAACTGGGTAATGACCGAGTCGCTGTGTGCCTGGGAAGATAGGCTCGGTAACTTTTGTAATAGACCTACCAGGGTCGACCGGTCGATTGTCATACCAGTGCCCGCCGAAGGCGCGTAATAGCCTCGGAGTGCAGTCAGAAGTGTGTGGGCGGGTAATGTGGCCAAGGGTGTCCATAAGCGACGAGAGAGTTGCAATATAGTATGGCAGGGCGGTCGTGAACCGCGAACCGGGTCACAGTTGGCGAATTTCGCTGCCAAATAGTGAATCTGGCAATTTTGGTTTATGCGGTCAGAAAATAACCAAATAAAAACAATGACTTAACTGTTGGCACGCTAGCTGCAATGGCCAGGGTATGTAATGTTTTTTGAAGGTGCTTTCTGACTATGATGGACAAAATGCCGACGAACACCCGCTTTATACCCGCAGGTATGACTGGAAAGGTGGTCTATTCAGTCATTGCCGCAGTGCTCATCATCATCGGGCTCGCAGGGCTGGTTGTACCCGTGATCCCAGGGATTTTGTTTCTGATCGGTGCGGTTATGGTGCTGAGCAAAGTGTCGAGTCGAGTTCATCATTGGAGTGAGGGTCAGGCCTGGATGCGTGGCACAAGGATCCGAATGATTCAAATGAAGGGGCTGAACCCCGTCGCAAAAATCAAATTCGTGTTTTTGCTTGGTGCCCAGTCGGTTGTCAGCGGTATCTCGAAGCTGGCGCAATTCAGTTCAAAATTGTTTAAACGGCAGTAGTCTCCCCTAAAGAGACCTATTTTCGGTGGCCTTTGGGCCACCTTTTTTTTGCCAAAAATCCGCCGCAATGACTGTGGTATTCTCTGCGCCAGTTAATAAGCTTGTTCAGGAATGCGTTGTGCCTAGTCAAAACTTCTCCGCCCTTGAAGGTCGTATTGAAACCATCACCCTGGAATCTACTGCGATCGCAAACAATATTCTAGGTGATCCGACCCAGCGACAAATTGCGGTCTACCTGCCGGCAGGATACGACAAGAGTGACGAGCAGTATCCTCTGCTGGTGGACATTGTCGGGTTTACGGGTAGTGGCCTGGCCCACGTCGGTTGGAAAGCGTTTGCCGAGAGCGTGCCACAGAGAGTAGAGCGACTGATCAGCGAGGGTCGTATGGGCAAGGTGATTGTCGCCTTTCCCGATTGTTTTACGTCGCTAGGTGGCAACCAATATATTAATTCTTCGGTGCTGGGTAACTGGGCTGACTTTCTTACCCTTGAGATGCTACCTGCCCTTGAAGATCAATTCCGCATTCTGCCGGGGGCATCACATCGCGGCCTATTCGGTAAGTCGAGTGGCGGTTATGGCGCGATTGTCCACGGTATGAAACACGCCGAGCACTGGGGTGCCGTTGCTTGCCATTCAGGGGATATGGCTTTTGAACTTGCCTACCTGTCAGACTTTCCTAAGACACTAATGCAACTGGCGCGCTATGGCGGCTCGATTGAAGCGTTTATGAATCAGATGATCGCCAGCAGAAAGATTTCAGGTAATGATATGCATGTGTTGATGATTCTAGCGATGGCCGCCACCTATGATCCAGCACCGGAACTACCTTTCGGAATCCGTTTGCCGGTTTCGCCGCAAACCTGTGAATTGAATGATGAACTCTGGCAGCGTTGGCTTGCCTGGGATCCAGTTCGTCTGGTGGAGAGTGAAACGGTTCAGACAAATCTTAAGGGGTTAAAGGGCATATACATCGATTGCGGTAGCAGCGATCAATATGCCCTGGTCTTTGGTGCTCGGCGTCTGTCGGCCCGGTTAGCGTCAATAGGTATCGAGCATACCTACGATGAGTTTTCTGACAATCACAGTAGTGTCGACTATCGTATGGATATATCCCTGCCGTTCATGTACAAAAACCTTATGCCCGGTAGCGTGACCTAGCCGCAGGAATCCATGTACTCAACTTCCGGTCGACCTGCCATGCAGGCGCCCATTTTTGCACCAATGGTTTTGAAATGATCCGATTTTCCATGAGCATCCAGCGCATCTTGATCCGCATACTGCTCCAGTACAATGTAGGTATCTTCATCGTCTCTGGATTTATGCAACGCGTAAAAGTTGTTTCCCGGTTCATTTTCGTGAACGGCCTTTTCAAGTTCCGCGAAGACGTTTTCAAATTCTTCGTTTTTCCCCGATTGAATCTTCAGTTTTGCAACAACACCTATAGCCATGGAGCCCTCTATTTCTCTTTGAATTTGGAGGATTGTGTCGCTGTGTGTATTAGAGGTCAAGCCTTGACAAGCCAACTAAAGATCAAGGAGTTATCGCGCGCCTGTGAGTGTTGAAGTTGAGATAAGAGCGAAAGAAAAAGTGGTGGTCGCCTGTCTGAAGGGCCAGATGACCGCGGAAGAGTTGGCCGTGGGCTACGCCAGAATATTTGAAGATCCTGCCTTTGAGATCAATATGGCGGCCCTATGGGATATCAGTGGGTTGAATCTGACGAGAATCGAAATTTCCGAAATCCGTGCGCTACCTAAACTACTCGGACAGTACAGCACCAGAAGGGGGGCGCAGTATCGTGCAGCAATTGTCACGAATCGAGTGGCTGATTTTCAGCTCCTGCGGATGTATGCGGCGTTACTAAAGTTGATAGGCTCCTTTCGCATGAAAGTATTCACCAATCATGAAGATGCGCTAGCGTGGCTTGCGCTGCAAAAGGACGAATGACCATGGATTTTCCAACCCCCCGAATGCTGCCGGTAAACAACATTGAACTTGAAGTGTTTGAGGCGGGGCAGGGCGGCATACCGCTAGTACTTGCCCATGGATGGCCAGAACTCGCCTATAGCTGGCGTTACCAAATCCAACCTCTAGTAGACGCCGGATACCATGTCATTCTGCCTAACCAGCGGGGCTATGGAGCATCGAGTAAGCCCCGTGACGTTGAAGCCTATGATATCCATCACCTGACCGATGATCACCTGGGATTGTTGGATGTACTTGGCATCGAGAAGGCGATCTATATTGGCCACGACTGGGGATCAATTGTCCTATGGCAACATGCCCTATTGCACCCAGAACGGATGATTGGCTTCGCCAGCCTCTCTGTCCCGCTGATGGTCAGACAACCCACTGAACCCGTGGCATTCTGGGAGGAGATGCTTGGACCAGATTTTTATATTGTCCATTTTAATCGCCAGGCCAATGTTGCAGCAAAAAGCTTTCACAGCAATCCTGACCGATTTCTTCGCAATATGTTCCGTACCGAACAATGGCTGGATCGGTCCGATGCCAAGGAACCATCCGGACGAGCCATCATCGATTATGCTGAAATGGAGGTGACTGAGGGCAGGCTGATGATGTCCGAAGCAGAGTTAGCCGTCTTTGTAGATGCGTTCACTAAATGTGGGTTTGAAGGGCCGTGTTCCTGGTACAGAAACTTCACGCGGAACTGGGAAACCACCGCAAATGTAGAACAAAAAGTTAAAATACCAACTTTGATGATCTATGGTGAGCACGATATGGTGCCCCAAATGGATATGTCAGACTCCGTTGAGGATCTTGAAATCCATACTCTGGACTGTGGTCACTGGATTCAGCAGGAGAAACCTGACGAGACCAATCAAATATTGTTGGAGTGGCTTGAACGGCGGATGAAGCCGCTAGTTTGATCGCAGTGGGTCAATCAGCGATTCTAAGCCGTTGATTTTGATCTCCAGACAGACCGCCATCAGTTCCCCCAATTTACCGGAGGGGAAGTCCCGTTCTCGAAACCAGAGCAGGTATTCTTCCGGCAGATCAATAAGGCGTCGCCCGCTATATTTTCCGAAGGGCATCCTATGATTGGCTATTTTGATCAGGTCTTCTTTCTCGAACACAATCCTACTTTTCTCCGGACTCCCAAGGTCCTGTACAATACCGACTTTTTATAAGGAAGGCCCCATGCCAAAAGCCAGTGATATCAAAAAAGGCGATGTTGTCGAGATTGATGGTGCCCCCCACGTGGTCAAACAATTAGAAGCACGCAGTCCATCATCCCGCGGTGCTTCAACCCTGTACAAGATTCGATTTAACAATCTGGTTACGGGTCAAAAACGCGATGAGTCGGTTAAAAGCGATCATATGTTTGCGGAGGCTGATGCCCAGCGAGTGCCGGTCCAGTATTCCTACATGGATGGTGCCCATTTTGTGTTTATGAATTCCGAGGACTATACCCAATATTTTCTTGATCAAGATGCGCTAGAAGGCCAGGTCGAATATCTGATGGATGGTTTGGATGATATGACCGGGCTATTGGTCGATGGAAACCTGGTGGGGATTACTTTGCCCCAATCTGTAGTAATGGAAATTACAGAAACTGCTCCGGGCATCAAGGGTGCTTCTGCCAGTGCGAGAACCAAGCCTGCGACCATGGCTACGGGTTTGGTCGTTCAGGTGCCTGAATATATTGAGCAGGGTGAGTCGATTAAAATCAATACCACTAACGGGAAGTATATGTCGCGGGCGTGAAGGGCGCTCTCACTGAATACCTGTGCGATAGCGAGTTACAAAGTGCATAACCACCAGCAGAGTGGGTATCGCGGCAGAAGATTCCAAAGCAATCAACCGCCGCATCAAAAAAATAGTTTCCTATTTTATCGCGATAGGATTCAGCGGTGACCCAACTGCGCCTGGGATATTAAGGGGCTGTGCCGCAAGGAAAAACTCATAGCGGCCATCTTCAGCACAGGCTGCTGCCAGATCTTCTAACCACCAGATCTCACCGATATAAACACCGAGATCCTTTAGCAGGGCCCCATGAACATTGAAGGTCTTCTCCGGCACGGGATTAGGAAATACCTCTAAGGCAATGTTGTCCGCCGCAACACCCGCAACTTTAGCCTCGGCTACCCAATCCACAACGTCGACGTTTATTCCCGCCTGAGGACCCATAATAAATTCAAGGCGTGCCATCGGAGTTTTTTGTTCGTAGTAGGCAGGTACAACACCCGTGCGAATAATGACCACGTCGCCTTCTTGTACTTTTGTTTTTTGCTTTTTCAACGTTCCTTCAATATCTGCACGACTAATCGCATAGCCAGTGGGCAAGCTACCACCTTTGTAAGCGAGTACATCAATCAGAACAGCTCGTCCGACAAAACCTGTCTTGACGTTTTCAATACCAAGTTTGGTTGCACCTCCAGCGGCAGGCGCACTCTTGATCGCCGCCTCATCGATATTGTTGTAGAGCGTTTTCCCATACCAGGAATGAGACAGTGCATCCCACTGGGTTGAGCCCTGTAAGGGCATGTAGATGTAATCGTCGGCAAATTTAGCTGTGCCATAAGCAGAGGCTAGACCGGATGCATAATCGGCACCGGTTGCGACCATAATGTGTTGGGGTGCAATTCGAGAGGGAAATACTGGACCCGTGCTATCAAGCGGAATTGCCAGGCTGTATAGCTTGCCGGTTTGGATGAGCTTCGCCGCTGCGACTACCTGTTGGGGCTGGATATAGTTAGCGGCACCTCGTTCGTCGTCTGCGCCCCACTTACCCCAGTTGTTTGGTTTTTCTCCGTAAGCGTTAAAGGAAAGAAACATAGTGGCTGTTAATAGTGCCGTGATAATTTTTTTCATGTTGCCGAATTTTACGCTGCTATTGTTCATGGTGGTTTCCTTCTTATTGTTGTCCGACATCATATCCATTATTACTCGGTTGCCAAACACTGGTATTCTTTGTTGGTCTTAAATTACAACTCTGGAAGCTACCATGCTGAATCCCGCCTCTGTTGCCGAAAACCTGCCGCCATTACCGGCTCAACCTGCGGATGTCGCCTGGCCGACAAGAGGTTGGGAGGCTGGCGAGTTGCAAAATGATGAGGTCGCGGGTCTCTGTGACGAGATATTTGACCTGACCAAGGCCCAGGGAGTCACCTATAGCTTGTCGATTGTGAAGGACGGTCGATTGCTTGTGGATCGATACGACGCAGGTGCGAACCCCGTGTACCTGCAGTATTCATGGTCTATGGCAAAAAGCATTACCCACGCATTGACCGGGATTTTGGTGAAGCAGGGGAAGCTTGATATTTATGCGCCCGCGCCGGTTCCCGAATGGCAAAATGACGAACGCAAAGAAATTACCCTGGATCAGTTGCTGAGAATGTCGAGTGGACTGCGCTTCAATGAAGACTATGTGGATGGCGGAGTGTCCGATGTGATTCCCATGCTTAGCCTTGATGGGCGGCATGACACAGGCGCTTTTGCAGCTAATATGCCCCTTGAGCATCCTCCCGGAAAGCGCTGGTCATACTCCAGCGGTACCACCAACATCATTTGCCGGATCCTAAAGGATGTTGTTGGGGATGGCGCGTCCGGTATGTTGCGATTTATGAATGATGAATTGTTTGAACCGATTGGGGTTCGTACTGCAACGCCTAAATTTGATACCTCCGGCACATTTATTGGGTCCTCTTATCTGTTGGCGACACCTCAGGATTTTGCAAGATTCGGGTTGCTGTATTTACGCGGCGGTACCTGGGACGGCCAAGAAATATTGCCGAAGGAATGGGTGGATTATGCCCGTAGTCCAACCTACAGCGACGCTGAATATTGCTACGGTGCCCAGTGGTGGATGCGTCCAGACAAGACGGATTGGTTTTATTGCGGTGGTTACGATGGTCAGAGCATTCTCTGTGTGCCAGAGAAGGACTGTGTGATTGTCAGGCTAGGCCGCACACCGGTTGATGAAATGCCCTATATATCTGATCGCATCAACCGGATTGCTGAGTTGTTGTAAACCTCCAGATCCAGGTAGCGTTAGGTCCCGGTAAAGTTTCCGGCCCGGCGCTCTCCGACGGACTTAATGCCTTCCCTGTGATCGTTGGTTTTTTGCAGCCAAAATTGTTCTTTGCCTTCGATGTCTGTGGTGCGTTTTACTGCATCTGCGAGGTCAGAGCGCATTTGTTTTCGCAGTGAAACCAGAGCAAGGGGTGCATTGACGGCAATTTCTCTGGCAAGTGCCAGTGCTTCTTCCCGTATGGTCTCGGGGCTTGCGAACACATCTGCCATACCCCAATCAAAGGCTGTCTGGCCATCAATTCGCCGACCCGTCATAAACAATAGATTCGCTTTTTGTTGGCCGATGAGTCTCGGTAGTGTGTGGGTTAAACCAAAACCGGGTGTAAAGCCTAGTTTGACAAAGTTGGCCGTCATTCGAGTGTTCTCGCAAACCACACGAAAATCCGCCATTACCGCCACGCCTAATCCGCCACCGACGGCGGCACCTTGAACCGCAGCGATGACGGGTTTCTTGTTACCGAATAAGCGTACTGCTTCGGTATAAAGAGGGTTGGCCGTATTGCCATCCCGGGGCAGGGAATCCCGCCCACCATCTTTGCTAAAGTTTGCACCGGCGCAGAAATGTTTGCCTTCTGCACACAGCAGAATGGCGCGGCAGTCGGGGTTGTCGTCCAGGTCATCAAAACAATCCGCCAAATCTTTGATTAACTGATAGTCAAAAAAGTTATTTGGCGGTCGCCTAAACTCACACTGGGCAACATGACCTTCCAACATTGTGACTTCTATATCGCCGTACTGCTTTTGCATACTCTGGTTCCTGATGTGATCCTGGCTATAGATTGCTGGGAGGCATTAGTACTAGTTAAAAAGGTCTGGTTGTTCTTTTGTGATAACGTCATACAATGGCTTAAAGCTAAAGATTCCGGCCCCGGGGCCACCGACATTCGCCCGAGTACCCAGGGCAACCTCGTCAGAGATCAAAATGGGGGTTCCGGCGGCTTCGGCCATTAGCTGTGCCTGGCAAGAACGCTCCATGGTGATAAACCACCAAGCGGCTTCTTCGACGGTATTACCAACCGTAAGAAGCCCGTGGTTTTGCAAAATTGCGGCTTTCTGCTTGCCCAACATGTTTGCGATTTTCTCGCCTTCTTTGACGTCTAGTACCACGCCGTTAAACTCATCGAACAACACGTGATCTTCGAAGAATGCGCAGGCGTCCTGGGTGATGGGGTCAAGTAAGCGCCCCAGTGAAGACCAGGATTTGCCGTACACCGAATGACTGTGGGCAGCAGCTGTTACATGGGGTAAATGTTTATGAATTTGTGAGTGGATTGCGAAGGCCGCACCATTTAAAAGACCCGTGCCCTCGACAATATCGCCGTCATGGTTAACGAGGATGAGGTCAGATACCTTGATTTGTTTAAAGGAGACACCAAAGGGGTTTACCCAAAAATGATCGGTACGCTCAGGGTCCCGAACGGTGATGTGACCGGCGACTCCTTCATCAAACCCGAACTTGCCGAACAGACGAAATGCTGCGGCGAGTTTCTGCTTTCGATCAAGCCGTACCTCTTCAACGGAGGCTGATTCCTTTTTAACGTTGGGCATTTCGATTTTGCTTGCTTCAGACATTTTATTTGCCTCAGACATAGTGACAACCTTTAGGTTTCAGAGCTGTTGGATCGAAGATCATAGCACTCGGAACGAGTTTGGGTAAAAAAAAGGCGACCTATTGGCCGCCTTCAATTTTGATGCAGAGCTTAAGATTGCCGTCCCGGCTTATTCGAATGGGCGTGGTGTTGGTTGTGGGCCTTTTGGCCACTTTTCAAAGTTTTCCATGACCAGATCACCCATTTCTTCAACGGTGAATGGGCCTTCTTTGTTGTCTTTGATGGCAACGGTCTGTGACTGCCAGGATAGAAGTTGTACGTTGTTTCCCTGAACGAGGAAGGTGCGTCCAGTCACGGGCTTGGCTTCATCACTACCGAGCCACACAACCAGTGGTGATACCTTGTCAGGGGAAAGCAATTCTTCCATGCCCTGGCCCTGGGGAAAGATATCTTCTGTCAGACGAGACCAGGCTGCTGGTGCCAGAATATTCACGCGAACGCCATATTTCAGGCCTTCCTGGAAAAGACATCGGGCGAACCCAGCAATACCAGCTTTTGCAGCACCGTAGTTGGTTTGACCGAAGTTACCGATCAGGCCGGAAGTTGAGGAGGTGACAACAATTGATCCGCCGTCGCCCTGAGCTATCATCTGGTCATAGGCGGACTTAACGGTGAGGTAAGTGCCTCGAAGGTGGACGTCAATGACAATATCCCACATATCATTGGTCATATTCTTGAAAGATTTGTCGCGAAGAATACCGGCATTAGCAATCAGGAAGTCAATTTTGCCAAACTCATCCACTGCGCGCTGAACCATAGCGGCAGCATCAGCTTCGTTGGATACGCTGCCGTAGTCGGCTACCGCTCTGCCGCCCATGGCTTTAATTTTGTCGACAACCTGGTCAGCCATTGCTGCTCCGCCGCCGGCGCCATCCCGGGAGCCACCTAGATCGTTGACTACAACTGCTGCGCCCTCTTTGGCAAGTAACAGTGCGTGTGTCTCACCTAGACCACCACCAGCACCGGTTACCAGCGCGACTTTTCCGTCTAATTGACCCATAAAAGAATTCCTTCGAAGATAAGTTGGGGATTGAAAATTTCGGCCGAAAGTAAATCACAACGTCACATTGAACGCCACCTGAGGAGAATAGGGGTGCAAGGCATGGGTAGGTATAGGTCTAGGTGTTACCTGGGTTTGGAAGCCGTTTTCCTGGCCGAAAAGTTATACTGGCAACCCTGCTGCGCCCAGCTGTGAAAGCCAGCATCCAGCGCTTCGGTTTCAAAGTCTTTCCAGTTGTCGCCGTAGTGCATCAAGACTATGCGTTCCCGGAAGTGGGTCGGCAGGGTCTTGAGTTCGTTTAGGGATGCATGAACACCCCCGGTGAATAGCTGGCAGTCATGAAAAATCAGGTCGAAATTATAACGTTCGTCAAATTCTTCAAGTAGATCAACGTCAAATCGGGTGTCTGAGGTAAATAGGATCCGATCATCAATGATCAGACCAACGCTCCAGAAGGACTCCTGCCAACCGGGTGCGTCATCAGGGTAATGCATTGTCCGTGGCATTTTGACGTTCAGACCGCCGACATTAGCTTCCCAGGTTTCTCGTTTGAGACCTGGCACAAGCGTCGGGCGGGTAACGTCCCATAGATCTTCAAAGGTAAGGGGGGTGCTTTCGGACATTTCCGAACCCCCTCTGAGGGATTGACCCCAGAGAATGTCTTGATACTCCTCGTTGATGATCATGTTTGGACGGGTCTGTGTGACATAGCGACCAAACAGTTGAACCTCTTCAAGGCCACCCACATGATCAGCGTGGCTGTGTGTAATCAGGAAGTTTTTGAGTTGAGCGACACTAATGCCCACGTTGTGTAGCGCTTGGGTGCATTTAGAGCCGCAGTCGATCAGTAAATGATCGTCGCCTTTAACGATAAGCAGATTATTTTGGTTCAGTGTCTTCGCAAACGCCGCGCCGGTGCCAACAAAAAACAACGATAGGCCGCCATCGTTAGTCAGCGGAACTGAATCCACGGCCTCAATGGACACACAATTGTCTCTCTTTATATTAATTGCAGCTGACACCATTTGCTCAACTCGTTGATTTTCAACGACAGTTGGCAGTGTGCGGGGTTTTGTGCTTGGAAATTGTGACGCCCATCACACTTTTCGCCGAAATAACCATTATTCGCCATAGAAATGGCGTCACAACAGCTTTTGAGCGACAGCTGGTGTCACGTAGGGACCTCGTTATACTGATGTTCTCAGAATAATTCAAAGTGGTATCGAAATGAAATTGTATGACTTTATGGGTGCACCGAACCCTCGACGGGTGAAAATTTTTGCAGCAGAAAAAGGCATCGAACTCGAACTAGTCAATTGCGATATGACAAAGCGTGAGCACAAAACACCTGAGTTTCTTAAGAAGAACCCAAGCGGCAAGATCCCTGTGTTGGAATTGGATGATGGTCGTTGTATTGCGGAGTCTGTTGCAATTTGTCGATACCTTGAAGCAATTCATCCCGAACCGAATCTATTTGGGAAAGATGCTTATGAACTAGGCCACATTGAAGCCTGCAACCGCCAGCTTGAGCTCGAATTCTGGACGCAAATTGGCACGTCCTGGGTGAATGGACCGGTAGTTGCGAAAATGGGCTTGTTTAAGCAAATACCAGAAGCAAAGGTCGCTAGCGATAAGAATGTGCATGCCTATTACCAACGACTCGATAATGTTTTTGCGACAAGCGAGTTTGCTGCTGGGGAGCGATATACGGTTGCGGACATTACGCTATTGTCAGGCGTAGATTTTGCGTCAACTCTGGTTGGTATTCCTCCGGACTCAGCATTGGCCAATTTGAAACGTTGGCACGAGCAGGTTTCTGCGAGGCCTAGCGCCCGGGCGTGAGCTACTTCTGCGGACTAAATTGAATCAAGGCTGTAAATTTCTGTTTTTGGGGGTAAGATGCTTTCCCCCTTTAACATTGGAAGCGTTGATGGCTCCGGCCCTGTCAAAACTCGACGAAGAATACTCCAGCGTGAAGAGCGCCATTCTTCAGGCGTTGGCGGCTATTCGTTCTGATCAGTTCGAAGACTATTTTGAATGTTTCACGGATGATGCGGTCTGGATGATGCCTTCCAAAAATCATGACGTTCATATTGATGAAGCCCGAAAGTTCTATGGTTTCACGAAAAATTTCCGGTTCGATCAGGAAACAACAATTGATGAGCTTGTGGTGGATAAAGATATCGCGATGGTACGGATTAGCTTTAACGGCTATCTGCGTTCAAAGCGAGATGAGAAGGCACCACCTCTCAAATCCGTTAGTCGTCATCTGTGGATCATGCGCCACTGTCTTGATGGTGTCTGGCGCATCAGCCGTGATATTTGGAACAACCCAAAGCACTAGCTCGCTTCCGCAGACAGTAACCTGACCTCGCGCTGGGTGATAGCAACAACGGCAATGATCAATAGGTAAAACGTCACAGCAACAAAAATTGCAACGGGCGCTGAGCTTACGCTCGCAATCCAACCCGCTAACAATCCACCCAGGGGCATTAGGCTATAGGTGATTCCGTAGAATCCCATAACCCGGCCACGAAGGTGATCAGGAACCTTAAGTTGCAGGATTGTCATTGATGCAATCATAAACATGGAGCTCATCATCGAGCCGGCGATCAAGGCCAAAATCGCAATAGCATAGGTGGTCTTGCCGACGGGCAAGTAACCAGTGACCGCGGCAAAGACAAATACGGAGACAGCTGACAGTCCGGAGCAATACAGGATAAATGCACCTATCCGCCGGGAATTTTGAAAATAGCCCACTAGCACTGTACCAATCACTGAACCCACGCCGGTTGCTGATATCAACAACCCATAGCCTGCTTCAGAACTTTCGAGTAGCCCTGCAAACGCAGGCATGAGCTGCAGGTGTGCCATGCCAAAAAACATACCTGAGTAGGAAAGGCACATAAAAACCATAAACAGCTGATTGCTAAATATAAAATTAAACCCTTCAGCAATCTGTTGCAGCGGCGAGCCCGGTCTTCGTTCAGGGGTTCCATCCACCGGAAGGGTTGCAACCACGCAGAACATTGTGAAAAAGCCAATGCCACATAACGTGAAGACCAGCCAGGTATCTGCAATAGCGATAAGCACGCCACCAAAAGCTGGCATGATCATTCGACAGCCCTGCCAGATAATTGAGTTCAGAGCGACGGCGCTCATCATGTCTTCTTTTTCAATTAGGGTCGGGAAGATCGCCTGCCGGGTGGGCCAGTCAAATCCTGAGATGAAGGACACGAGCCCCGCAATCAAGATGATGTGCCAGGCTGCCACCGCAGAGGTACCATCCAGCCAGGCCAAAACCAACATCAGTGAAGCAACCAGGGCGGAAGTTGTCATTAATAGTCGTTTTCGATTCATACGGTCCGCAAGCGCACCGCCAAATAGGGTCATGACAATGGCGGGAATAGAGGCCGCAGCGCCGAGATAGCCTAATTGCACCGCAGATTCGGTCAGTTCATAAAGTAGCCAGCCCTGAGCCATGATTTGTAATTGGGTCGCACCGACAGAGGCAAAAGAACCCGACCAGTATCGAAAATAGGCGGGATGGCGCAGGGCACCGAGTCGACCGGTAAATTCCATAGTGATTCCTTTAATAAGGGGCGCACTATATCAAAGCCTTCCCTGGTGCGGCAGGCAGAGCTGATGTGGGGTTAAAAGGCTGCTAGGGTCAGGGGTAAATAATCTATAATTCAGCTTTAACCCATTTGTGGCGACTTCCCCCTTGATGCGATATTTCTCGTTAGAAACTTATTCTGCATTGTTTCAACAAAAGAACTTTCAGTTCTGGGGATTACAATTTCTGGGCTGGGCCGGATGGGTCAGTTTATTTTTCATCCGCGACGTTTACTGGGGGCAGCCCTTTGAGCGGATCTTTCTACTTGTAGTTGATGCTGCCGCAGGCTTTCTCCTGACAACCGGATTACGTTATTTCTATCGTTCGATCTGGGACAAGCCCGTCTATGTCAGGATCATTGGCATTTTGGCGGGGTCTTATCTTGTCGCAGCTATCTGGCAGCCGACAAAAAACGTTGCGCAGTTTGTCTATTACGGTGATTTTCGCGCCGTGGAAGAATACGGTTATCTAGCCTACTTCAATGGATTGTTCGGATACTCCTACTTCCTAATACTAGGCTGGAGCGGTTTGTACTTCGGGATGAAGTTTTACCGACTACTTCAGGATGAGCAGCAACGTAGCATCATTGCAGAATCCATGGCCCATGAGGCTCAGTTACGAATGTTGCGTTATCAGCTAAACCCCCATTTTCTGTTTAATACCCTAAATGCTATCTCAACTTTAATCCTTGAGCAGAATACGAAGGTCGCAAACGAAATGGTTAGCAAGTTGAGTAACTTCCTACGGTATTCTTTAGATAAGGATCCGATGCAAAAAGTAGATCTGGATCACGAAATTAGTACGATGAAGTTGTATCTCGAAATCGAACAGGTCCGTTTTGAAGATCGCCTTAAAGTTGAAATTAATGTCTCTGATGAAGCCTCGAAGGCGTTAGTGCCAAGTTTGATCCTGCAGCCCCTGGTCGAGAATTCAATCAAGTACGCCATAGCCGCTCGAATAGATGGTGGCACAATCACGATTAATGCAAAAAAATATGCGGGAGACCTATTGTTAGAAGTACTTGATGACGGCCCGGGTCTGGATATTAAACCGGGGGAGGTACCCACTTTTAACGGTGTCGGCATTGAAAATACCAGGGAGCGGTTGGCAGAATTATACGGCGACAAGCATCGTTGCAAGTTCACTCCGGCATTACCCCACGGACTAAAAATCGAAATTAGAATTCCCTACGAGAGGTTGTAGCACTATGTCAAAATTTGGGTCTGATGCTGGTTCTAGCAACGGGACGTCAATTCGCGCGTTAGTTATCGATGATGAATCATTGGCCCGTAAGGGTTTAAAGCTTCGTCTAGAGCTTCTCCAAGGCATAGAGGTAGTAGGTGAGTGTGGTGACGGACGCAGCGCACTGAACCTGGTGACGGAGCTAAAACCAGATCTAATCTTTCTCGACATTCAAATGCCTGGGATGGGCGGCTTTGACGTGGTGAGCAATTTACAGCAGGACAACATGCCATTGATCGTCTTTGTTACTGCGTTTGATCAATATGCGCTCGAAGCATTTGATGTTCAGGCTGTGGATTATCTTTTAAAACCGATTGATGAGGATCGACTGACGGAGGCCGTCGACAGGGCCCGTAGTCACTTATCCCAACAAGGTGCAGTGACGGACAAACAAAGGTTGCTGGAATTGATTATTAGCATCACCGGGAAAACCGAAACCGCCGTGAGCCAGTTATTAAAGGACCACTCCGGCATTAAGTCTTATCCCGATAAGTTAGCCATCAAAGATGGCGGTGAGACTACATTGGTTGAAACCAAAGACATCGACTGGGTTGACGCCGCCGGTGACTACATGTGTGTTCACGAGAACGATAAAACCCACGTGATGCGGATTACGATGAAAGAACTGGAGGACAAGTTAGATCCGGCCCGGTTTCAGCGTGTGCACCGCAGCACGATTGTTAACCTCGATCGGGTGAAAAAGGTCTGTTCCCATATGAATGGTGAGTTTTATCTGCAGCTTCATAATGATGCTTCAGTGAAGATGAGTCGCTCCTACAAAGACAAGGTGAAACACTTCTTTTAGGCGACCCAATTCGGGTATGGTATGGCTATGACCCATTGCCCGAATCTGGATATTGCCCCATGCCGAAGATTTTTTTGTTGCTCATTTTATGCCTGTTTTGGCTTTCACCTGTGAGTGCTGCGCCAATAGCAATTGTCATTCATGGTGGCGCTGGCACCATCGTTAAGAAAAACATGACCCCAGAAGTTGAGACCGCATACCGTGAAGCCCTGGCTGAATCGGTCCAACGAGGTTATGCAGTCTTAAAAGCAGGCGGTACCAGTCGCGAGGCCGTTATTGCGGCCATCCGATTTATGGAAGACTCGCCTTTGTTTAATGCCGGCAAAGGTGCCGTATTCACCCATGCGGGTCATGTCGAAATGGACGCGTCGATTATGGAAGGCAACGGCCTAAATGCCGGTGCGGTTGCCTCTACTACTCGAACCCGTAATCCCATCACCCTTGCTGATGCGATTCTTGAACATTCGCCCCACGTAATGCTTGTTGGCTCTGGTGCCGAGGAATTTGCCCAGGAACAGGGCCTGACCCAGGTTGATAATAGTTATTTCCACACCGAACGTCGAAAAAAAGCCCTTCAGCGTGCCATTGCAAGGGAGCGGGGTGCGGTGCTTTCTGAAGATGCCGATGACACGGCTGAGATTGTAAAAGATAAGAAAGGTACTGTGGGTGCGGTTGCACTAGATAGTGCCGGTAACATTGCAGCGGGAACCTCCACCGGGGGTATGACTAACAAGCGGTATGGTCGAGTCGGAGATTCACCGATTATTGGTGCGGGTACCTATGCGGATAACGCGCTCTGCGGTATATCTGCTACGGGCCACGGCGAGTATTTTATCCGGGCGGTTGTTGCCTACGATATTTGTGCAAGGGTGAAGTATCAAAATCTGACCTTGCAGGAAGCCGCTGATGCAGTTGTTCAGGATCGCCTGGTCAAGATGGGTGCTAACGGCGGCATTATTGGGCTCGATCCAGCGGGTAACATCATTTACTCTTTTAACTCCGCAGGTATGTATAGAGCGTCGGTTAATACAGACGGCGATTTACAGGTCGGTATTTATAAGGAAGACTAGCGGCATAAGAAAATAAAAATAAATTGGGGGATTCATGCAAGACGTAATTGCGAGTACTCACGACGTCACAAAAGAATGGTTAACCGAAAAACTAAAAAGTAGCGGTAAGTTAAAGTCAGAAGTCACATCCCTGGAGTTGATCACAATTGGCGAAGGTGTCGGCTTGATGGGTGAGCTTGGCCGACTAAAGTTGACCTATGCCGGAGACGAGGACTTACCATCCACAATGGTGGTGAAGTGCGCCGCCCAGAATGAAAATATCAACGTGGCAAGAGTGCTCGATTTTTACAATCGCGAAGTGAATTTTTATAACCGAGTTGGGGCCCAGAGTGGGTTGCTCACACCTGATAGCTATTATGGTGCAGTGGATCAGGAAACCTACAATTGTGTCATTCTGATGCAGGATCTAGGTGACGTGTCTCCCAACGACCAAATTGTGGGTGCGACTGAAGACGAGGCGTTTGCTGCTGTTAAAAAGATTAGCGAGATGCATGGTCGTTTTTGGGGGCGCGTTCGCGATCCTGAGAACGCGTGGATGTACGACATGATGGGTCAAGAAAGCTCCGCAACCCTAAAAGACATGGTGTACATGCCAGCTTTGGAGCCTTGTATAGAGAAGTTTGAGGCGTTTTTTAATTCAGAAACTCGAGACCTGGTACGGTCGGTTGGTCAAAACTTTGAGGACTACTGGCGTAACAAAATTTCCCCGGCTGAAACCTTTATCCACGGAGATTACCGCCAGGATAACTTCCTTTATATGAATAACGATTTGAATGCTGTTGTGATGGATTGGCAAATCTCCGGCAGCGGCAGAGGGATTTTTGATTTCACCTATTTTGCCTGCCAGAGCTTAACCTCCGAGCGACGCTTAAAGATTGAAAAAGCGTTGCTCAAGACCTATGTCGAGGGTCTTCAATCCGAGGGGGTGGTAGATTATGACTATGAAACCGCGTTGCTAGATTATCGAACGATGATACTTGGCTGTCTGGTTTATCCCGTGACGGTATGTGGTTCCCTTGATTTATCCAACGAAAGGGGCAAGGCCTTAGCGGAGTGTATGTTGACCAGAAACCTGGCTGCAATTCAGGAGTTGAACTGCGCAGAGTTACTCTAGGCGAGGCTGGTCTGCGCCTGTCTGAATTCTATTTTGCACTTTTGTTGTTTTTATACGACAGAGTAAACGAGGCCTATATTGTAGGCAGCGTAGGCGAAAAGTAAGAGGCTACCCTCAAATCGGTTGATCACGCCATTCTCGTTGCCGCGATAGTTATAGGCCATAACAAATAGCGCTGCGGTTAAGATTATCATGACCGGTACGTCCCGGGTCAGGATTGCTGGATCCAGGTCAACAGGCGCAATCAAGCCGGTAATACCAATCACAATGGTTGTGTTGAACATGTTTGAGCCGATGACATTTCCGAGCGCTAAATCATGCTCTCCCTTTCTTACCGCGGAAATTGATGCGGCGAGTTCCGGTAGTGACGTTCCGATTGCAACAATTGTTAGGCCGATCACCAGATCGCTGACGCCAAGACTGGTTGCAATCTCAACGCCGCCCCAGACCAGAATTCGTGAACTGATGACCAGAAAGGTTAGACCTAATATGGTGTAAATAATTGACGTTCGAAGCGGTAGGGGTGCGGCGAGTTGTTGTTCAATTTCTTCAGCGAGGGCGTCAGATTCAGTTTTTAATCCGGCATAGATTGACCAGATCATGATGGCGGTAAACAGTGCCATAAGCAGAACACCATCCATACGACTCAGGTTGCCATCTATATACAGCAAGCCCGCAAGTAGGAGTGTTAGCACCGAGAGAAAAGGTAATTCTCTGCGAATAACAGTGGAGGCCACCGCGATGGGGGTCAATACCGCTGTGACGCCGAGAATGAGGGCAATATTGGAGATGTTGGAACCGAAGGCATTACCCAGGGCTAATCCAGGGTTTCCGCCAGAAGCGGAAAGTGCAGAGATCACCATCTCGGGCATTGAACTACCAAAGCCGATGATCAGCATGCCAATCAACAGAGGTGGCAGGCCTAATCGCTTGGCCATGGCCGCCGCGCCTTCAACGAACTTTTCCGCGCTGATCACTAGGATAACGATGCCTAAAATCAATGCCAGGATTGGGGCAAGCAACGCGGTCATAAGCTCTTCATCATTTGGGCGTGGTTGTTAAAATAGTACTCTAGTATAACCGGCTGGGAGGATTTCTGTTCGAGCCGTTGATCTTTTTCTAGACAACTTAGGTTGAACCGGTTTGTTGGGTCACCCAACATCAAGTCGGATACCGTCGCGGCAGCGATGGGGATTAAGGTCAGCAATACTATTCCGGGTTGAATTTTTAGGTTCGATAATAGACTCGATCAATGGGAACTTCTCTGCCCAATTTGAGCTCTATACCCTATGGGCAAAAAAGCCGAAGCTGCTAAACCAGAAGTAGCTTGATAAATCCTGGCGATCAGGAAAATCCAGAACAATCCAGAACAACCTAAAGAGGGTTCGTTGGGCGTGTATGAGTTCTCAGGGTTGTTGCCTGACATGCCCCTAAAATCGTGAACGTTGTTTATCCATTTTTGTTGCCGCTGTTATTGGTTTGGCCTTCGGCTGCCAATACCGCAGCACCGTCATCGGTATCTGAACAAATGGAGACGGTGATGCCCGCAGCCCTGGCGGTTGGTTGCTCAACTCCTGAACCCTGGGGTGAGTCGATCTATGCATTGGATGGGGTGCGGGGTATTGGGCACTATGTCCGCCATAATAAATCTGCAGTGGCGCGCTTTGTCAGGTTTGTAACGACCGATAAAAACGTTACCCACTGTGCCCTGACGGATCATGCTCTGGTTTTTGTTGATCCCGTGCATGGCATCTATCAAATTGATCGAGCCATTGAGGCAGACGGCGAGCAGCTTTGGATTGCGCCGACGCCGCTACATTTTAGTCCCGACTCATTCTTTCAGTGGTTCAACGATGAGCTGTATCTGGTCAGCGGTGCCACGCGAGATTTTGTTCAAGTTGATACCGCTGTGCGCAATGATCATGTAGATGGGGTTGTGGCAACAGAAGAATTGAGTGTTATTAAAACTGCAGACCGCATGAGCGGACCATCCTGGCTAGCGCCTGGGATTGTGGCGGTTTCCGATGATCAGAGGTTGTACCAGATGAGGCTGGATAGCCGGAAACTGAAAGTATTACCCGATCTACCTCCAGAAACCTCATTTGCACAGGGGTATACAGCATTAAAAGTATCCTCGGGTATCCGCTTGGAATCCGCAGCGGAGTCCGATGCCCAAAAGCACGTGATGTGGTTACCAGGCCAATCTGAAACCAGTGGTTTTTGTCTTGGTGATACTTCTCAGATTGTCAGTTTTGATGGCTCGGGGCTAGTTCAGCGCTATCAATTGGATATAGAAGCCTGGAGCGTGGAACATGTCGGTAGCTTTAAGCTGAGCAGCAATGTATCTAGCTGTCTTATTGATAGCGAATTAGACCGACTCTATGTGATTGAGAGAGACGTTGGCATTTGGGTCTTCAATCTGCAAGAAACAGGTCTGCCGATGCCTAGAGCTGTGACAACCGACAAAATGATTGAGGGGCTTGGTGGCTTAGCGCTGTATAAGCAGAATTATAAACCGGCTGTTGCGCAGGATTTTGAGCAGGGGCATGAGCAAGAGAGTGCTGGGTTTGTGTTGACTCAGTCTTTAGGCGATGGCGCATTTTTGTTGTTTGATCGAGCTGATCTGGCGTTGTTGGGTCGTTTTAAGATCGAGGCTGACATTGCAGCGGGGATAGATGGGGTCCATGCAACCCGTGGGTTTGTCGCGACGTCAGAAGCTTATCCGGGTTATCCTCAAGGATTGTTGCTGGTGCACGACCAGCGGAATAGGATGCCGGAGACAGGCGAGAATTTAAAAATTGTCGACTGGAGACACGTTATGCACGTGGTTGGGTTGATATCTGACCAGAAATCTAAGGCATATGAGGAGTAGCAATTGACGCGATTTTTGGTGTTATCTTGTTGGTTAATTCTGGTTGCTGTAACACCTGGTATTTCAGGCGCTGCGGATCGGGATATTGTGGTGGGGCACTGGGCTTCGGAGAGTTCTATATTCGAGATTTTCCTGGTGAACGATACGCTAAGTGGGGAAGTCCGGGCGTTACGCAACCCGCTCTATCTGCCCGACGAGGATAGCGACCGAGCGGGTCAAGTTCGCAGGGACGACAATAATCCCGATGATGAATTGCGGGGGCGGCCCATTATTGGTCTTGCCATGTTTTCAGAGTACCAATATGAAGACGGCCAGTGGCAGGGCAAGATCTATGATCCGGAATCCGGCAATACCTATATGAGTCGCATGAAGATCAATAAAAATGGCGATCTTGAGATTCGCGGCTACATTGGCATGCCAATGTTTGGCAGAACCGCCACATTTACACCAATTCAACGCTGCAGTCCTGATGTTCAGCTGATGCTGGCCCAGCTCGATGGTGAGGTTTCCTGCCCCTAGCGCCCAAAATGAGTGGCTTTCGCTAGGGGGGGAGTGTGTTACACTCGCAGAGCTGATAGGAACTAGCGTGATGTTGTCCTCTCAGTTTCGGGTCGGTAGCTTATCCATTTGTCTTGCCCTTTTGATCTACTATTGGTCTAAAAATGGGGAGCTTGGAAGCAGACCTTAATCTATACGAGCGAAGCGGGAGTCGCGGTATGAGTGTCACGAAAGGTCGAGTCAAATGGTTCGACGAGAAGAAAGGCTTCGGGTTTATTGAGCATGAAGGCGGCAAAGATGTCTTTGTTCACTTCAGCCAAATCCAGTCCGATCGGTTCAAAACACTTGATGACGGACAAGAGGTTGAGTTTTCAATAGAAGATGGTCCTAAAGGACCCCAGGCGGTTAACGTCGTCGCACTCTGAATCGACTTCCTAAGGGAAGTCGCTCTAAACAGTGTCGTTCAGCGGAGTAATTCGCAGGGCTTCGCTGTATCTAACTTTTATCTAACGGAAATATTATGTCTGGAAAGAAAAAACAGGTAGGCGCGTCCAATGTCGACCTTAGAGCATCACTCGAGGAAGATGTTGAAGCCTTTTTGAAAAAGGGCAACAAAATCCAAGAAATTCCCTCCGGCATCAGTGGCCAGGTATCGGTCGCTAAAAAAGCCCCCGCCGCTGAGAAAAAAGCTCCAGCTGCTGAAGTGAAAAAAACCACCTAACTCACTGAAAATTTCTCGTTAACCTCTAAATTAGAAAATCAATGTTACGCACCTTTGGCTTAGTCACTCTACTTTACTTTTCGTATTTTCAGAGCGGCACCGCAGAGGTTGCGAGCGGCAATTGGCCAGTCCATGGCCAAAATGCCGCGGAAACTCGAGAATCACCACTCCTACAAATCAATCCAGACACTATCGCGTCGTTAGGTCTTGCCTGGTCTTTTGATACCGGAACCCGTCGTGGTTTGGAAGCGTCGCCAATCATTATCAACGGTGTGATCTATACCAGCGGTGATTGGAGTCGTGTATTTGCTAATGATGCAAAGACCGGGGAGCTTTTATGGCAATTTGATCCCAATGTAGATCGTGCCTGGGGCGTAAATGCCTGCTGTGATGTGGTAAATCGAGGCGTTGCTGTTGATGGTAATCGTGTTTTTGTCGGCGTCCTTGACGGTCGATTGATTGCCCTGGATATCGCCACTGGTAAACCATTGTGGGAAACCCTCACAATTGATCCGACGAAGCCCTATACCATTACCGGTGCGCCACGAATTGTTCACGATACTGTCATCATCGGTAATGGTGGTGCTGAGTATGGTGTACGGGGTTACGTATCAGCCTATGACATAAACACCGGGGACCTGCGTTGGCGTTTTTATACCGTCCCTGGTAATCCTGCATTGCCCCCGGAATCTAACGCAATGGCGATGGCGCAAAAAACCTGGACTGGGGATGTCTTTTGGAAGGTGGGGGGCGGCGGAACGGTTTGGGACTCGATGGCCTATGATCCGGAGTTAGACCTACTCTATATTGGTGTTGGCAATGGCTCACCCTGGAATCGGCATATTCGCAGTCCCGGCGGCGGAGACAATCTATTTTTATCCTCAATTGTGGCATTGAATGCCAAAACCGGTGAATACGTCTGGCATTATCAGACCACGCCGGCTGACACCTGGGACTATACCGCCACCCAGCATATGATTTTGACCGAGCTGTCGATAAATGGTGAACAGCGCAAAGTGATTCTCCAGGCCCCTAAAAATGGCTTCTTTTATGTGTTGGACCGCACCAATGGCGAACTGATCTCCGCAGAAACCTATGTCCCGATTACCTGGGCTAGCCATGTTGATGTTGAGACTGGACGACCCCAGGAAACAGAAAACGCAGACCATCGAGTCGAGTTTCAGATGACCAAGCCCGCGCCCTTTGGTGGTCATAACTGGCAGCCCATGGCGTTAAATAAGAAAACCGGGTTGGTATACATTCCAGCAATGGAAAATGTCTCGATGTACAGCACGCCGGAAACTTTTGAATATATCGAAGGCAGCTATTGGAACCTGGGTCAAAATGATGATCTGAGTGCGGACAACCCGATGGCGAGTATGAGTCCAACCCTGGCGAACGCGGTAATGAGACATTTACTACGTGGTCGACTCATTGCCTGGGATCCGATTGAGCAAAAAGAACAATGGCGTGTCGAGCATGCCACAGCCTGGAATGGTGGAGTCTTAACCACGGCAGCCGGACTGGTATTTCAAGGTGATGGTGCGGGTTATCTTTCTGCATTTGATGCGACCACGGGCGAACGACTCTGGCACTACAATGTGGGTAACGGCATTATTGCGCCACCGGTGAGTTACGAAATAGATGGCGAACAACATATTGCTGTTATGGTCGGTTGGGGCGGCGCTGTTGGTTTACTGTTCGATCAACCTGAAGCAGTCGGCGGCGGTAAAGGGCGTCTGCTTTCTTTTAAGTTAGGTGCCACGGCAGCGCTTGATATAGAACAACGTATCCGCGTACAACCCGAGCCGCCGGCACGGTCTGATAATGAACCCTCGATCGCCCGGGGCGGGGCTTTGTATAACGCCTACTGTATGCGCTGCCACGGTCTTAACGGGATCGGTAGCGGGGTGGTGACGGATTTGCGCTATATGAACGAAGGTAGCCATAAACTTTTTGATGACATTGTGCTGAAGGGTATTTTCTCCGGTTTGGGCATGGTCAGCTTCGAAGACGTGTTAAACAAAAACGATACCGCTGATATCCACAACTACTTGATTGATGTTGCCAATGAGAAGTGGGAAGACGATCACGCTTCAGGTCTTTGGATCGACTTCCGAGATTCTTTCTACAACCTTGTGGGTAAAGCCGTTAGCGTATTTCTCTAAGCATTTTTAGTTAGTCAGTACTTTTCGATCAGTTAATCGGTCCCAGCGACTTCAACGACACCCTGCAGGTAGCGGATAATATCCCTGGATTCATACATCCAACTGGCCTCGCCTTCGTTATCGATGCGAAGGCAAGGTACCGTGGTTCTACCGCCACCTTTCAACAACTGCATTCTAGCCACGTCATCTTGATGAATATTCCGACGCTTTATCGTTAGACCGAATCGCGCCATTGCCATCTGCACACGGATGCAATACGGGCAGGACACGCTGTAATACAGGGTCAAATGTTCAGCGAACACGGGTGCCGAGTTCACCACAACATCGTTGGCTTGCTGCTCTGGCTCCGGTTTGATACCGCCAAACAAGCGTTTAAAAAACAATTTCATAGTGTTATCCAGATAATTTGCAAGGGTCACTAATAGGACATGCAATGGGGATGATTTATTACAGCGTAAGCAAAAAACTCGTTAGGCAGAGAAGCTGATTGGTGATGTAACATTTGGCGATTGAATGAATCCTAGGGTCACTATTAGACATATCGCTTTAGGAAACACCGCAATGAACATGAACACTACGACCATGCAAAATAGAAATCCAAAGGGGCAGGGTGCACGCCGTAAGCTGAGTTTGACTGAGCAGTTATTGAGAAAAACTCTACTCGCTGCTAAGCAGGTAAACCCCAGAGGGATCCTGGCGCGGCCAGGCAAATATTTAGCGGCGACTGTAGTGCTCTTTTCATTGTTCACCGCGACGAACTACGCATCCGCTGCATCTGTATCCGATGAGCCTGCGATCGATGGCTATAGTCCAGTCTCATACTTTACCAAGAACATCGCGGAACTGGGCAGCGCTGATTACCAACAAGAATATAAAGGGAAGACCTACTACTTTACGTCCGATGAGCAGATTGAAATTTTCCTCAGCCAGCCTGAGAAATACACCCCGCACTTTGGTGCCTTTTGCCCTTACAGCCTGACCCTTGGAAGAGCGCAGCCCATTGATCCAACTAATTTTAAGGTGGTCGGCGACTACCTGCTCCTTTTCCATCGCACCGAAGAAAGTAACTCCCTTGACCGATGGAACCTTGAAGATGATGAAGCCGCCTTGCTTGAGAAAGCGGAACAACAATATATTCTGATGAGGTTCTAGCCGGAGGCGTGGCCTCCACATTAGCCTGTTGTAGACAGCAGCGCCGCTTGAGTATCTACTGCAGAACTATGGTGCAAAGACCTTTCCTGAGTGTTTTATCAAAACCGGGTAAGGTCATGCTGCAGAGGGTATGATGACCCTACAACCGATAGTTTTCTAAACAGCCCTCTGGCCCGGAAGCGGATTTAAATGAAGTTTAAGGTAACGCACTTCACGGAATACTTGTTCTCTTCGGACGTATTTTTAGAACCCCATTACTTGCGCTTAACGCCGAGGCAGACCCCCCATAACCAGGTCACGGCCTTTGGTTTAGATATCTTCCCTGAACCCGAGGGCCTGTCTTATCAGACCGATGAGAAAGGCAATCTTGTGCATCTTTGTTGGTTTGAAGGCATGACAAGTCAGTTATCAATCAAATCTGAATCTTTGATTGATGTAGAAGAATTTAACCCGCTGGACTTTCTGCTATATCCGTCTGAGTTTTTTACACTGCCTTTCACCTACTCGGAATACCAAAAGTCTGCCTTGGCTTCGAGTTTGAGGTTCGAACCTATTTCAGATCCATTACGCCATTACGGTGAACGCATTGCGAGTGAGGCGAATTTTGATACGGTGAAGTTTATTACCAATCTCACGCGGCAAATTCACGATGACTTTACAGTCGATTACCGACAATTTGGTGAGCCCTATAAGCCGGATAAAACCTTTGAGTTAAAAACCGGTTCCTGTCGCGATTTAACTTGGATGCAAATCAATTTATTACGCAACATGGGTGTAGCTGCGAGATTTGTCAGTGGCTATTTCTACTTTCCGATTGATCCGCCAATATATGAATTGCATGCGTGGGTAGAAGTTTTCTTGCCGGGTGCTGGCTGGGTGGGGCTTGATCCGAGTCATGGAATTGCGGCTTCCCATAGCCATATTCCGATTATTTCCAGTTCAAGCTTTGAACACGCAATGCCTGTGACGGGAACGATCCGGGGTGAGGCGACTTCTGTATTGAATACCAATGTGTTGATTGAGGTGCTGGATTGAGAAATTAAACATAATCCTTTTTGGTGACTGTTTGGTTTTCGATAACTTGTTGATAGTACGCATTCGTTAAATCGATATTTGTCGAAGAGATATTCTGGGTTCTTCGTGTTACTGACGTTAGCAGGGGCACTTTTCCGTCCTTGGAGGGCCGCAAGCAGCGGGACAAATAAGTATCGCTCACTTCTGCGGGCCGATCGTCGAAATATATTTAGGTTTTTATCGGTGATGGGTAAGCAGAAAATATGGGTCCAAAAGATAATTTGGGTTTTTCGTTTGACTGCCGTTAGCAGGGGCACTTTTCCGTCGCTGGCTGGCGGCCCTCCGGGCTACCCTCGTTCCTCTCGCGAGCCTAAGGTCTCGCTCACCCCTCTCGGCGCTAACGCTTTTAGGCTCCTCCAAAGTACCCCCGCTAACTCTGTTGCGAGTTGTACCGAGTACTTGGAGATCTAAAGATAGAATGTCGATTCCAGCATTGAGTAATTTGGTTGATCGTTGATTTTGCAGGAAACACATTCACTAAGCGGAAGTTAGTGATGCTTATTTGAAGGAGCCTCAAAGCGTTAGCGCCGAGTGGAAGGAGCGAGACCTGGGCTCGCGGAAGGAGCGAGGGGAGCCTGGAGGGCCGCAAGCAGCGGGACAAATAAGTATCGCTCACTTCTGCGGGCCGATCGTCGAAATATATTTAGGTTTTTATCGGTGATGGGTAAGCAGAAAATATGGGTCCAAAAGATAATTTGGGTTTTTCGTTTGACTGCCGTTAGCAGGGGCACTTTTCCGTCGCTGGCTGGCGGCCCTCCGGGCTACCCTCGTTCCTCTCGCGAGCCTAAGGTCTCGCTCACCCCTCTCGGCGCTAACGCTTTTAGGCTCCTCCAAAGCACCCCCGCTAACTCTGTTGCGAGTTGTACAGAGCACTAGGAGATCTAACGGTAGGAAGTCGATTCCAACACTAGATAATTTTGTTGCTCGTTTATCTTTCAGGAAACATGATTTGTTAGCAGAAGTTAGTGATGCTTATTTGAAGGAGCCTCAAAGCGTTAGCGCCGAGTGGAAGGAGCGAGACCTGGGCTCGCGGAAGGAGCGAGGGGAGCCTGGAGGGCCGCAAGCAGCGGGACAAATAAGTATCGCTCACTTCTGCGGGCCGATCGTCGAAATATATTTAGGTTTTTATCGGTGATGGGTAAGCAGAAAATATGGGTCCAAAAGATAATTTGGGTTTTTCGTTTGACTGCCGTTAGCAGGGGCACTTTTCCGTCGCTGGCTGGCGGCCCTCCGGGCTACCCTCGTTCCTCTCGCGAGCCTAAGGTCTCGCTCACCCCTCTCGGCGCTAACGCTTTTAGGCTCCTCCAAAGTACCCCCGCTAACTCTGTTGCGAATTGGAACGAGCTCTTAGAAAGCTGAGGAAGAGATTGTTGTGTAGGTTTAAACCACACCCAGTTCGTTTAAGCGTTCGGTCAGATAACTACCGGCGGTATGTCGTTCGGAGAGTACGACGTCTGGTCGTGGATGGAGGAAGAGGGGTAGGGACATTCTGCCGCTTCGATTGTCAGTGCCGGGTGGTGTTACCACCCGGTGACTGGTTGAGGGGAAATGTCCGCGAGATGCTTCCTGAAGCATATCGCCAATATTGACGATTACCTGATTGCCATCGGACGACACGTCCAGCCACTCACCATTCTTCTGTTGAACCTGAAGGCCAGGCGCATCGGAGGCCGGTAAAATGGTCAGGAGGTTAATATCCTCATGGGCAGCAGCCCAGGTGGTTTCCGTGTCCGCAAGGTCCATAGGTGGATAGTGTAGGACCCGCAGTAGTGTGACTTCGCTGTCAGTGATCATATTGGATAGCGGTTCGCTGTAGTTCCCGGCGATGTCTGGGGGAGAATACTGCTCAACCCAGGATAACAATGTTGCCGCGAGTTCATGGGCCGCTTCATAGTACTGTTGAAGGTGACCCTTTAGGTGCTCGGGGCAGCGGCCCCAGGTGTAGTAGTGGTAGTACTCTTTGAAGTCTTTGACATCAACGCCCTTGGCAGACTCTGCATTTTGTAGGGAGAAGTAGCCATCCTGGGTTTCTTTGTTTAGCTCAAACTCGAACTTTCGATCGGTGCTGAAGAACTCTCGCCACTCGGTGTATATGGTGTTGACCAGATTCATGTCGAGGGGATGGTTCTTTAGAACCGCAAAGCCAATATCCTGCAGGGATGCGACAAATTGTTGGTCGCAATCCTGGCTGTCGAAATCTATGGCGGAAAGATCGGTCATGGTTCGTGACCTAGCTAAGTGAGAGGAAGAAACCCGCTAGCGCGGCACTCATTAAATTAGCCAGTGTAGCTGCCATGAGGGCGCGCATGCCAAGTCGAGCCAGGTCCTTGCGTCTACTCGGGGCGAGGGTTCCGATGCCACCTAAACAAATGGCGATGGATGAGAAGTTGGCAAAGCCACAAAGCGCAAATGTGACAATCGCCTGGGTTTTAGGGGTCAGGGTATCGATGACATCCGCAAAACCCACAAAAGCGACAAATTCGTTTAGGACCAACTTCTGGCCGATAAAACTCCCGGCAACATTAGCCTCGTTCCAGGGCACGCCTAGCACCCAGGCGACGGGTTGGAAGGCATAACCGAGGATGATCTCAATTGTGATGCCATCTACGCCAAACAGGCCGGTGAACCAACCCAGGATACCGTTCAGAAGCGCTATTAGTGCGATAAATGCCAATAGCATTGCACCAACAGCGAGGGCGATTTGTAGTCCCGTCAGCGCGCCAGCTGCGGCGGCATCAAATATATTCACGTGGGTATCTTCTTCCGATGTGACCTCAACCAATTCATTGTTGGGGGTTTCAGTTTCGGGCATCACCAATTTGGCCATCATCAGGCCGCCGGGGGCCGCCATAAAACTCGCCGCGAGAAGATATTTAATATCAACGCCAAGCCCTGCATAGCCAGCCATGACCGACCCCGCGATAGAGGCAAGTCCGCCTACCATAACGGCAAATAGTTCTGAATCTGTCATGCGGGGCAGGAACGGTTTTACAACAAGGGGCGCTTCAGTTTGGCCAATAAAGATATTTGCCGCGGCGGATAGGCTCTCTGGTCGGCTTGTACCCAAAACTTTTTGGAGGAATCCGCCAATTAGACGAACAATCCAGTCCATTACACCCAGATAGTAGAGCACGGTGATGAGGGAAGAGAAGAAAACGATGACGGGCAAGACGTTAAGTGCAAACACAAATCCGATTGAATCGCCCACCAGACCGCCAAACAGAAAGTCGATACCGGCGCCAGAATAGATCAGGATGTTGGAAACACCCACCGCGAGTACTTCTACAATCTGCTTTCCCGCAGGTACATAGAGGACAAAACCGCCAATTGCGGCTTGAATAGCAAAGGCACCCAGGACAGTTCTGGGGTTAACGGCACTTCGATTGGAGGAAAATAACCACGCAACTAACGGGAGCAGGCATACGCCTAACAGACTGATCATGTATAGAGAGCTGCTTATTTCCGGAGACGTGCAATAATACCATCCCCTAGGGTAATTGCGAGGTTAGGAGTGTAATCCCCGGGCCCGGCGACCCTGATAATTATCGGTAATCAGCCGCTTCGGGTGAACTCCGTCTACATAGCCCATAAATCCGGGTTCCCGGATGCTAAAGCCAAGCAATTCCTGTATCCGATCCGAGAATTGGCTCGCTTTTTCGGGCGGCACCGCAAGCACCATATTTTCCAATTGTCGCAGCCAGGGCTGACAATATTGCGGTGTGATCGCCAGGCGACTGGTGTTTGATCTATTCGGACCGCCGCGATGATAAAGGGAGCCATGGAAGACGACGGCAGATCCCGCCGGCATGATGACCTGAATACGCTCTGAGCTATCGGAAGGTTGGATGTCAGTCCAGAGGTGGCTGCCTGGGACTATTTCCGTTGCGCCATTGTTTTCGGTGAAGTCATCCAGTGCCCAGATCACACTAATGCCATTGGTCAGGGTTCTGTCGGAATAGGGCAGTGACGCATGGTCAGCATGGAAGGGCTGGGGTGTTTCCCCTGGGTGTACTTGAATCGCCAGATTTGCCGACAGCAAATAAGTTGGGTCGAGGAATTTGTCGAGTAGAGCGATGATGGCCTCATGCTCAACCAGTTTGGCAACGCTGGGTGCTTTGGCCAGTAATGCATACACCCGTTCGCTATCGAATCCTTCGAAGTTGTTCCGACCCATCAAGGTTTTTTGTAGATAGGGGGCTAGTTCAGATTTGATGGTGTCGATTGTGTCAGCATCAATAAGGCCTTCGAGGACCGTGTAACCAGACTCTCTAATGGCGGTGATTTGTTCGCTTAAATTCCGGGGCATCTGACTGCTCCTTTATGAACCGAATATTGTACGGTCTTGCGGCACAGAATGAAATTTGGCCTATCTCAGGGTAGGAGCCTGTTTAAACAAGAACTACACTAGTTTACTGGTTAAGCGAAGTAACGGTAAGCGAACCGAAACAACAACGCCCTCCCGATCTTCGCGGTTAGCAAGCAGAATCTCACCGCCGTGGAAGTCTGCGATCAGCCGCGCCACATGTAGACCGAGGCCCAGATGGCTGTCTTCTCGCTGTTCATCATCTCGAACGGAAATCATTGCGTCGAATAGCTGATCGGTCATTTTGTCCGGCAGTGGAGGGCCGCTGTTGGTAATGCGTAGCACGGCCGTCTCTGCTTCGCAGGTGAGACGTAAGATGACCGGCTGTTGGTCCGTAGAAAACTGCACAGCGTTGTCGACCAGCTTATCGAGCATCTGGGCTAATAAATCCGCGATTCCGGTAATTTGTAGATCCCCAGTTTCAATGCTGAGTTCAAATGACTGGTGCGGGAAGGCATTGTCATAACCTTCATAACATCCCCTTAATACATTGGTCAGCTCAAACACCGATACTTCATCTTTATCTAAGCTCTCTTCGAGTCGGGCGGCCTCGCTCATACTATTAAGTATGTTAGTAAGTCTAGCGACGCCGTTTTTCGCCCGTTCAACAAAGCGAATGTCTTCCGGTGGCACCCGCGACTCCAGTTGTTCAAGTGAAGATCGGACGACAGAAACAGGTGTTCTGAGTTCATGGGCCAGGCGGCGGGATAGGTTCTCTAGATACTCGTTATATTGTTGCAATCTATGGGTGATCGATGTGAATCGTCTAGAGAGGTCACTAATCTCATCGGAACCGGTTGATTCCGGCATTGCCTTTAGGACGCGACCCTGATCGTCAACAACGCCTTCCAGTTCCTGGCCGAGGTGGCGTAAGCGATTGAGGAATTTGCTTGAGAGCCAGTAGCAAAGTAGAAATCCAATGAGCAACGCAGCAACGCTGATATAGGCCAGCTGTTGAAAAGCTGAACGGCGGTATTCTGTGATGGTAGCTTGATCGACTTCCAGCTTAATGATCCCGGCCAATTGATCCTTTACAAAAACTGCCTGTTCAATCTGGGGCGAGTGTTGTCCACTAAAGTTTCTCGATGCTAGCGAGTTCCCAGCCCGATCCATAAACGCAACTCGATCAAGCTGAAGTTGCCGAAAGAGTTTGGATAATGATTGGGAACCCCGCGTCAGGTAGCTTAAGCCTTCCGGTGCATCGGTATATCCCGTACCTAATAAATACCGAATATCTCTGCTGTTAAAGTCATCCACATCCGCAATGTTAATCGCCAGGCGATTGTCGAGTAGGTCGTTTGGAATAGCAATTTCCAGGTTGTAACCATGATCAACGGCCCGCCAGAAACCTTCAATACGAGGTTCCGGCCGAAGTGCTCTGCCTCCCGTTGAAACGACTCTGGCGAACACTTGTCCAGGCTGTTCCGTTGCGATGGTATAGCGTTGAAAATTACCGTTTAAGTCTAGTAAAGAGAGCCGGATGTGGTCGTTACGATGGATGCTGATATTGCTAATTTCACGGTACACCACAACGTCGTCATGGACGTTAAAAAACAGATAGGTATGCTCATTGGTTTGCTGGATTCGCATTTCCGCAGAGAGGTTGTTGGGCTCATAGGGTTGGTTAATTTGAACAAGTTGATCAAGCCCGAAGGAGATTGGCTGGATCGATTGCCATTCCTCCATTCGTCCGTCGAGTGTAACGCCCGTTGTCATCGCCTGGTTAACGTAAAGGGAGGGCTTATTACTCAGAAATGCTGGATTTTCGAGAAAGGCTGGTTCCGTTTCAATAAAGCCCTTCAATATCATGGTTTTTTGCTTGTGGTTCGCCAAATTTTCAACCGTCAAAGTTTGCACAGCGGATTGGATATTTAGGTAGCCGGTTATTGGTATTAAGCCCAACAGCAGCGCCGGTAGCAAAAATAGCAATCTGACGCTAACGGATCCGGTCATGTGACACCTTAAAATCATCAAGGCGCTTTCCAACGGTAACCCATGCCGTAGACGGTATCGATACAATCGAATCCTGCATCGAGGGCCATAAACTTTTTACGGATCCGTTTTACGTGGGAGGTGATGGTTGCGTCGTCCACGTAGATATGAGCATCCTGCATCAACTGTTGGCGTTTTTTGACATGTCCTGGATTCAGGGTGAGGGCGTGGACCATCCAAAATTCAGTCAGGGTCAGATCAACTTTTTTATCCGCCCAGGATGCCGTAAATCGTTGTTCATCCAATCGCAGTTGGCCACAAATTATTTCATTGTCCGGTGTAATGGTGGGTTGGCTTAGGACTTCTATTCTGCGAAACAAGGCAGCGATGCGAGCCAGTATGTGAGGCAAACTCATATCTTTTGTCACGTAGTCGTCGGCGCCCATACGTAACCCGCTGACAATATCGAGATCACTATCCCGTGCGCTGAGAAAAATAATTGGCACGGACTTGGATCGTTCTCGAAGCCATTGGCAAAGGGCAAAACCGCCTTCCGCCTCCTTGCCAAGCCCTATATCGATGACTGCGAGGTCCGGTAAGGCAGCGGTAAATGCCGCAACTGCGCTGGGCCGGTCTCCATAGGTATCAATTTCATAACCCTGATCGCGAAACACATCAGCGTAGTTGTCGCGTAGGTCTGCGTCGTCTTCAACGATTGCGATGCGATAGCTCAAAAATTGCCTGCCATATTATTGCCACATTTCATCAGCGGATTGCCCGATTCAGACAACTAAGATGCCTGAATTACTGCGTTTAATAAACCTCAAGCATCACATGATGTGAATCACAGGACAAACATGGAGATCCAAATGAATACGAAACAGATGATAGCAGCAGGTTTACTCATGGTGGTTGCGTCTAGCAGCCTTGCGGTAGAAAAAAGCACACAGAAAGAAGAGCATCGAGGCGCCCTCGGGGGTGCTGTCATTGGTGCCGCTGTCGGTGGCCCAATTGGTGCCGGGGCAGGCGCGATTCTGGGCGGAGGTGTACTGGGAAAACTCTGGGGAATGAAGCGCATCGATAACAATAAGCGAGATGCACTTGTTGCAGAGAATCAGTCACTAAAGGCCAGGCAGCAAAGTCAGGGTCAGCTTATTGCTGAATTGAATCAGGACATTGATACCCTGCTTGCAAAAAGTTCGGAATGGAAAGCCCGTCAAGTGCCTATCCAGTTCAAGACTGCCTCAAGTGAAATTGAAGGACACTATGAACCCCAATTGCGTGAGGTTGCAGCACTGCTTGCTCGCAATCCTGACACAACCGTTGTCCTGTCTGGTTTTGCCGATCGACGTGGTGACTCTACCTATAACCAGAATTTGTCTGAGCAACGGGTCTCTGAAGTGAAGGCCTATTTGTTGAGTCATGGGGTTAAGCGCAATCAAGTTGTTGCCCAGGCATTTGGTGAGACTCAACCCGTCACTGCTGAGGGTTCACCTGAAAATCACTTCTTCGACCGAAGAGTTGTGATGGCATTTGAAGTGGATATGCGATCGCCCCTGGCAACCCGTTAAGCGTTTCCGTGTGGTGCCTTTGGGGTCCTTCGGGGCCCCTTTTTTTTGTCTGTAGATTGTCTTGTTAGATTGAGAAGTTGGTTTAAACATTGTGGTTTAAACATTGTGGTTTAAACGTTGTAGTCTAAAACTTGTAGTCTAAAAGTTGTGGGTTAACTGGGTGGTCGACGATGCAGGGTTGCTTGCTCAAAGGCATAGGCCGCCTCGATTAGTTGAGCTTCAGAATCCTTTGTTGCAAACATTGATAAACCTACCGGTAGATTTTTTACAAAACCCATAGGCAAGGTGATGTGTGGATAACCGGAAACCGCCGGCACCATGCTGGCGCCTCCAGTGAAATGATCTCCCATTATCCGGTCGATCTTCCAGGCTGGACTCATGGTCGGAGCAATTAATATATCAGCGCCGCTAGCTGCAAGTGTTGCGTCAATGCCTTTGGGTCCCGATAAGCGTTTGCATGCTTCGAGGGCTTTAATATATTCCTCGTCATGGAGCGTCCCTTTGCTTTGCGCCTCAATAAACACGTCTTGACCAAAATCCCCAAGCTCCAGGTCAGCGATTTTTTCATTGGCGGCAATAAGATCCGCCAGGGTTGAATAGGGCAGCTTGGATTGAGCCTGATTCTGAGAAGCGTGGTCCTGTAGATATTGGGCAATACCGGTTTTGAATTCATACAGCAGGACCTGATATTCGTACTTAGAGATCTCCCGAAGGTTGGGCAGCTTACCCTGCACAATTTTAGTGCCTGCACTTTCTAGATCTTTCACCGCCCGAGCAAATACAAGATCCGTTGCCGGGTGATAGCCCATCAAGTTGGTCACAACACCGAGGGTTTTTCCCCGTAAGCCGTCGGCGATTAGATGATCACAGAGCGGCTCCGAGATAGGTCCGGTCCGAGATTTTGCAACGGCTTTGATTCGCATGGATTCTAAGAGTTTTACGGCATCACTGACATTTCTAGCCATTGGACCGGCAACATCCTGACTACCCGCAAGGGGGATTATGCCTTTGTTGCTGATGCTGCCATGGGTCGGTTTAATGCCAACAACGCCATTTAGCGCGGCGGGACAAACAACGGACCCATCCGTCTCGGTACCAACCGCCAGCATTGTTAGATTCGCAGCAACCGCAATGGCTGACCCTGCACTTGAGCCACTGGGGGATCGACTCGTGTCATAGGGATTGCGCGCCTGGCCTCCCATCGCGCTCCATCCACTCACAGAATAGTTGGAACGAAAGTTGGCCCATTCACTGAGATTCGCTTTGCCTAGAATGACAGCACCAGCCTGCCGTAGTTGTGAAACCAATTCCGCATCACAGGCAGGAAAATGGTTTTTGAGCAGAAGAGACCCGGCAGTTGTTGGCATTTGATCCAGGGTTTCGATGTTGTCCTTGATCAGGATGGGAACACCAAATAGTTTGGTTGGCGCCTGGCCCGAAGCCAGGGCGTTGTCTAATGCCTCAGCAATAGTAATAGCATCTGGGTTGACGGTGATGACCGCACCCAGCTGCGCCTGTTGTTTGATCTGGTCAAGATAGTAGCGGGTCAATTCAGCAACGGTGAGTTGGTTTTCACTGAACCTTTGATGGATGTCGTTTATGCTGAGTTCTTGCATGACTGCACTCGAAATCTATGCCTAAGGATAAAGCCCTAGGGCTGATTAACCTGGGTGAGCAGTTTATCTAAATTGTTGGCAAATTGTTGTCGGTCCCGTTGGGTAAGCGGAGGAGGACCGCCGCCTTCGATGCCACTGGCACGCATGGTGTCCATAAAGTCACGCATATTCAGCCGGGTTTTGATGTTTTCGATGGTGTACAGCTCCCCTCTAGGGTTGAGGGCGATGGCGTTTTTCTCGATGACTTCTGCCGCAAGTGGGATGTCAGCGGTGATAACAAGGTCACCGGCAACGCAGCGTTTGACGATTTCATTGTCCGCTACATCAAATCCCTGGGGAACCTGAACAAAATGGATAAAGGGGGATTTAGGCACGTTGAGAAACTGGTTGGCGACCAGTGTGACGGAAATTTTTGCCCGGGTTGCTGCGCGAAAGAGGATATCTTTAACGACAACAGGGCACGCGTCGGCATCTACCCAGATCTTCATGTTTGGCTAGAAATGCCGACGCATTGGTGCTGTTTTTTAAGAGGCAGAGGAACTAGAGGCGTTAGACTCAAGATCAGCGTACACATCTTCGTCGAGCCTGGGTGGAGCGATCAACATTTTGTCGTCTTCCATTAGCTCTTTTAGCTTGTCGTACTGCTCGTCACAGTAGGTTTGAAGCGCTTTATAGCCATTCAAGATCGTTTTTGCCTGGGCTTCTTTTGCTTCAGCTTTTTTGATCTTTTCGGTACGTTCTTTTCTAACGTTCTTCAGCTCATCGTCGATGCGCTTTTTGGCTGTTGTATCTTCGTGCTTCTTCTTGTTCAGGGTTTTGATTTTCTTCGCCACATTCTGCGGAGTATCTCCAAGCAGCGTATTGATCGCTTTTAGTGCTTTGGATTTTTCATCAACCTGATCTTTAAGTTTTTTGGCGTCATTTTCAGCAAGCTTTCGATCTGCTTCGATAACACTTTTAAGCTTTTCAATCTCGGCACTCGCTGAAGTGAGCATGTCGTTGGTAGATTTTAGAGACTTCTCTGACTTCTCCAACCGCTCTGTCAGGTCATCAATGGTTGCTTGAATCGCAACCTTGGCCTTGGCGACTTTTACGTCTGCTTCGGCAATTTCTTTTAGGCTGGCTTCGAGAGCGGCTTTGAACTCTTGTTCCGAGCATTCAGGATCTAACCCTAGTGCGTCGGTGGCTGTTCTGATCAACATTTGCTTGCTGATCGCAATCTCTTTCCATACATCTATATCAATAGCGCTTTGAACCACACAGGTCTCCAGTGGGTATTTTTAAATAAAAGGTAAATAAAAAGTAAACAAAAGGTGAACTAATTTGGGGGGGTTGAATTTGGAATGCGCAATAATGGCGATTTTTTCAAAAATTTCAATAGTTAATGCGATTATTTGTGCGGTAATTATACAGCACTGTAGGTGAATTGTCGGCTATTTGTCGGTACTACATTGACTCTGGAGGTCTGCTTTAAGAGCGTCAAAATGAGGTGAGTGCACGCCCATAACTTTAAGCCGTCTCTCAAGGTTGGCCAGCAACACATTGACTTCCATAGTTTTTGACGCCTCTCCCTCGGTGGTATCAAAGTAAACAACATTGCCCTCAGGGTCCCGGGATTGCCAGTGGGTGCCGGTACTACCGTCCTCAAAGTAGGTTTCTACCTTGCCAGGGGCCTCGATATCCAGTTCCTGTAATCTGGCCCGAATTGTTTCAATATCACCGCCGCGGAAGTTCAGCCAGTTTTCGCTGAGGAAGCCCATTAAGCTAATACTAATGTCGCCATTAGTGAGGTGTACCCAGCCTTCACTGTCATGGGTCACCTCCAGACCAAGGGCCTCATAGTAGGCCTTGGTGGCTTGCATATTGTTGGTTTTGAGGCAGATGTCGTGCCAGCCAATGTCCATAGGCGGTCTCCTGATTAAAACAAATCTAATTGATCTTTCTCTTCTTTTTGCTCGACGGTCTGTGTAACCGAGACGTCGATTGGGAGGCGCGGCAGAAATCGTTGAGCCAATCCGCTGGCGCGAATCTGTTTTTTGGTCTCCATGGATTCAGCAGCATGGAATATGGTGAGTTTTGAGCGGGTTCGGGTAATGCCGGTGTAAACGAGTTCCCTGGTAATAAAGTCTTCCCGAGTGGTTTCAGGGAGCACGAGCAAAACCTTATCAAATTCTGAACCCTGGGATTTATGTACGGTCATGGCAAAACAAGAGGTGTGTTGGGGCAGCCTGGTTGGCAGGTAATATTCAATGGCGCCCTGTGAGTTTTTGAAGGCGACCTCAATTGTGGCGTGTTGATCTGTCCTTCCCTGTCGTTTTACGCAAATGCCAATATCACCATTAAAAAGTCGAAGCGCATAATGATTGCTCATGATCATGATGGGTTTGCCATGATAATAGCTGGCGGAATCTGCAAAGCACCTTGATTCAAAAGCTTCATTTAACTGGTTCACCCCCTGTTCCCCTTCACGAACCGGCGTGAGCAGTCGCTGCTTATCAAAAGTATCCAGTAGAGTTTCCGCTTCCGCGTTCTGCTCACACAGCTTGAGATAGTCTTGATACAGCCCCGCCATTGCGTTGAGTAATCTATTGGTGTCGAATTCCGGCACAAAAGTCACCTGATTGTTATTTTCTAGCTTCAGGGGTTGGCCTTCTCGCAAATCGTGGGCGAGTTGGCCGATACCCTGGTCATCCTGGAATCGGTAACTGGTGATGAGTTGGCAATGGGCATCAGCAAGCTGATGGTGAGAATCCACACCCTCAAGATCTAAATTGGCAAAGGTCTTTACCTGCCGGCGAAAGGCATCGGTATAGCAGTCGCCCTGGCCTGTGATGTCCGACAGAACATTGCCGCTATCGACGGACGAGAGTTGGTGTGGATCCCCAAGAATGATCAGCCGCGCGTTTGCAGGTAGAGCCTTAAGAATTCGGTCGAACATCACCAGATCAATCATGGAACCCTCGTCCAAGATCAAAACATCCGCCAGCAGGGGATTGTTTTGATCAAACTTGAACGTTTGCCCATCACCCCTCACGCCCAATAATCTATGTAGGGTGCTAACGTCAGTCGGAACCGAGACAGGCGCGTCATTAGGTAGTCGTAATATTGCACCCTGGATAGATTCAGACAGGCGCATTGCGGCTTTGCCCGTTGGAGCGGCGAGTTTGATTCTTAAGGTTGGGTCGCCATTCAGGAGGCCAGCCAGGATCTTAACCACCGTGCTGGTTTTACCGGTGCCTGGGCCACCGGTGATAATCGTCAACTGTCGGGTGACCGCCTGTATTGCAGCAATTTGTTGTTTGGGATCATCCTCGTCGGTGAAATAGGGCACCAGGGCAGCATATTGACGGGCAGAATTTTCGACGGACCGATTCCGCCGCCGCAGGTTTTCAGCGATTCGTGACTCGTACTGAAAAAACCGATTGGTATAAAGGAGGCTGTGGTCACTCGACGTAGTGCCAACACCCGGATTGATCAGGACCAGAGGTGTCCTGATGTCGGCGTAGTTGGGAAGCGCGTCTTGACCATCCGGTGACCAGCTGGTGACACAATCTTGTTCTTGCAAGCGCGTTACCAGATCAGAGTCTGTAATGCGTAAACAACTATTTTGGTTACCCAGTGATTGACTTAAGCGCGCGAATAACAACACAAGATCGGAGTCTTGAATTTGGGATTTGCGCGACAACATATCCGCGAAGTGTCGATCCGTTGAAGTAAGCCCAGCCTGGAGTAAAACGTTGTGCATCAGCCTGCCTCCAAACCGGTTAACAGCTGATCCAGGTGATTGATCAATACTTCGTCGGGTTGGTCTGCATAGACGCCGGCGGCGGTGCTGCCATCCATACCCCGCAGGAACAGATAAAACACCCCGCCAAAATGGGTGGCGTACTGATAGTCTGGGACTCGCTGTTTTAAGTAACGATTTAGCGCAACGCAGTAGATCAGATACTGCAGGTCATAATGATGATGTTTAACGGCCTCCGTAAGCGGCGCCACAGCGTATGCATTTTGCGTTGAACCAAGATCATTGGATTTGTAGTCAATCAGATAGTACCGACCTTCATGGGCCACAATCAGATCAATATATCCCGTCATCATTCCCTGCAAGGTATCGAACTGCAGGTTCATATGCTCGCCTAGTACCCCAGCGGATTTTAATTGTTCGACCAGTTTACGGTTTGCATCAATTGGGAAGTGGAATTCCATTTCGTCTAATCGCTGGTTTCTCGGAATATCCGCAAGGGCAAACCGCTGTTGGTCGCTCATGGGGGTGTGCACAATATCTTCAAACCACTGGACTAGAACCTGTAGCCATTCAGCCGGGTCTAGCCCCATTTTCGCCAGGCTACGTTTTGCCTGTTCGCTCACTTCAGGTTCAGCGGCGCAAAAATCTAACTGCTCCATAAAATCGTGCAAGACAATGCCCACCCGGGAACCTCTAGGAAAGCTATACCGGGATGGTGCAGACATATTGTCGATCGAAATTTTGTTGTCGTCGTCGCCATATCCGGGCCTGGGTTGAACGTCATTCGCCTCCACTTCATCTTGCTTGAGAAGCCGTGTCAGTCCTGTATAGGAATGCATGCGCCATTGGCTATGGATCGAGGGCAGCGGCGGCGGTGCCTCAAGGTCGGTGTGAATAGTTTCAGGGGTATAGCTTGTCAAAGTATCTGTCTGCAATGCCTGCAGCTCGAAGTACGCCTCGGGCAGAGATTCAAGCTCGGTAGTAACGGTCTCAATATCTTTGCCGCTAAAACCCAATAGTTTGGCAACTGGCGTGCTGTGAATTTGCTTAATCAGCGGGACGCCGATGTAGCAACAGTACTTTGCCCGGGTCATTGCCACGTACATTAAGCGCATAGACTCATTAAATTCTTCTAGTTGATACTGGGCTTTGCTTTCATCACCGTTACTAAAGTCGATGGCCGGGACAAAATTGCCCGCTTCATCCTCCCGGTGGAACATTGGGTTGGATGTGGAAAAGGGTTTGCCGAAACCGGCACAGGGCACCATGACAATGTCATATTCGAGTCCCTTAGACGCATGCATGGTGACGATTTGCACAAGGTTAGAGTCACTCTCAAGCCGCAGTTGACGTTCGTCTACCGCCACTCTTTCAGCGGCGAGTTTCTCGCGGTTGAACCATTTGAGTAAGCGACGCATACCCGGGGCTACCATGGATTGCGCCTGAAGGATTTCTGCTAGATGGCGGAGGTTGGTGATTTGTCGCTCACCGTCTTGATGTAAAAGCCATTTTTCGGGAATCTGGCGCCGGCTCATGAGATGCTCAATCATCGAGGCGATTTCCATTGTGGCCCATTTTTCGTGGTACTCCTGGAACTCTTGCATCACGCCATGCAGGGCCGACCAATCACTATTTAGGGCGAAAATTTCCGAGATGGTTGATTGCATCAATGTTGTGCCCAGAGCAGTTTTTAGGGCCCTTTCATTGGTGGGATCAATCACCGCCTCCAGAATCAGTTTTAAGTCGTCCGCGGTTTCGGTCAACAGTACGCTTTCGAGGGTGATGTACACGCTCCGAATATTGCGTGCCGCGAGCGCACGTCGAGCAGCGTTGGCATCCTTTCTCTGGCGGACCAGAAACGCAATTTGACCCGGTTGTATCGGCTTGCCATTGATCGCTGCACGACCCTGTTGGGCCAGATGCAGGAGTTTGACGGTCTCTTCCGCCGCATGGGCCATCAAATTTTCCCGCATCACCTCTTCGCTGCTGGATTGATCGAGAAAAATTGGCATTGGCTTTTGTGGCACGCCGTCGATGGTCAATGCCTTATCAGCATTGGGCTGAGCATAGGTCACCGGCTCAAAGGGAATCTGTTCGTCGTCACCAAATATATCCGGGCGATTGAAAAGGTGATTCACGGCGCCGATCATGGCCGGTGTGGAGCGCCAGTTAGTGCCAAGGGAGTAGGTGGCATCTGCACCTTGCTTGGCGTTGATATAGGTATAAACATCGGCACCGCGAAAATTATAGATCGCTTGTTTGGGGTCACCGATAAAAAATAGGCCGCCGCCTTTTTGATGTTGATTAGCGTAGATGCGGGTAAAGATTTCGAATTGGAGGTCGTCGGTATCTTGAAATTCATCAATCATCGCAACAGGCCACCGATCACGTAAGACCCCGGCGAGCTGAGAATTATCGAGCGCGCGATGTACCTCCACTAACAGGTCATCAAGGGTCAGTTGACCGAGCTGCGTTTTGTAACGTGCAATATTAGCGGAGACATTGCGGGACACCAGGTGGCACAGATTACTGCTGATGGTTTCGAGTAATGCCTGACGTTCGACAATGGAATCGATCAAGGCAAAGATTTTGTGGTCGGGCATGACCGTTGCTTTGACACTATTGCTGGCGAGCTTGGCGCTGGTCCAGGGTTCCCATCGTTTGACGTCGAGATCATCACTTCGACAATAGTGTTCAATAAATTCTGCGTGATCGGGTTTGACCTGCAACGACGTTGCCCGGCCGCCGTGAAATTTTGCCTCTCTGATCAATTCGGAGATGTTTTGTTCTAACCAGAGGGTTTTGCAGCGTTGGTTATCAGCAATCAGAACTTCCAGCTCATCACCCGTAACCTGTTCCTTCGGAAAGTATTGCAGGTTGTGGCGGAACAAAAAGTTCTTCACGAACTTCACCAGAGCATTAGGGTTGGGCCAGCGTTTTAGGGCGATATTCCGAATCACAGTCGGGAGTGGCATGAGCTCCTGACGAAAACAATCTTCTGCCGCCATCTCTAAAAGCTGATCCCGGTCACCGTCCAGGTTCTGATTAAAGAGCATGCCGGTATCAAAGGATTGTTCACCGAGGATCCGTGCACAGAAACCATGAATAGTAAAAATGGAGGCTTCGTCCATGGTTTGTAGTGCCGCCGTGAGTAGACGCCGGTCAGCAATAAGATCCGAACTGGTTTCAATCAGCGTATTGATAAAGAGGTCTTCAGCTTCTTCACCGGGGTGTTTTATCGTCTGACTTGCGAACATACGCCGCGCAAGATTCACCCGGTTGCGAATACGTTCCCTGAGTTCGTCCGTTGCGGCAATCGTAAAGGTCAGCACCAGAATTTCGTTGGGTTGTAGCGGACGGGGTAACTCGGGGTCCCGTCCCAGCAGTAAACGCAAATACAGATTAGAAATGGTATAGGTTTTACCGGTGCCAGCGCTGGCTTCAATTAGCTGTTGGCCCGATAGTGGAAAGTGTTGGCTATCTAGCAGCATTATTTTGATTTCCCTGCTGGCTGATGGTCAATCAGCGGCTGCCAGATATCGGAGGCGATGGCGGCAAACTGGTCGTTCAGTTGCTGGGGGAGGTTGAACAGTCGATTGTAATATCGGTCATTAAACTCACTACCGGGATTGTCATTCAAAAACTTCTTTTTGGCGTCAGCCAGAGAGCCATTGGTTGCGAACTCATAGGCGGCCTCGGGTAAAAATAGTAATGGCTCAGCGAGACCTCTGGTATACAGAGCAACTAGATGACTCAGGTGTTTATGGGCTTGTTCGGCGGGTACATTAAAAATGGTCTCTTTTGCGGCGGTCCGCTTGTTGTCCCGATAGATTAGTATTGTGTCTTCGTCATAGCCGTCAGCACAAAGTGCCAGATGTCGAATCCAGGCATCAATCCGCTGGCGGGCTTTGAGCGTTCCTGTTCTCGCCGCAATGTGTGAACCGTCACGCAACGGTATATCTGCCTGTAGCAATATGTCGCCCAGCTGAATTTCAAATTGATGGACCTTACTCGGCGCTGCAGCAATCCCGTGCACAGCATCAGCAATCTGTTGCGCGAGCGTGACCTCTCGTTGTAGCTGTGCCTCACCCATGGGGCCAGGTAAAATCTGCCCAGAGGCTCGAGTTTGTTCCTGCCAATGGGCCAGTGATAGTTCGCCATCTTCATTGGTGAGAAGGGTGTTCAAGGCACCGTCAGCCAGTTGATATTTTTCCAGACCATCAAGTTCAAATGATTCCACATCCTTGAGGTCATCATCGTCCTCTCGAAAGTAAACCCCGAGCTGCTGGTTCAAAAAGTATTTGGCGGGGTGGCGAAAGAATCTTGTCAGTTGATCCAAATGAGTGAGGGGTTCATCGTCATTTGTAGCCAGTGCCTGATCGATAAAATCAGTGGGAGTTCGTTGTTCTGTTAAGGCTTTGTGCCAATTGCTCGCATAGCTACGAATGGGGCTGTTAGCATCGTAATAGACCGCATTAAAGGGTTGTAGGGGGTGGACCAGCAGCGGTGCCTTGCCATATATCCGCTGCATATAGTCAATCAGTTCGCTAATTAGCTCCGATGGCGGTTTTTCTTTGTTGTCTTTTTGGCCACGGCCAATAAAGCTGGCATAAAAGGTTTGTTGGGCGGACAAGAGTGCTTCAAGGAATAGGTAGCGATCGTCATTCCGTCTGGATCGATCACCTTTGCGATAGTCGCGGGCCATTAAATCAAAACTGAGAGGCTTATCTTCCCGGGGAAACTCCCGGTCATTCATCCCGATCAAGCAAACGCAGGCATAGGGAATGCTGCGCATGGGAACCAATGTGGCAAAGGTGACGCCGCCAGAAACAAAACCTCGGTTTTGTGGTGGCTGTTGAAGCTGCTCCCCTAACCAGAATCGAAATAGTCGTGAGGTGATGGTATCCGTAAACTCCGCGGAATCGTTTTGCTGGCTCAGTGTGGAGAGCGCATCACTAATCTGAGCGATGGCAAACTCTTCGTCGGAAGTCACTAACAACAAATCTGACATCATTTCGTTGATGGCGATTTGCCAGTCGGCTGCAGTGTGGGCTTCAGATAATGTCTGTCGGTAGGTATCCAGGGTATCCACTATATGACATAGGGTGCCGATCAAATCCGCATCCCCGGGGCTGACATCCATCGGTGCGGTACCCGCGTAGAGGCCAGATCCTGGTTCCATCGCCAGGCCCAGTAACAATCGATCTAATCCAAATCGCCAGGTGTTGTAATCTTCCTGGGGAAGGTCCCAGTTCTGTTGTTTGCTTTTTCCATCCATTTCATAACGTATACCGGCTTCTCGAACCCAGAATTGCAGTCGACTCACATCAGCTTCGCCAAGTTCAAAGCGATCCGCAATATTTGGGATCTCAAGCAGATCCATAACATCGGATGCGCTCAAGCGGGAGTCCGGTAGCGCCAGTAATTTACTAAAAGCAACAAGCACCGAGGATTGATCCACTGCAGGTCGGTCGGTAATGCTAAAGGGCAATTTTCGTTGAAACACGGCCTGGATAAAGGGCGCATATAAACTGATGTCGGGCGCCATCACAATAATGTCAGCTGGGCTAATTGTCTGATTCGATCGATCCAGCATTGCCAGGATTTGATCTAGCAATACCTCAACCTCACGCATGCGGCTATGGACACAATGAATTTGGATGCTGTGATCACCCACTGGCATTGGCTGTTGCGTCGGACTGGCTTCACCGTTGTAAAGTTCGCCGCCAAACTCCAGGTTCAAAATATCAGCCTGGACCTGGTTGAGCATATTTTGGGGCTCAATTGGTTGGAATAGATCCACGGCGTTGACGTCTTCTGCTTCCAGTAACAATTCCAAAAATTCTCGGCCCTGTTTTCCAGTAGAAGACAGCAGGGGGTTACCCACTTCTAGATAGTCGTCTTCCGTGAGTGGACCTTCTTTGTTGAGTAGGTCTCGAATTGATTTTTTCGCAACGTCCCTCTCTGATTCGATGTCGCCCCAGTAGTGTTGGGAAGGATTTAGAAAGTAGATCGAAACCTGCTCATGCCGTGCGACAGCCTGTAGGGTCTCGAGATGCATAGCAGGCAATGAAGATATTCCGAGGACGTTAAGCTGTTTCGGCAACTGATCATGGCTGGTCTTAAGTCGGTCGATAAATGCTCTGTGTAAATTTGCTCGGTGTAAACCTGGATCCATTCCGGGTTGTTTCAAAAGTTCGCGCCATAATTCACTTTGCCAGGGAAGTTCTGCTTCCCCTTGTTTGGTTTCCCACTGATTGATCCAGTCCGGCCGATAGATCAGATACTGGTCATACAGGCCGGCGATCACATGGCTAAGTTGGTACAGTCGGAGCTGGTAGTCGGCACCCTCGGACAGGTAATTCTGAATGGTGATTTCGCCAGATGCGGGCAGAAGTTGCATCAATCGCCAGGTCATTAACTGCCGGGAGAAGGGTGATTCATCGGGCAAACTTGTCGGTAGTACCCGTTGGTACAAGCGCCAGATTAACTCCGCTGGCAGCATACATTCGACATTTGCCGCGATACCCAGACGATTTGCCAGCTCAACCTTCAGCCATTGCCCAATACCCTGACTTTGCACGACAACCAAAGTCGGCTCAAAAGGATTGTCGGGTTGCTGCAGTCTCTGGCAGAGGGTTTCCACCAGGAGTTGCATACGGTTTGATTGGAGCAGTTCGAGCATTAATTTGAATCAACAGAAGTTGGATTCAGTTTATCAGTCCGTTGGCAGGAATTGTGATCATCATTCCCCGGTCCACACATTATCTTTCCGGCGCATCCAAACCTCGAGCCAGTCATGCGGATGTAGGTGTCGTTCCGTATGGATGAATAATCAACTGGCATTGCCACTTCCCCATGATTGGTTATTGGGCAAGGTAACCCAGGGCCCTGCGCTATTTTTGGATCCGTCAAAGTTTTCGAGATTCAAGCTGCTGTTGTGCGGATCGGACTCACGCCTCCGGCGCAAGATCTCCCAACACCGATACACGCTCACCATGTCGGGTATTGGGGTAGTAGTCCCAAATGGCATGGTGCTGGGTGCAGCGATTATCCCAGAAGGTCAATGTGTTTGGCTGCCACTGCACCCGGCAGGGCAGGCGAACTTCCGTTGCGATGTGGTTGAAGAGTCCATCTAGTAGCATGCGACTTTCCCAGGGCTTCAGACCCTTAATGTGGGAGGTGAATCCGGAGTTGACATACAACAACTTGCGGCCCGTTTCAGGGTGCGTCGCCACAACTGGATGGGTGTTCCGTGGATACTGTTCGCCGCTAGGAGGTGCGACACCGTAACCGCTAGCATAGGGTAGTGCGCCGTCATGTACAGCCACTAACCCATCTAACAGCGATTTCATGGTGTCCGAGAGCAGTTCGTATGCGAGGTACATATCGGCAAACAGGGTGTCTCCGCCGCCGCCCTCCGGGACTTCTTTCATGTACAGCATTGAACCCAGGGGTGGAATGGCATCGCAGGTCACGTCCGTGTGCCAGCCATTTCCCGCGGTATATTTTGAGTCCTTTGTGGTTTTGACGGTGAGAACCTCTGGATCACCACCATAACTATGTTGCATGGGATGTACGTGTAACGCGCCGAATCGTCGAGCAAATGCTTTGTGTTGATCTCTACTTAGATGCTGATCGCGAAATACCAGCACTTTCCAATCGAGCCAGGCTTGAAACAGACTACTGAATTGTTCGTTACTGAGGGGAGAGGCTAGATCGATCCCATCAATCTCTGCGCCGATATGGGGGGTAATGGGTTTGATCGAGAATTCTGTATTGGTCATCATCAGTCACCTGCTGAGTTCCGTTTTAGTCTACGCAATGGCAGCCTCTAGAAAAAGACCTGATTTTGCTGGGTCTCGCCCAGGTAAAAGGCCTGTGTCAGGTCAGGGCTTAGTGGTGAGTATTTCTATCTTTAGCTCCGCGCCGTTCACCGACTCGACGTAATTTTTTTCTTTTGTTGGATCGCTGAGCACTTTTGCGCCGACCGCTAGTTTCTTCTTCTCTTTGTGCTTCTCAACCGCAAATAGGTTGGGGAGCGTTGCAGGTTTCTTAAAATCGAAATTCTGCTCCGTTGGCTGATCCCTGTCGGCAGGAAGGCTTAGGTTTAGCGGAGATCTTGGCGGGCTAGTCGTGGCGACCCCGGGCCCCGCTGGGATTTCAGGCTCGGCTTCAGGCTGCGTCGTGTCTGATGTTTCGGGCAGAGTGGCTATTTCAGAGTCGAGTGTCTGATCAGAAGTTTCTGTCGGCGAGTCAGGGAGCTTGCCACAGGCCGCAAGGCCAAAAAGTACAACCAGAATGAATAATTGTCTAATCATATTGCGCCCCATGCTGAACTCAAATTGCGGTGGTCGAGAAAACATCACTGCCCGGCAGAATCACGATTGGGGGAAACTACCCCAACCATCATAGATCCCGCTAAAGCTAGAAGCATGTACTTGCAGAAGATTTTCGTAGTCAGTGATCTCTGGATGAGATGGCACCATCGATACCGTTGCGACTATTTCAAATGGGTATTCGGTTGATGCTTCGTTGTCACAGAGTAGGACCTGTTGCCGATTGAAGAGCAGTGCGGCGCCAAACTTTAAAGCCGCATCTTCGGTAGAAAATATAACGGTGAATTCGACATCTCGTCTTTTTGCCAAGTTATCCCCTGCCTGGGCCATATTCCACAGGGCGTTACCACAGTCATCGTCGGGGAATGTGTCAGAATCTCGTTTCATCGGGCGCTCATGTTAGCTAATTGATGGTCTGTCGTTTGAGGCAAGCAAACTATGGGTTAGCTTTTGCTAGAAACGCTCTGCTTGCTTCAATGTAGGTATCAAACTGATCGTGGTGTAACCAGTGTCCTGCGTTATCAACGTTCAAGACGCTTCCTTGACGGAAGTGTTGCAGGGTATCTTCCTGACCTGTGCGATGACCAAAACCCTGTAGGGCATTCATAAGCAGGGTAGGACAGTCGATCTTCTCCCACAACTGGATGAGGTCATCCAGGTTTATGCCGAGGTGAGGACCCGAGTGAGTATAGTTGTCGAACTTCCAGCTGAAAGTACCGTCTTCGTTCTGATTGCTGCCGTGATTGCTCAGATGCCGGGCTCGCTCTTCCGTTAGGTGCGGGTTGGATTTTTTCATCCGCTCATAGGCATCAGTCTGGGATTCATATTTTCGCGGTTCTCGAGCTGAGAGTTTGCGGGTATTGTCGACCCAATTGCGTAAGCGTGTTTGCGGATCTTCTTCGCCGCGAATGTACCAGGCAGCCCCAACGCCTTCGATCGAAATCAGGCTATTCACCTTCTCTGGATAAAGGCCTGAGTATAGGCAGGCAATACTACCCCCCAGTGAATGGCCAATAATGTTGACCGGTTCAAGGTTTTGCTGCTCAACCAGTTGAGCAATGTCGTAGACATAATCCAATTGCTGATAGGGACTACCCTTTACCCAGGCGCTGTCCCCATGTCCCCGTAGGTCTGGGGCAATCACATGGTAGTCGTCGCAGAACTGTTCTGCGGTCCAGTCCCAATTGTGGCAATTATCCTGGGAGCCATGAATCAGCAGCAGATGTGGCGCGCCATGATTACCCCAATCTAGATAGTGCAGCTTCAGCCGTTGAGAAAAGTAGGTGTTGGAAGTTGGAGCGGTTTTGTTACTTAACATGTTGATGCTGCTTGTCTTAGTTCATGGTGAGTAGTTCGCGGATTCGGGCAACGGCATTGATGCCTTCGGCTTCCGATTCCGCGCAGGGTTTAATATTGAAGAGGCGACAGCCAGCTTCTTTGTAGGGGATTAGAAACTCGGCAATCTCTTCCGCTGTGCCATAGGGAGAGTACTTTTCGAATGCTTCAAAGGGCATGTTGTAAAAAGACTGCATACCTTCAGCGACAAATTCTCGTGCGCGGATTTTATTTTTGTGAACGCCAACCCATATCTGTAAGCCGTGTTGCCAATCGATTTGGGGCCTATCAATTTCCTCAGCAATGGCTTCCACCTGTGCGGTTGCACCGGCAAATCTATTTGCGGAGCACCAGACTGCCAACCAGCCTTCTGCATAGGTTCCGGCGCGGCGGATGGCGGCATCGCTTCGGCCGCCCACTAAAATAGGAATGGAGGGTTTAACGGCGGGCCTGATTTGAGCGTTTTCTAGTTCAAAGAACTCCCCTTTAAAGGAGAATGGCTTACCGGTGGATAGATGCCGGATAATATCGAGGCATTCATTGGTTTGTTTGCCGCGTGTTTTGGGATTGATGCCGCAGACTTCCATCTCGTGTCGATCTTCACCGCCAACGCCTACACCCAGAATGATTCGACCCTGGGCCGATTGAGATAAGGTGGCGAGCTGTCTTGCCACGGGCACCGGGTGGCGTAGGGCCAACAGATACACGCCAATACAAACTTTAATGGTGGGGTCCATCGCGGTAATGATGGCGGCGTTCATTATGCCATCTAGACCCATGCCGTTAATAAAGCTGACGTGATCTGCGGTAAAGACATGGTCTATGCCGCTTTCTACGACTTGATCGACCAGCTTTTGGCGTTCTTCCCAGGGGCCGGACAACATCCCGGGTGCCAAAATGGTGCCGATTAGCGGCGGGCTCTTTTCTATAGTGGTCATGATATGCGCGCATTACTCGAAGCAGGGCATATTGCCCGATTGCACAGTCATTGGGAAATTAGGATATATTACCCCCAGCACAGATTATGGATGGCTCTATTGAGCAACGTGACAAAAGTATTTCTTGAGATTCGAGGCCAACTGGAACGGCACGTCCGCCGGTTCGTTGGGCTGCAGCATGTGGATGATGTTGTTCAAGAAACCTTTGTCAAAAGTATAGAAGCCGAACTGACCAATGAAATCACCTACGCCCGGACCTACCTGCTCCGGACCGCTAAGCACCTCGCCCTAAATCATCTAGAGAAGTGGGACAATAAATACTCGGCTCCGCTGGAGGATTTGTCTGCCTCAACTGTCGATTACACCTCGGCTGTTTCTCCGGAGCTGCATGCTCAACATAACGAGCGATTCTTATCTTTTTGTGACGCGGCAGATCAACTTGAGGGGAATGTGCGTAAAGCTTTTATATTGAAGAAGGTGTACGGCCAGAGCCAAAAGGAAATTGCGGAGCATTTAGGGCTGAGTGAAAGCACCGTGGAAAAACACGTTGCAAAGGGGCTTAGGCACTGCGCCGACTATCTAGAATCAATGGACGGGCCAGAGGCAGCAGGCGTGATCAGGACGGCCACCACGGGGCACGAGCAACATGTTGAATAACGGCTATGTTTAGAAGCAAGTGTTTAAAAGCAAGTGTGTTTAAGAGCAAAAATGTTTAGAAACTACAATGTCTAAAAAAGACCTGCCTACCGATGATCGGCCTGATGGCGACTCGAGTGAGAATAATGTTATCTCGCTCTACAATCGCTCGGAGATTAAAGACGAAGCGAGTCTTTGGGTTGTGCGACTCGACCGTGAGTTGGATCAGGCGGAAGTTGAAGAGCTTCGACTTTGGCTTCTGCGCAGTGAGTTACACCGGGATACGCTGTTTGACCTGGCAGCGCTCTGGGACGATCTGTGTGTATTGAATCAACTATCATCACTCTTTCCCTTTGATCCAGCCGGCCTTAAAACGGGTCACGGGATTCGACCCAACCGATTGGCCGCTCTCGCCGCGAGTGTGGTGCTGTGTGTTGGCATGGGCATTTGGTTTTTAGCGGATCAACAGGAGGATGTTGGCACCACCGGTTCTATTGCAACAATGATCCAGCAGCATAGTACTGTGGTTGGTGAAAACCGGTTGGTCAGACTGAGCGACGGTAGTTCTGTTCACCTGAATACCAACAGTCGTATCCGGGTGTCCTACACAGCGGAACAACGCGTCATTGAATTAAAAAAGGGCGAGGCAAGATTCTCCGTAGCAAAAGATTCCGAACGACCCTTTATTGTTGAGGCCGGGGAGAGCTCGGTTCGCGCGCTGGGTACGGTATTTAATGTTGATTTTTCGAAAGCCGTGGTTGAGGTTTTGGTCACCGAGGGCAAGGTTTTAGTCACCCATGCGGAATTGCCGGTTGCTGAACAGGTGACAATTTTACCCGGGCAATGGACAAGAATTGATCATGATGGTGTTACAGCAGCTTTAAACCTGCCCCTTGAAGTGGTTCAAAAGGAACTCGCCTGGCGTGATGGTATGTTGATATTCAGGGGGGAATCTCTGGCGGATGCAGTGTTGGAGATCGGCCGTTACACCGATATACCTCTGACTGTGGCAGATGAGCAGGCTGGACAGCTAAAAATTGCTGGATTTTTTAAAGCCGGTGACGTCGACGGATTACTCAATTCTTTGACCGAAAACTTCCCTGTAACCTACACAAAGGCTGACGGCGGGATCATCATCGCTTATGCTGACCTTGAAGCCGTAGCGCCCTCGAAATAATATATTAAGTCTTCAATGGAGGATTTCTTCTGTCTGACTGTCTAGTCAAGGTGCCAGGTGCCTTGCGTTTGATCCTGTTGCTAATTCTGCTTGCGGCAAACCCTGCCTATAGTGCGATGCAGCAATTTGAAATTGAAGCGCAGCGTGCAGATTTGGCTTTGACTGAGTTTGCCATGCAAGCGGATGAAACCATCGTTTTTTCCTTTGATTTAGCCAAGCAGTTCAAAGCCAATCGTCTGGTTGGGGAGTTTGACCCTCACGTAGCACTAAACCTGCTGCTGAAGGATACGGGCTTAATTGCACGATATTCTGAAGAAGGTCAACTGAGCATTACTTTGTTAGATGAAAAAGGACAAGACAATATGTCAAATCGAAACACGATGATGTCCGCGCTGGTAGGGGTTTTACTTGGCGGGGGAGTAGCAGAAGTCGCGGTCGCGAGCGACGCACAAGATATTGAAGAAGTCACGGTTATTGGTTCCCGGGCACCTGGACGTTCGGCGGAAGATTTGCCTGTGCCAGTGGACGTGCTGACTGCTGAAGCTTTAGAAGACACAGGACAAACCGAAGTTGGTCGAATGCTGCAGGCCATTGCGCCTTCGTTCAACTTTTCCAGTTCATCGATCAGTGATGGTACCGATGCACTTCGGCCAGCCACACTTCGGGGCTTAGGTCCTGACCAGACACTGGTATTGATTAACGGCAAACGTCGCCATCAGGCGTCGCTCATCCACATCAACACATCCGTTGGTCGTGGTACCGCTGGTACCGATATGAACGCGATTCCGGCTGCATCTATTAAGCGCATTGAAGTATTACGGGACGGCGCTGCTGCTCAGTATGGTTCGGACGCAATTGCCGGTGTGATTAACATCGTGCTAAATGACTATGATGAAGGCGGCAAGGTTGCTGTTTCTTATGGTGAAACGACGGAAGGCGACGGAGAAACCACTAATGTTGATCTGACTAAGGGATTTGCGTTGGGCTCTTCTGGTTACATTAACGCCAGCCTTAACTTTCGAGACCGCGGCTTTACCAATCGTGCCGGTGTACATGGCTCTTGTCAGTTCCCGGGTTGTACAACCCTTGCGAATGGCAACCTGCTACTAGGTGATCCCCGCGAAGCCACTGCACCTCGGGATACGTTCCGTATTGGTGATGCTGAGTCCGAGCAGTTCGCTGCAACCGTCAACGGCGCTTTTGAATTAGGACTGGGTGAGCTTTACGGCTTTATTACCTATTCAAGTCGCGATAATGAATCAGCTGCGTTTTTCCGTCATAACGGTAACACCGGCGGTAACGCGGTCTTGGCCGATGGTGATGCAACCATTCAGGCGGGCTTCCTGCCATTGATCAATTCTGAAATTGACGACGTGTCCTATAACTTTGGTTATCGAGCAGAATTTGATGATGGTTCAACCCTCGACATCTCCTATACCGATGGCGAAAACACCATTGATTATACGACCAGTAATTCTTTGAATTCATCCTTTGCGAATCTACAACAGTTTTCAACTGCGCTGTCCGCAGCACAGATTCGATCCACTGTCCCAAGAGAAGCAAAAGCTTATGGATTGGAACTCGGACTTGAAACCATTAATGTCGATTACACTCGCCGTTATGGTGATCTGGCTATAGCCATTGGTGCTGAGCTACGGGAAGACCAGTACAAGATTAACGCGGGCGAAGAATATGCCTACCGTGATTACGATACGCTCAATGGGGCAAGCTTGTTTGCAACAGATTCAGACGGCGGTATTCAGGGTTTCCCTGGTATAGCGCCAAACAATGCAGTTGACGAAACCCGTGATGTGATTTCGTTTTATCTGGATGCTGAATACGATGTATCAGAGCAGTTTTTAGTCAGTGGTGCAGTTCGATACGACGACTATGACGGATTTGGTGACACCACCAACTTTAAGCTTGCTGCCAACTATCGTTTTAACGATATGTTCAGCATTCGTTCTGCCGTCAGCACAGGTTTCCGTGCGCCTTCAATGCAGCAGTTGTTTTTTAACAACGTCGGTACGCAGTTTGTGGTTCAGGGCGGTGCTTTGGTTGCTCAAGAAGTGGGCACATTCCGTAATGACAGTACCCTTGCTCAAGCCATTGGTATCCCTGCTCTGAAGGAAGAAGAGTCCAACAACTTTAGCTTCGGCTTTGTTGCCAATCCACTGGATAACGTCAGCCTAACCGTCGACTACTATTCGATCGATATTGATGACCGCATTGTGGTGAGTAATCGATTGGGTACGGGTCTTGCCCCTGAACTTGATGCGGCGCTTGCGGCTGCTGGAGCCGGTGCTGGTCAGTTCTTCTTGAATGGTGCTGATACAGAAACACGCGGTGTTGATCTGGTGGTAACCTGGAATCCTGAAATGTCCCGAGGTGATCTTGATTTGACCCTGGCGGCAAACTTCACGGAAACCGACGTTGTAGATCTGTTTACGCCATCTGGCAGTGGTTTATCTAATGTGCCTGTTAGTACTGTGTTCTCTACTCAAGACATTTCTATCATCGAAGAGTGGCAGCCAGAAGACCGTATTAGCTTGAGTGGTCTTTATCGTCTAGACGATTGGACTTTTAATGCTGCCCTTAATCGTTATGGTGAATATACGGTGACTGATGGTGGTCGTCAGACCTATGACGCTGAGTGGTTGCTTGACCTTCGAGTAGCATGGGAGATCCGTGAAGGTATTTCTTTAAACGCTGGGGCAAACAACGTGACTGATGAGACGCCTGATCGTAATACGATTGGTAACTCTCGAAATGGCACGATTGTGGATGCAACTGGAAACGTCATCGTTTCTAGCCCAGGTATTTTTGACTTCTCACGTCGAAGTGCACCTTTCGGCTTTAACGGCGCTTACTACTATGCGGGTGTTTCTTACACCTTCTAGTTTTCTCGCAATTATTGTTGTTATCAAAAATCCCGGTGTTCGAAAGAGCCCCGGGATTTTTTTTGCCCCAGGTATTGTTCGGGTTACTTCGTTCTGCATGGCTCAACGTAGGCATTAGCTTTACCCGGTCCGCCCCATGATGGGGTCGTCTGCCATGAATTGCTTCCGGTGGAATTTACGCTTCGAGGCAGAAGAGATTACATGGGTGGATCGTTACCATGTCATCGACTTTGACGTGGGATCAGGCGGCGGTATTGTGGTCGGCTGCGGGCTTGGATATCCAATGGCCGATGGTTTTGAGCAACTGTTCGCGGTTAATCGGCTTCGTTAGAAAATCGTTCATTCCAGCCTCAAAGCACCGTTCTCTATCACCCCGCATGGCATTTGCTGTCATTGCGATGACGGGCAAATCAAAATTCTCAAGTTCATGCCGAATCCAATGGGTCGCCTCGTAGCCGTCCATGATTGGCATTTGAATGTCCATAAGAACCAGGTCAAATTCTTGCTTGGCGAGAGCATGGATGGCTTCCTGCCCATTCGCCGTCACATACACATTAATATTCGCTCGAGTGAGGATTGTTTTTGCCAGGAGTTGGTTTACCTTGTTGTCCTCCACTAGAAGTACGTTGGACTCTTCCCAGGGAGAAGCGGGTTTTGCCTGGGGATACCCATCTACTTCGGGAATGTTATTCGGTTCAGAGCTGTTGTCCCGTTCAGGACTGTTATCCCGTTCAGGACTGTTATGTGGTTCATGACTGTTTTTTGGTTCATGACTGTTATTCGGTTCAGGACTGTTATTCGGTTCAGGACTGTTGCCCTGTTCAGGATGCTCAAGGCTGTTTTTACGCTCAGGGCTGTTACCCCGCTCAAGGCTGTCTTTACGCTCAGGGCTGTCTTTACGCTCAAGGCTGTCTTTACGCTCAAGGCTGTTCTCAGCGTCGTGAATGAAATCCGGTGCTTCAACGTCTTCGGCGCTGGTAGTCGCGAGTTCGAGAATAAAGCTAAAATCTGAACCGCGACCCACACTACTGGTAAGGGATATCTCGCCTCCCATCATATTGACAATCTGTTGCGAAATGGTGAGCCCAAGACCGGTGCCACCGAACTTACGCGTGGTAGAAGTATCGGCCTGGGAAAATGCTTGGAACAGCTGCTCTGATTCCTGTGTGCTGATCCCAATCCCGGTGTCTGAGACGACAAATTTGATCTGGACCCTGTCTTCATCACCGCTGATGTATTTGGCTTGCAGTGTGACTTTGCCGCGATGGGTAAACTTGAGTGCATTCCCTACAAGATTAATGAGCACCTGCCCCAGCCGCAGGGAGTCACCCTGAATTCGTTCGGGCAAGCGTGAGTCCATTTTCAGATTCAGTTGGAGGTCTTTCGCTTTCGCCTGCACCTCAAACATGCCGATCACATGGTTCATAGTCTCGGACAGGTTAAACGGTTGATGTTCCATTTCGAGATTGCCCGATTCGATTTTTGAAAAATCGAGAATGTCGTTGATGATGGACAAAAGTGACCCGGAACTGTCATGAATCTTTTCGATGTATTGGCGTTGTTCCTGATTGAGATTGGTGGAAAGGGCCAGATCACTGAATCCAAGGATGGCGTTCATCGGCGTGCGGATCTCGTGACTCATATTGGCAAGAAAATCAGCTTTTGCCGAGGAGGAGGCTTCCGCGACATCCCGGGCGATCCGATCAAGACTGATTCGAGACGCCAGTCCGTGGGACAGAATCCCGACCGTTGAGATCACTGAGATGATTGCGATATTTTCGGTAAAAAAGTTGTAGGGCAGATGGCCGGTTGTCTTGAGCACGGCAACCAAAAAGCCGATCAGAAACAAGCCCCAGGCGAAGCTGTAATAGTAAGCGCCCTGCAGGCGTCGCCTCAGCGCCTGCCAGGCGACATAGGTGCATATCATCGGACATGCGGTAATGCTGAGAAATCCGAGGGCAGGACTCCATTCAAACACCGGGAACATGGCGGTGATTAAGGTTGCGCCAGCCCCCACTATCAGTAGCCGGTCTAATTGCTTATTCCAAAACACGGACCGGAACATGGTTAAGGTAAAAAGTCCGAGACTACCGGAGAACAGTGCAATGGTTGCCCGCTGTACATGCTGGGTCAGTCCAGGGTGATCGGGCCAGATATACGCAAAGCCGATGCCCGTTGACGCCACACTCCAGGAAAACAGTGTCACAATGACAATTACGTGCGTGAAGAAGAGGGGGTCCCGCGTGGACGAGTACACAATCAGGTTGTACAGCGCCATCACAATCAGCGCTCCATATGAGAAGGCCAGTAGCGCATCCTTGCCAGCGACATCAGCATTAAACTGGGCTGCTGTGGTAATGGCAGGTTTGATGGCAATTCCAGTCCAGCCGGTTACCCTGACGTAAACGATATGACGGCCGGGTTCCATATCTAGTTTGAAGGCTAACTGTCGGTGTAGGACGGAACGCTTATTAAACGGCATATCCTGAAGCACTTCCTGGTGCTCAAGCAGATAATCATCCCGATAGTGATACAGGAGCGCATCCCGGAATTGACTGGTGCCCAGGTCAAAATACCAGTCGATTCCCGTTGCTTCTACTTCGTAGTCGAAGCGGAATTTCATCCAGACCGGGTGTTTAGAATAGCCAAAATTGGCGACTACGGTATCCCCCATGGGGGTAAAGTCCTGGGTCATCACCTTGCCAAGAGACGTATCTTTGCCTTCGTCAATCCAGTAACCGGCGGAGGGCATGAGGTTATGTCGCTCTGGCTGAGTAACTTTCAGCACCTCGGCACTCGCCTGCACAACACAGAGCAGGAGGAGGCTACAGATAACAACTCGGCACATAAGGGTGGCAAATCCGTGAATTTACTTTCTTTAGTGTAGTTGAGCCTCAGTAGTCTGCCCCGAGATGTTTTTGCGTTTTACCACACTCAGTGACCGGTTGTGTGTGAAATCGCGACCGGTAACCGTTCCAGCTACAGTGGGAATTTATTGAGTTTTTTTCAACAGCGTATCCCCGCGTTAGTTTCCAGCTTTGACGCCTGATGCCCTGGCGGGCACTAGAACGCCTCATTTGCAGGCTTTATTCTTCCAGATTGCTAGAATTCGCCACATTATTTTATCGTTAGACTGGAGGCGGGCATTTACGCCAAAATCAAAATCCCTTACAGTGTCGGCCTTCTTGTGCTATCCAGATTTGGATTGGTACACTTTTTCAGAACTTAATATCGAGAAATACCATGAGCCAAGCATCCGGTACTCTTCGCTACGACTGGACAACCCAACAAGTACAAGGGTTATTTGATTTACCTTTTAATGACCTGATTTTCCGGGCTCAGCAAGCACACCGTGAACACTTCGACGCCAATCAGGTACAACTTTCTACCCTGCTTTCGATCAAAACCGGCGCCTGTCCGGAAGATTGCGCCTATTGCCCCCAGAGCACTCGATACGAAACCGGCGTCGAAAAAGAAGATCTACTCGAACTCGAAAATGTCCGGGAAGCCGCGCGGCGCGCAAAGTCCGCCGGTGCCAGTCGTTTTTGTATGGGCGCCGCGTGGCGTAGCCCGAAAGATCGTGATCTAGAGAAGGTCATTGATATGGTGATTGCCGTTAGAGAAGAGGGGCTAGAAACCTGTGTCACTCTGGGAATGTTAACGGCGGATCAAGCCCAGCGGCTGGCCGATGCTGGACTCGATTACTACAATCATAATCTAGATACCTCGCCGGAATATTACAAAGAGATCATTACCACGCGCACCTATCAGGACCGGCTCGATACACTGACCCATGTTCGAGAAAAGGGCATGAAAACCTGTTGCGGTGGCATTGTTGGCATGGGGGAGGAAGCTACTGACCGGGTTGAGATGTTAAAGACCCTGGCGAATTTGCCGGAACACCCCCACAGTGTGCCAATCAATAATCTGGTTCGAGTTGAGGGTACCCCACTGGCGGAAACAGACGCGATTGATCCCATAGACTTTGTTCGCACCATTGCGGTGGCGAAGATTATGATGCCGGCGTCCTATGTACGTCTCTCGGCCGGACGGGAAACCATGGATGAGTCGACCCAGGCCCTGTGTTTTCTGGCCGGTGCTAACTCTATCTTTTATGGCGACAAACTTCTGACCACCCCGAATCCCGACAATAACGAGGATATGGCATTGCTTGGTAAACTGGGCATCGAAGTCGAACAGCAGCCAAAATATACCGATCTAGCCCTACGCGCCTAGGCGTGGCGGGGCGTGGCGGGGTCAGAGTAAAGTGCCAGAGTAATTTACTCTGGCACTTTACTCTGACCCCAACTTGCCCAGACCCCTGGGTCAGACCCGGGGGTCTGACCCGATTTAGTGCTCAACTTGCCGGACCCCCGGGGGTCTGACCCGATTTAGTGCTGAGGCCAAATCTCGTTGTTCCGGTTAGTGGGATGTATGTCCCGAATATTGCATTTTACGCAAACATCAAAAACCCTTAAAGTACGCGACCTTAGCTATAGCGTCTTAAATACCACTAATTGCACTCACTCGGAAAACACCATGGCCAACTACTTCAACTCACTCCCCCTGCGCGAACAACTGGCCCAACTGGGCAAATGTGAATTTATGGATCCTTCGGAATTCTCTGAAGGCGCCGATTATCTTAAGGGCAAGAAGCTCGTCATCGTCGGATGTGGTGCCCAGGGCCTAAATCAAGGTCTAAATCTGCGGGATAGTGGCCTCGACGTGTCATATACCCTTCGAGCGTCTGCGATCGCAGAAAAGCGCCAGAGCTGGAAGAACGCAACGGACAATGGCTTTACGGTCGGCACCTATGAGGAACTGATTCCAGATGCAGACCTTGTGCTTAATCTGACGCCGGACAAGCAACACACGGCGGTTGTAGGCGAGATTGTGCCGCTGATGAAGAAAGACAGCTGCCTGGCTTATTCCCACGGTTTTAATATTGTGGAAGAGGGCATGCAGGTACGCGAGGACATCACCGTCATTATGGTGGCCCCCAAGTGTCCTGGTACGGAGGTTCGGGAAGAGTACAAGCGTGGTTTTGGCGTGCCAACTCTGATTGCTGTACACGAAGATAATGACCCGCGGGGCGAAGGTCTTGCGCTGGCAAAAGCTTATGCAGCGGGTACAGGCGGTCATAAGGCCGGTGTGTTGATGTCTTCTTTTATTGCTGAGGTAAAGTCTGACCTGATGGGTGAACAAACCATCCTGTGCGGCATGCTGCAAACCGGCTCATTGCTATGTTTCGATAAGATGGTCGAGAAGGGCGTTGATGCAGGCTACGCATCAAGACTTGTACAGTACGGTTGGGAAACGGTTACCGAGGCATTGAAGCATGGCGGCGTGACCAACATGTTGGATAGATTATCCAATCCAGCCAAGATCAGAGCATTTGATCATGCTGAAGAATTAAAAGACATCATGCGGCCCCTGTATCAGAAGCATATGGATGACATCATGTCGGGCCATTTCTCCAAAACGATGATGGAAGACTGGGCCAACGACGATGTGAACCTGTTGGGTTGGAGAAAGGAAACAGGCGAGAGTGCGTTTGAAACAACCGCGGCGACAGAAGCTGAAATTACCGATCAGGAATTCTTTGATCACGGCATATTGATGGTGGCGATGGTTAAGGCCGGGGTCGAACTTGCCTATGAAACCATGGTGTCTGCCGGTATCAAGGAAGAGTCTGCCTATTACGAATCGCTCCATGAAACGCCACTCATCGCAAATACAATTGCCCGTAAGAAGCTGTTTGAAATGAACAACACAATTTCGGACACAGCGGAGTACGGCTGTTATCTATACAACCACGCATGTTTACCGTTGCTCGGCGACTTTATGAAAACAATTGATACCGACGTGATCGGCCGAGGTTTAGGCCTGAATGATTTTTCTGTTGATAACCAACGGCTGATCGAAGTGAATGAGAGTTTGCGTAGTCACAGCGTTGAGCAGATCGGTAAGGTGCTTCGCGGCTACATGGGTGCCATGAAGAAAATCGTCTAACTCCGGTTGCGATTACTTCAATTTCAGCAAGCTGAGATTCGATTTTCAGAATCCTTTGCGCTCAAGGATCTTAGTGTCGAGCTCACTGCGGGTGAACACTGGGTATTTCTTGGCGCTAACGGTTCTGGTAAGTCCGCGATTGTTGCGGCGTTGGCTGGAGAAGGGCAGTTGGTTGCAGGTTCCGTTACTGAGCAACCAACTACGGAATTGGTGTCCTTTGAAATTCAGCGTCAGCTTATAGAAGCGGAACGCGATAAGGACGACAGTGATATTACCAATGAGGTTTTTCTAGGGACGCCGGTTCGGGAGTTACTTGCTTCCGGTAACCAGTCAATTACTCAACAATTGGTGGCTGAGTTTTCCTTGGAGGACAAACTCGATCGTGGTTTTCGACACTTATCAACCGGTGAAACCCGCAAGCTACTGCTGATTCGTGCGATTGCTGCGGAGCCTCAACTACTGGTGTTGGACGAACCCTTTGATGGGTTAGATGTGGCCTCAGCTGCATACCTACTTGTTCAACTGAGAAAGCTTTCTAAAACCACCACAATCATTTTTGCCTTAAACCGCCTGGACGAAATCCCAGACTGGGTTACCCAGGGGGGTGTCATGATCGAAGGCCGACTCGCCCACCAGGGTAAGTGGGAAGTTGAGGCGGCATATATTCATCAACTATTGCAGTTGCAGCGAGATGACCTTGAGGTTCCGGCATCGGAGGTGGCAGATCGTGTTCCAGTCCTGGCTCCTGGCCCCTTAGTCACGTTACATGAGGGGAGAATTGCCTATGGTGACTCGGTTATTTTCTCGAAACTGGACTGGCAGGTGGACCCTGGAGAACACTGGCAAGTGGTTGGACCTAACGGCAGTGGTAAGACCTGCTTATTGAACCTGATCACCGGTGACCACCCCCAGTGTTACGTAAATGATATCCAGGTTGTAGGTTATCAAAGGGGCCAGGGCGAGAGTATCTGGGACATCAAGCAACACATTGGCTACGTCTCCACAGCACTCCAGTGGGAGTATCGTGTGAGTATCAGCTTGCTGAATGTCATCGTTTCAGGTTTTTACGACAGCATTGGTCTTTACGCGAAAGCAACGGATAGCCAACAAAGGATTGCCCGGCAATGGCTCCAATTGCTGGGGCTAGCAAAACGAGCCAACGAACCCTTTAACCGATGCTCCTATGGCGACCAGAGAATGTTGTTGATTGCCCGGGCGATGGTGAAGCACCCTCAACTACTTATTTTGGATGAACCTTGCCAGGGACTGGACGAGGCAAATCGACAATTAGTGCTATCGTTAGTTGCATTAATCTGTGCCTCCAGTGAAACCACAGTGCTATATGTCAATCATCATGCGGAAGATCGCATCAAAGGTATCGATAGAATTCTCAATATGGCCGATTACAATTGAGTACTACGGAAGAGTTTCCGCTTCGCTTTGCTAAGGGTACATTGCTTGCGTCAGTGATGGCGATGGGTTTTTCTCAAACAATACTGTTTGCGGTACTCGCGCCCCTCGGCCGTGAAATTGGTCTGTCTGAAATTCAAGTTGGCGCGATTATATCGGCGTCATCTATTACGGTGTTTATCGCCATGCCAATCTGGGGGCGTATCAGCGATACCTGGGGACGTCGTAAGGTCATATTGATTGGATTATTCGGCTATAGCGTCGGCACGATTCTGTTTGCGAGTGTGTTCCAGGCCGCTTTAATGGGATTTTTTATTCCGACCACAGCATTTATTTGTTTAACCATTGCGCGCGTCACAAATGCTGCAGTGATGGCGGCAACGCAACCAGCGTCCACCGCCTATATGGCAGATATCACCGATATATCCACTCGAACAAAAGGCATGGGGCAGATCGGCGCAGCAAATAATCTGGGTGCTATTCTCGGCCCTGCCGTGGGTGGTGTGCTTGCCGCCTACACGTTGCTGACACCCATTTGGTTTTCCGCGGTTGTCACACTCATTTCGGCTATCCTGGTGCTGTATGCCTTGCCATCCATTCCTGTGCAGGTCATTAAGGTAAAACCGCCCCGCCTAAAATATACCGATCGGCGTATTCTACCCTTTGTCTTTGTTGGTATTTTTATGTTTATGGGGTTTGCGATTGTGCAGCAGACCATGGCATTTCGGTTTCAAGATATTTTGGATCTGACAGCGTCAGAAACAGCCCATGTATTTGGCATCGGCATGATGTTTTCTGCCTTCTTTTCCCTTGTGGCGCAAATGTTGGTATTGCCAAGAATCAAAGTTCAACCATTTACGCTGCTGAAGATTGCCATGCCCATTTTAATGGCGGCGTTTTTAATGATGGCGATGGGTGATACGCGGACGGTGCTGACGATTGCGATGGCAATTCAAGGTTTTGGTATGGGGCTGGCGGGTCCAGGATTTATGTCCGGGGCGTCCCTCGCGGTTTCCCAGGAAGAGCAGGGTAGTGTCGCCGGTGTGGCGAACTCCTGCGGACCACTTGGCTTTACGATTGGTCCGCTGCTGGGGACAGCGCTTTATTCAATCCAACCTGACTACCCCTATTGGTTTACCTGTGCCGTGTATGTGCCGCTGATCATATTCACGCTGACCTTTAAGCCCGCGCGTGGTTAGTTTGTCAGGTGATTTTTCTTCACGAGTAGTCGCAGATTTTCTTTAGCGGTAATGGTGATGGATTGTTGGGCTGGCCAACGGAACCAGTGGCCTTGATTACGCTGCTCGGCTTCGATGATTGCCTTTCCTGATAGGATCAAGATTTCTAAGCCAGACATTGATTCTTCACGATATTCATCGCCGACCATTAGCTGTCTAATCATGACCTCCTCGGCTTCAAATCGATGTAGTGGCAGTGTTACTACTTGATTTACCTCAATGGTGTTTGAGGTCAGAGTGTCTACAACAACGTAACTCTGGTCTGCCGGTTGCATTTGTCGCAATTTCACATAGATCTCGCAACCAGATTTGGTGAAAGGTTTATGTGAGGAGCCGATAGGGTTTCTCACATAGTGTCCCGCGGGATAGTCCCCCGACTCATCGGAAAAGACACCGGAAAGTACGTAATATTCCTCACCCCCCGTATGGCTATGGGGTGAAAAGAAAGAGTCTGGCGCGTAGCGCACAATCGAGGTTGCCCTGGCAACTTCATCTCCATCGCGTTCCAACATTCGCCGCTCAACACCAGCCAGAGGTGATGCCACCCACTCGACCTTGTTAGCATCGACATTCGCGGGTTGATTGAGATCTGCAAACAATTGCATGGTCATAGCCTGTCTGATTTGTTAAGTTGTGATCCAGAGGGGGGAGTGTAGAGTGTCATGACCAGTGGAAACAGTATTTGGGATCGAATAGCGCTTATTCGTCCACTCCAACATCGCAATTTTCGTTTCCTTTGGCTTGGTTCCATCCTCTCCTATCTGAGTGGCCAACTCACGATGTTAGCGTTTCCCTGGCTTGTACTTAAGCTCACGGGGGATCCGCTTGCGATGGGCGCTGTACTTGCGGTTTCCGGCATTCCCAGGGCTATTTTTATGGTGGTGGGTGGCGCTATGGCGGATCGATATAGCGCACGAAGCGTCATGATGTGGACCTCGCTGGTACGGTTTTTTTTGATGTTGCTGCTGGCCACGTTGGTCTATACCCAGAGCGTCGAAATGTGGATGATTTTTGTCGTGGCGTTTTGCTTCGGTACAGCCGATGCATTCTATTGGCCAGCATCCACTTCCATTTTGCCAAAGATATTGCCTGCTGAGGAACTACCGGCGGGAAATTCCCTTCAACAGGGGCTTGGCCAACTTAGTCAGATTGTTGGTCCCGTTATAGGTGGGCTTATCATTGCATTTTTTGCAGCCTCGGGCCCGGCAGCTCAAACCTATGCTATTGCAGACCTGTTAGGTATATCGGTCGCCTTTTTTATTGACGCCGGTGCGCTGCTTATTTCCTTCTTTGCCATCGGTTTTATTCGAATGTCGGAACCACCCGAGGTACAAGGTCGATTGTCATTCAAATCTGCTTTTGCCTCAATTCAGGAGGGGCTTATCTCTGCCTGGGAGGACCCACCTATTCGCATGATGGCGTTGATGTTTGCCTTTTTCTCTATCTTTTTTCGGGGTCCCTACATAGTTGGTATCCCGGTTTTGTGTGATCAGCGTTTTGTTGAAGGGGCTTTGTCTTTTGGGTTTATTGGCTCAGCCTTCGGTGTTGGTGCCTTGATCGGTATGATCCTGGCGGGATCATTGCGAAAGCCACCGGATCACCTGCTGGGTATGTTGATTATTCTCGATATTGTCGCACTTGGGCTTGGGTTTATTGTATATGCGTTAGCCGAGAACATTGAGACGATGATGCTGTTCTCTGCGGTAACTGGGTTAACCGATGGTTACATGAGCGTGTTGGTTGTGTCGTTTATCCAGCTTCGAGTACCCGGACAGCTGTTGGGTCGTGTGATGTCCGTAATTATGTTATTTAACATTGGTATGTTGCCGATTTCAGCAGCAATTGCCGGAGGACTCATAAGAGTCTCTCTAGAGGGTGTGTTTATAGGCGCTGGATCGATCATGATTGTGATGGCGGTAACAATGTTTTCGAATACAAACCTGCGGCGACTCGGATTGCCGATGAATGCTTGAGCGCGATGGTTGTAATAAGGGGAAGGTGTGTCAAAACTATTATTTGAAGGTCTAAAAGTATTGGATGTGGGCTCATGGATTGCCGGCCCAGTGGCAACCACAATCCTTGCTGATTTTGGCGCGGATGTGATCAAAGTGGAGCGGCCGGAGGAGGGCGACCAATATCGTATTCTATCTGCGCTGCCGGGTTATCCTGATGCTGAACAAAACTATATGTGGGAAACAGATGCAAGGAATAAGCGAGACCTTGCGCTCAATCTAAAGAGTGATGAGGGCAGAGACTTGCTCGTTCAACTTATTGAAAAAGCAGATGTCTATGTCACCAATCAACCATTCCCACTTCGGAGAAAGCTAAAGTTGGAGTACGAGGACGTTAAGGCGATTAACCCTTCTATCATCTACGCTTCATTGACGGCCTACGGGGAAGAAGGCCCTGAGCGAGACAAGGAAGGGTTTGATCTAGTTGCCTATTGGGCAAGGTCAGGATTAATGGATCTTGTCCGTGACCGGGATGGTCGACCCGCGATTGCCGTCCCGGGTATGGGTGATCACCCCTCAGCTGTATCGCTGTATGCATCTATCGTTACAGCATTGCTCCATAGAGAGAAGACCGGCGAAGGATCAAAGGTGCATACCTCGCTATTAGCCAATGGTGTCTGGTCGGCCGCTTGTATTGCATCTGCTGGATTTGCCGGTGGCAACTATATTGGCTATCGCGGGGCGAAACAAAAACGAACCTTTGCCGGGAGTATTTACGAATGCGCCGATAATCGTTGGCTACAAATTACGATGGTTCGAAGTCCCGATGAGTTGGTGGCATTTTTCTCGATGTTGGACCTTGAAGCGTTGTTTGAAGATCCCCGGTTTGAAACACCAGAATCTTTTGCAGAACATTCTGAAGCTTTAGTTGAAATTGTTTCCGAACGACTGTTGACTCGCACTTCGGACGAGTGGCTGGCAGAGTCAACGGAGGCCGGGCTTAATCTGGTCCGGATCGGAACCATTGAAGAATTGGTAGACGATGAAATGGTCTACGCCAACAATATTGTGGCGAAACCGACTGACCCAGATTCACCCATGCCCTATGTGATTAATCCGCCCCTGAATGTTGATGCTATTGGGCGAGTTGGTGCCCGACGGGCTCCGGATATTGGAGAACATTCCGACGCCATACTGGCTGAAATGGGCCTCACCCAGGAGCAAATCGAGGAACTGCGGGGGCGCGGTGTTATTCAGTAACCGGGTATTCCCTGTCCATGTCTTTTGCCAGGCGCTTTAATTGACGGTTGACCGGTAATCCATAGGTGCCATCCAGGCGGGTAATGGTGACATAACCCTGGCTGAGTTCGTAAGCATCGGTACCGCGTCCCAGTGCAGGTGTTAGATTAAAGTTTGCTCGCAGGCTGCCATCCTCAGATTTTCGATAGGTGCCATCAAACAATGAGTAGTTCGACACTGTTGTGCTGACAACCCCCTTTACCTGATCGCGAGGAACCGCAGGATAGTTGACGTTCAAAATCGCTTTATCTGAAAGTTTGACACCGGATTCCAATAACTCAACGATAAAGTCGGCAGCATCGGGCATAGCTTTGAGGGTCGAAGGGAAGCGTTCAGCCATTTCTGAGAATTTAATTTCTACTGAGACTGCAATCGCGGGATACCCGAGTCCAAGTGCGGTTGCCGCGGCACCTACGGTCCCGGAAACGATGACTTCCTGACCTGCATTCTGGCCAAAGTTTGTTCCAGAGATCACAAGGTCCGGTTTATTGTCTTTAAGTACCACTCCAAGACCAATGCGTACCGCATCAGCAGGGCGACCTGTGACTGAATAAACATGTTCTGCATGTTGCTCTAGTATCAATTCGCTACTCTTGATACTAGCGGACGCACCACTTTGCTGAGTCGCAGGTGCAACCAGAATCACCTCATGATTGGCAGCCTTTAGGGCTTCATACAGCGCTGTAATGCCAGGGGCCTGATACCCATCGTCGTTCGTTAGGAGAATAGTTTTGCCAAAAACACTGAACGGTACTAACAATAAAACTAAACTGAAAAGTCTCATACTTTATTCCCGATTGAAGTTATGCCGCGTCACCATTGGTGACTCTTTCAAATGCAATGCGAAGCCGTGCTGCGGCCTCGTCAAACTGTTCTATTGGTGTCCAGGCATAGGCAATGCGAATGCAGTTCTGGCTCTCACCGCCTCCCGCTGAAAATCCACTGCCTTTGTTTACTGCGATGCCTTCATGCACAGCGGTGCGCCAGACAGCTTCAAGTGATAATCCTGGTTTAAGTTTTGCCCAGAAGTAGAAGCCACCTTTGGGGATTCCCCATTCAATATAGTCCGATACCTCCCGGGTTAATGCCGCATGGAGGGTATCTCTTTTGTTGCGATAAACTTCCCGAACCATCTCAAGGTGGGGTTCAAAATCTCCATTGTCGAGGAACTCACTCACCGCTCGCAGTCCTACCTGGTTTTGACCCATAGCAAATCGCATGCGAGAGAACAGCGCTAGTATTTCAGGCCTTGCGTGGATCCAACCAACCCGGAGCCCAGTGGCAACGGTTTTCGAAAATGTGCCCGTGGTAATGACCCCCCAACCGTCCGCGAGGGTTGAAAAACTTGGTGGAGGAGGTTCGTCAAACCAGAGGTCGCGATAAGCTTCGTCATCTAAAATCATGACGTCGTGTTCAAATGCTAATTCCAAAATTTGATGCCGTCGTTGTTCAGACAGAGTCCAGCCGGTGGGGTTATGAAAGGAGGAGATCGTGTAGATCAATTTGACATTCTTGCCCTCACGCTTGAGCGCCTCTAGCAAAGAACTGAGCTCCTCGGTATTAATGCCATTTTCATCCATAGAAACAAACCGAACGTCTGCCCCCACGCCACGGAAGTTGTGCAGTGTCCCCATATAGGTTGGGTTTTCAGCAATGATGACATCGCCAGGGTTAATTAGGGAACGGACGATTAAGTCAATTGCACCGGAAGAGCCGTTGGTCATTTGAAACCAGTCTGCGCTTACGTTAATGGCATCCGTTAGATGTCGTCGATTGGCAAGCCATTGGCGGATGTTCTGCGGCCCTAGGCCAAAGCCGTATCGAAGCGCAGCATCCCCGGGTTTAGCGAATACAATCTGTGAGGCGGCTTCTAACTGCTTTTTTGGCAAGGTTGCGGCGTCGGGAATGCCAACGGCCAAATATAGTAGGTCCTTTTTGGGTGTGACGCCCTTTGGCAAATCCCATTCCCCATCGGAACCAAACAGTGGCGCAGAAAATTGATTGCCGATGTCTTTTGGTGAGCGCGTTTGCCAGCGATTTTTGAGCTTATTGACAGTGTTGTTCATATGCGAACGATACTAAAGTTCTTCGCAACAGGACAGGTTGTTATGGATAGGTAATAATCTGCCAAATGAGAGATCTAGACAATCAGATCACGGCCCTTGAGAATGAAGCCGTTGTGGCGTCAGCAGCTTGCGGAACAGGCGTGATGCCTTTTCGAGTTTGGCGACCCCAACATGATCAGATGGGGGGTGAACTCTTGGTGTTGCTGCATGGTGGTTCAGGATCCTGGAATCACTGGATTAAAAATATTCCGCTGTTGTCGAGTTACTACGAACTGGTGGTGCCAGATCTTCCGGGGCTAGGAGACGCGGCCAGCCTTGCTAGAGATACGTCGCCGGAAGTGGTGGCCGGTATTGTTGCTGAAGGTTTGAAGTCAGTGTTAGGGCCCAGGCGTTTCCATCTACTGTGTTTTTCCTGGGGATCCGCCGTCGGATCGCTTGTGACAGCTCGGCTTGGCGAACAGGTAAAGTCTTTAATGTTGGTTGGTCCTGCCTCACTAGGTCGGATGAGCACCGGGGCGGTTCGACTTAAGCTCAGGAGTCGTTCCCGGGATATGACTGAAGAGGAGATTAATAACGTAAATCGTGAAAACCTCGCACAACTCATGATCTATGATCGAGATAAGATTGATCCATTAGCGATTTACTTACAGAACATCAACACGACTCGAGCTCGATACAACAGTCCGCAATATGCGAACGGTGAGTACGTGCTAGAGGGGCTGGAACAGAGCCAGATTCCACTGCTAGTGATATATGGCAGTGAGGATGCAGTAGGATCCAACAGCCTTGAAGAGCGACAACAGAAAATTAAAGCGGTTCACCCGGATGCCCAGTTTGAAGTGGTGCCGGGGGTTGGGCACTGGTTGCAATACGAACATTGGCAGTGGTTTAACTCAAGAGCGGTGACGTGGATTGAAGCGAATATTTTTCGCTAGGTGTTTCCAACCTTCTGGGTAGGGCGGTCGTCCCATACCAGATAGTAATTTGATTGTAACTACACCAGTAATTCGGGAAATTGAATGTTTAGACTATGTTTGATCCTTGTTCTGCCCATTTTCGCCCAGGCCGGTGAATGGCAACATTATGGCGGTGATGCAGGGGGGCAGCGATATGTGTCCCTGGAGCAAATTACGCCGAATAATGTCTCGGAACTCGAGATTGCCTGGCAATTTAACACCGGCGACAAGGGCACAAAACCCCTTGATGAAATGGCATTAGAAGTGACACCTATTCTGGTGGAGGACAGTCTGGTTTTCTGCACACCATTTAACCGAATTATTGCCATTGATCCGGGTACCGGAAAACAAAAATGGCAGTATGACGTGAACCTGTCGCTGGATATCGATCCTGCCAATCAGTTTGTCTGCCGCGGCGTGACCTATTGGCAAGATGCGATTGCGACGCCAGAGACCAAGTGCAGCAGTCGTATTTTTATGGCGACCAACGACACGCGTCTGGTTTCCGTTGATGCCAAGACGGGTGAAGCTTGTGCTGGGTTTTCAGATCACGAAGATAATACCAGCCGGCCCGGTGAGATTAATGTGGGTGCAAAGGTAGAGCTGTACTGGCCTGGGGAGTATCAGATGACCTCGCCACCGGTTGTGCTCAATGATGTTGTGATTATTGGTTCTGCCATTTCTGATAATGCCCGGGTGGAAGCCCCGGCTGGAGTTGTGAAGGCATTTGACGCTCGAACGGGAAAGCCCTTGTGGCAGTTTGACCCGGTGCCGAGAAACCCAGAGGACGCAAAGAATCAGGATTGGAAACCCGGCTACAACGTTAAAACCGGTGCTGCAAATGTCTGGGCACCCATGTCGATTGATGAGGGACGTAATCTGGTGTTTTTGCCTACGTCGAGCCCAAGTCCTGATTTTTACGCTGCCACCCGTCCCGGTAACAATCAATATGCCAATTCAGTTGTGGCATTGAATGGTACAACCGGCAAGGTTGTATGGTCATTTCAAACCGTCCACCACGATGTCTGGGACTATGATTTACCTGCCCAGCCGAGCCTGATCACCCTTGAACGAGATGGCAAACCCGTTGATGTGGTAGCCCAGGTAACCAAGACCGGCTTTATGTTTGTGTTAGAGCGGGATACCGGTAAGCCTTTCTTTGGCGTTGAGGAAAAACCCGTACCCCAGAATGCAGAACATGGAGAATTGTTGTCTCCGACCCAGCCATTTCCAATCAAACCCCCGGCTTTGGTGCCTCAGCGCTTAACCCGTGATGATGTTGGTGGTTTTGCGTTAATAGACGGCTACCTGTGTAAACAGGCGTTTGACCAATTTCGATCTGAAGGCCTGTTTACACCGCCATCTAAGCAGGGCACGGTGCTATATCCCTTTACAGGTGGTGGTGCTAACTGGGGAGGTATGGCATTTGATCCAACCAGGAAGATTGCCGTTGTGAATATGAGTCGCGCCGTTCATGTCATCACATTGTTTAAGAGTGATGAATACAAAGATATGCGCAAAGTATTTCATGATACCGAAGTCTCACCACAACATGGCGCAGAGTACGGGATGAAGCGGGATCTGATGCTGTCTATCTTTGGTGCACCCTGTAATAAGCCACCCTGGGGTGAATTGATAGGTGTTGATCTCAACACCGGTGATATTGCCTGGCGACAAACCCTGGGTACCACCGAGGGTCTTATTGGTGTGCCGTTGAAATGGGGTACACCAAATTTTGGTGGGCCCCTAACAACAGCATCGGGTCTGATCTTTATTGGCGCTGCCATGGATGATTACCTTCGGGCATTTGATACTGAAACCGGTGAAGAACTCTGGAAGGGAGATATCCCCGCCGGTGGTCAGGCAACGCCCATGAGCTATGAGTGGCTGGGCAGACAGTATGTGCTTATTGCCGCGGGAGGGCATGCCCGGTCAGGCACGACACTAGGTGATCATATTGTCGCATTTGCGCTGCCGGACTAGGCCAACTTCGGCATGTATTCAAAGCATGAAGCCATGCCGAAGTGTTGCTAGAACTACTTCATTTGTTGGCGAATCCATCGGCTCACGACGGGCTGACGGACCCATCTTGGTGGGCAGTGGCCAACCTGCTGAATAACGAGCTTGTCAAAATCAGTTGCTGCGGCTTCCAGGAGTGGTAGGTCGACAATCGGTGCGACTGGATCATCGGTGGTTGTGAAGATAAACAGTGGCGTATCAATTTTCTTGTCCGCTAAGAGCCCCTTCACAGAAAGCTGCGGTGTGACCTTTGCCAAGGCAACATTATCTTCACCCAGGATGCCCAGACGAGATTTAACACCATCAATTGTTAAGATGGGTAGTTGGTCATAGACTTCTGGCGGTGCGACAAAGGGGCGGTGAAGGGGTCCGCACATGGAAATGACGCCCGCTGCGGGATGCTCGTTGGCAAAGTATCGGGCCGCTGCGTTACCGCCAAAACTGGCTCCAGCGACAAACACATTGTCTTGATCAATGTTGGCTAAGTTTGCGGCATATTGCCGGGCGCCGGCGAGTACCACATCACTGCCCGATGACAATGGGATATGAGACGCCTCACCAATTCCTGTTAAATCAACCGTTAACACAGCTATGCCCCTTGGACCCATCTCCTCCGTGAATATCTCAAGTCCATCTTCCTTGGTCACATCGGAACCATGGGTGAAGATGACCAGGGGAAATGGGCCTTTACCTTTGGGTAGGTGAAGGTAGCCCTTGCTGGTGGTATCTAGTACGTCGAATGTGACGTGTTTTACATTCAGGTTCTGCGCCCGTGAGGCTAACAAATATGCCTCCCGGGCTTTAGTGAGAGCAAACTTGTCATCATCTCGTCCCAGATGTGGCCAGGATGCAATGGTGTAGTAGGTCAATGCTTCGTTGTAGGCGTCGTGTTTTGCATTGCCTTTTTGTTTCTTTGCCTTGGCCATGCTGGCGTCGCCGGCTGCAACCCATTCGAAGACCCAGTTACCTGGACTGTATTCGATCTGGGTATCTACCAGTCCATCGTCCCGTTTTGTTCCGGTACTGGCTGCGATCTTATCGAGGGTCGAGTCAATCACCTCGGCTTGTGCGCCGCGCCGCAGCCAACTCGCCTTTTCGTGACGGTGGTACCAGCCTGCGACCATTTCCTCTTCAGATTTGAAAGCAGCCACTTCCGGCGCGGCGCTGGCTGATATTGAGATGTTTAGGCAGATTGTGATCGCCCATAGGAGTAATCTGATTTGCATTGTGAATCCCTTTATTGTCAATATACGTTGACATTAGATGATGAGTGGGTGTTATGTCAATCATGATTGACAATAAATCAAAGCGATTTTTAGCTACCAGTGTAAAAGGGCTGCTTCACGATACTCTGGAGTGGATGGAAGCGCGCAATGCAGAGTTGCGTCGGGGTTCAGAATTTGAAGGTACTCCGGCGGAGGCGAAGCTATTTTCGAGCCTGCGGGGTAGGGCGCGGAGCATCTCGGATCTGGCGAGAGTGATGGGGCTGAGTCGGCAAGCCGTTCATAACACCGTGCATCGACTCATTAAGGCTGGGGTCGTAGAACTGGTGCCGATGGAAGGCAGTAAACGGGATAAGCTGGTACAGATTACAGACCATGGCCAGAAGGTTCAGAAAATGGCGGCGCAAAACCTCAAGCGAATTGAGCAGGACATGATCGCTACTATTGGTGAAGACAATGTGGAGCTGATTCGGTCACTATTAATTCAGCACCTCGAGGCTATTGCTGAGAAGTCGCCTGACTAAAAAGTGAGAGCGTGGTATTGATGGCTACTAACTAGTAGTAAATATGAAATCGCAAGATGTCTTTCCAGGTTAATATCCCCTCTAAAGCATTGTCTTCGTCAACCACCGGTAGACAGGAAATATTATTTTCTAACAGCAGGATCGAGGCACAGTTGATACTGGTCGTCTTGTCCACGGTGATGGGCGTTTTCGACATGATCTCTGAAACCGTTATGTGCCGCACTGCATCGCTATCCTGGTGCTCCAAAAATGGACAGATACATTTTGCGAAGTCGCGGTCGGACAGGATACCAATTAGCTGTTTGCCATCAACAACAGGTATGTGGTGGTAGGGTACTTGTTCAAATAGGTCGTATAGCTCAACAATATCTTGAGTGGCGATCGCTGTGGTGGGTTCCCGGGTCATGATTTGCTGGACTTCCATCGCAGTCATTGCATTTGGATTACTCATTAATTTTCCTATTTCTATTCTATGTGAATTTTTTGCGCTTGATAGCTGAGTTGCGTTTTTGCTCTTTCTTTTTGCTCTTTGTAGACGTCGCCGTTAAGTCTGATTAACGACTGAGGGAATAGCTTTCTGCTAGCTTGTACGGTTGCTTTTTCACCTTTAGACACTTCAGCTTGGAGCACACTTTGATCTTCTTTAAGGTCTTTCAGCTGCTGCTTGATTGCATCGATTGTCAGTTGAATTTTCTTTTTTCGATTGAGGGTGATTTCGCCAAGCGCTTCGGTTGTTGAATTGGCATCGATGGTCTCTAATATTTTGTTGAGCTGTTGGCATTCACTGGTTCGCTTGCGAATGAGTGCCTCACAGGCTCTGAGTTTCGGCGCAAACAGATGCAACATGCCGCATTCAACTTCAGTGACAATGTATGCTGGAGAACCCAGGGTTTGTACGGAGACGGAAGCCCCGGCGATGCTGTGACCGCCGATCAAAGTCCCCTTGCCGCCGTTTTCTCCCAACAAGAGGGCATGTCCTGCGTTGAGCTCACAATTCATCGCATAACTTTGTATGACAATATTTTGGCCGGCGTTCGCCCGGGTCAGACTTAAGAATTTTGCCTGAATATCACACCCCGCTCGCAGTTGCGTGGTGATTTTGGGTGGCTCATTAAGAGTAGGAGTAGATTCGCTGATAACACCTCCACCAATAATGATGCTATTGCCTGCTTCAAGGTTGGCGTTTTCTACGGTGCCCTTGACGAAAATATCACCGGTGGCGAATATTTTTACCTGGGGCAGGACGTCGCCATTAATCAGCACGGAGCCTTCGAAGTTTATGTTGCCTGTTTCAAGGTTAGCCTGTTTAAGTGCAAGTGTCGGATCAACTCTTGCGCCCTGGATTTCTAGAACCGGATGGCCGCTGATTGTTGCGCACAATTGATCTGCATCTTTTTCGGATATTTTGGTGCCGGGATACTTTTTGAACTGCAGTAGTTTGCCCTTTTTTGCGGGAAGGATTTTGCCCAGAACTGTTATGCCGTCGGTTCCCTCCGTCGGGAGGATTCGTCTGACTAATTCTGCTCCTGCTTCCACATGTATATAGGCCTTTGTTTCAAAGAACTCTGCGTAGTTTTTTTCGTTGATAGTGGGCGTCGTGTTCTTGTCGAGAAAGAACTTTTCAATAAATCTGGTATCGGAGCCGTGCTCAACTTCTCGGCCCTGGGCAATGATTGTCGGGCTTGCGGTCTTGAGTAGTTTATCGATAGCGGGGATGTTAACGAGGTCGGAGGAAATGCTTTCAGTGTGTAGTGCCGCGAGGATGTCAGCCCTGGTGATCGGCTTGCCACCTTTTGCCGGCGTAACCTCTGCGGTGACGATCATCTTGTTGTCACTGATTGTGATGGTCAGTTCCGCATCGATCAGTTTTGCGATTTCGATGCTGAAGTCTTGATTTATTCGGGAGTGGTCAAGCAGGGCACTAACTGCTTTACCGTTTAGGCAAACGTCCTCCAGTTTATGGACGGCGACCTCGTGATTGAGTTTTTCCAGGGTGAGTGGATTTCGTTCAGTCGCTCGCGCGAGATTTCCAGTTAGCGTCTCACCGGATAGCGTAAGGGAGAAAACGGGATATAGAGGCGTTGTGTCCATAGTCTGAGTGTAGACGGAGGTGTTGAGTTAGATTTATTGCAAATAGGAATCAATAGCATTACTATTGCGTTTCCATAATCAGACTCAATTCGGAACCCTAATGCCTAAAACCACGCTGTTCCCTGCGCTTGTCGCGCTCTCTCTGCCGGTCTCCGTTCCGGTTTTGGCTGCTGAAGATACCGGTGTCCAGCAGCTCGAAGAGATCGTGGTGACAGCGAGCAGGGTAGCCAGAGCCGCCGCGACGATCCCCAATACCATCACCGTGATTCATCAAGACCAGCTTGAAGAACAGCTAGCAGTTCAGCATGACTTATCGACCGTACTCGGAAACCTCATTCCTAGTTTTTCGCCTGCCCGGCAAAAAATGACCAGTGCCGGAGAAAGCTTAAGGGGCCGTAAGCCTCTGTACATGATCGATGGTGTGCCGCAATCTAATCCACTTCGTAACGGTGGCCGGGATGGCCATACCATCGATCCTTCTACCATTGCGCGGGTTGAAGTGGTTCACGGCGCAAATGCAATCCAGGGGCTCGGTGCTGCCGGTGGCATTATTAATCTGATTACCAAGCAGCCATCGGATCAGCTGTTCCAGAGTTTTAGCATCGACAGTGATGTGCAGACTGACGACACCAGCGAAAGTCTTGGGTACGGCCTCACTTACGCCTTCTCTAACAAATTTGATCAGGCGGATATACTGGCAAGTTTGAGTTATCGAGATTCGGGCATGGGCTACGACTCCAACGGCGATGTTATTGGTGTCGATAATACCCAGGGCGATACCATGGATTCTAAAACCATCAATGTGTTTGTGAAGGGTGGCTACGATTGGGATGACCAGCGACTTGAGTTGATGGTGAATCATTTTAAGGTCAAGAATAACCACGAATGGATATCCGTCAGTGGTGATGTGGACCTGGATATTCCCAGTAGTGCGGTGAAAGGGCCTTTATTAGGCGAGGGTGCAAGAAACGACGTGACAGCAATTAGCGCCAACTACTCTAACGAGGAGTTTTTTGGTCACAGTTTGCGAGTTCAGGTATTCCGCCAGGATTTTGAGGCAACCTACGGTGCTCAAAATACCCCAATTGCAACATTCCAGGATCCTGCGTTTGGTCCAAATCTGGTTGATCAATCCCAGAACAACTCGGAAAAAGTCGGTGTTAAGGTCACCCTGGCAAAACAACAAATTGCCGGTCTGCCTTTTGATCTTGTTTACGGGATAGACCTGCTGCAGGACGAGACCTGGCAAGCACTAATTCAAACCAGTCGTAGTTGGGTCCCCTCAACGGAATATCAGAACTACGCGCCCTTCGCCCAGGTTGAATACACGGGGATCGAAAATCTGACCGTTGTAGGTGGTGTTCGGTATGAAAGATCAGAGCTGAATGTTGATGACTTCACGACCCTGGCTTCATATGGCAGCCAGTTTGTCTCCGGAGGTAATCCTGACTTTTCCCAGACCCTACCTAACCTCGGTGCGACCTATGCCTTTAATGATCAATGGAGGGTCTTTGCAAACTATTCTGAAGCGTTTTCGATGCCAGATGTAGGACGGGTGCTGCGTGGGATTAATGTACCGGGTCAAAGCGTTGAGACCTTCCTCGATCTGGAACCTATCTTGACTGAGAATACTGAGGTCGGTGTTGCGTTTAATGCTGACCGATTTAGTGCGGAAATGAGTTACTACACATCGGATTCTGATTTTGGTCAGCGCCTGCAACGCGGTACCGATGGGATCTACACCGTACAACGGGAGAAGACTGAAGTAGATGGTTTCGAGCTACGCGCCAACTGGCGAGCAACCGATACCGACACACTGGGCCTTGGCTTTGCCCGGACCGATGGTCGATTCGATTCCGACGCTGATGGCGATGTCGACTCAGATCTGGGCGGTTCGAATATTTCACCGGATCGGGTCAACGTCAGTTGGACTCGGATTTGGAGCGAACGTGTGAATACCAGACTGCAATACAACTACCTTATGGATCGAGAGTTTAAGAACGCGTCCCATGTGATAGTCAACGAGTTTGATGGTTACACAACTCTCGATGCCATTGCTCACGTAAAAGCTTTTGACGGTCAATTTACATTGGCCATGCAAAATCTAACGGACAAAGACTTTTATACCTACTACTCCCAGGTGAACCCGAACGATGTTCGAAACTTCAAAGGTCTAGGCAGAAGTATTTCCCTAAGCTGGCGCACTGAATTCTAACGATGGCCCTATTGCGCTCCTGGCATCGCTGGATAGGCTTATCGGTGGTGCCAATATTTCTTGTGACCTGTCTAACGGGCATCGCGTTGATTTATCAAAAGGCGATCGTGCGGGTACTGGTGACACCCGATGCAAGCTTGCCCGCTGACTATGGGATTGATCAGCTATCAGTTGAGCTTGAGCAGTTGGTGCAACATCAAATGTTTAGAGCTGACGCTTTGATTAAAGCGCCAAACACAGAGGAGCCCTATTGGTGGATCCGCTATCCCGGAGAAGACAAGTTATTGTTTCGGTTGGGGGATCTCGAACAGTACGAAGTCAATAATTGGGTGTTGCCTGCATTTGAATTTGTTCGTCATCTGCATATTGAGCTGTTAACAGGTTTAGCGGGAGAAATTGTTTTACTTTATGTGGCGGCAATGGCGCTGGTGCTTGGGTTTTCCGGCCTGTGGCTCTGGTGGCCGATGCGTAGGGGATTTCATTGGCGCTGGGTAATTCCCCCCGTCCGCCGACTCAAACTAAAGTCCTTCCTGCGTTTTCATAGCCAGAGTAGTGTTGTCATCCTACCGATGTTTCTTGTTGTGACACTGACCGCGAGCGTGATGATGTTTCAAAAGGTGAGAAACGCTATTACCGCGGAGACGACACAAACCTCAGTGCAAGCATCGCGAGCCCCAATAGATCCTGATCAGTTAGTCGCAGCGGTTCAACTGGTGAATAGGACTGTGCAGAATAGTTGGCCTACTTACATCAGAGTGGTGCCCGGGGACGCTCCTGTAGCGAAGGTTCGTTTACGGTTGGATGGAGAATGGCACTCGAATGGACGAACTAATGTCTATGTCGATATGGATCAAACGGTAGTGACAAAGTTACAACACGTCGATGATGATTCCTCGGTTAAGAAAGTGCTCAACCAAATGTATCCCTTGCACTCAAGCTACGGAATGCCGCTATTTTATTCCCTGTTAACACTGTCGGTGGGCATTGGAGTTATTTGGCTAATTGTCACCGGCACAGGTAGCTGGCTTCGAAGGCGTTATATCGCAACCCCAGTAGCAAAACCTGCGGCGGCAATCGTTCGTACAGGTTAGCCCCCCATACGGGGGATTCATCTTCTGTGTGGAAGCGGGACACTAGGCTGATATTCCCACAGGAAATCTCAATGCAGTCCTTTTGTCAGCTTCTTGTTGTCTTATTCTGTCTGTTTCCCGTTAGTATTTTTGCTGCAGAGCCGCCTTTACCTGCTGATGTTGCGAATCGGATTGTGAATCAGCTAGGAGAAGCCGCCGGAGCAGCAGCAGAGATTCTCAAAGATCCTCAGAACTATGAGGAGGGCACAAACCCCAACAGCAAAGGGATAGCTAAACAGGCAAACGTTGATGATTCTGGGCAATTAGCCTTTTCTGCCATGGAGGTGGATTACGCGTCTTTTTTGGAAACCAAACCCCTTAAGAAATATAAGAAGTTTGCTCAGAACAGAATTGCCGTTCCGGTGTTCCGGGTTGCCTTTGTCATTCAAACAAAAGCCTCTGCACATTCGATGTCTGGGTTTGATCGAAGCCGTGGTGGTATATCCTCATCGCTCACGGTCACCCTGGGTGGTATAGATGCAGCTGTTATGCAAGAAACAACAGACCGTGCCTACCAGGATTACCTGGCCAGGTTAACTGCTGCAGGATTTGATGTTGTGAGCTTTTCGGAAATAAAACAGACAAGCGGTTATCAGAAAATCAAGTTTGTCCCCGACGGGTACAGCAAGAGCGCAAATGGAACCACCTATCTGGTTTTTACGCCAACGGGTATGCCGCTATTTTGGGATTTTGGTAACGTTATTGGCAATGCAGGCCTCTCCACGGGGCAACCTTTTAATCGTATATCTTCAGAAACGCTTTCCACCGTAATCCTGCCAACCCTGGTTGTTAATTTTGCGGAAATGTCTTCCTCCGGACGCAAGTTTGCTGCGACCAGTGCCAGCGTGGGGGCGGAAATGGGCATTACCCTTAATGAACAATCGACCTACCACCTCAGAGTAGGCCACCCCAAAATGAGTACGGCTGTTACTTTTATGGGGGATGCCCGGGTGAAAGAATCCTTTTCAGTCGTGGGTGATTTTGGAGAAATGCGCGAGGTAGGGTCTTCGGATGACCGGGCACTTATGGGGTTATTGTCCCTGGGAATGGGAACCGCTTTGTCTTCCCGGGTTAGCGAAACAAGAATTGTCTCAGCAGAACCAAAGGCCTATCAGCAATTGGCTTTAACGGCCCTTGCCTCGGGTAACGAGGCCTTTGTTGAAGCCCTGGCGGACGCCAAGAATGGCGAACTTAGAAAAAAGCAAAAAGCACGTAGGTGACCCTGACCTTAAGCCAATTGTTTGAGTTCTCGCCGGATTCGACTCAGGGACACCGGGGTAATGCCAAGGTAGGAGGCGATGTGATATTGAGGCAATATCGCTTCGATATCTGGAAACTCATTTAGAAATTTTGCGTATCGATCTCTGGCTGACTCCGTGAGAAGTGAGGTTTCCCGTTCCTCCTTCTGTATAAATAGTCCCTCCAGTCCCGTCGTATAAAACATGAGTATTTCAGGGTTGGATTGACTTAAAGACCGAAAAGCTAACCAGGGAATCCTGTAACCCGAGCAGCTTGCGATGGCGGCGATGTTGATTCGACTCGGCACCTTTTTGATTAGTGCTGTGGTGGACCCGACAACACAGGGCGCCAGGGTGAAATGTTTGTTTGATGTCTCCCCAGACGCTGAATCGACATAATAGCGGACCACGCAATCCGGTATAAAATAAAGTGCATCTGTTACATTGCCTTGTCGAACGAAGGGCGCATCAGCAACAAATTCGAAAGCCTCTGAAATCTCATAAATACTGGTCGCGGACTCCTCCGATAAGTGCTGCTGAAGGTACGCTGTAAAGGAATTATCCATTCTTATCCTATGTTAATGAACCGTGGCGTGATTACTTCTACTGTCTGATCCTCTATCGATATAGACCCATGTCAATCCATAAGGATCAACCCATGAAAATCAACAACGTGAAGCTTATTATCGTGCTATTTCTACTTCTGCCAATGGTTAATCTTCAGGCCCAAAGTCTGGATGATTTGCTTGGCTACGAACCGCCAGATGTCCTGCGTGCTGTCCATGCTGAAAGCAGAGATTTTGATACCTATACCAGGGAATTACACTATTTGCGTCGCTCCTTTGATACCCCGATCCCGTTCTATCTAGCCTACCCCAGGGATAAAACTTCATTCAAAGGCGTGGTGCTGATGCTGCACGGTATCACCAGTAGCAAAGATATCTGGTGGCAGGACAGTGGACCCTATCATCGAGTAGGTGAATATCGGCAGAAGCTGCTAAAGGCGGGGTATGTGTTGGTACTGCCGGATTCAAGGTTTCATGGCCAACGAGTCTATGAGGGTAATTTTGAATCCCCAAAGAAAGTGCTAGAACGACAGGAGTGGCATCGGCTAAAGGCAATGATTGGGGGATCCGTCAGCGATTTTCGTGGTCTGCTCGATTATGTTCAGTTAGATGATCGATTTAAGGATTTGCCACTTGGTGTGTTGGGCATGAGTCTGGGGGCAATACAAACGCTATTGATCTCCGCGGTAGACGAGCGAATTGACTTCCTCGTACCTGTCTTTCCTCCGGTGCAAAGTGTCTCACCGATTATTGATCCTATTGCACCACTCACGGTGGCATCTAAAATTGCCTCACCCTGTTTGTTACTGATCAGTGATCAGGATGTGTGGTACTCGTTAGAAGACGGCAAGCAGCTATTTGAAACCTTATCCTGCAAAGACAAAACCCTTAAGGTGTTAAGCACTCCCCATGAGTTGGGTTACTCGGAAGCCGAATTGGTGGTGAATTGGATTAAGCAGAACACCCCCAAACCGTAGACAAGCCTTTGCTAGCGACCCATCGAGTAGAACTCGTCGTTGGGTCGCATAGCAATGAAGTTTGCCATGCGGTTACTGAGGCCAAAGAAAGCCGTAATACCCGCTATATCCCAGATATCTTCATTGCTAAATCCATGCTGGCGGAGGAGTTCAAAGTCAGCTTCCGAGGTGGCACCGGCATTATTCGAAACCTCTAATGCAAACTCCAACATTACCTTTTGTCGATCACTAATGTCTGCCTTACGAAAGTTGACGGCAACCTGGTCGGCAATCAGTGGATCCTTTGCCCGGATTCTCAAGATGGCGCCATGGGCAACCACGCAGTACTGGCATTGGTTGTCATTGGACGTGGCGACCACAATCATTTCCATTTCAGCTTTGCTCAGACCGCTGTCTTTTTCCATCAAGGCATCGTGATAGGCAAAAAAGGCTCGAAACTCATCGGGCCGATGGGCGAGAGTGAGAAAAACATTCGGTACAAAACCAGCCTTGTTTTGCACGGCGAGAATTTTTTCTCGAATATCTTCCGGCAGATCGGTTAAATCGGGTACCGGATATCGGCTGATGGGTTTATCGGACAATGTTTTCTCCTGGGGACGCGGTTGGCTGGAAGCCTAAAGCCTGCGGCTATTTGCTGCAATCCTAGATTTATATTTTGGCCTTAGCTTTTGATCATCGAATCTTGCCGCCCACCTCACTAATAAAGTTAGTGAATTCCTGAACTTCCTTTGATTCACCGAGCTCTGCTTCTATCTGACGCAGCGCTTCAACCTCACTTAGGCCCGAGCGAAAGAACAATCGGTGGGCGTCAGAAATTGCAGATATTTCTGGTCTGGAGAAGCCGCGACGTTTTAGGCCGACGATATTAACGCCTTTGATTTCGAGCCGATTGCCGTAACCGGTTGAAAACGGCGGGACATTCTTATCAATCACCGATCCACCACCGATATAGGCATGGGAGCCAATTTTTAAGAACTGTACAACGCCAACCTGCCCCCCAAGGATCGCATAGTCGTTTATCGAGACATGGCCGGATAAACCCACATAGTTAGCAAGCACGGTATGGTTGCCGATGATGCAGTCGTGGGCAATATGGACATAGCCCATAAATAAATTGTCATTCCCAATCATGGTCACAGCGCCACCTTCAACGGTCCCACGGTGCACGGACACGGATTCACGAAAAGTGTTCCCATCTCCGATTTCCAGGGTGGTTTCTTGCTGCTGATACTTCTTGTCCGTTGGGTCCATACCGATAATGCAGAATGGATGAAAAGCATTTTGTTTGCCGATGGACGTGTCGCGTTCAATCACGACGTGTGAGGTCAGTTTGCAACCATCTCCAAGCTTAACGTTGGGTCCAATTGTGCAGAAGGGGCCTATAGTGATGTCGTCACCAAGGATTGCACTGTCGTCGATTAGTGACGATGGATGGATATTGTTCATGTTTTGTCCCAGCTCTAATTTTTAGGTTAGATATTTGGGTGCTCACATAGTTCAACAGGTGTTTCGAGATTTCCTCAATAGCTCTTATTGGAATAGGCGTGTATACCGGAATGCCCGTAGGGGCATTCCGGATGTGTGCTCCTATTACACATTTGTGACACGCTTATTGCACTTTTCCGACGATACGGGCGGTTAATCCATAACCAGACTGCCGGCTTTGCTCTGCAACTAACTCGATAACTTGCGCGGCGTCAGTTTCGGCAATCAGGGCGACAACCGATTCACTTTGCGTGTTCATGCGAATAGATCGCTGCAGTGCTTTGCGCTGTGGGTACTGGAATGCTTTTTCCAAGACTTCAGCAACAAAAGCGCCGGGCGTGCTGTCATCCCGGACCAGGACGATGCCCACTGTGTCCTCAATTGCATTAAAGCTGTTAGCAATTTGATCGTAGAGTGCGCAGTCGCCTACACGGTCTGAGGTGCCCATATTTAAGCAGACAAACTTATCTCTGATCTGCATAAAGTAGGATCGCGATGCCCAATCGTTGATGTCACCGAGGGGTGTGGCCCAGTCGAGTCGTATAGCTTGCCGGCCACCGATCTCAACGTTGCTCACGGATATATCGGTAATACCTTCCTGCCTTAAGCTTTCTACACTGAGATCGAAGATGGGCGGGTTGCCAACTTCAACGAGTGATTGTAGAGATTCACCAGGCATATCCCAGAAGACATTCACAATACCGTCGTGAATCTTTGGTGAGTTTCGTAGGTAGCGTGCTACCTCAAAGGCGCTGTTATAAATATCTGGCCCAACATCTCGCCAACTCCCGGGGAGTTGTAGTGAATAGCCAAAATCATGATGGGTGACTAACTGAAGTCGTTCAGTCATCGGTAGTTCCTCCATTGTCGAATTTAAAAGGGATGAGTTTCGGAGGAGTTGATATGCAGCAGAATAGGATTCGCCGGTGCTGGCCATACGTGCACGAACACGCTTTTTGAATCGTCGGTTTTGCGTCATCTCAGCCTCCGTTTCTCAGGCACTTCATTCCCCAGCAATAGACCCGAGTACATTAGACTAAAGATTTCGCTTGGAGAACGGTTTCCCTTTTCTTCTTGGAGTAGATCCTGCTGGGGAGGATCAACTGAAGAGGCGCGTTAAGCTCGCACGCAACTATCTTCAATTTTTGGTCAGTCGTTGTCAAACATTTATGTTCGAAATTAGGCAACTCGGGAAGCAAGGACGAACAATAATCTACCCTGAACGCCAGAACCTTTGTAGTTCCGCAGCGAGATCAATGGGGTTATCTTCTTGAACCGAATGCCCGGCACGATCCACGATGGCAAGCAGCGCAGCAGGGCATTTAGCAACAAATTCACGTGCTGCTTGTTCCGTGAGGATGCGGCTACGTCCGCCACGCACTAACAATACAGGACAATGGAAGTCGTTTGCTCTGCTATTGAGTACCTCAATATGTTCAAGAATATGGGCATAGTCTGCGGGCTTTCGATCATCTCGCTTCCACCTGTAGGTGCCACCAGCATCCTGACGGGTTAGTGCCGTGTAGCGAAAACGAAGTTCCGTGTCAGATTGTCGGGCACCTAAGCGCCGAGCCTCTTGGATAAGTGCGTCGATACCCTGGGTGACGGTATCAGCAGCAATAAATTCTCGAAGGCGGGTGATATCTGTAAAGGACACGCCGGGTGCGACATCAATCAGAGCTAACGATTTAACGCTTGTTTCGATCTGAGACAGGGTAAAGTGGGCTGCAACCACACCACCTAAGGACATACCAACTAGATGAAAGGACGACCATTCAAGCTGCTGAATAGCGCTTGTCACGTCCAGGACGTGGGCTTTAATCGTATAGTCCTCGTCCCACTCGCTATCACCATGACCACGTAGGTCCATTGCAATACACTGGAAGTCGGCCTGTAGCAACAAACAAACCAGTGTCCAGGTCTCGGCGGATTGCGCTCCACCGTGTAACAACAATACTCTTGGTCCCGTGGCACCCCAATGCTGGCCGTGCAGTTGTTTACCATTTGCTCCTTTGAGCCAAATGTCCTTTGGTGGATTAATAGGAATAGGCGCGCCAACGATGGAAGCCAGTTCACTAAGCTCAGTCAATCAACGTGCTCCAATTAACATCCATAAACTCCAGACCTTGAATTACAACGTGGATCAGAATTGTGTTCTTGTTTGTTGTCTCTGGCATCGCTGGTTATTCGTGGCAAACTGACAAAAACCCGGCCGTGACAAACGGAATCATCAGGTCGTAGGCAGATTGAGCATCCGTTGACCGACATAGGCCGCCCGAGAGTCGATCTATTCGGCCGGTTTGAGCCAGGGTTAAGGTCAGAGCCCCGGATAGATATTGATAACACCAGTGCAGTTTTTCTGGAGTCGCGTTGGGTAGGGCGCGATGTAACGCTTCGATATAGCGCGAGATTAATGGGTCAAAGTTCCTGTGCATCATTTCCTTACCCCAAACAGAACTGGCGTTAACGTAAGCCACCAGGGCGCAGTAGTTCGCCCAGCCCTGATCTCCCCGGAGTTGCAATTCCTGGATTGGCCTCAAGAAAGCGCCAATGATCTGTTCGACGTTTGGGTTTCCTGTGGTTTCTGCTTCTATCGCTAGCAAAGCTTGCAGCCTAACGTCGTTTAGGATTTCTGCCCGACGCAGGAACGTTGCCTCAAATAAATCCCGCTTTTTCCCGAAGTGATAACTGGCCAGGGCCACATCAACATTTGCCTGCTTCGCGATCTGGCGCAGGGTGACCCCGTCAAAGCCATGTAGGGCAAAAAGTTCCTCGGCAGCATCCAGTATGCGTTCACGTTTGGGAATGAAGGATTGTTGGCTATTCATAATGCCTTGGAAGGTGCCTTAGATCATTTTTGAGATTGCATGATCGCATATAACTTGATTTTGTTTGACTATTCAACAAATGTTGAATAAATTCATCGTTCGTTGAAATAATTCAACGGTCGTTGAGTTGCCCTGCCGACGGAGTCGGGTCAAGAAGGCAGCCAAATTGAGCAGGTAGCGCATTACTTTGCGATTTACGAGGGGAATACATAATGAAAACATCGATTCGAAACTGCGTGGCGCTAGCCATCGCAGGTACTGTCTACCAGGGACCGGTCCTGGCAGAACAAACACCGGCATACGGCATGGAAGAAGTAGTGGTTACCGCACGTCGACGCAGTGAAAACCTCCAGGATGTGCCCCTAGCGGTATCGGCCCTATCGGGTAGTGACCTGGATAACCGAGGCGCAACCGACATCACTGAAATTGCTCAGATTGTCCCGAGCGTTACCCTGGAACCTTCCCGGGCAACCAACTCAACCCTAACTGCATTTATTCGTGGGGTTGGTCAGCAGGATCCGCTGGCTGGTTTCGAGCAAGGTGTTGCACTGTATTTGGATGATGTTTACATCGCTCGACCCCAGGCTGCATTGCTGGATGTGTACGATGTGGAACGCGTAGAAGTGTTGCGCGGACCCCAGGGGACTTTGTACGGGCGAAACGCCGTGGGCGGTGCAATCAAGTATGTGACTCGCAAGTTAGATGATGAGTTCTCCGCCCGGGTCAAAACGCAAGTTGGATCACACAATCAGCAAAATCTGATTGCGACGGTCTCATCTCCTTTAACCGATGGCTTCAGGGTGGGTGCGACCGTTGCGTCCCTTAATCGTGATGGTTTTGGCGACAATAAGACCACCGGTGAAGATAACTACAATAAGGAAATTCTTGCTTACCGATTGAGCGCTGAGTTTGAACCAACTGACAACTTGATGCTGAGGTTTGCCTACGACCACACAGACGATGACTCTAATCCCGTTGCTGGTTATCGTCCATTCCCCGGCGGTGTTAATGGGGATCCTGTTTTGAGTGATGTCCGAGACACAACCGCAGGCGCCAGCCAGGCCATCACAACCGTGGGTATTGGTGGCAACAATAATGTTGAGTCAGAAGGGCTGGTGTTCTCCGCCGAGTGGTCACTAAATGATTCGTATACACTGAAATCTATTACATCTCGCCGTGAAGACTATTCGGAGTCTGTGATTGATTTTGATAGTTTGCCTTCGCTTGATTTTGACGCACCTGTGATTTATGACAACGAACAAACCAGTCAGGAATTTCAATTGTTGTACACCGGTGAAAAAATCAATGGTGTTGCAGGCGTATATTTCCTTGATTCTTCCGCTTCTAACGATTTTGACGTGGTGCTTGGTTTACTAAGCCCCTTGGGTATCACTGCATATACCGGTGGAACCGTTGATACTCGTGCCTGGTCGGTGTTCGCCGATGTAAGCTTTGATGTGACCGACAAGCTGGCGGTTGCGGTTGGCGGACGGTACACACGGGACGAGCGTGAAGCAGATATTTTTCGTGGAACCTATCTTGGGTTTGCGTCGCCTTTCTTCGGCAATGCTAGCGCTATTGAGATCGCAGTTAGCAGCGACTACGAGGCAAAAAATACCTTCTCTGATTTTTCACCGAGATTGAATGTAAGTTACGCGTTAACTGATGACGTCAACATCTACGCTTCTTACACTCAAGGTTTTAAGGCCGGTAGTTTTGATCCGCGAGGCGCAAATTTTCTAACTCCGAGCGTGGAAAAAGGTTACGACCCAGAAACCCTCAATGCCCTTGAATTTGGTTGGAAGGGCGCTCTTCTTGATGGTCGTCTACGGACTAATATTGCTGTTTTCCATAGTGACTACAAAGACATGCAGATTCCCGGATCAGTGGGTGTTGACTCAGATAACGACGGGGTTAATGACAGTTTCGTTGGCACAGTCACAAATGCGGGTGAGGCTAAGATTATGGGTATCGAGGTTGAAGCTGTGATGATGCTCACGGATCAGCTACGACTTCAGTTCAGCATGAGCGCTTTGGATGCAGAAATGGTCAGCTATGTAGTGAACGGCGTTGATATTGCCGATCAAAGAGAAATCCAAAATACACCTGAACGCATGGCATATCTGGGATTGACCTACTCAACGGAATTGTTAGGGGGCTCATTGGTTGCTGGCGCAAATGTGTCCTACAAGGGTGAAATCACACAATTTGAAGCACCTGCTGCAGTGATTGATCAGGACGCCCACGAAATTGTAAATGCCAATCTTGTATGGCTAAGCCCTGGTGAGAACTGGACCGTTAGCTTACATGCGAAAAACCTGACCGACGAAGATGTAAAAACCGCAGGATATTGTTTTGGCTCCGGTGGATGTCCAAGCACCCTGGGGCTAGAAGATAATACCACTGTCTTTTATGGTCCTCCGCGCACCTATGCGGCCACAGTTGAGTACCGCCTTTAAGTTCCCCCTGCCTGGGTCTCGGTTCTGTACGAGACTCAGGCTATCCTTCGGTTGCTGACAAATAAGTTAGCTGTGCGGTTTTTTTAGTAACATGATCAAACCCGCGCTAATCAGGTTCAATGTTCCGACGGCCATAATCGCGCCATCATAGTTACCCACCACATCGTAGTAATAGGATGTTGCAAGGGGTGAACTGGCGGTAATCAACAGTGTTAAGGGTAGCGCTGCGCTTCGAACCGCGCCTAGATAGCGACGCCCGAAGAAAGACGCCCAGATCACTTCTTGTAGTGGAATCATACCACCCCAGCCAATACCCATTAGACCAAAACCAAAAATGAGCCCGGTGAGGGATTGAGCCTGGGTCGCAAAGACAATCACAAAAAGCGAGATACCCGTTGCGCCAGCACTAATGGCAGCGAGGGGTTTGGCATCCAAACCATCTATCAACCAGCCCCAGATCGGTTTGGATAAAAGTGCTGGGATAGAAGCAACGGTGATCATTAATGCCGCGGTGCTTCGATCAAATCCTGCATCTGTCATAAGGGGGACGGTTTGCAGCAGCATCACCTGGATGGTGATCACAAATAGTCCAAATGCCACCACCAACAAGTAGAAGGTTGATGTTCTTACCGCCTCACGACGGGTTAATGAGTTGTTAAAATCATCCATGGCCCGTTGGCCCAGGCCTTGACCGATTTCATCACTGGATCTGCCATCGGCGTGCAAGCCGAAATCTTCTGGCTTGCGTCGCATAGTAAACGCGGCCGGGATGACACAAAGTAGGGTGGTTGCCGCAAGAATCTGCCAGGCTTCGCGCCAGCCGTAGGTATCAATTGCCCAGGAACAAAATGGCGTAAGAAATACTCCTGCAAAGGAAACACCCATAGCAGCAAAGGCGACGGCACGGCCTCTGAAATCCACAAACCATTTAGCTAAGGTGACATTGACAACAAGGTTGCCAATTAGCGAAGCTCCCAGAGTTAGTATCAAGCCATTGATGAGTATCCATTGCCAAAGCGTTTGGATATACGCCAGTGTAAACAGAGCTGAACTTAAGATTATCGTGCCGACCAACATAAAACGTCGAGCGCCATGCTGGTCCACCCAGGCACCAATCACAAATCCAGTAAATGCCATCACTACCTGGCCGAGGGTTCTGGGTAAAGTGAATTCAGCCCGGGTCCAGTCTAACTCCGTACTCATCGGCACCATAAACGGCCCGATGACATAATTTTGCATGCCGGCGGCAACAAACTGCGCAACAAATGCGGCTGCTATCAGCCAGTAACCGTAATATACGCGCTGCAATACGCTCCCCTCATTTTTTAAGCGGGGCATTCTAACGCGACTGGCGGCAAAGCGCAGTTGTTGGGTGTGGGTTGGCTGGCTAGAGTTTTAGCACTTCCATATCTGTCATCATTAGCGTTAGCAATTGAGCGTCGAAATCTTCTCGGCAAGCTTTGAATCGATCTAGTGGGAACTTAATTGAAACACCCGCGAGGACTGCTTGCATCATGGTCAGGTGGGCTTCCCAGCCAGCGCAGGACCGGGCAACCACTTCATTCTCCGGGATGCTAACCGCCAGGGTAATCTTGCAACCTCCGAGGTGCTCTTCGAGTTCGAAGCGAATGGGGCGAAGAGGGTCTTCGGCGCTGCTCCAGGAGAACTCTAAAAGCTTTGAAGGCTCGCAGGCCGTAATTGTGCTGTCGACAAGCACGTAGCTATCTTTGAAATCGAGCTTTGCACGTCCGCCGGGTTTCAGGTCGAGGCTACCGGGTGCAAGCCATTTAACTCGATTTGACTCTTCAGCGAGCATGCTCCAAACCGTATCGGCTTGATCGCCAACATGACGATCCATCGTGGCTGTAACGTATCCCTTTGATCGGGTTAATTCACCGAATTCACTCATCTTTTGGACCTTTCTTGGACTAGCCAAGAAAGCATACCTGAGGCTGTGGTGCCGATGAATTGACCGAGATCAATCAAATCTGATATTGGTAAACTTCAAATTCGTGTACCGTATTGGCGGTCATGCGACGTTGAAGCCCAAACGAGGTAGATGGTTAAGAGCGCTTTTTTTGTTGTCGGATCAAGACCTACTAGAGTTTAAGAACCCGTGCCGCATTGTGATACATCCACTTTTCTCTAACGGAGTCCTTCAACGGTAAGTCATCACACTCGACTATTAGCTGTGCAAGGGGAACCATCGAAGTACCCCAGCCTGAAGCAAATATAATTTTGTCCTGCAAAATTCGATTACCGTAATACATCAGCATTTCATAACCCGATCCCGGGGCCGTCATATGTTTGACCCGGCGGCAGGCAAAATCGATATAGATATTTTTATGTCTGGTTGCGATGGCAACCAGGTCTGCAACCCAGGGCCAGCCGGCAAGCCCTGCCACGATGGTCAAATCTGGGAAGTCTCTGGCGACCTGATCGAGATGTTTGGGGTGCGCGTAATCGTGGGCTCGATCGGAAAGTAGGTGGATGCCAGTTGTGATTCGAACAGGGATATCTAGCTCCACGCACTTGGCGTAGTAGGGGTAGAAAGCTGGGTCATTGATATATCGTTTTTCTCTATAGGATGAGACCTCAAAACCTCGACAACCCAGTTCTTTCACTCCGGCTTCAAGTTGCTGAACGCCGTTGTCACCCTCATCACCCCAGATTCTGAACCAGGGAACCAGTCTATCGGGATACTGTTTAGCAAAGGCTGCAACATCTTCATTGGATGCCCGACGACCGGCGTTGCCAATGCATGCGTATTGTACGTTTGCTGCATCTAACATACTAATGATGTCCTCGTTCGACATGGCTCTAGCCATATCAACTTCGCAAAGCTTTAAAGCCAGCACGGTGAGGCCTTCGGTTGCCTTTACCTCATTGAATTCATCCAGAGACATGCCTATCTGGGCAGCCCAGCCCGGCGCCATATTTTGCGCATAGCCTTCCTTATCGAATCCACGGCCCTCGTGTATCAGGCGAATCGTATCGGTAACAGCTTCTTTAGTCGGAGTGTCGCATTCAAAATCGATAACCTTCATTTTTTTCTACCTTCTTGCCTGGGTGATTACTTGTGTGCCGAAGAGTTTTGAGGCGTTAGGCCCCCGAGTCATGACGGACGAAGAATACAGCCAAATCAGTAACGTGACAAAGTGTGTGGAGAGGGGAATAAGTGTGTAGCGGAAGCCATACTGGCGCCTGTTTGAGCGATAAACGAGCGAACTCTGGGCTTGACTCAGGTTGCCTGATCCGGACAGTTATTGGTTTTGTGAATGCTTGTTGATAAGTGCAATGTTGAGTGTTTTACATCGAGTGTATTGTCGGTTGTTCAAGGGGCGATCAACGTCAAGCGGATCAAATTGGCAAGTGCCCAATTGGTACTAACTTTAACTTAAGTGCAATACACTACCGACATCTTTAAGCACTGCAATGAGTGAAACATGCCCATTCCTGAAATAAAGCCTGGCCGCAAAATACACGGCGCCTCTGCTGTGCTGTTACCTTTTAGAGGGAACGATCCTGACTGGTCTGGCTTTGAAGCTGTGCTCGCGGCAACGCTGTTGGCTGGTCTTGTTCCAGCGGTAAATATGGATACAGGCTCCACACAATTTATTGACGACGCTACCCGAGCGAGAGTTTTAGAAATCACAGGGCAACAGTGTGATGAGTTTATTGCTGGGTGTTTTGTCGCGGATCAAGCAGGCAGTGCAGTCAATGTGTCCGCTTATCAGGCAGAAGTCGACAGGGTGGCAGCTGCGGGAGCACTACCGATTGTGTTTCCTTCCTGGGGATTGAACAGCTTGCCTGAAGCTGATCTGGTGCCGACGCTAGCCCGTATTGCTGAAAACTGTGATGCCTTTCTCGGTTTTGAACTCGGGCCACAGTTTGTCCCCTACGGCCGGATCTATGAACTTTCGACCTTTCGTGAACTACTCGGACTCAACAAATGTGTAGGGGCAAAACATTCGTCCCTGTCGAGGCAGCTTGAGTGGCAACGTCTTGCACTTCGAGATGAATGCCGGCAAGACTTTCGAGTATATACGGGCAATGACCTGGCAATTGATATGGTGATGTGGGGGTCTGATTATCTGCTTGGATTATCTACCTTTGACCCGGCTGGATTTGCGGCCCGGGATCGATGTTGGGAGCTGGAGGATCCTGCTTTTTTTGAGATCAATGATCGCCTGCAGTATCTCGGTGCGTTCGCATTTCGAGCACCGGTCCCGGGTTACAAACATAACGCAGCACAGTTGTTGAAACTAAAGGGTGTTATCCAGGACGATAGCTGTCCACCCGGTACACCGCCTCGGCCCGATACCGACATCGATATTTTAAAAACATGGCTGGATACCTGATGAGCATCAAGATTACTAAAATGAACCGGGTCGAGAACGCCCAGGCACTGGCTGCGCGTTTTCAAGAACTAGGTTACAAAATCCCCGTTTCCGATGACTTCTCCTCATTGTCCGCGCCATTGCAGTTAACGGATTCCTTAAAGCTCGGAAATCGTTTTTGTATTTTGCCTATGGAGGGATGGGACGCAGAAACCGATGGTCAGCCATCGGAGTTACTTCGCCGAAGGTGGTTAAATTTTGCGGCAGGCGGAGCTGGTTTGCTCTGGGGTTGCGAGGCCGCGGCGGTGGTCGCTGACGTAAGGGCCAACCCTCAGCAATTGATCATCAACAAAGCCACTGCCCCGGCAATTGCACAACTATTAAGAGAGGTTCGTGACGTCCATGATAGTCATAGTGATTCACCGGTGGTTGCGGGATTGCAGCTAACGCATTCTGGTAGGTGGTCGAGACCTAACGGACCTTTTGAACCGAGGGTCATGTATTCGCACACTGAATTAGATACCAGGGTGGGTGTTGAAAAAGACTCTGTCTTGACCGATGACGAGTTGGATGAACTGGCGGAAACCTTTATTGACAGGGCTGAGCTAGCCAATCAGTGCGGTTTTGAGTTTATAGACTTCAAGCACTGCCATGGTTATCTGGCCCATGAAATGCTGAGTGCCTATGATCGAGACGGCCGATACGGCGGCAGTTTTGAAAACCGCACTCGATTTACGCGACAGGTGCTTGAAGGAATTCGCCAGAGATGCCCTGAACTCGAAGTTGGGGTGAGGCTCTCGATATACGATTTTCTACCCTTCAAGCCGGGTCAGAATGGCATCGGTGAATCAGTAGCCGGAGAGGCTCGTTTTGGCGCTAACCACAGCGGCCTGGGGATAGACCTGACTGAATCGTTTAAGTTTATTGAGTTACTTCAGTCCTTCGGGGTCAAAATGTTGTGTGTGACCGCCGGCAGCCCCTATTACAATCCACATATCCAGCGTCCCGCGTTATATCCACCCTCCGATGGTTATCAACCGCCTGAAGATCCCTTGGCTGGTGTTGGGCGGATGCTATCCGCCACCTCTGATATCAAGCGGGCTTTTCCCGATTTAAAAGTTGTCGGTACTGGCTATAGCTATCTGCAGGATTTTCTACCGAATGTTGCAGCGGGATTAGTTGAGGCGAACTTGGTTGATGCAATAGGACTTGGCAGGATGGCGTTGTCTTACCCGGATATGCCGACGGACATCATGCAGGGCAAGACCCTGGCACGAAAGAAAATATGCCGGACCTTCAGTGACTGTACAACCGCGCCACGAAACGGATTAGTATCCGGCTGTTATCCCCTCGATCCCTATTACAAAAAACGACCAGAAGCCTCACGCTTGAAGATTATCAAGAAGCAAGGCTAGGTTGGCCTGATGGGGCGAGCTATTTACCTAGATAGCGATCTAGATAGCTGATTGAACCTTCGAATTCTGGGATCGGCACGTTCTGATGGATGCCTGGGTTGGCAATCAAAGTTTTGCGCTTTGAACCGAGCATATCAAAGAGTTTCAGGGCGGTTTCCCGGGGGACCAGTTCATCATCCCATTGAATTAGGAACCGTACCGGGCAGGATAAATTTGGCGCACTGGCAATGATCTCTTTGGCGTTAACCCCTGTGGTGTCCATCAAGCCCAATACGGCAACGGAAATTCTCGAGTCATTGACGCAAACGGGCAAGCCCATCATGGTGCCCATCGACAGCCCCCACCAACCTGTGGGACGTGGGCCTTTTTCCGATTCAATAAAATCAAGTGCGGCTTTCCAATCGACAAGGGCAAAGGCAGTGCCACCACCTTCGTTCCAAACTTTTGCAAAATCAGCCATATCATCGCCGGTACCGGCTTGTTTGCGGTCGCCATGGCCTGGTCCATCAATTGCCATCGATGCAATGCCTTTACTGGCAAGTAAATCAACCAGCATTAAAATATAATCTGCCTTCTTGTGAGTTGTGCCGCCATGGCCCAGCAAAACGAGCCGATCTGAACCACCTGCCGGCTCCCAATAGACGCCAGGTACCTCGTGACCGTCAACATTAATTTTAAATGCACGCTCGGTTGTCGCGCCCCGTGTACCCTCGTTATCAGTCCATGCCATTCTTTATACCCCACTCATTTACTGTAATGTTGCGCGTAGATTAGCCGCTTTTTCTTTTTGTGTATCCAATGAATCGACCTGGTCAGTGTTTTATTGCTGAAGCCATAAACTCACCCGTGGATACAACTGTACATCGGGATCTATGTCCCCCACAATTCCTTTGGATTTTTGATAACAATTTTGATTGATGAACGAACAAACTGAAATGCGTTACATTCAGGCCCAGGCTCATTTGCATCATGCCTACCTACTTGGTTTACAGCTCATGGTCTCGACCAGGATGGGGCCTGAGGTTGTAGGTGATTGGATGTTTAAACTTTTTCGCCGTCAACATCTAGATAAGTTTTTATCGAGTTTTGAAAAGCTTGGCCTGCAGGATTTACCCCATGCCGTTGCCTGTGCCAAATACCATGTGCTATCTAACAATATGGGTGGAGTGGGTGTTGAGTACATGTACGAATCTGACCAAAAAGCCTGGGTCAGGTTTCGTTACCCCCGCTGGATGTACCATGGTCCGACAATTTGTGGTGTGCCCGTCGAAGTGAGTCGGGGCTTTTTAAATGGATGGTATGCGCATAACGGCGTAACACTAAACAATCCGCGGCTCGGTTACGTTTGTGTGAGTGAAGATATGACCGGAGAGTTTGGTCTCTGCGGTTACTTTAAAGAATATGATCATGACCTAACTAGCGATGAGCGTTTGCAGTTTGCCAAGGGTGAAAAACCACCATCTTATGTTGAGGCGGATCAGCCAACACCGCCCGAGGGTGTTTGGAATGAGCTCAGGCTGGAGAAAGCCAATCGCAACTACGCACTTGACTATATCCGTAACGGTCTGTGTGAGCTGGCTGAAGTGGTTGGAGCAGAGAAAACCCAGGAGTTAGGTGGTCTGGCAGGTCGATTGATCGGTTTACAATACTTCCCAGAGGTAGCGGAGATGATCGGCGCCGAAGACGGTGATCTCGATGCAGGCGCTGAATTCCTATCGAAGATGTTCAGCGGCATGGGCGATGCAGTGAGGGTTGGACGCAGCGGCGATCAGATATTGATTTATCAGCGGGGTCTACGGGTTGTCCGAGGACTCTCAAAGGCGGAAAGTGAACTGGTGTTTAACTGTTGGCAAGAGTTATGGAAGGGTACGATGAGTTCCCAACGAATCATAAAATCCCTCACCTGCGATGTGGATGAGGGGTCGGCGGTCTGGCGCTTGTCCCATCAGGTCTAGACAGAAGGATTGATCATGAAGAAGTTAGTGATAGGTGTTGTGTTGTTAGTTGTGCTCGGTGCCGGTGTACTGGTTTTTGTGTACAAGCCAAACCTGGAACGAATGGAACTAACCGCCACGCTCTTTACCGGCGCAGAGCAATACGAGAGTTTTCCGCGTATTCGTGAGATGTATCCCACCACGGAACTGACCGCTTCACCCACACCCTATGAGTTTCCTAACGGCGCGAAATTAGAGCTGCCTCAGCAATATAGTTTTGCCGGGACTTCTCGCTCGGTGAAGGACTTTCTCGAGTTAACTGACACAAGTGCTTTGCTGATTATTGAGGATGGCAAGGTAAGGTTTGAAGAGTATTACTTAACGGGTGGTCGGAACGTCAACTGGTTATCGATGAGTGTGGCAAAGAGTTTTATCTCCACCTTGATCGGGATCGCGTTGCAGGAGGGGTTTATTGAAAGTCTGGATGTCCCCATGACTCAATATGTACCGGAGCTACGAGGCTCAGCCTACGATGGTGTCGCCATTGTTGATGTGTTGGAGATGTCCTCCGGAGCCGCCTGGAACGAAGATTATGCTGACCCTGAATCCGACGTGATGCGCATGGGGCGGATCATGGGGCTAGGTGGTTCCCTTGATGAGTTTACAGCCACACTAAAACCTGAGAAGCCAGCGGGTACTTATAATCAGTATAACTCTGCCGATACCCAGGCATTAGGTATGTTACTTGCTCGAGTTACCGGACGTAGTGTTACTGAATATATGCAGGAGAAACTCTGGGAACCCCTGGGTGCTGAATCCAACGCTTACTGGATGGTCGACGACCATCAGGTTGAAATGGCATTTGGTGGTCTCAATGCCACGGCAAGGGACTATGCAAAAATTGGCGAGTTATTCAGGAACAATGGGAATTGGCAGGGTACTCAAATTGTTAACTCGGACTGGGTCTATGCATCGACCCATTCGACCAAACCTCACTTGCTCCCCGGGGAGAACCCAGCCTCCGACTATCCCATGGGTTACGGTTATCAGTGGTGGCTGTTGGATGGCGATGAAGGAGAGTTTTCTGCTATTGGTGTCTACAACCAGTTTATTTATGTCAATCCAAGCCGGAATCTTGTCATCGTAAAGCTGTCCGCTTTTAGTGACTACGCAACCAGTGAAGACGAAGACGGCTACCGAGAATTTGAAACTATTGCTCTGTTTAGAGCCATCGGTGAGAGCCTGTAACAAGCACCCGCCGCTAGTTGTTCGAGGTCACCATGGTTCACTTTCTCAGGATCTTGCGACGTATACCTGGATTCAAACGCGGCTAGTCGGATAGAGTCACATATCGGAGAATTTCTATGACCTGCTCTGGTGTCTTGGCCCAGGCCATCGCAGCGGCGTCAACTTCTTTTAGTGGGTGAATGATATCTTCGGCATGTAACGTAATGTAAGGCTTCCCGAGTGCAGCGCACTGTCCTGCATCAAACGCGGCATTCCATTGTTTGAATTTTTCACCGAAGCAGACCACGGCAATATCGCAATTTTCAATCAATGATCGAGTTCTAATAGCATTTACTTTTGCGGACTTGTGGTCTCGCCAATATCCGTTACTTTCTGGCCCGAGTGTATCTCCAGCGGCATCACTGGCTTCATGGTTGGTAACGGCGGAAGTGAATGTCAGGGGAAGGTCGAGAGTATTGGCACCATCCTTGATTTGGTTTCTCCAATCCGTGTGAATTTCACCTGAAAGATATACGTTCCAGTTCATGTTTTGTCTGCCGTAAGAAGGTTGTGAGCCAATGATGGCGAGAATCTAAACAGATTACAATTTGCGTCCAGAGCTATTCATTTTCCAAGTCGATTCTAGAAAAATTCGGCACCCGTCGTTCGACAAATGAAGCGACGCCCTCTTTAAAATCGTCTCTGGTCAGGCTTTCATCCATCCAAATCGTGGATTCAGCCATCGCATCCCCCAGTTCACGATTCATATGTTTATAGACCTGACGCTTCATCATCATGAGGGAGGAAGGGGCGGAGGTACCGGCAATTTCTTTGAGATAGGCTTGTGCTTCGCTGGCACAGGTGCCGTCTTCGCAGAGTCGATTGGCATATCCCATGCGGTAAGCCTCCTCTCCATTAATCCGTCGTGAACTCCAGAAGATATCTAAAGCGTTTGACGGACCAACGAGCCGTGGCAGTAGCCAACTGGTGCCGTGTTCTGCAATAAGTCCCCGGGGGCCAAAGGATGACACTAGTTTTGCGCTGCGGTCCATAAAACGCATATCGCAAAAGGTAGCGTAGGAAAACCCCAGGCCGGCAGCTGCTCCGTTGATTGCTGCAATGAGCGGCTTTCGCAGTCCCAGAAAATAGGTCGGTGAGCCTTTGTAGTTATTATCACCGTCTGGGTTGCCCGGGTTCACCTTAAGATGATCATAATTTTCGGCAACTCGTTCTCCAGCATCACTCATCTTACCCAGGGCATTCATATCGACACCTGCACAGAAGCCTCGCCCGGCACCGGTCAGTACCGTGCCTATCACGTCAGGGTTTCTCTCGGAGGCGTCTAACGCGTGGCGTATTTCTGCCTGGGTTAGATCTGTTAATGCGTTGAACTGATCCGGCCGGTTCATGGTAATGGTGGCCACTGGACCATCAATCTCGTACTCAATTTCCTGGTACGTTACTCCGCTAGATTCAGTCATATTTGCTCCGGCCGATTGGATTAGTTCTGGTTTATTGTTTGCCACTATATCGTGGGTTTCGCTCGCTTTCATCAATCATTGATGAGGTTTGCAGTTGAAAATCGTCGAGGTAGTCAGACGGCAGAAATGGCAGGTGAGTTGTACATTTGTTCTGGGTTAGACTTTGGCACTCTGAACACTAAATCTCACGCGCTTATGCCGGATCGAATTCATAATCGTCTGCACGACGATGAGCTGCCGATTGATATTCAATTGGTGAAAAGGTTAGTGGCGTCCCAGTTTCCGCAGTTCAAGGACTTGCCGCTGATTCAACTCGGTGCCTCTGGTTCGACCAATATCTTGTTCAGGCTAGGGGATGAGCTTGTGGTTCGTATGCCCCGACAACCCGGTGCCGGCACTGTGATTCTAAAGGAGCAGCAGTGGTTGCCATTTATCGGCGCAAGGTTGTCAGTATCAGTCCCAGAATTTGTGGTGGTTGGTGAGCCGGCATTTGGCTACCCCGAACAGTGGTCAATTGTTAGATGGTTGGATGGAGATATGCCCAGGCCGACCAGTTTGGAGGTTGATACCCCCGAGGAGCGCAATGAGTTAGCGGCTGATCTGGCATCGGTCATTCTCACACTGCGGCAGGTTGAGTTGCCTGAATCAGCGCTAGATGAGCCAACATTGAGAAACTATCGTGGTCGATCCTTGCAGGAGTTCGATCGCGCGACCCGATACTGTATTAAGCAGTGCCGTAAAATTGATGGACTAAATCTTGACCTCGACCTGGCACTTTCAGTTTGGACCGATGGGTTATCTTTACCGGGCGCATCAGCGGCGGGAGCAGATAGTTGGTTTCATGGCGATCTTGTCTGTGAAAATCTACTGCTAAAGGACGGTAAGCTCAGCAGTGTGCTTGATTTTGGCGGCCTCTCAATCGGCGACCCCACAATTGATTTACATGGCGCCTGGGAATTATTTGATGGCCCGGCCAGAGAGGTCTTCCGTGCTCGGCTTAACGTTGATGATGCAGAATGGCTTCGCGGCAGAGCCTGGGCGTTGGGAGTTGCACTCGGCACGTTCTCCTACTACTGGGCAAAAATGCCCAGTAGAATGGAATGCCGACTTGCCATGGTAAGATCAGTCCTGGAAGACGTGATAGCAGAACGATAACTCCAATCAGTGGTAGAAATATCTTATTGGTGTTCTGACCAGCGTCATAAGTTTCTGAGATATCGGCCAACTAAGTCTCCTTTGCGTAGACGCCCACCTCGGCCTGAATCCGATCAACGTATTCCCTCAGGACAGGGTAGTCTCTGGCAATTACAGATGTCCATGTGGCCGGTGTGTTATCCATTAATCCCACTAGAATGCTGGCGACGTTAAAATCGAATACAGTTAGCCTGCTGCCGGTGATATACCTCTCGGCTTCAATTTGGTTAGAGATTGCAGCCAGGTCATCGCGAACAAACTGTGCTTGTTCGGTTTTGGTATGCCTTCCTAAGCCCTGTAGATCATAGGTTTTCCTGACTGTTGAACGGGCGGAGTTCGCAATAAATGATCGAATCAACCCTGGTAACTCACCGAAGAAACCCTGAACCACGTTCGGAAACCAATCGTCTTCGAGCCAGCGGCTAGCCACCATGATCCAATACAAGTGTTCTTCGGCTAATCGGGTAAATGCCCGTCCTATTGCAAGTTCCTGAGGGGATAACTCGCTATAAAGTCCGCCGTTAAAACACTGATCGAGCTTGAGTAAGATCAGTTCGGAATCTGCAATCCGTTCGCCATCTATATCCATAAACGGTAGTTTGCCTTTAGGTGCTTTCCGCGGGTCTCCCTCGTGGATGAGTTCAAATGGCTGTTTTAAAAATGTCAGGGCCATTTCTGTTTTTAAGCAAAAAGGGCTGACATTACGCAGGCCAAAGGCTGGAGGTAACGTGTAGAGTGTAATCATGGGAGGGTCTCGTTAAGGTTGGTAGTACCTTAGCAGCCTACTGCTGACAGCATGGTGTCAGTAGAGGCTGCTCAGAGAGTTTTTATCTAGATATTGTCAGGAATTAGCAATACTCTGCCGAAGGCCTGGCGGGACTCTATGTAGGCGTGGGCGGCTGCGGCCTCGGATAGTTTGAACTGCTTGTCGATCACCACCCTGAGTTCACCTTTGCCGACATCACCGATCAGTCTTTGCACGTTAGCTCGAGCCCGGGCGCCGTTATAGGCAAGCTCAGCACCCTGGAAGTAACTCACATAGGTTTTGTTCTGACCTGACATAACGGAAAAATCCGGTTGGTATGCGTCTCGTCCGGCGCCGCCCATGGCAACAATACGGCCGCGATATGCTGCGCAACGTAAACTCTTTTCCAGATTCTGACCGCCGACTGAATCTACAATCAGGTCTGGACCTTTGCCGCCCGTTAGTGCTTTTGCTGCCTCTTCAAAGTCAGTTTCGACATAATTAATGCCTTCGTCTAAACCATACTCTTTGAGACGTTCCAGGCGCTCATTCGAAGAGGCCGTTGCTAGAACCCGAGCGCCGGCACGTTTTGCGAGCTGGATGCCCGATAATCCTGTGCCGCTAGCGCCGGCGTGGATCAATACAGTTTCTCCCGCAACCAGCTTGCCAAATTCAAATAGGGAATCATCAGCGGTACCAAATGGGATGGGTATGCAGGCGCCAATTTCATAGGACATCTCGTCGGGTATTGGCCAGGCAGATCGAGAGTTTACCGCCCGAAGGGAAGCGTGGGAGCCGCCATTGCCAGCGGTTGTAACCCGTTGTCCGACATGTCGATCCGTGACGTCGCTACCGATCTCAATAATTTCACCGGCAGCTAGATAACCACCACAGTAAGGGGTTGGGCCCGCAGGACCAAAGCCACGGGAAAGTGTATCGCCACCTTCGATACTGACCGCATGAACTTTGACGAGTACATCCCTTGCACCTACCACAGGATCTGCCACTTCCTCATATTTTAGGACGTCCGGTGATCCTCCTTCGTAGTAAACCGCTGCTTTCATCATTTGCTCCATATGGTGTAAAAAGAAGCAGACTAACTGGGGAGAGAGTAAAGTGCCAGTATGGAAGCACATAGCTAAAGACCCAGCCCTGGGTTGTTTTTAAAGGAGTTCTCATGACCGATGAAACGCTAGAACAACGTATCACCCGATTGGAAGACCTGGAAGCAATTAAACAATTGAAGTCTCGCTACTGTGAGATTTGTGACGACAACCATAATCAGGAATTGATCACGACGATATTCACTGAAGATGGAATATGGGAGGGTGAGGGCATCGGCAGAGCTGTTGGTCATCTGGAGATCGCACAGCTATTTAAATCCTTTCAAACGGCCATCAGCTTTTCTCAACACATGGTGCAGAACCCAATCATAGAAATAGCAGGGGACGCAGCGACCGGCCGTTGGTATTTCTTTGGTACATTTACCTATTACAAGGGTGATGTACGGCGCTGGCAAGCGGCCCGATATCACGAAGTGTATGAAAAACAGTTGGGTACCTGGAGGATTAAACATCTGAAGGTTATGCCTCCGGTGATGAGTGCCCGGTATGAATCGGGCTGGCACAACGGCAAGGTTTAGTCAGCTGCGTTTTTCCTTTCTGCGGCTAACTGGTCTTCATAGATCGCACTGAGACGTTTGACTTCGGCCTTAAATCCCTCGGGATCTACAAAAGTTTCTGGGTCGTAGGCTTGCCCAGGTTGATACTTGGTGCGCCGTTTATATTGGCTAGCGTGGGCGGCGACCCAAATGTCCACTGGCATATTCAACTGACGTTGGTAGGTTGTCGCAAAATCCTCAGCAATACCGGGGTAAGTTGGATCGACTAGGAGTTTTTTTCCGTCGTTAATGCTGCCCATATTCGCGATCACAACATTGTAGTCCTGGTCACCTTCGCGATGCAGGAACGAGTAGCTAGAACTCCCCTGGGTATGGCCGGGGTGGTGGTGGGTTTGTAGGGTCATGCCACCGAGTTCAATCAGGTCGCCATGCTCTAACAGTCGATCAACTTTAACTGCTCGAAATCGGAAGTCGGTACATTCGCCAAAATGAGGGTCATTCGCGCCACCCCCCTCCAATATCGGGGCATCAGCTTTAGTTGCCCACATTTGCGCGCCTGAGATTGTCTTGATTTCCGCTAGTGCTGCAGCGTGATCGAAATGTGCCTGCATCACGAGGAGGACTTTAACATTTTCAATATCAAAGCCGAGTGCGTTTATATTGCTTGTGATGTCAGCTGTGGAATCCTCTAGACCGGTGTTGATCAGGATATGACCTTCCGGGGTCGTGATCAGGTATGCAGCCAAATCTACCCCGCCGACGGAATACAAATTACCAATTACTTTGTGGGGCGCATAGTTGGTGCGCCAAGCTTCGGGAAGTGACGCTCCTTCAGGTAAACACTGCCGTTCCGCAAAGGCGGGGGACATTTGCAAAACAACCAGGCAGGTTGTGAGGAGTAACCGGGATAGCGTGGCTTGCATGGTATGTACTCTAATAATGTATACGGGCTTTATCTCAGAGCTTTTGGCTAGAGTAAAGCTGGAAAGCCGACCTTAACTTAAGCTATTGGCTGTCAAGCACCGATAAGTCTGAAAGTGGGATTAGGCAGGCGAATCGTTTTATATTCACAGGTTCCAGCATGAATCGGTGGTCTATAATTGATCAATGGAATATAAACTCACCGTTAAGGATGGTTATACCGAAATCAAGTTCGATGTCCCGCCGGACGTCGATATGCTGATGTCGGTTAATCTTATCCGTTCAGATCACGAACGAATTTTGCTGGATCTGAGTGAGGGTCTCAGGATGGATATTACGGGCCTCAATACACTGCTGGCAACGCTATCCACTCGGACTCTACCTGAAACTGCTGTTACGGCCATCGTCGCAATAGATAATCACGAATATGGTCTGTCTAAAATCTTCCAGGCCTATCGAGAAAACACAGGATTGAAAGTCATGGTGTTTCGTAGCAAAGCCGAGGCGGTAAAGTGGCTGCAATACATCTGATGCTATGGCTCACTTCTACTTTGACCAAAAACCAGGCTCCAGTCTCCCAGCCGGTAGTGGTTTAATTCGACTAAGCGGGCTCCACGAGTGGTAGCTGGATCGTAAATGTGGAGCCTTCTCCCTGGACACTCTTTAAGTCAATTGACCCCCCATGTTGTTGGACAATCCCGTTCACCACTGAGAGGCCAAGCCCAGTGCCGTCAGTGGTTGCTTTGGTTGAAAAATAGGGGTCGAATATTCGCTCCCTTATAGCTGAGTCGATACCAGTTCCGGTATCGCTTACGCTGATTTGTGCAAATTTAGTTGTATCTTTAGCGTGTGGTATGACTGTGATTATTATCCTACCGCCACTGGACATAGCGTCTCTGGCGTTGACGACCAGGTTTGTCACACAGCGCTCTATCTGTGGAGGATCAATGATGACGGCCATGGGTATTTCAGAAATATCGAGTTGCAGGCTCTGGGTGCGTAATAGCTGCAGTAGGCGCGGCTGCATATTTTGGAGAAAGTCTCCTAAATTTGTTTCTTCCAGTGCAAGTGCCTGCTTTCGACCGAAGGAAAGTATCTGACGGGTATTGTCCGCCGCGAGACTCACGGTTTGAATGAGTTGCTCAACACTTTTTTGTTGAACCTCGCTTAATGCCGTGCTGTCGAGTATGTCTACGTGACCCTGAATAATCGCCAGCTGATTATTAAAGTCGTGTGCAACGCCACTGGCTAACTGGCCGAGGGACTCCATTTTCTTCGACTGTAACAAACTTGTTTGCAGCGCTTTTCGTTCAGTGATATCCCGACTGACCAGAACCACAGTATTTTGTTCATCCTCTAATTGAATGACGGATGCAAGGATCTCAACGGGCACTTCTTTCCCAACCTTATCGATCATAGTCAATTCGAACTGGATGTGGATTTTGTTCTGACGGGGATCGGTTAATTCAGCTAAGGCTGTTTGAAAGCTGTCAATTTCGCTGGTTGCACAAAACGCTTCAAAATCCTTATCCTGAACTTCTAGGGAGCTATAGCCGAGTTGTCCTATCACGGATGGACTTACAAATTGTATTTGCCAGGATTCGGATAGCCACCAGACAACGTCTATTATGTTGTCAGCAAGGATTTGATAACGCTGACGAGCGAGTTTTTCCGTAGCATGCGCCCGTTGAAGCGCTTTGGACTCAGCCTGCAGTTCTTCTGAGTAGGATCTAAGGCGGTCGACCAGATATCCCGCCGACAGGAGGATGACACCCACGCAGAGTGCATAGGTAGCGACGAAAAAAAACCACGGCCAGCCGCTACCATCATTGTAGTCCTGGGGGCTCCGAAATACCCAGCTGCCATTCTCGTGAACCAGGATAAGCAGGACCATTGCAGAAATGCTGAGCAAAAACATCAGTAGCCCAATTCTAAAACCTAACAGTAAGGTTGCTAGGAGCACACCAAGTGCAAGATAGAGTCGTGCTCCGGCGGTGCTACCGGAATCGAGGAATACCAGGCAACCATTTAGTAGAGGCAGCGCCACAATTATTCCAGCTTTGAGCCAATAGGGGAGGCTTCGAGCGGTTACGACGCCTATCGTAATAAATAGCGTAAGAAGGCTAACGATGCGCCACACAATATCGTCATAGTAGATCAGTGCATAGATGCTGATTGGCGCTGCAAGAAACATAATCGCCCAGACGAGATTCTGAAGGAGCCTTCGTTTCCAAGTGTCAATTGGATGTAAGTCTGATCCTTGCATACCGTAGTGTGTTTGAGCAGGAGAGGTAGTCTGCCAATTGTTGAGTGATTTTACATCTCAAATTTTTGGCTATTGTTCCTGGTGGGCAATTAGGGTCATATCGCCGGTCACTGCTGCTGGATAGACTGGCAGCGGTTCGATTGAGTTGGATCGGGTGGTACAGTAGTCTTGGTGAGGATCCAAATCTAACTATGTACGCGTAGAGGTCTGCTAGATGAGGTTAGCAAATAAGGTTGCAATCATTACCGGTGGTGCAAGTGGGATGGGCCTGGCAACGGTTCACCGCTTTCTAAGTGAAGGTGCACAGGTAGTTATTGCTGACTACAACGAGACGACTGGTGCGCAAGCCATCGCAGAAGCTGAAGCTTCTGGTTACGGACAAAGTGCGAGCTTTGTTAAAACCGATGTTGCAAAAGAAATTGATATTGAGCGAATGATCCAACACACCCATAAGGTGTTTGGTCGAATTGATATAGTTTTTAATAATGCAGGGGTCGGCGGTGCAATAGGACCGTTAACACAAACGACTGTCAGTGACTGGGATTACACGTTTGATGTCCTGGCAAAAGGCGTTTTTTTAGGCATTAAACATGCCGCCATTTATATGAAAGCCCACGGAATTCACGGCAGTATCATCAATACCGCATCTATAGCGGGGTTGAGTGGGGACGGTGGACCGCTCGTATACTCGGCTGCCAAGGCGGCCGTGATCAGCCTGAGCAAATCTGCAGCGGTAGAATTAGGTGTCGATAGGATTCGGGTCAACACGATTTGCCCTGGGTTTATTGTAACCCCCCTGGCCGATGGCGGGGATGCGGAACAAACAGCTAACAAATTTGCGAGTGCTCAGCCCTGGCCAGACTACGGGCAAGGCAAACATATCGCCGGAGTTGCGTTGTTTCTTGCCAGTGATGATTCGGAATTTGTGACCGGTGAACATATAGTTGTGGATGGAGGGCTGACCGCCGCAGGGCCAGAGCTATCAAAGAAGTTTCCAAAAACATCAGCGAGAAACTCTAATGTTAGCGGTGTCACCAAAGGCTCAACCGGAGAGCCGTCGGAGATTCGGAAGTTTTGATTTCTGAATAAATTTAAGTGAGACAAATTCTGTCGCCAACGCACGAGTAATATATTCACCGCGTAGAGGGAGATGGGTATGAGTAAGGAGAAATATCGTCTTAAGTACCTCAATGCCAGGTATTGGCAAACGGAGGACCAGGCTGATTTAGAGGCTGAATCAGACGTCGCAATAGAAGCCGAAGCAGACAGCAGATTCCCTGAACTTGATCCGCATCACGGTGACTATGTTGGGGATGCTAAGCGTAAAATAGGTATTTGTTTTTCTGGTGGTGGTACCCGTTCTGCAACCTGTACCCATGGCCAGCTTCGGGCACTCAAAGAACTTGGTGTGTTGGAGCGGGTAGGGTATATCTCCTGTGTTTCCGGTGGCGCCTGGGCGGCGGTACCTTATACCTTCTTAGCTGAGCACTATGAAGAGAGTCACTTTTTTGGTTCGCAAATAGACCCTGAATTTCTTGCTTATGATGTTCTGGATCAAATCAATCAGCGTAACTACCTATATACGGTTTCACGTTCGGGGCTGGTGGATGATCTACTCAAGCATGCCCTACGAGGTGCCGGTGATGAATCGTATTCCCGTGCCCTCGGTGAAGTTTTCCTTGAGCCATTTGATCTGAATTCGAAGCGTCGGTTTTTTGCACACTCAACCAATCAGGTAATGGACGCGGTTAGTCGTAATCCAAATATGACTGACCAGGACTTTTATGTTGCAGGTCGAGATCGCCCATTTCTGATTGCCGGTGGTACTTTGCTGCGGCCAGGAAATGAAGATTACTTGTTCGAAATGACACCCTGGTACTCCGGCATTCGTAATCTTTACGCGAGTGGCGGATCTAACAATCTGCCGATTGGTGGCGGGTATATTGAGTCCTTTGCCCTTGATTCTGACTCCCCGGACGAAGCTGATGACGCCACTGTCACCGTGCGGGTAGCAAAAAAACGCTACCGATTTACGCTCTCGGATATGCTAGGGACAACAGGTGCAGCTCCCGCAGAAAAACTCGACCAGATTGGTTTGGACTTTATCGGAATGCCTGAATTTAAACACTGGCCGCTGAAAAATATTGGTCAGGTCAAAGCAAAAGAATACGAGTTCGGTGATGGTGGAAACCTTGAGAACCTGGGGATTCTGCCATTGCTCAGCAGGAACGTGGAAAAGATCATCGTTTTTGTGAATACCCAGAAAGCGGATATCCGTAAGAACGGCGGAATCAACTCACTCTTCCGCGCGGGTGTGAACCAGGTGTTTGAAGAGTCGAGGCTAGATATCCTGCATAAACAGTTGGAAGAATGTTTGGCCGGTAGGGAGCCTGTTGTGGGCAGAGGGTCCTATGTGACGGTGCAAAACGACCACCATAGAATTCCAGCGGGTCATCGAGTGGAGGTCCTGTGGGTTTACAATCACAGATACCTGTCCTGGATAGACCAATTGCCATCCGGGACCCAGGCTGATTTAAAAACCGGACGAGCGCTGGCAAATTTCCCCCACTATGCAACCTTCTTTGAAAATCCACCGAAGGTAATTGATCTCGATAGGGTTCAAATTAATCTGCTCAATCAAATGAGTTCAGCGAGTGTACTTGCAAGTAAAGATTTAATTGAAGGCCTCCTGTCCGCGTAGTGCTTAGCGCTGGCAATATTTTTAGGCTCACCATAGGCTATCCAGCCAGCGATCCTGGTGCAACCGTTGCTATGTTGTACTGGAACTAGACATTGTGATGAGGGGCGAGGCGGCACAGTCATTAAAATTGCCAAGGGGGTTAATTCTGGAGATTGAGTAAGCCCCTCTTGAGTAAGACCCTCTTGAGCAGATCCATGACTGCGTTAAGCGGTTGAATGACCGCTAGGATACAGAGGTGATAATGCTCGCAATTGCGGTCTCTAGCTGCGACGGCCTGAAGGGTTTTTGCAGAAGCGCAAGCTTGATGTCAGGGCGAGAGAGGTCGACTATTTCTGATCCTTGAAAACCAGAAATCACAAGTGCGTGGGTAATATCATTCTCGGTTGCCGCGTTGATGAGATCGGCACCACTCAAATTCGGCATTAACATATCCGTGATTAACAGATCGATTTCACTACCAAAGTCCTCTATCCAGGCTTTTGCGACAAGGGAATCTGAAGTACTAAACACGTTGTAACCTTCTCTTTTTAGCCAACTTGCATGAACTTGAAGTAGGTCTACCTGGTCGTCGACCAGGAGCAAAGTCAGGGACTGCTTTACTACTTTTGTTGGTTCACTCGGCGGCTGAGTCCTGTCAGCTTTGATACCAGGTTCGTGCTCAGGAAATACAATGATGAAACTCGTGCCTGTGTTTGAACTGTCCACGGAGATTGAGCCACCGCTGCCGTCCACAATCGCCTTGACGTTCGCCAGTCCGAGACCAATACCTCTTTCATCTTTGGTCGAGAAGAAAGGATCAAATATTTGATTGAGAACCGAATCCTCAATGCCGCCTCCTGAGTCCGAAATTTTTAGACTAACCTGATGGTCATTCAGCGTGAGTTTTATTGTGATGTTTCCAGAGCCGGTAATCGCATCTCTTGCGTTTAACACCAGATTCATAATGAGTTGGGTCATCTCACCAGAATCTGCATAAATCCAGGCCGGTTCCGGCGATAGCTCAATGCTGAGCAATACAGAATCTGGCAGCAGATCAGTCAGCAGAGGTGAGAGGTTCGATAAGTCATCATTGAGATTAACCGGTCCAGGATTGCTGGTTCCGCCTTTAGCAAAGGTCAAAAGCTGACGGGATATATTGCCAGCCTTGAGTGTTGTATTCCGAATAGATTCGATATGGTTTTTTCTAGCGAGCTCCGAGGTATCGTCGTCAATGAGATCGCAATATGCCAATACTATGGTCAGTACGTTATTGAAGTCGTGGGCGAGCCCACCGGCCAGCCGGCCAAGGGGTTCAAAGCGTTGTAGCTCCGTGACACGATTGCCCAATAGGTCGCGCTCTGACGTCATCGTCTCAGTTTTTACGATCGCAGCCGCCAACCTGGCGACGCCGGTTAACAATGTCGCATCAAGTTCCGTGAAGGTGCCCCGGCGCTGGTTGTATTCAGCGGTGATAAACCCAATGGGTGTATCGTCATCGAGAAGCGGGGTCAAGATCATTGCATTGATATTGGCGGTTTCTGCCGTAGCCTGGTGCATCCGTAAATCTCGCCTCGCATCGTTGAGCACCACGGGCCGCTTGAATTCGAATGCTTCCTGGACCAAATGGTCCGTGACAGGCACTTTATGATGGTTGAACACCCGCGCAATCTCAGGCGGGTTACCCGAGTTAAATGCACCCCAACAGGCGCTCCCGGAAAGTAGGAATACACTACAACGGTCACTATCCATTAAGACCCGGGTTCGCTCACACAGATTTTCCATTTTCTCGGCATAGACGTCATCGGACGCTAATCCTTCCGATAGTTGGAGTAGGGTTGTAACAAGTTCTTGATTGAACTGACTGGGCAAAGTCCTGTCCGCATGAAGCTATTCGTCAGTATAGGCAGAGTTACGCCTAATACTAAAGTCAGAGTTGTCATTAGGACGTATGGAGTTTGTCGAGCGAGGCGCCATCGGTTGAAAAATCAGGCGATTTAGACAATAGCTGTATGGGATTGCTCGTACAACGCCACTTGTTGCTATCTGGCCACTCTGTCTATGGATGCCGTTGCCGCCCAATTGCTCCGGTCCTCGAGAGGCGCCATCCAGTGAAGAGATGAGATGATGGAATAGTGATCAGCATCAATCTTTGAGACGCACCAGAGAATATCCCGGGCATTTGGAAACCAGTCACCCTTTATCTCATCTTCATATAATCGGTTGAGGGTTGCTTCGGGGTCCATCCCCTGCGCGAGGAGTCGGATAACAAGTCCTGGGTTGACGGATTCTGTGAGCCAGCCCTGTGCCTCCGGGGCAGCGGTGTGGATTTGAAGCTGAAACTGCACGGCCTCGGGTTCGCCGAAGAACCTTGGCATAGCCCTTTGCAGGAGCACCAGGGTGGTGAATATGCCTGATTGTTGGCTGACCGTTGCATGCTGTGCCCATGGCTCGACTTCCTGCAGGTCGTCAGCAATATTTTGTCTAACACCTGGGGACATCTGATTACCAAACACCACCTCAAGCACAACCTCCGCTGCGCGACGAGGACCCAGGTCCTCTAGGAGCATCTGGGTAATTTCTATTACCTCGTCATCGCTAATGGGGTCATCGTATTCGAGGATATCGAGAACAGCTTTGAGCCGAGTTATTGGCCATGATCCTGGTAATTCTCGTATTTCCGTCCAATGATCGATGGAGAGTTGGAATTTATGTTTTGGCAATTGTATACACCCTGGACATTATTATGTCCGTTTAGGTTCTGCCAGATGACGACTGGTCGCAGAAATACCTGAGTGGTTTTCTAATTGTATTTTACACCGGGATTCCTCTGCAGCGCGCTAATATTTTGGTGCGGGAGGCGGGGGTTACCGAATTGCTGAGAGCATTGGCGGGATAAGAAAGCAGCGGCATCAAATCCGCCTCCTAACCGGAGCAAAGTACATAGAGTACCGGTCCAACGGAGCACCAATATTGCACTTAGAACATAGATAGAACATAGATAGAACGTTAATAGGAAGGAACGTAAGTAGAAGGAACGTAACTAGTTAGAAACAAAGGGATGAAAAAAAAAGACGTGTCAAATCTGATCCAGAATCGTTAAACGATCGTTAGGGTCTTAATTTGGATCACAAGTGACACGCGAGGAAAGTTGTTTCGATTGTTCTGAAAAAAGTAGCGTTGCCGAAACAACGCTACCTAATTTAGACCGTAGCTTCTCTTACATTGAGTAAGATACTTCTAGTCCGTAGAGTCTAGGCTCTGTGACCTGGGCTGTACGACGGTAGCCGTCTGCTACACCGTGTTGAAGAATTTGGCGAATACCAATTTCGTCGGTCACGTTGTTGACAAAACCCGTTACCTGGAACTGCTCACTTGGACTAGTCCAGGTTGCTCTCAAGTCGATTCGATCGTATGCAGGTGCACGGTCAAGCTCAGATTCGAAAGAAGAGAAGTAGACTTCAGAAATATAGCTATAGCTGCCGAGGATATTCACACGACCGTTATTGCTCAGTGGTATTTCATAGTCGGCAAACAAGCTGAGTTTTGATTCGGGAACCTGTGGCAATCTTTGACCTTTTACGTCACGGGCACGTTGGAACTCGTTAGTGGCGTCGTAGATCTGGCCAGGAATCGTTGGATCAGATCCGTCGACAACAATAAAGGACTCAGTAAACTCAGTGTGTGTGTATGAAGCATTACCGCCCGCCGTTAAGCGATCAGTTGCCAGCCACAGTACTTCAGCTTCGAAGCCATAGATTTCAGCGCCAGGTGCAGCCTGGACTGAAGTGGTTGACTCAGACACGGCGCAGGCGCTTTGAATGCTTTGTGCCGTCGGCGTAGCGGGGCATGCTTCTTCAGTTGCTGTATGAATGCTTTCGTAGTCATATAGGTACACAGAGGTATTCGCCTGCACTGTGCCGTCGAAGTACTGACCCTTTAGACCCAGTTCATATGCAATCAATTCTTCTGGCTCGTATTGGGGTGTCTGACTAAAGAAGGCGAGGTTGAATCCGCCTGATCGATAACCCGTAGTGACGTTGGCGTAGATCAGCATGTCGTCTGTGATGTTGTAGTCCACATTTAAACGCCAGGTTGTCTTATTATCGACGCGTTCAACGTCACGATAGGCACCAAATACAATGGGTACACCGCCCAACCAGGGTTGGATAGCGCCAGTCAGACCGAGCGTCGCTGGATCAACTGCGCCACGGATGACGTTGGTTTGCAAAATGCTAAGTGGCAAACCAGCTGCAGCAAGTCCATCTAGTACCGCGGTACTTTCAGCGTACTGCGCAAGGCGTTCTTCACCTTCAATATCATCTTCTGCATAACGAAGACCGAAGGTTAAAGTTACGCGTTCTGTAATGTCCCATACACCTTGAGTGTAGATGGCATAGGCTTTTCGCTCAGTCTTGTTCAACACATGGGTGTCAGAACCGAGGGTCTCAGGGCCGCCGGGAATAGAGCCTAGAGAAGCGTCTCCTAACCAGGGGCCAGTGGCGACTGTAAAGGTGCCAGTTGGAGCGTTGGCTGCTTGTGCGGCTTCTGCAGCAGAGTTGACATCAATAGGAGTTGCACCAGCAAGGAATGTTAGCGGTGGGTTGCCAGGGATGGCACCCGGAGCTACCGTTGCTAAAATTGAATCCATTGAGAAAGCTGGCTCAGTATATTTTGATGAACCTGTTGATGAATAAAAATCATAACGTTGGTTAATCACAGAATCGTAGAAGAACACGCCGGACGTGAACGACAAGGTGTCACTGACATCCCAAAACAGTTGGAATTCATGTGAGACGTAATCTGCTTCATGATTCAGGTAGTACTGTCGGTCTTCGATCAGGCTTGCTGTTGAATCATCGTCAGTTGTTCGTTCGTAGAACAGATCGTTGTATCCAAATAGATATTTCAATGTCATCGTGTCGGAAAGATCGTAGCTGATCTCAAGCTGAGTGCCGTTCTGATCGAAGAGTTCTTCGTTTAAGCCATTGGTGTAAGCACAAAGATCATCTCCATCAATATTGTCACGATCAGAGAAGACACAATCACTGCTCGAGTTGGTCGAGCCTTGACCGTAGTTGATTACGGATGATGCTTCATCAACGCCAGGTCGTACATACTGGGCTTGAATGTTGCCGCCCGTTGTTGGATTGACGAAGTTCAGCACCTGTTGGCCAGGGTTCACAAAGGCAGAATTTGTTGGATCCACAACGGTAGGGTCGACGGCACGAAGCGAGTGAGACGTTCTGGTGAAATCACGCTGTTGGTCACCGTAAATATTTTCGCCGGTTAGTACAATCAGACCACCGCCATCAGCACCGCCCATCACGCGATCTACATCAGCCTGATTGGTTCGGACGTTTACCGATAGTTTGTCGGTCACAAACCATTCCAGTTGAAGGGCTATGTTTGTTTCGTCGCCGCTATCAAGATCTGAGCCGAGCCCTTTTTCTTCAACCCAACCATCATGTTCGCGACTAGATGCAGTCAGTCGACCATTAAGTCTGTCTTGAACGATTGGGCCAGAAACTACGCCGTAAATATCTTTTGTTCCGTAGCTGCCGCCCACTGCCTTGATAGATGCTTCAAACTCATCCGTTGGCTTTTTGTAGAGGAAGTTAATCGCACCACCAACGGCATTTCGACCGTACAAGGTACCCTGTGGACCACGAAGGACTTCGATACGCTCGATATCCCAAAGAGAACCGATCGTGGCGGTATACAGGTCTTCCGAGTAGACGCCATTCATATATGTAGCAACACCAGGGTCCCCACCCAGGTTTCGGAAATTTCGGCCGACGCCACGTACTGTAGAGTCGTAGGGCTGAATGGTTGTTGCTGGAATCATGTTTTGAAGATCTGACTGATTGCGCACACCAAAATCTTCTAGTGTTTCAGAGGTAAAGGCTGTGATCGAAATCGATGTGTCCTGTACCGATGATTCTTTTCTTTCTGCGGTCACCACAACCTCTTCAATCTGACGTGCAGGTGCGGCTTGTAAAACGGTATAAGGTAGTAAGAGGGTCATTGACCCAATCGCTACCTTCGCCGCGCTATAAAGTGTCCTCATTGTTTTCCCCAAAATGCTAATTTTTATTAATTTCTCCAGGCTTGCAAAACGGCCTGAAAATATGTTTAAAGGTAGTAAAGTATATAAAGATAATATTACTCCATTAATGTAGAAAACTATCACTAACTAGGTGTAAATACTAGATCAAGAAACGGCTTTTGCACTAGGCATTTGTTGGTTAGAATTAAGAGAAAAATGGAAGCGCCAGTGCCAGAAAGCTATCCACTAAGAGAACAAAAAAAGAGACGTACCCATGCCCAGCTCATCGATGCTGCGGAAAAGATTTTTCTCCAGCAGGGTTATAACTGCACGACGATGGAGGAAGTTGCCGCCAAGGCGGGTATGCATGTCCAAACCCTTTATCGTCATTTTCCGACCAAAATCGATCTCTCGGTCGCGATCAACACATCCCATTTCGAAGAATTTGAAATCGCTTTTGGTGAGAAGAGATCAACAACGATTGATTTCTGGAGAGAGTGGGTTCGTCAAAGCATTATGGCTTCAACATCTATTGGCGTAGAAACCCTCCGGGAGAATCTGCGGAATCGCTTTACGATGCAGGAAACACCTGCATCCTTCTATGAAGTCGATAGTAATTACGAGACGTTACTCGCCTCTGGTATTGCTACGGATATGGGTGTGTCCGCCAGTAAAGATAAGCGCCCGATGCTGATCGCAGGCATGCTGTGGAGCGGACATAAGCAGGTTCTGAGGGACTGGGCGATGGAAAACCGGCGGCGCAATATCGTTAATGAGGTTGTGTGTGTGGTTGATACTGCAGTCGAAATGTTACAACTAGAAGAATTGGCATAGACAGCTAATTTCGGCGGCCAATAAATTCGAGCAAATTGTCACGATTCTAGGGTTGAGGATTGTTGGAAGTTCAGTAATGGAAATAGCGCTGATAATTTGTTCACCCATCCTATTTTGCATGCAGCAGCACATGCAACATCAAAGATGGTGACCCCTAGATGTGTCTATGTGGAGCTATAGTTTAGCTATAATTTAGTTATAGTTTAGCTAGAGGCAAATAACTCCTTTTTAGGTTCGTGTCACAACGCCCTCATCCTCCAACGCCAAATCCGTCAAGGTTCGCTCATCATGATTCATCCGCCAGCTAATCATCTTTTGCGCATATTGCAGTACTAGTGCAGTGTATTCAGGGTTTTGAGCCTGATTATGGAGCTCTTCTGGGTCCTTAGTTAGATCAAAGAATAGTGGTGGGAGATTGGTGAAGTGAACATATTTGTAGTTATGGTCTCTGATCACATTCAGGGTGCATTGATTAAATGTCAGGCCCAGTTTTTGTTCCATTTCTTCGCCATTAACAACACTTCTAAAATCAAACTCCCAATGGGCAGCATCGCGCCAGTTGTTGGGGAAGTCACCTTGCTTCAAGACGGGTAACAATGATGCTCCGTCGCATTGGGTCGGCTGTTTGATGCCTAACCAGTCCAGCATGGTGGGCATGACATCAATATTCTCTGTGAAGCCGGTTAACTGGGTGCCCCGGGTCTGGTCTGCGTCGCTATCAGGATTTCGTACAATTAATGGTACGTGATAGGACTGGTCGAAGTAGCCCATCTTGCCGAGTAGATGGTGGTCGCCAATTTGTTCGCCATGGTCAGAGGTGAATACAATCAGCGTGTTGTCCCACAGATCATTTGCTTTGAGGTAGTCAAACAGCCTGCCCAGGTTATCGTCAACCTCAGTCATCAAGCCAAAGTATGAGGCTTTAAGCCGGGCGAGTTTTTTGGGGTCCTTGGGTGCGCTGGAGTATTTCTTTGACAGCTCGTGGGCAAGCCAGGGATGTTGTGCTGATTCTGCGTCGCGAGTTTCGGCTCGGATGTAATCCGTTAACGATTCCGGTGGATACAGTTTGTTGTAAGGGTCAGGGGCAATCCAGGGCGGATGGGGGCGCAGTAATGACAAATGCACACAAAATGATTGGCCATGATCAGCCCTTTGGAATTCATCGAGGTAGTCGGTGACCTGGTCTACCATAAACCAGGTATCGTGATGCTCTTTGGCAATGGATAGAGCGGCGGGGGTTTCGCCGCCGTTTTCGTATTCAATACCGGTCTTGTTGGTATAAAGCATGTAACTGTTATCTGGGATCTTATAGCCCCTGTCTTTGAGCCAATCCGCCCAGGCATCGGGGAAAGTACCCATCATGCAGACGGGGTTGATGCCGGGGAGGGGGCCTTCATAACTAGTCAGGATTGGATCGTTGGGTTCAAATTGTCTGGGATCGTTGGCGGTGTCCGTGTAACCAAATAGTACCGGGTCATAACCGTGTTTGCGTACTTCTAATGCCCAGTTAGTGTGTCTCGCATCCAATGGCGTGCCATTGGTACAGGCCCGGTGATTTTGTAGATACATCCCCGTATGAATACTGGCTCTGGACGGTGCGCATGGCACTGCCTGGGCATAGTGGTTTTTAAAGAGCATCCCATCCTTTGCCAGGGCATCCAGATTTGGGGTTTGTACTCTGTGCCCAAGTAAAGATAAGCACTCGCCGCGCCACTGGTCTGCAGTGATAAACAAAATGTTCTTATCCGGAGTCATTGTGGGTCCTGTTAGTGGGCTTTGGATGCCAGGTCCAGTGCCTGTTCTAGTTCTAGTTTATTGTCGGGAAGCAGCAATTCCTGCTGTTGGGTTTGCCAGAGTTCATGATACAGCCCGCCATTTGCCAACAGGCTTTGATGGGTGCCCTGTTCTGATAAAGCGCCATCTTCTAAAACAAAAATGGTGTCCGCATGTGCAATAGTACTTAAACGGTGAGCGATGATAATGGTTGTATGGTTGGCGCTAACATCATCAATCGCTTGCATGATGGCGGCTTCCGATACTGAATCCAGAGATGAGGTCGCCTCATCAAAGATCAAAAATGTTGGGTTCTTTAATATTGCCCGGGCGATCGCGACTCGCTGCTTCTCTCCGCCGGATAATTTTAAGCCGCGCTCCCCAACAACTGTATCGAGCTTCTCCGGTAGCCGCTCGACGAGTTCATTGAGGTTCGCCAGTGTCACTGCATCTAAAACTGCCTCGCGACTGGCTCCCGGGTCGCCATATTGAATGTTGTCGAACAAAGATGCGTTAAACAAAGTTGCGTCCTGCGGTACTACGCCAAAGGCAGACCTTAAGTCATCGAGGCTAACGGTTTTAACATTGTGCCCATCTACCTTAATGTAACCCCCGTCTACATCATAAAAACGAAATAGTAATCTTGCGATGGTTGATTTACCTGCACCGCTTGGACCAACAATCGCCACTTTTTCTCCTGGTTTGATGGTAAGTGTCAGGTTGTTCAAAATCTGGCGGTTTTCGGTATAACCAAAATTCACTTGTTCTAGCTTTATTTCACCCTTGATGTTTTTCAGGGGCAAGGCATCGGGCTGATCAGTGATAGCGGCCTGGGTGTTTAGAATGTTGAACATGTTCTCCACGTCGGTAAAACATCGTTTTAACTCGCGGTAGATACCGCCGAGTTGATTGAGGGGCATGAATACCTGTACGGCAAAGGCATTAATTGCGACAAGGTCACCGACGGTAATTTCTCCCTGCATAACCTGCCAGGCAGCCAGCAGAATCATGCCAAACATGCCAGCGTGAACAAAAAAGGACTGCCCCGCATTTAGACCCGCAAGGGAGTAGCGGTTTTTGCGCCGTGCGTCTTCCCACACGGTGAGTTCTGAGTCGTAACGGTCTGCCTCTAGCTGTTCGTTACCGAAGTACTTAACGGTCTCGTAATTGATCAGGCTGTCGACTGCCCGGGTATTCGCGCTGGAGCTGGCGTCGTTAGATTCTCGAATAAAGGGCGTACGCCAGGCAGTAACCCTGACGGTATAGTAGGTATAAAACACCACTGCGAGCACCACAATGGCGGAGTAGGACCAGTGATAAACCGTGAAAAGCACGATGGCAACACCACCTACGCCAAGAAACATATTGAGAATCTGGAAAGTCATAATCCGTAACAGTGCAGCTATGGCGCTGACGCCTCTGTCCATGTCCCGGGTGATACCGCCGGTTCTTCGGGAGAGGTGATAATCAAGATCGAGAGCATGTAGATGCTGCAAAACCTTAAGCGAGACCCGGCGCATGGCCCGGACTGTGACTGTGCCATACACCGCAAGCGTGAGTTCTCGTAGGGCCACACTCATAAATCTGATAAATACGTAGGCGGCGACCAGAGCGAGTGGTAGCGCAATCAACTGCTCACGCTCAGTGCCAAGACCGTCAACAATATGTTTGAGCAGGAACGGCAAAGTTAAGGTTGCGGCGGTAACGGCAACCAAAATACCCAGGGCAAGCAGGATTCTGACCTTATATTCGGAGAAGAAAGGTACAAGCAAGCGAAGGGTCTGCCAGTCTTTAGCATCTAGAAAGAAGGAGAATTGGTCGTCTGGCGTTGCTGGTTGCATGAATAATTCCGCGTGGGTTCTATAAACTAAAGGGGTGCTGCTAATGGGTCAAGTCAGCGATGAGGCAACCTGTGGCCCATGACCAGGTTCAGCTCGCAAGCCAATAAACTCGGACCTAAGAAGCGAGTGGAGAGAATGAGTAGGGAGATACGCGGTGTGGCCCCCGGTGGTTCAGGTTGGTTTGCTGCGGCTCACTTCCCAGTAGCTGTGGGCTTTTTCCTGGGCAATCGAGAGAATTGTAGCCGGTGCGTAGCTGGCCTCGTGTAGTTCTCCCGCGGGTTTGTCCATAAAGAGGCTCAATGCCTCAGCAATGCTATCGATGGCATAGACGGAAAACTGTTGGTTCTGAATCGCTTCAACCACGTCTTCCCGGAGCATCAGTTCTCCCGCATTCGCGAGGGGGATCACCACGCCCTGGGTCCCGGTGAAATTCACAGCCTTACAGGCGTCATAGAAGCCTTCAACTTTCTCTGTGACGGCGCCAATGGGCAGTATGTTGCCTTTCTGGTCGATAGCACCGGTCATTGCCAGATCCTGTCTCATCGGTAGACCGGTTAGGGCGCTAATCAGGCAACAAAATTCTGCACCGGAGGCTGAATCACCATCTATTCCTCCGTAGGTCTGCTCAAATGCGATTGACGCGGAAAACGCCATTGGATGTTGTAGCTTTAAAAGGTATCGCAGCAATCCGCTGAGGATGAGAAATCCCTTGGTATGGACGGAGCCCGATAACGATGATTCTCGCTCAATATTGACGGCACCTGCACTGCCCGGACCAATCGATGCAGTAATGCGAGACGGAAATCCATAGGTAAGTGGCCCGGCGCTGGTCACCGCGAGCCCATTTACTTGACCTATGCTATTGCCGGAGACATCAACCCGTAAGGTGCGTTCTGCGATCATTCGGCGGAATCTTCGTGCCGGTAAGTCCGCCCGCCGCTTGGAGCGAGCAATACTCGCTGAAACATGGGCAGCTTCGACCATTTGACCATTGGCTTTTTGGGCTATAAATGAAGCTTCCCTGGCGATATCTGAAATTCTGCCAAATCGGCTCGTGAGCTGTTTTTGTTGAGCGCATATTCGTGCGCCATGTTCGACCAGTTTGGCTACGGCAGCGGCTGAAAAGTGGAGCAATCCATCTCGTTTTACCAGCCTCGCTAGCACATTGGCGTAAGCCCTAAATCCGTTTTTGTCTCTTGGAATTGTATCGCTGAAGTCCGCCAGAACTTTGAACAGGCCCGCAAAACGGGGTTCGTTAGCATCGAGCAGATAGTAAATATTGGGATCCCCGACAAGCACAACTTTGACATCAATCGGAATAGCCTGGGGACGTAGCTGGGGTATACCCCAGGGTGAGGCGTTTTCAAAATTGCTAATTTCCAAAAAACCCGTTCGTAGGGTGCGTAGCAGGGTGGGCCACGCGCCTGGTTCCGTCAGGACGTCCTGGGCCTCCAGAACAAGAAAGCCACCATCTGCTTCGAGTAATGCACCCGGGGTAATCATCAGATGGTCGGACACCATGGTATTCCCGCCGGGACTTATCTCCCGGTCAATCTTGCCAAAGAGATTAGCCATGCTCGGTGTGCTGACGCTAATCACCGGGGGCGCTGTCTGCTTTTTGCGAGCGCTCATCAGGTTTACCCGGTAAAGTCGTGAGAAGTCCGTAGCCATCGCCTCGGGGCTGAGGCGGTGGGTGATCAGATCGTCGAGGGCGAGTTCGAGAAATTCTGCGACCTGGGGGGAGTTAAACTTGACCTTAATTTGACTCATGTGGGCGTTCACAAAGCCTCTGGCCTCAGAGGTAAAAAACTCCCGTAGTATTTTCCGCTGTTCGACCTGGACCGCTTCTATTTGCTCACTTAACTCATTGAATCGAGATTCAAATTCGCCAATTTTTTTGATCAGGGCGTCGAAGGCATCCTGGCTGATCTTCCCATCCAGCAGTAACTGTTGAAGGGCTTCAAACTGGATGGGTTTATTCTCGATAACCGGCAGAATAACGGGCACAGTGTTTTGTCCGACCTGCATGGGTACCAGGGCGAGGTTTGCCTGCTGGAGCTCCTCCTCAAAGGGTTTGCCAACCGCTTTGAGTTGCTCCTGACTGGAGGCCATCAGGGTTTTTTGTCGGCTCTTCACCAGATCTGACGTGAGGTATTCAGGTAGATCCGTTGTGGTGAAGCTGGCAAAGTCATCCATTGCCGCCCTAAACGCCTCACCGTTGCCCTGGGGCAAACTCAACAACATGGGCTGGTCGGGACTGGTGAAGTTGTGGACATAACAAACATCTGGGGATTTTGAGGGTCTTAAATCCGTCTCCTCAATCATCTGATGAATCAGGCCCATACGACCAAATCCCGATAGGCCGCGAACGAAGATGTTGTAGCCCTTGAGACGATTTTCAAGCCCAAAACTCAAGGCTTCAACCGCATCCTCTTGACCCAGAATACGTTCTTCCGGTGTTAATTCAGCCGTACTGGTAAAGCCAAGCGCGGTAGGGGGGCAGACCCAGCGGGTGGCCGCAGCTTCGATCGGAAGTGTCTGTTTCACGGGTATCTAACATCCTTAAGGTGAGTCAACTTGTCCGCTTGCATGGCACTGCTCCTTGATGGATTAACAGACTGAGGGTAACAGCTCAGGTGGTCAATAGCCTTGACCTGTGTCAGCTCCGTGGCTTTTTTGAACTGTTGCTGTTTACAGAGGTGAAGCTGGGGCGGTTTTTTGGTTTAATCGCGCCCAGAATTATCCAGCCAGGCGGCAAATTAAGTGACAATCAAAGAAGTAGACGTAGTTGTGGTCGGTGCAGGTTTTGCCGGTATGTACATGTTGCATAAGCTACGGGGCGAAGGGCTTGCCGTCCAGGCCTTCGAGCGGGGTGATGGGGTAGGTGGTACCTGGTTCTGGAATCGTTACCCTGGAGCTCGCTGTGACATCGAAAGTATGGAGTACTCCTACCAGTTTGATGATGACTTGCAGCAAGAGTGGGAGTGGCAGGAGCGATATGCGCCCCAGCCGGAAATTCTTAAGTACGCGAATCACGTTGCGGATCGATTTGATCTTCGCCCCCATATTCAGTTTGAAACGGTGGTGGCAAGTGCCGTGTTTGAAGAGCCTTCCAGCCGTTGGCTTGTCACAACCGACAAAGGTGAGCAGTATTCTGCCCAGTGGTGCGTAATGGCCACGGGTTGCTTGTCCTCAACTAATCTGCCGGACTTCGAAGGTCTGGGTGATTTTAACGGGGAATGGTTTCATACAGGCCTATGGCCGAAAGATGGCGTCGACTTTTCAGGTAAACGTGTTGCGGTTGTCGGCACGGGGTCCTCCGCTATTCAATCCATTCCCGTGATCGCAGAACAGGCGGAAACCCTGACGGTGTTCCAGCGTACCGCGAACTTCTCGATTCCGGCCCACAACGGTTCCCTGTCGCCTAAATTTGTGGAGCAGATCAAGTCCGACTACACGCATTTTAGAAAGATTAATAATGAGACTTTTGGTGGCTTTGGCGGACGTTGGACCCGCTATCAGGATTCGATTGTCGATGCTGATGCGGAAAAGCGTCAGGTTCGCTTTAATGAAAAATGGGCGCTCGGTGGCTTCCACTTTTTAAACTCCTTTGCTGATCTTGGGGCCAGTGATGAACACAATAAATTTGCTGCCGATTATGTTCGAGACAAGATACGTTCGATCGTTAATGATTCTGATACAGCGGAACTACTCTGCCCAGATCAGGTTATTGGTTGTAAGCGCTTGTGTGTTGATACGGGGTATTTTGAAACCTTCAATCGCGACAGTGTGACGTTGGTGAGCGTTAAGGAGCATCCCATTGAGAAAATTACCGAGAAGGGGTTGGTGACCAACGGTCAAGAATACGAATTTGATGTAATTGTTTTTGCGACTGGATTTGATGCCATGACCGGCAGCCTTCTCAGTATTGATATCAAAGGTCGTAATGGACAGCCGCTGAGGGAGAAGTGGGAAGCTGGCCCGCGAACTTACCTGGGCTTGCAAACCCATGGGTTTCCCAATCTGTTTACGATTTCTGGGCCCGGAAGCCCTTCGGTATTAACCAACATGGTTGTATCTATCGAACAGCATGTTAACTGGATTAATCGGTGCATTAATCACATGCGATTTAACAAAATGAATTATATCGAAGCGGAATTAGCGGCTGAAGATGCCTGGGTAGAGCATAACAACTCGATTTCAGAGTTAACGTTGTTTCCGAAATGTAACTCCTGGTATCTGGGTGCTAATGTACCCGGAAAACCAAGGGTGTTTATGCCCTATGTTGGCGGTTTTCCTGCCTATGTCGAAAAATGTGATGCCGTCGTAGCCAAGGGTTACGACGGCTTTGTTATGCAAAATCGATTGCCTGCCTAACGACTGTTAAGTGGTGGCTCGTCATGAAAAAGCCGTCGATAAGCCTTGTAGAGTTGGTCGGGAGAACCATAGGCATACATCGCAACACAATCAGAAAAGCTCTGCCGACTGTCCAGTAGCGACTGACGTATACAGTTTAGGCGGTAGTTGGCAACAAACTGTCGAGAGCTTAGACCAGTGGCCCGCTTAAAGAGGTGATTAAGTTGGTTCTCAGATAATTCGCATTCGCTTTGAAGCCGCGGAATGCTGATTTCATGGGGCTCAGTGTTACGTAAGCTTTGCCATAATTTTTCCGCTGACGTTTGTCGAGTCGTATCCGCTGTATGTTGAACAATCTCGCAAATACTCAAGAGTAGATGCGCCAAACGGATATCAAGTGCCTGGGTCGAGTCTGTGCCGCACAAGAGTTGTTTTAGCTTCTTTTTCAGTAGTTCCGAGCGTTCACTATCTAAAGTCAAAAACCGCATTGTTTCCAATACTGACGTGTCCACAATGTCGAATGCATGCTTGGCTAGCAACGATCTTTTCACGCTGAGACAAAATAGTTGGGTGCCGGGAAGTTCCGCAGACCACAACGGCGTTGTATGGCTCACAGCGGATATACCTAACAGATCCTCTTTGCTGCAGGTGAATGGGCCTACTCCCGTTGGCTGGATGGGTTTTAGTGCAACTGAAATTGTATCTTCTCTGGGTCTGATCTGAACAATTGCAGAGGACTTGAGCTTAATGTGGCAAAAGTCTGTGCTTTTTGACGTTAACCGGTCTGTACGGGCAACTTGATTCCCACCATTTCGGTTTATTAAGTGGTACTCAATTTCACCGAAGTGATTAGCGTTAATACCAGGCTCTACGATGGTTTGCGTTTCAATGGCGGCCTGCACCATTTACAGCCTCGCCAAACGTTTTTTTGTTCCCGATGGCGTTTCGCCATAAAGTTGTTTGTAGTTTCTGCTGAGATTTCCAAGGTGGGGCAGACCGACCTCGTCTCCGAGTTGCAGCAGTGGAATTTGTGGCGTTGCGATAATCCGCTCACGGAGTAAATTAATTCGGTAAAAATCGATGTATTGCTTTGGAGTCATAACCAGCACTTCCTGAAACGCGTATTCCAGCGTTCGCACGCTGGTGAATGAGAGTTTTGCCACAACTGTGGGACTTAAATTTCTAGGGTCCGCATGACGGATTGCTTCCGCGGCGCGAGCCACAATTCGACTTCGACTCGATGCAGTTTCATAGACCTCATTGAGCGACGTGGAAGAGATCAGTGTTGTTGCGAGATCCGTCAGCTCCATATGAAACTCTTGATCCTCTAGATCAGCATTGAGGAGTAGCTCTAATTTGGAAATGACATTGTGTCGCAGTGAGTCTCTAATTTTTATAATACAGTGGTGGGCGGGTATTTTTATGCCTAAGAGGTCAAGACGTGGATCTCGTTTTAGCAGACGGTTTTTAATCCCAAAGGTGTAAGCGACGGTATCGGGGAGGGTGATCTGCCGAAGTTGTTTATGGCCGGTAACAATCGCCATAGTTTCGATTGAAGTGACTCGCTTGCCTTGCGTGAAAAAGTCTGCGGTACTTTGGTCGCGCAAGCTGAAAGTGATCCAGTCGTCTCTGAGTTCACCTTCTTCTAACGTGGTGGTAAAGGTTTCCCTTCGCGCGATGAAGCCCTGTGTGCTAACGCAGGATTTTACTGTACCAATAGGATGACCATGACCCAGAAGTTTTAGGCTACCCAGCAGGCACGGATCCGCGTGCTCCTCCGGCTGATAAGTGTTTGTTTTTTGTAACAACTGCAACGTCTTTAGCCCGTTTCGTAATGCCAAAATAGTAAACAGACAGCCTCTCGCTATAATCCATTAAACGCAATAAGAATGAAAAATAATTGATATTCGATTTCATTATTATCACACGCTGATCCAGCGTGCTTATCAACTCGCCATCCCATCAAAAATGAATTGAGGGTTTGCGCGGGATGGCTAGTGCAATCTGAATTGCGGTTTAGACTTCTCTACAGTAAGAGGAGTTTTCTATGCGTTACCGCTATGTCACCGTTGATAATTTGGTTGTGCTTACCCTGGAAGGTGAAGTGGAGCTCGAATCCTGGCGTCGATGTTTTCTGGAGATGGAACATCTGTTTGTCCAGAATGGATTTGATCGATTAATGATCGATGGCTCCGGTCTTATTGCTTTTAATTTGAGCCATAACGATTGCAGGGCTGTTTCACCCGGTTTTGTGGCTTATGCCCGTAAGGCTGCAATCTATTCAGATAACCCGCTCATATTTGGCATGATGCGGGTTATCCATAGTTATGCGTTTAACGAACAGTTTCGCGTCTACAAAACGAAGGCTGACGCGTCAGCCTATTTGTCAGATCGACAAAAGCAGTCTCAGTGTGCGTAACGAGCGATTGCTTCTAAAATTAGCTTTTTCGCTTCCTCGGCGTCACCCCAACCGTCTACTTTGACCCATTTCTCTGTTTCTAGATCTTTGTAGTGTTCAAAGAAGTGCTTAATCTGATCCAGGGTAATTTGAGGTAGATCAGTATAGTTGTGAACATTTTCATACCGGCGTGTGAGCTTGTTGGTTGGCACGGCAAGAATCTTCTCATCACCACCAGCCTCATCGGACATTTTCAATACGCCAATCGGCCGGCAATTCATCACCGCGCCAGGTGTAATGGCCCGGGTGCTTGCGACAATCACGTCAACGGGGTCACCATCATCCGAGAGGGTATTGGGCACAAATCCGTAATTGCCGGGGTAGCGCATGGAGGTATATAGATACCGATCCACAAAAAGTGCGCCTGATATTTTGTCCATCTCGTACTTGATGGGCTCTCCGCCTACGGGTACTTCGATAATGACGTTGATGTCTTCTGGCGCGTGGTTGCCGGGAGGAATGGCATCTAGTCGCATGGGTTACCTTTGCTGCTTGTTTTGAAGGCGCGCATTATTGTTTTCCGGGGGACTGAAATCAAGTGCCCGCTGACGGAGCAGTCTGGGTTTGATACATTGCCTTGATCTGTAATGGAGACAAACCATGCGAATTCTCTATATTGACATCGATACCCTGCGCCCAGACCACCTGGGTTGCTATGGTTATCACCGTAATACTTCGCCCAATATTGATCTTTTGGCAGCTTCAAGTCTTCGATTCGAAAATGTTCATGCATCTGATACTCCCTGCTTACCTAGTCGCACAGCGTTATTGACCGGGCAGTTTGGCATTCACAATGGCGTCGTGAACCATGGTGGGACCGATGCGGACCCCTATTTAGGTGGTGCCGGCCGTGAGTTTTGGAGTCGCCTTCAAATAGATAGCTTTCCCACCCGATTGAAACGAGCGGGACTCAAAACAGCCAGTATCAGTTCCTTTGCCCAGCGGCATTCGGCATTTCACTGGTATGCGGGTTTTGACGAGGCCCATAACGTGGGTAAGTACGGTCTGGAGACCGCAGACGAGGTTTATGCCATCGCAGAGGATTGGCTCCAGAGAAAGGGTCAGAGTGATGATTGGTTCTTGCATGTTCATATGTGGGATCCCCATACACCCTACAGGGCAGCGGAATCCTATGGCGAGCCCTTTGCTGATGATCCAGTACCGGATTGGCTGACGGAGGAGGTACGAGCCGCGGACTGGGCAAAGGGTGGACCTCACTCGGCCCAGGAATGCAGCGGGTTTGCCCCTAAAGTTGAGGCGCTAAAGCGTTTTCCTCGCCAACCCCAGCAGATTAATGATATGGCCATGGTGCGGAGAATGTTTGATGGCTACGACACCGGTGTCCTAGTTGCTGATGATTATGTGGGCCGACTGCTTAATTTGCTGGCTGACCTGTCGATTGACGCGGAAACCACCGTGATCCTCTCCTCGGATCATGGTGAAACCCTGGGTGAACTCAATGTATATGGTGATCATCAGACTGCAGATCAGATTACCAGTAGAGTGCCGATGATGATTCGGTGGCCAGGAGTAACGGTCCCAGGTACGGTGAATAACGGTATGCACTACCAGATTGATGTATCTGCGACGATTCTCGAATTGCTAGGCCAAAAAGTACCGGATAGTTGGGATGGCACTTCAATCGCTGAGTCGATCAAAGCCGGGCAAGACGGCGGCAGGTCTCATCTGGTGGTGTCCCAGGGCGCCTGGACATGCCAGCGAGGTGTACGCTTCGGCGATCATTTGTTAATGCAGACGCTGCACGATGGCTACCACCTATATGACGATCTTATGTTGTTCGACATCAAACAAGACCCCCATGAGACTCGCAACCTGGTGCAATCGGCACCGGACATTGTTGCCCAGGGCCAATCTTTGTTAGCTGGCTGGTATGCGGACGTCTTAGTGAATGCTGCCCGGGGTCGAGACCCATTACTTAATGTCATTGCCGAAGGTGGTCCTTACCATGTTCGTGGTCAGTTGAAGGAGTATCTAGCACGACTCCGCAGCACCGGCCGTGACGGTTTCGCCGACGCACTTGAAACCAAATATGCATCAGATTTGAGTTAGTGAAGCGCCTACCGGTTGATTGGCCGTTCAATCCAAAACGGCTGCCTTTTTTCTATGGTTGGGTGATCTGGGGTTTTAGCACCCTTGGTTTTTTGATGAGCATTCCAGGCCAGACCATGGGCATGGCGGTGTTCACAGATCCGTTTATCGAAGTAACCGGCCTGACTCGAACGGAACTTTCCCTCGCCTACCTGTTCGGCACCGTGGGGTCTGCCTTCTTTCTGACGCGAGCAGGGGGCTGGTACGACCGTTATGGCGCGCGGTTTATGATTACTGCCTCGAGTTTCCTGCTCGGGGCCATGGTGTTGTTTATCAGTTTTGTTGACCACATTAGCCAACTACTTGGCGGTGGTGCGTTTATGTTGATGTTGTTCGGGTACTTTGGCGTCAGGTTTTTTGGCCAGGGTGTGCTGACCAGTTGTTCAAGAAATGTCCTGCTGCTTTGGTTTGTAAAGCGGCGGGGCCTGGTAACCGGCATTCGTGGGATATTCGTTTCGTTTGGTTTTTCTGTTGCACCCCTGGGGCTTGCCTACCTGATTGTGGTGTTTGGCTGGCGAGGTGCGCTTTGGGTGTTAGCGCTTGTGGTGGGCATTGGCTTTGCTTCACTGGCGCTGGTTTTTATCCGTGATAATCCAGCGTTATTGGGCCTGACCGCTGATGGTGGGCAAATTAAAAGTGATGAATCCTTAACCCCTGAAAGCCCCAGTAAAACGATGCCGGAAGCCCGTCGAGACCCGGTGTTTTGGATCTACAGCGCAAGTCTTGGTATGCACGCATTGTTTGGTACCGCGTTAACCTTTCACGTTGTGTCAATATTTGCCGAGGCAGGCCGAAGTCGAGAGGAAGCATTTGGTTACTTCTTCCCCTCGGCGGTATTCTCCACTGCGACTAATTTGCTCGCAAGTTGGTTGGTGGACAAACACCGGTTAAAACCTTTCCTGATCGTGATGCTCATTGCTTTTATTCTCGGTGCTTTTGGCTTGCTCAATTTGGAGAAACCCTGGGGTTTTTGGTTGTTGGCCGCTGGATTTGGCGGTGGAGGGGGGCTCTGGGGTGTGATCTCGAACCTGGCCTATATACGTTTTTATGGTCCGCTTAACTTAGGTGCCATTAGCGGCCTTAGTACTTCGTTTACTGTGTTTGCCAGTGCCGTTGGACCGGCAGCCTTTAGTTTAGGGCTAGATGCTTTTGGTAGTTATCAGGCAGGGATTTTGTTGTGTATGGGTATGCTGGTGGCGCTGCTGATCACAGCAATTGTGTTGCCACAAAATGAGGTGGCGCCGATCCGATGAATAAAACGGCCGATAGCACTCTACAGGCGAATCACCATGACGCCAAACAATTGGTTCAAGAGTTGTTTGATCTTGCGAAGGTTACCCCCCAGGTAGAGTGGTTAGTGTGGTAAAGATTGCCACACCTCACCTGACCATCATCACCGGCAAGCCCGGTTCGGGAAAGTCTACACTTGCGGCCACGTTAGCGCCGGCGCTGAACCGTACCCTGGTCAGTCGTGATCAAGTCAAAGAGGACATGCTAGTAGCGCAGGGGCAAAACCACAGAGAGGCAGAACTAAACATGAATCAGGTCGCCAGTTCTCGATTTTTTTTAATGGTTGAATCGCTGCTATTGTCCGGCACTAGTGTGATTGCCGAGGCAGCATTTCAACATGGGGTCTGGACCCCATGGCTCGAACGAATGGTTGATATCTCATCCGTACGACTATTAATTTGCGATGTATCAGCCAGCCTGGCAGTTGAAAGATTTGACGAACGGAAGAGGGTGGATCCATCGCGCATTCAATTTCACGGTGACGATCCAGAATCGGGTCATCAACTCATTAAACAGTACCTCGCGCCTCAACTTGATCTGCCAACCTTAAAGATAGAGACGACAAATGGATATACGCCGGATATCTCTGAAATCAAATTATTCTGTCTGTAGCGCCTAGTAATATTGTCGTACCCGGTAGCGTAACTTGCGGATAGCGCCAGGGTGCTGAGTTTTGAGCGATTGCTCAAAAAACCTCGCCGCAGAACGACGCTCTATAGATTGTCTATAGGTTGCCAGGACCACATTTTCGTATTGAGGCACGTTAAAAAACAAGGCGGAAGAGAAATGATCTTTTAGTTGATCAGCGGCCGCGGTTGCAGCCTTCTGACTTAGGTGGTTTTGAATGAGCACACCGTACTGGCCAACGGTGTTGGAAAGTGAATCTTGCCATTCTCGATCGAGTACAAATGGCCGCTCAGGATCATCGGTAGCATCGATAAATAGATCGTCAACCACCACATCAAATTGACTGTGGTGTTCATCTATCCACTTCCGGGCATCGGCTTCGATCAGTTTAATATGGTTGCCTTTAACCTTAAAAATATCCTTTGCGATTTGAATATGGATAGGATTGAGTTCGATGCCAAGGATTTGCTCTGTTGCTATCAACTTGTCAATTTGGTGGATGGCAGCGCCACCACCAACCCCAAGCATCAAGACGCTTCGTGGTATCGTGGCACGGACAAAGCAGGCAGGGATCGACAATAAGTCCCAGATGGCACCGGTAAAAAGATGCTTTTCGCTGTGTTGACTATGGAATGCGCCATTGGTGTAAAGCCGCAAAGAAGTCCCGGCCGAGCGCACCTCGTACTGGGTGTCTCCTTCCTGGTGTTGCCAAATAACCGCCATGATCTATCGCCGTTTGTGGTTGAGCCACTCGCCCGAGATTTTAAACAACCCTTCGGGTTGTTTCTGGTAACCGAGTTTTTCGTAAAATGCCACGGCATCATCGGTTTGTAGGTAGATATGTTGACCGGGTACAGCATCATAGATGATTTGCATCATGCGACTGGCGATACCACGGCCGCGAAACGCGGATTGGGTCCAAACATCCACAACATAGCTGTTGCAGACCTCGTCAGATAAGGCGCGAGCTGTTCCTATGCACCTTTTATCTTCGATTGCGAATACACTAATAAAGCTGTTAGCAAAGGAGGTACGTAATTGTTCTGTTGTACGGTTGTTGTGAAACTCATCTTGAATCAGCTCTGCTTTTAGTTCAGCCCAGTTAATCGCATCACAATCTTGACTATATAGTATGGTCAAACGGTTCTTTCTCTCGATAAACACATTGGCAGTATACTTGAGGTGCAATTTGTAACAATTGCCATGTTTCACGGTCTTTAGTGCACACAACATACTAATTCAGGAATTTCAGATCACCATGGTTAAACTTTTCTCATCAATTGCCGTTGTTCTTGTGCTTATTGCGGCTTATATAATTTTTGATCTAGGACAATATTTAAGCCTGGATTACATTAAATCCCAGCAAAATGATCTGGCGGCGATTGTGGATGCCAATCCGCTGTATGCGGGCGCTATGTTTTTTGTCATCTATGTGAGCGCAACCGCGCTCTCAATCCCCGGGGCGGCAGTGCTGACCCTTGCTGCAGGCGCGTTGTTTGGCCTTGGCTGGGGCCTGATATTGGTCTCGTTTGCTTCAACAATTGGCGCAACCCTCGCAATGCTAGTGTCCAGATTTGTGCTTCGAGATCAGGTTGCTTCGAGGTTCGGTGACCGGATGGAGAAAATTAATCGCGGGATCGAAAAAGATGGTGCATTTTACCTATTTACCCTGAGGCTGGTCCCAGCATTTCCTTTTGTTGCGGTTAACCTTTTGATGGGTTTGACCAAAATTCCAGTGCTGACTTACTTTTTTGTCAGTCAGCTTGGCATGTTGGCGGGCACAGTTGTGTACGTGAATGCAGGTACGCAATTGGGACAAATCGAATCCTCTTCGGACATCGTTTCGGCAGGGCTTATTGCTTCGTTTGTGCTGTTGGGTATTTTTCCATTGATCGCCAAAAAAATTCTGGATGTCGTCAAAGCCAACAAAATTTTACGGGCCTATGACAAACCAAAATCTTTCGACCGTGATGTAGTGGTCATTGGTGCAGGGTCCGGCGGGCTGGTTGCCGCTCTAATTGTTGCCACCGTTAAAGGTAAGGTGACACTCATTGAAAAACATAAGATGGGTGGTGATTGTTTAAACACTGGGTGTGTACCCAGTAAGTCACTCATCCGTTCTGCCAAGCTGGTCCACGATATGCACCGGGGAGAGGCCCTGGGTGTACCGAGCCAGAAACTTGAATTCGACTTTGCTAGCGTAATGGAACGCGTCCAAAGGATCATTAAAACAATTGAGCCCCACGATTCCGTTGAGCGTTACGAAAGCCTTGGTGTGGACTGCGAAATTGGTGTTGGCAAAATCCTCTCACCCTATCAGGTAGAAGTGAACGGCAAAATTATCACGACGAAAAATATCATTGTTGCAACGGGAGCCGGTCCGATGATCCCCCCAATCAAAGGGATTGATCAGGTTGAGTATTTGACCTCAGATAATCTCTGGAATCTGACGGTGCAACCGGAGAACCTTGTTGTGCTAGGAGGAGGGCCAATTGGAACGGAATTGAGCCAGGCTTTTACTCGATTGGGTACAAAGGTCACGCAGGTTGAAGCTTTTGATCGAATCCTGGGTAGAGAAGACCCGGAAATATCAAAGATGATGATGGATAAGCTCACAGGCGAGGGGGTTCAGTTACGGGTGAATACTAAAGCCACTGCGGTTGAGGTAGAGGGTGATCATCAATACCTGGTTGTTGACTCAAATGGCCAGCAGGAGCGAATCCCCTTTGATCGACTGTTGGTTGCAGTCGGGCGCAAGGCCAATGTGACGGGCTTTGGTTTAGAAAAACTGGGTGTAGAAATAACCCCTAAAGGTACCGTTGCAGTGGATGATTACCTGCGAACCAACTTTCCGAATATATACGCAATTGGAGACGTTGCAGGACCTTATCAATTTACCCATACCGCGTCTCATATGGCATGGTTTGCGGCAGTTAATGCATTGTTCGGTAGCTTTAAAAAGTTCGCGGTCGATTATTCGGTTGTCCCCTGGACCACCTTTACTTCTCCGGAGGTTGCGCGGGTGGGTATGAATGAAACAGAGGCTACCGAGAAGGGTATTGAGTTTGAGGTCACGACCTATGACGTATCGGGCCTGGATCGCGCGCTTGCTGAAGAAGAAGCTTTTGGTCTGGTGAAAATCATCACCCCCAGGGGCAAGGATAAGATCTTAGGTGTCACCATAGTGGCGGATCATGGTGGCGATTTGCTCGCCGAATACGTGCTTGCGATGAAACACGGCCTTGGCCTCGGCAAAATTCTTGGCACTATACACACGTACCCAACCATGGCTGAAATGAATAAATTTGCCGCTAGTGAATGGAGAAAGTCCCATAAGCCTGATTGGGCATTGGATATAGCCGAGAAATTTTTCGCCTGGCGACGAGGCTAAGGCTGGACTAAGAGGGATTTATTTGTCTGTTTTGTTCAACAATTTTAGTTGTTCAACAACCGCATCAATTTCAGATTCAGTTGGCGTTTGCTCATCTAAGGCCGGGTTTTTTTCTAGCACATTGAGGGTGAGGGCCAGCTGTCTGACATAGCGCCTGCAATACTTGCAGAGTAGAAGATGAAAACGAATCCGGATGCGAGCCATAGGGCCAAGGTCGCCATCAAGTAGGGCGTGTGCTTCTGTTGTCATGTCTTTGCAGGTCAGCATCAGGTATCCGTCTGGGTACAGCACTCTCCAGTTAACTGGAAGTGGTCGATAATCGTAAATATTTTGTTGCGGGCTCGGTGTAGCAACACCCTGACATTTGAGTCGCTGATATCCAGAATGTTACAAATCTCGTTTAGGGAGTATCCCTGTTTTTCTTTCAAGCACAGAGTGGCTTCCTGCAGGGCTGGGAGCTCCCTGATCGCTTGATCGAGACAGCTGGATAACTCGGTGCCGGAGAGTAGCGCATCCGGACTATCAGCACGCCAATCACCGGGGGGCTCTGTCCAATGTTCATTTTTACCAAACCGCTCGTTGATACTTGAAGTATCCTCACCCATATCATCGGTCATGGCATCCAGGGAGACGTAACGTTTTTCCTTGCGAAGTCGATTTTTTGCCTCGTTGGAGACAATGGTGAGTATCCAGGATTTCAGTTTGCTTCGGCCTTCGAACCTGGGCAGCGCTTTCATGACGGAAAGCCAGGCTTCTTGCACCACTTCATCGGCAATCTTGTCGCCCACAATGCGCCGCGCCAGATAAAGCATGCTGCCGTGGTGAGTTTTAACCGCAAACCGATAGGCAGTCTCATCCTGAGCAAGTAAGCCAAGAATCAGCACGGCTTCGTCATCAAATTTGTTGTTTGGTTCAGACATGAATTTCCCTTGGTTCGGTGAAATCCTAACATAGAGTTGTAGGCTTTTAGTGCCGCCGAGCCTGTTGCATACTGCCGACATTCAACTAAAAGGAATACCCATGCGAACAGGATTAATGATAGGCGCCTCGGACGGCCCAGACGGAACGATTAATGGATTGATCAAGATTGCCCAGGAAGCTGAGGCGAAGGGCTATGACAATGTCTGGATGGCGAATATTTTTGGTTTAGACGCGATTTCGACCTTAAGTCTGCTCGGTCATTCGACCAAGAAAATTGGTCTGGGCACAGCGGTGACACCGACATTCCCACGCCATCCCACCGCAATTGCTCAGCAGGCACTAACAGCGGCAGCCGCATCTGAGAACCGTTTCTCACTCGGAATTGGCCTGTCCCATAAGGTGGTGATCGAAGACATGCTTGGCTATTCCTACGACAAACCCGCGCGTCACATGCGGGAATATCTTTCAATTCTTGGGCCTCTGCTAAAAGGAGAGACCGTCTCTTTTCAAGGAGATCAATTTAAGGTCAATAATGTGAAGCTGGATGTACCAGGTGCGACCAACGTTCCAATATTGGTGGCAGCACTGGGGCCTGTGATGTTGAAACTAGCGGGAGAGCTAGCGGACGGAACTGTGACCTGGATGACAGGTTTGAACACCCTCGGTAACCATATTATTCCTGGAATCGGCAAAGGCGCGGCAAGTGCTGGTAAACCCACACCCACCATCGCAGCTGGCTTTCCGATTGTTCTAACCGATAAGGTGGATGAAGCAAAAACGATGATCGACCGGGTGTTAAGTATTTACGGGATGCTGCCTTCCTATCGCGCCATGCTCGACAAAGAAGGCGCTGCTGGGCCATCTGATGTGGCGATGGTTGGGGATGAGGCGAGTCTTCGTGCCAGCATCAAACAATTGAAGGACGTGGGTGTAACAGACTTTTGCGCGTCGATTGTTGCGGAGGATACCGAGACCTATCAGCGGACATTTGACTTCCTGGCGGAGGAGACTGCTTAGCAATGATCATTCGCGGGTGGAAGTGTTTCTTTGTTGTTCTTGGCGTGTTGTTCTGCGCCGGGGTACAAGGGGCATTTCTGCTTTCGAGCGAGGCTGTCCAGCTAACGGATCAGGTAAGTCATAGTGTCTGGCAAGCGGATGTGCCATTAGGCAAAGAGGTTGATCAGATTGGTCTGCATCAGCTCACACCTTTAGAACCTTTAGACCCGGTATTGTTGTACCTGCCGGGAACAAATATGAATGGTGAGCCGTCAATTGTCGATGAGCGCCACAATCTGCTCATGTACCTGACCAATAGAGGGATCACTACCTACGCCATGAACTATCGTACGGCTGCGATTCCTGCCGATTACGACGGTGACCTGAAGTTTATGCGCGACTGGAATTTTGATCTATTTGTTCAAGACGCGGTACTCGCTCTCAATTTCATTAAGCGCCGACATCCCAACCAACCTGTGTTTGTCGCCGGGTTTAGCCGCGGTGCGAGTTACGCCTATGCACTCACGGGGCAGGTGCCGGCTGCTGGTCTGGTGGTGCTAGATGGCAGCTTCAAAGGCTTTCGGGAAGTAGAATTTGATCGGCAATCTGCTTTGCGTAAACTCGATGCTGAAGGGCAGTACGCGTCGATTTTGTCCAAGCGGCGTGGGTGGGCAAACCGGCAAGCATTAATGGCTCAGGTAACGAATGATGTTGCTGGACCGGCAATGGATCCCAAATATGAAACGATTGGGGAACAGCTAAAACAGACTCTCTACCATGCCTGGGGACCGGGTGCTCTGACCAATCCAGTGGATGGCATGTCGGATGTTAGAATCCTGGCGCAACTAATGCTGGGTTATGACCGGTTTTTTCCGCTTATCCAGGATGTCGATGGTGCTGAGATCAAGCACCTCAAAAATGCATCAACACCTCTGGATGATCACTTTGGAAAACTCAACCTCCCTCTGATTTACTTTGGTGCAACCAACCTGGGTGCCGATCACGTTCTAAATGGAGTTTACTCCGCTGGCAATGCAGGGGCGTCAAAGGTCGAACTGCATGTCCTGGAAAATTACGGGCATCTCGATGTGATTATCGGCACCCACGCGGTAAACGATGTGTTTGCAGTTGTCCATCGGTGGATACAGGCAGCCCGGTAGTGGTGTTGAACAGGAGGAGGTGACATGAAGCCTTTGGTTATTCTTTGCTGCTTGGCCGCTGTGCTATCACCGGCCGTTGCATTCGCGTCGGACGCTGAGATTCTGGCTTTGGCCCGCGATGTGATTGCCAAAGTAAGATACGGAGCGTTGATCAGTGTCGGCGAGCAAGGCCAACCCCGGTCACGAATTGTTGATGCATTCCCACCGGACGACGAGTTTGTCATTTTTGTCGCAACTAAACCCAATACGCGGAAGGTAAAACAGATTCGGCACAACCCTAAGGTCAGCCTATTTTATTTTGATCCAGAAAGCAGGAACTACGTGTCGGTCATGGGGCTCGCAACTCTGGTGGACGAAAAGGCAATCAAACTGGCCATGCGCCGAGAAGCTGACTCAGATCGAATCTATCCCGGCTTTCCCGATGACTACCTGCTGATCAAAATTGTGCCTTCGGTGGTGGAGGGATTATTGCCTGGGTATCGGGGTGACAAAGAGACCTGGATGCCAGCCAGAGTTGAGTTTTGAGACTGAGTCCAGCCTCTCGGCCTAGACGCGCTTTAATCTAAGGTCATTGGCCAAATAGTTGGCCCACCCTTAAAGCTAATATTATCGATTAGACGAAATCCGAACTGGCGATAGAAGCCCAGATTTTCTTGATTTGAGCATTCCAGGTATACGGGCAGTGCCATCGACTTTGCCTGTTCCAACATGGGCTTGATCAGGCCAGCACCGACACCGGAACCCTGCTGCTCGGGGTTGGTCGCCAGGTAGGTGAGATGCAGGAAGTCTTTGCGCGGACGATAACTCGCCATTAATTCCTGTAGCCGATAGGCACGACTTATATTGCCTTTCAGCAGCCAGAGGAGTTTTAGGCTGCCGATCAGTTGACCGAGCAGCGAAGGGGACTCGCCGGGTCCAACCCACAGGGCAACCCCAGTTTGAGCCTCGTTTGTGAAGCTGGTACTGAAGGATAGGCTCTGGTGGAGAATGAGTTTGAAGTAGGGTTTGGCAATGCGCTGGTAGTCCTCATCACTTGGGATGATCCAGCGCAGTACCGGGTCTTGCGAAAATGCCTTGGCCAATACCTCTGCCAGCGTCTGCTGGTCTGCAGGGCTGATGGGGCGGATGGCCATGGTATTAGGACAGCTCGTCCATAGTTTTGATGACTTTAGTGACGATGCCGTACTTGATGGCTTCATCGACCGTCATCCAATAATCGCGGTCCGTATCTTTTTCAACCTGACTAATGTCAGTACCGGTCTCTTCAGAAATCAGCTTGTTGATTCGCGCCTTGGTCTTGATGATTTGTTCTGCCGCAATACTAATATCCGTTGCGTCTCCTTGAGAGCCGCCGAGAGGCTGGTGGATTAAGAATCGAGTGTTTGGCAAACAAAAACGATTGGATTTTTCAGCCGCAAGATAGATTGTGGTTGCCGCACTGGCTACCCAACCCGTGCCGATCATTTTGACTTCAGGTTTGATGAACTTAATCATGTCGTAAATCACATCACCTGACTCGACGTGGCCGCCGGGGGAACTGACGTAGATTGTAATCGGTTCGTCGCTGTCCGCCGCTAGTGCCAGCAGATGCTCGGTGACGGTTCGAGCAACTTTCTCGTTGATCTGACCAAATATAGAAATTGAACGAGACTTAAATAGCTTCTCGTCCAGAAAATTAGCCCCGGGTGATTTGGGCTCTTGTGGTTCTTCGTTCATCATTGGTTAGGTCCTTACAGCAGTTCAAGTTTGGCGGGCGCAAAAGGATACCAATGGGCCCCAATGATTGCACCTGAGATTTAGTTCAATATGGCACCGAGAATTGAAATCACAAGGCCTGTTGATTTCTATTTTGTGCTTCAGGCAAGGTGGTAATCAAAAGGATTTTGGGAGAATGGTGTGGCGGATCTGAAACTGGGTATTCAAATGGGTTATTGGGGCGCAGGTCCTAACCCTAAAATGGTTGAGATTGCTCAGCTAGCAGAACGTTTGGGTTACGACGCAATATTTACCGCAGAAGCCTGGGGATCCGACGTGTTTACTCCCCTGGCATGGATGGGGGCCCACACGGAACGAATTCGCCTGGGCACCGCTGTTGCCCAACTCTCGGCAAGAACCCCGACAGCAACTGCGATGGCTGCCCTGACCCTAGATCATCTGTCTAAAGGCCGGGTGATTCTTGGTTTAGGTGTGTCGGGCCCCCAGGTTGTTGAGGGTTGGTACGGGCAGCCTTTTGCAAAACCACTTTCGCGAACCCGTGAATACGTCAATATTATCCGTCAAGTGATGGCCCGGGAAGCACCGGTGCAAAATGAGGGTGAACATTATCCATTGCCGTACCAGGGCGAAGGGGCCTGGGGTCTGGGTAAATCTCTAAAACCTATTACCCATCCACTTCGTGCGGACTTACCGATATTCCTCGGCGCAGAGGGGCCCAAGAATGTTGCGATGGCAGCGGAGATTGCCGACGGCTGGCTACCCCTGTATTACTCGCCCTATCGTCAGGAGGTGTATGCGGATCAAATCAAGCATGCTCCTGAAAATTTTGAAATCAGTCAGGGTATAGCAATCAAAATTTGTGATGACGTTGAAGCGGGATTAATCCCCGTTAAGCATAATCTAGCGCTCTATATTGGTGGCATGGGAGCGAAGCAGCGGAACTTCCATACGGAACTCATGGGTAGGATGGGATTTGAAGCTGAAGCGACAAAAATTCAAGATCTGTTTCTTGCGGGCAAAAAAGATGAAGCGGTTATGGCGGTGCCCAGTGAATTTGCCGATGAAATTTCATTGGTAGGCTCAGTCGATCGAATTCGGGACCGACTCAAGGCCTGGCGAGAAACACCGGTTACCAGTCTACTGGTGAGTCCCCGTTCCGAGGAGGAAATTCGGGCCATGGCTGAGATTGTTTTAGGGTAGTGAGTGTAGTTCTGGTGTAGTTATGGTGTAGTTATGGTCTGGTTATGGTCTGGTTATGGTTCTAAACGGTGTCGGCATTCGTCGTGCTGCAGAAGTTGATCTGTTGGCCCTCATAGAGTTGACGGAAGCTCAGGGCTCACCCGAGCCAGTCTATTGGCGAAAGCAGTGGCAACAGCGGTTGCTCAACCCTGAAGTTTTTACCTACCTTGCCGAGGACGAGCAGTTATTCGGCTTTGTTTCAGCGGGTCCTGCTGAATTGTTGGACAAAACCGACGGAGAAGTCATTGCCCTGTTCTTAGCTCCCAAATACCGTGGATTGGGGATGGGAAAAAAATTGCTGGTGAGAGGTCTAAGCGTCCTGAAGCGCCGTAACTATAATCGTGGGGTGGTTTTTATTGACGAAGACACCGCTGCGCTAAAACAGATCATCGTTGCGCTAGGCTTCGAGCGAGGCGTTGGCGACAGGGAAGTGAACTACCCAGGCGGCACTTTACGGCAGCAGGGGTACGCTTTAGATCTCAACGATTATTTTTAAAGAGGCTTCGAAGAGGGTTTGATCAGAACTTGATCAATTTTTAATCAATGCGGCGTCAATTAGTGACGGGTGGTGAATAATCTTCGGGAAAATTCCGACCGGGGAATGCTATTACCCTATAGAGCTAGATCGTGCTGAGAGGATTGGGTTAACTAACCCACTAGATTGTATAACAATAAAAATATGGAAACGGCACCACCCATGGATCACTGCTACATCGAATATCATCGGATTATCGAATCTTTTGCCCTGGGCCAATTGATCGAGGAAGGATTACCCGCCAGCTATCCCGACGAATGCCCAGATTGTCAGCGCCAAATGCGAATGAAGCTGGCTTTTATCAATGTCCTGCGTGAGGAAATGCAGGACTAGATTTGTTTTTTATATAGTCGAACGTCGTTAAATTCTTTAAATTCGTCGAGATCAGGGATGGTTGTTGCTTCGATTCGATCAACAATCTTATAGCCAGCTAGCTCGTTGGACTTTACCCTTGAATCCGCAATTAGTACCTCCCCGGCAAGGCCTGGCAAAATGTCGATCCAGGGAAAATTCTCCCGGTCATACAGTACATCCGCAGCGATCAGCCAATCTACCTGGCCTGCCACGTCGTAGATGTCCGCCAACAGTTCTATGTCGACCTGATTTAGTGTCGCATTGGCCTTGCAGGCGAGTAGCGCCACAGGGTCAATGTCGCAGCAGATGACTCTTTTAGCCCCCGCTAACGCTGCAGCAATACCAACAACCCCGGATCCTGCTCCGAAATCCAGTATGGTTTTGCCACTGCAGAGTTCCGGATGTTGAATCAAGTACCGCGCCAATACCTGACCGCTAGCCCAGCAGAATGCCCAATAGGCTGGATCCTTCAGCACGGCGAGCATCTCATCGTGGGGCAGAGGTCCCCGGGGAAAGTCCTCGGTCAGTAGATATAGCTGCACTTCTGGACATAGCGGCAGGCTACGTGCCTCGAGTTTAGCGCTACTGATTGTCTTGTTGAGTTCGCGCTGCAGTTCGTCAAAGGGTGATAGGGTTTCTTTCATGGGCCTATGTTACCACCGGCACAGATGTCACACAGTAGGTGCGCTGTTATCATGTCGGCAGCCCAACAGGATACGTATGTCGCTATTCACCACACTGTTTGAACTACCACCGCTGGTGGCACCCGTAAGAAGTGCCTATCGAAAAGAACTCGTCACCGAGGCGACTTTGCCGATGTGCTTCGCTGTAATGGAAGGCGGCTTTGCAGGTGTGATCGCGGATAAGATTTTTGCCGCGTCACCGCTCATCATTGCGGTGATTGCTGCGGCGCCGATGTTCAGTAATTTGTCTAGCTTCGCCTGGGCGAAACTAATCAAGGGTAAACCCAAAGTCAGTATTTTGGTTTGGATCCAAACGGCAATTTTGATATTTACTGGATTGATTGCCCTGACGCCTTCTGCGGAGGATGGCGGCATCTGGATGCTCGTCACCTGCATTGTCATAGTAAGGTTATTGATGGCGGGGCAGGTCACGGCCCGCAGTCTTGTTTGGAGCCTCAATTATGGGCGAGATGTTAGAGCGCGCATTACGGGTCGTTTAACGATTGTAAACAGCCTGGCCATGGTGCTGGTGGCAATGGGCGGCGGGCTGTTAATGGATGCGAGCCCGGAATCATTTAGGTGGGTTTTTATTGCGGCAGCATTGGCCGGCTTGATCGGAGTGAATGCATTTTCTCGGGTGACTGTGCAGGGCGAGACTGAGTTTCTGCGAGCTGAGGAGGATGCATCAGGATCTAGTGCCCGGGGTATGTGGCAGGTTCTGCAAAGGGACAAGAAGTTTCGTCAGTATCAGGTTTATCAATTCCTGGCGGGGACTTCGAATATGATGCTTGAGGCACCGGTCATCTACCTGGTCTCGAATCAACTAGGTGCGGGCTATACGCTAAGTATTGTCTTAACACTTATAATCCCCTTTACTCTATCGTTGGTTACGTTGCCCTTCTGGGCCGGCTATCTTGACAAGAACCATGTGACCTTATTCCGCGCACGACAGAGCGCCCTGTGGGTACTCTCTCAGACAATTATGTTTGTCGGTGCAGTGTTGAGTTCACTTTGGATTCTGGGGCTAGGTAGGGTTGTGTTGGGGATCACAAGAGGCGGCGGTTCATTGGCCTGGAGCCTTGGTCACAACGATTTTGCCAAGCCCACGGAACTCGGGACCTACATGGGAGCGCATGTCACGCTGACGGGGATTCGCGGTGCATTTGCGCCATTTGTGGGCATCTTGCTCTATTTGGGCTGGGATCAAAATGGCATTCTGCCGGGATATGAAGGACTCGGTGCCGGGGTGTTCCTGGTAGCAGCTGCGCTTAGCGGGATGTCCTGGTTTGGTTATCGGCAAATGAAACGATCGTTAACAGAAGAACTAAAAAGTGGAGGCTCGGTATGATGAAATTCTCGAAGTGGTTGTTTGGTACATTGCTGCTATCGACTCACGGTTTGAGTCAAGCAGATTCAGAGTTATTACATCAACTGGCGGAAGCGCCCTCAGCAGAGCGGATCGAGCTTGATATTCAGAAACTCGTGTCCTTTGGTACTCGTCACACCCTCTCGGATACTCGTTCGGAAGTCCGGGGAATTGGGGCTGCGAGGCGCTGGATCGAAGCTGAGTTTAATCGTATTGCCGAAGCATGTGATGGTTGCTTACAGGTTTATACACAATCCCAGGTGTTCTCAGAGCAACCCCGAATTCCGAATGCCACGGAGGTTGTGAACGTTGTGGCAATCCTGCCGGGTACCAGTGATCCAAATCGGTTTGTTATCATGTCGGGGGATATTGATTCCCGCGTCACCGATCCCCTAAATGGCATAGATGATTCTCCAGGGGCAAACGACAACGCGTCGGGTATGGCGGGGGTCATTGAAGCCGCCAGGGTGCTAAGTCAGCATCAATTTCCTGCGTCCATTATATTTGTTGGCCTGTCCGGTGAAGAGCAAGGGTTGTTTGGCGGCAAAATCATGGCTGAACAGGCGTTGAAGGATGGCTGGCATATTGAAGCGATTTTAAACAACGATATGATCGGCAATATCAGTGGTATTAATGGGGTCACCAACAACACCACCGCACGTGTTTTCTCCGAGGCAACAAGACCCATAGAAACCGACCGCGAAGCCAGAATTAGAAGATTTACCGGTGGAGAAGTTGATTCACCTTCGCGAAACATTGCTCGGTATATCGACACCATTGCTGATCGCTACATTCGTAACCTGGATGTCATGATGGTTTATCGTCTCGATCGATTTGGCAGAGGCGGGCACCACCGACCGTTTAACGAGGTCGGATTTCCTGGGGTTCGTATTATGGAAACCAATGAGCATTATGATCGCCAGCATCAAGATATCAGGGTGGAGGGTGGACGACCCTTTGGCGATACCATTGATGGTGTGGATTTTGAATACGCAGCCAAGATGACAGCGTTAAATGTTGTCAGTCTGGCATCAATGGCCCTTGCGCCAGCGCCACCGGAGCAGGTTACCATCGAGGGAATGGTATCCCCTGACACAACGTTAAAATGGCGCAAGGTCGCCGGTGCTCACCACTACAAAATATATTGGCGTTTAACAACGGAACCTCAATGGCAGTGGAGCAGACAAGCTGGTGACGTCGCGGAATTTACTCTGGAAAATGTTGTGATTGATAATTACATTTTTGGCGTGGCTAGTGTTAGTAAAGCGGGTATTGAAAGCCCGGTGGTATTTCCTGGACCTATTGGAGCATTTTGGAAAGTAGATGACTGATTTTGAGAACAATGGTATTGAGAACAATGGTTTTGAGAACACAGAACTTGTAGACAGAAAGCTCGGCCCCTTAACTATCTTGTTTGGCGTGGAGAATGGAAAGTATCCTCAGGGCAATTCGTTGCTGGTTAAGGGCACCAAAAGGACCGCTATAATTGACCCTTCCCTCGGCGTGGTTGCCCGGAAAGATCGGTTGCCACCCGCTGACCTGGTGCTGTTGAGTCATATCCATGAGGATCACGTCGCTGGCCTGCATCTTTATCCAGAAGTGCCCTGTTATTGTCATGAGGCTGACGCCTTAGGGCTCCGGGATCTGAGTGGCATGATGGAGATATATGGTTTTGACGAAGGTAGTGATTTTGAGCAAACCGTACTAGAAGAGTTTTTCTATCAGCCTAGACCTGATGTTCAAACCTTTGCTGCTGGGGCCAAATTTGACCTCGGTGGTGTGAGCATCGAGGTGCTCCACACACCCGGGCACACGAGGGGCCATTGTTGCTTTATTGTGTCCTGGGATGATCAGAAGCTGGTGTATCTTGGGGATATTGAACTCACTGGGTTCGGACCCTACTACGGGGATGCCTGGTCGAGTCTGCTAGATTTTGAGTCCAGTATCGAAAGCCTGAAAACATTCGATAGTGAATATTGGTTGACGTTTCACCACAAAGGCCTGATTGAATCTCGAGCACGGTTTCTGGAAATGCTAGAAGCCTTCCGTGCCATGATTGATTATCGCGAAAACAATCTGCTGGAATTCTTGAGCGAACCCCGATCAATGGCGGACATTGTTGAGCATCGTTTTATCTACCGGCCGGGAACAGGGGGTAGCATGGTGGATCAGATCGAGAGACGCTCTATGACAATGCATCTGGATCGATTGTTAGCAGCCGGCCGGGTCACTCAACATGAAACCCTGTTTCGAGTCGCTGAAGCCTAACTCAAAGAGGTTTTGACGTGAGCGCCAGTACCAATAACAAAAATTTGATCAACATTGACACTATTGGTGAAAATCTGGGATTGCTCGAAGGGATTCACGCCGCGCGAGCAATACGCAGACTAAAATCCGATTAGGCAAAACGAAAGTTTATTGCAGAAAATATCGGACAGGTTTGATCACTACATTGCGTCGGCGATTGAGGCGACTGAATCTGCCGAATATCCCGTTACAAAACAAAGCAATAAAACAAAGCAATAAAACAACTCAATAACACAACGCAATAAAACACCCGCAGCTACAAAACACCGCAACCATCAAACCATAATTGGTTCGTCATCGGGGGTCGGATGCTGGCCCGGTCGTGCTCGCTGAGGCAGATCTGGTGCAATGGAATGATACCAGTACTGTTTGCCATCAAATTCCTGCGAGATTCTTTCCCGGTCCATCAAACAATGTAGATGGGCGATACATTCCCCTAGTGCCATAATTTTTGTTGGCCCTTCCAGTTTGCGGTTAAATAATAGCGGCAGTAGGTCAACACCACTTCGAGGTGTAACACAGGCTTCCTCGATAATCAGCATTCTATCTTCATGGTGGTCAATCAATTCCTGAAGACGTTCGTGCAACCCGTAGAAGGGTAGGTTGTGGGCGGGTAAAACTAACAGATCATTTGGGAGTTCACGGGTGAGCTTCTCGTGGGAAGCAAGCCAGCCTTTGAGAGGGTTTGCCTGGGGCTCAGTGGGGTGTACGCTGACGTTGGAAGTGATAACCGGTAACACCTGGTCTCCTGATATGAGCACTCTTAGATCCAGAGCATAAAGACAAACATGATCAGGGGAATGTCCTGTTCCAGTCACGACGCGCCACTGGGTGCCACCCATTTGCAAACTTTGGCCATCTTCGAGTCTGATAAACGAACCGGGTAAGGGGTGATCTTCAGGCTGTGGTGAGAAGCTGCTCCTCATGTCCCGGAGTTCATCGAGAAAACTCTGTTCTATACCGTTGCGCAGGAAATGTTCCGACATTTGCCAGTGATTGCCATCCTGCATATGCATAGCCATTACTCTGGCTTGATAATATTCTGCGTAGCTCATCAACAGGGGGGCTTGCCAGTGATGGTGGAGAAATCCTGCCTGGCCCGTGTGATCCGGATGCATATGGGTGCAGACAATTTGTTTCACGGGCTTTTTTGAAAAGTATCGTTCAAATATGGTTAACCACAATTCCCGTGTTTCATCACCCCTGATACCTGTATCGATAATGATCCATCCGTCTTCATCCTCAATCACATAGAGATTAATGTGATTGAGCGACATGGGTAGTGGCATCTGTAGCCAATAGACCTGGGGAGCAACTTCAATGAAATAGCCCGGTTCTGGGCCGTTGGCGATTGGGTAGGTTAGGCCTGACATAGATCATCCGGTAAAAACTAACAGGAAAGACTATACACCATCGGTCCTTTTAATCCGTTTGTCTTGGGTTTCGCCGTCGATCCAGAATTGGCCGCCGTCAGGCTTCTATTAGTAAAACATGACGCAGTCGTGTTGTAGATTGTGACCCAGTGCACACAAACACACATCCAAACCTATTGTCCTGTGCAAGTGCCGATAGCGGTGCTTGAATTGTGAGCAAGCAACGATTTTCAACTAACTAACACCCGGGCTACTTAGTGAAAGCGAATACGCAAACGGCAGATATCATCGTGCTACCTGTGAGCAATCGAACCAGGGCTATACAGGTGGTTAAACGCGTCAAGAAGAGTGTTGACACAAAACTGGACTACTTGTTCGATGGGTTAGTAGAAAACGCAGCGGATGCATTGTTTGAAGAAATGTACGGCTGCAAAGAAGAAGAGATGCTCGGACAGCATTTTAATGTCACCCGGGCGCTAAAGGTGCGGTCGGTGCCATACCGCGAGTACTACAACTCTTTGATGAACCATGCCTGGGTCAATCTTCTGAATAGACGCGATCAGCCTGCGCTGGGCAATCCGCCGGAGGATGTTCAGGAGTTGCTAAAGATCTACGCTGATCGGAACCAAAATCATTACAAGATCCTGCTTGAGGAGCTACGACAGCGATTTAGCGTGCTGGCGGGTACCGAGCTGACATTCCACCCCATGCTACCCGGAAATTTTTATCTATGTTTCTGGCACGCGACCGAAAAACTAGAATTGAAGCACAATGAGCGATGCTTGCTGCTCCCTTTGTACAACCGATTTGTCATGGATCGCTTCGGTCAGGTTTTAGCACTTTCGAATCAGAGTCTGGCTGAGCAGGGCTTTAACTCGTTGTCCAAGTAGCTCATCCGCTACGGCTAAATTTCTCGTCAATTTTGGTGTCTAGCCAGTACGCTGCACCGTCACGTTTTAAATATCCTGCGGTCGGGGTTGGGAAGTGAGTGCCAATCACAAGGGTTTGCGTGTCGACCAGTTTCTCAAAAAGGTCGGTTCGCGTTTGTTTGGCAACTTTGGCGTCGTAATCGGCACTACTGGACCAATCATTCCGGGCGAACTGACAGGGGTGATGAATACAATCACCGGTAATGACCGCGTGTTGACCTTTCGAACGGATGTTCACGCTGACATGTCCCGGCGTGTGTCCCAGGGTCGGTTCTAACGATATCTCGTCACAAACCTGATGGTTGAGTTCAACCAGTTTCACCAGACCAGCATCGAACACCGGGCGAACTGAGTCGCCGATCACATCTCCATAATCAGGCTCATCCTGGGTGATCCAATAGTTGAACTCTTGCTCTGCCATCAAATAATCCGCGTTGGGGAAGGTTGGTACCCACGCGTCGTTCTGCCACATAGTATTCCAACCGACATGATCAACGTGTAGGTGGGTGCACAGGACTGTGTCTATCTCAAGGCGGTCGTAGCCTGCCTGGGTAAGATCCTCTAGAAATGGCAGCTGTAGCATGTTCCAGCTCGGAATATTGCGAGGCTTATCGTTACCAATACAAGTATCGACAATAATTTGACGCTTTGGTGTTTCGATAATGAGAGCGTGCACACTGGTCACAAGATTGCCCAATTCATCAGCAAAATGGGGTTGTAGCCAGGAAATAGGCTGGACTGCTTCTCGTGTTGCGTCCGGCAAAATGAACCGGGTTCCACCGGTCACTTCTAGTTCTACTATTCTTGTAATGGTGACATCGCCGATCTGCCAACGTTGCATAACCGATTCCCTCTTGGCTTTCGAATCACTGACTATACTCAATTAGTTACCAACAGCAATCAATCGAGAGGCATGTCCAAGGCTAATCCCCCCCAGTCCATCACTCACCATGAGGTTCTTGCGGACATCATGTCGACGGTTGATGCTTGTGTGTTTAAGGCGAACTGGTCTACGGGACAGGTCATTTACGCGAGTGAGCAAATTGAATCCCTCACTGGCTATCCGGTCAGTTACTTTGAAACCGCCGGGCACGTTTTTAGTCTCAGTGTTGATGGTGGCAAGAGTTTACCGATGAGGCTTCAGGAGACACTGAATGCCGACGATCGCTGGGATTTTGATCTTGAGATAGAAAAACAAAATGGCTCCCGTAGTTGGATCAACTTCCGGGGCAAAATCGAACGAGACGCAGAGGGCCATGTAGAATTTGTTAATGGGGTGATTTTTGATGTCTCCCGGCGTAAAACCAATGAACAGCTCAACAGCATCCTCACTGAAGCCGTGGCCAATAGTGGTCACGAGGTCATTGTTTTTGATGCAGCTAGTTTTAAGCTGGTTTACGCCAACGAAACCGCATTGAGTAATCTGGGTTACAGCTCTGGGGAACTCTTTGAGATTATTGTCGATGATTACTTTTCAGATGGAACGGCACAATTAGGCGGCCTAAAGGCGGAGGTCGAACATGTGCGCCAGATGGAAACTGAGCAAGTGCTGCTCAGAAAAGATGGTAGCCAATACACCTTTGTTGCAAATGCGAGTTTGCATCAAATGCATCGACCGCTGCTGGTCTTAATTGGCAAAGACAGTACTTCGGTCCTACGACTAAAAAAGTTGGAAGTCGAGATTAGAAATCGATACCAGCGTGCCCTGGACGGTTCTGATACTGATATCTGGGAATGGAATCTCAAGCTTGACACGTTCACCACAACCAACGCTGTTGCAAATTGGCTTGGTGTATCAACCAGCGAGCTTTCAGGTGACGGCCAATCGGGGATCGCAAGAGTTCATCCTGCCGACCGTGATCGCGTTGAGGCGACAATCGCGGCCGCCGTGAGTGGTGCAGAAGAAGAATATATTGATGAGTACCGGTTGGTGGGTGCCGATGGACGGGTGATCTGGATTCTTGCCCGGGGTCGCGTCTATCGGGATGACGACGGAAAAGCGCTACTCATGGCCGGTACGAGTAATAACATTACAGCGCGAAAAGAAGCCCAACATGAGATTCAAGATCATGTGACAACCTTGGCTGCGGTACTTAACAACGTAGCTGACGGCATTGTAGCAATTAATGCGAACGGGACGCTGCAATCGATGAATCCGAAGGCTAAGGCATTGTTGAAGCGTACGTCTGAATCCGTCGACGGTAACGAGATTCGTTCGGCGTTTTTAGTTCACGGCGCGCCATTGAGTTCCTGGGCCAGTGTTGCCGATGGGGATTTAAGAGAAGCCTACCTGAAGAACGAACATGGTTTACTGTTGCCAGTTGAGTTTGCGGTAAGTGAAGCCCGGCTGGTCGATCAAAAGCTCTATATTTTGGTTTTCCGTGATATCACCGGTCGAAAACGATTCGAAAGAGAAATACTCGCGGCGAAAGAGCGGGCGGAAAATGCGGCGAAAGCAAAAACCGAATTCCTCGCGACCATGAGTCACGAGATTCGGACGCCTATGAATGGCATCCTAGGAATGGCTCAGTTGCTGCTTGATACGGAACTAAATGAAGAGCAACAAGAAACTGCTCGAATCATCCACTCATCCGGTGAAGCGTTGCTCACCATCATTAATGACATATTAGATTTCTCCAAAATGGATGCTGGTAAACTAGAGGTTGAGTCAGCACTTTTTGATTTAAGGACAGCGGTCTCTGAAGTCTTTGAAATCAGTCAAAGTAAATCTAACGAATCAACTGTGCCCCTATTGGTGAATTATCCAATGGATGTGGCCCATCGAATCCACGGCGATGTCGGTCGTGTTCGTCAAATATTGCTGAATTTAGTGGGTAATGCCGTAAAGTTCACAGAGAGCGGCAGTATCACCGTAGAAGTTAAGGAGGTGTCGTCCCGGGGAACATCCGCTGATCATCACGTTACGTTGGAAATTTCAGTCAGTGATACGGGAATTGGTATTCCCATAGAAATTCAAGATCAATTGTTTGAGTCGTTTCACCAGGCAGATGCCTCCACAACAAGGAAGTACGGTGGAACCGGGCTTGGATTGGCAATTTGTAAGCGGTTGGTTGAGTTGATGGGCGGCAACATTGGTCTCGAAAGCAATGAAAAAGGCGGCGCCAGATTCTGGTTTCGGCTTGAGTTTGAAACGGACACCACTGCGATCGACCCAGAATTGTCTGAGCGGTTTGACGGGGTAACTGCATCGGTTTTCTACGGTAACGATGAAGTCGCAAATGCCCTGATTGATAAGCTGGCTCATTTAGGCATCACAGCTAGCCGAAACCTTCACTTAGAAGAACTTGTTGAACCCGGTGATCTCATTTTTCTTCCAGATTCAATTTCCTCGGACGTAATTCAGCGACATCGTGATTTATCGGGCTATGACTATGATGAAATTATTCTAACCTCCGTTTGGTCAAAGCAGCGAAAGCGATTGCAGCGAGTAGGTTGCAAAAGGTTTATTACGATCCCCGTGGACTACCGCAACTTGGTTACGGAAATTAAACGTGCTATCAACACCGAAGCAGTAGCCAGTGGTGTGTCAGCGAGCATGGAAGCCGCGGCATTGTACGATGGCGTACGAGTATTGCTGGCGGAGGACAACGTCGTAAATCAGAAGGTCATCAGCCGGATGTTAACTAAATTAGGTTGTCGTGTGGATGTCGCAGCCAATGGCATTGAGGCATTGGATATGTGGGATACGCTTCCCTACAACATGATTTTTATGGATTGTCGCATGCCGGAAAAGGACGGCATGACTGCTACCAGCGAGATTAGAATTTTAGAGAGTGAAAATAAGCTTACCCGGACGCCTATAGTTGCAATGACGGCTAATGTTCTCGACAGCGATCGCGAAGCCTGTATTGATGCGGGGATGGACGACTACATGTCTAAACCTGTTAACGTTGAAGCTTTGTCCACGGTCATGCGCCGCTGGGCGAACACCGACTAAATCGTTACACTTTCTGATCTCATTTTTCTGGTAGGTAGCCATGGCTGAATTCCCCGAATTGACGGAGATCCGTCACTCTGTACGTCAACTTTGCGAGCGGTATGGTGAAGACTATTGGCTTGCTTTAGATAACACTCGAGGCTACCCAACAGAATTTGTGAAAGAACTCACTACCGCGGGGTTCCTCACGGTGTTGATACCAGAAGCTTATGGTGGTGCTGGGTTAGGAGTACTTGAAGCATCAGTTGTGATGGAAGAGGTTTGTCGCTCCGGTGCTCATGCGGGGGCCTGTCACGCTCAAATGTACGTCATGGGTTCAGTTCTGCGGCATGGTAGCGATGAGCAAAAAAACTACTATTTACCCAAAATTGCTGCTGGAGAACTTCGCTTGCAGAGTTTTGGAGTGACGGAACCTACCACGGGAACAGATACCACCAGTCTTAAGACGTTTGCCAAACGAGTAGGGGATAGTTATGTCATCAATGGCCAGAAGGTTTGGATCTCCAGGATTGAACATAGCGACTTAATGGTGCTGTTGGCACGAACCACACCAAAGTCCGAGGTCAATAAGAAGACTGAAGGTTTGTCGGCATTTCTGATTGATGTTCCCGAGGCAATAAAAAACGGGCTCAAGATTCAGCCGATAGAGTCAATGATCAACCACCATTCCTGTGAATTGTTTTTCGATGACTTGACGATACCCGCCGATAACCTATTAGGCGAAGAAGGTCAGGGCTTCAAAGTGATATTAGACGGCATGAATGCAGAAAGAATATTAATTGCGGCAGAATGTGTGGGAGATGGTCGATACTTTATAGACAAAGCCAGTGCCTATGCCCGGGATCGAGTGGTTTTTGATCGACCTATTGGTCAAAACCAGGGCGTTCAGTTTCCCATTGCCCGCTGTTACGCAGAGATAGAAGCGGCTGCCTTAATGGTCGAAAAGGCAGCGCGGATGTTTGATCAAGGGGAGTCTGCCGGTGCCGAGGCGAATATGGCCAAGATGCTCGCGTCAGAGGCGTCCTGGAGAGCAGGGGATGTCTGTATGCAGACCCACGGTGGCTTTGCCTTTGCCCGGGAGTATCATATTGAACGGAAGTTCCGGGAAACCAGGCTGTATCAAATCGCACCGATTTCAACCAATCTGATCTTGAGTTTTATCGGCGAGCACGTGCTGAAAATGCCAAGGTCTTTTTAAACTGGAAGGCAGTGACGGAGATTAGATCGTTTCTAATCTCCGTCACCGGTGGTTATTTTAACTGAGTCCTATTTCTTAGGGTGCACCCGGACTTGAAGATCCGTGTAGCCTTTGACAAAGGAAGATCGCACGCGAGTTGGCTCACCAACCACTTCAATCTTGTCAAAGCGCTTCATGATTTCTTCCCAGACGACGCGAAGTTGCATTTCCGCTAGACGGTTACCCATGCAGCGGTGAATGCCGAACCCAAACGATACGTGGTGACGGGCTTTTGCACGATCAATAATAAAATCGTTTGCCCGCTCGATTGCATCTTCATCTCGGTTGCCAGAGACATACCACATCAAGACACGGTCGCCGGCTTTGATTTGCTTGCCGCCGAGGATAGTGTCTTCGTTTGCAGTGCGACGCATATAAGCCAGAGGTGTTTGCCAACGGATGATCTCTGCGACCATGTTAGGGATCAATTCAGGCTTGGCCCTTAGCTTGTCGTATTCTTCAGGATTTTGGTTTAACGCCAGAACCCCGCCAGTTATGCTATTTCGGGTTGTATCATTGCCTCCGACAATCAGCAGGATCAGGTTGCCGAGAAACTCCATTGGTTCCATATCGCGAGTTTCTTCACCGTGGGCGAGCATTGAAATTAAGTCACTGCTGGGCGGAGCATTAACGCGCTCGTTCCAAAGTCGAGTGAAGTAGGCAAGGCATTCAAGCAGTTCTTCTCGACGTTGCTCTTCGCTTTCAACCAGTGTGCCAGGTGCAGCCGTTGCGACATCTGACCAACGGGTGAGTTTGCGACGATCTTCGAAAGGGAAGTCGAACAGGGTGGCGAGCATTTGTGTCGTGAGCTCAATCGAGACCAGGTCGACCCAGTTAAAGGTTTCTCCCACGGGTAGTGAGTCCAGGATCTTACCTGCTCTCTCACGAATGGTGCCTTCAAGTTTAGCGAGGTTAATTGGCTGTACAACTGGGCTTACGGTGGCGCGTTGGACATCATGGGTGGGCGGGTCCATAGCGATAAACATGCGAGTTTGAAGTCTTTCGGGGGGTGCATTCAGCGGTGGACCAATGGTAATTCCGCCTTCCGATGAGAACAGGTCATGGTTTTTATCAATTTCCATGATGTCCTTAAACTTGGTGACGTGCCAATAACGGCCAAACTCTTCATCTTCACTAAAGTGTACGGGGTCTTCGTTACGAAGACGTTCGAAGTAAGCCCAATGGGCATTGTGCTCAAAAAGCACATCGTTGAGTGGGTTTACGTCCTCCAGTGGCAGGGAATAGGGGTCAGGTATGTCGGTGCTTGGTCGGGCGATCGCTTCGCTCATTGTCTTCTCCGTAAATTCGAGTGGACATTGTAACTATCGGCAAACAAAGGTAAATACCCTAAAAGGTCAGGCATTTGTGAATATAATTCATTAATACAAATAGACAATGCAAAAAAATACCCGGACAGCGAACTGTCCGGGTATCTTGTTTTGCTATTTAGCCTGCTTTAGCGTGGTTTAGACAACACCAAAAGCCAGCATAGCGTCTGCAACCTTTACAAAGCCCGCAATATTAGCGCCTTTGACATAGTCCACAGTCCCATCACCTTTATCGCCATATTCCAGACAGTTGTCGTGGATATCTTTCATGATGGTCTTCAGATGGTTCTGAAGGTCTGCTTCGCTCCAGCTAATCCGAGCTGAGTTCTGGCTCATTTCAAGACCGGAAACCGCTACGCCACCGGCGTTGGAAGCTTTGCCCGGCGCATAACAAATGCCGGCATCCTTAAAGACCTTAAGGCCGTCGAGATCCGTTGGCATGTTGGCGCCTTCGGAAACACCAATACAGCCGTTTTTGACGAGTGCCGCGGCGGATTCACCGGGTAGCTCATTCTGTGTTGCACAGGGTAGTGCAAGCTGACAAGGCACATTCCAGGGGCGTTCACCCTCATGGAAGGTTGCACCCTTAAATTCGTCGGCGTAAGCAGAAATTGGGCCGCGGGTCACATTCTTAAGGTTTTTCACCCAATCGAGTTTTTCCTGGGTAATGCCATCAGGATCGTGAATAAAGCCCTTGGAGTCCGATAGAGTCAGTACCTTGCCGCCCAGTTGGAGGATCTTTTCAGCTGCATGGGTTGCCACATTACCGGAACCTGAGATGACCGTGGATTTACCTTCAATAGAATCGCCTTTGTGAGCGAGCATATTTTGTAGGAAGTAAACTGCACCATAACCCGTGGCTTCTGTGCGGACCAGACTGCCACCAAACTGCAGGCCTTTACCGGTCAACACACCGGTAAACCTGTTAGTGATGCGTTTATATTGACCAAACATATAGCCAATTTCACGGGCACCGACCCCAATATCACCGGCGGGTACATCGGTATCTTCACCCACGTGGCGATACAACTCGGTCATAAATGACTGGCAGAATCGCATGATTTCGTTATCGGACTTACCCTTAGGGTTGAAGTTAGCACCACCCTTACCACCACCCATCGGGAGGCCGGTCAGGCTGTTTTTAAAAGTTTGCTCAAAAGCCAGGAACTTCAGGACACTTTCATTAACGCTCGGGTGGAATCGAATTCCACCTTTGTAAGGTCCGATAGAGTTGTTATTTTGAACTCGCCAGCCGCGCTGGACGCGAATGTTGCCGTTGTCATCTTCCCAACAAACTCGAAAGCTGATCACGCGATCTGGTTCAGCCATCCGGCGTAAGATCTGCGCCGAGTGGTATTTTTCTTTGTCTTCAATAAATTCGAATACATCTTCAGCTACTTCATGAACCGCTTGAATAAATTCTGTCTGGTGGGGGTTGCGTTTTTCCACACCTGCAATGAATTGTTCCAGGGTTACGTGGTCTTGTACTGCCATTGTTGAATCTCCGAGTTGCTGGCCGATCACTATAGAAACAGCGAGGCCCACTGGGGTTATTTGTTCTTCTTCCCGCGCCGCAGAGGGCGCACTTTGTACTTGTTTCGCACATCGCTGATGGTAGCTCAGTCAGGCCGTAATTCAACCAAAAACTAGCGGTTGTTAGATATCTTCACGTAACCGGCAGAGATTTATCAAAAATCGCATCCTGCGCCTTGCTATCCGAACCGAATCAACTAGTGGTTTTATCCTTGAAAGCGCGAATGAGCCGATTTCGCTGGGCCGCGAGACATAGCCCGACAGTTGTCAGGCCGAGCATCAATGTCCCTGTGCCAAAATTAAAGTAATCCGAGGCCAGCCCAAACAGTGCAAACCAGAATATTGCACCCAGACTATCCCCCCAGCTGATCAGTGAAGTGATCGTGGCACGTGAATCGCCACCTATTTGTGCCTGAAGCTTGCTCTCTGTGATGGTGCCAGCAAGCCCAAACAAAAAGAAAAACAAGGTAACAGCGACAACCCCCGGAACACCACCGATCACAGATGCCAGGCTGAGGGTCGCCGCACCTACAGCCATGACGTTGAGCAGTGTTTTGAATGACAAGTACATAAAGCGGTCCGCGAGATATTCGCCAAGGGCTTGAGCTGAGAATACTGGAATTGCTAAAAAGGCAATGGCCGCAATGGAGAATCCCTGCTCCAGAAATAGTGGCGGGACGTACTCGTCAAAAATTCCGTGGACAGTGAGCAGCAGGGTGCTGAGTCCCAGAATGAAAATAAGGGTTGGATTACCTCTTACCTCCTTCACAGCGCCAATGAGGTTGCCAGTGTAGTCAGCAGTGCTGTCGGTTCGAACATCCTTGACCCAAAAGCAAAATGGCAAACTCACCACCAGAGGTACAGCGGCACTTATCAGCAAGACGATATCAAAGCCATGGGCGATTAGCAGTCCACCGCTGGCTTCACCAATCATGATACTGCCGGTAGCAAGTGCTCGAATACGACCATAGTGGAATGCAAATCGACTTGTCTCTTGCCATTCATCTAGTACTTCAAAGAGGAGTGCTTCAAACGCACCAGACCTGAGGCTGGAACCGATGCCCCAGAGCACAAAACCAAATGCGTAACCCCAGAAATCCTGCCAGAAATACCAGGCTAGAAAAGCGCCAGACTTAAGCAATCCTGAGACGACAACTAACCACTTGCGTGAGTAGGTGTCTGCTAGTGCACCTGAGGGAATTTCAAGGATTAGACCGACCGATGCCCAGATGATAAACAACACACTGAGTTCAAATGGACCAACCCCGTGCATGCCGAACATAATGGAATAGAGTGGGTAGATGGGTATCAGTTCCCTCAACCCACCCACAGCATAAAACGCTGCGAGAGACTTTCCTTTGTGGGGATTGGTCAACTTAGATGTCCAGTTTTGGTATGGTGGGTGATTCGATGATGACTAGGAACATTCATGCCTGACAATTTAACCCCTGAGTTGCTCTCAGTAAAAGCCAGCATGCAGGAGTTTGTTACAGATGTTCTGCAACCTGCGACCGAGTTGGCGAACGACGATGAAGCAATACTGAAGGTACGAAGTGCAGCAAAGGATCGAGGTTTCTACTTTAAAACCCAACCTGAGTCCCATGGTGGAGCCCCTGCCAACACTTTGGAGCTCACGATGTTGCGTGAAATGTTGGCGGCAACCAACAACCCCTTAAGCCGGTATGTCTTTGGTCCGGGGCCTGGAATTCTCCATAGTGCAGAGGGCTTGCTGAAAACAGACTATATGGAACCGGTGCTTCGAGGCGAAAAGACCGGCGCTTTTGGCTTTACAGAGCCAGATACGGCCAAACGACCGACCTATGGGGTGCTGGATCAAAACCAGATTACAATTGTTGGTCAGAAATCTTATGTGACCGGGGGCCAGTCAGCGGACTTCGTATCAGCCCTGGTTAACGTGGAGAACCCGGCCGGTGAGAAGTTAGGTACCGCTATGATTGTTATCGACCTAAATTTGCCCGGTGTGAAGGTTTCCGAGGTATTTTCTTCCCTTGACGGTAGTGGCCATGTCTCAATCAACTTTGATTCTGTTGTGGTGCCGATGGCTTGTATTGTAGGTAAGCTGGGTGAAGGAATGCCGCGGGCACTGGGGAATATCGGTAATGTCAGGTTGATGGTAGCTGCAGAGGCGACTGGATTGTGTCTCTGGGCGTTAGATTTTGTCGAGCAACATTTAAAGGCGCCGCACCGCAGCGGGACACCCCTCGGTGAAAAAGAAGGGGTTAGATTACGATATGCAGATATGAGGATCCAAACCTATGCTGCACGAAGTGTTTTGTACCGCGCCGCGCGGCATGTGGATTCAGGAGAAAACGCGGTCAACGAATCGATTGCAGCAAAAGTATTTTGTACTGAAACCGCGGGGCAGGTTGTGGATTGGAGCGTGCAGCTTGTTGGTGGTCAAGCGCTTGTGCAGGGTCATCCACTAGAAGCATTGTATCGTAGGGTTCGCGCCTTCAGGTTTGTGGAAGGTGCCAGTGATCTGCTTCGCTTAAATCTTGCCAAGGGTAATCTGGAACTAGGTAAGGGCTCGTTGTAGCGAGCCCTCATTTAACTTAGTGCTAGCCCAATTAGGATTTATGGTCGATAGGTAAATGCGCTGGTACCGGGTTTTAACGTTCGTCGGACCAATTTTGCCCAGCGGCAAAGATGCTGGCGGGTATCGCCCGGGTCAATTATTTGCTCTATCTCGAAGAATTCAGCGGAACGAAAGGGCGATCGGAGCCGGTTGAGGCGCGCCTTGATTTTTTCTAGGTGCTCATCAGGATTGTCCGCTTCCGCGAGTTCTGCCTTATAGGCAACTTCGATCCCACCTTCAATAGGCAAAGAACCCCAATCCCCAGAAGGCCAGGCGAACCTGAAGTGTTCAGACCCCGGTTTGTTGTTAGACGCTCCAGCAACACCAAAGGCCTTACGAATCACAACACTGCAAAATGGAACCGTAGACTGCCCAAGGGCGGCTAATGCCTGTGAACCAATTCTGATGGTGCTTTGTTCTTCGCTTTGTTTGCCAATTAGAAAACCGGGGCAGTCCACCAAATGTATCAATGGCAGGTGGAAGGTTGAGGCAAGATCTGCAAATCGAATCAGCTTGCGACAACTATCAGCGGTCCAGGCGCCACCGTAGACCATTGGGTCCTCTGCAAAAATTGCGACGGGGATTCCGTCTAAGCGGGCGAGGCCGGTAATGACGGATTTGCCCCACTTCCTGCCAATTTCGAAGAAGGAGGACTCATCAACAATTGCGTCGATCACGGGGCGCATCTTGTACACCTTGCGTGGATCCTTGGGGACCACTTCCCGTAAAAACTCAGCACGCCGATTCGGTGAATCGTTGCAGTTCGCGATGGGTGGCAATTCATCTACGCTACTTGGCAGGTAGGATAGGAATGCTGTGGCTTGCTTAAATGCTTCGGCCTCGGAATCTACCTCGTCATCAATTGCACCGTTTCTGGTATGGATCTTACTTGCCCCCAACTCCTCTTTAGTCACGTCGCCAAGACTTGCCCAATCCACCAGTGCCGGTCCAGCTATCATCATCTGAGCACTGTTCTTCACAATGACGGAGTAGTGCGAGGTAGACACTCTGGCGGCACCAATACCGGCGACGGAGCCGAGCGCCAGGGAGACCGATGGCGCAACACCGAGGTGCGTCACAATCACATCCCAACCGGCAACTTTTGGTATATAGGTGCGGCCGGACATTTCGATTGTTTTAACGGAGCCGCCACCGCCCATTCCATCTACCAGGCGGACGTGGGGCAAACGGAGTTCCAAGGCCATGGCCTCAGCCTGCTGGCGCTTACCTGCAATTGAAGCATCGGCACTACCGCCCCGAACGGTAAAATCGTCGCCTGAGATTAAAAGCGGACGGCCATCTATTTCGGCGGTACCAAATACAAAATTAGCCGGTGTGAAACCTATCAAATTACCGTCTTCATCGTAGTTACCAACACCTGCTAATTTGCCAATCTCGTGGAAGGTGCCCGGGTCAATTATGGCTTCTATGCGCTCTCTAATTGTGAGCTTATTGAATTCATGTTGGCGAGCGACTTTCTCCGGACCGCCCATCGCCTCCGCCAATCTGCTGCGGTCATGTAATTCCTCAATTTCTTTATCCCAACTCATTGTTGATTCCCTGTGCTTTGGGCTGATCCTAAACCAATCATGGTTCTGCTACCATGCGTGATCTCACGGTTCGCTATATAGAATAATTATGAAATCATATCGTCAACACAAGTTCAGCGCCCCAGCCGGCGCCACGGAAATATTGTTAGTTCGCCACGGTGAGAGCAGAGCAGCTGTGCCAGGCGACCCGTTCCCACTGGTAAATGGGCAGGGTGACCCAGAGTTGGCGCCGGAGGGACAACATCAGGCACAGCAGGTAGGGGATCGATTGAGGCATTACTCCGTATCCGCAATTTATGTCACAAGTTTGAGGCGTACCCATGAAACCGCCGCGCCACTTGCCAGTCATCTTGGCTTAACACCGATTGTCGAGCCAGATCTACGGGAAGTGCATCTGGGTGAGTGGGAGGGTGGGCTGTTCAGAGTTAAAGTGGCGGAAGGGGACCCAATTTACCAACAAATGCAGATGGAGCAACGTTGGGATGCAATACCGGGTGCAGAATCCCATGAGCAACTTCGTGCGCGGGTTCAGCCCTCTTTGAAGCGAATACATCAAAAACATCCCGATCAATTGGTTGTTGTTGTGGTGCACGGTGGAATTGTCGGTCATGTATTGGCTGAAGCGACAGGGGCAAAACCCTTTGCTTTTAATGGCTGCGATAACGGATCAATTAGTCACATTGTCATGCTGGAAGATCAAATTATCGTCAGACGCTTTAATGACGCGGCTCATCTGCATGCCACCGACCGGGCTGCAATGCCTACCTAATGAACCGAGTCATTTTTGAGGAGAAGGTCCTTTGAGCGCCTATTCACTACTTGAACAGCACTTTAGAAAGATTGGAAACCTGAATCATGTTCAGGCCATTACGAGTTGGGATGAGTCGGCGATGATGCCCAGTGGTGGCGGAGAAGCCCGCGCAGCGGCAATGACAACGCTGCAGGTATTAATCCATGAACTTACCACGGATCCCAAAGTCGGGGACCTAATTGCCAGCGCAAAATCAGAACCCCTGGATGCCTGGCAGTCCGCCAATTTGCGAGAAGTAAGTCGTACATACCGGGATGCTACCTGTATGCCCGGGGACCTGGTCGCGGCACAAAAGTCCGCGACCTCAATGTCGGAGCAAGCCTGGCGACGCCATCGAGCCAACAATGATTGGACTGCGATGGCACCGCACCTGATTGAAGTCGTTAACCTTGCTCGACAGGAGGCAACCGTTCGCTCCGAGGCAACTGGCCTGGGTCTCTATGATTCCTTATTGGATACCTATGAGCCTGACGTCACGGGTGCTCAGGTGAGCGCAATATTTGATGAGTTAAAAAGCTTTCTGCCTGATTTTGTTGATGCGGTTATTGAGCGTCAAAAGAGCGCGCCACCGATCCCAGTAACCGGCGACTTTTCCATCCAGAATCAAAAGGTCCTGGGGCAGGAGGTTATGGCGACAATGGGTTTCGATTTTGAACACGGCCGGCTCGATATTAGTCATCACCCTTTCTGCGGCGGTGTGCCGGACGATGTTCGCATTACAACTCGATATGATGAGCAGAACTTCATCTCTGCCTTAATGGGTGTCATCCATGAGACTGGACATGCGATGTACGAGCAGGGGTTACCCATTGCCTGGCGTGGTCAGCCCGTTGGGAATGCCTTGAGTTCTGGTACCCATGAGAGCCAATCTTTGTTGATGGAAATGCAAGCCTGCCGTACGCCGGAGTTCTTTTGTTATCTAGCTCCGAAAGCTCAGCGAGCATTTCTCGGTCAACAGAGCAATGATCCAGCCTGGAATGCAGACAATTTGTTCAAACTTTATACCGAGGTAAAACGAAGTTTAATCAGAGTAGACGCGGATGAAGTCACCTACCCATTGCACGTTATCTTAAGGTTTGAGATTGAGCAGGCCTTGATAGAAGGATCCCTGGAAGTCGAGGACCTACCCGATGCCTGGAACCTCAAAATGGCGGAATATCTCAAGTTGGATACCCAGGGTAATTTTATGGACGGTTGTTTGCAGGATGTTCATTGGCCGGCGGGTCTATTTGGCTATTTCCCGACCTATACGCTAGGAGCGATGACCGCAGCTCAGCTATTTGCTGCTGCAAAATTAGCGATCTCTGATTTGCCGAAACAGATTTCTCGAGGAGATTTTGCACCTCTGCTTTTATGGTTAAGGCACAATGTCCATAACAAAGGCAAATTTGACGATTACAACAGTTTGATGACCTCAGCAACGGGCCGAAGGCTGGAAGTTGCGCCCTTTAGATCTCATTTGGAAGCGAGATATCTGAGTAGCTAACGTTTGTTCCCGGGGGGAGGGCTAGAAAGATCTTTTGACTCAAAAACTGCCTTGCCCGTTCTAGGTTGCTCAGGTTCATTTTTGGGCTTTTGAGCAGGTTGCAGTTTAGGCTTCGGTACGGGAGCGCGCATTTCTTGAGGAGTGATTGGCTCGATGTCTCTAGAGATAAAGGAGGCTTTGCCGGTGGTCGGTTGTTGAGCTTTCTCCCGTTCCAATTCGACTCTGCGTTGGTGGGCCATTTCGGTGGCGGTAGGTTTGCTTGGTTGTGCGTCTTTACCCCGAACGTGCTCAATATCTTTTGCTGCAAAAGACGCTTTCCCACCTGAGTCTGATTGCCGTTCCGCCAGCTTTCGTCGAATGTCGTCCGGAGTTTGAGCTCGCCCCGATTTAGATTCCGGCGTCATGCTAGACAAGTCTCTGGATGCAAACTGTGCTTTCCCGGCGAGTCTTCTCTCATGATCAGCTTGAATGGCTTCTTTTTTCTGTTCCGGTAGGTCAAATACACCAACCAGGGCGGCCAATTCCCGTGACGCCGAGTAAATGCCGTTGTCGAGGTATACATTTACGGGTTCTAATGCCTTGGCTTCTTCCTCGGTGACTAGAATTCGATTTCGAGATACCTCACGCTCGGTGGCTTCGCCGCCGAAAATACTTTTTAGTCGACCCATTAGTCCGGCTGGTTTTTGGGCTGAAGTTTTGTCCTGGGCATTAGCCGTACCCCTGTTGTCATTACGACGGGCAACAACTTTGGCTTCGAGTTGTTTTCGGCTTGCGACAACTTCGGTATGGGCTTCGTGCAAATAGGCGGTAGGGACCTTCGCGTCTAGCAACCGGCGGAGGACTACAATTCGAGTCAGTAGAACTTCATGGGTTTCAGTCATCAACTGAAGGTTCTGTCGATCGCCACTCTTGTCGAGTTGATCGTACAATCCGTCAACAATCCCTGCCAGGGCATTTTTCACACCGAGATCTATGGGAGCAAAGCGCGCATCTGAAAGGGAGTTACGAATCCGATCAAATTCTTGCAACAGTTGCTCTTCTACTTCCTGTAGAGATTGGTCGATCGTATCTAGTATGCTGCTCATCTTCCTATTCTACGCTCTTTCTAGTCTCTAACCGGTACTGAGTGAAGAAAGTATGTAAATGATTTGTAAGGTGTTTTTTGTGAAGACTAGCGGCTTTTAAAGTCTTTGATGGCACCTAAAATGATGCGGCAAGTAAGTTGGCCGACTAGCTTGCCGTTCTCGACGACTGGGCGACGACGGTGCTTGTGCTCCAGCATCGAGGCGGCCACCGTGATGATATCCTCATCGGGCCCGTTAGTTGCAACATTTTTTGTCATGATATCCGCTACTCTTGCAGCGCCAGGTTTGTCCCCGTTATAGGCTGCATCGACAATTGAACCGAGACAGTCCAATTCCGATAGCATACCAACGAGTCCCCCATCGGCGTTGATGACGGTAACTCCTGACAATTTGTTGGTCATGATGACCTGTGCTGCTTCTGCGACGGTCAAATTCTCTTCGACGCATTTTGGCTTGGTCATGTAATCCCGTACAAGTACTGAGTTTGGCATACCATTACTCCCGTATTGTTATCGACCTTATTACCGCAGGGCTATTTTGCACATTAGCCTATGGATCCAATCCCGGCAATGTTGCTGCAACGAACAATGGACCAAAGACCGTAGAATGCCGCTTACAGCCCATCTTCGGATGCCCTATACTGGGCGCCCTGGTGCCTGGTTGGTGGGATTTAGTGGTTGGTATTTGCTGAGCCCCGGGTCTTTAATGAGTTAAATCCCAAAGCGATAGGAATGTTTTGTGAGAGTGAATCCGTTATCTGAATTGCAATCCGCCGGTTTCCAGCGAGATGGTTTTGTGGTGCTGCCAGGTTTGTTAGATGAATCGCAGCGGATGCACATGCGAGAGGTAGCAGATGCGCATGTCGCGGCTCAGTTGGCACCGGTTGAGTATGAGGTCGACGTACAATATCCGGGGGCGCCAGCAAATGCTGAGGCAGCGGGTGCTGCGACGAGTAGGAGATTACTTCATGCCTATTCCCGGCACGAAATTTTTCGTGACTGGGCAACACACCCCGGGATCAAATCAATCCTTCAGTCCCTGTTTGTCGACGACACGGTGGAACTTTCCCAGTGTCATCATAATTGCGTGATGACGAAGCACCCTGGCTTTAGTAGTGCAACGCTGTGGCACCAGGACAACCGTTATTGGTCTTTTGATGAACAAAACCTGATCAGTGTCTGGACTGCATTGGGGGACGAGACCCGGGAGAATGGTTGCTTGAGGGTGATACCCGGGAGTCATCAACTCGTGTTGGAGCCTGGTTGTTTTGATGCATCAAAGTTTTTGCGAACGGATCTAGCGGAGAACAAAGCCTTAATTCAGAAGGCACAACAGGTTGAATTGAAAGCTGGCGACGTTTTGTTTTTCCATAGCAGACTTTTTCATGCGGCGGGGCGAAATCTCACAGATTACGTTAAATATTCGCTTGTATTTACCTACCATCAATCGAGAAACCGGCCGATAGAAAACACTCGATCCGCTCGATCTCCTGGGATCCTTCTCTAGGTTCTTTTCTGGGGCTCTTTCTGGGGCTCTTTAGAAGGCTCTTTATAAGGTAATAGCGCCATAAGTTCTTTAAATAGTGATTCACGGCTTGTGCCCTGGCGCCAGGCGAAACCGATATCACGGTAGAACTGTTTTTCCGGCAAGCGGATAGTTTTAATGCGGGTATGTCTAAGCACGCCGGCATCCACGGTCATGTCTGGAACCAGTGTTACCCCAAGATCGTCATCAACCATCTGGAGTAACATTTGCAGACTGTTTGCGCCGAAGGTATGAATCTTTTTGTGGTTTTTTAGGCGGCATCCAGCAAGAGCGTGATCCCTTAAGCAATGACCGTCGTCCAGCAACAGCAAACTCTCGTCTGGCAAGGCATCAAAATCCACCTTGTCAGGATTAACGATTTTTGAATTTTTGTTGAACGCTAGATGCATTCCTTCACGATAAACCACGCTTGTTTTAATCTGGCCCGCATCATAGGGCAGGGCTAGAAGTGCCATGTCGAGTTTGTTCTGCTGCAGTTCGTAAATTAAATTAGGAGTGGTGTTTTCGCGGATATAAAGTTTTAACCCAGCAAACTTTTTGCGAATGTTCATTACATACCGACTGATTAGGTAAGGGGCGATGGTGGGAATTACGCCAAGCCTGACGGGAATAGAAAGTGGGTTTGACTGGGCTCGCGCCTCGTCCACCAGATCCTCGGTTTGCATAATGATATAGCGACTTCGATCGGCAATAGTTTTGCCAAGCTCAGTAAAGGCGAGGGATTTGTTCGTTCGCTCAACCAGGGTGACTCCAAGGTAAGACTCCAGTTCCTTAATCCCCGTACTCAAAGTTGATTGGGTCACATTCTGAGTGGCGGCAGCTTTTCCGAAATGTCCTTCGTCGCGAAGCGCAACCAGATATTGAAGTTGCCGAATGGAAGGTAAATGCATGTGCTGAGCCCTTATTTTTATCACAATCGATCAATCGAGTTACTATATTGAAACGATAAAAACAATTCAATGTATAAATTAATAGGTGGTTGCTACGATGCGTAGCAACTGAACGCAATAACCCACATTTCTGGAGAATATGATGCAAAATCAAGAAGGTCACAGTGTACCAAATATTACTTTTCAAGCCCGAGACGATGAAGGCTGGGTGGAGCTCAATAGCGAACAATTGTTCAAGGGCAAGCGCGTTGTTGTGTTTGCGTTACCCGGTGCATTTACGCCAACGTGTTCCGCCACACACCTGCCTCGCTATGAAAAACTGACGCCGGTTTTTAAGCAAAACGGCATTGATGATGTGCTTTGCATTTCGGTTAATGACGGCTTCATCATGCGTGCCTGGGCTGAGGATCAGGGCATCAAGGATGTTCGTTTGCTGCCCGATGGTAACGGCGATTTTACCCGTGAGATGGGTATGCTGGTTAAGAAACAAGATTTAGGCTTTGGCGATCGCTCCTGGAGATATTCAATGTTGGTAGAGGATGGTGTCATCAAGAAGATGTTCATCGAGGCCGATGAACCGGGAGATCCTTTCTCGGTTTCCGATGCGGACACTATGCTCAAATACATTAATCCTGAAGCGGAAATTCCTGAAACGGTAGCACTGATTAGTAGAGCAGGTTGCCCGCACTGTAAACGGGCGAAGCGTTTATTGGACGAAAAAGGAGTGCGCTACAATGAAATTGAAGTGGGCAAAGATATTGATGCCACATCTTTGATTGGGCTGACGGGTGCGACCTCTGTTCCCCAGGTATTTATCGCGGGTAAGCTTATCGGTGGCGCCGATGAATTGACGGAATATCTTAAAGCCTCATAAATGCGGAGATACTGTTCAGTAACTGGCAGTTTCAGCAAGGTGACGCGCGGTCGTCGCCTTGCATCCGCCATTTATCCGAGACTCCTGTTGATAATAGCGAAATGATGGCAATCTTTTTTCATGATGCTAACCTGGCAGTTTAATGATGAAGAAAGAATTGTCCTGCTGAAGTTTGGAGAATTGGCGCTGGCTGCTGATTTTGTTACTTACAATATTGCGATGGAGGCTGACCCGGCCCGTCGAGATTTTGTTCATCTAATTGATTTGCGTGAAACCGATTGTGAGCAATCGGTTTTTATTGATCTTGTTAGCCCTATAGAGGAAATGCTCCATCGAGTGATCAGAAGTCATCATCCCAAAATTGCCTTTCTGGCAGACAACAAAAGCCAAATTCAACTCACGCGGTTCTTCACCGCAGTCAAAGATCTCATGCCCGAAAGTGAGGCGGTCAATGTATATGTGAGCAATGACCGTTCAGCCGCGCTAGCTTGGCTTAAGCACGTCCGCTAGGAGCAATTGAAGAAATGAACGTGTCTAGTGTCGACAGCTTTTGTTCATTCAGGTCCATACCGAGGGTAAAATCCGGAATGATCAATTCATCCACACCCACTGCCTGATACTCCGCCACAATGTCCTGAAGCTGCGAAACACTACCGGCAATGCGAGCCGGAGAACCTTCTGTAGCATTCATTTTTGCGGCGAGTTTTTCATCATCGGTCAAAATGAGTAATGCCACGGCGGTTCTATAGATCTCAGCGGGATCGCGGCCTAATTTTTCGCAATGGGCATCCAGTACTGCCATCTTATGTTTGAGAGTTGCCGGTGTTCCCCATACATTCCATTCATCTGCGTATTGTGCGGTGATCCGCAGGGTGACTTTTTCGCCACCACCACCGATTAATAGCGGTAGATTTGATTGGACCGGCTTTGGCTCTAGTGGCGCATCGGTTAGCTTGTAAAATTCACCATCAAAATTGGTTGTAGTGTTGTTAAACAGCGATTTGATGACCTGGCAGGCCTCTTCGAGTCGCGCTAAGCGGCTGTTAACAGTATGGAACGGAATGCCATATTTTTGGTGTTCATTTTCCTGCCAGCCAGAGCCGATCCCAAGCACAACTCGACCACCGGATATATGGTCGACGGTAGCTGCCATCTTGGCGAGCACAGCGGGATGGCGGTAGGTATTTCCAGTAACAAGAGTACCGAGTCGCAGTCTGGGGATTGTCGCAGCAAGAGCGCCCAGTGTCGTCCATGCTTCAGGCCAGGGTGCACTTGTATTTTCTTCGTTCGGCATAAAGTGGTCTGCTAACCAAAGCCCGTCCCAGCCGGTTTGTTCAACGTGCAGTGCGAGTGCTTTGACTGACTCAAAGGATTGAGTGGGCTGTGGCCAGAAACTGAACTTCATGGGATTCACCGTGAGTGCGAAGATGGATAAGGAGCAGCTAGAATACGAGATGTTGCGGGCTAAGTCACCGGTCAATAATTCAAACCTGACCCCGTTTCGGACACTTTGCTTGGAACCCTGTATTCTCAAGGTTGTGAAGGCCGTCACACAATAACAAGATACTTACAAATCTCAGGGTTTAAGGTGTGGGTTTCAATTGTCATTGGGGGGAGGCTGAGTATAGTAACCCAGTAACTCGGGCTTATTTCACACTCAACTAAACCATCGGGCAATGGAGTCCATTGTGTTATATAGAGTTGCATTCCTTATTCGCGTCCTCGGTTTGGCAACATTGCTGATGCCCACCTATGCAATTGCGGACCTGGTGAGTCAGGACCTCAATGACAGCGTGATTGCCGTCAACGCCTACCGGGATAAGAACAAGTCCATTTCAAGTGGTGTTGTGGTTCAGGCCGATCGATATAATGGCTATGTCGTGACGAACGGCGCCATCATTAGAAACCACAATACTCTCACCGTTACCGTCCCGGGCACCGGGGCTGAACTTGTCGCTGAGGTGATCAAGGCTGATGCCTCAATTGACCTCGTGTTGCTCAAAGTGAATGGCTTAAATCTGAAGCCAATGGTATTTGGCCTTGACTCTCCCCAGGCAGGTGATGTGGTTTGGTCTGCGGCTCGTTGGGACTCAGCGGAACAAAGCGTTGGTTTGGCAAAGGGCAATCTTCGTAGTACCTACTATCTACAGGGCAATCCCCAGAACAATCTACAGAACAACCTGCAAGGGAAGGGGGCCGTTCAGATTCTCAACCATACGGCGAACATCGGTTCTGGTGAGATGGGTTCTGTGCTTTTGAATGACTGTGGTCAATTGATTGGCTTTGATATGACCCCTGGTACGACTCCGGGAACTACCCCTGATAAGTCTGGGACGTCCAGTCGCGCAATTGACGGTCAATCGCTTGCAAAATTTTTATCCAACCAGAAAGTAAGATTCACCCGGGCAAGTACGTCCTGTGTGTCGATTGTTAACCAGGCCAAAGCAAAAGCGGATCAAGCGACCCAGGCGGCTGAGCTAGCAAGGATAGAAGCGACCGAGGCACAGAGGGTAGCCAAAGCGATGGAAGCCAGGCTGCTTGCAACGGATCAGCGCAATCAACAGTTAATCCAAGAGTCGGTTAGTGCGAGGAGAGCGGCTGAGGCCGCGATCCAGGCCGCGGCAACAGCCCAGGCCCACGCAGATCAAACCCGAATTGATCTTGAGAAGCAGACCGCAGAAATTGTCGCGGAAACTGAAGCAATGGTTAAGCATCTCCAGGCGGATCGAGATGCGGCGGAAAAGCGGTTCAATACCGTCCTTGAGGCACAAAGGGAATCATGGACCAAGCGGGAAGACTTTCTGATTGCTTTGTTTGTTGGTTTGCTCGGGATACTCGTCATCGCAATATTTTTGATTCAACGGGCTGGGTTTCGACCCTCGGCACTGCTTGAGGCTCTGCCGGCGAATCCGTTGTCCAAAGAGCTATCCAAGCTGGGCGCCAAAAGGAGTCTTGGCAGCACCGTGATGCATAAGCCTGACCTTGAAGAGTATGTGTTGGATGGCAGGGATGAGGATGGAATTCGTTATTTGCTTAGAATTTCGGGTGATCAATTGATTGGTGATCAAGGCATCATTATTGGTCGCAACCCCAACGAATCCCCATACATTATTAACCACTCGGACGTGTCCCGGCAGCATGCAAGATTAAAGGTCATGAAGAATAGGGTATTCATTGAAGACCTCGGATCTACTAACGGAACGTCGGTCAACGGTCAGAATATTGATGACAAAGGACTGGTTTCTGTTTCAAACGGAGATCAGATCATAATCGGATCTGTTGTAATGAAACTTCGCGTGATGGGGGCATAACCACACCAATTGAAGGGATTGATTCGCTCACAAGAGCAGTTTAAATCCTTGATTCATCTGTTAAAATCTTGGGGTTTTTTGGAATAGCTTGCAAAGAAGCCTGCCAACCTCGAGAGCACACTACTGGTTTCTCCAGTCCGCATTCGATATAAGTGACGCGTCTTTTCTATTCTGTAGTTCAATTTACACTGGACTCGTAGGTTCAGGCTTATCGGTGTCAAAAAGTAGGGAATAAATATGTCAGTAGTTGAAGCGCTCGAGCAGGGTACTGAGCTATCCGATGTCGTGGTCAGGTTTGCTGGGGATTCCGGCGACGGTATGCAGCTCACCGGTAATAACTTTACCGAGGCAACTGCCATTTATGGGAATGATCTGGCGACTTTCCCAGACTTTCCGGCAGAAATTCGCGCCCCCGCAGGCGCGACTTTTGGGGTGTCTGCCTTCCAAATTTACTTTGGTTCAGACGATGTCACGACAGCAGGAGATGATGTTGATGTGCTGGTGGTGATGAACCCTGCAGCATTGATCACCAATTTGAAGGATCTGGTCCCTGGCGGCGTGATTATTGCGGATGCGGACGCCTTTACGGACAAAAACCTTGCTCGTGCCGGCTATAAGGTGAATCCCTTGGAAGATGGCTCCTTGGATGCATACCGGCTGATTTCAATTGATATTACCCAGCGCGTAGTTGATACAGTTAAGCCATTTGGTCTAACTCACAAGTTTGCGGTTCGATGTAAGAACATGTGGACCCTTGGGTTGACCATGTGGCTATTTGATCGCAGCCGTGATTCGGCAATTGAAGGTCTCCGAACTAAATTTGCCAGCAAGCCGGATATTGCCGAGGCAAACGTTGCCGCTATTAATGCCGGCCATGCCTATGGAGAGACCGCAGAGTTGCCCAGTGGTGTTGATGTGTATCGTATCCCCAGGGCTGTTGTTGCGCCGGGCCTATATCGCAACACAACAGGCTCCGAGGCGCTTGCCTATGGGATTATTGCCGGCGGTCAGTTGGCCAACGTACCACTACTATTTGCTTCATATCCCATAACCCCCGCATCAAGCTTGCTCCATACCCTATCCGGGCAAAAACAATTTGATGTTGTGACCTTCCAGGCGGAAGACGAAATTGCCGCGGTTTGTGCCGCAATTGGCGCATCATTTGCCGGTTCCCTGGGTGTGACCTCAAGTTCCGGTCCCGGGATTTCACTTAAAGCTGAGGCAATCTCTCTTGCCTGTGCAACAGAATTACCGCTGCTAGTGGTTAATACCCAACGGGGCGGCCCTTCAACGGGTTTGCCAACCAAAACCGAGCAGTCAGACCTGAATCAGGCGATATTTGGTCGCCATGCTGATACCACCTTGCCGGTCATTGCTGCTGCAACATCCGTCGACTGTTTTGATGTGGCGATCGAAGCGATCAGGATCGCAACTAAATACCGTACGCCTGTAATCTTGCTAAGCGATGGATATCTGGCGAATGCTTCAGAGCCCTGGCATGTTCCCGATGTGAATGAGCTTGTGCCATTCCCAGTTGAGTTTGAGACGAATCCAGAGGGCTTTCGGCCTGCTAATCGCGACCCTGAAACCCTTGCCAGAGTCTGGGCGAAACCGGGTACGCCAGGACTTGAACACAGAATCGGTGGGATTGAGAAAGACTATGACACCGGTGATATTTCTTACGACTCAGATAACCATCAAAAAATGACGGATGTACGTAAGGCGAAGATCGACAATATTGCAAATGATATTCCGCTACAGGATATCGCACTAGGCACCGATAGCGGTGATCTTGCCGTTGTCGGATGGGGTTCCACCTATGGTGCGATACATCAAGGTGTTAAACGGGCGAGGCAAGCAGGAAAGGATGTGTCCCATATTCATATTCGACATATGTGGCCAATGCCCAGCAACTTGAAAGAGCTGCTGTCGGGTTACAAGCGAATTCTAATTCCTGAGATGAACACGGGCCAATTGGTCAAGATCATCCGCGCTGAGTTTTTAATAGATGCCCAGAGCATGACCAAAATTTCAGGTCAGCCCTACAAGATTAAAGAAATCGAAGCGGAAATTTCCGCGCAACTGGAGGCACTTAAATGAATGCGCCCATACAGAAGTTAACAGCCAAAGATTACGCAACGGATCAAGAAGTTCGGTGGTGCCCGGGTTGTGGAGATTACGCAATTTTGAAGGCCGTCCAGAAATTGATGCCGGAGCTTGGTGTTAACAAAGAGAACAGTGTTTTTGTCTCTGGTATCGGCTGTTCTTCACGTTTCCCGTATTATATGAATACCTATGGTTTTCACACAATTCACGGTCGCGCACCTTCCTTTGCAACCGGAGTGAAGCTGGCTAACCCTGAGCTTGATGTCTGGGTTGTCACGGGTGATGGTGATGGCTTAAGTATTGGTGGCAACCATATGGTCCATGCCCTGCGTCGTAATGTAGACCTCAACATCCTGCTGTTTAACAATGAAATCTATGGTCTGACTAAGGGCCAGTATTCCCCAACATCGAAAGTTGGCACGCGTTCACCGTCCACGCCGGACGGCTCGGTCGATTTGCCACTGACGCCTGCGGTTTTTGCGATTGGTTCCGGTGCCCGATTTGTTGCTCGATCAATCGATACTGAAATGAAGCACTTGACCAGCGTTCTGACTTCAGCACATCAACATAAAGGCGCGTCTTTTGTCGAAATTCTGCAGAACTGTCCCGTTTATAACGATGGCATCTTTGATTCAGTTAAAGACAAGAAACAGGCGGCGGACACCCGTCTCGTTTTGGAGCACGGCCAGCCACTTCGCTTTGGTCAAGATAATCAAAAAGGTCTGCGACTTAATGTTCAAAGCCTGTCACTGGAGGTTGTGACAATCGGTGAAGATGGTATCACCGAGGCGGATATTATGGTTCACGATGAAGGTAACAAGGTGCTGGCGCAAATGCTGGCGGAACTTCAAGGACCAGATTTTCCAGTACCCGTCGGGGTTATCTACCAGGCTCCTGCACCTGCCTATGTCAGTGATGTTTATTCACAACGCATCGCAGTTCGTGAGAAAAAAGGTAAACCTGATCTAAATGCTTTGCTCCGAACGGGGCATACCTGGACAGTTGAGTAGCATCGGTAATGTCGCTACCAAAAGTTGGTAACAAGGCCCCTGCGTTCAGTTTGCTTAACCAGCACGATCAAAAAGTTTCTCTGAAGGATTTCAAGGGAGACAAAATTGTCGTGCTGTATTTTTACCCGAAAGCCATGACGCCTGGATGCACGACCCAGGCTTGTGGGTTACGGGATTCCAAATCAAAGCTGACCCGTGCCGGTGCGATTGTGCTTGGTGTCAGCCCTGACCCTACTAAACGACTCGGAAAGTTTATCGAGCGGGATAAGCTGAATTTTGATTTGTTGTCCGATGAAGACCATGCCATTGCGGACAAGTATGGCGTCTGGGGATTGAAGAAATTTATGGGCCGGGAGTATATGGGTATCAACCGTATGACTTTTATCATCGGGAAGGATGGCAAGCTGAAGCATGTAATGGAAAAGGTTAATACCAAGAGTCATCATGATGATGTGCTCGCTCTGGTAAAATCGATCGATTGATTCAGCTGCCAACGAGATGGCACCAGTGAACATATAAGGGACAAAATGAGCGATTTTGAATCGTTAGACAATTCCGGAACAATTCCTGTTTTGGAAAAGCATCAATTTGATGTGGGTGCACTACAGTCTTTCATGGAAAAGAATGTAGAAGGATATAGCGGTGTTTTAACAGTTGAAGAATTCGCCGGCGGTCAGTCCAACCCAACCTATTCGTTACAAGCTGGTGGTAAGCGTTATGTGCTGAGGCGAAAGCCACCGGGTACATTGTTAAAGTCAGCCCACGCGGTAGATCGTGAATACAAGGTGCTGACTGCCCTGCAGGGCACAGATGTACCCACCGCTCGTACCTATGCATTCTGTGACGACCAAAGCGTTATCGGTACTATGTTTTATGTCATGGAGTACCTCGACGGCCGTGTTATCTGGGATGCGTCGGCGGGTGATTATGATCCGACGGAGCGGGGTGCTTTTTGGGATTCGGCTAATGCTGCAGTTGCTAGCTTGCACTCGGTCGATTTCGAATCAGTAGGTCTATCGGATTTTGGTAAACACAGTGACTATGTCGCGCGTCAGTTAAATCGTTGGTGCGGCCAATACGAATATACAAAGACTGAAGCAAACCCTTATATGGATCAGTTGATTGAATATCTGCCCCAACATATCCCGCCGGAAACTGGCTGCACAATTGTCCATGGGGATTTGCAGATTGCGAATATGATGATGCATAAAAGTAAACCCGAGGTCATTGGACTTCTTGATTGGGAACTGAGTACCCTGGGCGATCCAATTTCAGATTTTGCCTATTTGTGCCGACCCTATCGTGATGTCCTGCGCAATGCTGATCTAAAGGCACTAGGGATACCGGAAGAACAGGCTTATGTTGATGCTTACTGTGAGCGCACCGGGCGATCCGGGATTGAGCATTGGGACTACTACCTGGCCTTCAATATCTTTAAGCTTGCTGCGATTCTACAAGGAATTGCCAAGCGAGTTCTTGATGGAACCGCTGCGAGTAAACAAGCGGAGGCAGCCGGGGCAGGAGCCCTTGCGATGTCCAAAGTCGCCTGGGCTCAAATCGATAAAAGTGTCAAGCTAGACTAAACAAAAGTCCCACTAAGGAGTGAACGATGCTGGTGTTAGCAACCACCGAGCGAGAGTACCCATGGGGGACATTGCGCTCCACCAATGCAAGCAAGGTAAAGGTAATACTCGAAGAGAAGGGCCTTAAATACCGGGTTGATCGACTTCGACCAGGGGATCTATGGAAGAAGCCACCGGAGATGCTTGCAAAACACCCTCTCGGCAAGGTGCCATACCTCGAAACGCCCAGTGACGGAATAATTTTCGATTCCACTGTAATCAATGAGTACATTGATGATCGGTATAAGAATCATAGTTTGAAACCTAAAGATGCCGCTCAGCTTGCACGGATGCGAATGCTTGAGAACTATGCTGATGAATCTTTGTTAGTTGGTGAATTACCAAAAATCTGGATGCCACTCTGGTCGCCTCCGGAGGACCGAAATGAAGAATCGATGGCATCCGGTCGTGCTGCACTGAGAGAGCGAATCCTTCCTTATGTAGAAAAGGAACTGGAAGGTCGGGAGTACCTTTGTAATGATTTCAGTCTAGCGGATGCGCCTTATATGGCCGTTGCCATGGTGCTTGAAGTTGATCAGTTCAGTATGGACGGTTTTCCTCTCTGTAATCAGTATTTTGAACGGCTGAGGGGTCGACCATCCTATCGATCGATATCCCCGCAGACGTCTTTGGCAGATTCGGCAGGCACTGCACCTGCCGAGGATTAAAAGCCAGTAATGTCAGGGTCTAGTTGAACACCAAAAGAGTTTAAGGCCATGGAAACCATATTATATTGGCCACAGGTGAAGACTAGATCCATCATTTGCTCGTCGGAATAAGTTTGTTTTAAGCCGTTCCAGGTGGCGTCGCTGATAAAGGCATCATTTTTAAGTTCGTCAGCGGCGCGGATGATGTGAGCCTCGTGCTCTGACCAACCGGCATCAGCCCCAGCCTTGATGTTCTCAATTTCCTCGTCCGAAAGCCCCGTCGCTTTACCGATCACCACATGCTGGCCCCATTCGTATGCCGCCTGACAAAGCCAGCCAATCCTGAGGATAGCGATTTCTCGTTCTCGAGCTGACAAGGTTGATTTAGAGAGAATATGGTTACCAAACACCAACCAGCGTTTTGCAAGTTTCTCGTGGTTAGCCATGGTGCGGAATATATTCGCGACGTTGCCGCGGATTTTTTGTCCTTTGAGTGCCTCGGATTGCGACTCAGTCCAATTGTCTTCGTGTAGAGGTGGGATCCTGGGTTTGGATAACCGCACGTGTTACTCCTTGTAGTGGATTAGCGGATTGTGGTTTGTCAGTCCTGTTACTAATCGTTTGATGGGTTTGTGATCGACTATAAGAAAAAAGTCGCACGAGTGCTATCATCAACGCTCTGCGCAACCCTTGTTGATAAATAGGAATATCCAGATATGAGCGACCTGATTCTTCATCACTATGCCGCATCGCCATTTTCAGAAAAAATCAGGCTCATAATGGGCTACAAATCGGCTGCTTATCCAGATCTGAAGTATCGTGGTGTTGATATCCCGGTCATTATGCCGAAGCCTACGTTAATGCCGTTGACGGGTGGCTACCGTAAAACCCCGGTTGCACAAATTGGCGCTGATATTTATTGTGATACGGCATTAATCAGTCGGCTTGTTGACCGGCTTTATCCTGAAAATTCACTTTTCCCCCAGAGGCTTGAAGCCAGCGCGGGTGTCATGGCCCATTGGACAGACACGTTCTTTTTCCGAATCAGTGTTTCAATGGCATTTCAGCCAAAAGCACTTGCGAGCAGCCCACTGTTTTCTGATCCGAAAACGGCCGAAGCGTTTATGGCGGACAGAGCGGCCTTTAGCGCGGGTTCTACTGAACTTCAAATGGAGTTCTCTGAAGCCGAGCCCCATTGGCTCCTCCATTTGAAACGGCTTGATAAACAGTTAGAAAACCAGACGTATCTGTTTGGCGCCGCACCGGTTATCGCCGATTTTTCGACATACCATTGTCTTTGGTTTGTGCATAACAATGAGGCGCTGCAGGACGCTTTTAGTCCCTTTCAGAATGTAATCGCCTGGCTCGACCGTATGGCGGCTTTTGGTCATGGAAACCTGGTTGAAATGGCCGGGACTGAAGCCCTGGAACTAGCAAAATCTTCAACGACTGAGACCCAGGCGAAGCAGGGTGTAGGCTTAACCGAAGGTGCAGCACTTGGAGATATTGTAGACGTGTTGCCCATTGATTATGGCTTTCAGCCAACAAGAGGTGAGCTATTGGTTCACTCTCTGGAAGAAATTGCGGTTAAACGGATCGATGCTGAAGTGGGGGAGGTTGTTGTCCACTTCCCACGACTCGGTTTTCGCATTCAGAAATGAAGCTGTTTAGCTAGCAGCAACCGGCGGTAGTAAGGTTTCCGCTAGCCTGACCCAATAGCTTGCACCGATGGGTAGGACATCGTCATTGAAGTCATATCCTGGGTTGTGTACAGAACAGGAACCCTCGCCATCCCCGTTACCAATCCAGATATAGCTACCGGGTTTTTCCTGCAGCATAAAGGCAAAATCTTCTGAGCCCATTGCTGGGGTGGGATTTAGATTCACTCGATTTGCGCCCACAATGCCGGCAGCAACCTGTCCCGCTATTTCAGCCTCAGCGGCAGAATTGACGGTGGGTGGATAACGCTTTTCAAAGGTAAATTCTAAGGTTGCGCCAAAGGCGTGGCAAATATCCTCCGCCATCTGTTTCATTTTGTTTTCGAATAAGGCTTGAACCTTAGGGGAGAAACACCGGGTACAACCGCTGATCTCAACTTCGTTGGGGATGACGTTATAGGCATCACCACCGTGAAACTGGGTAATACTTAATACCGCAGGTTGTTGGGGGTCGATGTATCGACTCACAATTGTTTGGAACGCGTCGACAATTTTGCTGCCGACAATGATGGGGTCAACGGTGAATTGGGGCATGGCGGCGTGGCCACCTTTACCCTTTACTTTCACTTTGAAAATGTCAAAAGCAGCCATCATGGGGCCGGGCTTAATGGCAAAGGTACCAACCGGCATACCTGGAATGTTATGCATGCCGAACACGGATTCGACGGGAAATCGATCGAATAGGCCCGCTTCAATCATGGCTCGACCACCACCTTCATTTTCTTCAGCCGGCTGGAAAATTAGGTGTACAGTGCCTTCAAAGTCAGCCTCTTCCTTTAAGTATTTGGCAGCCCCGAGCAGCATGGCAGTGTGGCCGTCGTGGCCGCAGGCGTGCATTTTCCCTGGAATTTTAGAGGCGTGGGCGAAGTCATTGGCCTCATGAATTGGCAGGGCGTCAAGGTCGGCTCGGAGTCCTATAGCTCGATTGCCCCGGCCCTTCTGTATTGAACCGACAACTCCAGTACCGGCAATGCCCGTCTCGACCTCAATGCCGAGGGCCTCAAGTGTTTCGGCCACAATCCTGGCTGTTCTATGCTCTTCGAAGGCGAGTTCTGGATGTTGATGGATATCTCGTCGGATTTTGGTCAGTTCAGTCCGGTAGGCGTCGAGAGCAGGGATTGTGTTCATGACATTTGATCTTGTTGGTTTTCAGCTAATGTATGTGCTTGCAGGAGAGAATGCAATTTGCTGGATGATTAGGTTGGTTTGCGGGATTCGTATGCTCGGAGTTGGTCGGCGAGTTCAAAGACGTGCTGGTCTTCGATGTGATGTTGTTTGAGGCTTGATTCTAACTGTAGGAGGTAGTCCCGATTAGGTCCGCTGGGTCCAACGGCAGTACTAATTTGTCGAACGATGGCGTTGCTATCGGAACGGCCAAGATAGTCAGCATTACCTTCTACCGCGTGGTAGGTGAGTCCTCTAACATTTTGCTCTGGAGCAATTGATATGGTGATATCAAGCCGTTCATAACCACCTTTTTCTCGATAATCGAGATGGTCTAGCACAGCATCAATTTCTTGACCGGCAATACGATAAGCAATACCCCAACAGACTTCGTCCGGGGCGCTAATTAATGTGACGACTCTACCCGGTGCTTCTGGGGTGCCTCTATGATCCCTGGAACCCTGCCAGAATCTGCGAGTCCAGTGTTGAATCGTCGCTGGTCGGCGATCAACAAAGGGAAAGTCCGCACGAAAAATCAGCGATCCATAGCCAAAAACCCAGAGGTCAGGAGGCATATTTTTTGTTGTGGTCTCGAATGTAGCGAACCGCGTCGAGCAAACCATCGGTAGAATTGTGACCACAGACAAAATTTGCCGCTGCTTTAAGTTCTGGATGGCCGTTTGCCATTGCAATGCCGTGTGCGGCGTTTTGAATCATCGCAAAGTCATTCATCTCATCACCCACAGCACAAATATTTTGATCCGTAAGTGAAAAGTGAGTCATAAGATGGGACAGTCCGTGCCACTTATCGACGACGGACAATGTTACTTCGCAGTAGAAGTACTCGATGTCAGTCAGAGCGACTAAAACGGTATTGATATGGTCGCAGGATTCATTAAGTAGTTCGACAAAGCGTTGGAGTTTGGCTTCGGTATCGTACGCGCCAAACACCAGATACTGATCCGCTTGACGCAAAAGGTCAGAACGCTGGCTAAACCCAGCATTGTCTGCGAAGTAGCGTTGATTCACTGGATTCCATTCAATGGCGTCGTCCATGACAAAGTCTGCACCGCCTAAATGGTGGGCGTCTCGCTGGGCGGATAGGACAACACCACAGTGCCTGGCGCACTCGACAATCTTTTGATATTCATCAACCGCAAAGGGTGTGCTGTGTAGGGTGAGTTGGCTGTGATCTTTTACCAATGCGCCACCATTACAAACGCAGTAGGAATCTAAGCCGAGATTTTCAATCACGTAGCGAGCCGAGCGATAGCGTCGACCGGTGGCGATAACCACTTCTATGCCGTCTTCCATTAGTTCATGTAGGGCTGCCCGGGTCGCCGGTAACACTTCGTGATTCTCTATGGCCAAAGTGCCATCGAGATCGAGGGCAACAAGCTTGATAGGTTCCATGATTAATTACCTAGTCGGTAGCGGAGCTTGATCACAAATACGTCAATGAGTGCCTCGGTCCAGGCTTCGCTCAATAATTCAGAAAAATCTTCACCTGGCATATTGTCGACGTCTGAGCCTCGGGTATACACAATAAATAAATCCGACAGGGGTGCAAGCTCCCATCGGTATCTCGCCTGGAATGTCACGCGACTGATGGAGAAGTCTCGATCAGCGTCCCCGGGGGCCAAATTGACCGGTAGTAAAGATCCGTCACCGAGGGGTACCGATAATCTTTCTCGCTCTTCAGCTTTAATGCCTGCCCATTGTGCGGTTAGACGAAATTGTTGGCGGGAAGAAAGAAAGAAGTCCAGCTCAATCTTAGGGCGCCAGAATTCAGCATCATAGGCACCAAAATCTCTACCGGCCTGATATAAAACCCAACCCTGTTTGTCCTCATAGGCAAGCTTGGCGATTAGGGAAAACCGATCATTCGGACGCCAGGCAGATTCAATGACATACTCCATCGTTCTGCCGCCAAGATGTTCACCCGTGTAGAACGTTCCAAGACCCATGCTGAGCGGTTTGGATTCATCGGTGTTAAGAAAGAAGCCTGTGTTCCATCGGTCATCGACCCGGTAGGCACCATTGCCTTCACTATTACGATCTTCCCACCGTTTAGGGAAATAATTGAGTTCGTAGAAGATATTGTTGTTTGAGTCGAAGGTGAGCTCCTGATTGGCAAACAAGCCAGATCGGGTGCGTTGGTTGTTGTGATTATAATCTTCGATCAGACGAATTTTACTTACCCGCTCCTGCAGCCCCGGGATGTTACTGTCGTTCCGTTGGTAACTATACCTTGCACCCTTAACATCGTTGCGGCGGAAGAAACCAAAATCGTTGATCTCCAGCTTATCGTCGAAATAGTCGATGGCAAGACTGTGCTTTCGTCCCCGTTGAGGTGTATAGCTGACATCAATAAAACCACCCTGGCCGGTTACATCATCTACATCAGAGGCAATCAATTGTGCGTCTACCTGCCAACGGCCGGTCTGACTTAGATAATGGGTATCTAGACCATGGACCGTTGCATCGTTCTGCGGGTGGGCAACGTGAGTTGATAACCATCCGATAGATTTCCTTGCACCGCTGCTGGTGTCTTCATACAAGACTCGAGCCGCGGCAAAGTCACGACCATCCTGAGTGACATTAAACGGCAAGCCTCCTACCAGACCGTGAAGCTTAGTGTCTTCCTCAAACGCACTCAGGAAGCCATAGCGCCAATTTCCATTCTGGCCCGTAACCTTGGCGGCGCCAAAAAGTTCGCTAGGTTGAATCTCTTCAACTAGTTCAAGCTCAAGACCGGGGACTCCCGTTTCTTTGGGCGGTGAACCGATCCTCCGGGTATAAATGAGGGATGTCGGGGAACCGCCACCATTCTGCTGTCTTGCCCTGGGAGAGGTGTTAAAGATTTCTTGTCCTTCGAGAAAAAACGCCCGTTTTTCCGGGAAGAAGGTTTCGAATGCAGAAAGATTGACGACGACATTGTCGGACTCGACGTTGCCAAAATCAGGGTTCACGGTAGCCGTCAATTGTAGATTGCTAAGGGGTCTCCAAAACACATCAAAGCCACCCTTATAAGCGTCGGGGTGATGACTATTTCGATCGTAGCCGGAGGAGGCGTATGGATAAAAGGTTAGCTGTTTTTTGGGTGTGACATTTTGGAATTCGATGGGCTGAAGCGACGACATAAATGTGCTTTTGGTACGGGGTAAACCTGGATATGCCCAGCGTTCGCCGCGTTCTGCCACCAGGCGAGAAAGGTAATAACCCATTTTTCGGTTACTGGTTTCGATCTCAGGCATGGTCATGATGGACCAGGGAATAAACATTTCTGCAGTCCAGCCAGTTTCTGTTTCCGCCGCTGCGCCGTACCAGGCGCCATCCCATTGATTGCTAAACTGACGTTCGGGGATCACCGTTCCGTCCTGAAGGGTTCCACCAAGATTAACGCTGAACCAGTAGCCATATAATCCTTCGCCACTAGGATCGAGGGTCAAGGACACGCCATCTCGCTTGATAAACTTGTCTCGCGAACTGAGACGGGCGAGAAGGGTTTCAGGTTTTTGATGGTTTACCACACCGACATAAAGGCCGTCGTCGGTATAGAAAAAGTAGGTTTCTGTTTCTCGGCTGGGTTCCGCAAGAGTATCGGGTTCTATCACAACCATGTCGTGGCCACGGTTAAGGCGTTCTGTCCAGATTGCTTCATTCAGGTTGCCATCAATTTTGACGGCAACATCAGCTTCAGCACGATGGATTGTAAAAGCGGGCAGGCTGGATGCCATCGTACTCACACAAAGCAAATTCAGAACAGGAATGAGAAATGTGGTAAATCTGCGTATCAAAAGGTGCGCCAATGGGGTCCGTCGTCGAATGAAAATACCAATCCGCATGCAGTCCCGGTACTTGTGCTTGTGATTTTAGGGAGAGCTGTTTAACGTCGGTACTATTTCTGTACTATGGGACGTCGCGAAGGCGGAAATTTTACTTGAATATAAAGCGTTAAGCCATTGAAACTAAAAGAAGTCATCACTGAAATCTATCAGCGAAGTGGGCTTTGGTTTATTAACCAAATTGCGGATTCCGTCGCCTGCGAATTGAAGCCGGATTTATCCTATGGGGTTGGCGATAGGCAGAAGCTTGACCACTATCTCTTGCCTGATCATGAGCAATATCCAACCGTATTTTTCCTGTATGGCGGTAACTGGCGTAGCGGTCGTCGACAGGATTACCGATTTGTTGCAGACACACTTCTGTCCTTGGGGTGTAACGTCATTATTCCTGATTATCGACTTTACCCCCTGGTGCGATTTGATGAGATCAGGCAGGACGTTGCGCAGGCCTTTTCATTCGCCTGTAACCTGACGGATCAGCCGTTGATTGTCATGGGGCACTCGGCAGGAGCTCAGCTAGGAGCGTTGCTCAGCCTCGACGATTCCCTCTTATCGGCCGAGCATCGGGCTCGCATCACCAGATTTGTCGGATTAGCGGGTCCCTACGATTTTTACCCATTTACCGAGGATGATCATTGGGATCTATTTGCTCCCGAGCAAGCTTATCCTCTATCCCAGGCAGTGAATTACGTTCGCGCAGATGCTCCGCCTATGTATTTGCTTCACGGTGAGGTGGATTCAAGGGTTCGCCGTGGTCACTCGAAGAGTCTGATGGAAAAGCAGCAAGCTGTCGGCGGTGTGGCCCATCGCGAGGTTTACGAATCCCTTGAGCATGTCGAGATTCTGCTCGCGTTTACCAGATTACATCGTGCAAAATCCTCGGTGATTCGGGATATCCGATCCTTCCTGCACAACGAAGCACAAACGCATTTTGAAACAGAAACTTTAACAACAACTCTAACAACAACCGACCTTAAGGGAGCCTCGAATGGCACTTAGTAAATCTAGTACCGAAGAACTACTTGTTGAGATTAAAGACAATATCGCAATTCTGACCTTAAACCGTCCAGAACGGCTCAATGCAATTAGTCACGTTATGTTGCAGGAGTTATCAAAGAAGATGGTGGAAGCCGATGAAGACCCTGAAATCCGCTGTATTATTTTGACCGGTGCAGGTCGCGGTTTTTGTTCCGGACTTGACCTCGTTGATGTTGGCCAGGGTGGTATTGGCAGTGGCGCCAGTAAGGGCAGTAATCGACCCAAACAGCTATTTAGTATTCGTAACGCACCCATTACTGTGATGTGGAATATCGACACGCCAATTGTTTGTGCCTTGAACGGTGCTGCAGCGGGCTACGGCATGGACATTACCTTGCTCTGTGATATTCGTATTGCCGCTGAGTCCAGCAAGCTGGCCGCCGTGACAGCAAAACGCAACGTCGTACCGGAAAGTGGTGGTACCTGGTTGTTGCCACGATTGATCGGTTGGGCAAAGGCGAGTGAACTGTACTATCGTGGCCGGGTTGTCGGTGCACAGGAATGCCTCGAGATTGGTTTGGTGAACGCCGTGGTACCCGATGACAAGTTAATGGAAACTGCGATGGAATGGGCCCAGGATATTGCCGACAACGCCCCCTTAGCGGTCCAAACCACTAAGCGAATGATGCGTATGGGACTTGAGCAGTCCTACGACACTTCGGTGGATCAATTGATGGTGCATCTTAATGGCATGTTTAACAGTGAAGATTTCCAGGAAGGCGTCAGCGCCTTTTTAGAGCGTCGCAAGCCCAAATTCACAGGTCGTTAACCACCAACTAAAAAGGTCCTACATGGCTGATCTATTTGCGTTATCCGACAAAATATTGAGCGAAGGCGTTGTTACTGAGCCGGTGAATCGTATCAATCACCAGCTTTCCGAGCTAGATAACGATATTGCTATGGTAGAGGCATTTTCCCACTCGGTGGTGTTTAACACCGATGAAGGGTTGGTGGTGTTTGACACCAGTGGTGCCCAGGGTGGCAAACCAGTTGTTGATGCCATTCGCGGTTGGTCCCCCGAGGCTTTCCATTCCCTGGTATATACCCATGGGCATCTTGATCATGTTGGGGGTAGTGGGGCGTTTGTTGCAGCAGAGCTAGACGCGGGACGGAGAAAGCCCAATGTTGTGTGCCATGAAAATGTGCCCGCCAGGTTTGATCGTTATGATCTGACTAACGGTTACAACATGGTGATTAACACCCGGCAATTTGGACAGGTAGCGGGTTTAGAGTTAGGAACTAAACACCGATTCTTACCTGAAGATGTTGCTAGACCCGATGCAACATATCGAGACGAGCTATCGATGAATGTTGGTGGACTGGACATCCATCTTCATCATGCCATAGGTGAAACCGACGACCATACCTGGGCGTGGATACCCAAACACAAGGCGATTTGCGCCGGTGACTTTTTCATTTGGAATTTTCCAAATGCTGGTAATCCCCAGAAGGTGCAGCGATTTCCTCTGGAGTGGGCTGCCGCTATGCGAGCGATGGCGGATCAGGGTGCTGAGATGTTTTTGCCTGCCCATGGTTTGCCAATACGCGGTGCGGAGCAAATCAAGTTGGTCTTGGAGGACGTTGCGGGGGCGTTAGAGACATTGGTTGCTGACACGCTTGCGATGATGAATGACGGAGCGCGCTTGAACGAGATTATTCATACGGTCTCCGTTGATTCCAGGTTGTTGGATAAGCCCTATCTTCGTCCGCTTTACGATGAGCCAGAATTTGTCGTGAACAATATCTGGCGACTGTATGGCGGTTGGTATGACGGTAATCCAGCGAACTTAAAACCCGCTAAAGAGAACGAGCTTGCTGCCGAAGTGTGTCGACTAAGCGGCGGTGCTCTTGTTCTAGCAACCCGTGCTCAGGAGCTAGTTGATGCGGAGGATTTTCGAATGGCCTGCCATTTGATTGAAATGGCGGCCCTGGCAGAGCCGGACAACTTCCAGATCCAGGGAATTCGCGCTGAGGTCTACGCCGCAAGGCGAAGCAAAGAAACATCTCTTATGGCTAAAGGCATATTTGGCTATGCGGCCCGCCAGTCAAAAGTCTTGTCTGAGCCTCCGAAATAATGTGCCTCCATGGGAGTTTGCTGGTAAGGAGCTTCCAGGTCAGATTTGATTGTTTCTTGATCGGCACTAACTCTACTGTATTCCTCTAGAGCTGCATTTTATCTCAGCCTAAATTCGCTCCAGCGAAATATTCATATTTTTCTAACTAATTCGTTCAAAGTTTCAAACTAAATCACCCCATGTCGCGTCTTATCGTGAAAGCAGGTTTGAAGTGGAGTTAGGAAAATGAATATGAATATGACTAAACGGCTAAAAATGATCGTACTGGGCTTGCTCAGTGGTTTGCTAGCACTCAACGTGGCCTATGCCCAGGCAGACTATACGACGACCAGTGACATGTTCAACAGCAAACGTGCCTATGAACAAGCCAACCTATCACCGGATGGTAAACACCTTGCTTTACTCAGTCGGCAAAATGGTCAGGCGAGTCTACTCATATTTCAGATTGATACGATGAAAGCCGTGGCTGCCCTTGGTACAGAGGATCAGCAGGACATATTGCGATTCTGGTGGGCGAACAATGAACGGGTTATCGTCAATCTGTCTTTGCGCAATACAATTGTGGATTATCCGCTTTTGACGGGCGAGCTTTACGCGCTCAATGTTGATAATACGCGAAAGTTTGCGGTTGCTGGATTTGGCGCCGGTGATTCGGCTAACTATGAATTCCTTGATGCCTATTCACCTAACGATAAAGAAATACGAGTCATTCGTTCTGATATCCGTAATAGGAGAAACGTCGAACTAGATCTTTCACGTCCCGTTGCTTACAACCTGGATATCTACAAACGTTATCGACAATCCACCGGCACCAATCTTAAGGACAAGCGTCTTGAGAATGGCTACAGCAGTCCTTATCCAGCGGGTGGTTTTGTTGCCGACAATGATGGTGAACTAAGACTCGCCTATATGATTGACGATGAGGCTAACCTTAAACTTTCACGACGCGATTACAAAATAGACGAATGGATCGAATACGATTTTGCAGCACCTGTTGCATTAGACAAGCAGCGCAAGACTAATCCAGTTGTTGGTTTTGATGCCTCAAACAAAGGTGTCTATTTCCTCGGTAAGTCTCAGTACAACACGGTTGGGTTATTTCATCTTCAACTTGAGACTGGACAAGTTCGAGCGCTCTACGAACACGAACAGATCGATCTGCGGGCTAAAGATCTTATCTTTACTTCGGACCGTGACGTTGTGGGCGTAAATCCCGTTGGTACCACAACCGCACAATTTTTCGACAAGAGCCATGGGGAAGTTGGGCGTCTTAGGGGGCTTGCGAACGCATTTAAAGGAAAAAGAGTTGAGGTATTGAACTATTCTCGCCGGGGAGAGTACGCACTAGTAGATGTCATTAGTGAAGGCAATGAGAGCGGCCTGTACCTCTTTGAAGGCAGCAACAACTCAGTCTCATTCTTGATGCCTGCGAACTCTTAGGAATGTTGCCAAAACGTTCTAGAAGGGGAGCAGGGCTAGAGGTTTACCCCAAGTAGCCCCAAGGGCGAAGAGTCTGCTTAGAGCTTTTCCGCACCCCAGGGCTATACCAAAGGCCTTGGATGCGTAAAAGCTGGCTTAGAGCTCTTGCGTATCCAGGGCCTCCTATTTGAAAAGAGTTGAGCCCCTAAATCAAGGAGATTCAATCCCAAGACAATAAAAAGCCCCCCGGCACCTAAAGTGGCGGGGGGCTTTTTTGGTTGCGGTGTGCCTATGAGGCTTTTTTGTAGGGGGGGCGCATCGAGGCGGCGAGTTTTGAAACGGTCTTCGACTGGGAGTAGACCGCCTTTGCATGACTGAAGGTTTTGAAACCATCATAGCCATGATAGGAGCCCATACCACTCGGCCCGACTCCGCCAAACGGCAAGTCCTCCTGGGCAATGTGCATGATGACATCATTCACAGTGACACCGCCTGAGGTGGTATGAGTCAGGACCTTTTGTTCTTCCTCAGCGCTCTGACCAAAGTAGTAGAGGCCAAGGGGACGAGCGTGGTCGTTAACGTAGGCAATTGTCTCATCTATATGCTTGTAGCGTTTTACCGGTAACACTGGACCAAAGATTTCCTCCTGCATGACGCTCATGTCATCGGTTGGATCCATAATCAATGTAGGCGGGATGCGATGATGCTCTTGCTGGGTAAAATCTTCGCTTGCTGGATTTATTTCAACTACGGTAGCACCTTTTTCTTTGGCGTCAGTTATGTAGCCATTAATTCGCTCAAAGTGACGCTCATTGACGATTGAGGTGTAGTCTGGATTATCTTTTAAATTAGCGAACATCTTTTTCACCGAGGCCTGGGCGGCGGCAACAAAGTCATCCGCGCGGTTTTCCGGAACAAAGACATAATCCGGTGCAAGGCAAATTTGCCCTGCATTCATTGTCTTACCCGCCATGACATTCGCCGCGGTCAGTTCCATATCAGCGTTTTCACCAATGATAACCGGCGACTTTCCACCGAGTTCTAGGGTCACAGGCACCAGGTTTTCGGCTGCTGCACGCATGACGTGGCGGGCAATTGATGTTGCTCCAGTAAACAAAAGGTGGTCGAAGGCAAGGGTGCTAAATGCGCTGCCGACTTCTGGTCCGCCGGTTAGCACCGCCACTTCTTCCTCGCTATAGGCTTCGGCAAACATTTTGGCCATAAGTGCTGAGGTTTCTGGTGTGAATTCAGACGGTTTAATCATGGTGCGATTACCCGCTGCAAAAATACCAGCGAGCGGTGCAAAAGTCAGTTGGACCGGAAAGTTCCAGGGTGAAATGCAACCAATGACACCAAGGGGTTGATACTCAACGCGAGATCTTGAACCCAGTAGACCTAAAGGAAACATGGATTTACGCTTTTCTGGTCGCATCCACTGACGTAGATTTTTTTTAGCATGTTCGAGGGGGCCGATAGATCCGTCGATATCGGTTAGCTTGGACTGTTGGAGAGACCGATGACCAAAATCTGCTGCCATTGCCTCGCATAGCTGAGTGCCATACTTTTTAAGTAGATTGATGGAGCGATCCAATCGGTCAATGCGCGTTTCAGCACTCACCACGCCCTCCCGAATATAGTCCTGCTTTTGGCGATCTAAGATAGCCTGCATGTTTGCCTTGATTTCGCTCTCACTCATGGTGTTTCCCCATTTTTGGATTTGTTAGTCGAACTTGTTAAAAGTGTTAGAAGCTATTAAGTGTTAGAAGCTATAAAAAGCTAAAAAGACGAATAAAACTACATAAATTACTACAGGCGCAAGATATCTGGAATCAAGCTGTAGAGATAGGCGTCGTGGCATTGGCCGTGAAGCAATAGTCTATTTCTCAGGGTACCCTCAAAATGGGCACCGGAATTGATGGCAACCTTGCGACTAGCTGGATTTTTGATCGACATAATGACTTCAAGTCTGAGTAGGCCAAGCTGTCGGAAGGCGAAATCCGCAAGGCCGAGGGTAGCCTCGGTGGCGAGGCCCTTTCCCGTTTCACCACTGCGTATCCAGTAGCCAAGATTTGCAACCGGATGATCGTCGATCAGACTTACGCCACAACCACCAATGAGTTGGCTGCTATTGCGATCAAAGATACTGAAGCCAAATGCACTACCGTCCTGCCATTGAGCTTTAGCATAGGTTAGCCACTGCTCAGCTTCGTCCCGTTGATAGTCAGGATGGCACCAGGGGAGAAAGGGATAAACCTCACTAACTGACTGGGATGCGGCTTGAAACAGGCCATCCGTGTATGCGGGGTCGCAGCTTTTGATGATTAAACGCGCTGTTTCAAACTGCGTTGAGGAATTACTCACAAAATTCACTATTCAAAACTCTCGGTTGTGTAGCGCCAGATTTCACAGTCTTGCCAGATATCGGGATGTAAACCCGCTTTTTGTCTCAAACTACGAAGAAAATCTGTTGGCTCAGGTAGTTGTTCCCAGACGCTGGGTAAATAGGTTGAGCGTTTGCCTGACTCACACAGGATGACCCCATCGGATCCCGGTCTTATTTGCCTGAGACATTCCTCAAATTCAAGCTTGCCGAGGAATACCGGCTGGCTGAGGATTGAGGCCTCAACCATCAGGTTTGAGTATTCAGCCGCCGTTAGAGGTGCAAAACGCGGATCTTTAAAAGCGGCTGCTTGAGCATTCTGGGCGACATCCAACAATAGCATTCGATGGGCTTCAAGGGAGCCGATGCAACCGCGTAGCTGTCCCTGAACTTTTAGCGTGATAAAGCAGGCCCCGTCTCGCCGAAGTTGAGGATCAAATAGTGTTGGTTCCAGGGTTAGCGTCTCGCCACTTGTTAGGCCGTGGTAAATGGCCTGTCTCGCAACATGTAGAATTTGTTGCTGAACCGGCTTGCTGAAACTGTCCGTTAAAGTTGGGGCTAATCCCTGGGTTTCAAACAAGTGGAACCCGCCATACCCCACCACACGCTGACGATCACCCGCCGTATCCCCAGAATTAACCACGCCGATTTCTTCGATTTCAAGCTGTTTGGCTTGTGCCAGTCGGAGTAAACCATTAAGTGGTCGACAGCCACAGGCTTCCGCTCCGACTAGGTTGGATTCGAGCTGCAGTATTTTGTTTGAGGTATGACGGTCGATTTTGCGTGCTTCCCCATAGTCGTTAAAGTGACTCAGGTCAGTACTAATCACGATGAGAGTTGTGTCGTCCCCCCATAGCGCCTCCAACACGGATTCAACCAGGACTGGGCTCGCATCTCCTACTATCAGGGGTACCAGGACAAATTTGCTGAGTACTCGTTGGAGGAAGGGCAGATGGACTTCAAGGCTGTGTTCTTGGGCGTGTGCATCATCCAAAAATCCGACGTTTTCTATCGGCAGGATTTTCGAAATGGCTTCGCTGTCGATGGCAATATTGCCCAGAGGTGTGGAAAAGGCTGTTGCTGTGGGCGCTGCTATGCCCCGGAAGGAGACCCGATGGCTTGGGCCAAGCAGCACAACACGTTCGATCTTGCCTCGAAACCCGTACAAGGGGGCGTAACAATTAGCGGCAAGGGGACCTGAATAAATGTACCCCGCATGGGGCGCAACGATGACCTTGGGCTGCCGCTGGGAACCAGGCGCAGCGGAGAGATTGGCTAAAGCCAATAATCCGTCTACGTCCCGTTGCAGTACAATCGGGTCTAGTGGGTAAAAAGAGCCCGCCACTGCAGTTGGTCTGATTTCAGTCATTTCCACCTGGTCAACGATATACTCTCGCCATCATAACCAGTGAAATCAAGCCTGACCATGGTTAGCCCGCTGCTGGTGAGAAGTGCCATCAGCGTGAAGCCGAAGTATGACCCATCGTTAGAGGCAGGCTAAAGAAAGACCAAAGAAAGGCCTAAGAAAGGTTAGACAATGTCCTCAATCTTGACCTATCAACATGGTGTAAATCCGAAAAACCAGGTCTATTGGCAAAAATTGCCGGACGGTCGGGTGCAATGTGACCTTTGTCCCCGTAGCTGCCAATTGAAGGAAGGGCAAAGAGGGGCATGTTTTGCCCGGGGTAACCGGGACGGTGAGGTGGTACTGCTGAACTATGGACGTTCAAGTGGCTTTTGTATTGACCCTATCGAAAAGAAGCCCCTAAACCACTTTTATCCTGGCACGAGTGTCCTTTCTTTTGGTACCGCGGGTTGCAATCTGGCCTGTAAATTTTGTCAAAACTGGGATATCAGTAAAGCGTCTGAAGTTGAGACACTGTCTGATATGGGAATGCCAGACAGTCTTGCCGAGGCGGCAGCACAGCACGGCTGTAAATCCATTGCGTTTACCTATAATGACCCGGTCATTTTTCATGAGTATGCAATTGATGTGGCAGATGCGGCGCGGGCGGCGGGAATATTAGCGGTTGCGGTGACCGCCGGGTATATGAACCCCGAACCCCGGCGGGAATTTTTCTCCCATATGGATGCCGCAAACGTTGACCTCAAAGCCTTTACCGACCGCTTTTATCACAGGATTTGTGCCGGCCGTCTGGCTCCAGTTCTCGATACTCTGGAATATCTTCACCATGAAACAAATGTCTGGTTTGAGATTACTAACCTATTGATTCCGGGTGAGAACGACAGTGATCGCGAGATTGAGCAAATGGCGGCCTGGATTGCAACGCATCTCAGTTGTGATGTACCTATCCATTTTACCGCATTTCACCCCGATTATCGGATGAGAAGTATCACCCCAACCAGCGCAGAAACCCTAACTCGGGCCCGTCGAATTGCACTCAATAGTGGCCTACGGTTTGTCTATACTGGAAATGTGCACGATATCACCGGCGGTTCTACCTACTGTCCGGCCTGTGATCATGCTGTAATTGAACGGGATTGGTATCAGCTGGGAGACTGGCACCTGGATCAAAATGGCTGTTGCGATGGCTGTGGGGCGAAGATTCCTGGCAGATTCAGTTCATCACCGGGGGATCATGGTCCTAGGCGAGAAGTGATCCGAATAAACTAAATTGAACGGAGAATGAGTTGAACGAGGTAACTGAAACCAGCGCTCGGTCGCATCTGTTAAGCCGGGTCGAAATACCCAGGGACAGTGTTCTCGATACGGACATGCTTTCTCGAGGAATCGACAACTATCATATTGACGTTCGATTGAGTGACGATTTTGTGTTGCAGGGCAGGGAGATCATTGAGCGGATAGCAAAAAGAGTCGCGGCGGGAAATCGTCCCACCGGCGGAGCTGAGGAGATGGAAGAATTTCGGAGCAGTTATCGGGAAATGATGACTGCCAGCTTACACCGGACTAAATCCGACCTGCCGGCTTCCCATTTGAGAGTTCTGCAATTTGGCGTGACTAAATTTTTGCTCAAAGAAGTTCGCAGGGCCCTATCTAAATTGAATGACGAAACTGAAGCTGCCGTCGCCCAACAACAATTTGCAGGCTCTAGAAGTTTACTTGCAACTCAGGAACGACTCGCGTGGCTGCGCAAAAACCACGATGAATTCCTATTTCGGGTTAATCGTGCTGTGTTTCAGCAAATACAACGGGAAGAGAACGGCCTACGGGACCTGCGGCGTCAGATATTGCCCGAGGATGATGGCGACCTGCTAAATGTCATGTTCAACCCAATGTTGTGTGCCGAGTCGCCCATCGATATTGGCATGCTCGCAGAATGTTATGCCCTCTGGCCCAATGGCGGAAAAGGTTTTGCCGCGATTAATCTTCGTCTTGAAGACACACTGAATGAGTCAATTCCTGAGCTTGATTCCAAAGCGTTAAAACCCGATGCAAAAATCGAATCCACCGAGGTATTTGACACCTTGCATGGTCTATTCAGTTCCCAGGATATATTAGGACCAAGCGAAGACCAGAGCACAACGCTGACCGAGTCTTACAGTTGGCTAGAGCATCCGGGCAACGTGCGCACTCTGTTTGACCCCGTTGTTCAGGAACGTGAACTTAAAGCGCTGAAAGACTCCCTCGGTATGAAAGGGCAATGGGATGTTAAAGGAGAGTTGAAAAAACTCAAGAAGCTGATCACAGAACTTCGTGGCAAGATGTATAGCGAGGTGGAATTTCGCGAGGCAGTCGCCTGTTATCTGCTTCGCGGGAATTGGACGCCCAAAGATCAGCAACTGCTCGATATCAGATTAGCCTGCGCGTATATCGCAGGCAATGAAAGCAAAAAAGCGATTGGACGTCTCGATCGGTCTAAAGATGGCGCTCTGGTACTGGTCAAACGTCTTGATGAGATAGAAGGTCAGATCAGCAAGGTGATCAAAGAGGAGGGTGATGAATATTTCCTACGATTGCTTTCCGATCTTTTTCGCTATCGGTTACACCTTAAGTATTTTCGTTTTGCCCACCGGGCGCTAAACAGAATTAATGTGATTTCCGAAGCCAAGGAAATACAATTGGCCCGTGCCGGGGGAAAGCTTTATGAACTCGTAGATCCTGACGAGTTAAAAGAGGTACAAAATATTGAGTCTGAAATCATTCACCATGTCATTCTCAAGGCTGATGTTCGAGGGTCAACCACGGTTACAAGAGAGTTGCTCAAGCAAAAATTGAATCCCGCTTCCTACTTTTCGTTACGATTTTTTGATCCCATCACAGAGCGCCTTGCGGTGTACGGCGCGAGCAAAGTATTTATCGAAGGTGACGCGGTCATCCTAGGCTTTTATGAACACAGCGATGCACCGAATCATTGGTATGCGATGTCTCGCGCCTGCGGTATGGCAAAAGAAATTTTGGATATCGTCAGTTCTAAAAATTCCCATGCGGCTAAAACAGGTTTGCCTGGGCTTGAGGTGGGCATCGGCATTTGTTTTTCAGATGATAAGCCTCTCTTTTTGTTTGATGAAGGTAGACCCATCATGATTTCTTCTGCCATTGGTGATGCAGATCGGCTCTCCTCCTGTTCCTGGCGTTTGCGAGACAGATACAAAGGTCATTTTAATGTGGATGTTTTGGAAATGACCGCCGACGATGAGCAACTCGGAGAGAAGGGCCAACGCCATATTCAGTACAACCTGAATGGCATTATGTTGTCGTTGCCGGGATTCAAAAAATTGATGGCTGAGATTCCCCTCAAAAAACTTAAGCTGAAGACCGGCGACACAACAGAAATGATGTTTGTCGGCAGGTTTCCGGATGTCATGGGTAAAGAGCGTGAACTGGTTATTCGAGAAGGTAAGGTTGGGCGCTGGAAAAACGAGCAGGTGCAATCTGAGCGGGGCGATGAAGTATTTTATGAAATCCTGCCGAACTCTAAACTCGCCAGTCAGGTACTCGAGTTGGCCCGCAAATCCGGCTAGGTGATTCTAGTGATGGGTTAGTTGCAAAATCGCGACGTAAGAGGGGTCGTCCAGTAATTTCGAAGATTCCGGATTGGAATTCTCAGTCCGATCAAAGATGCTAGAATTCGCCCTCGTTTTTAGTACCTTGGATGGAATCGCCAGTGGGCAAGAATCTCTACCAAAAAGTCTGGGATGGTCACGTCGTGCAGAAACTCGACAGTGGTCAATACCAAATATTTATCGGATTGCACCTGATCCATGAGGTCACGAGTCCTCAAGCATTCGGAATGCTGCGGGATAAGGGGCTTAAGGTGGCTTATCCTTCACGCACCTTCGCAACCGTCGACCATATTATTCCCACGGATGATCAATCCCGTCCGTTAAAGGATGATATGGCCGAGCAGATGATCCGGGTCTTAAGTGACGCGACCATCGAGCACGGTATTGAGTTCTTCCCTCCTGAATCGGGTTCCCAGGGCATTGTGCATATTGTAGGGCCCGAACTCGGCTTGACCCAGCCAGGTTTGACGGTTTGTTGTGGTGACAGTCATACCTCAACCCACGGTGCCTTTGGCTGTATTGCCCTTGGTATTGGAACCAGCCAGGTGCGAGATGTTCTGGCAAGCCAGACCCTGGCAATGGACCCCCTGAAAGTTCGACGGATTAGCGTTGAAGGCGAACTGGCTGTAGGCGTTACAGCGAAGGATGTCACGCTGCATATTATTCGCACCCTTGGCGTGAATGGTGGGGTTGGATATGCCTACGAATATGCTGGGTCAACGATTAGTGCCATGACAATGGAAGAGCGGATGACCGTTTGTAATATGAGCATCGAAGGCGGTGCTCGTTGTGGTTACATCAATCCAGACCAGACAACAATTGATTTTCTGCGGGGCAAGGAGCGAGTGCCTTCCGGTGCCGATTTTGATGCTGCAGCAGAAAAGTGGCTTTCCTATGCGTCCGATGCTGATGCCACCTTTGACGACGAAGTTGTGATACAGGCAAATGAGATTAGACCTACTGTGACCTGGGGCATTACTCCCGGACAGGCAATTTCGATCGAAGAATCCACGCCGGATCCTGAATTGGTTGAAGGTCTTGAGAAAGATCTGATTAACGATGCCCTTGGATACATGAAAATCCCTGCCAACACACCTATCAAAGGCACAAAGATTGATGTGGCTTTCCTCGGTAGCTGTACCAATGGTCGATTATCGGACTTTCAAGCAGTCGCAAAACTATTACCGGGTCATAAAGTTGCCAGTGGCATTAAAGCCATTGCGGTACCCGGCTCAGAGAAAGTAGATGCCCAGGCCCGCGCTCTAGGTTTACACGAGATATTTGAAGCGGCTGGATTTGAGTGGCGGAAGCCGGGCTGTTCAATGTGTCTCGCTATGAATCCTGACAAGTTAGTGGGTGACGAAGTGTGCGCCTCCAGCTCGAATCGAAACTTTATCGGGCGTCAGGGTTCCTCAACAGGTCGAACGATTTTGATGAGCCCAATTATGGTGGCTGCATCGGCGATTGAAGGTAAGGTGGCAGACGCCCGGGAAGTATTTGGACTTAAATAGTCAAAAGCGGACAAATTATGGAAAGTAACGGCATTACAAAAATTAACGGCAAAGGGGTTTATGTTGCCGGGAATGACATTGATACAGATCGGATTATCCCGGCTAGATTCCTCAAGTGTGTGACATTTGATGAATTGGGACCCTCGCTTTTCTTTGACGAGAGGTTCGACACAGAAGGCAAGAGTAAAAATCACCCACTGGATGCTGAGGCCCACCGGGGCGCTGAGGTGCTGATGTCCGATGCCAACTTTGGTTGCGGCTCGAGTCGTGAGCATGCCCCTCAAGCACTGCAGAAATTTGGTATCAAGGCGGTGATTGCTGAGAGTTTTGCCGAGATTTTTCAGGGCAACAGTACCACCCTCGGAATTCCCTGTGTTGTCATGGAAAAACCTCTACGACAGATGTTGGCTAAGATCATCGAAAATGAACCTGAGGTTGACTTGACGGTAGACCTGAACGCTATGCAGGTGATTTGTGCGAATCAGATATTCCCGATTACTATGAAAGAAAGTAGCCGGGAAGCGTTTCTAGCGGCGAACTACGACCCGCTTGATACCTTGCTTCAGGCTAATGACGCGATTAAGGTAACGGCCCAACGCTTAGGCTACATATAACCCCGGGATTGGGATGGCCAAGAAAAAAATTGAAATCTACGACACAACACTCCGTGATGGAAATCAGGGTGAGGGTGTCAATTTAAGTCTGGGTGATAAGCTAGATATTGCCGTGGCATTGGATGCTATGGGCATCGACTTTATTGAAGGCGGGTGGCCAGGCTCAAACCCCAAGGATGACGAGTTTTTCGCTCGGGCCAAAGACTTAGACTTATCCACAGCCAGGATTGTTGCTTTTGGTTCAACCCACCGCTCGGATGTTAAACCCGCCGATGATTTTTTCCTGCAAAAACTAATTGCAGCAAAAGCTGATGCAACCTGCATTTTTGGTAAGACCTGGGATCTCCATGTTGAGCAAGCACTCCGGGTAACACCGGATAAGAACCTGGATATGATCAGCGGTTCAATTGCGCACCTGGTTGCGGCAACGGCGAAACCTGTGTTTTACGACGCTGAGCATTTCTTTGATGGTTTTCGCAGCGACCCGGGTTACGCCCTGGCAACACTGCAGTGTGCTGTAGACGCTGGTGCTAGCCGGGTGATCCTTTGTGATACTAACGGCGGAGTCATGCCCCATGAACTTGGCCATGCGATTCGTGAGGTACGTAAAGAAATCCCCGGTATCAAACTGGGCATCCATGTGCATAACGATGGCGGACTAGGTGTCGCCAATACGCTCCGTGCAATCGAAGAAGGGGTCGTTCAAATTCATGGCACGATCAATGGCATTGGCGAACGTTGTGGCAATGTTGATCTAACGTCCATTATCCCTAATTTGGAACTTAAGCTGGGTTATGAATGCGTGCCAGAGGGGCGCCTTAAGGGATTAACAAATCTATCCAGGATTGTCTGGGAATATCTAAATATACAGGGGCCTACCGGTCAGCCCTATGTAGGACCCTCGGCGTTTGCTCACAAGGGTGGCGTGCATGTCAGTGCGGTGCAAAGAAACCCATCAACCTACGAACATATTGATCCTGAACTTGTGGGGAACTCGAGAAAGATTCTTATCAGCGAACTGGCCGGCGGTTCAAATTTACGGGCCAAACTGGCCAACCGTTATTCGGAGTTAGAAGATAACAACGCTGTTAAGGCAATCTTGGAAGAAGTGCAAGACAAAGAGCACTCCGGATACTCCTATGAAAATGCTGATGGCAGTTTTGATCTTGTGGTTCGTCGACATATCGGCCGTTATATGCCTCAGTTTGAACCGCTGTATTATCGTATCTATAGTCCTTCGAACGAGGACCCGCAGGAGTCTGATGGATTAATTGAGGCCAGCGTTAAGGTTCGAGTTGGTGACGATGTGAAATTGTGTGCAGCGGAAGGTCACGGCCCGGTTGATGCTTTAAACAAAGCCCTGCAAAAAGCACTAGTAGAACAGTTTCCGACTTTACTCGATCTACATCTAACGGATTATTCTGTTCGAGTTATTAATAGCACTCAAGAAACCGCGGCAAAGGTTCGTGTTTATCTGGAGCATAGTTTTGAGGGTGAAATTTTCGGTACGATTGGCGTCAATGTAGACATCATTCAGGCAAGCTGGAACGCGCTGGTGGAAGCCTACCAATATACCTTGATGCGGCATGTCGATTTTGTCACTGAATTGCCCGAATCCACAGACCTGGAGGAGCAACCGAGGTTGCAATCCTGACACCCTTAGAAGAGATGACACCTCCCACCGAATCAAACGGTGTCTGGGAACGACGCTGGCACCCACTTCGGAATGAATGGGTCACCATTACGAGCCATCGAAATCAACGTCCATGGTCCTCGGCGGATGCACCAGCTTCGGACCTTGGTCAGCAGCAGTCTTTTGATTCTAACTGTTACCTTTGTCCGGGAAATGTCCGGGTGTCCGGAGAGCGTAACGCCAACTATGATGGGTTGTTTGTTTTTAACAATGATCACCCGTCCTTTAGCGACCAAGCACCACGTGATCTTGCAACGGCTCCGGGCATATACCGGAATGCTCCTGCGACGGGGACCACTCAAGTCATGTGCTACTCCCCTGATCATAGCCAATCCCTTGCGCAACTCGATCGGAGTGCTTTTGAGGCAGTGATCGACCGATGGGCGGATGAAACTCAATTGTTGATGCAGCGATCGGACGTCCATCAGGTACTCATATTTGAAAATAAGGGTGCTGTAATTGGCGTGTCCAACCCCCATCCCCATTGCCAGCTGTATGGGGCGAGCTTCGAATTCAAAAACCTTGAATTAGAACGAATTGCTATGGAGTCTCATCTAAAGGCGACCGGCAGAGGTTTGATGGCGGATATTATCTCCAGTGAGCGTGAGTCCAATAGTAGGGTGATTGTTGAAAATACCGGCGCCCTTGCGTTCTTACCTTACTTTTCGCGTTTTCCCTATGAGGCCTTTGTCTGCCCTCGGGAACAAAAAGCCTGGTTATTTGAATTGTCGAGTTCCGCCAGAAAAGACCTTGCCATGGCGCTAAGGGACACGCTGGTACGTTTTGATAACCTATGGAATATGCCTTTTCCATACATGCTTGTGCTGCATCAGGGGCCAGTAGGAGACGGTGAGGTTTACCACTGCCATATTCAAATCCATCCATTGATGCGTCAGCCCACCTTGCAGAAATTTCTTGCTGGAGTTGAGTCCGGAGGAGGGCACTTTTTGAATGATGTCGACCCGGATCAAGCTGCCCAGCAACTCCGCAATACTTCAAATATCCACTACCTTGAACCGCTCTCTAGGCGCTAGATAGCGACTGCTAAAGTCGGTATGGTTGAGCCTTCGATTTGACCAGCAAATGACTAAAAAGAGGGTGACCCCATGTACGTAGATTCACATTTAACTCAGGATTGGCACAAAATTCCCGACCACGTTAAGAAGTTGGAAGCGGAAGGTTACGACAGCGCAGGTACCGCTGAAATGAACCATGATCCCTTTTTTCCGCTCATGTTAGCTGCGGAGCACAGTGAACGAATTGGAGTAAGAACTGGAATTGCCGTGGCGTTTGCTCGGAGTCCAATGGTGTTAGCAAATCTTGGTCACGACCTAAATGCTTATTCCAGGGGGCGATTTACAATGGGTCTTGGGTCCCAGATTCGGCCACACATCACAAAACGATTCAGCATGCCCTGGGGCGCTCCGGCTAATCAGATGAAAGAACTAATTTCCGCGATGCGGGCAATCTGGGCGAACTGGTATGAAGATGAACCCCTGAAGTTTGAAGGTGAGTATTACAATCACACATTGATGACGCCTGCCTTTACTCCCCAGGATAAACAGTATGGTGCACCCAAGGTGACACTCGCAGCGGTTGGTCCGGTGATGACCCGGGTTGCCGGCGAAGTTGCAGATGGACTGATTATTCATCCCTTTAGTAATGAAAAATATATTCGCGAAGTGACCCTTCCGGCTATTGCCGAGGGACTTGCAAGATCTGGTCGTTCGATGGATGACTTCGAAATTTCATACACGCCCTTTATTGTTTCTGGAAAGGACGAAGAAACTTTTAATGCATCCAAGCTCGAAGCCAAGAACCGTATTGCATTTTACGGCTCGACGCCTGCCTATAAGCAGGTACTCGGTGTTCAGGGTTGGGGAGACATGCAGCCGGAACTGAATGCGATGTCGAAGCAAGGTCAGTGGGCAGAAATGGGTGAGTTGATTACCGATGAGATGCTAAACACCTTTGGAGTCATGGGTGAGCCCGGCGAAATTGTCCCAACCATTAAAGAACGTTACAGCGATTTTGTGAGTCGCATTAACGGTGGCTTCACGTTTGTGGATACTGAAACCCGGCTGGAAATGGTCGCAAGCTTAAGGGCTGGCTAAACGGGCCAGGTCAATTGGAAGCGTTGCCAAAGTCTGTGCTTTGGGAGTCAGGCGAGCTGTATCTATTAGATCAGTCTCGCTTGCCTCACGAAGAGCTCAGGGTAAAATGCCAAACCACGGAAACGGTATTCGAGGCGATCTCATCGCTAAAAGTGCGCGGTGCTCCTGCGATTGGTATCGCGGCAGCTTACGGTCTGCTGGTTGATACCGGCCCACTGATTAAGTTGTCAGAACTCGAACGTCGTTGTCTCTATCTAGATTCCGCACGCCCGACGGCGGTCAATCTCGCCTGGGCCCTTAACCGAATGCTGGCAAAGGCGAGGGAGCTTAGTCGTGATGGATTGGTTGTCGTCAGTGAACTGCTCTTGGAGGCTAGTGCAATCCATGGGGAAGATCGCCAGTCTTGTCAGGCAATCGGTGATTATGGTCGACCGCTCTTAAAGGGCATGAACAATTTGTTAACCCATTGTAATGCGGGATCACTGGCGGTATCTGAATATGGAACGGCGTTGGCTCCAATTTACCGGGCCTGTACCGAGGGTCAATCCTTGCATGTTTATGTTGATGAAACCCGACCACTGTTACAAGGTGCCCGGCTCACCAGCTATGAGCTTGCCAGGCATGGTGTTGACCACACGCTTATTACGGACAATATGGCAGCATACGTGATGTCACTTGGCCGGGTAGACGGCGTGATAGTCGGTGCTGATCGTGTGACCGCCAACGGTGATGTAATTAATAAAATTGGTACGCTCAACCTTGCTATCCTTTGTCAGTTTTACTCAATTCCCTTTTTTGTTGCCTGCCCATGCTCGACAATCGATCTGGATACCGCGAGTGGCGCAAGTGTTGAAATTGAATGCCGGTCTGCTGAAGAAGTCAGGCGGTTTTCCGATTCTTTAATCTGTCTTTCCAATACCCCGGTATTTAATCCCGCCTTCGACGTGACCCCCGCATCACTCGTTGCAGCCTTGATCACCGATCGCGGTGTTATTAAGCAACCCAATGCCCAGCAACTGAAGGATATCTCCGCCTAGATGGGCCGTTGGTCTTGACCGTTGCTGGTTTAAAGCTGGCTAACCCTGAATAGAGGGAACCGATATTGGGCTATTAGGGTCTATTAGACATTAGGATTCTCCAGTAAACATCAGTTCTGTGGACAATTAGCGATTGTTACAGAGGATGGAGGTTTAGTGGAATGAGCAGAATCGGGTTGAGATTGACCCACTAATGGATTGACAATAGCGTCACTGATTGAGGTTAACTGTAAATGTCTGAAAATAAGCCCGTTTTTATAGCACTGATCGTGACTGGAATACTCCTGGTGGGTTTTCTTGCCTACTATTTTTTAAGCGCTGAACCCCAACCAGATACAGTCACGGACATTGTGGCAATACCAGAACCTGCAACAATCGAAGTCATAGAGCCAGAAGCGCCAGAGCCTGAACCAGAAGTGGAGCCCGAGGTTGTTGCTGAAGAACCTGCGTTTGTCCTTCCACGCTTGGAGAATAGTGACCAACTGATTCGTGATGGCGCGGTTAGTCTGACGCGGCATGAGGGAATTAATACCTGGTTAGGTTCAAGCGAACTCATTCGTAAAACCGTCGCATTCACTGACAACATCGCAAATGGCAGCATCGCAAAGGAACCTGCCGCTGCGCTAGCTCCCCGGGGGCAAATGTCCGTGCAAGAAATATCGGAAGGCGTTTATGTAATGAATGAACGTTCTTATGATCGATTTAATAATGTAACCAATATTTTGTTGTCAATTGATACAAAACGATCCGTTGAATTTTATGTGCTGCTTCGGCCACTGTTTGCACAAGCTTATGGCGAGCTTGGTTATCCATCAGGCAACTTTGATCAGGTTATCTTGCGCGGAATAGGGCGATTGTTAGAGACTCCCCAAATTGATGAGCCGGCTAAGCTGATTCGGCCCGTGGTGATGTATGAATATCAAGATCCAAAGTTAGAAATGTTAAGTCCTGCGCAAAAACAATTGTTACGCATGGGGCCAAAAAATGCTGATGCTATCAAAGCCAAATTGCGAGATATTGCAAGGGAGCTGCGGGCAACGCTGGGGCAATCCTAGGTCAAAAACAAGCAACGAACTCTAGTGTTCGGAAAGGGCTTTTTCCTGGGCGCGCTTCAACGGCTTTAATAGATAGTCCATAACGGTTTTCTTGCCGGTCATGATATCCACGGTTGCCACCATCCCAGGCATGATTGGTAATGGATTACCATTCGAGTTCAAATGATTTTCTTCGGTCCGGACTCGTATTTCAAAAAAGTGCTCACCCCGTTCATCTGTAATGGAATCAGCGCTAATGAGTTCGAGGACCGCCGGTAGGCCACCGTAGATTGCAAAGTCGTAGGCGGTGAGTTTGACGGTTGCAGTCTGACCAGGGTGAATAAACGCAATATCGGCAGGGCGTATTCTGGCTTCAACCAATAGTGAATCGTTAGACGGGACAATTTCTACCAGGTCCATACCTGGCTGGATCACGGAGCCAATGGTGTTGACCAGAACCTGCTTAACTGTGCCGTCCACCGGTGAACGGACTTCGGTGCGTTTAACTCGGTCTTCGAGCGCCACATTTGATATTGAAAGTAGAGAGAGTTGAGTTTCAGCCTCGTTTAATTCGGCGCGGGCCTGGGATACAAACTGTTGTTTCCTTTCCTGAACTTTCTCTTCAGCTTCTCTGACCACCGCTTCAGCTCTGGGAATTGCCAGCCGGACGCCTCTGAGTCTGCCCGTGGACTCGTTCACTGCTATCTGCAATCGAAGTAGTTCTACCTTTGATACAGCGCCTGTCTCAACTAAGGGTCTGGTCAGTGACAGTTCTTCCTGGGCAAGTTCTGAATTTATTTTTAGTTTTTGTTCTTCGGCTTGTAGTTCGGCAAGTGCTTGCTGATGCTGTGTTAATTGCTGGCGAAGGATGTCGAGACTGGATTGAAGCTCGTTTTGTCTCGACTGATAGAGCGAAGCTTCGTTAATTATGAGTTCTCGACTTTCTCTGGCAAATATTTCCGGTGGCTCAAAAGCCTCTGTATTGACTTCAGCTCTAAGCCTGGAGATCCGGGCCAGGATAGCGTCAGAGTTTAGCAATCCTTCGTTGTAGGACGAGGCAAAGCGGGTGTCATCCATTCGAATGAGTGTTTCTCCGGCTTTTACAGTATCGCCAGGTTTCACAAGCATCTCGAGGAGAATGCCGCCTTCGAGGTTTTGAATAATTTGAATTTGTGATGATGGAATAACTCGACCTTCTGCATGTGCCACCTCATCGATACGTGCAAAGTTCGCCCACACAATCGCGACAATTAGAGTGAGTGCTGTCACCCACAATATTGCATGGCTAGAAAAGGGAGGGTTTTCTAGTATTGCCGAATGGGTATCCGACATAAATTCGAGATCCTGAGAGTCCACCTTATTGCCCATTACCAACTCCCGCTAATGCCTTTAATATGTCATCACGTTTACCGTCAGCGACAATTTGACCATCGTTTACTACGATCAAGCGATCGACAAGAGTGAGCATATTAGTCTTATGGGTAATGAGTAATATTGTTTTATCGCTGTAGGTTTGTTCGAGATGTCGTTTGAATCCAAATTCAGCGGTGCTGTCCATGCCGCTAGTCGGTTCATCTAGCAACATCAACGGCGCGTCATTAATTAGCGCTCGGGCGAGGGCAATGGCTTGTCTTTGTCCGCCTGATAACAGACTGCCCCTTTCTCCTACTTGAAGATCGAATCCCTCAGGGTGTTGTTCAAGAAACTCCAACAGCCCGCCAAGGTGGGCGGCGTGCCGAATCTCTTCATCGGTGGCAAGTGGGGCGCCAAGGGTGATGTTTTCTCGGACCGTACCACTAAATAGTTGAACATCCTGGGAGACATAAATCACGTTGCGCCGGACATCGTGGGGGTCCAGTTGAGTCAGGTCGGTTTTAGACAGGAGAATGGTGCCCTCAGCCGGTTGATGGAAGCCCATACAAAGCTTTTGGATTGTGGTTTTCCCGGAGCCCATTTTTCCGATTAGGCCAACCTTTTCCCCGGGCTTAATTTCGAAAGTGATTTGTTTGATGGCAGCGGTTGTCTGCCCAGGATAGGCAAAGGTAACGTCCCTAAATTCCACCGCGCCACTAAGGTTTTGACGATGGAGGAAATTTTTTCCTTCGGGCCTTTCTACCGGTAGCTTCATCATACGATCAATAGAACGGTACGCTGCAATCGAATGCTGGTATCGGGTCAGGATGCCGGCAACCTGCGCCATGGGAGCAAGACTTCTTCCCGTCAAAATTGTACATGCAATTAGACCGCCGACGGATAAATCTCCATTCATAATCAGGTAAACCCCAACCACTACGACTCCAACCGTGGCGAGTTGTTGGACAATCTGGGAAAAGTTAATAGCACCGAGGGTGAGCAACCTGGATTTCAGTGAGAGCCGCGCTAGATGACCCGTGAAGTTTTCCCAGCGTTTCTGGATAACACCCTCAGCGCGATTGCTCTTAATGGCATCCAGTCCATAGAGTGCTTCAATGAGTAATGCGTGTTTCTTTGCCGAATGGGCAAATGTGTCGTCAATGAGTTTTTGAAGTGGTTTTTGAATTAATATTCCGATACCAAGAATTATCGGAATCGCCATTAGTGGCACCAAAGCCACGGAACCTCCAACACCATAGATGATCAGGAGGAACAAAATGACGAAGGGCACGTCAATTAAAGTCGTGAGAGTCGTAGAGGTAAAAAACTCTCTGAAGGTATCGAATTCTTGCAGGTTGTTGGCGAAGGAGCCGATTTGTTTGGGGCGCTGTTCCAAACGAATATCCATGACCCGGGCAAAAGTTTTTGCCGACAACAACACATCAGCTCTTTTGCCTGCAATATCGATAAAGTAGCCGCGTAGCATTTTCATTGCCAGATCGAAAAGCACAATAATGAAAACACCTGACGCCAGGACCCAGAGGGTCTCGATAGCAGCATTGGGTACTACACGGTCGTACACATTCATGATGAACAACGGGGAAACTAACGCAAATAAGTTAATCAGCAAGGAGGCGACAAGGACCTCCAGATAAATACCCTTGGATAGGTTTACCGTATCCCAGAACCAATGTTGTCGATTCTCGGTTTCGTCTGCGCTGTGTGTGCCCGGTATAGGTTTGCACAGCAGGCAGCTACCCAGATACCTGCGTTCGAGTTCCTCCGTGGATATCTCATGGGTGATTTCACCGTCGGTTGGGAATACGACAACCCAGTGGGTGTCATGTTTTTCTAGTAAAACAGCGGTTTGATCCTCTTCTAGTAGCAGGATGACAGGCAGTGTTAGCGGGGAGATCTCGGCCAGAGACTTTTCTGAAAGTGCTGACTTGAAGCCCACACGCTCTGCGGCTCGAATAAACAGTGGCGGTGTGAGGCGATCATTCTCAAGGGGCAACCCAGCCACCAGGCTTTCGGCCGAAAATGGCTTGAGATGAACACGAGTCAGATAGGCAAGCGCCAATAGCAGCGAGTCGGCTGGCCGGTGTCCAGGGGATGGAGATTCTATTGCCTTGATCTCAGCGACCATATTCTTGTTTTCCATTTAGGCCCGCAGTATACCAATTTCGATCAGGACCCGCAGATGTCGAGAGAGGCTGCAATCTGTTATTGTAGCGGTCTGGAAACTGTATTGTGGTAATGATTTGTTGCGGCTGATTTTATTATCTTTGCTGTTGTTTTGCTCACCCTTGATGGCCAATTTTGATGAGGCGCAGCAGGCAGCGGCAACGGGTAATTACCGCGAAGTTGTTGCAATCCTATCAACGATGCTCCTCGAGGATGAGCTTGATGCTGAACAACAGGTGGTGGCTTATGCAAATCGCGGGATCGCCTACAGCCTGCTGAACGCTTATGCGCTGGCTAAGCAAGATCTGGAAATCGCGCTATCGATGAATCCTAATCATCCTCTAACCCTCAATCAGTTAGGATTGTTAGCGGAGCAGGTTGATCAAGATTATGTCCTCGCAGCAGGCTTTTACCAAAAAGCGATAGAGCAACGATTTGCAGCAAGTCAGGTTAATCTGGCAAATCTTTATTGGTTCGGTAAGGGTGTGCCGAGAAATTCGAAGCGTGCATTTGAGTTGTATCGCCAGGCGGCGGAGGCAAATTACAACATGGCCTTTGCACCCCTGGGCCGTATTTATGCTTCCGGTGACGGTGCTCCACAGAACCATAAACGAGCATTTGCATTGTTTGAAAAAGCTGCTGAATCCGGTGTGACCTCGGCGAATTATCATCTTGGATTTGCCTACGAAAAGGGTAGAGGCGTTAAACAGGACCTGGCCCTTGCAAAACGCAATTATCAAATTGCTGCTATTCAGGGGCATGGGGAAGCACAGAACGCGCTTGGTTATCTCTATCGACGCGGCGTGGGTGTTGAGCAAGACTATGTTCGGGCCGCTACCTGGTATCAACTGGCAGCAGATCAAGGTGTGCCCGGGGCAATGAATCGGTTGGCATGGTTGCTTGCAGCCTGTCCTGTTGAGAAGGTCTGTAATGGCGAGGCGGCGATTGTTCTGGCAAAGCAAGCCATCGACAACGGTGCCACACCGGAGAGATTCGATTCGCTTGCTGCGGCATACGCCAGGGTAGGTCAGTTCGACGAGGCCATTGAGGTCATGAACAAGGTGCTCGCCATGCTGCCTCAAGACAGTAAAAAACGTGCTGCCTACGAAACCCGACTGGAGCAGTATCGTCAGGGTATTGTGACGCAACTATAGGATGTTGTTAGGTTTCTTCGAACGATTGCGTGAGTATGGGGTCCCAGTCTCAACCCGTGAAATCCTGGATTGTTTAAACCTATTTGAACATCGTATTTTGCAATTTGCCATTGACGACTTTTATTACCTGAGCCGAACCAGTTTGGTAAAGGATGAAAAGTACTATGATCGATTTGATCGTGCCTTTGACGCCTTTTTTTCTGGCCTCGACAGTCTTCCGTCCCTCTTCGCAGAGGAAGAGATCGAAACCCAACTTCAGCAACTTCTGCAATCAGGTCTTACTGATATTCGCCCCCAGGATATTGACCAGGCGATCTCGGAGTACCACGAACAAACTACACTGGCACAACTCTCCCGGGCGACCCTCCCCGGTGATGGCTCCGACTCTGTGGAAGACGATGACCAGCAACTGGATTTGAGCCGGGAGGCCAAAGAAAGTGGGAATGCATGTGAAGGTGACGTAAAGGACCCAAGTGAGGAGAACGGAGAAAGCGGAGAAAGTCGCGAGGAGGGTGAGAAGGGCAAAGCAGGAGAGGATGGAGAGACAGGAGAAGAAGGAGAGTCAGGAGAGGAAGGAGAAAAGGGAGAAGAAGGAGAGCGCGGCGATGAAGGAGAAAAAGGCGAGGGTGATGGTGGGATAGAAGGTGAGGGGAAATCGGATCAGGGAGAGATAGGGACTAAATCAGAATTTGCAGGTGAGGCGTCCCAGCGTGCCCAAAAGCTCTGGCAACTGCGACGGTTTGAAGATTTTGATGCGGATGTGGAATTGGGTACTCGCAATCTAAAAATGGCACTCCGCAGAATCAGGAAGTTTGCTCGAACCGGGGCAGAGTTAGAATTAGATCTACCGAATACAATCCGCGGTACAGCCCGGAATGGAGGCTTACTTGATATTGTTGAGGTGCCAGAGAAACATAACTCCATCAAGGTCTTATTGTTTCTGGATGTGGGCGGAACGATGGACGATCACATTGAGCTCTGTGCTCAGTTGTTCTCCGCGGCGCGCTACGAGTTTAAATTTTTGGAAAGTTACTACTTCCATAACTTCATCTATGAATCCATATGGCTGGATAACAATCGCCGAACCGAAGCCAAAACCAACACCTGGGATGTGATTCGAAAATTTGGTTCTGATTACAAAATCATTTTTGTTGGCGACGCCAATATGGCCCGACATGAAATTGCAGAACGAGGTGGCAGCGTTGAACACTTTAACGGCGAGGCGGGTCAAGTTTGGATGCAGCGCATACAAGACCAGTTTCGGAAGATTGTTTGGTTGAACCCTGTTCCAGAATCTCGCTGGCAGGACTCATATACCGCTGTGATGATTAAACGAATGCTTGAAGACCAGATGTATCCCCTCAGCGTTGAGGGGATAGAACGGGCCGCTCGGTATCTGGTGCGCTAGCGTAAGTTAGATAGGGAGTCAGGAGGATTAGTCCGGTAGGTTAAGCACTCGCTTGGCGATGACGTTCAGTTGTACTTCCGAGGTGCCGCCCTCAATTGAATTGGCCTTAGACCGGAGCCATTCACGTGTAGTGGAAAGCTCGCGATCGTTAAACCCTTCGCCTTCCCAACCAAGACTGTTAGTCCCTTGCAGCTCGAGTAGTACCTCGTATCGATCTTTGTTGTGTTCGGTACCATAAAGTTTGAACATCGACGAGGTTGCACTTGGACCTGTACTTGATTTAGCTTCTTCTGCGGCTCTCTGCATTGTTAGAGCAAACGCCGCACCATTCATTTTGTGGGTCGCTATTCGTTGGCGCAGTTGATGATCCGCAATCTTGCCGTCAACTTCGCCAGCATATTGTTTGGCTTGATTCTCCATTGAATGTTCCGAGCGTCCACCACCCCCCAGGCCCATACCTGAAATCATGCTACGTTCGTGCTGCAGTAGTCGTTTGGCGATACTCCAGCCTTCATTAATTTGACCAACCAGGTTCTCCCTGGGGACTTTTACGTCGTCAAAGAATGTCTCACAAAAAGGTGATGATCCACTAATTAGTTTAATCGGTTTGGTTGTCACACCCTTGGATGCCATATCGAAGAGAATGAAGCTGACACCGTTGTGTTTGGGTACCTTAAAGTCTGTTCTAACCAGGCAAAAAATCCAGTCAGCCTGATCAGCATAGGAGGTCCACACCTTGGAACCATTAATGATGTAGTCGTCGCCATCTAACACGGCTTTGGTCTGTAAGCTGGCGAGATCAGAACCGGAACCGGGTTCGCTATAACCCTGGCACCAGCGAATCTGACCTTTGACAATTTTTGGAATATGAATTTTTTTCTGCTCGTCAGTTGCGTACTCAAGCAGCACAGGTCCCAGCATGCTAATGCCAAATGAGGTCAACGCCGGGCGGGCATGGATACGTCTTAATTCTTCCTGAAGAATCATGTTTTCTTCTTTATTGAGTCCGCCGCCACCGTATTCTTTTGGCCAGGTGGGGCAGGTCCAACCTTTGTCGCCCATCCGTTCTAGCCACAATTTTGCTTCAGCATTGGGAAAGTCTGCGTTTCGGCCACCCCATACAGTGTCGTTTTCACCCATTGGGGTTCGCATCAATGGCGGACAATTCTCTTCTAACCAGCTTCTGGTTTCCGCGCGAAAGGACTCTAGGCTCAAGGTGTGGCTCCTACATGACTATGGTAAAAAATGAATGGTAACAAAAAGGCCTGTTAGCTGACCATTAACTAACGACATTGTGGGGCGTACCGGCCAGAAACAGGCGAATATTCTCTGCAACCTGTAGAACAAGACGGTCTCTCGATTCTGATGCGCCCCAGGCGCAATGGGGGGTAATGAGTAAGTTTGGCAGGCGCTTAGCCGCTGCCACAAGAGCTTCATCGGCAGACGGGGGCTCTATTTCAAGTACATCTAGCGCAGCACCTGCAATGGTTTTGTTTTCAATCGCGTCAATGAGAGCCTGTGAGTCGATCAAACCACCCCGGGCAGTATTGATGAGGTAAGCATGAGGCGCCATCAGTCCGATTGTTGCTCGATTTAGCATCTGCTTATTCTCGGCGGTTAAAGGGCAATGGAGCGTGACAAAGTCGGCCGTGCCGAGTACTTCCTGGAAGGGTACCTGGCCGGGCTTCAGCTGGGCTTGCCCCGGGCGCGCAGATATCAGTAGTTGCATACCAAAGGCCCTCGCGAGACGACCGACTGCACTACCGAGCTCGCCGTGCCCTACAATACCCAGGGTTTTCCCCTCGAGTTCAATGATGGGATGCTGAAGTAAGCTGAATACCTGGCTTCGTTGCCATTCTCCTTCATTTACAGCCTGTAGATAGCTAGGCATACGGGTGGCTAGATTCAGCAGGAGGGTTAAGGTGTGCTGGGCGACGGACGCGGTGCCATAGCCCCGGGAATTGCAGACCGTGATATTTAGCCTGGTTGCTGCGGCTAAATCTACAATGTTGGTGCCGGTGGCCATAATGGTAATTAGTTTGAGCTGCGGGGCGGCATCCATTGCCGATGCGGAAACAACAGATTTGTTACTGAGCACAATATCTGCTTCGCGGATTCGATCGCTTACCTCGTGTTCCTCAGAAAAACCGTAAACCTGCCAGTCATCCAAAAGCCTTAATATGGGTTCGAGCGATGTCTCTCCCATGGTATCTGCATCCAAAACTACTCCGCGCACGGATATGACCTCTGTGTTTATTTAGGGCGAGAGTGTGCCAAAGCAGCACAAGCTCGGCCACTAAAATGAAAATATTCGTCTAATCTTAAGGGGACAGATGAGATGCAAGGATGAGGGTGCGTAACAAGGAATGGCTAACGCCCAATGAGGTTGCGGAATTGTTACTGGTGTCACCAGTCACCGTACGGCAATGGGCCCAGAAAGGAAAACTCGAAGCGCGAACCACCGCAGGTGGTCATCGCCGCTTCAGCATGGACGCGGTGCGTCGTTTTGCTATTGCCGAAGGTATGGCGTCACGTTTAAAAGGCAAAGGCAATCGGAGTATTTTGGTGGTCGATGATGATGACCATCTCAACAGATTTCTCGTTGAACTGTTTAAGTCTCGAGACGGCGGTGCCCTGGTTGAAAGTGCCCGTGACGGTTTCGAAGCGGGGAGTAAAGTTCATCAGGTGATGCCGGACGTGGTGCTGCTGGACATCATGATGCCCGGTATGGACGGCTTCCAAGTTTGCGAGAGTCTTAAGGCTGATGTGGATACGATGCATATTCAAGTCATAGCCATGTCGGGCTATCACAGTGAGGAAAATGAACAGCGTGTGCTTAACGCCGGAGCCGATAGGTTCTTAAAAAAGCCATTCACAAATAAAGAAGTCCTTCAGGCCTGTGGGTTCCTAGAGGGCAGTTAAGTGCGTTACTCTGGTGCTCTAGTCGCTAATTTGGAACTTCCAGTTGAACATGACGATAAGCTCACCGGAAAAAAATGCAAAGGTTGTAGAATCATTTATTAACGCCTGGTCCAGATTGGATGCCGATGAGCTTGTGGCGTACTTTGCGGAAGATGGCATTTATCACAATATTCCTACCGAGCCGGTTCAGGGTAGGGAAGCACTCAAGGCATTCATTAAAAACTTTATCAGTCCCTGGACAAAAACCCAGTGGGACATTATTAGTATTGTTGCAGAGGGTAATCGTGTGGCTGTTGAGCGATTAGACCGAACGGTTGCAGCCGAGAAGCAAGTAGATTTGCCCTGTTTTGGCATGTTTGAATTGGAAGACGGAAAAATCAAGGTGTGGCGCGACTATTTCGATCTGAATACCTATATTAAAGGTATGTCTTGAGGTATGTCTTGAGGGTATGGCTTAAGCTCGTTCTAACGGGAAACTCAAGCAGAGGGACGGCAGAGGGAAGGCAGAGATAAGGGGCAGAAACTGCTCCGCCCCTTATTGCACTTGCTAGCGACTAGCCTTTTAGTGCTTCGTTCCAGGCTGAAACGCGTTCCGATTGACTCTCTAGCAACTCATCAGCATCCCCAGAGATTTTGATAGAAATAATTTTGTCACCCTGTTCGATGGCGTTAACGATCGCTTGATCCTCGCTGCCAACAACTTCGCCAAAAATGGCATGGGCGTCATCCAAATGCGGAGTTGGGACGTGGGTAATAAAAAACTGGCTGCCATTGGTTCCAGGTCCAGCATTTGCCATAGACAATTTTCCCGGTGCATCGTGACGCAAGCTTGCATCAAATTCATCGCCAAATTTGTAGCCAGGGCCGCCGGTGCCAGAGCCCTGAGGGCATCCGCCCTGGATCATAAAGCTGTCAATGACTCTGTGGAAGTTAAGCCCATCGTAGTAACCCTGTTGTGAAAGGTTAACGAAGTTAGCCACTGTCATCGGCACCTCATCAGGGAAGAAGTTAATGTTGATTGTGCCTTTTGATGTTTCTATCTGTGCAGAAATGTTCATTTGGTTTCCGGTTAAGGTTTAAAAAAAGAGATTTAGCGAGCGCTCATTTTTATGTAGTCGCGTTTTTTCTCACCGAGATAAAGCTGGCGAGGTCGAGCGATCTTGTAAGGTGCGCTGAGCATTTCGTTCCAATGTGTAATCCAGCCCGGCATCCGGCCCAGGGTAAAAATAACAGTGAAAAGCTCGGTCGGAATTCCGACCGCTTTTAATGTGATACCAGAGTAAAAATCGATATTTGGGTAGAGCTTACGTTCGACAAAATAGTCGTCTTCCCGGGCAATCTTTTCAAGTTGCCGGGCTACTTTGAGTAGTGGATCATTGGTCCCTAGCTCGTTAAATACTGCTTCGCAGGATTCTTGCATGACGGTGGCCCGGGGATCAAAATTCTTGTAAACCCGATGACCAAATCCCATTAGTTTGAAGGGGTCGTCTTTGTCTTTAGCTTTGGCGACATATTCTTCAACTCTAGATTCATCACCAATTTCATTAAGCATCAACAGGACTGCTTCGTTAGCACCGCCATGGGCAGGCCCCCACAATGCAGAGACGCCGGCAGAAATAGCCGCGTAGGGATTACAGTCTGTGGAACCAGCCATTCGAACCGTTGATGTTGACGCATTTTGCTCGTGGTCCGCGTGGAGCAGGAATATTCTGTCCATTGCAGCGGCAATGGTTGGGCTTACGGTTGAAGGCTTGCCCGTTTCGCCAAAACACATATTGAGAAAGTTTTCTGCATAACCAAGCGAGGGATCAGGTTCTACAAAAGATTCGCCTTTTCCGTGCTTGTAGGCCATGGCCGCAAGGGTTGGGATCATAGCAATCAGCCGATGGGCTGTGGTCATGCGGTCATCGCTATTGGTGATATCGGTTTCTTCGTGATAAAGCGCCGCAAGGCCGGAAATAGCTGAGCCAACCATGGCCATTGGATGGGCGCCCTGGGTGAATCCGCTAAAAATGTTTTGAAAAGTCTTGTCTACGTACTGTTTTTCTTTGATGGATGCTTCAAAAGATTGAAGTTGTTCTGGACTGGGGAGCTCGCCATTCAAGAGTAGGTAACAGACTTCCAGATGATTAGATTGCTGCGCCAGTTGATCAATCGGATAACCTCGATAGGTCAGGATCCCAGCGTCGCCGTCAATATAGGTCACGGTTGAGTCGCAGCTAGCGGTGCTCAAAAAACCGGGGTCATAGGTAAAAACACCTTCTTTTATAAGGCCCCTAACGTCCACGACGTTGGTACCTTCCGTTGCTTCTAGCACCGGTAAATCGGTGCTGTTACCGTCTATGGTGATGGTTACTTTTTGTTTCATCGTTTAACTCCCATGAGACGGACTCACGTTTTGCTTCTTACTGGATTTGAATTGCTGGGATCGGCCGGGCGATCATCATTCCAAAACAGACTAGTCTTGTAAAGGCTTGTGACGCGAGGCTTTTGCCCGATTCGAAGTTTGTTTTTTAATACTAAACTAACTATGATTATCCGCCTTACAAGGGGGCGTGGAAGCACCACGCCTTAAAGCCACATCTTGCTCTGCGGGATTTATTGTCCCTCAACTGAATGAATAGTCTGATCGAATCACGATTGTTATGTTCAGTGTAGAGGAGAGCAGGCCAAAATGAGAATTTGCTGTGCAAAACGATCATCGCCCCATCAATGTGAACCCATCAGATTTGATGGCATTCGCATGGCCTTTAGCCGCCCTCACGTCGATTACCCATAGAATATCCGGTGTCATTTTGTTTGTTGGCGTGGCTTTTGGCCTTTATGCCCTCGAAATGTCGCTGGCCTCAGAAGAAGGTTTTGAAGCTCTAAAAGGCATGATGAAGTCTCCGATCGGGATGTTTATCACCTGGGGCTTACTTTCTGCTCTGGCTTACCACTTTGTCGCCGGGATCAAGCACCTGGTGATGGATTTTGGTGTCGGAGAGACCCTTGAGGGCTCAAAGTTTGCTGCAAGACTGACCATCCTATTCTCTGCCATATTGATTTTTCTGGCGGGAATCTGGGTCATACAAGGATAGGATGCGGATATGATTACTCAAGTAACAAGTTTTTCTCGAAATGGCATGTCCGATTGGATCGTGCAACGGGTAACAGCCTTAATTTTAGCGGCCTACACCGTAGCATTGGTAGGCATCGTACTGATTCAAGGTGATATGAGTCATGGGGATTGGCAAGCACTGTTTTCCCAGACCTGGATGCAGATATTTACACTGCTAGCAGTGCTGGCGACCTGTGCCCACGCCTGGATAGGAATGTGGACGATCGGTACGGACTACATTCGAGAACATTACTTTGGTGCTAGCGCCGATGGCATCCGGCTGGTCTACCAGGTGGGTTGTGTTTTATTGCTGACGGTCTATGTCATTTGGAGCGTCAAAATCCTCTGGGGGAACGGTTAAATGAGTGATATTCCAACGTTAGAATTTGACGCCATTATTGTCGGTGGCGGTGGTTCAGGAATGCGGTCTGCGTTACAGCTGGCTGAATCCGGCCGCAAAACAGCCGTTATTTCAAAAGTTTTCCCCACTCGTTCCCATACGGTGTCTGCCCAGGGTGGGATTACCTGTGCAATTGCTAGTGATGATCCTAATGATGATTGGCGTTGGCACATGTACGACACCATCAAGGGGTCTGACTATATTGGTGATCAGGATGCCATTCAGTACATGTGTAGTGTTGGACCCGAGGCGGTGTTTGAGCTAGAGCACATGGGGTTGCCATTTTCTCGTACCGAGAATGGCCGGATATATCAGCGACCATTTGGTGGTCAGTCGAAGGATTTTGGTAAGGGTGGTCAGGCTGCTCGAACCTGTGCAGCCGCGGATAGAACGGGCCACGCGCTGCTACACGCTTTATACCAGGGCAATATCAAAGCGGATACGGTGTTCTTCTCCGAGTGGTTTGCAGTTGATATTGTGAAGAATCAAAAAGGTGCGGTTGTGGGTGTGACGGCACTTTGCATGGAAACCGGTGAGCTCCACTACATTAAAGCGAAGGCGACTGTATTCGCCACAGGCGGTGCTGGACGGATCTATCAGTCCACCACAAACGCTCTGATGAATACCGGTGATGGCACAGGTATGGCGCTTCGGGCTGGTTATCCGGTCCAGGATATCGAAATGTGGCAATTCCACCCAACCGGTATTGCGGGTGCGGGTGTTCTGGTCACCGAGGGTTGCCGTGGCGAAGGCGGATACTTGATTAATAAGGATGGCGAACGTTTTATGGAACGTTACGCGCCAACCGCAAAAGATCTGGCTGGCCGAGATGTTGTGGCGCGCAGCATGATTCTAGAAATACTCGAAGGTCGAGGCGTAGGCCCCGATGGTGATCATGTTCTACTCAAACTAGATCACCTAGGTGAAGAAATTCTCCATTCCCGTTTGCCGGGTATTGTTGAACTGTCTAAATCCTTTGCCGGCGTTGATCCGGTCACGACGCCAGTTCCCGTTGTCCCAACCTGCCACTACATGATGGGTGGTACGCCGACCAATATTCATGGTCAGGCGATTATCAGGAACTCAGCCGGTGAAGATGAGGTTGTTCAAGGTCTCTATGCCGTCGGTGAAGCAGCCTGTGTATCAGTCCATGGGGCAAACCGGTTAGGCGGTAACTCTCTACTCGATCTAGTGGTATTCGGTCGGGCAGCAGGTATACACATTACTGAAATGTTAAATCAGGGTGTCGATTTTGAAGCACCCAGTGCTTCAGATCTTGAATGGGCTACCCAGAGAGTGACTCGCTGGGATGAAGGTACCGGCGGCGAAAGTGTGGCTAAGTTGAAAAAAGAGCTTCAATCCACCATGCAGCTTAGTTTTGGTGTATTCCGACGTGAAGACACTATGCTTGAGGGCATTGGCAAGCTAGCCGATTTGCGCGAGCGGATTGCAAATGCCTCAATCACGGACAAGAGCCGGGCCTTTAACACCGCCAGGCTTGAAGCCCTTGAACTCGATAATTTGTTAGAGATTGCAGAAGCCACGGCGATTGCTGCGGAAGCTAGAAAGGAAAGCCGCGGCGCCCATGCCCGTGATGACTACCAGTCTCGAGATGATGAAAACTGGTTGTGTCACTCGTTATACGATCCCAACAACAAGACGCTTTCGAAGCGAGATGTGAATTTTGAACCGTCCATCCTTGAGTCCGATACCGACTTACCGGATGGTGTTTTTGTACCTAAAGAGAGAGTCTACTAATGCAGGTTAGTATTTATCGTTACGATCCAGACAAAGACGCTGAACCTTATCTGCAGGACTTTGACGTCGACTTAAAGGGCAAAGACCCGATGGTGCTCGAATTGCTCGAGATGTTGAAAGAGCAGGATGAAACCATCAGCTATCGTCGCTCATGCCGTGAGGGCGTGTGTGGTTCTGATGGAGTCAGCATGAATGGTAAGAACGGTCTTGCTTGTATGACACGTGTTTCAGAGGTGACCAAGCGGGGTAAATTGACCGTTAAACCATTACCGGGTTTGCCGGTCATACGTGACCTTGTTGTGGACATGGAGCAGTTTTATAGCCAATACAAGAAAATCACACCGTTCTTGATCAATAAAGATGCACCCCCAGCCCAGGAGCGGCTGCAATCTCCGGAAGAACGTGAAAAGCTTGATGGTCTATATGAATGTATCCTGTGTGCCTGCTGTTCTACGTCCTGCCCTAGTTTTTGGTGGAATCCGGACAAGTTTATCGGTCCAGCGGGTTTATTACAGGCTTACCGATTCCTTGCGGACAGTCGTGATACAGCAACCGATGAGCGATTAGCTAATTTGGATGATCCCTTCAGTGTATTTCGCTGTCGCGGCATCATGAATTGCGTAAATGCATGCCCTAAAGGCTTAAACCCAACCCGTGCGATTGGCCATATTCGCAACATGCTCCTTAAACGGTCCGTTTAGGCACGATTAATTTTCTGCTTTTGCCCTTCTAGGCTGCCGGATAATGTCCGGCAGCCCTTTATTCCTGTATCATCCACCACGGATCCCGTTCGGGATGCTAAGCTTTAGAATTGCGTGTGGTATGCAGGGAGTGTTTAGCTAAATGCAAGAAAGCAACATGGAAAGGTTGTGGCGTAGTGGCCATATTTCCGGCGGTAATGCCTCTTACGTAGAGGAACTCTACGAACAATACCTATCTGATCCGGCATCTGTGCCAGATCAATGGCGTAGCTACTTTCAGACTTTGCCCCGGGTTGAGGGTGCGGTCACAAACGATTTGTCCCATTCAACGATCAGGGACCATTTTTTACTCCTGTCTAAAAATCAGTCCCGGGTCTCTCCGGTCCCCGCTAGTACCGTTCATTCGGACTTTGAGCGTAAACAATTTGCCGTTGGCGAGCTTATTTCAGGTTATCGGCGCCGGGGGCATCTCAAGGCCAACCTTGACCCGCTAGATCTAGAAGAAAAGCAGCCGGTACCCGTCTTGGATCTGGATCACCACGGATTGTCTGAGGCGGATCTGGATACTCAGTTTCAGACAGGTACGCTGTTCTTTGGTAATAAAGAAGCGGCACTTAGAGACATTATTGAAGCGCTGGAGCAAACCTACTGCGATTCCGTTGGTGCTGAATATATGCATATCAGTGATGAAGCAGAGCAGCTCTGGGTGCAACAAAGAATGGAATCTGCCCGTTCGAACCCAAGTTATTCTAATGGCGTAAAGCGCCGATTACTTGATCGACTCATAGCGGCGGAAGGACTCGAGAAATATCTGGGTAAAAAGTACCCGGGTACAAAGCGGTTTGGCCTGGAGGGCGGGGAAAGTTTTATTCCTTGTCTGGCGGAGCTCATTCACAGGTCCGGCACCGCAGGTGTCCGTGAGACGGTGATAGGCATGGCCCACCGTGGGCGCATCAACGTTTTGGTTAACCTTTTAGGTAAAAACCCCGCTGAGCTTTTTGATGAATTTGAAGGTCGGTATACCCCAGGCTTTGGATCGGGGGACGTGAAATACCACCAGGGATTTTCATCGAACCTCATTACGCCCGGTGGCGAAATGCACATTGCGCTAGGTTTTAATCCATCCCACCTGGAGATTGCGGCGCCTGTTATTGAAGGTTCAGTTCGAGCTCGTCAGGATCGTAGGAATGACGATGCGGGAGACAAGGTGCTTGCCATCAATATCCATGGCGATGCTGCATTTGCCGGCCAGGGTGTGGTGATGGAGACGTTCCAAATGTCCCAGACCCGTGGTTTTTATACCGGTGGCACAATCCACGTCATCATAAATAATCAGATCGGCTACACCATTAGTCGGCGAGAGGATGCTCGCTCAACCCGTTACTGCACAGAAATCGCAAAAATGGTGCAAGCGCCGATATTCCATGTGAACGGCGATGACCCCGAGGCTGTACTTTTTGTCTCGCAGTTAGCCGTAGACTACCGAATGGAATTTAAGAAGGATGTCGTCATCGACATGGTTTGTTATCGACGGCGTGGACACAATGAAGGTGATGAACCTTCGATTACTCAACCCGTGATGTACCAGAAGATCCGTAAACATCCAACAACCCTCGCGCTATTTGCAGAAAAAGCGATATCCGAAGGCGCAATTCCAGAGGAAGAGTATCTCCGGCGAGTGGATGCCTATCGCGACGCGCTGGACGTTGGTAACGCTGTGGCCTGGGACTATCTTACGGAGCCCGATACGTCGATGTTTGTCGACTGGCGACCCTATTTGAATCATGAGTGGACCGCTGCTGGAGACACCAGCTACCCACTAAAAGATTTCCAGGCGTTGGCAAATAGTCTTGATGTTCTGCCGGAAGGTTTTGTCCTGCAGAAACAGGTTGGCAAAATTATTGATGATCGTAAAAAGATGACCGCAGGTGCCACGCCGATTAACTGGGGCTATGCGGAAATTATGTCCTATGCAACGCTTCTTAAACAGGGATACAAGATTCGATTGACCGGACAAGATGTCGGGCGGGGTACCTTCTCTCACCGTCACGCTGTACTGCATGATCAAAAAGAAGGTCTTGAGCACTCGCCCCTTACCAAGGTTGGTGAGGAAGGTATGTTTAAGCTCTATGATTCCTTCTTATCGGAAGAAGCAGTACTTGCTTTTGAATACGGATATGCCACAACCAGTCCTGAAACTCTGGTCATCTGGGAAGCGCAATTTGGTGACTTCGCTAATGGTGCCCAGGTCGTTATTGATCAGTTTATAACAAGTGGTGAACATAAATGGGGCAGGCTTTGTGGTTTGACGATGCTGTTACCCCATGGTTACGAAGGCGCAGGCCCGGAACATAGTTCAGCAAGGCTGGAGCGCTATTTACAACTTTGTGCTGAACATAATGTGCAGGTTTGTGTACCAACAACTCCTGCGCAGATTTACCATTTATTGCGACGCCAGGCGATTCGACCGCTACGCCGCCCCTTAGTCATTATGTCGCCGAAAAGTTTATTGCGGCATAAACAAGCCATTAGTTCTCTTGAAGATCTTTGTGACGGTGAGTTCCAAACAGCGATTGCTGATCACGGTGCTAACAAGCCTGCGGATGTGACGCGGATTATTTTGTGCTCCGGGAAGGTCTATTTTGATCTCGAAGCGAAACGAGCCGAAGATCAACTGAACCATGTAGCTATCGTAAGAGTCGAACAGCTCTATCCGTTCCCTGAAGAGCGAATGCTAGAGGTCGTTAGCCAGTATAAAAATTTGGCGAGTGCTGTCTGGTGTCAGGAAGAACCAATGAATCAAGGTGCGTGGTATAGCAGTCAGCACCACATGCGCCGGGTTGTGAATCAGGTTTTCCCCGGGTTGAATTTACAATATGCGGGGCGTGAACCCTCCGCAGCGGCGGCGGCGGGTTATATGTCGCTGCATATTCAACAAATGGAAGCCTTCGTACAGTCAGCCCTCTACGGCGACAATAATTAAACGTGATGAGTAAGTATTTAAAGGAATCACTATGAGTGACATAAAAGCACCAGAATTTCCTGAGTCTATCGCCGATGGTGAAATTGCTGCCTGGCACGTTCAGGTTGGTGAAGCAGTGAAGCGAGATCAGATTCTTGTTGATATTGAAACCGACAAGGTTGTGTTGGAGGTTGTAGCGCCGGCGGATGGAGCCATCACTGAGATCTTCAAAAACGAAGGTGATACGGTTCTCGCAGAAGAAGTGCTTGCGACCTTTACTGAAGGTGCGGGAGCAGCAGCCGATAGCTCGGCACCAGCCGCCTCAGCGCCAGCAGAAAAACAATCTGCCGAAACGCCTGCCGCTGAAGAAACCATTGCAAGCCCGGCCGCAAAGAAACTTGCGGACGAAAATCAAATTGATGTCACCAGGCTTGTCGGCACAGGTAAAGGTGGTCGTATCACAAAAGAAGACGTGTTGAGTGCCGTTGCAAGCGCTAGTAAGCAAGCGCCACCCCAACCGGCTAAAAACCCAGAACCGGTTGAGTCAGCCCCCATTGTTGATGGCCGTGTGGAACGACGGGTGCCGATGACTCGACTACGTGCCAGCATTGCACGAAGGCTGTTAGAAGCCCAAGAAACCGCCGCCATGTTGACCACGTTTAACGAAGTCGACATGACTGCGATAATGGATCTGCGAGAACAATACAAAGCCGCATTTGAAAAAGCCCATGATGGCACCCGGTTAGGCTTTATGTCGTTTTTTGTACGGGCAAGTATCGAAGCTCTGAAACGCTTTCCTGCGGTTAACGCTTCTATTGATGCAAACGATATTGTATACCACGGCTACCAGGATATTGGTGTCGCGGTAGGTTCTCCCCGTGGTTTAGTGGTTCCGATTATTCGGGATTCCGATAGTCTGACGTTGGCTGAAATTGAAAACCGTATTCGGGAATTTGGTACAAAAGCAAAAGAAAACAAACTCAGTATCGATGAAATGACCGGTGGCACCTTCACCATTTCTAACGGTGGCGTGTTCGGCTCACTGCTTTCAACTCCGATATTGAATCCACCTCAGACAGCTATTTTGGGTATGCACAAGATTCAAGATCGTCCGATGGCGATTAATGGTGAAGTTAAGATACGCCCCATGATGTACCTTGCGTTGTCGTACGATCATCGACTGATTGATGGCCAGGAGGCCGTTCGATTCCTCGTGACGATCAAGGACTTCCTTGAAGAACCCGCACGCATTCTGCTTGATATATAAGCTGGAGATATTTTTATGAGCAAGTTTGATGTCATTGTAATTGGTGGTGGGCCAGCGGGTTATCACGCTGCCATTCGAGCCGCCCAGGAAGGTTTAAAAACCGCCTGTATAGATAAGTGGATTAACAAACAGGGTAGTCCGGCTTTCGGTGGTACCTGCCTGAATGTTGGCTGTATTCCGTCTAAGGCGTTGCTAGATACGTCCCACAAGTACCTGGAAGCCAGTGAACACTTTGAAGAATTAGGCATAAAAACCACGGGCGTCAAAATTGATGTTCCGAAAATGATTTCCCGCAAGGATGAGATTGTCCTTAATCTAACCAAGGGTGTGTCGGGACTATTAAAATCCAATGGTGTGACTGCATTTGAAGGCGCGGCTCGCTTGAATGCCGGCCGGCAGGTTGACGTAACTTTGCATGACGGCTCAGTTGAAAAGCTTGAGGCGGAGAATATTATTATTGCAACCGGTTCCGTGCCAGTAGACATTCCGCCTTGCCCACTGGTGGATGACATTGTGGTTGATTCAACCGGCGCCCTGGAATTTCAATCAGTGCCAAAACGATTAGGCGTGATTGGTGCCGGCGTTATTGGCCTTGAACTTGGCAGCGTCTGGAATCGACTGGGTTCTGAGGTGGTTGTACTTGAAGCACTGGAAGACTTTCTGCCAATGGCGGATCAACAAATCGCTAAAGAAACGGCAAAACAGTTTAAGAAGCAGGGCATCGACATCCGGTTGGGTACGCGGGTTACGGGAAGTGCAGTCAAAGGCAAAAAGGTTACCGTCACCTATACCGACTCTGAGGGTGAAAAAACCGAGACTTTCGACAAATTGATTGTTGCTGTTGGTCGTCGTCCTTTCACCCAGGATTTGCTCGCGGCAGATTGCGGCGTTGATCTTGATGAGAGGGGCTTTATTTATGTCAATGATTTGTGTGTGACCAACGCCCCTGGTGTGTATGCCGTGGGTGATGTTGTTCGAGGCCCAATGCTGGCCCATAAGGGCATGGAAGAGGGCGTGATGGTAGCCGAAAGAATTGCGGGCCATAAGCCCGTTGTGAATTATGATTGTGTACCGTCGGTAATTTACACTCATCCGGAAGTGGCGTGGGTGGGTAAGACTGAGCAGGAGCTGAAAGCAGCTGGCGAAGACTATAACGTCGGAAGTTTTCCCATGTCAGTAAGTGGTCGTGCTATGGCATCTAACGATACTGTTGGCTTGATCAAGGTAATTGCTGATGCGGAAACCGACAGAATACTCGGTGTTCATATGGTCGGCGGTCATGTGTCAGAATTGATTGCAGAAGCGGTTATTGCGATGGAATTTGGTTCCAGCGCGGAAGACCTTGGTTTGACGATGTTCGCTCACCCAACACTCTCGGAAAGTTTGCATGAAGCGGCTCTGGCGGTTTCTGGTCACGCCATTCATATCGCAAATCGAAAACGAAAGAAAAAGTAACGGCAACCTTAAAAAAAATTATCCTACTCATTACTTCCTATAAATAGAGGAATCTAGACTTATGAACCTTCACGAATATCAGGCAAAACAGTTGTTTGCCGAATATGGCCTACCGGTATCAAAAGGTATAGCCGTAGATACAGCTGACGAGGCTGTTGCGGCAGCCAAAGAATTGGGTGGCGATATCTGGGTGATTAAGGTGCAGGTGCATGCAGGTGGCCGAGGTAAGGCTGGCGGTGTCAAGCTGGTGAAATCAGAAGCAGAGATCCGAGATTTTTGTAAACAGCACATAGGAACTAATCTTGTTACTTTCCAAACCGATGAGAAGGGTCAGCCCGTTAGCAAGATCTACATCGAGGACTGCACAGATATTGAGACAGAACTCTATCTTGGTGCTGTGATTGATCGCTCTTCCCGTCGTGTTGTCTTTATGGCCTCAACGGAAGGTGGTGTTGAGATTGAGAAAGTAGCGGAAGAGACACCCGAGAAAATTCTTCGAGCTACCATTGATCCAGCGCTCGGCGGGCAAGCTTATCAGGGGCGAGACCTTGCTTTTCAGCTGGGGCTAACCGGCAAGCAGGTGAATCAGTTTGCCAACGTCTTTGTGACGCTGTCCAAGTTGTTCATTGAGTGCGATCTTGCTCTACTTGAAATCAATCCTTTGGTCGTGACAAAGGCTGGAGATATTCATTGCCTAGACGCCAAGGTTGCGATTGACGGTAATGCGCTTTATCGGCAGAAGAAACTGGCTGCTATGCGTGACCCAAGTCAGGAAGATGAGCGTGAAAATCAAGCTTCAGAATTTGATCTCAATTATGTTGCATTGGAAGGCAACATCGGCTGCATGGTGAATGGCGCTGGCCTGGCGATGGGAACAATGGACCTGGTTAAGTTACACGGCGGTCAACCTGCAAACTTCCTGGACGTGGGCGGCGGTGCAACCAAAGAAACAGTCAGTGAAGCCTTCAAGATCATCCTTTCCGATAGCAACGTTAAGGCCGTACTGATCAATATTTTTGGCGGTATCGTACGCTGTGACGTCATTGCAGATGGCATCATTGGTGCCGTCAAAGAGGTCGGGGTCACGGTGCCTGTGGTGGTTCGATTTGAAGGAAATAATGCAGAGGTTGGAGTTAAAACCCTGTCTGAAAGTGATGTGGATATTATTGCCGCAACGAGTTTGACGGATGCAGTTGAGCAAGCGGTGAAAGCAGTAGGAGGTGCAGCATGAGTATTTTGGTCGGAAAAGACACAAAGGTTATTTGTCAGGGCTTTACCGGTTCTCAGGGTACGTTGCATTCAGAACAGGCAATCGCCTACGGCACCCAAATGGTTGGCGGCATTACGCCAGGCAAAGGTGGTCAGGAACACCTCGGCTTGCCCGTCTTTAATACCGTGCGCGAAGCGGTTGAAGCAACCGGCGCGACGGCCTCGGTGATCTATGTACCGGCACCATTTGCTAAAGACGGCATTTTGGAAGCGGCAGAAGCGGGCATAGAACTGATTGTTTGTATTACCGAAGGTTTACCAACCCTGGATATGTTGGCTGTCAAAGCGGCATTGGATAACACCAATGTTCGTTTAATTGGTCCAAACTGCCCCGGGGTGATTACACCGGGAGAATGTAAAATTGGCATCATGCCGGGTGTGATTCACCTCCCGGGTAAAGTTGGCATCGTATCCCGGTCCGGCACCCTAACCTATGAAGCCGTGAAACAAACAACGGATCTGGGCTTTGGCCAGAGTAGCTGTGTTGGTATTGGTGGCGATCCCATCCCTGGCAGTAACTTTATCGATATTCTCCGTATGTTCCAGGATGACCCTGCCACCGAGGCAATCATTATGGTTGGAGAAATCGGTGGTAACGCTGAGGAAGAGGCGGCAGCCTTTATTAAAGAGTATGTAACCAAGCCTGTTGTTGGCTATATCGCGGGTGTCACAGCGCCTCCAGGTAAGCGAATGGGACATGCAGGTGCCATTATTGCTGGCGGAAAAGGCACCGCAGACGATAAGTTTGCGGCCTTGAATGCAGCCGGCGTCACCACCTGTAAGAGTCTGGCGGAAATTGGCAATACTTTGAAAGAAGTCACTGGCTGGTAATTGCCCTGGCAAATGCCTAAGGCACATTGATTCGGTTCTCAGACCAGATCAATTTTAGATCGAAGCAAAGCCCCGACGTCTTAATAGGTGTCGGGGCTTTTTTGATTGCCTTGAAATATTTGGATATGCCCCCATCTTGCGAAGAAGATTTACATTCAGGAGCCACCATGGCCGTAGAAGCAAAAAAAGAAACAATGGGCTTCCAGTCCGAAGCCAAGCAGTTATTACAACTGATGATCCATTCGCTATACAGCAACAAAGAAATCTTCGTTCGAGAACTCATTTCCAATGCTTCTGATGCAATAGACAAACTCCGCTTTGAAAGCCTGTCCAATTCTGCATTGGTCGACGGAGACGCAGATCTCAATATCAAAATTGATATTGATGAAGAAGCGAAGACCATCACCATCACCGATAACGGTATTGGTATGACTCGAGAAGAGGCCATTTCGAATCTGGGCACCATTGCCAAGTCTGGTACCAGTCAGTTTTTGCAGGCGTTAACCGGTGACCAGAAGAAAGATGCTCAACTGATTGGACAGTTTGGTGTTGGTTTTTATTCATCATTTATCGTTGCAGAGCGCGTTGTTGTGGAAACCCGCGCCGCCAGCGCTGCCGTTAACGAAGCGGTTCGGTGGGAATCATCCGGAGAAGCGGACTTCGAAGTTGAGTCCATTACTAAAGAGACCCGTGGTACATCGGTGACGCTATACCTAAAAGCAGATGAAGCTGAGTTCGCCGACAATTGGCGGATTAAGAGTGTTGTTAAAAAGTATGCGGACCATATTTCAGTCCCGGTTTTGATGCTGGAAGAACCCATGCCAACTCCGCCCGAAGAGGGCGAAGAAGAGACTGAAGCAGAAGCCAAGCCCGCTGAATATCAGCCGGTTAATACCGCTCAAGCGTTGTGGACCCGATCACGCTCGGAAGTGAAAGACGACGAGTACAAAGAGTTTTACAAACACATTTCCCATGACTTTGCTGATCCACTTACCTGGAGCCACAATAAAGTTGAGGGCAAGTTAGATTATACGAGTTTGATTTATATCCCAGCTAAAGCACCATTTGATATGTGGCAACGGGATACCCCCCGCGGCGTAAAATTATACGTGCAGCGAGTTTTTATCATGGATGAGGCGGATCAGTTTATGCCGCTTTATTTGAGGTTTGTGAAGGGTGTGGTTGATTCCAATGATTTGCCGCTAAATGTCTCGCGGGAACTACTACAAAGTGACCCCTCAATCGAATCCATGCGCAATGCATTAACCAAACGAGCATTGGATAGTCTTGAGAAGTTGGCGAAGAAGGATGCCGAAAAGTATCAGGAGTTTTGGAGTGAATTTGGCCAGGTACTGAAAGAAGGGCCAGCAGAAGACCATGCGAATAAGGAAAAGATTGCTGGGCTGCTCAGATTTGCGACCACCGAAGGTGATTCTGATGTGCAGAATCAATCCCTCGCCGATTACATTTCACGAATGAAAGAAGGCCAGGAAAAGATCTACTTTGTTGCAGCGGATAATTACCATACAGCAAAGAACAGTCCTCACCTGGAAGTGTTTGCGAAGAAGGGGATTGAAGTCTTGTTGCTCAGTGACCGTATTGATGAATGGTTAATGAGCCACATGATGGAATTTGATGGTAAACAATTCCAGGATGTTGCAAAGGGTGCCCTTGACCTTGGTGAAGTTGAAGAAGCCAAGGACAAAGAGGAACAGGAGAAGGTTGAGAAAGAATTCCAGGGTCTTGTCGATAGAATTAAGGAAGTCGTTAGTGACCAGGTTGAAGAGGTAAGAATGACCACGCGACTGACGGATTCTCCTGCCTGTCTGGTCGTTAAGGATGATGATATGGGGATGCAAATGCGCCGTATCCTGGAGTCCGCCGGTCAGCCGGTTCCGGAGAGTAAGCGGATTTTTGAGCTAAATCCTGAGCATCCTTTAGTCATTAAACTCAATGATGAACCCGATATGGATCGATTTCGGGAGCTCACATTAGTGCTTTATGATCAGTCGATGCTAGCTGAGGGTAGCCAACTTGAAGAACCTGCTAGCTATGTGAAGCGCTTGAATAAGTTGTTGTTGGAACTTTCCGCTTAACAGGTCTGTGCAAACGGGCTAGCTGAAATGCAGTAGCCTCTGCCTCCCTGTGCGGGGCAGAGGCTATTCAGCAGAAGGCTGGTAGGCTCCACCTGTTTGTTGTTCGTGCTGAGTTTCTCGGAGATTGCCAATCACGGATTCTAGCGCGCGGCTAAACAATGCGCCGTCGCTAATAATTCGAACACTTGAGTCACGAAGTTCTTTGGCAAGTCCCATCCTGGTTTTCTCAACCACTTTTACACCCTGACGGTTCACAAATATAAACTTGTCGATTGCATTAATTTTTGCAGCTAGTTTGCATCGCACATTCTGTTCATCGCCACCGGCAAATTCCACCCACATGCCAACCGACAAGGTATCTACCTGATGCAGGGCAGGATGATTTTCATCGATCTCATCTTCTGATGGGGGTTCGACAACATGCGCATCCTCCTCTGTTGGAGGAGCCACTATTGATGTCTCACCTTCCTCCGCAAGTTTAAATTCAGCTTTGGTTTCAACTCTGGTTTCAACTACAGGTTCTTCAGGTGCACCGAAAGTTTCGTCCTGTACATCCTTAAGTTCAGTAATCAACGCATCTATTTTGGCCGCTTCTAACTGCGTAATTCTCAAGGCTTTACGGAGATTGTTTAGGAGTCTTGGATTAACGGTTGTGAGTCGATTTCGATCTCCCTCCTGCTCGTGGGGTTGGACGCTCCAGAGTAGGACATCTATGGTATTGATGGATTGTTTCCAGGCGTTGCTGCCTGGACCTTCTTTTAATACCAGCATGACCATAAACTTGTGGAAATGGGTTTCTAACAAATTAACCACAAAGGGGTGAAGGTCTCGACCCAGAATACGTTCCTGAATTTTTTGTCTGACCAATTCGTTGATATCTTCCAGGCGTTCCTGGCTTTCTTTGTTTTTTAGAATCCTTTGTTCAAGCTGACGAGTTTTAGCTGCTTCCCTGGCTCGGAAAGAACGAAACTCTTTATTCAGCTGTTCAAAAAATGAAACCTCGCCATCGTAACTTGATTGTATTTTTCCGACGGATGATTCTATTTGTTTATAGAGAGGATCCTTAGCAAGATTATCAACTTCGGTCCAACCGATGCCGGCTTCGGCGAATTCGTTTAAGAGTTCTCTCGCTGGATGATGCTCATCATTGAAGAATGTTTGATCAGACAGGGCAACTTTGATGATTGTTATTTGGGTCCGCCCAATTAGTTCTTTAATTGGGATGGGCACGGATTCATCCTGCCAAATCGCATCATAGAGCAGGGTAACCAGATTTATGATGTCCGATGACTGTTGGTCTACGGCACTCACCACACCTTCTTTCTGATTCTCTTTCAGCATTTCCCCAAGGGACGCGGAAATGTCGACCTTCTCGACATCCTCTAGATTTGAAGGAATTACTTCTCGGCTGACGGGACGCTCTTCGAGGGCCTTTTGGATATTGGTTAATATGTCCATTAGCTGATTTTGGTCAACCATCTGTACCTGTTCGCCAGGGGCTGGCTGAAAGGCCTCCATCACAGCGCGGCCCTGTTCGCCGGTTGGTAGCATAGAAGCAGGTACAGCATATTGTGGCTGACCTGAATTGTTTGGTATTTGACCAGGTTGTTGTCCCGGCATTGGCCCCGGTACGGGTCCCGGCATTGGTCCTGGGAATTGACCAGTCTGGGGCATTCCAGCCGGTGCGGTGTTCTCTCTATGCAGTAGATTCTGCATCATCGAGAATAATTCAGGCGCATTATTGTTGGGTTCGTAAGTTTCCTCTTCGACCGTACCAAACGTACTCAGCTCGTTTGAGGGCGCTGTTCGGGGAGCACTTCTTACCGGTGCTTGTTTTGGTCTGGCGCTATCCATGCGTAGGTCCGGAATGACCCCGTGTTCTATGAGTAGTTGATTGGCTTCCCTTAACACCTCATTGAGATTCTTTAGAACAATCGCATTAAAAGAGCGGTAGACTCCCATGCTCTGATCGGATGTTAGCCCGGAAGCCGTGATTGATTTCGAAAAAGCAGAGGCAACCTGGTGTGGGTCTAATGGATTAGTGGATTCGTCAATTCGTATATCAGTGAAGAGTGCATTCAGTCGGGTGTTAAAACTGATGAAGCTGGGAAGGTGTAGGTTTCGTGCGTTCGCAACCATACCTTCGACCGCAACCATGGCGGTTAGCTCATCATCTTGAACGAGGGATAAGGTCTCAAAATCGACAATGGCACGTTCTTCTTTAATATTGCCCACGAGCTTGTCGTATGCGAGGTTCATATTGTCGATGAACTGCATCAAGATGTCGTCTTGATTCTGGCTGACGGCCAGAACGTTGTTGTTCTCGGTCAAAGCTTCTTGCACCATTCGGCTTAATGTCCGAATGGTGACATTTTGGAGCTTTTCAATGATTTCAGACACAGATGGATTCCGCCGAGCAAAAGCGATCAAAAGATAACGTTATTAGCCTTGAAAGTATAGAAAACAGGGTGGTCTCCATTAACAATGTTGTAAACATTATGTAGGTTTTTTAAATGCTTACAAAGCTTTTCTAGAAGTATACTACGAGGATTCCCGTTAGTTCTGGTGACTGGATTAAGGTGCTGAATATGAAACTGTTAATCATGCGCCACGGTGAGGCAACGCCATTGGTGGATATTGACGCCAATAGAGCGTTAACAAACCGCGGCCATGCAGAAGCACGATCAGCAGTAGAGAGTGTAGTAGAACGTGGCGAGAGGCCACAAATTCTGTTTGTCAGTCCATATCTTCGTGCCCAGCAGACTGCGGCGGAAGTGCAGTGTTTAGTGCCGGAGATAGAATTGGTCACCATAGATTGTTTGATACCAGAGGCGTCGCCTGCGGATCTAATCACTTTTTTAGAGAAAAGCACCGAAACGAATATCATTCTGGTGAGTCATCAGCCCCTGGTGAGTTTGCTTATTGGTTATCTCACCGGACAACAAATTTACATGGGTACGGCGAGTGTCGCATTGATCGAGTCAGATATCTGGGCAAAACAGCAGGGAGAATTAAAGTGGGTCATTTAGGAACTTTTGTCTGGTTGATGCTGCTTGCGTCCGGCGTTTCGGCAGCTTCGATTGACCCATATCCAGGTTCAAAATTGATTGGCTCAACCGGCTCAGACGATGTTGTCATTCATCGTTTGATCACGGGCGAAGTGAAACGCAGCAATGGGCAAGTGACGCCGGAGTCATCGGATTTTGTTCGAGGTGTTAGATCTACGCAAACCTATGAAGTGCCAGAGGTTGGACGCAAAGGCGTTACCGGAAAATTCTTTAAGGAGCAGATCCAATCGCTCGGCCAACTTTTATTTGAATGTGTGGGAAGGGATTGTGGCAGTAGTAACTACTGGGCAAATGTTGTTTTTGATCAAGCGCTATTATATGGGCCCACAGAGGATCAGCACTATCTATTAGGGAAGTTGAGTGGTGACCGAGGAGATTATGTCATAGTTTATTTGGCGCAGCGTGCCACAGGAAAGCGTTATATCCATATTGAAACGATCAGTGATGTGGCTGGTGAGTCTCTGTTGGACAGTCGGCTTGTTGCGTCGGCACTGCGTTTGCAGCACAGGTTTGTCATTGAATCTGAATTGGACGAAAATATTTTGATTGCCGTTAAGGACGCGCTTAATGAGGGGACCTGGCCGTCACTGGCTCTGGTTGCACACGACCAGTTGCTTCCGACTGAGACACTTGAGGCTGCGCAGGCAAGGACTCAAGAAAGAGCCAGGGCGGCTAAAAGTAAATTGGAAGCAATTGGCGCGGACACGAAAAATCTAGTAGCGATAGGTGCGGGACCAATTTCTCCCATAGACCGGTCTAACATCAAACGCCTTGAATTGATTCTGTTGCGATGAACGACCTACAGCGGTAGGTTCAGCAACGACATAAATTCCATTCTGGTGGCCGGGCTATCTCGAAACTCGCCGAGCATGACCGAAGTACGCATGACAGAATTTTGTTTCTCTACTCCACGCATCATCATGCACATATGTTTTGCTTCAATGATTACACTCACACCTGATGCATGTGTCACTGATTGAATCGCTTCCGCAATTTCTTTGCTGAGATTTTCCTGAATCTGCAGTCGTCGGGCGTACATATCCACAATCCGAGCAATCTTCGATAGTCCTAATACTTTGCCAGTTGGTAAGTAGGCAACGTGGGCCTTGCCAATAAATGGCAGCATGTGATGTTCGCACATAGAGTAGAGCTCAATGTTCTGGACAACCACCATCTCATTTGTATCGGAATCAAACAGGGCGTTATTCACAACCTCATCAAGTGACTGCTGATAACCATGTGTTAAAAATGCCATTGCCTTTGCAGCTCGCTGGGGCGTGTCTTGCAGGCCCTCGCGATTAGGGTCTTCACCTACGGCTTCAAGGATGGTTCTGTATGCGTCTTCCATGGGGATGTTCAGTTACAAAAGAGCGAGTACCCTAAGGCATCGTTGTCGTTGGGTCAAAAATTTATTTTGCCGCGCGGTGACTAGTATTAATCGTTATAATGCGCCCCTTGATTTGGAGGTGGTGTATGCCCGGTAGCTCTATCGGCGAACAGTTCAGGGTAACAACATTTGGTGAGAGTCACGGTGTGGCGCTCGGTTGTATTGTGGACGGATGTCCGCCTGGGATCGAAATAAGTGAAGCTGACATCCAGGTTGATTTGGATCGGCGAAAACCAGGGACTTCCCGTTACGCCACGCAAAGGAAAGAGGGCGATCTGGTTAAGATTTTGTCCGGGGTATTTGAGGGCCGGACTACGGGTACTTCTATAGGACTCCTTATCGAAAACGAGAACCAGAAGTCGAAAGACTATTCGGAAATTAAAGACTTATTTCGGCCTGCACACGCTGACTATACCTATCTCAAAAAATACGGAACCCGAGATCATCGGGGTGGCGGGCGCGCGTCCGCCAGAGAAACCGCTATGCGGGTCGCAGCCGGTGCGATTGCCAAAAAGTATCTAAGCCAGCAGGGCGTTGAGATCAGGGGTTATCTATCCCAAATGGGCGACATCAAGGTTGAGCAGGTGGATATGGCGCAAATTGAAGCTAACCCATTTTTCTGTCCAGATATCGACAAAGTGCCCTTGATGGAGGCCCTGATTGACCAGCTACGCCGAGATGGAGATTCGATCGGAGCTGAGATTACCGTCATCGCAACGGGTGTTAAGCCAGGCCTAGGAGAGCCGGTGTTCGACAAGCTGGATGCTGAAATAGCTCACGGCATGATGAGTATTAATGCCGTTAAGGGTGTAGAAATAGGTGCCGGCTTTGCGGTCGTGAAACAGCGTGGTAGTGAGCATCGAGACGAAATGTCCCAAAATGGTTTTTCGTCGAATAATGCTGGGGGGATACTCGGTGGTATTTCTTCGGGTCAGGACATCACGGTGCGCATCGCATTAAAGCCTACTTCGAGTATTACCCAGCCAGGCCAAACGATCACCGTGGCGGGTGATGCGGCAGAGATTGTAACCAAGGGACGCCACGATCCCTGTGTTGGGGTTCGCGCCACGCCAATCGCGGAAGCCATGCTCGCGATAACCTTGATGGATCATTTGCTACGCCATCGTGGTCAGAACTATGACGTTGGTGATGTAGGGCCAAATCTATAGGGCCTAATCCGCCGTTGCAGCGTTTTTATTCTGGCCTCCTGAATGACACCCGCCTGATTAGTGTTTGTTGGTGCTCTCGTCTTCCTGCAGACATTCAAGAAAAGCCTTGCCCGCATTCGACAGGGTCCGTTGAACGTGGTGGATGACCCCCAGTTGCCGTTCAATAGTGACATTTGGCACGTTGATCACCTTTAAGCTACTGTCCATCATCGAGATGGGCAGCATGCTCCAACCAAGTCCGACTGAAATCAGCATCTTGATGGTTTCGAGGTAATTTGTGGACATGCTGACATCAAGTGCCAATCCACGCTCTTCAAAAAGGGATTTCACAATCCTGCCGGTAAATGTGCTCATGTCCGGCAAAATGGCCGGATAGTCCGGCAGTTGTTCTATATAGACCTTGCCCTGGTTCGCCAGTGGGTGATCCGCGGCGCACATAAACACGAGTTCATCTCGCCAGACAGGGATAGCATTCAGGCGTTCGTGGCTTTTCGGCGCTAAGGTAATGACACCGAGTTCAAGATTACCCTGTACAATCTGCTCGTGGGCAACCTCGGAGTCCATAAAGTGGAGATCCAGGGAGACGTCAGGATAGCGCTGGGAGAACTTTCGAAGTACCTGGGGCAGACGCCATAGCCCAATATGGTGACTGGTTGCGAGGGAGAGTTGGCCGCCGATGTTGCCAGCTAGATTGCTGATTGCTCTGTGTGTATCTTCGATATTGATTAGAATATCCCGCGCTCTCGGTTCTAGTGCTCGACCTGCTTCGGTAAGGTTGACTGTTCGACCGATACGGTCAAACAGGCGAACACCCATTTGGCTTTCCAGAAGTGCGATGCGTTTGCTCACCGCTGGTTGGGTGAGGTGCAGTCGATTTGCGGCAACTGAAAAGGAACGGGCGTCAGCGACTGTGACAAAAGCTTTAATTCCATCAATGTCGATCATTTAGATATTCCGATGTGTTATCAATTTTATGAACAATATGAATTTGAGTTATCTGAGCTCGAATCTTAACATTACCCCTATCAATCAAAAAGTGGTGTAGTCCTGTGGAAAAAGCAAATGTAGCAATTGTCGGCGCAACCGGCGCCGTTGGCGAGGTTATGCTGGAAATTCTTGAGGAGCGTAATTTTCCGGTCGGAGAGTTGACGTTACTGGCTAGCTCGGCTTCCGTGGGCAAGCGATTACAGTTCAAAGGCCAAAGCGTGGCGGTTCAGGACCTGGACACCTTCGATTTCTCCAATACCCATATAGGGCTTTTCTCAGCGGGCGGTTCTATTTCAGCTAAGTATGCGCCTATTGCTGCAGCGGCGGGGTGTGTTGTGATCGACAATACGTCTTATTTCCGCCGTGATGCCAACATTCCGCTAGTGGTCCCTGAGGTTAATCCGGGCAAGATTGCGGACTACGCCCCGGCCAATATCATCGCCAACCCCAACTGTTCAACGATCCAAATGGTGGTTGCATTAAAGCCTATCTACGATGCAGTTGGAATAAAGCGAATTAATGTCTCAACATACCAGGCGGTTTCCGGCGCGGGTAAACGTGGTGTTGAGGAACTTGCGAGTCAAACCGCGAAGTTGCTGAACGCCCAGCCCTACGAATCGAAGGTGTTCTCCAAGCAGATTACCTTTAACGCGATCCCGCACATTGGCGATTTTGAGGAGAATGGTTATACCAATGAAGAAATGAAGATGGTGTGGGAAACCCGCAAGATCTTCGGTGATGAAGACATCATGGTAAATCCCACCTGCGTCAGGATTCCTGTCTTTTACGGGCACTCAGAAGCGGTTCATATTGAGACTGGATCACCTATTAGCGCTGAGAAAGTACGTGAATTGCTTAAAACAGCACCAGGTGTGACGGTGATTGACGACCCTAAGCCTGGAGGTTATCCAACCCCGGTGACGGAAGCTGCCGGCACTGATCCTGTTTTTGTTGGTCGAATTCGTCAAGATATCTCCCACCCGAATGGGATTAGCCTCTGGGTGGTCTCAGACAATGTCCGTAAGGGTGCTGCGCTTAACAGTATACAAATTGCAGAAGTTTTGATAAAACGGCTGTAATAAGCGATACTTATCGCAACAATTAGAGAACGTTTCTAGGTTTGCTCGCCATCAGCAGAATGATCGGCGGGCTATGCTGTCGAAACGCAACTCTGCCGATGGGGCTGGGGAGAGAAATAACAATGATTCGGAAACTCCTGCTGCTAGTAGCAGTCACTTTGGGATGCCTGGCGTCTCCAGCTTTTGGCCTCGGCCTTGGGGAACTGGAACTCAAATCTGCGCTCAATCAGCAATTTAGTGCCCAGATCAAGCTGACCAATGTTCGTGGTCTGCAAGTCGAAGAAATATTGCCCAATCTAGCCTCCCAGGAGGATTTCAATAGGGTAGGGGTTGAACGAAACTACCTGCTGACTGATCTTCGTTTTAAGGTTGCGCCTAATGACCAGGGCGAAATGGTCATTTTTGTCACCAGCAACAAGCCCATCATTGAACCCTTTTTGAACTTTATTGTAGAAGTACTCTGGCCAACGGGTCGTATCCTGCGGGAATATACCGTCCTATTAGATCCACCAGTATTCGGTAATCAGCGGGTAGAAGCTGTACAGCCCAGCCAGACGACGGGCCAGGCTTCGAAACAGACAACTAGACCCGTGCCTGCCGCACCTAAGGCTCCGGTCCGCCAAACACCTTCTACTCAGCCTCAACCCAGGGTTCAGCCGGTCATCAGTAGCCCACCAGAGCGTCAAGGTGATGTTTCTGGTACTGAATATGGCATGACAGGCCAGGGTGATACCCTGTGGAAGATTGCCCTTCGAGTTAGGCCTAACGACTCCGTTTCTGTCCAACAAACGATGCTGGCGTTACAAAGAGCAAACCCAGAAGCCTTTATTAACAACAACATTAACCTGCTAAAAGCCGGGTATGTATTGCGGATTCCCGATGTCAGAGAGATTCGAGCGGAAACGGTAGCGTCTGCTGTGCAAGAGGTTCGTACCCAAAATCGGGAATTTGATAACTACAGAGGGGGCAGTCTTGCCCAATTGGACGCAACTCGACGCAAAGCAGGCAGTAGCAGTTCAAGTAGCGATAGTGCTAGTGGAGAGTTAAAGCTTCTGGCATCTAATGACGAGGTCGGAGATCGATCAGGTTCAGCGGGATCCGCAAAAGTGCAGGCTCTCGAGAATGAGTTGGCCGTTGCTGAAGAAGACCTGGATCGGGCCCGTCGAGCCAATAGTGAAATGAACATTAAGGTTGATGACCTGCAGGGACAGTTAGACACGCTTAACGAAATATTGACCCTCAAAGATGACCAGCTCGCAGCGTTGAAGGCTGAAGTTCAAAAAATGCAGGCCGCATCAAACCAGCCTACAGCTGTCCAGCCGGTTCAAGAGCAGTCAGGCTCCTTGTTTAGCAATCCACTTGTGCTCGGTGTACTCGGATTACTGATAGTAGGTGCAATTGCGGGTGGAATGGTCCTTATGCGTCGCAGACAGCAATCAGCCGCAATGGAAAGTGATTTTGAAGATACTTTCGAAGCTCCAGAGGCGGAGGAAAGCATCATTGAAGAGGCGGAGCTAGAAGAAGCTGCTGTCATTGAAGAAGAAGAGGAAGACCTTTCTCCGGAAACCAGTGACGTGATTAGTGAAGTGGAAATCTACATCGCCTATGGGCGCTTTCCACAGGCGATTACCTTCCTGCAGAATGCGATTGAAGCAGAGCCCGATCGATCAGATATTCAACTCAAGCTGCTTGAAGTCTTTGTTCAGACCGAAGACAGCGTTGCATTCAATCTGCAGTTGGAACAACTCAAGTTGTTAAATGATGCTGAAGCGACCAGTAAAGCACTGGAGCTACAGCAAAAAATCCCCGGCGCTGCAGAAGATGCCGCTGCCGCCATGGACGCAACGGTCATTAGCATGGAGCCTGTAGAGGCTATTGCCGAACCCGAAGATGATGACGATGATTTGTCATTTGATCTGGACGACCTTGATTCAGAAACCGAAGATGATGACCTCAGGCTTGATGCCGATTTGGCAGCTGAAGACGATGATGAAGAGCTCGATTTGTCTCTAGACGCCGATGATGATCTGGAACTATCTGAGGACGCCGATAGCACGATCAAGCTAGAAGACAACGAAATTGAATTTAGTCTTGAGGGCGCTGATGATGATGAAATTGAACTCGATTTAGATGGGGACCTGGATCTCGATCTGGATGACGATGAAATTAGCCTGGACCTGGATGACAAAATCACACTTGATCTCGAGGATAACACCGATAGCGATGGCGAAGTTACGCTGGAACTTGAAGAGGGTGATGACGACATTCTTGATCTAAGTGGTCTCGAAGAAGACGATTTTGATCTGGAAAAAGATCTCGAATCTGTCTCAAAGGATCTCGATAGCGCAACCGAGGATGATGACGATGAAATCCTCCTCGACCTTGATGACGATTTAGAAATTGATCTTGAAGGCGGCGACCTGGATCTGGACGACGATGATGATGAAATCACGCTGGATCTTGAAGGTGACGATGAAATCACGCTAGATCTCGAAGGCGACGATGAAATCACGCTTGATCTCGAAGGCGACGATGAAATCACGCTTGACCTTGAAGGTGACGATGAAATCACACTTGATCTCGAGGATGATGAGTTTTCCCTTGATTTAGACGACGATATTTCTCTCGATCTTGACGATGATGACGACGAGAACAAGTTGGACCTCGCTCGCGCTTATATTGATATGGGCGACAGTGATGGGGCGAAAAACCTGCTTCAACAGGTGTTAAGTGAAGGTTCAGACCAAGAGAAACAAGAAGCTACAGATTTGTTGGAAAAGATCGACTGATTCGGTTTGACCGTTGAACTCAAGACCTTCGCCCTGGGTATAGCCTATCAAGGTACCAGCTATCACGGCTGGCAATACCAGGGTGAATCTACACCTACCGTACAAAAAGCCCTTCAAATTGCCCTCAGCGTGGTCGCGGACGAACCGGTTCTAGTAACCTGTGCAGGACGTACCGACACAGGGGTACATGCCACCAAGCAGGTTGTTCATTTCCAAACTGATAAAGACCGATCTGAACGGGCCTGGGTAAAAGGCACAAACGCACATCTACCCGACGACATTTCGGTGAACTGGTCCCGACAGGTGCCAGCGGAATTTAGTGCCCGACACTCTGCTGTTGCCAGGCACTATGTTTATGTTGTCTATACCAGTGCCGTACGCTCAGCACTATTTTCCAATCTTTATACCCGGGACCCGAGGCAGCTAGATGCGCAGTTGATGCATGAAGCTGGACAACTACTGCTGGGGGAAAATGATTTTAGTAGTTATCGCGCATCAAGTTGTCAGTCGCTGACACCAATGCGAAATGTGCATCGCCTAAACGTCCAACGCTTCGGCGATCTGGTGGTCATTGACATAGAAGCCAACGCCTTTCTCCATCATATGGTCAGAAACATTGCGGGTGTACTGTTAGACATAGGGGCTGGTCGCTATCCCCCTGGCTGGGCAGGTGAATTGTTAAGCTTAAAGGATAGAACCCGTGGCAGCGTCACAGCGCCTCCCACGGGGCTTTATCTTGTGGATGTCGTCTATCCAGGGGTACCCGAGATCCCTCTGGGAGCAGCATTACCTCACTTTCTACGCGGTATCGGTATCGGGCACGCAATGAAGTAATACCGCTGCTGCTCGTCGGTCATGATTCTGCTAAACTCCGGCCCTTTTTGCAGGCACCCATAACAAGCATATGCGCACCAGGATAAAAATCTGCGGTATTACGCATCCCGATGATCTCCAACTTGCCGTTGAATTGGGTACTGATGCGGTGGGCTTCAACATGTACGGTCCTAGTCCGCGATTTGTTGATGCGGAAACTGCGGGATTGATGATTGAAAGTTTGCCGCCTTTTGTGAGCGCCATTGGACTCATGGTGAATGAAGACGCTGAGAAAGTAGCTGAGCTGTGTTCTGCTTTACCGTTTGATGCATTGCAGTTTCATGGCGACGAGGACAACAAGTTTTGTCGCCAGTTCGGCAAACCATTTATCAAGGTATTGCGGATCAGCCGGGCGGAAGATCTGGCTAAGGTTGATGATTTTCCCGACGCTGATGGGTTTTTGTTTGATGCCCATGTAGAAGGTTTATACGGTGGCACGGGGAAACAAATCGACTGGGCCATGGTTGAACAGCTGCCACCCGGTAGCATCCTGGCGGGCGGGCTGACGGCTGAGAATGTGGGCGCTGCGATCGCTCGATTCAAGCCTTATGCGGTAGATCTTAGCAGTGGCGTTGAGAGTTCCCCGGGACGAAAAGACGTGAACAAAATGAAACAGTTCTTCAAGGCAGTGGTTGCTGCGGATCGGAGTGAGACATGAATAAGCAGGTAAGCGGTGACAATACTCAGGTCACGGAACTACCGGATGATAAAGGCCTGTTTGGTATTTACGGCGGTCGCTTTGTATCAGAGGTATTGGTTGCAGCTCTTGATGAGTTAACCGAGCAATACGATATTCTGAAAGATGATCCGACATTTATTAAGCAATACGAGCAGGATCTGGCGACTTATGTCGGTCGTCCTTCGCCACTATATTTTGCAGAACGACTAACGGAAAAAGTAGGGGGTGCAAAAATACTTCTGAAGCGTGAAGATCTAAATCATACCGGTGCCCACAAGATCAATAATTGTATCGGTCAGGCGTTGCTTGCTAAACATATGGGCAAACCCCGGGTGATTGCAGAAACTGGCGCAGGGCAGCATGGTGTTGCATCGGCAACGGTTGCGGCCAGGTTCGGGCTTAAATGCTGTGTCTATATGGGCAGTGAAGACATCGCGCGACAAAGTCTCAACGTATACAGAATGAAGTTGTTAGGGGCTGAGGTTATCCCGGTTGATAGCGGCTCCAAGACCCTCAAGGATGCCCTGAGCGAAGCTATGCGGGACTGGGTCACTAACGTCGACGATACCTATTATATTATTGGGACGGTTGCAGGTCCCCATCCTTATCCAATGTTAGTCCGGGATTTTCAGTCTGTTATTGGTAAAGAAACCAGAGTTCAGTGTCAGAAACAATACGGACAGCTGCCAAATGCTGTAGTGGCATGTGTAGGCGGGGGTTCAAATGCAATGGGGATTTTCCATCCTTTCTTAAAGGATGAGTCGGTCAGATTGATAGGTGTTGAGCCTGCGGGCAGAGGACTTGAAACCGGGGCGCACGCAGCGCCGCTTAACAAGGGAAAGGTAGGCGTTTTACACGGAAACAGAACTTATTTGATGCAGGATGAAAATGGGCAGGTTCTAGATACCCATTCTATTTCGGCAGGTCTTGATTATCCAGGTGTCGGCCCGGAGCATTCCTGGTTGAAAGACGTCAAACGAGCTGAATATGTGTCTGTTAATGACCAGGAAGCTCTTGATGCGTTTCGTGAATTGAATCTATTGGAAGGCATCTTACCTGCACTCGAATCGGCACACGCTATCGCATACGCCAAGAAGCTTGCGAAGGACATGTCACCCGAGGAAATAGTTGTAGTGAATCTCTCGGGTCGTGGTGACAAAGATATTCCAACGCTTGCCAATATTGATGGCATCTCAATTAGTTAAGGAGTAATTGTGGGTCGAATCACAGAAGCTTTTGTCCGGCGGGCAGAAGAAAAACGTAAGCTATTGATTCCCTATCTGGTTGCCGGTGATCCTGATTTGGAAACGTCTCTGGCTGTCATGCACGAGATGGTGGCCGCCGGTGCAGATCTCATTGAGCTCGGGGTCCCCTTTACGGATCCCGAGGCAGAAGGACCGGTTATCCAATTGGCCCATGAGCGAGCATTGCTAAACAACGTTTCTCTGCGTGACACAATAGCGTTGGTGAAGCGTTTTCGGCAGCAAGATCAAACGACTCCCGTGCTTTTGATGGGATACCTGAATCCTTTTGACGCGATGGGTTACGATGTTTTTGTAAAAGAAGGCACGGATGCAGGCGTTGACGGGGTGCTTATTGTCAACATGCCGCCCGAAGAAGGAGCGGAGTTAAAGAGTGCTCTTAAGGGTAGTAAAATTGATGTGATTTATCTGTTAGCCCCCACGACAACCGACAAACGTGCTGCCTATGTATGTGCTGAAGGGAATGGGTTTGTGTACTACGTTTCACTTAAAGGCACGACCGGCGCGAGTTCAATTAACTTTGATGATGTGGAAGCCCGGTACAACCACCTACGCCCCTTTTCAGAAGTGCCTATGGTCGTAGGCTTTGGTATCAAAGATGGCGCCTCAGCAGCAAGGGTTGCTGAATTTGCAGACGGTTCAGTAGTGGGTACTGCGGTGGTTAAGATTTTTGAACTGAACCTGCAGTCTCCACAACAAATAGCGCCCCTGGTTGCGGAGCTTCTCGCGGATATGCGTCAGCAAATGGATGCAATCATCCGTTAATGGAGCTTATCCCTAATGGAGCTTAGCGATTGGCTAGAGAAAATCCAAAAACTTCATCCAAAGGAATGGGATCTAGGACTTGCCCGGGTAGGTGAAGTAGGTCAGCGGTTGGGCGTATTGGAGCCTGCAGCAACGACGTTTTTGGTTGCGGGAACAAATGGTAAGGGTTCTACCTGCGAATATATTGCCCGCTATTGTCAGGCCCTGGGTCTGTCCTATGGCAAGACAACATCTCCGTTTCTATCTCGATACAACGAACAAATTGTTGTGAATGGAGCAGCCGTCGCCGATGAACTTATTGCAGATGCCTTCGCTGAGATTGAGCAGGCTCGTGGCGAAATATCCTTAACCTATTTTGAGTTTGGAGCACTCGCGGCTCTGTTGATCTTCAAACAGCAAGGGGTTGATGTTGCGATTCTTGAAGTTGGTCTTGGCGGTCGCCTTGATGCAATGAACATTGTCAATCCGGACGTGTCCGTGATCACTCGAATTGCCCTGGATCACCAAAATTGGCTCGGGGATACAAGGGAGGATATTGCAACGGAAAAGGCGGGCATCATGCGTCGCAATAAACCCGTTGTCATGGTGGACCCTGATCCGCCCCAAACACTTTTTGACGAAGCCATGCGCCTGGGTGCTTATCCGATCCAATTATCCCGAGAATTTGAGGTTAAGGATGGTTGGTTTGAGTTCAAGAATTGGCGCCTACAGTTACCAACAACCAGATTGCCGTTGCCAAGTGCAATTGCGGCCACAATGGCGATGTTTTTGGCCGGTTATGAGCTAGAGCAGCAACAGGTCACTGAGGTGCTTGAAACCACAGAGCTGCCGGGCAGATTTCAACGGCTCGATGGCAACCCCGACTTTATTCTTGATGTTGCCCATAACCCCGATGCCGCCGCCTACCTGGCGGAGAAGCTCAGTTTGGAGCAATTCAATCGAGAGAAATCAGGGACCTTTCAAGCTGTGGTGGGAATGTATCGGGATAAAGACATAGCCGGCGTTCTTCAACACCTGTCCCCCTATGTAGAGGGCTGGCATTTTATTGATCTACCAGGGGAGAGGGCGGCTTCGGCAGCGCAATTAGCGGCCGTTTTGTCAGACACTTGTGGGTTAACTGCCAATACTTATGATAAAGTCGACCGTGCGGTTGAAGCGGCAAAAAGTTGTTCTCAGCCCAATGGTACAGTACTGGTGTTCGGCTCATTTATGACGGTAGCAGCGGTACTGAAGTATCTGGATTGCTGATATTCAGTAACCCAAATTTGAGATTTAACTCTCACTCAACAGCGAATTCTGGCGAGCGTGGATACAAGGCTTAAACAACGAGTCATTGGTGCTGTGGTTATGACCACTGTGGCAATCATCATCCTGCCCATGCTCCTTGACGGCTCCGCGGACGAACGCCGGAGAGTTGAAGCGTCCATTCCAACACCCCCCCAAATCGACATCAACACCCTGACGGTGGAAGAAACCAGCGAGAAAATGCACGCCATGGCCAAAGCCAGTGAGGCAAAGTTGCCTGTGCTGCTTGAGGACAAAATAGTTGAGCCCGATGAAGTGGAAAACTTTTCGCTGAATCAAAATGGTTTACCGATTAGCTGGAGTTTGCAATTGGGCAGTTTTCGGCAAGAATCCAATGCTACCAGATTGCGGCAGGTGCTCCGTGATAAGTCATACCGAAGTTATATCCTCGCCGGAGAGAACGATGATGAACTGTATAGGGTGTTTGTCGGTCCGATGGTGAATAAGGACAAGTTGCTTAGATCCCAAACGGAAATAGAGGCCGAGTTGAAATTATCGGGACAGATTGTGAGATATCGAATTGAAGATGACCGATATCAGCTGGGTGGGTAAGGGATTCTTTTTTGCCGTGGTCCAACTACTGGTCCGCGGCAGCGAATGTGGCCAGTATGGAGGTCCGGTTTGACGCTGGTAGCCGCTGATTGGGTGATTCTTGGCATCGTTGGAATTTCCACGTTGATCAGTATTCGACGCGGATTCGTCAAAGAAGCACTATCCTTAGTCACATTGATTGCAGCGATGATTGTCTCGCGTCTGTTTGGCGCTGAAGCATCAACACTACTCGTAAACTGGATAGAAACTCCTGGGCTACGTTATGTCGCAGCCTATGTGGGACTATTTTTTACAACCTTGATTATCGGCGGGCTTATTAATTCCGCGGTTGTACAGGTTGTCAGGATGGCGGGTCTTGGGGGCCTGGATAGAACCCTTGGGATGGTGTTTGGCTTTGCCAGGGGGGTACTGATTCTGGTTGTGGTGGTCGCCGTTGCCGCTCGATTAGGGTTTTCTGAATCAAGTTGGTGGCAGGAATCACTATTTATTCCAGAGTTTGTTGCCATCAGTGATTGGCTTCAGGCGTTTGGCCTTGACGGCGCGAATCGTCTGCTTGAGCAAGCTGCATTTAATAATGGAACAGAGACCTAGAGCTAGAGCTGGATTTGACCGACCAGGTCAGTTTTTAGGGTCAGGATTACAAGGGGAATTTTAATTTTGCTTTCTTCTCTACAGAAGCGGGGTATCTAAGTATGTGTGGCATCGTGGGTATGATTGGACGGGGCCAGGTTGGCTATGACCTGTATGACGCGTTGACGATTCTCCAACACAGGGGGCAGGATGCCGCTGGAATTGTGACCTGTGAAGGTGACAGAGTTAACCTGCGGAAAGGCAATGGTCTGGTTCGGGATGTGTTCCACCAGGGTCACATGAATAGACTTGCGGGCATGATGGGCATTGGCCATGTCCGTTATCCGACGGCGGGAAGCTCAAGTTCTGCAGAAGCACAGCCGATGTACGTCAACAGCCCCTTTGGGATTTGTATTGCTCACAACGGCAATCTGACTAACGAAGAAACCCTTAATGAGGACTTGTTTCGTTCCGATCGGCGACATATCAACACGTCTTCCGACTCAGAAGTGCTACTCAATGTGTTTGCCCATGAACTGCAAATCCTTGCCGGTATGCAGCCTACCCCAGAGCAGGTTTTTGAGGCGGTTCGAAGAGTTCATGAGCGCGCCATCGGTGCCTATGCAGTGGTCATGATGATCGTTGGGCATGGCATTGTGGGCTTTCGCGACCCAAATGGGATTCGACCCATCTGCTACGGCAAGCGGCAAACCCCAAATGGTCCCGAGTACATGATTGCTTCCGAGAGTGTTGCCCTCACGGTGGCGGGATTCGAAGTGATTGCGGATATCGAACCAGGTGAAGCGGTGTATATTGAAACCAATGGCAGTCTCCACAAAAAGCAGTGCAGCGATAAAACCGACTACACGCCCTGTATTTTTGAGCATGTCTATCTTGCCAGACCCGACTCCATCATCGACCAGATCTCGGTGTATAAAGCCAGACTCAAAATGGGTGAAAAATTAGCGGACAAGATTCTACGACTGGTTCCCAATCACGATATCGATGTAGTCATACCAATTCCAGATACCAGCTGTACCGCGGCGTTACCCATGGCGCACCGGCTCAATGTTAAATATCGCGAGGGACTGGTCAAGAATCGCTATATCGGCAGGACCTTTATTATGCCGGGGCAGCAACAACGTCTGAAGTCGGTGCGGCAGAAGCTAAGCACCGTTGAACTAGAGTTCAAGGGAAAGAATGTATTGCTAGTGGATGATTCGATTATTCGCGGTACAACCTCAAGACAGATTGTTCAAATGGCTAGAGAAGCCGGGGCTGAAAAAGTTTACCTGGCTTCAGCTGCGCCGCCGGTACGATTTCCGAATGTCTATGGAATCGATATGCCCGCCGCTAATGAGTTTGTTGCTTACGGCAATACCGAGCAGGAGATTGCTGACTATATTGGTGTCGATTGGCTGATCTACCAGGATATTGAAGATCTAAAAGAGTGCGCAATGGGTATAAATGAAAAGATTGAGCGATTTGATTGCAGCGTGTTTGATGGTGTTTACGTCACCGGGTCTGTGGATGACGAATACCTTAGACGCATCGAGTCGAAGCGCAACGATGAAGCGAAGTCAAAACGAGCCGGTATCATGGACTCGGAAGTTATCGAATTGCACAATCAGGCCTAACCCATCTAGTAAAACAGCAACCGAGTTATGCACGAGCTAATTGATAAAACGATTAACCAGGTAGGAACAATCCTACTAGGCAAAGACCAACAAATTCGACTAGCGTTGACCTGCCTGTTTTCCGGCGGTCATCTGTTGATCGAAGATCTTCCGGGGATGGGTAAGACCACCCTTGCTCATACTCTAGCAAGAGTGTTGGGGCTTAGTTTTAATCGCGTTCAATTTACCAGTGACCTTTTGCCTGCGGATATCCTGGGCGTTTCAATTTTTGATAAACAAACACAACAGTTCAACTTTCATCCCGGGCCGGTTTTTAATCAGGTTATTCTGGCTGATGAAATTAACCGGGCAACACCCAAGAGCCAAAGTGCACTTTTAGAAGCAATGGAAGAAGGGCAGGTCACCGTTGAAGGTGAGTCAAGACCATTGCCTACGCCGTTTTTTGTCATTGCCACGCAGAATCCAGACACCCAGGCGGGAACTTTCCCGCTGCCGGAATCCCAGCTAGATCGATTTTTAATGAAAATCGAACTGGGCTATCCAGATCCCGCCGCTGAACGAACCCTCATGAAAGGTGAAGATCGCAGGGATGTACTCGCGAGGTTGGGTGCCAGCCTAAATGCCAGACAACTTGCAGAAATTCAAGATCAGTGTCGTCAGGTTAAGGTCAGCGATGCACTATTAGACTATGTCCAAAGACTGGTTCAGTTCACCCGGGATTCAAAAGAGTTTGCCTATGGTCTATCCCCCCGCGGTGCACTCGCGCTACTGGGATGTGCAAAAACCTGGGCCTATATCGAAAGACGTAACCATGTTGTTCCCGAGGATGTTCAGGCGGTGCTTGGGCCTATTGTTGAACATAGGTTAAGGGAAGCTGCGGACTTTTCTGGACATGGGGGAGGGGCATTAGCGCAACGGCTCCTGACCCAAGTCGATGTCATCGGATAGAGTCAGGTAGCGCTGCTATGTCCACCAGCGAGACCTCACCCGATAGTAGGTTTTGGCGCTCGGCTCGATTTCAAAATTGGCTGGATAAACGTGTTCCACCGTCCAGTACCGTGACTCTAAATCAAAAAAACATCTTTATTCTGCCTACTCGCCAGGGCATCTATTTTGTTGTGCTGATTTTATTCATGATGCTTGCGGGGATTAACTATCAAAACAGTTTGATCTTCGCCCTGGCATTTCTCCTCATTAGTGTGTTTATGGTCAGTATCCTGCACACCTTTAGAAATATGTCGGGGATTAGCCTCCAGGGGGGGCACGGTGCCTCAGTGTTCGCCGGAGAGGACGCAGAATTTTCGATTACAGTAAGTCGTGGCGGCAAAAGAACCTATGAGGCGTTGATGCTGGGTTGGCAGGCAGACATGATGCAGGGTGTTGATCTACTTGAAGCTTCAAGTTGTAGGACAAAGGTCTATGTGCCGACCAAAGCACGGGGACCCTTTAATCCAGGCAGACTCCTGGTCCAAACCTACTACCCGGTTGGCCTATTCCGCGCGTGGTCTTGGGTGGACCTGGATCTTAACTCTGTTATATATCCTAGGCCCATTTTTGCGGGTGAGATCCCAACTGCTTCTAGCTCTACTAACGAAGGAGAAATGGCGCAACGTTCAGGCGTTGATGACTTTTATGGACTGCGCGATTATCAACGGGGTGACGCTATTCGGCAGATTGCCTGGAAGAACTACGCTCGAACAGGGGATCTTCATGTTAAGGAATTTTCAGCCTACGTAGATCGCCGTATCTGGCTCGAATGGGATAGCCTGCCGGGACTAGATCGAGAGAGTCGCTTAAGCCGCCTTGCCTGGTGGGTGGTTCAAATATCGAAGTCTTCAGACGATTATGGTCTGCGCCTGCCGGGTATAGAAATCGAACCAGCCCGGGGTCCAGAGCACAGAACCAGGGTACTCAAGACTCTGGCTCTGTTTGAGGTTGCAGCTTGAGTGCAGCTGCCTACCAGATCCCGCGCAATAGCCTCGCGTGGATGCTTGCGGCGCAGGTTGCCGTGATTGCGCCCCATGTACTTCGGTTGCCTTTTTGGGTAGTTGGGGTATGTCTGGCTTGCATGGTGTGGCGGGTGATGGTCTTTCAGGGGCGATGGTCGTTCCCTGGTCGTTGGACAAAAACACTACTGGTCATTTCTGGTTTTGCGGCCGTTCCCCTGGCCTATGATCAAATCTACGGCGTGGAGCCGGCTGTCTCTTTGCTAATGGTCGCATTTGCATTGAAGCTGATTGAGATGCACGAAAAGCGAGATGCTTATATGGTCATCCTGCTTGGCTATTTTGTTTGTATCACCGAGTTTTTGTTTGAGCAGTCGATTCCCTATGCAATTTATATGTTTGGCTGCGTCACAATGGTCACAACGGCGTTAATTGGTTTGCATCAAACCCAATCACATCTAAAACCATTTAAGACACTTAAGTCAGCGTCGCTACTCCTACTCCAAGCAGTACCTTTGATGGTGATTTTGTTTGTACTGTTTCCACGGATATCGCCACTTTGGACGGTCCCCTTGCCGAGTGATCAAGCCATTAGTGGCGTGACCGATCGAATGACACCGGGTAGCGTTGCCTCACTGACAGAGTCCGATGAGCTGGTCTTCAAGGCAACTTTTGAAGGTCCGCCACCAAAATTTAAAGACCTATACTGGCGAGGACTTGTACTCACCGAATTTGATGGCAGTACCTGGACCCAGAATGAGGAGTTTTTACGCCGCAGCGTTTATCGCTATCGCCAGGTTGAGCCAGGCTGGGTAGAGGGAATTGAATATCGAGGCAACACCTTCGAGTACGACATCATTATGGAACCGAGCTTTCAGAATTGGATGTTTTCCTTGATGGTGCCTGAAGTGCCAGAGGATCGAGATTTTGTGATTCTTCATGATTTCAGGGTTGCTTCAATTCGAAAGATTCGGCAAAGGATTCGATACCAGTTAACTTCCCATTTGGATTTTACAGTTCAGGAAGAGTTGAGTCCTTTCTGGCGATATCGCTATTTGCGTCTACCTGAAGATAACAACCTGAGAACAGCGGCGCTGGCGAAAGAGATGTTCGAGTCTGCAGGAAGCCCGGAAGAGATGTCCCGACGGATTCAGATCATGTTTTACGAGCAGGAGTTTGTTTATACCCTCCAGCCCGGGGCTGCGGATCGAGATGACTCTATTGATAGTTTTCTATTTGATAGCCAGCGTGGCTTTTGTGAGCACTATGCCAGTGCCTATGTGTTTATGATGCGCGCAGCAGGAGTACCCGCGCGAATTGTCGTGGGTTACCAGGGCGGCGAATATAATCCAAACGGTAACTATGTCGCGGTGAGACAATTTGATGCCCATGCCTGGGCGGAGATTTGGCTAGAGGGGCAGGGTTGGGTCAGAGTGGATCCGACCATGGCGGTAGCACCAGAGCGTATAGAACGAGGCCTAGAAGCGGCGGTCCAAAACGAGGATACATTCCTGGCGAATTCACCCCTTTCAATTTTCCGTTACCGACAGTTACTCTGGTTAACCGAACTACGCCTGCAGATTGATGCTGTTGCGCATTACTGGGATACCTGGGTAGTGGGCTATACGCCGGAAATGCAGACGAGCTTACTCGGGCGCTATTTTGATGACGTGAGTCCAAAACGTCTAGGTACCCTGATGCTGGCGGGCTTTTTCCTGGTGCTTTTTGTGATTGCGTTGTTTTTATTGGCAAAACGTACCCGAATGCCGCTGTCCTCAACCGACATGAGCTATCTGCAGTTCTGTAAGGGGATGGAAAAGCGTGGTGTACCCAGGTTGATCGGCGAAGGGCCCCTGGATTATCAGGCGAGGTTGATCGAACAAATGCCAACTCTCGAGAATGAGATCAAAGCGGTAACAGAGGCTTACGTTGCCGTAAATTATCGCGGTGAGAGTGGTAGGGAAACCATGCTAAAGAAAGCGGTGAGAGTGCTTTGGTTGCGCACTCTCACCACCTAGTCTTGGCCTTATCCTTTAGTCATAGAATTTGTATAAAGCACTTAAGTAAAGCTCTTATGTAAAGCTCCTATATAAAGCACCTATATACAATTCCATTTAGGCCTTAACCCTTAAGTCTGGGGTATCAGGCCTAAACAGCCTCAACAATGTTGACCGTGGGAATGGTCACATTATCTGCACTCTTCTGAAAGGATGCGATCTCGTTGAAGTTCAAATAGCGATAGATATCATCCGCCATTGTATTCAGGTTGTTCGCATACACCATGTATTCTTCCGGAGTGGGTAGCTTGCCGAGTAGCGCTGCAACTGCTGCAAGCTCTGCCGATGCAAGATAGACATTTGCGCCATCACCCAGTCGATTCGGGAAGTTACGAGTCGAGGTTGATACAGCCGTTGAGTTAGCCGCAATACGAGCCTGGTTACCCATACACAAAGAACAGCCAGGCATTTCAGTTCGCGCACCTGCCTGGGCAAAGACATTGTAGACACCTTCCTCACGGAGTTGGTGTTCATCCATCTTAGTTGGTGGCGATATCCACAAACGAGTAGGGATAGATTTTACCTTACTTAACATATTGGCGGCGGCGCGGAAGTGACCAATGTTGGTCATGCAAGATCCAATAAAGACCTCGTCAATTTGCACACCCTGAACTTCTGACAGCGGCTTCACATCATCTGGGTCGTTAGGGCAAGCAAGTAGAGGTTCCTTGATTTGATCCAAATCGATTTCGATAATTTCAGCGTATTCTGCGTCTGCATCGGGTTCCATGAGTTCAGGGTTTGCAAGCCAGGCTTCCATAGCTTCGATACGACGACCAATCGTTCTTGCGTCGCCATAACCCTCGGAAATCATCCACTTCAGGAGTGTGACGTTTGAGGTGATGTATTCAATGATTGGGTCTTTACCTAATCGAATGGTACAGCCACCGGCGGATCGTTCTGCAGAAGCGTCGGAAATCTCAAACGCCTGTTCAACTTTAAGATCAGGCAATCCTTCAATTTCAAGTACACGGCCGCTGAAGATATTTTTCTTACCTTCCTTTGCAACCGTAAGCAGTCCGCGCTGAATTGCTGCATACGGAATAGCGTTCACCAGGTCACGTAGTGTGATGCCCGGCTGCATTTTTCCTTTGAAGCGAACCAGTACAGATTCAGGCATATCCAGTGGCATAACACCGATAGCCGCGGCAAACGCTACTAGACCAGATCCAGCAGGAAAGCTAATACCCAGAGGGAAACGTGTATGGGAGTCACCGCCAGTACCAACGGTATCAGGTAGGAGCATTCGGTTTAGCCAGGAGTGAATGATGCCGTCTCCGGGTCGCAGCGCAACACCGCCCCGGGTTTGGATAAAATCAGGCAATGTGTGCTGGGTATCAATATCGACAGGCTTTGGGTAAGCAGCAGTGTGACAAAATGACTGCATCACAAGGTCGGCTGAAAAGCCAAGGCAGGCTAACTCTTTCAGTTCATCTCGCGTCATTGGGCCAGTTGTATCCTGGGAGCCGACCGTTGTCATGCGTGGCTCACAATAGGTGCCAGGTCGAACACCGGCAACACCACAAGCTTTACCGACCATTTTCTGGGCAAGGGTGAAACCTTTGCCAGAGTCTACTTTGGGAACTGGCTTGCGGAATACATCACTGGATTCCAGACCAAGGGACTCGCGGGCACGTTCAGTTAAGCCGCGACCGATGATTAACGGGATTCGGCCACCGGCTTGAACTTCGTCGAGGAGTACATCGGTTGCTAACTCAAATTCACTGACCACTTCGCCGGTCTTGTCATTGGTGATCTTGCCCTCGTAAGGGTGAATCACAATCACGTCACCGGTTTCCATTTTGGAAACGTCACATTCGATGGGGAGGGCGCCTGCATCTTCCATGGTGTTAAAGAAGATTGGGGCAATCTTTCCACCGAGCACAAAACCTCCATCACGTTTGCCAGGAATGTGTGGAATGTCGTCACCCATGTGCCAGAGCACAGAGTTGGTTGCTGATTTTCTTGATGAACCCGTCCCTACAACATCACCAATATAGGCGAGGGGATTACCGGTATTCTTAAGTTGCTCAATCGTCTCGAGTGGCTTGTCCATTGTGTTCTTCAACATCGCAAGTGCGTGCAGAGGAATGTCCGGGCGGCTCCAGGCGTCGCCTGCGGGTGAAAGGTCATCGGTATTGGTTTCGCCATCAACCTTAAATACCGTGACTTTGATTTGTTCGGCTAACTTGGGCTTATTCAAGAACCACTCGGCATTTGCCCAGCTTTCGACAACGGATTTTGCGTGCTCGTTGGTTTTAGATTTCTCAACCACATCATGGAACGCGTCAAACATCAGCAGAGTCTTGGATAGACCTTTGGCCGCCACCGGTGCCAGTTCCGGGTCATCAAGCAGGTCAACCAGGGCTTCGATGTTGTAGCCACCGAGCATGGTTGCAAGTAACTCAGTTGCACTCACCTTAGAGATTAAAGGAGACGTGGCGTCACCTTTAGTGATTGCGGTTAGAAAACCTGCCTTCACATAGGCAGCGTCATCAACTCCAGCGGGCACACGGTTGGTAATGAGGTCGAGGATAAAAGCCTCTTCGCCGGCAGGGGGTGCCTTAAGCAACTCAATCAGATCATTGACCTGGGCAGCGGACAGGGGTTTCGGGTCGATGCCGAGTTCAGCGCGTTCGGCGACGTGTTGTCGATAAGCTTCTAACACTGTGATTCCTCTCTAAACGTAAAATGAAGTCTTCGCGGCTCGCGAATAAGGTGCGTAATTCTACTAGAATAGCCTCCCAAAGTTAAGATAATGCGCAACTGGTCTAATCATGGATATTAATGATTTTCTGCTCTGCAAAACCCCGGATAGTTGGCTGGAGGCCGCGGCCAGTCAGCTGCCTGTGCTGCTAATGGATCATGCAAACTGCGAGAAGAAGGCGGCTTCTACGGCGCTAAATTTAATGTATCGCTATGTTGAGTATCCGGATCTCCTACAGAAGCTGTCGCGGCTGGCCCGGGAGGAATTGCGTCATTTTGAGCAAGTGCTCGACATAATGCAGGAGCGGGGGCTTGTTTATGAGCAGATCAGCTCCGCTCGCTACGCCGGTGAGCTCAGAAAGGGTGTTAGTACCTATGAGCCAGCCAGATTGGTAGATATTCTGATTGTCAGCGCCATTGTTGAAGCTCGAAGCTGTGAGCGTTTTTCTCGCTTGATCGATGTTCTGGATGATGAATTAGCGAGTTTTTACAGCTCGCTCCTCAAGTCAGAGGCCAGGCATTTCAAGGTCTATCTGAATTTTGCCCGCAGTGTTGCAGATTTTGATATCGATGATCGGATCCAATATTTCCTTGAATTGGACCGGTCGCTAATTTCTTCCCCTGATCCAGAATTCAGATTCCATAGTGGTGCGCCCCGGGCTGAACCTAAGTCTGAGTCCGAATAGGCGGTCTGTCCTGGTGCACTACTTTGGCTAAGTCGTGGCCAATGGGAAAGAGGAGAGTTCGTATTCGCCATTTTCGGCATGGATTTTCCAGCCATGACTGCCCCAATCACCTAAGACAATTCTTTGACCTAATTGCTTATCGCTGAGATTGACCCTATGGGTGTCTGGCCGGTGAGTATGGCCATGGATCAGAGTTTTCACTCCAGCCTGTTCCATCGCAGTCACGACTTCCGCTGCAGTCACATCCATGATGTCCGCAGCGGCTTCCTGAGTGTGCGCCTTGCTTTCTCCCCGGGCCTGATCAGCAAATATTTGTCGTTCCGCAAGTGTCTTGGTTAAGAAATCAGCCTGGAACGCTGGATTTCGTAGCAAACTTCTTACTTTCATATATTCAACATCCTCGGTGCAAAGGCTATCACCGTGCATCAAGAGGACCTGTTCACCGCCAAGATTCACGACGGAGGGGTCCGCCAGGAGGGTTGCGCCGATTTTGGCGCAAAACTGCTCCCCCAGTAAAAAATCCCGGTTGCCATGCATGATGTAGATCGGAATATCAATTTCAGCCAGAGCATTGATGATTTTGCGGTTAAATGGGGTGTCGTGGTCGTCTCCAAGCCAGACCTCAAAAAAATCACCTAAAATATATAGTGACGATGCACCCTGCAGCCCTTCAGCAAGAAAATGCAGGAAACCACTGGTTAAGTCGGGTCGAGACTCATCTAAATGAAGGTCCGAAATTAAAATATCTGTCATAAAGGTTCCGTAATTGTCACATGTCACGTTGACGGGATCGGGTGCGGTTCAGTAGAATGCGCGCTCTTTGCAGGGTTGGCCCGAAAAAGGTCATTATCCGGTGTTCTCCACATCGGCTGCAACAGATGTCGGGGTATAGCGCAGTCTGGTAGCGCGCCTGCTTTGGGAGCAGGATGTCGG